>CAVYOO010000003.1:0-784667 GCA_963770095.1 uncultured Acidimicrobiia bacterium
TGCAAGGGCCTCTCGGACCGGGGGCGGCAGCAGGCCGCCGCCCTGCGGGACCGGCTCGTCGCCACCGGTGAGCTCGGCGCCGTCGACGTGGCGTACACGAGCATCCTGGCCCCCGCGATCGAGACCTCGGAGATCCTTGCCCCCGCGCTCGGCAACGTGACGCCGGAGCAGGAGTGCGCCTGGTGTGAGATCCACACGGGCGAAGCGGAAGGGCTCACGTGGGCCGAGTTCCGCGAGCGCTACCCCGTCGTCGGGGAGCTGACCGATCCGTTCCGGAGCCGCGCGCCGGGCGCGGAGAGCTGGGCCGAGTTCTTCGTGCGCGCCGGTGCACGCATGCGCCGCATCGCGACGGAGCACGAAGGCCAACGGGTGGTCGCGGTCGCGCACGGCGGCATCATCGGCGCGAGCTTCATCGCGCTCGGCGGGCTGCCGCTCGAGCAGGGGCTCCACCTCACCCACGACTCGGTGAACACATCCATCACCGAGTGGTGCAACAGCGGCGACGGGTGGCGGCTGGTCCGCTACAACGACGCCGCACACCTCGCAGCTTCGTAGCTTCAGTCGTAGTAGCCGGAGTGGAAGTAGATGCTCGGGATGCCTTCGGAGCGGAGCATCTCGACGTTGCGGCGGTCGTCCTCGATGCCGAGGCGCAGGTCGAAGCCGTACTCGCGCAGGTCCCAGACGGTCGACTGCTTGTAGTCCTTCGACAGCTCGTAGTCGCCCCAGGGCCGCATGATCGAGCACGTCCCAGCGGATGTGGTAGCGGGTGAGCCACGCCGCGGTGAGGTGGTGGACGCGCGCGGGTCGCGCGGTCAGCAGCACCACCCGGATGCCGGGCTCGAGGAGATCGAGGAGCACACGCATCTCCTCGATCACCGGGTCGTCGCCGCAGGCCTCGAAGAACCCCTGCCAGTCGCGTCGTGGCGCCTCGAGGTAATGCTGGCGAGTGGCGGCGTCGGAGAGCACGCCGTCGATGTCGACGACGACCGCGGGCCCCGGATCGGTCAAGCCGTCGCGCCACGTCCAGTGCTCCGGCGGGTTCCTCACCCTTCGTCGTCGGTGCTCGGTCGAGAGGTAGCGGGCCTTGATGCCCTCGACGACGCTCGGGTCGGCCAGGGTGGTGGTGTCGCCGAGGGTCTCGTCTTCGGCGACGTTGCGCAGGAGCCGGCGCATGATCTTTCCGGAACGGGTCTTCGGGAGATCCTCGGTGAACAGGATCGTCTTCGGCTTGGCGATCGGGCCCGATGTGGTGGGCAACGTGGTCGCGCAGCTCGGTGACCAGGGCTTCGCTCGGTTCGTGGCCGGTGCGCAGGATCACGAATGCGCTCACCGCCTGGCCGGTCATCTCGTCGGAGCGGCCGACGACCGCGGCCTCGGCGACCGCGGCGTGTGACACCAACGCGGATTCGACCTCGGTGGTCGAGATGTTGTGGCCGGCGACGAGCATGATGTCGTCGACCCGCCCGAGCAGCCAGAAGTAGCCGTCCTCGTCACGCTTGGCGCCGTCACCGGCGAAGTACCGGCCGTCGAACCGGGACCAGTAGGTGTCCCGGAACCGTTCCGGGTCGCCCCAGATCCCCCGCAACATCGACGGCCACGGCCGGGTGAGCACGAGGTAGCCGCCGCCGGGGGTCGGGACCGGGACGCCTTCGTCGCTCACGATGTCCGCGCCGACGCCGGGCAGCGGGAACGTCGCGCTGCCGGGCTTCGCGACCGTCGCTCCGGGCAGCGGGCTGATCATGATGGCACCGGTCTCGGTCTGCCACCACGTGTCGACGACCGGGCACCGCTCACCACCGATGTGCTTCCAGTACCAGACCCATGCCTCCGGGTTGATCGGCTCGCCGACGGATCCGAGCAGGCGGAGCGACGACAGGTCGTGGGCATCCGCATGCTGCGTGCCCCACTTCATGAACGTCCGGATCGCGGTCGGCGCGGTGTAGAGCGTCGTGACCTTGTACTTCTCGACGATCGACCAGAAGCGGTCCTTGCCCGGGAAGTCCGGCGTGCCTTCGTACATCACGCTCGTCGCGCGGTTCGCGAGCGGCCCGTAGACGATGTACGAGTGGCCGGTCACCCAGCCGCAGTCGGCGGTGCACCAGAAGACGTCGGTGTCGGGGTGGAGATCGAACACGTACTTGTGGCTGAACGCGACCTGCGTGAGGTACCCGCCGGTCGTGTGCATGATGCCTTTTGGCTTCCCGGTCGTCCCGCTCGTGTAGAGGATGAAGAGGAGATCCTCGGCCCCCATCGGCTCGGGCGCGCACTCGGCGGACTGCTCGTCGACGAGGTCGTGCCACCACACGTCGCGGCCGTCGCGCATCTCCACGCTGTCCTGCGCGGTGCGCTGCACCACCAGGCAACGCTCGATCGACGGCGTCTCGGCCATCGCCGCGTCCGCGATCTCCTTGAGCGGCACCACGTTGCCGCGCCTCCACGCGCCGTCGCCGGTGACGAGCACCTTGCATTCGGCGTCGTTGATCCGGTCACGCAGCGAGTCCGAGGTGAACCCGCCGAACACCACGGAGTGCGCGGCGCCGAGCCGGGCGCAGGCGAGCATCGCGACGGGGAGCTCCGGCACCATCCCGAGGTAGATCGCGACCCGGTCGCCCTTCTGCACGCCGAGCGCCTTCAGCGCGTTGGCCGCCCGGCTCACTTCGGCGAGCAGCGCCGAATAGGTGATGCGTCGGGTGTCGCCGGGTTCGCCCTCCCAGAGGAACGCCACCTGGTCGCCGTGGCCGGCCTCGACGTGGCGGTCCAAGCAGTTGTACGACGCGTTCAGCTCCCCGCCGACGAACCACTTCGCGAAGGGCAGCTCCCACTCCAGGACGCTCGACCAGGGCTTGGACCAGTGCAGGAGCTCGTCGGCCTGGGCGGCCCAGAACGCCTCCGGGTCGGCGGCGGCGGTGTCGTACGGGATCCTGTCCCTGATCAGCGCATCACGAACGAAGCCATCCGGAGGCGGGAACGTCCGCCCCTCCTCCAGCAACCCTTCGAGCGTCACATCGGCCATCAGGTTCCCCCTCCTCGGCCCGGATGGGGAATCTACCTCCGACCAAGTTTTTGACGTCGGCAGTCGCCCTCCGGAGATCTTCGGAAGACCGGCGTCAGAGCTTCTTGGTGAGCACGACGACCGAATGCGCACCGAGGCCGGCGGGATCCGTGAGCGCCACCGCCTCGGTGATCCGGCTCCGGCCCGCGAGCGCTTCGAGGTCACCCCGGGCCGCCCCGTCCTCCCAGGTCCGGCGGCCCGCCTCGACGAGCTCGTCGATGCCGATCGCGCGCAACCACTCCGCCTGACTCGACTCGGACGCGACCGTGAACCCCGCTCGGCGGGCGTCACGGCGCAGCGTGGGGAGCAACACGTCCGTCGTGACGTCCTGCGAACCGGGCTCCTCCAACGGGTTCCCACCCGTACCGTGCGCCCGGTAGGTCCGCAGCCAGGCCCCACCTCTGGCGGTGAAGTCCTCGAGCTCCGCGGCGTAGTCGACGAGGAGGACCACGCCGCGGCGGAGCCGGGACGCGCAGTCGTCGATCCAGAGCTCGATCGCGCGCTGCACGGGCAGGCGCGTGCCGGCCGGGACCTCGATCCCCTCGAGCCAGGTGACGATCTCCTCGGACGCAGGCACGGGAACCTCGTAGAACGCGCCGGCCTCGGTCACGCCCACGCGGATCTCGGTCCATCCGGCTGCGGTCCGCTCGACCAGGTCGAAAGCGAGGTTGTCCAGAAGCTCGTTGGCGATCACGATGCCGTCGACGGTCAGCGCCGGGAGCTCCTCGAGCGCGCTCACGATCGGGCCGGTCCCCTCCACCGGCATCGGCGTCCCGCCGTCACTCAGGTCGGGGGTCGACGGCCCCATTGCGTGCTCGAACGGTTCGACGACGAGCAGCTCGCGCTGCGCGTCGCGCAACCGCTCGGACCGTTCCACGAGGACGTAGCGGAGCGCGGCGGTGCACTCGGGCTCGGCGCGCAGCACCTCGCGGCAGAGCCGGCCCGTCCCCGCGCCCGCTTCCATGACCACGAACGGGTCGGGATCGCCGAGCTCGTGCCACCAACGGTCGAGGGCGCGGGCGATGCACGCGCCGAACAACGGCCCGACCTCGGGACTCGTGACGAAGTCCCCGCCGGCGCGCCCGGCACCGTGCCCGGTGGCGAAGAACCCGGTCTCCGGGTCGTAGAGGGCGGCCTCGACGAACGAGCTGAAGGGCACCGGACCACTCCGATGAATCCGTTCCGCCAGGGTGCCCGTCTGCCTAACCGCCTGCGGCCAGCTCGCCGATCCGGGCGAACACCTGGGGGTAGACGCCGACGACGAGGACGATCGCGGCGCAGATGCCCACCGCGGCATTGAGTGCGAACGGGATCTGGAGCGGCGTCGCGTCGATGTTGTCCGGGACCGGGTGGAACCACATCTCCCGGACGACCCGCATGTAGTAGAAGAACGCCACCACGGACATGACCGCGGCGATGATCCCGAGCACCGTGGCACCCGGAGTGCCCGCGTCGAGGACCGACCGGAACATCACGAACTTGGCGAACCAGCCCGCGAGCGGCGGGAGCCCGGCGAGCGACAGCATGAACACGCTCATCAGCACCGCGAAGCTCGGCGCGTACGAACCGAGCCCGCCGTAGCTCTCGATGTCGGCGGTACGGGTGCGCCGGGCGAACACGATGACGACCGCGAAGGCACCGAGGTTCATCGCGCCGTAGATCAACAGGTAGATGACGACGGCCTCGAACGAGGACCGCGCCGCGTGACCGTCCGCGGCCACGGCGAACGGCACCAGGATGAACCCACCCTGGGCGATCGAGGAGTACGCCAACATCCGGACGATGTTCGTCTGGCGCAGCGCGGCCAGGTTGCCCAGGATCATCGATGCCGCGGCGAGCACCCAGAGGATCGGCTGCCACGTGTCGGGCACGGAGAGCAGGCCGAAGAAGACGATCGACAGCATCGCGACGAATCCGCCGGCCTTCGACGCGACCGACAGGAACGCGGTGACCGGCGTGGGCGCGCCCTCGTAGGTATCCGGTGCCCAGAAGTGGAACGGGACCGCACTGACCTTGAAGGCGAAGCCGACCAGCGTCAGGAACACGGCGACGATCAACAGCGACGTGTGCTCGGACCGGGGCGCGGCCAGCGCGATGTCGCTCAGCAACGTCGAGCCGGTGAGCCCGAACACGAGCGACATCCCGTACAACATCACCGCGGACGACAGCACACCGATCAGGTAGTACTTGATCGCCGCCTCGTTGGACTTCGGATCGTGCTTGCGCCAACCCGCGAGCACGAACGTCGGGATCGAGATCGTCTCGAGTGCCACGAAGATCGTGATGAGGTCACGCGCCGATGACATCACGACCAGACCGAGCAGCGAGGTCAACAGCAGGACGTAGAACTCGCCCTGGTAGTAGTCGCCGTCACCGATGTAGTCGACGGAGAGCAGGAGCGTGACGTAGGTCGCAGCGAGGAAGAACCCGGTCGAACGCGAGCGAGAACGGGTCGACGACGAACGCGCCGCCGAACATCCGGCGCGTCGCCACCGTCGATCGCGAGCGTGACCACCGGCACCATTGCGGCGAGCACGCCGATCGTGGCCAGCTGCGAGGTCTGGAAGCGACGGCGGTACTGGAAGAAGAAGTCCGCGATCAGGACGACGATGATCGTCGCGGAGATGATGATCTCCGGTGCGATCGCATGGAAGTCCCAACCGGGATTCGCGCCCATCAGCGACCGATGAGCCTGGTCAGGTGGGTCACGGTCGTGTCGGTGACGCTGAAGACGATGTCCGGGTAGATACCGAGCACCAGGATCCCGATGAGCATCGGTGTCCACGCGATCCATTCGACGATGTTCACGTCGTGGATGTGCGCCTCCGCGAACTCGGCCTTCGGCTCACCGAACGCGACCCGCTGGTACATCCAGAGCAGGTAGCCCGCGGCGAGCACCGTGCCGATCGCGGCGACGACCATGTAGATCCGGAACGTCGCGTCCGGGTTCCCGCCGAACAGCCCCATCGCCTGTTGCGCCGGGCTGTACGCGGAGAGGACTGCGGGGAACTCGCCCCAGAAGCCGGCGAGCCCCGGGAGCCCGAGCGAGGCCATCACACAGAACCCGAGGATCCAGCCCATCTTGGGCGCCTGTTTGAGCAGGCCGCCGAGCCGGCTGATCTGGCGCGTGCCGTAGGCGTGCTGGACCGAGCCGGTCACGAAGAAGAGCATGCCGGTGATGAGGCCGTGCGCGACCATCCCGAAGATGGCCGCGTTGATGCCGAACGTGGTGAGCGTGGCGATGCCGAGCATCACGAAGCCCATGTGCGCGACCGACGAGAACACGATCAGCCGTTTCATGTCCGTCTGCGCCAGACAACACAACGCGCCGTAGATGATGCCGATCACCGCTAACAACCCGATCCAGGGTGCCCAGTCGTGAGCCGCCTTCGGCAGGATGGGCAGGGCGATGCGGATGAAGCCGTAGGTGCCGAGCTTCAGCAGGATCGCGGCCAGCAGCACCGAGCCGACCGTGGGTGCCTCGGTATGTGCGTCCGGCAACCACGTATGGAACGGGAACATCGGGACCTTGATCGCGAAGCCGAGGAACAGCCCCGCGAAGATCAGGTTCTGGGTGATCCGCACGATGTCGCCGCCGCCCTTGAGCGTCAGCAACGGGATCTGGAACGTGCCTTCGAGGAAGAACAACGCCAGGAACCCCAGGAGCATCAGCGCGGACCCGAACAGCGTGAAGAGGAAGAACTTGATCGACGCGTACTCGCGGTTCGGCCCACCCCATACGCCGATCATGAAGAACATCGGCAGGAGCACGATTTCGAAGAAGATGAAGAACAGGATCAGGTCCTCGGCGAGGAAGGTCCCGTTCATCCCGACTTCGAGCAGCAGGATGAGAGCGAGGAACGCCTTCGGGTTGTGCGGCTCGGGGAAGTGGTTCCACGAGTAGATCACGCACAGAACGGTGACGAACATCGACAGGAGCAGCAGGGGCAGCGAGATGCCGTCGAGACCGAGGTGGTACCGCGCCTTGATGACGTCGATCCACGGCTCGTTCACCAGGAACTGCAGCCGGCCCGAGTGGTCGTAGTCGAAGTCGGCGGCGATCCCGATGCCCACGCCCAGTGTCGCCAGCGTGGTGACGAGCGCAACGGTCTTGGCCGCGGCCTCCTCGGCCTTCGGGAGCAGGAGGATGATGGCAAGCCCGACAGCCGGCAGGAAGATCGCCAGCGTCAGTGCCCACTCCTGGAACCAGTTCATCTCTGTCCTTCCGACTCGGAGGTCACGAGCGTCAACTGAAGATCACGAGCAGCAGGGCGAGAACCCCGACCGACCCGAAGAGGATGAGGGCGTAGCGCTGCACACGCCCCGTCTGGATAGCGGTCATCAGCCCACCGGCCTGCCCGGTCTCGTTGGCGATGCCGTTCACCGCGCCGTCGACGACGTCCTGGTCGACGTAGCGGTAGATCACTCGTCCGAGCGCGCCGGTGCCCTTCCCGGCACCGTTGACGACCGCGTCGATGACGTGCTGGTTGACCCAGTACGCGGCTCGGGCGATCGGTCCCCTGATCCCGGCGACGATCACCCCCTCGTAGAGGTGATCGAGGTAGTACTTGTTCAGCAGGAACGAGTGGCCGGCCTTGGCCGTGCTGCTGCGCCCGGTGAGCCCCTTGAGACCCTGGAGCTCCTTGCGGTCGAGCCAGAACACGCCTGCGATCCCGATCGCGATGATCACGAGGAAGAACGACACCGCGGCGAGCGTGACGTCGAAATCGGGGACGATCAGCTCCGGGAAGGCGGACGTCGGCTCGACGTACTTGGCGAACTCCTCGATCCCGAACGCGGTCGCGTTCGCGAGCCCGGCGACGATGCTGAGTCCGGCGAGCACGATCAACGGGCCGGTGATCGCCTTCGGCGACTCGTGCGGTTCGGCATGACCGCGGTACTCACCGAAGAACGTGAGGTACACGCACCGCGTCATGTAGGCGGCGGTGAGGATGGCGCCGATCAGGCCGACCACCATGAAGATCTCGAAGCCACCCTGGCCCGCGGTGGCGAGGATCTCGTCCTTGGACCAGAAGCCCGCGAGTGGGAAGACGCCGGACAGCGCGAGCGACCCGATCATGAACGTGATGTAGGTGATCGGCATGAACTTGCGCAACCCACCCATGTCCTTCTTCATGTCGAAGGAGTGGTGCGACCCGGAGTGGCTGACCGATCCGGCGCCGAGGAAGAGCAGCGCCTTGAAGAACGCGTGGGTGAAGAGGTGGAAGACCGCGCCGACCCACGCGCCGACGCCGAGACCCATCACCATGTACCCGAGCTGGCTGATCGTCGAATACGCGAGAACCTTCTTGATGTCGTCCTGCACGAACGCGAGCGCGGCTCCGATGATGATCGTGATGCCACCGACGAGCGCCATCGCGTTGATCCCACCGGCGGAGATGGAGAACCCCTCGAAGAACACGCTGTACACGCGGGCGCCGAGGTAGACGCCGGCGACCACCATCGTCGCCGCGTGGATGAGCGCGGAGACCGGGGTCGGGCCGGCCATGGCGTCGGGGAGCCAGGTGTGGAGTGGGAACTGGCCGCTCTTGCCGATGATGCCGAGCAGCAGGCAGCTCGCGCCGACCACCCAGATGGTGTGCCCGCCCTTGACCGCGAGCGCCGCCTCGTTGATGCCGACGATGCTGAACGTCTGTCCGGCGGCGAAGAACGTGACGATGATGCCGATCATGAGCCCGATGTCGCCGGTGCGGGTGGTGAGGAAGGCCTTGATGGCCGCGTTGCTGTTGGCCTGTTCCTCCCACCAGTGCCCGATCAGCATGAAGGAGCAGAGCCCGACGAGCTCCCAGCCGACGAGCAGCTGCAGCGTGTTCGGGGCGACGACCAGCGTGAGCATCGACGCGCTGAACAGGCTCAGCGCGGCGTAGTAGTAGGTGTAGCGGACGTCGCCCTTCATGTAGCTGGTGGAGTAGATGTGCACCAGCAGCGAGATCAGGGTGACGACGAAGAGCATCATCGCGGCGAGTCCGTCGATCGACGTGCCCGCCTGGAACTTCACGAAGCCGTTCTCCCACCAGGTGACCGTGTGGATCACCGGGGTGACGACCGCATGGTGCTCGCCGCCGGCCGACAGGAAGCCCTTGCCGAAGGCCTGGATCACGCCCATGCCCTCGTGACCGGAGGCGGCGTCGTTGACTCGTTGGATCCACTCGACCGCGACGACACACGAGAGGACGAAGCTGGCCGCGAGCGCGACGATGCCGACCTCCGAACCCTGTCGCGGCATCTTCTTGCCGAACAAGAGGATGAGCGCGAACGAGACCGCGGGGATGACCGGGATGATCCAGGCGTAATCGAGCATCAGTACGTCAGCCCCTCAGCTGGTCGACCTGGTCGAGGTCCGGACTGCGGAGGTTCCGGTAGATGAGCAGCACGATCGCGAGGCCGACTCCGACCTCGGCGGCGGCGATGGTGATCACGAAGAGTGCGAAGACCTGACCCGACACCTCGTGGAGGTACGCCGAGAACGCGATCAGGTTGAGGTTCACCGCGTTCAGCATCAGCTCGACGCTCATCAGGACGAGCACCCCGTTGCGCCGGGCGAGGACGCCGTAGACCCCGATGCAGAAAAGCGCAGCCGCAAGGATGAGGAATTGGTTCAGGATCACCGCGTCAGTCCCTTCTCGCGATGACGACCGCACCGACGAGGGCGGCGAGGAGCAGGATCGACACGAGCTCGAACGGCACGACGTAGGTCTTGAAGATCGCGTCGGCCACCTGCTCGGTGCGCGTCGGCGTCGTCAGCACGATCTCCTGGTCGGAGAACGCGTCGACGAGCAGCGTCGCGAGAACGCCGAGGAGGAAGACCGAGACCACCGCGGCGGGCCAGCGCTGGTCGTTGTCCAGGTCCGATTCCCCGCCCATCGGTGCTCGCGTGAGCATGATCCCGAACAGGAACAGGATGATCACGGCACCGATGTAGATCAGGACCTGCACCCACGCGACGAACTCCGCGGCGAGCAGGATGTACTGCGCGGCACCACCACCGAGCACGACGACGAGGTACAGCGCGGCGTGCACGACGTTCTGGGAGCGCACGACCCCGATCGCGGCGAGGATCATTCCGGCCGCGAGGATCCAGAAGACGACGTTCTGGCCGCGACCACTACTTCTTACCCTTGACTTCCGCGCCGAGCTCGAGTGGCTCGGGCTCGGGCACCGTCTCCATCCACTCGCCGAGCTTCTCCTTGTCGTGGAGGAGCTCAGCGATGTTCGGTTCGGAGTACTCGTACTCGGGGCTCCAGAAGAGCGCGTCGAAGGGGCACACCTCGACGCAGATCCCGCAGTACATGCAGAGGGCGTAGTCGATGTCGAAACGGTCGAGGATGCTGACCGAGCGCGGCCGCCCGCCCTCGCGACGCGGGGGGCGCTTCTCCTTGTGTCCCTCGATGTAGATGCACCAGTCGGGACACTGCCGGGCGCAGAGCATGCAGACCGTGCAGTTCTCCTCCTTGAGCGCGATCACACCGCGGGCGCGGGTCGGCGGATCCTCCTTCTCGTGCGGGTACTGCACGGTGACCGCACCTTCGAGCATGGTGCGGAACGTGACACCGAGACCGCTGATGACGCCGGGGATCTTCGGACGGGCCATGGCTACAACGCCACCTTGAGGATGCCGGTCACGACGATGTTGAGCAGCGCCAGCGGGATGAGCACCTTCCAGGCGATCGCCTGGAGCTGGTCCTCGCGCAGCCGGGGGTACGTGAACCGGACCCAGAACATCAGGAACGCCACGGCCATCAGCTTGGCGAAGAGGACGAACGGGCCGAGCAGGTCGGCCAGCCCGCCGTTGATCCCGGGGATGGCCCAGCCACCGAGGAAGAGCGTGGCCGCGAGTGCCGCGAACGCGAACGCGGTTCCGAACTCGCCGATGAAGAAGAAGAGGAAGCGGAACCCCGTGTACTCCACCATGTACCCGGCCACGAGCTCGCTCTCGGCGACCGGCATGTCGAACGGGGTCTGGGTCAGCTCGGCCTGGGCCGCGACCAGGAACAGGAAGAAGCCGATGAACTGCGTGAAGATGAACGGGTTGCCGATGAAGTCGACGCCGAAGATCGAGCCGTTCTGCTGGGCGAGGACGATCCCCTGCAGGTTCATCGTGCCGGCCTGGATGACGACGCCGACCACCGCGAGGAGCAGCGGCAGCTCGTACGCGATGAGCTGGGCCGCGGCCCGTAGCGCCCCGAGCAGGGCGAACTTGTTCGCGCTGGCCCAACCGGCCATGAGCACGCCGATGACCGAGAGGCTCGAGACGGCCAACGCGTAGAACACGCCGACGTCGAGGTCCTTCACGACGAGGCGCGGGCCGGTCGGGATCACCAGGAAGACGAGGAACGTCGAGAGCACGACGACCGCGGGGGCCAGCGCGAAGACCCTGCGATCCGACTCCGCCGGCATGATGTCCTCCTTCTGGAGGAACTTCATGCCGTCACCGACGAGCTGGAACCAGCCGTGGAAGCCACCGGGGTCCATCGGGCCGAGCCGGCTCTGCATGTGGCTCATCATCTTGAGCAGGAACGTGTAGCCGAGGATCAACGCCCCGAGGGGAATGATCGCGAGCACGACCAACGTCTTGATCGCGAGCGTCGTCCCCCAGCCGATCTCCAGCGCCAAACTCATTGAGCGGTCACCGATCAATGTCTCCGAGGATGAAGTACAACGACCCGAGGATCGTGATGATGTCGGGAACGTAGACGCCGCGCAGCAACCAGGGCAGGATCGAGACGTTGCTGAAGCTGGCCGAGCGGATCTTCACCCGGAACGGTCCCGTCGTGCCCTTCGAGACCAGGTAGTAGCCCATCTGGCCGAGCGGGTTCTCCGTCTCGACCCAGATCTCGCCCTCGGGCACCTTGATGATGACCGGCACCTTCGTCATGATCGGCCCGGCGGGGAGCATGTCCAGCATCTGCAGCACCATGCGGGCCGACTCGCGGGTCTCCTGGAGGCGGACCCAGTACCGGGCGAACGAGTCGCCGTCCGAGTGCGTCCAGACCTTGAAGTCCAGCTCCGGGTACACGAGGTAGGGCTTGCCGTCACGGCGGAGATCCCAGTCCACCCCCGAGGCGCGCAGGTTCGCACCCGAGAGGCCGTACGCCGCGCCGAGCTCGGCGGGGATGATCCCGATGCCGCGGGTCCGAGCTTCGAAGATCTCGTTGCCGACGAGGACGTCCTCGAAGTCGTCGCAACCGTCGAGGATCCGCTTCATCGCGTCGCGGCAGTCGGCGATCCACCCCCAGGGAAGGTCGTCCTTGATGCCGCCGATGCGGTTGAAGTTCGGGTGGAAGCGCCCACCGGTCGCGCCCTCGATCAGGTTCAGGACGTGCTCGCGGTCGCGAAAGCCCCAGAACGCGGGCGTGAGCGCGCCGACCTGCAGGCCCATCTCACCGAGGAAGAGGTAGATCGTCGCGATGCGCGACAGCTCCGTGAGGATCGTCCGGATGTACTGCGCCCGAGGCGGTGCCTCGAGCCCCATGAGGGTTTCGGCGCCGTGGATGAACGGGACCTCGTTGGCGAACGAGCTGAGCCAGTCGATCCGGTTGATCAAGGTCGTGATCTGCGGGTAGGTGCGGAACTCGCTGAGCTTCTCGTACCCGCGGTGCATGTACCCGATGACCGGGTCGGCGGCGACGACGCGCTCGCCGTCGAGGCGCACCACGAGCCGCAGGGTGCCGTGGGTCGCGGGGTGCTGCGGACCCAGGTTCAGGATCATGTCGCCCGTATCGAGCTCGACCCCCACGGCCGCGTCGGCGAGATGCCGTAGCGCTGCCGGCTCGATCTCGAACTCGGGCATGGTGGTGGTGCTGTCCGTCATGTGCTCTCACCCACCTCTGCGGTAGCGGCTGCGGCCGGCTCGTCCTCGGGCATCGGCTCGACGTCGACGATCCCCGGCCACGGCTTCACGTCTCGGGCGAGCAGCGGGAAGTCCTTGCGCAACGGGTGACCCTCGAACTCGGCGGGCAGGTACAGGTGCCGGAGGCTCGGGTGGCCGTCGAAGACGATCCCGAACATCTCCCAGCACTTCGCGCTCGTGCCAATCCGCGCCCGGGTACACGGGGACCCAGCTGGCGAGGTGCGGCGACTGCTCGTCGACGTCCGCCTTCAGCGTGATGCCCCAGTGCTTCGTGGTCGACTGCACGTGCGCCAGCACTTGGAACCGCCCGGCCGACCCGGCGACTCCGAACGTCATCTCGGACGGCTGAGCCGGCGTCGAGGTGTCACCGGTGTCCTCGGTGTCGGCCTTCGCCGCGGGCTGCCAGTCGATGCCCGCGACGTAGGAGAGATAGTCGCAGGAAAGGTCGCGCTTCGCGACTTCGCCCGCGCGCTTCCACGCGTCCGGTCGCACGCGCACAACGAGGGTGCCGAACGAGTCGGCGTGACCGAGGACCGCGTCGCCGAGCTCGGCCGAGAAGCGTTCGAAGAGCGAGGCCACGACCGGGTCCGGCTCGGGCTCCGGTTCCGCCGCGGCTTCGGGCTCCGGGACCGTCGGTTCGCCCGCGGCCTCGGGCCCCGGGTCGGACGTGGATTCCTCGGGCGTCGGGGTGGACTCGTCAGCCAATGGTGATCGGCTCCCCACGCCAACGAGCGGCCAGCTCGTCGTTGCCGATGCCCTCGTTCTGGATGCGCTCCTGGAGCATGACGACCGCCTGGAGCAGCGCCTCGGGCCGGGGCGGGCAGCCCGGGATGTAGATGTCGACCGGGATGATCTGGTCCACACCCTTGGTCACCGAGTAGGAGTCCCAGTACGGACCGCCGCAGTTGGCGCACGACCCCATCGAGATCACGTACTTGGGATCCGGCATCTGCTCGTAGAGCCGCTTGATCGCCGGGGCCATCTTGTCGGTGACCGTGCCCGAGATCACGACGAGGTCCGCCTGGCGCGGGCTCGCGGGGAACGGGATCACTCCGAGGCGCATCATGTCGTAGCGCGGGCTCGCCAGCGCGGCGCCCATCTCGATCGCGGAGCAGGCGAGGCCCCACTGGAACATCCACAGCGAGTACTTCCGGCTGTAGTTGAGCAGCCAGGTCACCGGCTTCATGGGCTTCTTGCCCATGACCCCCTTCTCGATCAGGCCCACCGCAGCACTCCCTTGCGCCAGGCGTAGACCAGGCCGAGGGCGAGGATCCCGATGAACACGATCATCGAGACCAGGGACTGCACTCCCAGCGCCTCGAGCCGGATCGCCCACGGGAAGATGAACACGGCCTCGACGTCGAACATCACGAACAGCAGCGCGTAGACGTAGTACCGCACGTTGGACTGGCCCCAGCCGCCGACCGGGTCCGAGCCCGCCTCGTAGGTCACGTACTTGTCGGTCTGGGGGTGCACCGGTCGCAGCAGCCGTCCGATCGCCAGGATCCCACCCACCATCAACAGGGCGGCACCGAACAGGACGGCGACCGCGAGGTACTCCCGGTAGTACTCCGTCACGCGAGCCCTCTCCACCACGAATGCGGCTGGTCGGGGCGAGTATACGTCCGCGCTTTTCGCGAACCGACAAACCGGAAACCGCCCCGAATTTGCAGGTCGGAGTGGGCTAGAAGATGAGGGTTGCGTGCCGGGCGAAGTCGAGCATCAGCGATGGCAGGATCCCCACCCAGAGCGTCGCCGCGGCGCAGAGCCCCAGCACCACGCCCGTCGGGATGTCGATGCTGATCGCCCGGCCCGCGCCCCGGGCCGCGGCCTCGCCCTCGGCGATGTCGGCCTCGGAGGAGTACATGGTCACCACGACCCGCAGGTAGAAGAACGCGGCGATCACGGAGGCGATCACTCCCACCACCAGGAGCGAGTAGGACAGGCCCCGCTGGTCGGCGAACGACGGGTTGTCGGCGACCGCGGCGAAGACACCCAGCTTGGCGATGAAACCGCCGGTCGGAGGGATGCCGGCCTGGGCCAGCAGGAAGAACGCGAGCAGAGCCGCCAGGAGCGGCTGTCGCGTCGCGAGACCCCGGTAGTCGTTGATGTCGTGGCGATCGTCTCGGCGCCCGATCACCGCCACGATCGCGAAGGACCCGATCGTCATGAAGGTGTAGACGAGAAGGTAGAAGAGCGCGGCGCGCAGCCCCTGCTTCGTCCCCGCCTCGAGCCCGATGAGCACGTAGCCGGCATGGCTGATCGAGGAGTAGGCGAGCATCCGCTTGATGTCGGTCTGGACGAGGGCCACGATGCTGCCGAGCAGCAGGGTGAGGATGGCAAGGGCCCAGATCGCCGGGCGCCAATCCGCCTGGTATGCGTCGAATGCGGTGAAGAGCACGCGCAGCAGGGCCGCGAACCCGGCGGCCTTGGTCGCCGAGCTCATGAACGCGGTGATCGGGGTGGGCGAGCCCTCGTAGACGTCCGGGGTCCACATGTGGAACGGGACCGCGCCGATCTTGAAGCCGAGCCCGACGAGCAGGAGCATGAGCCCGGCGAGCAGGGTTCCGTTGTCGATCAGGGTGACGTTCGCGAAGAACTCGGCCATCCCCGACAACGACGTGGTGCCGGTCGCGCCGTAGACGAGCGCGATGCCGTAGAGGAAGATCGCGGAGCTGAACGCCCCGAGCACGAAGTACTTCATGCCGGCTTCGAGTGACCGCCGCCGGTTCCGGTCGTACGCCGCAAGCACGTAGAGCGGGATGGAGAGTGCTTCGAGCGCCACGAACACGACGATGAGGTCGTTGGCCGTGGTCATGACGAGCATCCCTGCCGCGGACAAGAGCAGGAGCGCGAGGTACTCGGGGCGCGACGCGATGCCGCGACGCTCCAGGTACTGGCTCGAGAGCAGCAACGTGAAGAAGGCCGCGACGAGCACCACCGCACCGAGGAACACCGAGAACCCGTCGACCGCCATCATCGACGACAAGGTGAGGTACGGGCCCGTGTCCTGGACGTCGGACCAGAGCCGCCACAGGAAGTACCCGGCGGCCGCGATGCCGACCACGGCCACCGTGACCGACGCGTCGTAGATCCGCGCGTCCCGGCGGTACACGGCCTTCAACATGATGATCACCAGTGCCGCACCGACCAGGGCGATCACGGGTGCCACCGCGAGCCAGTTCACCCCGGGGGTGGTCACCGCGGCGGCGATCATGGCCGCGTCTCCGTCGCGTTCGCCCTGCGGTCAGCCAGGTGGCGGATCCGGTCCTGCTTCGGCTGCTGGTAGTCCGTCTTGGCTCTGAAGTTGGCCATGACCCGCTCGACCGTCGGCTCCACCCGGTCGATCACCGGCTTCGGGTAGAGCCCGATGAACAAGCTGATCGCCAGCAACGGCGCAACCACCACGACCTCCCGGATGGAGACGTCGCGCAGCTTGGCGTTCTCACCTTCGGGCACTCCGGTGAACACCCGCTGGAACATCCAGAGCATGTAGACCGCGGCGAGGATGACTCCTGTGGTCGCGACGATCGCCCACCAGCGGTGCGACAGGAAGGCACCGACCAGGGCGAGGAACTCGCCGACGAACCCCGAGAAGCCGGGGAGACCGATCCCGGCGAAGGTCGCGACGAGGAAGAACGCGGTGAGCACCGGCGCGGACTTCCAGATGCCGCCGAACTCGGAGATCTGGCGCGTGTGCCGGCGCTCGTAGAGCATGCCGACGACGAGGAAGAGGCTGCCGGTCGTGAGCGGGTGGCTGAGCATGTTGAACGCCGCGCCGTCGAGGCCGAAGATCGTCAGCGAGAAGATGCCGAGCAGGATGAATCCCATGTGGGCGACCGACGAGAACGCGATCACCCGTTTGATGTCGGTCTGCATGGCCGCGACGATCGATCCGTAGACGATCCCGATCACGGCGAGCGTCATGATCAGCGGCGCGAAGTAGACCGACGCCTCGGGGAACAGCTCGAACGAGAAGCGCAGGAACCCGTAGGCCCCCATCTTCAGGATCACGCCCGCCAGCACGACCGATCCCGCGGTCGGGGCCTCGGTGTGCACGTCGGGCAGCCAGGTGTGGAACGGGAACAGTGGCGCCTTGATCGCGAACGCGATCATGAACCCGAGGAACAGGACCTTCGCCGTGCTCGACGCGAGACCGTTCCAGTCCGCGAGGACGCGGTAGTCGAAGGTGAGGTTCCCCGTCGCGTTCTGATGCAGGAAGCCGAGCACGAGGATCGACGCGAGCAGGAACGCGGATCCGGCCGCGGTGTAGATGAAGAACTTCATCGCGGCGTAGACGCGACGCTCGCTGCCCCACCCCGCGATGAGGAAGTACATCGGGACGAGCATCGCTTCCCAGAAGATGAAGAAGCAGATGAGGTCGAGGGAGAGGAAGATCCCCATGATGACGCCCTCGAGCAGCAAGAACCAGAACGTGTAGGCCTTGACCCGGTTGTCCTGGCTCGCCGCGGCGAGCAGGCCGATCGGGAAGAGCAGCGCGGTGATCGACACCATGAAGATGCTGAACCCGTCGACGCCGACGATGTAGCCGACACCCAAAGCGTCGAACCACCGGTTCTCCTCGACGAACTGGAACGTGCGGACCCCGGTCTGGAAGTCGTAGAGCAGCCACGCGGCGAGGCCGAGCGTCGCGACGGACGCGATGTAGCCGACGGCCCGGGCGAGCTCGGGGCGGCGCGCCGGGGTGCACAGGATCAGCAGCGCGCCGACGATCGGCGTGACGATGATCGCGGTGAGGATCGGGAAGTCGTTCATCAGAAGCCTGCTCGGGCGAACGCATAGAGCAGGAGGAGCGCGACCCCCAGGAAGATCCCGAGCGCGTACTGGCGGACCAGCCCGGTCTGGGACCTGCGGAGGCCACCGGCCGCGATCCGCACGAGCTTCGCGATGCCGTTGACCGCGCCGTCGATGATGCCGAGGTCGAAGCCGGTGGCGAGCCACTGCGCGGCCCGGCGCAGCGGGCGGCCGACGAGCCAGGAGATGCCGTCGTCCCAGTAGTAGGCGTGGCCGAACAGCCGACCGAAGGGACCGAGCTTCCGGGTCAGCGGGTCCTGTTCGGGATCGTCGAGCCCACGCCGGTACAGCGTCCAGGCGAAGAAGATCCCGAGCAACGCGATCGTGACGGAGATGACGTCGAGCGTGGCACCCTCGACGAACGAGCTCGCGCTCGGGTTCCGTGATCCCTCGGAACACCGGGTCGAGCCAGTCGGTGAGGAACTCGAACGGCGTGAACGGCATGTTGATGAAGCCGATCACGGCCGCGAGGAACGCCAGAACGACGGACGGCAGGACCATCGTCCACGGCATCTCGTGCGGGTCTTCGGTCATCTTCGCCGGCGCCGGTGGGGTACCGAAGTCGACCGTGGGCGAGATCGGGGAGATCTCGTGCATCGCGTGCGCCTCGTCCAGCGCGTGCGCCATGTGACCCTCGACGTCCTCGGGCTCCGTCGCGGTCTCGACCGGATTCGCCCCGAGCACGGCGCGGAAGCGCTGGTTGCCGAAGAACGTGAGCAGGGTCTCCCGGGTCATGTAGATCGCGGTGACCGCCGCGGCTGCGACCGCAATGATCCAGAGCCCGAAGTCACTCGAGAAGTAGGCGTCCGAGATGACTTCGTCCTTCGCGAAGAAGCCGGAGAGCGGGGGGAGACCACTGATCGCGAGCCAGGCGACGACGAACGCCCCGGCGGTGAAGGGCATGAGCTTGCGGAGCCCGCCCAGCCTCCGCAGGTCCTGGTTGTCGTCGTTGCCGTGGATCACCGAGCCGGCGCCGAGGAACAGGGTCCCCTTGTAGCAGGCGTGGGCCAGGACCAGGAAGACCGCGGCCTGATAGGCACCGAGCCCACACGCGAGGAACATGTAGCCGAGCTGGCTGACCGTCGAGTACGCCAGCACCCGCTTGATGTCGGGTTGGACCATCGCCACCGTCCCCGCCAGGAGCGCGGTGATGCCTCCGACCCAGGCGACCACGGTCATGGCGTCGCCACTGGCCTCGAAGAACGGATACGCGCGGCACAGCAGGTAGACCCCGGCGGTCACCATCGTTGCCGCGTGGATCAGCGCCGAGACGGGGGTCGGGCCCTCCATCGCGTCGGGGAGCCACACGTGCAGCGGGATCTGCGCGCTCTTGCCGATGCACCCGACGAACAGCAGGAGCGCGATCGCGGTCACGGTCGTGTGCGGGATGCTCCCGGCCCGGAGGTTCATGGTCGCGTAGTCGAGGCTGCCGACGCTGCTGATGATGAAGAACATCGCCAGCATGAACCCGAAGTCGCCGACGCGGTTGGCCACGAAGGCCTTCTTGCCCGCGACGGCCGCCCGGTTGCGCTCGAACCAGTGCGAGATCAACAGGTACGAGCAGAGCCCGACGCCTTCCCAGCCAAGGAAGGTGACGAGGAAGCTGCTGCCGAGCACGAGGACGAGCATCGAGGCGGCGAACAGGTTCAGGTAGGCGAAGAAGCGCGAGAAGCGCGGGTCGCCGTGCATGTACCCGATGGCGTAGACGTGGATCAACGAGCCGACCCCGGTGACGAGCATGATCCACGTCACCGACAGCGGGTCCGTCAGGAACCCGATGTCCACGTGCAGCGCGCCGGCCGGGAACCACGTGAACAGGTTGATCGTGTTGGTCTGCGCGTCGTCGGGCAGGCTGCGCATCGCCGCGAACATCACGACCGACCAGACGAAGGCCAGGCCGAGCAACGATGCGGCGATCCACCCGGCCTTCGGCTCGCCGATGCGCTTCCCGAAGAACAGCAGGATGATGGCCCCGAGCAACGGGAGCGCGGGAACGATCCAGACGGAGTCGAGGAGATCGCGCGCGGTCACTCGCGGCCCCCCGTGAGATACGCCACGTCAGCCTCTCAACAGATCGATGTCGTCGGCGGTCGCGCCGCCCCGGCGGCGCCGGAAGATGGCCACGATGATCGCAAGCCCGACGGCCACCTCGGCGGCCGCGACGACGAGCACGAAGAACACGATGGCCTGGCCGCGAATGTCGTCGAGCGACTTCGCGAAGGTCACGAACGTGAGATTCACCGCGTTGAGCATGAGCTCGACGCACATGAACATCACCAGGACGTTGCGACGGATCAGAAGCCCCACGGCACCGATCGTGAACAGCACCGCGGAGAAGGTCAGGAAGTAGGAGTCGGTGAGGTGCACCGAGGCAATGGTCACGGCGTGGTCACCTCGTCGGTGGAGCCGTCGAGGCGGTTCGGCTCGGTCTCGTCGTCGTCCCGCTCGAGCTCGTACTCCTGCTCGGGCGCGAGTCCGCTGCGCCGGGCCAGCACGACGCCGCCGACGACCGCCACGACCAGCAGGATCGTGAGGACCTCGAACGGCCAGAGGAAGTCGGTGAACAGCGTCCGGGCCACCCGCTCGACGTTCCCGCCGGTCCCCGCGTTGAGCCCGGGACCGGACGACTGCCCGGTCACCCAGTGCCGGCCGGCGAGGAACAGCACCTCGGCCAGTGCGATGAGACCCAGCGCGATCGCCGCGGGACGTTGCGAGCGGACCGGGTCCTTCAGCGACTCGTGGCGGTCGATGCCGAGCAGCATGATCACGAACAGGAAGAGGACGACGATCGCGCCGGCGTAGACGATGATCTGCACCGCCGCGAGCAGCTGCGCATCCTGGAGCAGGAACATCACCGCGATGGAGATCAGGACGGTGACGAGGAACAGCGCCGCGTGCACCGGGTTGCGCGCGAGCACCATGCCGATCGCCGCGCCCAGGGCGATCGCCGCCATGACGAAGAAGATCACGAACTCCGCCATCAGGCCTCCGTCGCCTTCCGACGCTGCCCCTGCTCGGGCTCCCGGTAGCCGAACCCGAGCTCGCTCGACCAGACGATCCGGCCCTCGTAGGCCGCTGCACCCGACGGGGACGTGGCCCGCATCCAGGCACTGGTGTCGTCGTCCTCGCCCCCGAGCCACAGCTCCCACGGCTGGCGCCGGGCCCGGCCCGCGTCGTCCACGAGCAGCTCGTTCTTCGTGTAGATCGCGTCGGCGCGGTTGGCGAACGAGAACTCGAACAGCTTCGTCTCGGTGATCGCCTCGGTCGGGCAAGCCTCGACGCAGAGGTCGCAGTGGATGCAGCGCAGGTAGTTGATCTCGTAGACGAACCCGTACCGCTCGCCCGGCGAGACCGGCGCGTCGGGCGGGTTGTCAGCGCCGCGCACGTAGATGCACCACGCGGGGCACACACCGGCGCAGAGCTCGCACCCGATGCACTTCTCCATGCCGTCGTCGTAGCGGTTCAGGACGTGGCGACCGTGGAACCGCTCGGGCTTCGGCCGCTTCTCCTTCGGGTAGCGCGTCGTGACCGGCTTCTTGAAGACCTGCCGGATCGTGACGCCGAACCCGCTGAACCGGCCCATCAGAAGACCTCGTCCATGATCTCGCCGGGCTTGGGCATGCAAAGCCGGAGGAACCCGAGGACGGCCAGCGCGCCGAGCACCGCGGCCGGGATGACCACGAGGCGGTCCCAGTTCTCTTCGCGACCCACGATGATCACCGCGGACACCATGACCCAGAGGAACGCGAGCTCGATGAGCCACTTCCATCCGAGGTCCATGAGCTGGTCGTAACGCAGCCGGGGCAGCGACGCACGGATCCAGACCGTTCCGTAGAGGAGGATCACGAGCTTCAGGAAGAACCAGAACACCGGCATGATCCACACGTTGACGGTTCCAGTGGCCGGCAGGAAACCGAGGGCCGGGCCCGACGGCCCGCCGAGGAAGAGCGTCACCGCGATCGCCGACATGGTGATCAGGTTCATGAACTCGGCGAGGAAGAAGATGCCGAACCGGATGCCCGTGTACTCGGTGTGGAACCCGCCGACGAGCTCCTGCTCGGCTTCGACGAGGTCGAACGGCGGGTGGTTCGTCTCCGCGATCGCGGCGATCAGGAAGATGACGAACGCGACGATCGCCGGCGCCCAGTACCACTCGGTCACGAACGAGTCCCAGCTCGTCCACGCCTGCGCGTTCGCGATGCCGCGGGTCGAGAGGGTCTGCGAGTACAGGAGCACGCCGACGATCGCGAGCCCGAACGCGGCCTCGTAGGAGATCAGCTGCGCGGACGCCCGGACCGATCCCAGCAGCGGGTACTTCGATCCGCTCGACCAGCCGGCGAGCATCACGCCGTACAGCCCGATGCCCGACATGGCCAGGAGGAACAGCACGCCGATCTGCGGGTCCGCGAGCTGCAGGTAGGTCTGGTGACCCGCGATCGATACCTCACCGCCGATGGGAACGATCGAGAACGCGAGGAAGGCCGGGATCGCGGAGAGGTACGGCGCCAGCTTGAACACGAAGCTGTCGGCCTCGTCCGGGACCGACTGCTCTTTGAAGAACAGCTTGATGCCGTCCGCCAACGACTGGAGCACACCGAAGGGGCCGGCGCGTTCGGGACCGATCCGGTTCTGCATGTCCGCAATGACCTTGCGGAGGAACCAGATGTAGAGCAGCACGAGCACGAGCAGGAGCGCGAACACGACGATCGTCTTACCGATGACGATGAGCACGACTTCGGTGTCGACGCCGTGGTCGAAGAGGGGGTCGGCGGCCAGGATCACGAGAGTGACTCCACTCGCAGGTCGGTGACGGCGGCGCCGATGTCCACCAGGTCGTTCACGAGCCCGCCGGGCAGGTTGAACGGGAGGTACGCGCTGCCGATCGAGATGCCGGCGTCCGCGCGCACACCGATCGTGAGCGAGCCCCGGGACGACGTGACCCGCACCTCCGCGCCGTCCTCGACACCGATCCGGTCGCGGTCCTGAGGGTGGATCAGGAGCAGTGGCTCGGCCACCAGCGCGGACAGCGAGTCCGACGCGGCAACCGTGATCCCGCCGTCGTAGAGCGTGCGTCCGGTCACGAGGCGGAGAGCGTACGCGTCCCGCGCGGGGGGCGCGGCGTCTCCGGCTTCGCCGACCCAGCGGTAGCCGTCGGGCTGCGCCGGCGCGCCGCTGACCGGGGCCACGGAGGTGAGCCGGTCCGCGGCCCGCGCGTCGGCAGCGTCTCGCGCCACCTGCGCCCGCTCGAGCTCGATCGCGTCCAGGCCGGGGCGGATGGGCTCCCAGCGGGCGTCGGTCAGCGGGATCGAGACCGGGCCGAGGACGAGCTCGTCGGGGTGCTCCGAGATCGGTGCGACCGCGCCATCGCGCGCCCGGCGCAGCAACGTGGCGTCGATGCCGGCGTACGCCGGCGCGACGCGCGCTATCTCGTCCTGGATCTCCTCGGGTGCCTCGAGATCGAAGTCGGCACCGAGACGCAACGCGAGCTCGGCGGCGATGCGCCAGTCGGGCATCGCGGTCCCGTCGGGCGAGACCTTCTGGCC
This sequence comes from uncultured Acidimicrobiia bacterium, assembly GCA_963770095.1. Classification (GTDB taxonomy): domain Bacteria; phylum Actinomycetota; class Acidimicrobiia; order IMCC26256; family JAENVU01; genus Chersky-806. The sequence continues at coordinate 23,282 of CAVYOO010000003.1, forward strand.
GGTCCGCTGCACGCGACCCTCGAGGTTGGTCACGCTGCCGGCCTTCTCTCCCCACATCGTCACCGGGAGGAAGACGTCGGCGCGCTTCGTGCTGTCGGTGATGAACGAGTCGATCGCGATGGTGAACCCGGCGGCGTTGAGCGCGCCTTCGACGATCGAGTGGTCGGGGAAGTCGTCCTGGGGGTCCGTGCCCAGGAGCATGAGGGCATGGATCCGGCCCTGCTCCGCGGCCTGCAGGATCCCGGCCGCGTCGAGCCCCGGGCTCGCGGGGACCGCGCCCCACGCGTGGCCGAACCAGTCGCGGCCGGCATCGAGGGTCACCCGTCCCGGCAGGAAGCCCGGCGCCAGGCCCAGGTCGAGCGCGCCCCGGACGTTCCCCCGGCGCAACGCAACGAGGAACTTGGCGTTCGGCAGCCGGCCGAACGCGGCCGCCGCGCGCGTCGTGGCGGCGGCCGACTCGGCCAGGTCACCACGACCGAGCACCACGACGATGTCGCCGTCACGGCCGCTCATCAACGCCGCGGCATCAGCCACGCCGGGCGCGCTGGTCGCCGAGCCGTTGAGGTGGGCCTCGACGAGCTGGGTCGCGGTCTCCCCCTGCTCCCCCGGCAGTGACCGGATCGAGACGTCGGCGTAGCGCGTCAGGCCCTGGTCCTTGGGGGCGAGCTCGATGAGCGGGACCCCGATCTCCTCCGCGGCGTGCTTGACCCGGAGGTAGAGAACCGGGAGCTCTTCTTTCAGGTCGAGGCCGATGACCACGATCGCCGCGGCGCGGTCCAGGTCCGCGATCGTCGCGTCGGGCAACCCGAGCGCGACGTCGGCGGGAAGACCGTCACCGAGCTGGGCGTCGACGTTGTCCGTCCCGAGCACGCCCTTGGTGAAGCGGGCCCACACGTACGCGTCCTCGTTCGTGCCCCGTGCGCCGCCGAGCAGCGCGATCGACTGCGGCCCGTTGAGGTCCAGGGCGCGCTTGATGCCGTCGGCCGCCGCGTCCAGCGCCTCCGGCCAGGAGCACTCGACCAGCTCGCCGTCCTTGCGCACCATCGGCTGGCGGACGCGCTCCTCGGAGTGCACCACCTCGTAGCCGAACCGGCCCTTGTCGCACAGCCACCCCTGATTGACGGGTTCGCTGTCGACACCGAGCAGCCGCACGAGCCGGTTGGAGCTCGACTCGAGCCGCGCCGCGGCAGTGGACCGCGCAGGTCGTGCAGCTCGTCTCGATCGCGCTGAGGTCCCAGGGGCGCGCCCGGAACCGGTACGGCGTCGCGGTCAGCGCACCGACGGGGCAGATCTGGACGGTGTTGCCCGAGAAGTACGACGTGAACGGGTCCGCCGGGTTGGTGATGACCTCGGTGCGGTAGCCGCGCCCGCCGAACGCGATCAGCGCGTCACCCGCGATCTCATCGGCGAAGCGCGTGCAGCGACCGCACTGGATGCAACGTTCGCGGTCGAGCAGCACCAGGTCCGAGATCGGGATCGGCTTCTCCCAGTGGCGCTTCTCCTCAACGAAGCGCGACTCGCCCGGGCCGAACGCGAGCGTCGTGTCCTGCAGCGGGCACTCACCGCCGCGGTCACAGACCGGGCAGTCAAGCGGGTGGTTGATGAGCAGGAGCTCCAGAACCCCGTCCTGGGCCTGGCGCGCCGCGTCGGACTGCGTGTGCACGACCATGCCGTCGGCGACGACGGTCGCGCACGAGACCTGCAGGCCGCGCATCCCCTCGACCTCGACGAGACACATCCGGCACATGCCGACCGGCTTCATGCGCTCGTGGTAGCAAAAGCGCGGGATGTAGGTGCCGTGGTCCTGGGCGACCTTGATCAGCAGGTCACCGGTCTTCGCCTTGACCTCGCGCCCGTCGACCGTCAGCGTGACCTCGCCCGGCGCGCCGGTCGGCAGCACGTACTCGTACGCGGACGGCCACTGGCTCACCGGCACGCCCGGCGGTCGCGAGCTGCCGCTCATGCGCTCGTCACCGGGATGGTCGGGCGGGCGTCGCCCACGTTGCACATCTCGAGGATCTCCTCGCGGAAGAAGCGGTCGAGGCTCACCACGGCCGACATCGTGCTCGGACCCATCGCGCAGATCGTGGTCTGGGCGAACGGTGCGTTGAGCCCCGGCACGATCGTGGCGCCGAAGGACAGCATCAGGTCGAGGTCCTGCGGGCGGCCGAGGCCGTGCGAGATCCGGAAGAGGACCCGTTCGAGCCACGTAGAACCCTCGCGGCACGGTGTGCACTTGCCGCAGCTCTCGTGCGCGAAGAACTTGAGCAGCCGCCACACGACGAGGGCCGGGTTCACGTCCTCGTCGAACACCATGATCGCCCCCGACCCGAGCATGGTCTTGAGCTCCGAGCCGACATAGTCCATGTCCAGCGGAGCATCGAGGTGCTCGGGCATCAGCCAGGGAGCCGACGCACCGCCCGGGATGAAGAACTTCATCTTCTTTCCGCCGCGCACCCCGCCGGCGAGCCCTTCGATCAGGTCACGGAACGAGATGCCGAGCTCGACCTCGTAGTTCCCCGGCCGCTCGACGTGACCCGACACCGAGAAGATGCGCGTGCCGGTGGAGCGCCCGACGCCGAGCTTGGCGTACTCATCGCCGCCCATCCGCAGGATGTGGGGGACGGTCGACAGCGTCTCGACGTTGTTCACGACCGTCGGCTGCGCGTACAGGCCCTGCACCGCGGGGAACGGTGGCTTGATGCGCGGCATCGCGCGCTCGCCCTCGAGGCTCGAGAGCAGGCCGGTCTCGTCGCCGGCGATGTAGGCGCCGGCACCACGGTGGACGACCACCTCGAGGTCGAAGCCGGATCCCAGGATGTTCTTGCCGATGAAGCCCTTCGCGTACGCGTCGGCGAGCGCAGCCTCGAGCCGTTCGATACCGAGCGCGAACTCGCCGCGCACGTAGATGAACGCGTGGTGCGCCTCGATCGCGAACGCGGAGATGATCACGCCCTCGACGATCTGGTGCGGGTCACGCTCGAGGAGCATGTGGTCCTTGAAGGTCGACGGCTCGCCTTCGTCGCCGTTCACCGCGAGGTACCGCGGGTACACACCCTTCGGCAGGAACGACCACTTCTGCCCGGTGCCGAAGCCCGCGCCGCCGCGCCCCCGCAGGCCCGACGCCTTCACCTGCTCGTCCTGGATCTGCACCGGTTCCATGGTCGAGCGCGCGCCGCAACTGCTCGTAACCGCCGGTCGCGAGGTACCGGTCGATCGTCCACGAGTCATCGGGGTGCTCGCGCAGCCGCTGGGTGACGATCCTCGTCTCGGTCACTGCCATCAGGCGCGCTTCCCTCCCGAGACGCCCGCGGCACTCGTGCGCCCGAGCGGTACTCCTCGATCGTGGCGGTCGCCGTCTCGTCGGTGGCGTTTCCGTGGAACTCGTAGTTCACCTGGAAGACGGGGGCGGTGTCGCAGGCCGCGAGGCACTCCACCTCTTCGACCTCGACATCCTCCGCCTCCGCGAACCGCTCGCTCAGAGTCTCGAGCAGCTCCGGGCCGCCGTTGACAAGGCACGAGACGTTGGTGCACACCGAGACGACAAGGTGCTTCTTCCCGTCCCGCTTGTACATCGTGTAGAAGCTGCACGTCCCGAGCACCTGCGCGGGCTCGAGCCCGACGATGCCGGCCACCTCGTCGATCGCTTCGGGCGACACCCAGCCGTCCTGCTCCTGCGCGAGATGCAGCAAGGGCAGTACCGCTGAACGCGCGAACGGGTACTTCGCGACGATCTCGCCGCGCCTGCTCCCGGCTCTCCGGGTTGAACGCCATCAGTACCGCTCCTGGCTGTGCCGGGCGCCGCCCACGCGGTGCCGGAGCTGCGTCGCGCTGCGCTCGGCCATCACCGGTCGACCTCGCCCATGATCGGGTCGACGCTCGAGATGACCGCGACGGCGTCCGCCACGAGGCGATCCTCCATCATCGGGGCCATCGACGCCGAGGTTGTAGAAGGACGGGCCACGGATGTGCATCCGCGCCGGCTTCCCGGTGCCGTCGGACACCAGGTAGCAACCGATCTCGCCCCGCGGCGACTCGACCGCCGACGTAGGTCTCGCCCGGCCGGGACCTTGAACCCCTCGGTGAAGAGCTTGAAGTGATGGATCAGCGCTTCCATCGACTCATTGATGCGCGCCCGCGGCGGGGGCGTGACCTTCTTGTCCTGCACCCGGTAGTCGCCGCGGGGCATGCGTCTCCACACACTGGCGCACGATCTTGATGGACTCCTCGATCTCGTAGAGCCGGATCCGGTAGCGGTCGAAGCAGTCGCCGTTCTCGGTGTAGATGACGTCGAAGTCGACCTCGTCGTACCTGAGGTACGGCTGCGCCGTGCGCAGGTCCCAGGCAAACCCGGTCGAGCGAAGGAGCGGGCCGGTCACACCCAGCGTCAGCGCCTGTTCGGTGGTGATCACCCCGACGCCGACCATGCGCTCGAGCCAGATCGGGTTGGCGGTCAGCAGCTCGTCGTACTCGGACGATGCCCGACTGACGATGTCGCACAGCGCGAGCACATCGTCCTGCCACCCGTCGGGCAGGTCGGCGGCGATGCCGCCGGGACGGATGAAATTGTGGTTCATCCGCAGGCCGGTGATCGTCTCGAGCAGCCGCAGCATCTCTTCGCGCTCGCGCCACCCGTAGAGCGAGCATCGACGACCGCGCCGATGTCCATGCCGTTCGTGGCCTGGAACAGCAGGTGCGAGGCGATGCGGCTGCAGCTCGTTCACGAGTATCATGCGCGACCCACGATCGCTCGCGCCGGCACCTCGACGTCGAGGAGCCGCTCCACTGCGATCGACCACACCAGCTCGTTGCTCAGCGGTGACGCGTAGTCCATGCGCGTGACGTTGGTCGCGCCCTGCACGTAGGTGAGCTCCTCGGCGGTCTTCTCCATGCCGGTGTGGAGGTATCCGATGACGGGCTTGGCGCGGACGACGGTCTCGCCGTCGAGCTCGATCATGAGGCGCAGCACGCCGTGGGTGGAGGGGTGCTGCGGGCCCATGTTGATGATCATCGTCTGGCCTTCGCCCTCGAGCTCGGGCCAGGGACCGCCGGTGATCACGAGGTCGTGCTGCGAACGGAGCTCCTGCGCGCCCTCGTCGGTCTGGCGCTCGAGCGGATCGAAGCTCATCGGTCCCGCTCCACCGCTCGGGGCCGCTCCGGACTCCGCACTGCGTGCCCGCTCCATCCTGCGCTTTCACGCTCCACCGCTCGGGGCCGCTCCACCGCTGGGGCGGCTCGACGATCTGCACTCCGTCTCGCGCCGCGTTGCGCTCGTCATCGCGGACCCGGGTCTTCCTTGAACGTGACCGGGACGCTGGCGGGGGAGTCGTCCTTGCGCAGCGGGTGACCCACCCAGTCGTCGGGCATGAGGATGCGCGTGAGGTCGGGGTGGCCTTCGAAGGTGATGCCGAAGAGGTCGTAGACCTCGCGCTCGCCGAAGTTCGCGCTCGGCGTAGGTCGGCGCCAGGCTCGGGACCGTCACGTCGTCCGCGGGTACTTCGGCGATCACCCGGATCCGCCGGTTGCGCGGGTGCGACATGTAGTTGGCGACGACCTCGAAGCGTTCGGGGGTCACGCCGGAAACGACCAACCGCTCGACGTCGAGGAGGTGGTCGACCGCGGTGACGTCCAGCAACATCGTGAACTGCTGCTCGTCGCGCAGGTACCCACCGACCTCGGCCCAGTGCGCCCGGTCGACGTAGACCACCGGCTGGCCGTGCGAGACGGTGGAACACCGTCACCCTCGAAGCGCTCGAGCAACGCCGCCGCGACATCGTCCGACGGAACGTCCGGCACGGTGGCGTCGGGCTTGTGCTCATCTTCACGAAGTTCGTCGTCGGACATCAGTCGGCTCGATCGGGCGGGTCGTTACGAGGACTGGGCTCGGGTTGCCGCCGTTCCGGCGGGCTCGGGCTCGGCCACGCGGTTCGGAGGCCGGAAGGTGACACCGTCGCGCTGGACGACCTCGATCGCCGCGCCGCCGGTCGGTGACTCGTGGCGCCGCTTCATCAGCTCGCCGGTCTTGATCTGCTCGTGGAGCTGGAGGATCCCGTGCATCAGCGTCTCGGGCCCGGGCGGGCAGCCCGGCACGTACACGTCGACCGGCACGATCTGGTCGACGCCCTGCACGATCGCGTAGTTGTTGAACATCCCGTCCGCTGCTCGCGCACACCCCCATCGAGATGACCCACTTCGGCTCGACCATCTGGTCGTAGACCTGGCGCAGGACCGGAGCCATCTTCTGGCTGACACGGCCGGCCACGATCATCAGGTCGGCCTGGCGGGGGCTGGCGCGGAACACCTCCATGCCGAACCGGGCCAGGTCGTAGTGCGCGGCGCCGGTGGCCATCATCTCGATCGCGCAGCACGCCAGCCCGAAGGTGGCGGGGAACACCGAGTTGCGCCGCGCCCAGCGCACCAGGTCCTCGAGCCGACCGGTCATGAAGTTGTGCGGAATGGATTCGAGCCCGGACATCAGTCCCGCTCACCGCCCTGCGGGCCGGGCCGCTCGGGCCACGTTCCGCTTGTCCTCCGGCCGCAGTCGCGCGGTGTCTCCGCTCCACTCATCTACGCGGCCTCGTCCTCGGTCTCGGCCACCTCGGTGGACGGGATGCCCGAGGGCACGGTGGTCGTGCGCAGATCGGTCCCAGCACGCGGCCCGTGACCTGACGCACCGGGCCCCAGTCGAGCGCGCCCGACCGAGAGGAGATAGGCGAACGGCACGATCAGCATGAGGAGGAAGACCCCCATGAGGCCGAGTCCGTAGCCACCGAGGTCGCGGAAGACGGTGCTGAACGGGTAGAGAAAGATGATCTCGACGTCGAGCACGATGAACGTCATCGCGACGAGGTAGAAGCGCACCGGGAACCGTTCGGGGGGCTCCTGTCTCGGAGACGATCCCGCACTCGTACGAAGCGGTCTTCGCCTTCGTCGGCCGCTTGCTCGTCGAGCAGCTTCGAAGCAGGAACGACACCGCGACGAAGATCAGGACCAGAGCGATCATCGTGAGGATCGGCAGGTACTGCGCCACCGCTCGCTCCCCTTCGTCGACGTCCGTCCCGGTTCGCGCCGAGGCTACATCGCGGGACACCTCGTGCCCCAAGTTCTCAGGCCGGAGCGCTCTAGGGCCGAAGCTTCGAGCCGGTCGCCGGTCCCAGGCCGACCGGCCCCGGGTCGGGCATGGCCGCGACGAGTCGCTCGACCACCTTGTACGCCGCCTCGGCGGGGCCGACCTCGTCGGGCCGCAGCAGGTTCGCCATGATCCGCAGCACCCACTCCATGAGCGTGCGGGAGTGCATGCCCACCCGGGTCACCTCCCGCATGACGGCCGGATTGCCGATCGCCTTCACGAAGGTGCGCGCGACCTTGAAGTACTGGCCGTAGAGCTGCCTCGAGCCGGTCCGGGTAGCGCGGCCAGCGCCAAGCCGTCGCCGGTGGCGAGCGCCTCGTGGACCGTGTCGGCGACCATGCGCCCGGTCTCGTAGCGCGTAGGCGATCCCTTCGCCGTTGAACGGGTTGATCGAACCGCGCCGGCGTCACCGACGACGATCCACGTGGGCCCGGCGTTCGGGGTGCACCGAGCCGCCGGTGGGGAGCTTGCCGCCGGTGGGCGGCCCGCAGGAGGTCGCCGGCGAGATGCCCCAGCGCTCGGGTGCGGTAGCGATGAAGGCGTCCATCAAGGTGGTGGTGTTGACGGACTTGAACCCGGTGAAGGTGTCGAGGAGGCCCACACCGACGTTCACCGTTCCGTCACCTACCGGAAAGATCCACCCGTACCCGGGCATGTGGTTCCCGTCCCGGTCGCGCAGGTCCAGGTGGCTCTCGATCCAGGGCTCATCGTGGTACGGACTGGTGAAATAGCCGCGAATCGCCATACCCATGGGATAGGACCGGTCCCGGGCGGTGCCGAGCGCGCGGCCGAAGCGGGAGTTGGCCCCGTCGGCGACGACGACGATCCGGGCCCGGACGGTCTCGGTGACGCCGCTCTCGATCCGCCGCACCTCGGCGCCGGTCACCAGCCCACCCTCGAGGAGGGGCTTCACCGCCTCGGCTCGCGGGCCAGAGCGTCGCGCCGGCCTTCACCGCCCGGTCGGCGACCATCTCGTCGAGATCGCGGCGCCGCACCACGTAGCCGTAGTCCGGGAAGTCGGGGTGCCGGGGCCAGCGGAGCTCGAGGGTGATGCCGTGCGCGATCGAGCGCAGGCCTTCGTAGCGCTGGAACTCCTCGAGCCGGCGCCCGAGGCCCATGTCGTCGAGCTGGCGCACCGCCCGCGGGGTCAGGCCGTCGCCACAGGTCTTCTCGCGAGGGAAGCGCTTCTTGTCCACGACGAGCACCGAGTGACCGTGCTGCGCGAGCCAGTAGGCCGCCGACGCGCCGGCCGGTCCCGCCCCGACGACGAGCGCGTCATAGCGGCCGCTTTCCATCCCTGCATCGTCGCGCACCGGACCCACCCATACGGCACTGACGGGCATCTGGAGAAGAGCAGGAGCGGAGGCGGGAGCGGGCACGAAGTGCGGACGCTCGGAGCGACCCGGGATGAAGTCCTCCGATGTGTCCCGTCCTCATCTAGCGTGGTAGAGAAACACCCCACAGAGGGGCTTCGGGGACGCAGCCGTGGGGTGCGGGCCCCGGGCCGATGGAGGACCGAGGGCAGATGCCCCAGTGGCTACCCGACTGGCACTTTCTCCGGCCTGCAGGTCGGTTGATCTGGTTCTCGGTGATCCTCGTCATCATGATGGTCCCGATCCTGATCGCGCTCCGGAGGCCGAAGAGCGACAAGCCGACGACCTGGGCCCAGGCGATGGGCGGCGCGGTCTACGTCTTCGGGCTGTTCCTGCTCGTGTACGCGATCATCCCGCACGAGTTCATCACCTTCGCCGACAAGTACCTGCTGTGGGGCAAGGACAAGTACGTCGTGAAGTCGACGACGGCGATCCCGTTCTTCACCAGCTTCAACTGGCCGGTCAGCATCGACATGCAGGCGGTGCGCGACGTCGCGGTCGTCGGCATCTACGTCGTGTTCTTCGGCGCGAACATCGCGCTCTTCGTCATGTGGCAGAACCGCAAGGTCAAGCCGGCCGACGACGCCGAAGAGAAGACGGTCGTGGTCGGGCGCTCGCGCTTCGGCCGCCCGCTGAAGGCGAAGGCATAGGTCCATGGCTCGCAACGATGCGAACCCGCCCATGCCCGACTTCGCGACCGACTACCTGCTCCAGGAAGTCGATCCGAGCTTCCTGACCCAGGCGGTCAAGCCGAAGCAATTCCTCCACATCGACCAGGCCGAGTGCATCCTGTGCGAAGGCTGTGTCGACATCTGCCCGTGGAAGTGCATCCACATGGTGTCGGTCAACGCGATCGACGAGGCCGTCGGCACGGAACAGCCCGGTGAGGACCCGCACGACCACGTGGCGTTCATCGTCGACGAGGACGTATGCACACGGTGCGCGCTGTGCGTGGACCGGTGCCCCACCGGGGTGATCATCCTCGGCAAGCTCTCCCCGCAGGTCGCAGCAGGCGACCCCCACACCCGCACCAACCGGCACGGGTATTCGTACGGCGTTCGGTTCTAGGACCTACCCCGGCCCGGCGTCATGCTGGGCATCGACACGCGACGTCAAGGAGAGGGCACTCGTGGCCAACGGCAACGGGAGCAACGGGAACGGGAACGGCGGCATGGGCGTCAAGCTCCGCGAGCGCAGCAAGAAGCTCGGCGACAGCATCGGCAACTCGCAGGCCATGACGTCGATCTTCCGGCCCGGTTCGATCTTCCGCAAGGGCTACACGGACAGCCCCCGGAACCGTTCCTACGTGATCATGAACAACGTGCTGTACCACCTGCACCCGGTGAAGGTGAAGCGGCACACGGTGAAGGTGAGCTACACGCTCTGCCTCGGCGGGCTGAGCTTCTTCCTCTTCATCCTGCTCACGGTCACGGGCATCTTCCTCATGTTCTTCTACCGCCCCACTGAGGCGCTCGCGTGGAGCAACGTGCAGCAGCTCGAGACCGCGGTGTGGTTCGGATCACTGGTGCGGAACATGCACCGGTGGGGCGCCCACCTCATGGTGCTCACCGTGTTCCTGCACATGAGCCGCGTCTTCTACCACGGGGCCTACAAGGCGCCCCGCGAGTTCAACTGGGTCATCGGCGTGATCCTGTTGGTGCTGACGCTGATGCTCTCGTTCACCGGGTACTTGCTGCCCTGGGACCAGCTCGCACTCTGGGCGGTCACCGTCGGCACGAACATGATGGGGTACACCCCCGTGTTCGGTGGTCAGATCCGGTACGCGCTGCTCGGCTCCAAGGAGATCAGCGGTGACACGCTGCTGCGCTGGTACACGCTCCATGTGCTGTTGTTGCCCTTCGTGATCGTCATCTTCATGGCCGTGCACTTCTGGCGGGTCCGCAAAGACGGCGGCGTCTCCGGGCCGCTGTAGGGGAGGACGAGTCGATGCCCGAGATCCCCGAACATCTCCTGAAGCGCAGCGCCGAGCGGCGCAAGCAGCTCGGACTGCCCACCGGCGAGGAAGGCGGGAGCACCGAGGCCGCGCCGGCCGAAGGCGATGCACCGGCCGAGACGCCCGCCGAGGTCGAGGCGCCGGCTGCGGCCGCGGCCGAAACCGGCGACTCGATCACCGAGGACACGGGCGGCGTGCCCGCCCACCTGCTCGAGCGTTCCCGGCGGCGCAAGGCTGCACTCTCGGGCGGCGGCGACGGGTGCCGGCGCCCCGGCCGCCGCGGGCGGGACCGCCACCGCCACCGCGGTGAAGGCGGCTCCTGCACCGACGATGACCGGTCCGGGTGGCCACACCCAGCGCCTGCTCACCGTCGTGAAGTCCGGTTCCATCCAGCAGACCCGCGCCGAGGCCCAGGACAAGGTGCACACGTGGCCGCACCTCCTCGTGATCGAGTTCGCCGCGCTCCTCGCGATGACCGCCGTCGTCCTCGTCTTCTCGGCGATCGTGCGGGCGCCGCTCCTCGGCCTCGCCGACGTCAACCAGACGCCGAACCCGTCCAAGGCCCCGTGGTACTTCCTCGGGCTTCAGGAGCTCCTGACGATGTTCCACCCGATGGTCGCGGGTGTGACCATCCCGGGCATGGGCATCTTCTTGCTGATCGTGGCGCCGTACATCGACAAGAACCCGTCGAACAAGCCCGACGACCGCAAGTTCGCCATCTCCATGTTCACCCTCTTCCTGATGTTCTGGGCCGTGCTCGTGATCATCGGCTCGTTCTTCCGAGGACCCGGATTCAACTTCGTGTTCCCGTGGAACGACGGCATCTTCTTCGAGCTGTAGGAGCAGACTCCCCGTGGACATCGTCCTCATCATCGCCATCCCGGTCCTGCTGATCCTCGCGGCCGTGATGATCTTCGCCACCGGCCGCCGGCGCGCGGCCGACTCCGAAGGTCGCGTCACGGGCACGCTCAGCGCCGAGACCCGCAGCCGCGACCAGAGCCTCCCCGAGGACGCCGCGGACGCGGAGGCCGATGCGTCGAGGACGCGCGCGAGCGGGCGGACGAGACGCGCAAGGCGATCGGATCGGGCGGCGCCGCGCCGGCCACCCGGGGCGGCACCGCCGTGATGGAGCGCCCACCGGTCGACGAAGAGGAGCTCGGCATCAGCCGCCGCCAGTTCTTCAACCGGGGGATCCTCATCACGATGGCGATCAGCCTCGGTGCGTTCGGCGCCGCGGCGATCAGCTTCCTGTACGCCAAGTCCGCCGGTGGGTTCGGCGGCAAGATCGACGCCGGGATCAGCCTCACCGACGCCATCGCGTTCAACAACGACAAGAAGGAGCCGTACTACGTGCCCGAGGCGCGCTCCTACCTCGTGCCGTACCCGAAAGCTGCGATCCCGAAGGCCAAGAAGGTGCCGCAGTACCGCGCCGGTGCTGGCCGGGATGGAAGAGGGGATCGTCGCCCTGTACCAGAAGTGCGTGCACCTCGGCTGCAAGGTGCCGTGGTGCGCGACGTCCCAGTGGTTCGAGTGCCCGTGCCACGGATCGAAGTACAGCCGCGTGGGCGAGAAGCGCGGTGGCCCGGCCCCGCGTGGGCTCGACCGCTTCATCGTCACCGTCGCGGGCGACAAGCTCACGATCGACACCGGCGTGGTCGTCCTCGGCCCGCCGATCGGCACCGACACGACCGGCCAGGGCGCCGAGGGACCGCCTTGCGTCGGTTGAGCGCCACCCCGGAACATCCCGTACACACCCCTGGAACACCCCGTACTGGAACACCCTGAGAACCGACCGTTGGACCAGCTGGACTCGAAGAGGCGAACGTGATCCTGGCCCTGACCTTCCGCACCATCTTGGTGATCATCAACGTCCTCGCGGTCGTGGTGATCCTTGCGGTCATCGGCTACAAGGTGCTCAGCGTCCGGCGCGAGCCCGACGAGAAGCCGGCCCAGAACCAGACGCCGTTCCTCGACGACCAGGATCTCGAGGGCAGCCACCTCGAGCGGGTGCTGCGTTGGGCGCTGCTGTTCTCCACGATCGTCGCGGTCGTCCTGCCGCTCTACTGGGTGCTGGAGCCGAACCGCCAGACCGCAGAAGCACAGGGCTTCGACGAGCGCGCTGTCGAGCGGGGCGCGGTCCTCTTCGCCAACGACCAGATGCCCGCCTTCGACGGCGCCAAGTCGCTGCTGTGCGCCAACTGCCACGGCACCGACGCCGGCGGCGGGTCGGCGCTGTACGTGATCACGCCGGACGCGCAGGGCAACTCCAAGGCCGCGCCGGTGCAGGTGTCGTGGCGAGCCCCCTCCCTCAATGACGTGATGTACCGCTTCAACGAGTGCACCGCCGAGGAGGTCACCGCGCTCGCCCGGAACTGCCCCCGGGCCGAGCAGCAGGTCACCAAGATCCTGACCTACGGGCGGCCCGGCACCCCGATGCCGGCGTGGGGGCTCGCCGGGGGAGGCCCCAAGAACGCGCAGGCCATCAGCGACCTCGTCGCGTACATCAAGAGCATCCAGGTCACGCCGGCCCAGGCGAAGGCCAAGGTGCGCAAGGACGTCGCCGCCCTGAAGGCGCAGGCGAAGAAATCCGTGGCGAGCGCCGAGGACGCCCTCGCGAAGGCCCAGGACGACCTGGCCACCGCCAAGACCCCGAAGGCCCGCATCGCCTTCCAGATCCAGATCGCCGGCACGCGGGTCGCGATCGACCGGTCCCGGGCGTTCCAGGACCAGATCGCCAACGCGAGCCAGGGCGAGCTCCTCTTCGACGTGAACTGCGCCCGTTGCCACACGTTGGGTTGGTCCTACAACCAGCCGGACAAGCCGCTCGTGCCGGCGCCCGGCCCGTCGGGTGGCGGGGCATTCGGGCCGTCGCTTCGCGACGGTTCGGTGCTCGATCAGTTCCCGGGACTGCCCGCGGACGACACCGCGACGCCCGGTTTCCAGAAGCAGTTCGACTGGGTCTCCACCGGGGTCGAGGAGAACAAGGGCTACGGCGTCCGCGGCATCTCGTCGGGCCGCATGGCGCACTTCGGGTCGATCATGACGAAGGATCAGATCGACGCCATCATCAAGTACGAGCGGAACCTCTAGTGGGGGAGCACGCGTGAAAGTTCTCGTCCTGGCCGCGGAGGGGATCAAGAACCGCGACCTCTGGTACCCCACGATCGTCGGGGTGCTCGTCGTCCTCGCGGCGGTGAGCCTCTTCTGCGGGAGCATCTACCTGCTTTTGGCCACCAACCTCGGTGCCCGCCTCGGCTTCCTCGTCGCGGCGGCCGGACTCTCCGGCTTCATGGTGCTGCTGGCCTGCCTCTGGCTCACCACCACGTCACCGCTCAACACCTTGAAGGGTCGCCCACCGAGCTGGAAGGCGGTCGAGTCGATCAAGGGCGGTGACCTCGCCCAATCGAAGATCCCGGAGATACGGAACATCACGAACGCCGACAAGCTCGTGGACCCGGCGGAGCAGGCGAACGTGAAGGCCGCGGTCGACACGGTGGTCGTCACCCCCCAGGGCACACCGTCGACCAATGAGACCGCGGCCACGCGACGCTTTCAGATCTACAACCAGGCCACGGACTACCTCGTGCCCGACTACTTCGAAATCGGTGGCGGGAACATTTTCAGCGAGGTCGACGTCGAGGTGGACGGGCAGTTCCCGCTCCTGCACGTGAGCCTCCACACGCCCAAGTACGCGGTCGTCAACATCTGCTCGATCGACCAGGCCAAGCTGATCGTGCCGTTCGGCGAGAAGCCGCCGACACCCGAGTGCGACCTCAACGAGCCGATCAACACCTTGGTGTTCGAGCGGGACCTCGGCTCGGTGCGGGTGCCGCCGTTCGTGGCGCTCGTCGGCTCGTCGATCCTCTTCATCCTCTGCCTGCTCGGTTTGCACTGGCGGGAGCGCGACCTGCAGGAGCAGGCCGCCGCCGTCCAGGCCGAGGCCGACCGCGCCACCACCGCCGCCCTCGAGCGCGTCCCCGAGAAGGTCTGAGCATGCAGCCACGAATCACCCACAGCTCCTGGCTGCGCACCGCGCGCCTCGCCGCGATCGCGACGTTCGCGTTGCTCGCCACCGGCTGCTCGAACGGCCAGCTCGTCGACGCGGGCGGTGAGCGCGGCGCCGGCGGCCTCGCCTTCGTGCTGCTGGCCGTCTTCTTCTGGATCTTCTTCGGGGCGATCTTCTACATGGACCGCCAACGCAAGAAGCGCAGCGCGCCCGAGGAGTAGCCGGGCCGGGAGCTACCGGCCTCGGAGCCGCGCCACGACCGGGGCGAGCGCTTCCATCGTGGCACCGAACACCACGACGTAGGAGATCCCGAACCGGGTTCGGCGCGAGCGACGAGATCCTCGGCGATCTGCTCGGCGGTGCCGAGCAGCAGGAACGGCGACTCGAGCGCCGCCTCCGGGGTCAGCCCCGCGACCCGCCGGCTGAGCTCGTCGGCGGCGGCGAGCCGATCGCCGGTCACCACGACGGATTGCACCAGCACGTTGAGCTCCAGGTCCGCGAAGCGGTCGCTGCCGGCCGCCGCGCACGATGGCCAGCCGGTCGTCCAGTCCCGCCGCGGTCGAAGTGACTCAACGCGACGTCGGCGCTGCCCTCCACCTGGTGGAAGCCGACGAAGCCGACGATGTCGGCGTGGCGAGCCGCGAGCGCCAGGACCCGGTTGCCGTTGCCGCCGACGAGCAACGGGATCCGTGGCCGGTGCGGATGGCTCCGGTGCCCGGCGATCTCGTAGTGCTCCCCGGCGAAGTCGACCACGCGACCGTCGAGCAGCGCCCGTACGACCTGCACCGACTCCTCGAGCCCGCTCACCCGAGTTCCGGCGCGGGGAACGGGATCCCCACCTCGTCGTACTCGGAGCGCATGTGCCCGGCACCTAGACCGAGCTCGAACCGACCGTCGCTCAGGAGATCGATGGTGGCGGCCTCGTGGGCCACCAGCGCCGGATGGCGGAAGTCGTTGGCGAGCACGAAGGTGCCCACGTGCAGCGCCGTCGTCGCGTCGGCCGCGGCCATGAGTGCGGGCATCGGTGCGAGCGTGTCGGTGAGATGGTCTGCGACGAGGAGGACGTCGTAGCCCAACGCCTCCGCGATCCGGGCCTGCTCCTGCCACTCGGCCCGGTCGTGTGCCTCGGAGATCGAGACGCCGAAGCGGAACGGTCGCGTCACGCTCGCGGTGGGCGCTTGCGACACCTCGCGGGCCGTGTCCGCCGCGAGCTCGACGGTCCGGGCAAGATCCGCGTCGGAGTGGGCGAGGCTCACGAACATCACCTCGTAGCTGCTCGGCGCGAGGAACACGCCCCGGCGAAGCATGGCGTGGAAGAACGCGGCGTACCGTTCGTGGTCACCGGCTTGCGCATCCTCGTAGCTGCGGACCGGCGTCGGCGAGAAGAACAGGCCCGTGAGGGTGGCGACCTGCGGCACCTGGATCGCGATGCCGGTTCCCGCAACCGCGTCGTGCAACGCCGACGCGAACTGGCGCACCCGCGCGTCGAGCACCCGGTAGGACTCGTCGTCGAGCTCGCCGAGCGCGGCGAGCCCGGCCGCGGTGGCGAGCGGGTTCCCCGAGAGCGTGCCGGCCTGGTACACGTCGCCCAGCGGCGCCAAGCGGTTCATGACGTCGGCCCGGCCGCCCACCGCGGCGAGCGGCAGGCCCCCGCCGATCACCTTGCCGAAGATCGAGAGATCCGGCGTCAGATCGAAGTAGCCCTGCGCCCCCGCGGGCCCGATCCGGAACCCGGTGATGACCTCGTCGCACACGAAGAGCGTGCCGTGCTCGCCACACCGGCGCGCGAGGTGTTCGAGGAAACCGGTGTCGGGGGGAACCAGCCCCATGTTCGCCGCCACGGGCTCGACCAGCGCCGCCGCGAGGTCGGGACCGTGGGCGGCGAACGCGGCGTCCAGCGCGGCGACGTCGTTGAACGGCACCACGACCGTGTCGGCGACCGCGCCGGGCGTGACCCCCGCGGAGCCGGGCAGGCCCAGGGTGGCGAGACCACTGCCCGCGGCGACGAGCAACGAATCGAGATGACCGTGATAGCAGCCGGCGAACTTCAACAGCTTCTTGCGGCCGGTCGCGCCCCGGGCCAGCCGGACCGCGGTCATCGTCGCTTCGGTGCCGCTCGAGACGAGCCGCACCCGCTCGACGCTCGGGACTCGCGACGTGATCGCCTCGGCGAGCTCGACCTCACGCGCGGTCGGTGCCCCGTATGACGTCCCGGCTGCGGCCGCCCGCTGCACCGCGTCGACGATCGCCGGATGGGCATGCCCGAGGATCGACGCACCCCAGGACTGCACGAAGTCGAGGTACGCATTGCCGTCGGTGTCGAAGAGGTACGCACCTTCCGCCCGCTCGACGAAGAAGGGTGTCCCGCCGACGGCGTTGAACGCGCGCACCGGCGAGCTCACCCCACCCGGGATCACCGCGAGCGCGCGCTGGTACAGCTCCTCGCGACCGCTCACCCGGCTGGGACTTTGCTCACTGCAGCGACTCGGCGACTTCTCGCGCCGCGTAGGTGAGGACGAAGTCCGCCCCGGCACGCCGGATCGAGAGGAGGTGCTCGGCCATGACGGCCGGGCCGTCGATCCAGCCATTGGCGGCTGCCGCACGGACCATCGCGTACTCGCCGCTCACGTGATACGCCGCGACCGGCACGTCGAACGCGTTGCGGACCGCGGCAATGACGTCCAGGTACGCGAGCGCGGGCTTCACCATCAGCATGTCCGCACCCTGCTCGATGTCGAGCGCGGACTCGTCGAGCGCCTCCCGGGCGTTGGCGGCCTGCATCTGGTAGCCACGCCGGTCACCGAACTGTGGCGCACACTCCGCCGCGTCCCGGAACGGTCCGTAGAGCGCCGACGCGTACTTCGCCGAATACGCGAGGATCGCCGCAGTGGTGTGGCCGGCGCCGTCGAGCGCGGCCCGGATCGCACCGACCTGGCCGTCCATCATCCCGCTCGGCGCGATCACGTCGGCGCCGGCCTCAGCCTGGGCGATCGCGATGCTCGCGTAGCGCTCGAGCGTCACGTCATTGTCGACGATGCCGTTCGCGTCCAGGAGACCGCAGTGCCCGTGGTCGGTGTATTCGTCGAGGCAGGTGTCGGCCATCAGCACGAGCGAGTCGCCGACCTCCTCGCGCAGCTGGCGCAGCGCCACCTGGACGACGCCGTTCGGGTCGTCGGCGCCCGAGCCGCGCGAGTCCTTGTGGCTCGGCACGCCGAACAGGATCACGCCCGGGACACCGAGCCCGGCCAGGGCCCGGACCTCCTTGCGCAGGCTCTCCTGGGTGTGCTGCACCACGCCGGGCATCGAGCCGACCGGCTCGGGCTCGTCGATGCCGTCCTTGACGAACAGTGGGGCAACGAGATCGTCGACGGAGAGCCGGGTCTCGGCGGTCAGGCGCCGCATCGGGTCGCTGGAGCGCAACCGGCGCGACCGGTGCTCGGGAAATCCCACGCGCCCAGGCTACCGGTGCCCGGGACAGGGGCCCCGGTTGGGGTTACCGGTCCCGGAGTGCGTCGAGCAGGGCGTCGACCAGCCCGTCGACCGAGTGCGGGTCCGCCTCGACGTCCACCCGGATGCCCCGTTGCTTCGCGGTCTGTCCGGTGATCGGTCCGATCGAGACGACCAGGGGCTGCGGATCGGCGATAGGGCCGACGAGGTCGCAGAAGCCGGTGACCGTCGACGAGGACGTGAACGTGATCGCATCCACGTTCCCGGCGCGCACCGCCTCGAGCTCCTCGGCCCCGGGCACCGCCCGAACGGTTCGGTACACGGCCAGCACGTCCACGGTGAAGCCCAGCGCCTCGAGCCCTTCGGGGAGCACGTCACGCGCCTGCTCCGCCCGCGCCAGCAGCACGCGGGCGCCGGCTTGTTCCGGCTCCGGGAACGCCTCGAGCAGTGACTCGGCGACGAACCGTTCGGGAACGAGGTCGGCGATGATGCCGCGGCGCTCGAGCGCCGCGGCAGTACCGGGACCGATTGCCGCGACCCGGAGCCCCGCGAGGGCGCGCGCATCGAGGCCGGCGGGCGCGAGCCCGCGGTCGAACAGCGCATCCACGCCGTTGGCCGAGGTGACGACGAGCCACGCGTAGGCCCGCAGACCAGCTTCGGGCAGCGTGAAGGCCACCGGCTCCAGCTCGATCGTCGGCAGCTCCAGCACCGCGGCACCGAGCTCCTCCAGCCGGGCCCGCAGCGCGCTGGCCTGCTCCCGGGCCCGCGTGATCACCACGGTCCGGCCGAACAGGGGTCGGGACTCGAACCACGCGAGATCGAGCGCCGCCACCGGCCCGACGACGATCGCGCTCGGCGCCCGCACCCCGGCGTCGGCGATTGTCGCCAACGTGGCGCGGATCGTGCGTTGCGCGGGCAGTGTGCCCCACCGGACCGCCGCGACGGGCGTCTCCGGATCGCGGCCGTTCTCGACGAGGCGCGCCACGATGTCGGCGAGGTGGCCCGCGCCCATCAGGATCACGAGGGTGCCGCCCGCGCGGGCGAGCGACGGCCAGTCCGTGTCGGTGGTGCCCTTGGCCGGGTCTTCGTGACCGGTGACGACGGTGACGTGCGTCGACAGCCCGCGATGGGTCACCGGGATCCCTGCGTACGCGGGTGCGGCAATCGCGCTGGTGATCCCGGGCACGACCTCGAAGGCGACGCCGGCCGCCGCGAGCGCTTCGGCTTCTTCGCCGCCCCGCCCGAAGACGAACGGGTCGCCACCCTTCAGCCGGACAACGGTCTGGCCCGCGGCGCCCCGGTCGACCAGCACCGCGTTGATTCCGGCCTGGTCCATCTCGACCGCGCCCGGCGCCTTGCCGACGTTGATGCGCTCCGCGCTCGGTGGTGCGAGGTCCACGAGCGACGGATGGGCCAGACGGTCGTAGACCACGACCTCGGCCTGCTCCAGCAGCGCGGCGCCGCGTCGGGTCAGCAACCCGGGGTCTCCCGGGCCCGCCCCCACGAGGTAGACGGTCATCGCGCGACCTCGGCGCCGAGCACGACCCGACCGCCGTGATCGTCGAGCAGGCTCCGAGCGACGTCCGCACCGAGCGCGTCCGGGTCCGATCCCTCCCCGGAGACCCGAAGCACGATCCGGCCGTCGAGCGTTGCCAGCAACGCTTCGAGGTACAGCGACCCGTCAGGCCGCAACCGAGCGAGCGCGCCACACGGCAGGCTGCACCCGCCCCCGAGCTGCTCGAGGAACGCGCGCTCGGCCCGGATCTCCAGGTGGGCGCCGGCGTCGTCGATCTCGTCGAGCGCGGCAGACGTCGACGCGTCCTCCGTGCGGCACTCGACGGCCAGGCCCCCCTGGCCGACCTGCGGGAGCAGCGTCGACGGTGAGAGCCGCTCGGTCGCGCGCTCGGCCAGCCCGAGGCGGTCGAGGGCGGCGGCCGCGACCACGATCGCCTCGAAGCTCCCGGCCCGCTCGAGTCGCGTGGGGATGTTGCCCCGCAGCTCGCCGAACGTGAGGTCCGGCCGCAGCGCGGCGAGCTGGGCCCGGCGCCGGACACTGCCGGTACCGATGCGAGCGCCGGTCGGCAGGCTCTCGAGGCGCGCGCCCGACCAGCGCGTCGCGCGGGTCGCCGCGCTCGGGCACCGCGGCGAGCCGGAGCCCGGCGGGGGTCTCCGGGGGAAGGTCCTTGGCCGAGTGCACCGCGACGTCCGCGTCACCGCGCAACACCGCGTCCTGGACTTCCTTCACGAAGACCCCGGTGCCACCGAGCGAGTGGATCGTCGAGCTCGGTGTCACGATCCCCGCGGGTGGACACGACCACGAGCTCGGCCGGCTCCGCCAGGAGCTCTATCACGCGCTCCGCCTGCCAGCGGGCGAGCGCGCTGCCCCGCGTGGCAACCCGCACCCGCCGGGTCATTCAGCAGGTTCGTCCGGGAGGCCGTCCGGCAGGTCGAAGAGCGCGGCCAACGCGTCGGCGTAGAGCTCACCGCGCGCCGTGCCGGCCGCGTCCTTCAGGCGCACGGTCGGCTCGTGGAGCAGCTTGTTGACGATGCCGAGGCTCAGCGCCTCAACCGCGTTGCGGGCCGCGGGATCGAGGCCGGCGAGCTTGGCCCGGAAGCGGTCGAGCTCGGCCGCCCGGATCGCTTCACCCCGCCCCCGCAACGACGTGACGAGCGGTGTGAGCTCACGCGCGGTGCGGTCGGTCTGGAACCGCTCGAGCTCGTCCATGATGATTCCCTGGACCCGGCTGACCTCACGCCGGCGCTCGTTGAGCGAGTTCTCGGTGAAGCGCTTCAGGTCGTCCATGTCGAGCAGGGTCACACCGGGTACCTGGCGGGCGCCGGGATCGACGTCGCGGGGCACCGCGACGTCCACGACGAGCAACGGGGTCCCGTCACGCCGATCCATCACGGCCTCGATGTCGTCGCGTTCGACGTGGACCTCGGTGGAGTCCGTCGCGGTCAACAGCACGTCGACCGTCGCCAGGACTTCGGGGAGGTCGCCAAGGGTTACGGGCCGGCCACCGACCTTGTTGGCGAGATCGACCGCGCGGGCGTAGGTGCGGTTCGCCACGACGACCTCGCCGACCCCCGCGCTCACGAGCGCGCGCCCGATGCCCTGCGCGACCTCGCCTGCGCCCAGGACGAGGACCGAGCGACCACGCAGCGAGAACATCTTCTGCTCGGCGAGCGCGACCGCCGCCGACGCGATGGAGAGCGCGGAGCGACCGATCGCGGTCTCGGTCCGCGCCCGCTTGCCGACCACGAGGGCCTGGCGGAACACGCGGGAGAGCAGCTGCCCGGCGGAACCCTCCTGCTCGGCGAGCTGCCAGGCCTCACGCACCTGGCCGAGGATCTCACCCTCACCGATGATCATGGAGTCGAGCCCGGCGGTGACGCCGAAGAGGTGCGCAACGGCGCCGTCGTCGTAGTACGTGTAGAGGTGCTCGGCGAAGTCTTCGGGTTCCGCGGACGCCTGCTCGGAGAGGAACTCGAGGATGTCCGACACCGCGGCGTGGAACTTGGTGCAACGCGCGTAGATCTCGATGCGGTTGCAGGTCGACAGGAGCACGACCTCGGCGAGGTGCTCGCGCAGTGCGAGATCGTGGACCGCCTTGATCTGGCGCGACGCCGGCACCGCGACCCGCTCACGCATCTCGACCGGGGCGGTGCGGTGGTTGAGCCCGACCACAATCACAGACACGAGCGCAGCAGCTCCCTCGCCTCGGACTCCCGGCCTTCGCGGATCAGGTCGAGGATGCCGGAATCGATGGCCGATCGCCAATCGGAGTCCTCACTCGAACGACCACCGGAACGGATCTCTTCCCGGGCCTCGCTGAGCAGCTCCAGCAGCGTCTCGTACTCCGGTCCCATCTCGTCCCGGACGTGCTCTTTCAGGTAGGTGGCGAGCGCCGGGCTTCGACCGTTGGTACCGATGGAAACCACGATATCCCCGCGCCGGACCACGGACATGAGCGTGTAGGAGCAGTTCGCCGGATCGTCGGCCGAGTTCACGAAGATGCGCCGCGATTCGCCCGCTTCGAACACCGCCCGGTTGACCGCCGGGGCATCCGTCGCGGTCACCACGAGCCAGGCGCCCTCAACGTCCGCCTCGGCGAACGGGCGCTCGGCCACGCTCAGCCGGCCCGCATCGGCCCACTCCCTGACCTCGGGGCCCACGTCCGGCGCGACCACATGGACCTCGGCGCCGGCCGCGAGCAACGACTCGATCTTGCGCGCCGCGATCCGCCCCGCGCCCACCACGAGGCAGCGCCGGCCCGCCACGAGCAGGTTCACCGGGTACCCGACCAGCGACTGCCGTGGCTGCTCGGTCATGAGATCTTCTGCTTGGCGCGCGAGCGCTGTGGGTGCGATTGGTAGAAGGACAGGATCTGCAGCTCGATGGCCAGGTCGACCTTGCGCAGCAACACCTTGTCCGGCACGGCGACGACCGCCGGCGCGAAGTTGAGGATCGAGCACACGCCCGCGGCGACCAGGTGGTCCGCCACCTCCTGCGCGGCCGCGGCGGGCGTCGCGATGATCCCGATCTTGATGCCACGGTCCCGGACGACCGCGGCGAGGTCGTCGATCGACTCGACCGCGAGGTCCCCGATGCGCTCGCCCACCTTCGACGGGTCCGCGTCGACGAGCGCGAGGACCCGAAAGCCGCGGGCACCGAAGCCCCGGTAGTTGGCGAGCGCCTGGCCCAGGTTGCCGAGCCCGACGATGGCGACCGGCCAGTCCGCGGTGAGCCCGAGCTCCGCGGTGATCCGGTCCACCAGGAACTCGACTTCGTACCCGACGCCGCGCGTGCCGTACGAGCCGAGGTACGAGAGGTCCTTGCGAACCTTGGCCGCGTTGACCCCGGCCAGCTCCGCGAGCCGCTCCGAGGAGACCGTGCCGACGTCCTGGTCGGCGGCCTCCAGCAGAGCCCGGTAGTAGAGCGGAAGCCGCGCCACCGTGGCCTCGGGGATCCGCCTCGGGCTCCCGTCTGCGCTGCCAGCAGGGCGGTCGGCCACGTTCCGCCAGGTCCTCTCGACGGGGCCCGCGTATCGGGCGGGCCGGGAGAAACACCCTACACCCACCTTCGTGCAGTTGTTCACAAGCGGGGCGCCCCACGAGGCGGATCCCCAGGTCCGCCGGGCCCGTCAAGCCGCGGCGAGGAGGAGCCCCGCACCGAGCAGGGCGAGCCCGGCGCCGTACACGCGCTCGAGGTGGACCGGGTTGGAACGCAGCGCCACCCGGGCCCCGAGGTACGACAGGGGGATCGACGTCGCCCCGAACACCATGACGAGCTGCCAATCGATGTGGCCCAGCGCGGCGTGCACGATCGTCCCCGGCACCGCCAGGACCGCAGCTACCGCGAGCGACGTCGCAAACGACTGCTTGATCGAGAGCCGCAGCACGACCACGAAGAGGGGAGCGAGGAGGAACCCGCCCCCGTTCGCGAGCAGTCCCGACAGCACGCCGACCGCGGCGGCCACTCCGATCATCCGGAGCCGCAGGGCCGGCGGTTCCACCACGATCTCATGCGGATCCCCGGGCCGGACGAGGAAACGGACCCCGATCGCGGTGAGCACGACCTCGGTCGCGACGACGAGGGCACTCCCGTCGATCCATCGCGTCGCGTACGCCCCGATGACGGTCGCCGGCATCCCGACGAGGAGGCACCAGCGGAACACCCGCCAGTCGATGAGGCGCTCCCGCCAGTAGGCGTAGGACGCGGCCAGGGTGGACGGCACCGTGGCCGGGAGGGGCGACGCCACGGCAACGATCGGCGGGATGCCGACGAGCGCCAGCAAGGGGGTGGCGAGTGCCGATCCCCCCTTCCCGAACAGGCCGCCGAGAAAGCCGACGAACGCCCCGATCGTCGCCACTGCCAGCATCGTCCCGAGGCTCATGCCTGCATTGGACCGCGACCACGTCCCAGAGGTCTAACAGATTGTTCTGATGAATACCATAGGATCAACCTATGGAGCTGCGTCAGGTCGAGTACGTGGTCGGGGTCGTGGAGCACGGAGGGTTCACGCGAGCGGCCGCGGCCTTGCACGTGACCCAGCCCGCACTCTCCGAGGGGATCGCCCGGCTCGAATCCGAGCTCGGCGTCCGCCTCTTCCACCGGGTCGGCAGGCGCGCGGTCGTGTCGGCCGCGGGTGAGGCGTTCCTCGAGCCGGCCCGCCAGCTGCTGCGCGACCGGACGGTGCTCACCGAATCGGTGGCGGCCGTCCTCGGTCTCGACGCCGGTCGCCTCGATCTCGTCGCGCTTCCGACGCTCGCGGTCGAGCCGTTGGTCCCACTCGTCGGCACATTCCGCCGGCAGCACCCGGGCGTCGTCGTGCACATCGAACAGCCCGAGGAGGACGGAGCGATCGCGGACAGCGTCCGCAGCGGCCGATCCGAGATCGGCGTGGCGGACCTCCCGCTCGACGAACCCGGCTTGGTGAGCGAACGCATCCTGACCCAGGAGCTCGTCGCCATCCTGCCCCCATCCTCACCGCTCGTCACCCGTCGACGGCTCACGATGCGCGACCTCAGCTCCGTGCCGCTCGTGATGACCCCGCCGGGCTCTCCGGTGCGACAGCGCATCGACGCGGCGTTCGCCGACGCCGGGTCCGCGCCGACCCTCGCGGTCGAGACCGAGCAGCGGGAGGCGATCGTGGCGCTCGTCCTCGCCGGGGCCGGCGCCAGCATCCTGCCCGACTCGCTCGCAACGACGGCCCGGGCCGCCGGCGCGGCCACCGTGGTGCTGTCGCCGCGACTCCGACGCGACGTCGGCCTGGTCTGGCGCGACGGTCCCCTCTCACCGGCGGCCCAGGCCTTCGTCACCATCGCCCGCGATCACCGCATCGAGTGGGACTGAACGCTACGCACCTCCTCCCCGGGTCGCTCCGGCTTCCGCACTCCGTACCCGCTCCTGCCTACGCTCGGTTCCGCATGGTGATCGGACTCGCGTTCTTGGCCACGGCGGTGGCGACCCTCTTCGCGCAGGCGACGCTGGTCCGCTTCACCAAAGACCGGCGGCCCCAGGATCTCGCGTGGACGGTCTCACTCGCGTTGTTCGCCCTCGCGTCCGCCGCGCTCGCGACCGGGGTATCGACCGGGTGGGACAACGGCCTGTTCCGGATCTTCTTCCTGCTCGGCGCAGTGCTCACCGTGCCGTGGCTCGCCCTCGGGACCGTCTACCTTCTCGCCGGAAAGGAGCGGGGCCGGCGGGTGCAGTGGGGCCTCGTGTTCTTCTCCGGTCTCGCCGCCGGGGTCCTCTTCACCGCACCGATCGACGGCCCGATCACCGGCACCGCGATCCCCGTGGGGAGTGAGGTCTTCGGCGTCTTCCCCGCGTGCTCGCGGCCGCCGGCAGCGGCGTGGGTGCCGTCGTCATCATCGGCGGGGCGCTGTGGTCGGCGTGGCGCTTCGCTCGGGCGCGCACGACTCCCGGGAACGGCCGGCGCGCCGCGGCCAACCTGCTGATCGCGCTGGGAACACTCGTGCTGTCGAGTGGCGGGTTGATCCAGGGCGTCGCGGGCAAGGACGAAGCCTTCGTCATCACCCTCGCCTCGGGGATCCTGGTGATCTACTTCGGGTTCCTCGTCGCGGCCGGTGCCGGCGCGAAGCGGGAGACCCCGGCGAGCGTCGGCCACCCCGCGACGGTCACGTAGCGCAAGCAGCTGCCTGATGAGCGATGGGCGCGTCGTGTTCTCCGTCTCGACCTGGCAGCAACCGACGCCGTCCCGATCCAGCCCCGAACGCGCCCAGCTGCTCCGCCGCCTCGTTGCCGCGGTCGATGCCATCGGAAGCCGGCGTCTCCGCATTTCGGTCGACGGCCTGACCGCGGCCGGCAAGACGAGTCTCGGCCACGAGCTGGCGTACGGGCTCGCCCACGACACGGGGCGCACCACGTTGCGGGCATCGCTCGACGACTTCAAGCGCCCCTGGAGCGAGGCGCACCTCTACGACCGGCTCACCGGCGAGGGCTACTACCGGAACGCGTTCGACGAAGAAGCAACCCGCCGGCTGCTCCTGGAGCCGTCGGGACCGAGCGCCGACGGGATCGTGGCGCTCTGCAGCATCGATCCCCTGACCCAGACCGATCGATCGAGCGTGAAGGTGGCGATGCCCCAAGACGGCGTGCTCATCGTCGACGGTGTGTTCGCGTGCCGCCCCACGCTCAACGACTACTGGGATCTCCGGGTATGGGTCGAGATCGACGCAGAGCTCTCGGTCCGGCGCGGAACCGCGCGTGATGCCGAGATGGAAGGAAGCGCCGATGCCGCCGAGGCACTGCACCGCGAGCGCTACCTGGCCGCGGAGCTGCTCTACGTCGACGAGGTCGACCCACGCTCGTTCGCGGAGTTGGTCATCGACAACACCGACTTCGACCGGCCTCGGCTCCTCCGCGAGCCGAAATCGCCCTAGCTGGGGAGACGGAGCTCTCGGCGCAGCAGCTTGCCCGCTTCGTTGCGCGGCAGTGACTCGACGATCTCGACGGTCGCCGGGACCTTGTACCGCGCCAGATGCGCGCCCGCGTGCTCACGCACCTGCTCGACCGTGAGGGTCGCGCCGGCCTCGAGCACGACCCACGCGGCAACGGCCTCGCCGGTGCGGGCATTGGGAACGCCGATGACCGCCGCGTCGGCGATCGCCGGATGTTCGAGCAGCACGTCCTCGACCTCGGCCGGATAGATGTTGAAGCCCGAGACGATGACGAGATCCTTCTTGCGATCGACCAGGCTGAGGTAGCCGTCGTCGCTCGCGACGGCGACATCGCCCGTCCGCAGCCAACCGTCCGTCAACACCCGCTCGGTCGCCTCGGGATCGTCCCAGTATCCGGCGAACACGTTCTGGCCCTGCACCCAGATCTCGCCCGGGTCACCGGGCAACGCGTCCTCACCGTCGTCGCCGACGAGCCGCACGTCGATTCCGGGGAGCGGTGGGCCGATGGAACCCCAGCGGGGCGAGTGCTCGATCGCGGTGGTGCTGACGATCGGCGCCGCCTCGGTGAGCCCGTAGCCCTCGTAGATCGTGACGCCGAAGCGGTCGCGGAACGCTTCGGCGCGCTCGACCGGGAGCTCGGCGGCCCCGGACACGGCCAGCCGTACCGACGCGAACGCCGACGGCGGCGCGAGCTCCTCGGACAGCTCGAGGAACGACCCGAACATCGTCGGGACACCGGCGAGGATCGTCACCTGGTGCGTGCGGACCAGCTCGACTGCCTTCGCCGCGTCGAAGTGATCGAGGAGGATGGTCCGCAGCCCGGCCTGGAGACCGACGCCCAGCGCGACGTTCAGCCCGAACACGTGGAAGAACGGAAGCGCCGCGAGCCCGATGTCGTCCGATCGCACGCGCAGGCCGGGATGACCCTGCACCTGCCCGATGTTCGCCTCGAGGTTTCCGTGCGTGAGCATCGCCGCGCGGCGCGCCGGCGGTACCCGACGTGAACAGGAGCACCGCGAGCTCGCGCTCATCCCGCTCGACCTCGGCGATCATCGGCTCGGCTTCCTCGAGCTCGTTCACCGCGACCGCACCCGGGCAGGTCCGTGAGGCCATCGGTACCCGCGCCGCAGAGCAGCACCCGCACGCCGACCCGTTCGGCCCGCGCGGCCAGCACCGATGGAGGGGTGAGGGGGTTCAGCGGGACCGCCACCGCACCGGCCCAGAGGGCACCGAGGTAGGAGGTGACAAAGCCGATGTCGTTGTGGCACACGATCGCGACCCGGTCTCCCGAGTCCACACCCAAGCCCGCGATCGACGCCGCGGTCCGGGCCGTGAGGGACTCGAGCTCGGCGAACGAAACCGTCTTCTCCCCCTCGACGAGAGCGACCGCGTCCGGGTCGACGGCGGCGTGTTGGAGGAGCAGGGTCACCAGATTCACTGCGGGAGTCTCGCAGACGTCATGCCACGAGCGCACCACGCCGACCAACGTGGCCTGCAGCTCCTCGATGTCGACCTCACCGACCGGGCCACCGTCACGTGTCGCCAGTGCCGCCGCGGTTCCGGCGGCCTGGCCCAGCGCGAGGCTCGGGCCCATCACCCGCGTCGATGCGAGCGCGTCGTGGTCGGCCGAGATGCACCGGCCGGCGACGAGCAGGTTGTCGATCTCGCGGGCGTGGAGGCTCCCGAACGGGATCTGGTAGCGCGGCCCGGCGGGAGGAACCGGTACTCGGTGCCCCGTCCCTCGACGTGGTACTCCTGGGGCCACGCCCCGGTCGCGACCGCATCGCCGAACTGGGCGCCTCGCTCGACATCCGCACCGGTGAGCACCTGCCGACCCGCGATCCGCCGGCTCTCGCGCACGCCGAGCGCGGTCGCCGTATCCCCGAGGAACGCGTCCGCGAAGCCGGGCATGTGCGCGCGGAGAAACGTCGCCGCCTCCGCGGCAAGCCGCCGGCCTTCGACCTCGCCGTGCGTCGCCTGGACCAGGTCCGTCACATCGATCGGCGAGCCGTCCGGGTTGCGCACCCACGTCATCGCGCCGACGAATTCACCCGGTCGCAGCGTCGGGATCACCGCGCCACCGTCGCGCGACAGGTGCGACCCGTAGGTCGTGATCAAGCCACCGAGCTCACCCAACGCGGCCATCGCCGCAGGCGTGTCGACGTGCTGCATCATGAACTGCATCGACGCGTGCTGCCGTTGCCCGGGCGGGCCGAGCACCGTCGGGACCCCGGCGAACGTCGCGACGTCTGCGTCCCCGGTGCAGTCGACGAACACCTTGCCCCTGATCGCGACGGGACCGCGCTTGGTCGCGAGCACGACGGCATCGATCCGGCCGTCCGAGACGACGACGTCGCCAACCAGTGCGTGAAGCAGCAGATCGAGCGACGGTTCCTCTGTGACCAGATGGTCGGCGAGCCGCTTCGCCTCCCAGGGCGCGTAGACGAACACCGCGGTCTCCTTGAACGGGATCGGGCCGATGCCCCCGCCGTCGGTCGCGAGGCGTTCGGTGAGCTCCCGGGCGATCCCACCGACGACGAAGTCGAACCCGTCTCCGGTGTCGAGGTACAGGCCACAGATCGTGCCGACCGAGGCGACGGTGAAGTTCCCACCCAGAAACCCGTAGCGCTCGCACAGCACCACCCGCGCCCCGAGCCGGGCCGCCGCGATCGCCGCGCCGAGGCCGGCCGGCCCGCCGCCGGCGACGACCACGTCCGCGTCCGCCAGGACCGGCACCTCCCGAGCCGGAATCCGCATGCCCGGATCGTAGGACCCCACCCGGATCCGGTCCGGGGTGGGGAATCTCACTTTCCGTGAGATTTTCGCTCAAGTTCTCGGGCAGTGTGCGCCGATGCACCAGTTGTTCCATTCGAGCAAGGGCGATCTTGTAGGGGGTGTGGGCAATGGGGAGGCGGAGCTGCGGAGCCGGGTTCCGAACGCTCTCCGTGCTCACCTTCTGCTCGCGACCGCGCTCGAGCACCACAGCAACTGACCACACCGATCTCACTGATCCGGGGTTCCGGTACGTGGGCACAGGCGGCGTGGACACCGAGGGGACGCCCGTCCCCGAGGTGTCTATGGAACCAGCCTCCCAGCCCGCCCCAAGCACGTCTGCGTCTGCTGCCGGAGCCCCGTTCTCGACGCCGCGGGTCGCGCGGCCGGTGCGTACTGAATCTGCGTACGCGTCGGCTGCGCCCTCGGCGATCCTCTAGGCCGCCGAGCCTCTGCGCCGGGATCGTGCGCTACGGCCCGACCTGGAACACGAACTGCAGCAGCGCCGCACCGAGGATCAGGACGAGCAGCACCGCGAGCGCGATCGTGGTCCCGGGTCTCACCGCAGGTCCTTTCCGAGTGTCTCTCGGGGTGGCGGAACGACGGTGATCCCCGAACCGCTGCGCAGCCCGAGCTCCTCGGACGCGGAACGCTGGTCGAGCGCGATCGAGACGAGCCCGTACGAATCCACGAGCATGACGAGCTCCGACGGCTTCGCGTCGGCGTAGGTCCGGACCCAGCGCGCCATCCGCTGCTGGCCACCGAAGCGCAGCTCCACCGCACCGCCGAGGCCGGCACCCAGCGCTTGGAGCTCGGCCGGGTCGATGTTCAGCTGGCAATTCCCGAAGTGGTCCACCCACCACACCTCGCCGACGATCGCACCGGCCTCCTCGTTCGGCAGCGAGACGAGCCCCGGCATCATCCCGATCGGGTCGATCGCCTCGCCGAGATCGTCGAGGGAGGCGCCGCGCGCCAGGTACCCCGCGGCCGGGGCGAGGATGTCGCGCCCGGCGAAGGTCGGGCCCGGGGATGCGAGGTGGTACTCCTCGTTGGTGAGCGACACCGCACGTTGCGCGCCGCCGATCATCGCGACCGCGGGAGCCAGGAGGCCGTTGTCGGGACCGAGGAAGTAGCCGGACTCCGTCTCGACGCCGATGGCCCGCCGCTCCGTGCCGACCCCCGGATCGACCACCGCGAGCACGATGCCCTCGGGCAGGTACTGGACCACGCGCACGAGCGCGAGCGCCCCGGCGCGGACGTCGTGCGCGGGGATGTCGTGACTGATGTCGACGATGGTGAGCTCGGGAGCGAGCCCGAGCATGACCCGCGGCAGACCCCGGCGAACTCGTCAGCGGATCCGTAGTCCGAGAGGAACGAGACGAATCTCGGCGGGAAATCAGGGGGCACCCGCCGAGGCTACGTCGACGCTGGCATTCCCACCGGACCGGGCCCGGAGCCTCGGCGTTGGGCAAGACTCGCCCCGTGTCATCGCCTCCCGCCCGTCCGACGCCTCGTGCGCCGCGGCTGGCCGCGGAACCGAACCTGTCGCAGCCACGCGGTCTCTCATCCTCGGACGAGTGGAATGACGAACGCGTCGTGGGCACCGATCTCAGCGGGTGCGTCGCCGACGACGTCGAGATCACCGCGTGTGACCTGCGAGGAGTGCTGCTCACCGGCGCCGAGCTCGAGCGACTCCGACTCGTGGACGTCGTTGCCACGGACTGCGAGCTCTCCGGAACGCTGGCCCGCGAGTCGTCCATGATGCGGGTCGAGTTCCGGAACTGCCGCATGACCGGCCTGACGATCTCGGACAGCAAGCTGGCCAACGTGCGTTTCGTCGACTGCAAGCTCGACGACGCGAACCTTCGCTTCGTGCGGGGCGAACAACTCGTTTTCGACCGCTGCTCAATGGTCAACGCCGACTTCTATGCGGCCACCCTGACCGACTCGGCGTTCGACTCGTGTGACTTGACGAGATCAGAGTTCTCGAAGGCCTCGGTCGACGGCGTCCGACTCGCCGGCTCGAACCTCGAGGGTCTGCGGGGCGCGGGTGGCATGTCGGGTGTCGTGATCGCCGGCGATCAGGTGCTCCCGTTGGCGCTGAGCGCCTTCAGTGATCTCGGCATCGTGATCGAGTACGAGGACGACTAGCCGGGACCGACCCGGAAGCAGAGGGTGGAGCGGGCACGAAGTGCGTTGCCCGGAGCGACTCGGATCTATTGCGTGTAGCGCTGACCGAGGTACGCGTCGACGTCCACGTCGCGGACGCGGAATGACCGGCCGACTCGGACCGCGGGGAGGTCACCGGACTTGATCAGCCGGTAGACCGTCATGGTCGACACCCGCATCAGCTCAGCGACTTCCTGCACAGTGAGAAAGCGCGATGTCGAGAACGACTGCGCCACGCGGTCGACCCCCTCCTCCGTCCGAATCCGGAGCGTATGCGCATGAGTCGCGGCGTTGTCGAGTGTGGCCGTTGTGGCTCAGGTGGCCTCGGGGGAGAGCGGGACCGCGGAGAAGGGGTTCGAGGGATGCGTACGCGGACGCCGGGCGGCGCTCGTTCATCGGCACCACCGTCACCGGAAGGCCTCGACCCGACGCGAGCCCGAGGGCGATCGCGTCGAGGTCCGCGAGCGCGACCACCTCGATCCCGGCGCGCAGGGCACCGCCGGCATAGCCCCGGTCCGCGACCACGAGGTCCGGGTAGGGCACCGTGAACAGCAGCTCGTCGATCGCCTCGATCCCGGGATCGGCCAGCAGCGCGTCGCCGTCGGTCATCACCGCGACCCCGCCGAGCCACCAGAGCCGCACTGACGAGCGGCCGGCCGCTCGCACCGGTCCGGCTTCACCGGCATCGAGCAGATGCCCGCCGACCGCACGCGTCAGCCGGGCGAAGTGCTGATGGAGCGGCAACAACGACGCCGGCCGACCGGTCGCCACGAGCACGCGGCCGCCGCGCCGCGCGACATCGAGCACACGGGCGCGCGCGGCGAGCACGCCGTTGAGCAGGAGGTCCGGTTCGATCGTCACCGTGGGCTCGTGGCCGTTCCAGCCCCACACCTCGGCTGCGGTCGTCTGCAGCTCGGTGAGATCGACATCGTCGAAGCGGTCGAGACCCAGCAGCGCGACCGGATCGCCACCCACGACGCGACGCATCACGGACTGCAGCTCCGACCGACCCAGCCGGTCGTGACGGCCCGCAACCCGCGCCTTGACGATCCGCGAACGCGGGCTCGGTGTTCGGGGTTCGCGGGGCAGCCGGTGCACCGGGGTGGACTCGAGCCGGGGCGGCCTCGATGTTGCCCGCTTGCTCATCTGCTCCTCATCGGGTCTGGCCGAGCTCTCGCGAGCGTTCGGTCGCCGCGGTGACCGCGTCGAGGAGCGCGCCACGCATCGAACCCTGTTCGAGCGCTCGGAGACCCGCGGCCGTGGTGCCGCCGGGTGACGTCACCGCGGCACGCAGCGCTTCGGGGCCGTCGTCGCTGTCGACGAGCAGCGCACCCGCGCCGAAGATCGTCTGCTCGACCAGCGTCGTCGCGATGTCGCGCGGCAACCCGTTGAGCACACCGCCCTCGATCAGCGCCTCGGCCAGCAGGAACACGTACGCCGGCCCGGAACCCGAAAGCCCGGTGACCGCGTCCAGCATCTTCTCGGGGACCCGGACCACGATGCCGACCGCGCCCAGCAGCCGCTCGGCCCGTTCGAGATCGGATTCCGTCGCGTCGGTGCCGGCGGCGATGGCCGAGACCCCGCGCCGGACCACTGCCGGGGTGTTGGGCATGGCGCGGATCACCGGACGCCCGGGTGCCGCGGCCTCGAGCTCGGCGATCGTGATGCCGGCCGCGATGGAGAGCACGAGCGTGTGCTCGCCGAGCGACGGCGCTGATGCTTCCAACGCCGGGGCGACGTGTTGCGGCTTCAATGCGACGATCACGACGTCCGCGTCGGGGACGGCCCACGCCGGGCTCGGCACGACCCGGATGCCCGGGTAGTCGTCCTCGAGGACCCGACGACGATCGGGATCGATCTCGGCGACCGCGACGGAGTCAGGCTCGAAGTCGGCATCGAGCAGGCCGGCGACGAGCGCTTCGCCCATGCGCCCACCGCCGAGCAACGCAATGCGAATCACCTAGCGAGGGTACCGGCGCGCGTCGCCCGCAACCCGGCATTCACCATCTACCGCACATGAACGCGGGAGGGCCCGAGGAACGCTCGGCCGCAACGCACTTCCCCGAACGAAGCGGCTTCCTGCACCTCGGGCCACACCCTGCCGGTACCCGTCGGTGCCGGCCCGGGTCACCGTAGTGATGTCCCGGGCTCGACGCAAATAGATGCAACGAGACGATTCCCGAGGAAACCGAACCCTACGAGGGGCCAGACCCCTCGGAGCGAGGGCGGTAGGCGATCGCGACTGCGGGCTGGAACCAACGCTCGGTCAGCTCGAAGAGCACCCCGATGATGCGGTCGAGCTCCTGCTCGGTGAGGTGTTCGAGCGCGACGCGACCGGTGATGTACACGTCGCCGTCGGGACCGAGCGAGAAGCGAGCGGCATACAGATCGTGATTGCGCCGCAAGAGGAACTCATGCAGCTCGGCGCGCCGGGACTCCGACTCCGGGCTCGGAAGGAAGTAGAGCTCGTAGCGCAGCGTGCGTTGGTGCAGATCGAAGTAGATCGTCGCCGCGTCGCGTCCGTCACAGCCGAACCGCACGTACCAGCGCCGGAGCTCCGGGTCGTACTCGACGTGTTGCACCGAGGGTTGCTCGCGGACCGGGCCCCAGAGGTGCGCGTCGATCAGCGCGTGCGCGGCATCGACCTCGGCGTCGACTGGCGTCATTGACACGAGACGAGCTCGCGCGCCAAGAGGTCGGCGTACAGCCTTCGCAATCGCCCCGCCGTGATGCTCCATGCGTAGCGGCGCGACCTCGCCTCGGCACTGGCGCTCATCGCGGCGCGCAGCTCCGGATCCGACACGAGCAACGAGACTGGACCGGCAAAGTCCATCGGGTCCCGGCCCTCGACGAGGAAGCCGGTCCCGCCGTCGTCCACCAGGGACCGCAGCCCACCCACGCCCGCCGCGACGACAGGGGTACCGCAGGCTGCCGCCTCGAGGGCCACCAGCCCGAACGACTCGGTCCGGCTCGGGACGAGGCAGACATCGGCGGCCCGGTAGAAGGTTGCGAGCCGCTCGTGGGGTTGGGGTGGGACGAACCGCACCTGGTCCATGACCCCGAGGGCGCGGGCGAGATCGTGGATCGCCTCGAGCTCGGCGACCCCGGCCGTACCGCTCGGGCCACCGACCACGAGGAGCACCGCGGCCGGGTCGTCGAGCGCGGCAAGCGTTCGGACCGCGAGCCGGGCCCCTTTGAGCGGCTGGATCCGCCCGACGAACAGGAGCGTGGGACCGTCGCCGAGGTCGAGCGCCGCGCGAGCCGCGGCGCGTCCGCCGGCCCCGCCGGAGGAGAAGATCTCGTGGTCCACGCCCGGAGGGACGATCTCGATCCGGTCGCGTTCGGCACCGTAGAGACCGACGAGCTGCTCGCGCTCGTCCCCGGTCGACGCGAGCATCAGGTCGGTGCACGCGATCGTCTCCTGCTCGACGCGTGCCCGCTGATCGGGATCGTCATCCACACCCGCGTCCGCTTTCACCCGGGCGAGGGTGTGGAACGTCGCGACGAGGGGGGCGTCGAGCTCGTGCTTCAGCCGGTGGCCCAGCGCGCCCGAGATCCAGTAGTTGGCGTGGATCGCGTCGTAGCGCAGGTCCTCGACCCGGAGATGTTCGAGGGTCGCCGCCGCGAGCGGCTCGACCAGATCGATGAGGTCGTGCTTCGGCACCGGCTCGGGCGGGCCGGCCGCGAGGTGGACGACCCGAAAGCCGGGCTCGATCTCCACCACGGAGGGCTGGCCGGGATGGTCGCGCCGGGTCAGCACATCGCAACCGACGCCGGCTCGGGCCAGCGCGGACGCGAGCGCCCGGACGTAGACGTTCATCCCACCACCGTCGCCCGCGCCCGGTTGGGCGAGTGGCGACGTGTGCACGCTGAGGACGGCGAGACGACGCACTGACATACCGGGTTGGATCCTAACCGTGGGGTCCGGGGTGCTCCCGGTCCGGAATCGGGGCGGTTCAGGCCCCGACGTCGACCGCCCCGGGCTGCTCGCGCTCGTGCTGGAAGGACCGGTAGACGTCGATCAACGCCTGCTTCTGGCGCTCGTTGATGGTCGGGTCGCGCAGGATCTGGTCGACGAGGTCGGCGTCGGCGTCACGTGCATCGAGGATCCCGGCCCGCACGTACAGCGACTCGGCGGAGATCCTCAGACCCTTGGCGATCGCCTGGAGGATCTCGGCACTCGGTTTCCGGAGCCCCCGCTCGATCTGGCTCAGGTACGGGTTCGAGATCCCCGCCAGCTCGCTGAGCTTGCGCAGGGAGAGCCGATCCTGACGGCGTTGCTCCCGGATGAACTCACCGAGGTCGCGGAGTCTCGATTCGACCGCATCGGCTGCGTCAGCCGGGGTCGGCACCACGATCAGGCCTTCTCGACCGCGAGTCGCTGGGCGAGGTCGTGGGCGAGGGAGTCCTTCACCGAGTGCAGCGCGCTGCGGTTGGCCGAGACCTCCTGCTCGAGCTGGACGAGCTGTTCCAACCTGGTCTGCAGGTCGGCGTCCGAGAGGGAGGGCAGGTTCGCGAGCGTCGCGTCCGAGATCAGGCGTTCGAGACCGCGGTTGAAGTTGATCTCCGCGGCAGCGGTGAGCGGGTCCGCGAAGCGGGTGCTCGCCGGATCCGGGCGCGGGGAGTCGTCGGCCAGGATCTTGGAGAGGGACTCCACGAGGTCGCCCAGCGATCCACCCGCGGTGCGGCGGTCGATCTCCGCCCGGATGATGTCGATGCGGGCCTGGGCCAGACGCCGGACGTAGGAGAGCTCGCTCTCGATCTCGCCGCACTCCCGGTCCATGTCCCGCAGCTCGTCGATGGATCGACGGTCGAGGTCCACGAGATACTCGGGTGCGAGAACCCGGTCGATGCGGCGCTGATGCTGAGCCATGGTCCGGTCAGGCTACCGCGGGTCCGGGACGCCTCCGAGCTGCGATTCGGGCCCGGCTTCTCGGGGTACGGTCGAGGTCCCCCCACGTAAGGAGATGTCCAATGCCCGTCTACTCGCTTCCCGAGCTCCCCTACGACTACGCCGCCCTCGAACCCCACTATTCGGCGCAGGTCCTGGAGCTGCACCACGACAAGCACCACAACGCCTACGTCGTCGGCGCCAACACTGCGCTCGACAAGCTGGACCAGGCCCGCAGCTCGGACGACTTCGGCACGATCAACCAGCTGCAGAAGAACCTGGCCTTCCACCTTTCCGGTCACGTCCTGCACTCGATGTTCTGGGAGAACCTCTCGCCGGACGGAGGCGGCAAGCCCGAGGGCGAGCTGGCCGCGGCGATCGACGAAGGCTTCGGCACCTTCGAAGGCCTGAGGAGCCAGCTCACCG
Source organism: uncultured Acidimicrobiia bacterium (assembly GCA_963770095.1). Lineage (GTDB taxonomy): Bacteria > Actinomycetota > Acidimicrobiia > IMCC26256 > JAENVU01 > Chersky-806. The sequence goes on from CAVYOO010000003.1 coordinate 59,876, forward strand.
AGTCTGCGCTCAACGTTCAGGGGTCGGGCTGGGGTGCGCTCACCTGGGAGCCGCTCGGACAACGACTCATCGTCGAGCAGGTCTACGACCACCAGAGCAACGTCGGCCAGGGGGCGCCGCCGCTGCTCGTGCTCGACATGTGGGAGCACGCCTACTACCTGCAGTACAAGAACGTGAAGGCCGACTGGGTCAGCGCCTTCTGGGAGATCGTCAACTGGCCGGACGTCGCCTCGCGCTTCGAACGCGCCCGCCAGCTCAAGCTCCTGTAGCTCCGGCCTACCCTCCGCTCACCGGCGGCAGGACGGCGACCTCGTCGCCGTCCGCCAGCTCGGTTGCGACGCCGGCTTCGGGTTCGTCGCCGTTGACCCAGACCCGTGACCCGTCGAGCACCGCGGCGAACTCCGCGCCGTAGTTCGCCGCGCGCCCAGTCGAGCACTTCTCCCAGCGTCGCCGCGTCCATCTCCGCGGTCGCGGTTCCCGCGGCTTCGCGGCGCGTGCGAACAGCCGGAGCCGGATGCTCATCGGGTTGGGTCGCTACGGCATCCGCTCGCCGTGCCCGCTGGCCCCTGCACTCAGGGAGCAACCTCGGCGAGGCCGTCCTTGATCACTACCTCGCCCTCGCCGTTGCGGGTCTCGAAGCCGAACACATGGTTCCCGCCCGCCTCGCCGGCCGCCCAGAACGTCGTGGTGATCGACTGCCCGGGGAGCACGGGGCGGGAGAAGCGCACTGCGAGCCGCTTGAGCCGCGACGGGTCCCCGCCACAGACCTCCTGGATCGCGGCCCAGGACGTGAAGGCCATCGTGCAGAGCCCGTGGATGATGATGCCCGGCAGCCCGACCGACTTCGCGATCTCCGCGTCGAGGTGGATCGGCATGTTGTCGCCCGACGCCTCGGCGTACCGGTAGGTCTGGTCCAGGTCGAGCGTCTGGGTGATCGCCCCCACGGGCTCGGTTGCCTTGGTCGAGCCTTCGAGCTTGTGCTTGGGTGCGTCCTCGCCGGCACCTTCGCCGTCGCTCACGCCGCGGAAGAACGACGTCATGTACTGCTCGGCGACGAGGTCACCACTCTGGTCGCGCGACTCCACCTTCACCACGACGGTCGTGCCGTTCGGCTTCACGTGGATGCCGACCGGGGCGGCACGCGAGCTGAGCACCATGCCCGGAGTGATCGGCTTGACCAGCTTCATGTCCTGCTCGCCGTGCACCACGAGCATGAGCACTTCGGGCGGTACGACCCCGGCCATCGCAGCCGCGATCGTGTCCCAGATCGGGACGACCGCGAACACCGGCGGCGCGACGTCGCCGTTCAGGTGCGCGGGGATCGGGTCGTTCGTCGCGGCGGCGTACGCCTTCGTGCGCTCGGCCTCGACCTTGAACTCGGGGCCCTCCGTCCACTGCCCCAGCTTGTCGATCGCGAACCCCATGGCGTGCTCCCTCTTCGGTACGTCCGGTGCGCCCGGGATCGTAGTGGGAGGCGAGATCAGGCGGGAGGGTCGGTGCCCACGTTGGTCCGGGCGATGGGGACGGCGTCCAGCCGGGCCGGGTCGATCGGCGCCCCGGTGACCTCGTCGATCCCGTAGGTGCCGTCCTCGATGCGTTCGATCGCCGCCTCGATCTCCGCGAGCTCGGCCTCGAGATCGTCGAGGATCCCGATGTCCTTCTCCCGTTCGAACGTGTCGCTGCCGCTGTCGGCGGGATGCTGGTCGTAGTTGCTCAGCTCCGAGTCGTCGCTCTCGGTCTCACCGTCGATCTCCGTGTGCAGCTCGCGGATCAGCCCCGAGACCCGGGTCTTCTCCGCGTCGAGCCGCTTGCGTGCCTCTTCAGGATCCATCCCCGGAGGCTACCGGGAACGCGCGGGTCAGCTCTCGCCGAGGCGGAGCTCGAGGAGCCCGGCGAGATCGGTGAGCTGCTCGTCGAGCCGGGCGAGCCGCAGCGCGGGGTCGTCGAGCTCGAGGAGCCGCTGGGCATCGAGCGAACCGATCGGCGCCAGCCCGCACGCCTCGTACCCCGCCCGCACCGGATCGGGATCGAGCCGGACATCGCCCGGCGCGACCGGTGCACCGAGCTCGGTCGCGAGCGTGAGCACCCGCCGCAATCGTTGTTCCACCGCATCGCGCGCTTCCGCCATCACCGTCGCGTCTCCAGGTGCGTCATCGAGGTCCACGACGGTCGCAAGCGGATAGGGCGCGTCCGGCAGCCATTCACGAACCCGGAGCCGGCCGATGCCGAGCGTCACCAGCGCGTACCGGCCATCCGGGAACTGGCTCGCCTCGACGATGCGCGCCACGGTCCCGGTCCCGAACCGGCTGTCGCCGCCACCGACCTCGGACCCGCGCTCGATCAGCACCACTCCGAACTCGGGCTCGTTGGCCAAGCAGTGCTCGACCAGCGCGCGGTAACGCGGCTCGAAGACGTGGAGGGGGAGCGCCGCGTGAGGGAACAGCACCGAACCCAGAGGGAACATCGGGAGCGTCCTCGCCACGACCGGTCAGTTCTCTCTGGCGCGCAATGCCTGCGCTTCCGCCGCGACCCTCGCCGCGTCTGCACCATCGAGGCGTTGCGCGATCGTCTCGAGCGCGGCGGCGGCTTCGGTGAACCGCCCGAGGGAGCCCAGCAGCGCGGCGGTCTGGCGCCGATCGGAATCCGACAGCTCGGTGAAGCGGAGACGCAGACGCGCCACCCAGACGGCATCGACCGCGCTGCGCTCGAGGTACGAGCGCTGCAGGTTGTTGAGCACGCGCAGCAGGATCGCCCGGGGACCGGTCCGCGCGAGGTACGCCGGCGAGAACGGCACCTCCGGACCCTGGAGGGCGGCGAAGACCTGGCGGCAGCCATCGACGTCGAGGACGCGACCCGAGTGGAACGGGTCGATGAAGGTCGCCGGATCGTCGTCGACCCCGACCAGGAAGTGGCCGGGCATGCCCACGCCGTGCAACGGCCGGCCGATGCGCCGGCCGATCTCGATCATGAGGATGCTCAGACTGATCGGGATGCCCAGGCGCCGGTCGATGACGTCGTCGAGCAGCGAGTTGCGCGGGTCCGAGTACTCGGAGGTGTTGCCCACAAAGCCCTCGGCGACGAACAGGGCCCGGGCGAGCTCGGCCGGAGTCCGGCTCGCGACGCAGCGACCGGCGATCTCGTCGAGCCTCACGAGCCACTCGTCGAGGTTCAGCCCGGGATGAGCGTGCGCGGCGACGAGGAACGCACCCTCGTCCAGGGGGAGATCCGCATCCGGTAGTGCAAGCATCGCGGTGAACCGCGCCGTGGGCTCGTTCCAAGCCGCGTCCCGCGAGGATCCCACCCGGGTCAGGTCTTCCCAGCCGCCGCGTCCGCCACCGCCTGCTCGAACCCGGCCGGGGTCAGAACCTGCTCCCCTTCGAGCTGGACCGTCTTCCCGTTGGGCCCGGTCACGAAGACCGTCGGTGTCGAATTCACTCCACGCTTCGACGCGTTCTCGGCCTGGCGGCGGGCGAAGCCTTCATAGGTTCCGGCGCGCACGCACTTCTCGAAGGTGTCGAACGCGCTCCCCGTGATCCCCGCGTCCCGGCCGAACGCGACGAGCTGGTCCGCGGTCAGGAACCCGGAGTTCTCCGCAGCCTGGTTCGTGTAGAGCAGGTCCGCGTACGGAAAGAACTTGTTCTGGTCGCCGGCACACATCGACGCGGAGGCCGCGCGCACCGACTCGTCGCCGAGGAACGGGAAGAAGGTGTAGGCGAACCGGATCTTCTTCGCGCGCACGAGATCGTCCACGGTCGAGCTCATGCGGTCGTGAAACAGCTTGCAGGAGGGGCACTGGAAGTCGGCGTACTCCTGCACCAGGACGGGCGCCGACTTGGCGCCTTCGATCTCGGAGTTGTCGGGGCCGAGTGTGTGCTGCGGCGTGACGACCTTGGCGTTCTCGGACTTGGAGCGGCTCGACTGCACGAGGATCCCTATGACGAGCGCGACCACCGCGACGCCGATGACGATCCACCACTGCTTCGAGATGCCGCCACGCGACGCACGGATCGGTGCCCCCTTCGGCGCCCGCGGCTTCGCGCTCGGTCCCGGACGCTTGGAGGCTCCCGCCACGGGCTTCGGACCACGGGGCTTCTTGCTCGACGCCATCAGGCAGTCATCCTTCGGTCAAGGGAGAGTGGAGACTTCGGGCCCAGCGCTACGAAGAGAGCCAGGCCCAGGAACACAACGTCGCGGATCAGCTCCTGCACGTACTTCGCGCTGTCGACGCCGCCGCTCGTGACACCGCCGCCACCGAAGCAACCGCAGTCGATCGAGAGACCTCGAGCCCACGCGGAGCCGATCATCACGATGAACGCGAGAAACAGTACCGCCGACACCCATGCAGCCGGACGGCAGGCCAAGCCGAGCAACAACAGCAGGGCGAGCCCGAGCTCGACGAACGGCAGCCCCCAGGCGATCGGCTTCACGAGCGACTCCGGGAAGAGCTCGTACGCGCGTACCGCACGCGTCCGCGACATCCGGGTCCGCGATCTTCGCCCACCCGGCCCACGCCCAGACCACTCCGAGCGCGAGCCGGGCCCCGAGCGCCAAGAAGCGCCAGGGCCCGACCACTTCACGCGGGACCGGCTCCGCGCCGGTGCTGCCCGTCAAGCTTGGGGGCTCTTCGTGTTCCTTCGCGACCGGCTGAGCACGAAGCCGAGCAGCGCGAGGACGATGACCACGCCGACGACGATACCGATGATCACGCCGGTGTTATCGCTGCTCGTATCCGTCTTGCTCGCCGACTGATCTGCGGATGCGGCATCGTCGTGCCCCGACGCTTCGCCGCGCACGAGGAGCACTGGCGCCGGAAGCTCCGGCTCCTCGCCGCTCGCAGGCGTGGGCTCGATCCACCGGACGACGACACCGTTGTCGTAGGTCTGGACCGCCTTGAAGTCGACGGCGTCCACGCTCGCCGGGACGTCACCGATGCTGAGGGGCAGCTCGGCCACGGAATCCCCGGTCAATGGTCCGCCGGTCCAGGTCACCGATTCCACCGTGCCGTCCGACGCCTTCGTGACCGTCGCCGTCCATCCGTTGACCGCGTCGGCTTCGACGGTGGTGAGCTTCGGGCTCGCCGGGAACACGAGCTGAATCGACACTGTGCCCGCGTCCTTCTTCTCGTTGGGGACGTGCAGCGTCGCCTTGACGACACCGCTCGACGAGACCTCACCATCGCGCTCGATCTCTACGTGTGCGAACGCGGGTCCGGCCACGAGTGCAACCACCCCGGTCACGATGACTCCAACCACCGCCAGCTTGCGGATCATGCTGCTCCTTCTCTCGTTGGTTACGTGTGGATCGGCACCGTCGCCGTGGCACTCGCCTCGTCGACGTCGTTCGTCACCGCCTTCACGGTGAGCTTCCAATCACCCGCGAACGGCACGGTGAAGTTCGCGGAGGTGTAGTGGCCGGGCGCGAGTCGGATGAGCTTCACGTCGATCGGCGCGATGTCGTTCTCCGGTTGGCTGAGCTCGACCGAGACCTCGGTCGGATCCACCGTCAGCCCGTTCGGGCCCAGCGTGAAGAGGTGCATCTCGTTCGCGCCGCGATTCGCCGGTGTGATCGTGACGTCGAACGACATCTGGCCCGCTCGCAGGGTTGCGAGGTACGGCCCGGTATCGAGGTCGCGCGCGGGCGCCGCGTTCACGAGCAACGCAGTGACCCCGAGGATCACGATGCTGATGAGCACCTCGGTCAGGAGCGCTCGGCGGAGCCTGCGCTCCGCGGTCGGCTCGTCCAGCACGTAGCCCTCGGGGTACTCGTCCTCGTCTTCGACCTCGACTTCGTCCTCGCCGATGCCGCCGGGCCCGTCACCCGGGCCCGGGCCCGAGCGCGCGCCGACGGGGACGAGCGGAGCCACCAACGCGTCGGCCGGGATCCGCCAGCGACGGTTGACGACGTCCCGGCTCATCGCCGCGACGACCATGAGCCCGAGGAACACGAGGATCTTGATGCTGAGAAGGCGGCCGTAGTCGGTGTCGAGCAACGCAGAGAAGCGGTCGATCTGGCGGAACGCCTGGAACACCCCGGTCACCACGATGATCGCCATCGCGACCAGCGCGTACTGCGAGTAGCGCGGCACCACGTGACGCAACGCCGGCTCGTCTGCGCGCGGCATGAACGCGGCGAACAAGACGACGAGCCCGCCGAGCCAGATGCCAACCCCGGCGATGTGCAGGATGTCGGCCGGCAGCGCGATCGGGACCAGCAGTCCGGTCGACGCGTGGCCGGCCAATCCCGGCGTTGCACACAGCGCGAGCCCGAGCGCGCCGGCCGCGAACGGCCACCAGCTCGGCAAGGGGTGTTCGATCTCGGAACCCCGGCGCGGCAGCAACATGCCGAGCAGCGGGAGCGCGAGCAGCAAGATCACCACGCCGCGCGACATAGAAGTGTCCGAATCGGGTGTCCCACACCTCGGACCACACGCTCGGATCCACCACCTTGACCACGTCGAGGGCGCCGGCGTACGGGCCCTGCAGCGCGAATCCGGCCAGTGTGAACCCGAGTGCGGCACCCCAGGCCGTCCAGACGATCCGGCGCGCGCGGCGGTCGTCGCGTCCGGCCCGCCACACGTACGCAAGGAACGCGACGGCGCCGATCACGACCGCCAGCCCCGCGAACGCGCCGAAGCGGGCAATCGCGAACAGCACGCCGATGATCGAGCTTCCACCCTGATCGGTGAGCAGCCGCTGCGCCAGGCTCTGCGCCTCCTTCGTGGTCGTCGCCGATGTTCCGACAGTGAATGTGAACGCGCCGCGTACGGGGTGCGCGTCGGCGGAGGTCACGCGCCACGTCACGACGTAGGTACCGTCGTCCAGGTCGGGGATCGAGACCCGCACCTTGGTGGCATCGCCGCGCGGATGGACCGGGTTCCCGACGTCAAGCTGGTTCGCCCGCGAGTTGAACACGCGGACGGCGCCGAGAGACGCCTCGACCGCCTCGCTGTAGCTGAGCGTGATGTCCTTCGGGGAGCGCTGAATGGTCGCACCCGATCCCGGATCGGTGCCTTCGAGCACCGCATGTGCGAACGCCGGCGCGGCCCACGCGCCGACGATGATCAGCGCGAGGACGACAACCGCAGCCGGGCGGCGCAGACTCTTCATCGTCACCCGAGCACCGGGTGGGCGTGATGGGGCTGCTCGCCGGGCGCCCGGGCGAGCAGCCATACCGCCACGAGCCCCACGAGCTCCGGCGCGTGACCGACTTCGGCGCCGGGTGCGGCCCCGCCCGAGACGATGTCGATGAGCGAGCTGCCCAGCAGGCAGAGCACCAGGGCCGCCACGACCGGCAGCACGCCGGCAGCCCGTTCCGGCTTCCAGGCCACGACCAGGAGCCCGACGCCGAGCGCCAGTGCGAACGACCCGAGGTGACGCGCCACGTGCGTCGGCAGTCCCGCATCGTCACCGAGCACGAGCGCCGGAATCGACATCATGAGCTGGATCGCCGCGATGACCGCGAGCGAGATCCGGAGAAAGCGGGTGCGTTCGTCGACCACGACGGAGACCGGTTCGTGCCCGATCGCCCGCAGGATCGAGCTCGTGAGATCGGGAACTGGTTCCGCCGGCGTCACCCGGGTCGCCCGATGGAGACGTTGCGCCTCCGCGGCAAACGTGCCGCACGCACCGCACGACGCGATGTGGGACTCGAGCAGATCTAGTTCGCACCCGGGGTCCTCGCCGTCGAGTGCAGCGGAAATTGCCGCGCGGCAACGATCACAGTCCATGTTGGGTAGTCGTTCCTCCGGTCGAAATGGTTCCCGAAATTCTGATTTCACTCGACCGGTCACCCGCCGGCGTCGACCACTATCGTCGACCAACGTGGATGAGCTGCACGCGGCTGCTGGTCGCGGGTCGGGACGGGGACGGACGTGCGCTCGCGGCGGCGATCCGGCGGGCTCAACCCGATGTCTGGCGGCTCGCGGCCCATCTCGTCGGTCGCAACGAAGCCGACGACATCACCCAGGACACCTTCCTCCGGGCGTACCGCTCGCTCCCCGGCTTCCGGGCCGACGCCAGTGGACGCACCTGGCTGCTCGCGATCACCCGATGCGCGTGCGCAGACGCGGTCCGGACGTCACGACGGCGCCGGCGGCTCCAACACCGGCTCGTCGCTCGGCACGCAGATGACGGTGCCCCGTCGGCCGAGGGCGCAGTGGGGCTCGACCATCTCGTCGCCACACTCGACGACGACCGCCGGGCCGCGTTCGTGCTCACTCAGATGTTGGGCTGCTCGTACGCCGAGGCCGCCGACGTCTGCGACACCGCCGTCGGCACCATTCGTTCCCGGGTCGCGCGCGCTCGAGCGGATCTCCTCGAGCAGATGCGCGCCGCCGAAACCGCATGACGCGTCGCACTCTCGCCGCGCGATTGCCGGCGCCGGGTTCACGCTGCTCTTCGTCGTGGTCACTGCCGGGCCGGCCGCGGCCCACGGGGTCGGCGGGCTCGAACCGACGAATTACAAGACGACGGTCACGGGCATCAGGCCCCCGATCCCCGGACTGCGCGTTCGCGCGGTCGATCTCGGTGCGAACATCGAGCTTCGCAACGACACGGATCATGACGTGTTGGTGTACGGGTACCAGGGCGAGCCCTACCTGCGGATCGGGCCCCATGGAACCTGGGAGAACACGCGGTCACCCGCGGTGTTCCTCAACCGCACCCGCGTCCCGACGAGCGAACCACCGCAGGACCAATACGACGCGAAGGCCACACCGGAGTGGAGCAAGGTATCGAGCTCGTCGGCGGCGAGCTGGCATGACCATCGCACCCACTGGATGGCAACGGAGGATCCGGCCGAGGTCCGCCGCGATCCCGGCAGCACGCATGTCGTCATCCGCGATTGGAAGATCCCGCTCCGATTCCAAGGCCGCGCCGCCAACGTCACGGGCAACGCGCTCTGGGTCCCCGGGCAGTCGCCGTGGCCGTGGCTCATCGGCGCCGCGGCCCTCGCGATCGCGGTGATCGCACTCGCGCGGACGCGGGCCTGGGCGGCCGTGATGCAGATAGCCCTGGCCGTGCTCGTCGTCAGCGAGACGATCCATGTCATCGGCGCCTGGCAGGCGACGACCGCGTCCATCGGCAGCCGGACCCTCGCCAGCATCTACTCGATCGGCGGCATCATCGTGTGCGCGCTGGCCATCTGGTGGCTCCGGCGGCGGGATCCGTGGGCCGCGACACCCGTAGTACTGATCGCCGGCCTCTTCGTCTTCGTGGCGGGTGGGCTCGCCGACGTGACGACCCTCACCCGCTCACAGCTGCCGACCACGCTGCCGGACTCGGTGGCCCGGCTGACCGTGACCATCGCCCTGGGTGTCGGTCTCGGGCTCGTGGTCGCGGCCGGCTCGCGGCTCCGACCGGTGCCCCCGCGGGGCGCGAACCCGCGAAACCGGTCCCCACCCTGGTCCCCTGACAGGCTGGGACCATGCCGACCATCTTCACCCGCATCATCGACGGCGAACTTCCCGGGACGTTCGTATGGCGCGACGACGTGTGCGTCGCGTTCCTCTCGATCGCGCCGCTCAGGCGCGGGCACACCCTCGTCGTGCCCAGAGCCGAGACCGACCACTGGATCGATCTGGACCCGGACATCAACGCGCACCTCATGCGAGTGGCCCAGGAGATCGCGACGGCCCAGCAACGAGCGTTCTCACCCACGCGCGTCGGGCTGATGATCGCCGGGCTCGAAGTGCCACACGTCCACCTGCACGTCGTACCCATCGATGGCATGCACGACCTCGACTTCGACAACGCGAGCCCTGCGGATCCCGACGCACTGGCCGACGCCGCCGCAGTGCTGCGCGCCGCGCTCCGCGAACGGGGAGCAACCGGAGTGAGTGACTAGTGCGGATGGAGGGCGAGCACGCGCTCGTCACCGGCTCCACCTCGGGCATCGGCCGTGCCATCGCCGTGCGGTTTGCCGCAGAAGGTGCGCACGTCGTGGTCCACGGTCGCGATCAAGGCCGCGGCGACGCGGTCGTGCGCCAGATTCGCGACGCGGGTGGGAACGCGGTGTTCGCTGCCGCGGACCTCTCGGAGCCATCCGCCTGCGCCCAGCTCATCGACGCGGCCGCGATCGCAATCGGAGGCCTCACCGTCCTCGTCAACAACGCGGTCTCGGAGATGGTGGACGAGGCGGATGGACCCGTGACGGAGCTCAGCCCGCGGCGTGGGACCGCAGCCTGCAGGTCAATCTGACCGCGCCGATGTTGCTCGCCCGGAGCGCGATCCCGTACATGCTCGACGCCGGGCACGGCGCGATCGTCAACATCTCCAGCCGCCAGGCCGAGCGTTCGTCGCCCGGCCTCAGCGTGTACGCCGCGTCCAAGTCCGGCCTCAACGGGCTGACCCGGGCCATTGCGGTGGACTACGCGAGCGCCGGGATTCGCTGCAACACCATCAGCCCCGGATACATCCTCAACGACCGCCGGGATGCCGGGCTCGACCCCGAGGTCCGCCGGCGCCGGGAGGCCCAGCACCTGACCCGGCTCGGCGTGGCCGACGACGTGGCGTTCGCCGCGGTGTACCTCGCGAGCCGTGAGAGCGAGTTCGTCACCGGCATCAACCTGCCGCTCGACGGCGGGAGCAGCGCGGCCCGAGCAGCCGTGCTCGGGTGAGCGACGCGCGTGCCGGTGGGCCGCGCATCTCGGTGAGCGCCATCTCCAGTTCGACCGGTCGCTCGACCAGGACCTCGCGTTCGATGCCGGGCACGGCTTCACGGCCGTCGGCACCTCGCGGGTGAACCTCGAGCGCGCCGATCAGTCGAGCCAGCTGACCGGTCCGAAGTGGAAGCCGCTCGTCGAGAGCAGCCGGCTCTCGGTTGCCGCTGCGGCGCCGGGCCAGGTGGTTAGCCGGAGCTCGGCCGGGAAGTAGGTCTCCGCGGCGGGCTCAAGGCGGAGGTACGCGAGTGGCGCTTCCGCGGTCGCCCGCCGCCCGGCCGCGTCGAGCGTCGCCAGCACCAGGTTGCGGGTCGGCGCGGGCAGGTACTGCCACACGACCGAGTGGAACACGACGGTCACGACGCCCGGGACCACGGTTCCGAGCTGCTCGGGCAGCCACTCCTCAATCGTCGCCCGGGCCACGTCGACCGGGAAGTCGGCCGCGATCGCGAGCGCGTCGCGGCAGGCGTTGGAGCCGTTCCGGCTGGTCCGGCCAGACGTACGAGAGGAGGGTGAGCGCGGACTCCGGTTCGGCCGCGTCGATCGGATCACGATCACAGCCGGCGCGCGACGCGATCGTCGCCGCCGCGTCCAACGGCGGCCGCGCGTCGGGCCAGAGATCCACGAAGCGGAGCAACGAGTCCGGGTCGCCCCAGCCCATGCCGTATTGCTCGTACCAGTAGTGGTCGGTCCGCAGGTTCAGACCGGCGCTCGCACCGAGCTCGAGCAGTCGGAGGGGCAGCCCCGTCGCGGCCGCGACCTCGAGGAACCCCGGGACGAGCGACGCCGAGCGGCCGACCTCGTTGGTCTGGGGCGGCCGGGTCAGCGCGTCCAGGACCGGGGTCGGGCGCGTCGCCAAGAGATCGCGGAGGTGCCACCACGCGGCCGCCGCATCGCCGTCACCGCCGACCGAGGCGTAGTGGAGAGCAAGATCGGGTGCGTCGCCGGCGAGGACCATGCGGTGGACACCGCCGAGCAGGCGGAGCGCAAGTGCATCGTCGGTGGGCGATCCCGCGCGTGGCTCGAGGATGTCCCACGCGGGTCCGCCAGTTTCGACGTCGTCGGCGAGCAGGTTTTCGAGCGCGCCGTAGAAGGGCGAACCAATCTCCTTGATCCCGACGGACTCCACGCGGAACCACTCGGCCAGCGCGCTCGCGCTCACCCTGCGTCATGCCCACATGAACGCGCCGCCGTCGGCCATGAACGTGTGCCCGGTGAGGTAGCGGCTCGCGTCGGAGCAGAGGAACCACGCGAGCGGACCGATGTCCGTCTCCGGGTCACCCTGGCGCCCCATCGGGCAGTTCTCGATGAAGACCCGGTAACCCTCGCTCTGCTTGCCGGCCTCTCCATGGTGGTCCGCCGCCGCAGGCGCGATGCAGTTGACGACGATCCCGTCGGCGGCCCATTCGCGTGCCGCAGTGCGAGTCAATGCGCGCACCGCTTCCTTCGAGGCGTTGTAGGCCGCGAAGCCCTTCCCACCGGTGATCCCCATCGACGACGCGAAGTTCACGATGCGGCCCCAGCCCTGCGCCCGCATATGGGGATGGACGGCTTGCATCGCCCACAGCGTCCCCTTGACACCGGAGCGGTAGAAGACGTCGATGTCGGCTTCCTCCACCTCGGCGACCGGGGCCCGCGGACGGAACGTCTGCGCGTTGTTGACGAGACCGTCGACCCGGCCGAAGCGCGCCACCGTTGCCGCCACCATCTCCTCGATCTCGTCGCGCTCCATGACGTTGCAGGTCACGCCGAGCGTCGTCACTCCGATCGCCTCGAGCTCCGAGACCGCGGCCTCGAGCAGATCGGGCTTCCACTCCGCGACCACGACCTTGGCCCCACCCTTGCCGAGGTGGATCGCCATGCCCCGGCCGACGCCACGGCCTGCGCCGGTCACGATGATCACCTTGTCCGCCACGGTGTGCATGGCGGTTGCCGGGTCCGTCACCTGCGCTCCTCGTCGTCTGCGCCGGTCCGTCACGCTACCGTCCCCCGTATGACTGCAGATCTCGACGGTCGCGTGGTGCTCGTCACCGGAGCTGCGAGTGGCATCGGGCAGGCGACGGCGCTGGAGATCGCGGGCCGCGGGGGATCGGTGCTCGCGCTCGACCGTGACGCGGGAGGGCTGGCCGAGACGACGCGGGTCGTGCTGGCCGCGGGCGGCGCGATCGAGACCGCCGCCGGCGACGTCGGGGACGAGGACACGGTGGCCGAAGCCGTCGCCCGGGCCGTCGGCGCATTCGGGCGCCTGGACGGGGTCGTGACCTGCGCCGGCATCTTCGACGGACCCGACCTCCAACCGATCGAGGACGTACCGCTCGAGACGTTCCTCCACACGCTGCGCGTGAACCTCGCGGGCACGTTCCTCGCGGTCAAGCACGCGATCCCGCACTTGCGCCGCGAGGACGGCATCGCCACCGCGAGCGTGGTCACCATCGCTTCGACCGCGGCGATCCGCGGTCACGGGTTCGGCTCGGGGTACACATCCAGCAAGGGCGGTGTCGCCGCATTCACCCGGCTCGTCGCCGTGCAGTGCGGACCGAAGGGGATCCGGGCGAACTGCATCTGCCCCGGCGGTGTGAACACCCCGATGGCCGGTGACACGTGGCGCTCCGACGACGCAATCCGGCGCGCGAAGCGCACCGTTCCGCTCGGTCACGTGGCCGAGGCCGCGGACATCGCCAGCGTCGCTGGCTTCCTCCTCTCGGACGACGCTCGTCACGTCACGGGACAGGTCTTCGCCGTGGACGGAGGCGTGACCGCGACGTGACGATCGACGTCGACCGCGACCACCTTGCATCCTGGCTCGATCGGCTCCTGGCCGCCCAGGGGCACTGAACATGTGGTTCGGGCTGTTCCTGCCACAGCTGCGCATGTCGTTCGCAACGATCCTCGAACGCACGCTCGCGGCGGAGGCCGCGGGGTTCGACTCGGTCTGGTTGATGGATCATCTCGCCGCGCCGGCGGCACCCGAGCAGGACACGTTCGAGGGCTGGACGCTCGCGTCAGCCCTGGCCGTCCGCACCTCGACGATCCGCATCGGGCACCTGGTCACCTGTGACCCGTTCCGCCACCCCGCGGTCCTGGCCAAGATGGCGGCGACGGTCGACGTGCTCTCCGAGGGGCGGCTCGAGCTCGGGTTGGGGTGGGGGTCGGTCGAGCGGGAGCTCGAGACCTACGGGATCGAAGCGGGGTCGCCGAAGGCGCGCGCGGCCCGCATGCGCGAGTCGATCGAGATCCTCGACCTGATGTTCGCGGGGGAGACCTTCGATCACGAGGGCGACGCGGTGCAGCTGCACGGCGCGATCGGCCGTCCGCGTCCGGTCCAGCTCCCGCGACCGCCGTTGCACATCGGTGGCGCCGGACCGAAGCTCACGATGCCGATCGTGCGGGATCACGCCGACTGGTGGAACTGCCCGGCGTACGCGGTCGACCGGCTCGACGCGCTGCGGTCGTTGGCCGGTGACGCGCGCATCTCGGTGCAGCACCCGGTTGGGCTCGCGGCCGGCTCCGCCACCCGCGCCGAGACGGTCGCGGTCGCCGAGCGTCGGTTCGGGGGCTGGGGTGGGCTCGTCGCCGGGACCGTCAACGAGGTCGCCGACGCGCTCGCCGCCGAGGCTGCGCGCGGCGTGGAGGGATTCGTCGTCCAGCTCACCGACTTCGGGCAGCCCGAGACCGTTGCTCGGTTCATGGACGAGGTCGCGCCCGTGATCGCGCGCGCCTAGGACGGCGGCTTCGAGGCTCAGGTCCGGGGGAAGCCGAGGTCCGGGCCCCGGGTCACCGGATCGGCCCAGCGGCTCGTGACAACCTTGCCGCGCGTGTAGAAGTGCACCCCTTCCGCGCCATGGACGTGCGTGTCGCCGAACAGGCTCTGCTTCCAGCCGCCGAACGAGTAGTACGCCATCGGCACCGGTATCGGCACGTTGACGCCGACCATGCCTGCGTCGACCTCGTGCTCGAACCGTCGCGCCGCGCCGCCGTCCCGGGTGAAGATCGCCACCCCGTTTCCATACGGGTTCTCCGAGATGAGCCGGACGGCTTCGTCGTAGGTCTCCACCCGCACGACCGACAACACCGGGCCGAAGATCTCGTCGCGATAGAGCGCCATCGACGGCGTGACCCGGTCGAACAGACAGGGCCCGAGGAAGAATCCGGCGTTCGGAACAGTCGCGCGGCGACCGTCGACCACGAGCTCCGCGCCTTCCTCGACACCATTCTCGACGTACCCGCGAACCCGGTCGCGATGCGCGGCCGTGACGAGCGGCCCCATCTCCGACTCCGGATCACTGCTCGCGCCGACCTGCACCGCTCGGGAACGCTCGGCGATCTGCGCGACGAGTGAATCGGCCACCTCCCCCACGGCAACGACCACCGAGATGGCCATGCACCGTTCGCCCGCAGAGCCGTACCCGGCGCTCACCGCCGCGTCAGCAGCAAGCCCGAGGTCGGCGTCGGGCAGCACCACCATGTGGTTCTTCGCCCCGCCGAGGGCCTGCACACGCTTGCCGTTGGTCGCGGCCGTCTCGTAGATGTATCGCGCGACCGGCGTCGATCCTACGAAGCTCACCGCGGCGACGTCGGGGTGAGCGAGCAACCCGTCGACGGCTTCCTTCTCGCCCTGCAGCACCGAGAAGACACCCGCCGGGAGCCCGGCTTCCGCCCAGAGCTCGGCCATCAGCAGCGACGCGGACGGGTCCCGGTCACTCGGTTTGAGCACGAACGTGTTCCCGCACGCGATGGCCACTGGGAACATCCACATGGGCACCATCGCAGGGAAGTTGAACGGCGTGATGCCGGCGACGACACCGAGCGGTTGGCGAATCGAATGGACGTCCGTTCCGGTCGACACCGACTCCGAGTAGCCGCCCTTCAGCAGGTGGGGGATGCCACACGCGAACTCGACGACCTCCTGGCCGCGCCCGACCTCGCCGAGCGCGTCGGACACGACCTTGCCGTGCTCGGCGCTGATCGCAACCGCGAGCTCGTCCTTGCGTCGCTCGAGCACCTCCCGGAACGCGAAGAGGATCCGCACCCGTCGCGACAGCGGGACCTCCCGCCATTCGAGGAACGCGTGGCGTGCGCTCTGCACGGCGGCGTCGATCTCCGCTGCGCCCGCGAGTGCAACCTGCGCCTGCACCGCTCCGGTCGACGGGTCGAAGACATCTCCGGTGCGCTCCGGCGCCCCGTCCCACGGCTTGCCGTCGATCCAGTGCTGCACCGTGCGCATCGAAGTCCCTTTCGCAGCCGTGGGTCCCGGTCCGGAATTGGTCAGGGCGCCTGGTTGAGCCGGCGCTCACGCCGCTGACCCAGCAATGTTCCCACCGCGAGGACGATGATGCTGCCAAACAGGATCATCGATGCGAGCACGTTGATCTGGGGCGGCGTCGCGGTGCGCGACTGCCCGAAGATGCGGACCGGGAACGTCGTGGTACTGGGCCCGGACACGAAGTACGTGATGATGAAGTCGTCGATCGACAGGGCGAACGACAGCAGGAACGCGGCGAGAATGCCCGGGATGATGAGTGGCAGGGTCACTCGGAGGAACGTTCTCGTAGGGTTCGCGCCCAGGTCCATCGCGGCGTCTTCGAGCGTCCAGTCGAACCCTCGGAGCCGGGCTTTGACCGTCGAGCGCGACGTAGCTGACGCAGAACATGATGTGCGCGAGCAAGATGGTCGTGAACCCGAGCTTGAAGTTGATGTTGAAGAGCACCAGGTGTGGCTCGAGGAACAACGTCAGCAATGACGCACCGAGCACGATCTCCGGGGCGGTGAGTGGAAGCACGAGCAGGAAGTTCACGCCGCTGCCCCCACGGAAGCGATAGCGCACCAGCGCAATCGCGACGAACGTCCCGAGGATCGTGGCGATCGTTGCCGCGATCAGTGCGATCTCGAGGCTGAGGACCAACGCGTCGACGAGTGCCTTGTCCGCGAACGGATGGAGCCAGTTCTCGAACGTGAACTTCTCCCAGACCGCGTTGAATCGGCCGGACGGCTGGTTGAAGCTGAAGGCGACGATGACGAAGATCGGCAGGAAGAGGTAGAGAAGCCCGAAGCCGGCGGCGACGTTGATCGCGGCGCGGCCCACCCGCCCCCCGGGTGAGGTGACGGTCCCGCTCGGCGTGCTCACGACGCCACCCTCACGCGATGTCCTCGGTCCCGAGAATGCGGGCGTAGATGATGACGATCGCCATCACGATCGCCATGAACACGAAGGACAGCGCGGCCGCGACCGGGTAGTCCACCTGCACCAGGAATTGGTTCTGCACGACGTTGCCGATCATCGTGTTCTTCGCGCTCCCGAGGTAGTACGCGTTGACGAAGTCGCCGGCTGCCGGAATGAACACGAGCAGACTCCCCGCGAACACACCGGGCAGCGAGAGCGGGAACACCACCTTGCGAAACGCCCGCCAGGTGTTCGAGTACAGATCTCGCGCTGCGTCGATCAGGCGCGGGTCGATCTTCTCGAGCGCGACGTAGATCGGCAGCACCATGAACGGCAGGAAGTTGTACGTGAGACCGCCGACCACGGCGATCGGCGTACGGAGCAAGGTTCCGGTCGAGCCGAGGATCCCGACGTCGCGCAGGACACCGACGACGAAACCCTGGTCGCCGAGGATCGTCTTCCATGCCAACGTTCGGATCAGGAAGTTGGTGAAGAACGGCACCACGACGAGCCCGAGCAGCACGCTCTTGAACCGTCCACCTCGGAACGCAATGACGTACGCGAGTGGGTACCCGATCGCGAGCGCGAGCAGCGTCGCCAATGCGGCGTACTCGAACGACCGGTAGAACTGGTCACCGTACTGGGAGAAGGCGTTCGAGTAGTTGCCCCAGTGCCAACCGAACACCGGGTCCGAGAACCGGGTCGCCGACTGCGACAGCGACATTCGGAAGAGCGTGTAGAGCGGGAAGAAGAAGAAGAAGAACAAGAACAAGAGCCCCGGGCCGAGGAGCAGCCAGGGTGCCCGCCGTGCAGTCTTCCTGCCTTGATCGTCCCGCTCGGCCACGTGCTACCCGGAGCCCGTGATCTCCGCGAACCGCTTGTCGAACTTCTCCTCGTCGGCCGGGCCCAGCGGGCCGAAGATGTTGAGACCCGCGAGGTACTCGTCCGTCGGGTTCACCAGCGGATTGTCCACCAGCTGCGCGGATTCGCCACCCATCGCAGTCAGCTCCGCGACTACGCCTTCGACCGGCGAGATGTACTGGATGTAGGTGGTGAGCACGGCGGCGTTCTTGGGATCGTAGAAGTAGTTGATGAACTCGCTCGCCAGATCGGCCTTGTCGCTCGTGTACGGGATCATGAAGTTGTCCGACCAGAGCATGCCGCCCGAATCGGGAACGATGAACCGCACATCGGGGTTCGACCTCGTGATCTGGGCGACGTCGCCGGACCACGCGAACGCCGCCGCGAGGTTCCCGTTGCCGAGGTCGCTGACGTACTCGTTGCCGTTCGTCCCATCGATCTTGTTGTCGTTGAACGCAGCAGCAAGCTTGTCGAAGGCCGGCTGCGCCTTGGCGTAGGTGGGTTCGGCAGTGCTGATGTCGAGCGATCGCATGAAGAGACCGACGGAGTCGCGGATCTCGTCGAGGATCGTCGTCGTGCCCTCGACGGCGAGGAACTCGTCGATCGTCCGGATCTCCTTGCCGGTGAGCCCGATGTTGTACGCGATCCCGGTGACCCCGCTCTGCCACGGCACGCTGTACTTGCGGGTCGGGTCGAACGCCGGAGACTTCAGCGCCTGGCGCAGGTTCGACTTGTTCGGGAAGCTGGCACCAACCAGCGGCTCGACCCACTTGACCTGGTTGATCAACCGGTTCGCCATCCAGTCGGTGAGGACGAAGCCGTCCCTGCCGATGCTCTGGTCCTTGCTCAGGTTCGAGCGGATCTTGGCGAAGTACTCGTTGTTCGAGTTGATGTCCTCGTCGTAGGTCAGGTCGATCCCGGTGTCCTTCGGGAAGGATTTCTTCAGACTCGGATCCATGTAGCTCGTCCAGTTCGAGATCGCGACCGATTTCGAGCTGCTCCCACCGCCACCCGACCCCCCGCTGTCGCTGCTGCCGCACGCGGCGAGCACGCTCGGCGCAACCGCCAAGCCCCCGAGCAACGCGCCGGTTCGGCCCAGGAACTGGCGTCGGGACATGCCGAGGCGTGCGAGCTGTGCCTGCTGGCGACGGATCCGGTCTTCACGGTTGCTCATGATTCGCTCCCTCTGGTCGCAGTCTTCAGCGTGTCGATCTCCGCGGCTTGTGGGTCCGGTTCGAACGCCACGTGTTCCCGGCGCCGCAGCAGCCGGCCCGACTCCGGCTCCCATGCAGCCCAGACCTGATCGCCCGGACGCAGCATCGGAAGGTCTTCCTCGGGCCCGACGTGGGCAACGAGTGCGCTGCCATCGGGCGCGCGCAGGTCGAACCGGACCACCGGACCCTGGAAGACGAGGTCCACGACCTCGGCGGGCACCGATGCGAGCCCGGGGGGCGGTTCGTCGACGCGCAGGTGCATGCGCTCCGGCCGGATCATCAGCGTTCCCGGCTGGCCGTCGCCGAGCCCGTCGACCGCCGGCACGCGCACGACGCGGTCGCCGGCGACCCGGGCAACGACCATCTGACCCTCGTGGCTCTGGATGAGCGCGGGGAGGAGGTTCGCCATACCGATGAACCCGGCGACGAAGACGCTCCCCGGCTCGTGGTAGATCTCCTCGGGCGTACCGATCTGCTCGACCCGGCCCTCGCTCATCACCGCGATCCGGTCGCTCATCGTGAGCGCTTCCTCTTGATCGTGGGTCACGAAGATGAAGGTGATCCCGACCTCGCGCTGGATGCGCTTCAGCTCCAGCTGCATCGCCTGGCGCAGCTTCAGGTCCAGCGCGCCGAGCGGCTCGTCGAGCAGCAGCGCGCTCGGGTAGTTCACCAGCGCGGCGCGAGTGCCACCCGCTGCTGCTGACCGCCGGAGAGCTGACTCGGCTTGCGCGCCGCGAAGTCACCCAGCCGGACGATCTCGAGCAGGTCGGCGACCCGCTTCTCGATCTCGGCCTTTCCCACCTTCTTGGCCTTCAACCCGAAGGCGACGTTGTCCTTCACCGACATGTGCGGGAACAGCGCGTACTGCTGGAACACGGTGTTGACGTTGCGCTTGTACGGGGGCACCTTCGAGACGTCGGAGCCCTCCAGCCGGATCTCACCTTCGGACGGCTGCTCGAAGCCCGCGATCATCCGCAGGGTCGTGGTCTTCCCGCACCCCGATGGGCCGAGCATCGAGAAGAACTCCGCGCGACGGATGTCGAAGTGCGCGTCGTCGACCGCCACGAAGGCACCGAACCGCCTCGTGACGTGGTCGATCGAGATGACGATGTCGTTCTCGGCCCCGCGTGCCACCGTCAGCGTGCCAGCCCCCTCGGCTAAGCCGTAGACCCAAGCATTCTGCCATTCCGGCGGGCCCGCGCCGAGGCTCGCAGATGGACCCCGGCGATGCAAGGCTTCGGGGACGGATTCCGTAACGTTGAAACACAATCGCAACGGAATCCCTTGCGCGGGACGCTCCGCGCAGCGCAACATCGTGGTCGAACCGTCCGGAGAGAGGGAGAGGGCCATGCCCGACCAGAATTTCATCGGCGGCAGATGGCGCGACGCCCGCAGCGGCGCCACCGACGAGGTCCTGAACCCCGCGACCGGCGAGGTGCTGGCCAAGGTTCCCGCGAGCGGTGCCGAAGACGTCGACGCGGCCGTCGACGCAGCCACCGCGGCCTTCGACGAGTGGTCCGCGATGACCCCACGGGGCCGCAGCGAACGCCTGCACAAGGTCGCGGACGCCATCGAGGCCGATCTCGACACGATCAAGCGGCTCGAGATGCAGAACTGCGGCAAGCCCGCGTCGATCATCGAGTTCGAGCTGGATCTCACGGTGGACAACTGGCGGTTCTTTGCCGGCGGGGCCCGGTTCCTCGAGGGTCGGGCGGCCGGGGAGTACCTGGAGGACCACACCAGCTACGTGCGCCGTGACGCGCTCGGAGTGATCGGCTCCATCGCCCCGTGGAACTACCCGCTGAACATGGCGACCTGGAAGCTCGGTCCCGCGCTCGCGGCGGGCAACACGGTGGTGCTGAAGCCGTCGGAGCTCACGCCGATGAGCGCGCTGCGCCTCGCCGAGATCACCGCCGACATCCTCCCCACCGGGGTGCTCAACGTGGTGACCGGTCAGGGTGAGACTGCGGGCGATGCCCTGGTGCGTCACCCCAAGGTCGCAATGGTCTCGCTCACCGGCAGCGTCGAGACCGGCAAGCTGATCGCCCGCACCGCCGCCGAGACGCTCAAGCGCGTCCACCTCGAGCTCGGCGGCAAGGCGCCGGTCGTGATCTTCGACGACGCCGACATCGAAGGCGCGGTCGCGACGCTTACCGAGATGTCGTATTACAACTCGGGCCAGGACTGCACCGCCCCGTGCCGGCTCATGGCGGGGCCCAAGGTCTACGACGACCTGGTCAGCGGGCTGACCGACTCGGTGGGCCAGATCGTCACCGGCGATCCGTTCGACGAGGCCACCGGGATGGGGCCGGTCATCTCGGCCGACCAGCTCGAGCGCGTCGCCGGCATGGTCTCGCGTGCAGCCGAGGCCGGGGCCGAGGTCACGGTCGGCGGCCAGGTGATGGACCGACCCGGCTTCTACTACGAGCCCTCGGTGGTCGCGAACCCTGCGCAGGACAGCGAGATCGTGCAGCGCGAGGTGTTCGGACCCGTGGTCTCGGTCCAGCGCTTCAGCGACGAGGAGCAGGCCATCGCCTGGGCGAACGACGTCGACTACGGGCTCTCCGCCAGCGTCTGGACCAGCGACGTCGGTCGGGCGATGCGCATGAGCTCGGCGCTGCACTTCGGGTGCGTGTGGGTCAACGACCACATCCCGATCGTGTCGGAGATGCCCCACGGCGGCTTCAAGCAGTCGGGCTACGGCAAGGACATGTCGATCTACGCGATCGAGGCGTACACCGAGCTCAAGCACGTGATGATCAAGCACTGACGCAGCGCTACCCGATCCGAAGGCTGCGAACCCAACTGAGGTGAGATCGCGATGCCAGAACTGAACGCTCGAGCGGCGGAGATCACTGCGGCTGAGAACACACGGCTCTGGGAGCGCACACCCGGCTCCAAGACGCTGTATGCCCGCGCGCTGAAGCACATGCCCCAAGGGGTCCCGTCGTCGTTCCAGGCGTGGGAGCCATACCCCGTGTACCTACGCGAGGGGAAGGGCAGCCGGGTGTGGGACGTCGACGGGAACGAGTACGTCGACTTCCACAACGGCTTCGGTTCCATGGTTGTCGGCCACGCTCACCCCAAGGTCGCCGAGGCCATCGAAAAGGCCGCGCGCACCGGAACCCACTTCGCCGCGCCGACGGAGGCAACGGTCCTCTACGCCGAGGAGCTGTGCCGGCGCTTCCCGCGGACTCGGTGAGATTCTGCAACTCCGGCACCGAGGCCACGATGAGTGCCATCCGGATCGCACGGGCGGCCACCGGCCGCGAGCACATCGTCAAGATCGAAGGCTCGTACCACGGCCACCACGACGCGGTGATGTTCTCCGTGGTACCGAACTCGGATCTCATGGGTGGGCGCGAAGCCCCGGCAACCACCCCGATGTCCAACGGCATCCCTGCAGTCATGGCGGACTACACGCACGTCGTGCCGTTCAACGACCTCGAGGTGCTCTCGGCCCTGCTCGACGAGCGGGGCGACGAGATCGCGTGCCTGATCCTCGAGCCGGTGATGATGAACATCGGGATCTGCCAACCCGAGCCCGGGTACCTGCAGGGTCTCGCCGATCTCCTCCACCGGCACGGTGCGCTGCTCATCTTCGACGAGGTGAAGAGCGGGGCGACGATCGCCATGGGCGGGGCCGTCGAGCGGTACGGCGTGGTTCCCGACCTCGCGTGCTGGGCCAAGGCGATCGGCGGCGGGACACCGGCCGCGGCCTTCGGCGGTCGCGCCGAAGTGATGGACGCGATCGACCAAGGTGCGGCCCAGCAGGGCACCTTCAACGGAAACCCACTCGTCGCGGCGGCGGGGCTGGCGACCCTCACCGAGGTGCTCACCGCCGATGCGTACGAAGGCCTCGCCAAGCTGGGGACCCGCCTCGCCGAGGGCTGCGCCCGAGCCCTCGCGGAGAACTCGATCCCCGGCCACGCGGTCGACCTGGGGGCCAAGGGGTGCGTCTCCTACCGACCCACCCCGCTGCGCAGCTACCGCGACTTCCTCGAGACCGACCCGGACCTCTACCTCGCGTCGTACCCCTGGGCGATGAACCGCGGCGTCTTCATGACCCCCGGCGACGAGGAGCAGTGGACGATCTCGGTCCAGCACACCGAGTCGGACATCGACCGCTACGTGGATCAGTTCGCAGACTTCTGCGCGTCGCTCCGCAGCTGATGGCCGCGTCGAAGATCGAGGTCAACGGGATCAACCTGTCGGTCCACGTCGAAGGACCGCAGGACGGTCGTCCGGTGCTGCTGCTGCACGGGTTCCCCGACTCTCACCACATCTGGCGCCATCAGGTCGCGGCGCTCACCGGCGCCGGGTACCGGACCGTGGCGATCGACCAGCGCGGCTACGGCGAGTCGGACGCGCCCGAGGGCGTCGACGCGTACGCCATCCCCACGATCGCGATGGACGCCGTCGGCGTGCTCGACGCGCTCGGCATCGAGAAGGCCGCGGTCGTCGGCCACGACTGGGGTGCATCGGTGGCGTGGCTCATCGCGACGCTCGCGCCCGATCGGGTCGAACGCCTCTGCGCGGTCTCGGTCGGGCACCCGACCGCGTTCTTCACCGCGGGCGGCTTCGCGCAGAAGGAGAAGAGCTGGTACATGCTCTTCTTCCAGAGCGAGCTCGCCGAGGCGTGGCTCTCGAGCGACGACTGGAAGAACTACCGAGAGTGGATGTGTCGCCCGGTGGACGTGGAACGCAACATCGCGGACCTGTCCCGGCCGGGTCGCCTCACTGCCGGCCTCAACTGGTACCGGGCGACGGTCGGCCCCGCGGCAATCGCCGGGCCGGGCCTCGAGCTCCCACCGATCAGCTGCCCGACGATGGGCGTGTGGAGCAGCCTCGACCACGCGCTCACCGAGGCCCAGATGATGGGATCGGCGGACTACGTCACCGGACCCTGGCGCTACGAGCGGATCAACAGCGTCGGTCACGACATCCCGGTCGCCGCCTCCGACGAGCTCAACGCACTTCTGCTCGACTTCCTCGGCTGACGGCCTCGCCCCTTCCCGCGCTGGTTGGCGTTGACCGTCGTGGTGGTGGGTATCGGCACCGACGGCGGAACGTGGTCCGTCGTAGCATCGCCCCGTGGGTCAGCATGACGAGTGGGTCGCACGTGACGCGGCAGTGGTGTGGCACGGCTTCACCCAGATGTCGAGCTACGCGGACAATGCGCCGGTGCTCGTGGCGCGTGCCGAGGGTCACGAGGTCATCGACGTCGACGGGCGCCGCTATCTCGACGCGATCTCGTCGCTCTGGGTCACGACGCTCGGCCACACGGTGCCCGAGCTCGACGAGGCTTTGACTACGCAGCTCGCCCGGGGGGCGCACACGACGATGCTCGGCAACGGGAACCAGGTGGTGGTCGAGCTCTCCGAAGCGCTCGCCCGCGTGGTGCCCGTCGACGACCCACACTTCCTCTACGCCTCCGACGGTGCGTGCGCGGTCGAGCAGGCGCTCAAGATCGCGTTCCAGTACTGGGTGAACCGGGGCATCGACGGCCGGAACCAGTTCCTCGCCTTCGGCGGCGCGTACCACGGCGACACCGTGGGCGCGCTCTCGGTCGGCGACGGCGGCTTCGGCACCACGCTGTTCGATCCGCTCCGGTTCCCGGTCCTGCGCGCGCCCGCGTTCTCGGAACCCGCGTGCTTCGCGACGGCGTGCCGGATGGTCGCGGAGCATGCGTCGGAGCTCGCGGCGGTGATCATCGAGCCGCTCGTGCAGGGTGCCGCCGGGATGCAGCTCGCGGATCCCGAGGAGCTCGCCGCCCTCGGCGCGCAATGTCGCGAACACGACGTCCTGCTCATCTGCGACGAGGTCGCGACCGGCTTCGGACGGACCGGCACGCTCTTCGCCTGCGAGCAGGCCGGGCTGCGCCCCGATCTGCTCTGCCTCGGGAAAGGGCTTACCGCGGGCTACCTCCCGATGTCCGCGACGGTGGCCGCCGGATCCGTGTTCGACGCGTTTCTCGGTCCCGACCTGTCGGAACGGACGCTGTACCACGGGCACTCCTACAGCGGGAATGCGCTCGCGGCCGCGGTCGCGCTCCGGCACCTCGAGCTCATCGACGCGTACGGCGTGCTCGCCAACGTCCGGGCTCGATCGGACGAGCTGCGGGGCCTGCTCGAAGATCGCGTGGTCTCGCTGCCGGAAGTCGCGGACGTCCGCCAGCGGGGACTCATGGTCGGCATCGAGCTCGCACCGCCGACCGACGGCCTCCGGTGGGGGCGGAAGGTCTGCGCGGCGGCGGTCGATCGCGGGGTGCTCATCCGACCGCTCGGCGACGTCGTGGTGCTCATGCCGCCCCTGACCGTCACGTCGGAGGAGATCCACCAGATCGTGCGCGCGGTCACGGAGGCGATCGACGAGGTCACCGGGTTCGGGGATGCACCATGACGTGGTCCGAGTGGTCAGAGGCCCAGGCGCGCTCGATCCGGGATGCCGGTCAGTGGCGCGCCCCGGTGGACTTCGACGCGGCCGGCCCGGAAGGGAAGCTCGGCCCCGACGGCCGGGCGGTCATCGCGTTCGCGTCGAACGACTACCTCGGCCTGACCCAGCACCCGGCCGTCGTCGCCGCGGCTCACGCCGCCATCGACCGGTGGGGAACCGGTTCGGGCGCCGCCCGCCTGATCGTGGGTTCGCGCCCGATCCACTCCGAGCTCGAAGCCGAGCTCGCCGAGTGGAAGCGGTCCGAGGCCGCGGTCCTCTTCCCGACCGGCTTCGCCGCGAACCTCGGAGTGCTCACCACGTTCGGCGGTCCCGGCACGCTCGTGTGCTCGGACGAGCTGAACCACGCATCGATCATCGACGGCACGCGGCTCGCACGCGCCGAGGTCGCGGTCTACCCGCACCGGGACCTCGGGGCCCTCGACGCGATCCTGCGCGAACGGGCGGCCGGTCGGCGCGCGCGCTCGTGGTCACCGACACGGTGTTCTCGATGGACGGTGACGTCGTCGACCTGGCCGCCCTGACCGAGCTCTGCGCACATCACGGCGCCCTGCTCGTCCTCGACGAAGCGCACTCGGTCCTCGGCCCGGAACTCGCCGATCCGGGACCGGCCGTTCTGCGCATCGGCACGCTCTCCAAGACCCTCGGGGCACTCGGCGGCTTCGTCGCCGGACCCGCCGCGCTCACCGATCTCGTGGTGAACCGCGCCCGCTCGTACATCTTCACCACCGCGACGTCGCCCGCAGATGCCGCCGCCGCTCTCGCCGCGCTGGGTGTGGTTCGTAGCCAGGAAGGCCAGCTGCTGTGCACCCGCTTGCGCGAGAACATCGACGAGCTTCGGCCGGGGCACCCTTCGCCGATCGTTCCCGTGCTCTGCGGTGACGAGCACCGGGCGCTCGCCGCGGCGGGCGCGCTGCTCGATCTCGGGGTGCTCGTGCCCGCCATCCGCCCCCCGACGGTCCCGATCGGAACATCGCGGCTGCGCATCGCCTTGTCGGCCGCGCACACGGTCGACCAGGTCCGGACCCTGCGCCGGGCGCTCGATGGGCTCGGCCTCGAATGACGACCGTCCTGATGACGGGGACCACCACCGAGGTGGGCAAGACGTGGTGGGGTCGCGCGACGCTCGACATCCTGCGCACACGCGGCGTGGCGGTCGCGGCCCGAAAGCCCGCGCAGTCCTATGAACCGGACGAGCTCGGCAGCACCGACGCCGAGCTGCTCGGGCGGGCCAGTCGCGAGTCGGCGGAGATCGTCTGCCCGGCCCATCGCTGGTACCCCGTGCCGATGGCGCCGCCGATGGCTGCGGCGGCACTCGGGCTGCCGGCGTTCACGATCGGCGAGCTCGTGTCGGAGATGGCGCCGGCCGGCCCGGACTCGGTCCGGCTCGTGGAAGGAGCCGGTGGACCACGCTCTCCGCTGGCCGACGACGGCGACACGGTGAGCCTCGGTCGCGCGCTGGACGCGGACGTCGTCGTCCTCGTCGCGCCGGCCGGCCTGGGAACCATCAACGCGGTCCGGCTGTCCGCCGCGCCGTTCCGGACCGATCACCCGGACGCGCGGTTGGTCGTGGCGCTCAACCACTACGACGCCGACGACGACCTGCACCGGCGCAACCACGGATGGCTCGCCGCCGAGGGATTCCATCTCGTGATCGACCCGGCCGAGCTGGCCGGCACCCTCACGCACCGGTAGGCACCGGTCCGGTTCTCTCGGTCTCGCTACGAATCACGTCGCCCCAAACCCCCTAGAATGGGGAATCCGCAGACCCGGGCACTTCGAGCCACGGATTCCCTTGCCTCTCGGGGAGCAGCGCGGCGAGACTCTCGGAGTCCGAGGAGGGAAGTCATGGGGTCGAGCCGGCGGAGTGGCGAGCGCACCGGCACTGATCGAACCGTCGTGATCGACGACGTCGACAAGGCGATCATCGAGCAGCTCCAGCAGGACGGACGGCTCCCGTACACCAAGCTCGGCACCGCCGTGGGTCTCTCCGAGGCGGCGGTGCGTCAACGGGTGCAGCGCCTGGTCGAGTCGGGCGTCGTCCAGATCGTCGCGGTCACCGACCCACTCACGCTCGGCTTCCGCCGGGAGGCGATGATCGGTTTGAAGATCGAGGGTGACCTGCGCGGCGTTGCGGACACGATCGCCTCGATCCCCGAAGTGTCCTACGTGGTCGTGGTCAGCGGATCCTTCGACCTGTTGATGGAAGTGGTCTCCGAGGACGACGACCACCTGCTCGCACTGCTCAACGACAAGGTGCGCTCCATCCCCGGAGTGCGCAGCACCGAGACCTTCACCTATCTCCGTCTGTACAAGCAGACCTACGCATGGGGTACCCGATAGTGAACGCAGAACGACACCCGTCCCGCTCCTACGACGTCGAACGCCTCGACGACCTCGCGACCCGTCATCTCTGGATGCACTTCAGCCGGCTCAGCGGCTTCGCGGCGAACGAGGTCCCGATCATGGCGGAGGGGAAGGGCTGTTACCTCTGGGACGCGAGGGGCAAGAAGTACCTCGACTCGCTCTCGGGGCTCTTCACCGTGCAGCTCGGCCACGGTCGCGCCGATCTCGCCGAAGCGGCTCGCGACCAGGCGGAGACGCTCGAGTACTTCCCGATCTGGAGCTACGCGCACCCGCCCGCGATCGAGCTCGCCGCGAAGCTCGCCGAGCTCGCGCCGGGGGACCTGAACCGCGTCTTCTTCACGACGGGCGGCTCCGAAGCCGTCGAGTCCGCCTGGAAGCTGGCGCGGCAGTACTTCCGAGCGGTCGGTCAACCCGAGCGATACAAGGTCATCGCGCGCGACACCGCCTACCACGGCACGACGATGGGTGCGCTCGCGATCACCGGTGTCGCGTCGCTGCGGGAACCGTTCGAACCGCTGACCCCGGGCACGTCGCACGTGATGAACACGAACCGCTTCCGTCACGAGTACGAGGACGACGACGACGCGTTCATGAAGCTCGCGACCGACGCGATCGAGCAACAGATCCTGGCCGAAGGCCCCGACACCGTCGCCGCGGTCTACCTCGAGCCGGTGCAGAACGCCGGTGGATGCTTCGTACCACCTCCCGGCTACTTCCAACGCGTGCGCGAGATCTGCGACCGGTACGGCGTGCTGCTCGTCTCCGACGAGGTGATCTGCGCGTTCGGGCGGCTCGGCACCATGTTCGGCGCCGATCGGTACGGCTACCTGCCCGACATGATCACGGCGGCCAAGGGTCTCACCAGTGGGTACTCACCGCTCGGCGCGGTGATCTGTCGGGACTTCCTGGCCGAGCCGTTCCTCTCGGGCTCCGCGAGCTTCCTGCACGGGATCACGTTCGGCGGGCACCCCGTCAGCTGCGCAGTCGGTCTGCGCAACCTCGAGCTCTTCGACGAGGAGGACATCCTCCAGAACGTCCAGCGCAACGAGGCGGAGTTCCGTGGTCGCATCGAGAGCCTGCGCGACGTACCGATCGTCGGCGACGTGCGCGGCACCGGCTACTTCCTCGCGCTCGAGCTGGTGGCGGACCCCGCGACGCGGGCGCGCTTCACCAAGGCGCAGGGTGAGGATCTCCTGCGCGGATTCCTCTCGCCGCGGCTCTACGAGGCCGGGCTGATCTGTCGCACCGACGATCGCGGCGACCCGGTGATACAGCTCTCGCCGCCGCTGATCGCGGGGCCGGAGGAGTTCGACATCATCGAGGCGACGCTGCGCACCTGCCTGTCCGAGGCCTGGAAGCGGATGCAAGGAGCATGACTTCCGGCGGGACGGCCGCGCTGGTCGTCGGCATACCGCGTGAGGTCAAGGAGGGTGAGCACCGGGTCGCGATCACGCCCGACGGCGTGCACGAGCTCACCTCGAACGGAGTGACGGTGCTCGTCGAGCACGACGCGGGCGTCGACTCTGCGATCGCGGACGAGGAGTACCGCGCCGCCGGCGCCGAGATCGTCGCCGAGGCCGGCGAGGTCTGGGCGCGCGCCGGGATGATCCTCAAGGTCAAGGAACCCCAGGACGACGAGCTCCAGCATCTCCGCGCCGGGCTCGTGCTGTTCACGTTCCTGCACCTCGCGGCGTACCCACACGTGGCGCGGGCGCTCCTCGAGCACCATGTCATCGGAATCGCGTACGAGACGGTCCAGCCGGCCGACCGGAGCCTTCCGCTGCTCGCTCCGATGAGCGAGGTCGCGGGACGGATGGCGACCCAGGTCGGCGCGCGGTTCCTCGAGCGGGAGCTGGGAGGCCGCGGGGTGCTCCTCGGCGGGGTTCCCGGAGTTCGCCCCACGCGTGGTCGTGCTCGGTGCCGGCAACGTCGGCTGGAACTCCGCATGGATCGCGCAGGGAATGGAGGCCGAGGTGTTGCTGCTGGACAAGAACCTCGACCGTCTCCGTTGGGTCGACCAGATCCACCAAGGGCGGATCGTCACCCTTGCGAGCAACCGCGGTGCAGTGACGCGCGCGGTCGCCGACGCCGACCTCGTCATCGGCGCCGTGCTGGTTCCGGCCGGTCGCGCGCCGGTTGTCGTGACCGAGGACATGGTGCGGACGATGAAGCCGGGCGCGGTCATCGTCGACGTCGCGGTGGACCAGGGCGGCTGCATCGCGACGACGCACGAGACCACGCATTCGGACCCCGTCTACGAAGCCCATGGCGTGCTGCACTACGCGGTGGGCAACATGCCGGGTGCGGTCCCGTTCACATCCACGTACGCGCTCACGAACGCGACCCTGCCGTACGCGCTCAACCTCGCAGTCCACGGTGTCGCGGCCGCCGCGGCCTCTGACGCCGCGCTGCGCAACGGCGTCAACACCGTCGCGGGTGCCGTGACGCATCCGATCGTCGCCGAGGCGCTGGGCGAGCCGTTCGTTCCCTTGGAAGCGGCGCTCGCCTCCTGACAGCAAAGCACCGAGGGACGGTGGGCCCGACCGGGGGGATTGGTCGGCCCCACCGCCGCTCGGCGGTTCGTGCAGGACCCATCCTCGTGGCGGCACGTCACGGCGACACGACGACTGCGTGAACGGAGCGAGAACGGAGATTCGCCGTCCTGAGCGTCAGAAATTGATCAGGAAGCGGGCGGGGCAGTGCGACCGGAGTGCGTTCAGGCCCCGGGCGGCGCGTCGGTCTCGTGCAACGCCTCGAAGACCTCTTCGCGGTGCACCTCGACCTCGCGTGGCGCCTGGATGCCGATGCGCACCTGCTCGCCGCGCACCTCGAGCACGGTGACCACGATGTCCTTCCCGATCATGATGCTCTGGTTCGATCGCCGTGTGAGCACGAGCACCCGGGAACTCCTTCCGTGGAACGCAAGTCCGCCCGCTGCTCAGCATAAGGCGGGCAACCCGAATCACCGCGGATATGAAACGCCCCCGTTCGGACCGAATTGCGGGGAGCGAACGGCGCAGAACTAGAGCAGACCGCCCGCAACCGCGCGCCCGAGCGCCTCGTTGCGGTTCTTCGCTCCGAGCTTGGCGTAGATGTGCGCGAGGTGTGTCTTGACCGTTGGGAGCGAGACGTACAACGACGATGCGATCTCGCGATTCGATTGTCCTTCCGCGAGGAGCACCAGCACCTCGCGCTCGCGCTCGGTCAGCGCGCTCGCGGATGGTGCTTCCGCTTCCGCAGACGGGTCGCTGATGAGGACGCCCGGGTCCACCACGCGCTCACCGCGTCGCACCCGGCGCACGGCGACCACGAGCTCCGCGCCGTCGATCGAACGAGGCACCAGCGCCTCGACATCCAGGGTCAACAGCTCGGCGACCGCGTCGGGCCCGACCCGGCCGAGGAGCAGGACGACCTGCGGTGGCGCGGGCTGCGCGCGCACGCGGCGCACCAGGTCGACGACCGCCATGTCCGGCATGGCTCCCAGGACGACGAGCGTCGCGCCGTGGCGACCGACCAGCTCTACGACGTCCGACGCGAGGCCCGTCTCGGCCATGATTTCGAACCCGTCGGCCCGCAGCGTGGCGGCGATGCCGGCGCGAAGCATCGGGGTGCCGTCCGCGACGACGCCGATCGGGGATTCCGGGGCCACCGCGCGGATGGTACGACCTGCCGAGTGGGCCGCCAGGGACTCGAACCCTGAACCAACGGGTTAAAAGCCCGGTGCTCTACCTGTTGAGCTAGCGACCCTCGGCCGTCAGGTTACGGGTTCGGCCCGAAGTTCGGGGGTTCGGATCGTAGGCTGGCTCCGGAAGGGGTCCGAGCCGTTGGCAGCCACATCGAACGAAGGGGTGACGCGCGCGGCGACCCGCATGGGCGCCGCGACGCTGCTGTCGCGCAGCGTCGGGTTCGTCCGCGTCTGGATGATCGCCGCGGTCCTCGGCACCACCTATCTGGGCAACACGTTCCAGGCCACCACCTCGGTGTCCAACGTCTTGTTCGAGCTCCTCGCCGCCGGTGCGCTCTCCGCGGTGCTCGTCCCCACGTTCGTCCATCACCTCGACGACGGCGACCAGGCCGAGACGGAACGCCTGGCCTCGGGGATCCTCGGGATCGCGCTCGTCGGGCTCGGCGTGGTCACGGTGGTCGCGCTCGCGCTGGTGCCCCAGATCGCCGGCCTCCTCACGACCGGGGCGCCGACGGCCAAGATCGCCGCACAACAGGAGAGCCTCGCGACGTTCTTCCTCTGGTTCTTCATCCCGCAGGTCATGTTCTACGGCTGGGGAACCGTCTCGACCGCGGTCCTGTACGCGAAGCGAAGCCTCGCGATCCCGGCGATCGCGCCGATCGCGAACACCTTCGTGCTCGTGGTCTCCCTGGCGATCTTCTGGGTCCTGCACGGGAGCAGCGGGAGCCTCGAGCTCACCCTGGCCGAGAAGCTGGTGCTCAGCCTCGGGGCCACCATCGGCGTGCTCGGCTTCGTGGGCGTCCCGGCCGTGGCCCTCCATCGCAGCGGGTTCCGGCTGCGGCCGCGGCTGATGGCACGCGACGAACGGCTGCGCAGCCTCATGCGACTCTCCGGCTGGGCGGTGCTCCAGCACATGGGGATCGGCATCCTGCTCGGAGCCACGATCGTGCTCGGGAACCGGGTCGAGGGCGGCGTCGTCGCCTACCAGTTCGCGTTCGTGCTGTTCCTCGCCCCCTACGCGATCATGGCCCACCCGGTGCAGACCGCGATCCAGCCGGAGCTCACCCTCGACGCCAAGCGCGACGACAACCCTTCGTTCGCACGCGGCCTCCGCTGGGCGACCGACAGCATGGCCCTGCTCGTGATCCCGGTCTCGGCCGCGTTCGTGGCGCTTGCGGTCCCCGCGATGCGGGCCATCACCGTCGACAGCCAGCACCACAACGTCGACCTCCTCGCCGCGGCCATCGCTTCGCTCGGGATCGGCCTCTTCCCGTACTGCATCTTCCTGCTCTTCGCCGCGCGCGCTCTACGCACGCGGCGACAGCCGGACTCCGGCGATCACCGCACTGGTGACCGCATGCCTCGGCGTCGCGTTCATGACGATCATGAGCTACGCGAGCCACGGCACGGCCCGGGTGCTGGCCCTGGGCTACGGCCACAGCCTGGCGTACCTGCTCGGCGCGCTGACCCTCGGGTTCGTGCTGCGCCGGCGGGTCCGCGAGCCGCTGTTCCCCACCGCCCTGCCGCTCGCGCTGATCACGTCCGCGGTGCTCGGAGTCGCCGCGTGGGGGCTGTTCGAAGCGCTCGGCCAGCTGACCCGGGTGGCCACGATCGCGCTGCTCGCCGGCGTCGGCGTGGTCGGCGCCGCGATCTACATCGGCGTACTACGGCTCGTGCGTGGTCAGGGGATGCCGACGCTACGGACGTCGGCGGCTGCGACCCAGGAGGGGAGCGCGAACCCACCCGACCGCAGCTGATCCGCGAGCACTTGGTTCGGCTCCCGGAAGCGTTCCGCCAGCTCCCTGCGGACCTCGTCGTCGATCCGGGTTCCGGGCGGCTGCCCGTTCATCCGGAAGTACAACGAGCGGAGGCGGCGCTTCACGCCGGGGTAGCGGCGCAGCATCCGTTCGAAGCGGTCGTTCACGCCCAGCGCGATGCGCTGGAACCGCCGGCTCTTGTACGCCAACGTCCGGTTCTCCGAAGCGAGCGCGTCCAAGGGGAACAACTTCGGGTCCAGACCCAACCAGGTCGCGGTGTCACGAAGGACTCGACCCGGATCGTTGATGAGATCCTCGAACTCGAGGACGAGCAAGCGCTCCGGGCCGAACACCTCGAGCCAGGCCGGGAGATAGTCCGCGTAGCGGCTTCCGCCGATCGCGAAGTACCGCTCGTTGGCCGGGTCGAGGAAGTCCGAATCGGTGAGCGAGTCGACGTGCGCGAGGTACTTCTCGAGCGGGAGGTCGGGCGGGATGCGCAACCGGGTCTTCTGATACTGGAAGAACGAGATCGCGCGGGCGACGGGTTCGCGCAGCACCACGATGATCCAGCGCGTTCGGAAGCGTCTCGTCGATCAGCCGGGCCAACGGCTCGCCGCCGTAGAAGTACGACGGCGTCGCTTCCAGCCGGGCGACGCAGCTCTCGGAGTTCTCGAAGTAGCTCCGGTAGACGTCGACCGGCGCGACCACCTTCCCGTAGCGGGCCGGCAGGAAGTAGCGCGTCTCCTTCACCGCGGACGGGGTGACGTACGGGTGCTCGGACAACGAGACGAACAAGGAGGTCGTACCCGCCTTGTTGACACCGGCGATCACGACGTCGAGCGGAGTCTCGGCCACGACGGTTGACCTTCCTCGGAGGGGATGTTCCCGACCATCTCCTTCTCACCGGCGGTCGCCGGCGAGACAGCCCGTGGAAATGGTACGTCTCCCACCTCGAGTGCGCCGTGGTGGGGCCGCGCCCCTCCGGTGAGGTCGGCCGCGCCGGCGGGGACCGGGCCACCGGGGGTGGGAATGAGTCCGACTGCTACGATGCGCTGCCTCTCTGAGGAGCGAGCCCCCATCGTCTAGTGGCCCAGGACGCCGCCCTTTCAAGGCGGTAACGGGGATTCGAACTCCCCTGGGGGCACCTGCCACCGTGATGGTTCGCCGAATCGGTGGTGCATCGGGTCCTGTGGTGCAGTTTGGAGTGCACGCCGCCCTGTCAAGGCGGAGGCCGCGGGTTCAAATCCCGTCAGGACCGCCGGAACGAGCCGCTCGGGCTCGTTCTTGCACGGCCGGGTAGCTCAGTCGGCAGAGCACACGCCTGAAAAGCGTGGGGTCACCGGATCGACGCCGGTCCCGGCCACTCCGGACAACGAGAATGAGGCCCGGTCCTTCGACCGGGCCTCATCTCGTGTGTTCTTCGGAGCTCCCGCAAAATTGCGCGAGGCGTACACGGTGCTCAGGCCTCTTCGTGCTCCTCGACCTGCTCGAGGAACCGGCGAATCTCCGAAGCACGGAACCGGCGGTGGCCTCCGAGTGTCCGGATCGCCGAGATCTTCCCGGCGCGCGCCCAGCGGGTCACGGTCTTCGGGTTGACCCGGAACATCGCGGCCACCTCTGACGGTGTGAGGAGCGCGTCGTTTTCGGGCTGTCCCTGCATGTGTCCTCCAGTCGACCGGTCGAGCCATCGTCGAGCGGCGTTTGTTGTTGCAGTTGCTGCTGTCCGATTGCTCCCGGGAGCGTAACGTCTCGCGCGTTCCAGGTGGTGTATTCAACCTAGCACCGTCGGCCCAAAACCGAAATGGGTGACGCGTCCGATTTCGGCGAACACGCTCCGCGTTTCGGTCACCACGCGCGAGGCGTTCCCGCGTGCGCCACGCTCCGTGACGAGTTGGCCCGAGGCTCGCCGATGTGGTCGTCGTTACACTCCGCTGCGTGGCGCGTGTGCTCGCGGTGGCGAACCAGAAGGGTGGCGTCGGGAAGACGACGACCGTGCACGCGCTCGGGTCTGCGCTCGCGGAAGCGGGCTCGCGGGTGTTGCTCGTCGACCTCGATCCCCAGGCATGCCTGACGTACTCGGTCGGGCTCGATCCGGAGTCGCTCCCCCTGTCGATGCACGACGTGCTCGTGGGCCGCAACAAGGCGGTGGAAGCACTGGTGCACGTCGGTGGACTGTCCGTGCTGCCCGCCGCGATTGATCTCGCGGGCTCCGAGGTGCATCTCGTCGGGCGGGTCGGGCGCGAGCACGCGGTCGGTCGCGCGCTCGAGCCGGTGAGGGACAACTACGACATCGTGCTGCTCGACTGCCCGCCGTCGCTCGGGATCCTGACGATCAACGGGCTCACCGCGGCCGACTTCGTCGTGATCCCGCTGCAGTGCGAGACGCTCAGCCACCGCGGTGTCGGCCAGCTCCTCGAAACCGTTGCCGATGTCCGCGCCTACACCCAACCCGACCTGAGCGTGCTCGGCGCCGTCGCGACGATGTTCGACGGTCGCACCCGCCACACCCGTGAGGTGCTGGTGGACGTCGAGACCCGGTACGCCCTCCCCGTGCTCTCGCCGATGATCCCGCGTTCGGTGCGGTTCGCCGAAGCACCGGCGACGGGGCAGTCCATCTTGGGCCACGCACCGGCGTCGCGTGGCACGGTCGCGTACCGCGAGCTCGCCCGGACCGTGCTCACGATGCTCGCCCCGTGAGCACCTCTCCGGCCGATGGGAAGCGGGCGCTGTTCTCGAGCGCGGTGCGACGCCCGGGGACGCTCGTCGTCGAATGCTCGCGGTGCCACGGGCGCACGCGGGTCAGCTACAAGGACTTCGCGCGACACCACCTGCCGTTCTGGGTGTGGACCCCGTGGCGGAGGTACTCGCGCTTCATGACCTGCCCGTCGTGCGGGCAGCGAGCGTGGGTATCGGCCCGGTGGCTCGAGTAGTCCCGACCCGCTACGCGGATTTGCGATCCACGATCGCTCGCCCATGGCCGGCAACGATCTCGCCGACGATCCACGCGTCCTGGCCGGCGGCCCGCACGGTGTCCAACGCGTGGAACACGTCCGCACGCGGGACAACTGCCAGCATGCCGAGGCCGAGGTTGAAGACGGACTCCATCTCCTCGTCGCTCACGCCACCCGCGGCTTGGATCTCCGCGAAGATCCGCGGCTCTTCCCACGTGCCGCGGTGCACGACTCCGTCGCAACGTTCGGGGAGCGACCGCACGAGGTTGCCCGGGATGCCACCACCAGTGATGTGAGCGAACGCGTGCACCTCGACGTGGCGGCGCAGATCCGCCATCGCCGGCGCGTAGATGACGCTGGGGATGAGCAGCTCGTCACCGATGGAATGGTGCGCGCCGTCCCAGGCCGGGTCGCCCAGCGAGCGGCCACGGTGTTCGAGGAGCGCACGCCGCGCGAGTGAGTACCCGTTGCAGCGCAGGCCCGGGCTCCCGAAGCCGATGATCTGGTCACCCGCCTTCACGCCTCTCGGCAGGATCTCCAATCGTTCGACGACACCGACGGCGAAACCGACCAGGTCGAACTCGCCCGGCTCCATGAGGTCCGGGTGCTCGGAGATCTCGCCCCCGCTCAACGCCGCGCCGGCTTGCCGGCATCCCTCCGCGACCCCGCTGACGATCTGCTCCACCGTCTCGGGGATCACCTTGCCCACCGAGAGGTAGTCGAGGAAGGCGAGCGGTTCCGCGCCCTGCACCGCGATGTCGTCGACGCTCATCGCGACGACATCGAGACCGATCGTGTCGTAGCGCTGCATCATCCGGGCGATGTAGGACTTCGTACCGACGCCGTCGGTGGAGAGGACGAGCACCGGATCCCGGTGCGGCAGCTTGCCCAGGGCGAACAGGCCGCCGAACCCGCCGATGTCACCCACGACCTCCGGCCGGAATGTGGACCGAACGTGCGCTTTGATGAGCTCGACGGCCTTCTCGCCGGCGCCGATGTCCACCCCGGCGTCGCGATACGTCAGGCCGCGGTCGTCGGCATCAGCATCGTTGCGGTCGTCGGGCTTCGGCTCCCCGGCCTCGGTCACGGGGTTCGGGTTGCGCCGGACTCGGTGAGGTCGAGCACCGGCGCTTCGAGCAGGAGCTTCGAGTCGTGGCCGAGC
The DNA here is from genome assembly GCA_963770095.1 of uncultured Acidimicrobiia bacterium. Taxonomy (GTDB): domain Bacteria; phylum Actinomycetota; class Acidimicrobiia; order IMCC26256; family JAENVU01; genus Chersky-806. The sequence goes on from CAVYOO010000003.1 coordinate 97,143, forward strand.
AGGGCCACCGGCACCGGGTACTCGTTCGAGAGGCACGCGGTGCAGAACGACTCGGGTGGCGCACCGGTCGCGGCACGAACGCGATCCAGCTCGAGGTACGCGAGCGAGTCCACGTCGAGGTACTCACGGATCTCGCCCACCGAGAGGTCCGCGGCGAGCAGCTCGCCGCGCCGGCCGGTGTCCATGCCGTAGAAGCACGGCCAGCGGTACGGGGGCGACGACACCCGGAAGTGCACCTCGCGCGCGCCGGCTTCGCGCAGCATCTTGATGACCTCGCGGGTCGTGGTGCCCCGGACGATGGAGTCGTCGACGACGACCAGGCTCTTGCCCTTGATGCTCTCGGGCAGGGGGTTGAGCTTCATCCGCACCCCGACCCCGCGCATCTGCTGGCTCGGTTGGATGAAGGTGCGCCCGACGTACCGGTTCTTCACCAGCCCGTCGCCGTACGGGATGCCGGACTCACGCGCGTAGCCCTGTGCCGCGGGGATCCCCGACTCCGGCACCGGCATCACCATGTCGGCGGCGACCGGCGCCTGCCGGGCGAGCGCCTCACCCATGCGCGTACGGGCGGCATGGACGCTGTGGCCGTAGAGACGCGTGTCGGGGCGCGCGAAGTAGATGAACTCGAAGAGGCAGAGACGGGGGTCCGGCTCCGCGTAGCGGACCTCGCGCCGCAGGCCGGAGGCGTCGATGACGACCATCTCGCCGGGCTGGACATCGCGCACGTAGTGCGCGCCGACGATGTCGAGCGCGGCGGTTTCGCTCGCGAGCACCCACCCACCGCCCTCGAGCCGGCCGAGGACCAACGGCCAGAAGCCGTGCGGGTCCCTGACGCCGATGAGATGCGAGTCGTCCATCAGGACGAGTGAGAACCCGCCGCGTAGGTCGGGCAGCACCTTCTCGAGCGCGAGCTCGAGCTCGCGGCCGTCCGAGCGAGGTTCCTCGGCCCACTCGCGCGCGACGAGCTCGGCGATCAGCGCGGAGTCGGTGGTGGAGTCGAAGCTCGTCTCGTCGGGCGTCATGCCGGGCAACATGCCCAACCCCGAAGCGAGATCCGCGGTGTTGGTGAGGTTGCCGTTGTGGCCCAGCGCGAATCCTGCGTCACCGACGGAGCGATACACCGGTTGCGCGTTCTGCCACGACGAGGATCCGGTGGTCGAGTACCGGTTGTGACCGATGGCGAGGTGCCCCTGCAATGGCGCGAGCCGACGCTCGTCGAACACCTGGGTGACGAGCCCCATGTCCTTCGCCACGGTGATCGTCTCACCGTCGCTCACCGCGATGCCCGCCGACTCCTGACCGCGGTGCTGCAGGGCGAAGAGACCGAGGTAGGTCAGCTGCGAGACGGCCTGACCCGGTCCGTATACGCCGAAGACGCCACAGGCGTGGCCGGGGGTCTCTTCGAGAGAGGGATCCGAGGGGTCGTGCTGGGAAAGCACGCCCCCAGTATCCCACCCTCCGGGTTGCTCCGACGCACGCACTCCGTGCCCACTCCCGTCTCCGCTCCCGGCCCCGCTCGAGCTGGACTCCCGTCGCGATGGGGCGCTCATTCCGCGAGCTCGATCGTTGCGGCCATGATCGAAGGAATCGCGTCGCGCCACGCGCTCGTCGCCGTGGCCACCGGTACCGTGAACGCCCCGTCGGCGTGGAGATCGGAGCCGCCCGCGTCGCCCAGGACCGTCGCGGGGACGCCCGCGGCGCCGGCCCGGCCCAGCACTTCGTCGAGCTGGTCGGGACCCACCGAGAGCACGACGCGCGCGACGCGGACTCCGAGAAGCACATCAACGAGTCGCCGATCGTCACCCGGAAACCCACCCCGGAGGCGATCGCCATCTCGGCCAGCGCAACCGCGAGCCCGCCGTCCGAGCAGTCGTGGATCCCGGCGACGATCCGATCGGTCACCAGCCCGGCGACGAGATCGTGGAGGCGCGCGGCCGCCTTGAGATCCGCGCGCGGTGGGCGCCCGTTGCGCAAGCCGTGGCTCGTCGCCCACTCCGAGCCGCCGAGCTCGAAACGGGTCTCGCCCACCATGACGATCCGGTCGCCCTCGCGCAGCCCGATCCCCGGCGGAGGCGAGTCGAGCCCGTCGATGAGACCGACCACGCCGACCACCGGCGTCGGGTCGATGTCCTGGCCGTGTGACTCGTTGTAGAAGCTGACGTTCCCACCGACCACCGGCACTCCCAGCGCCCGGCACACGTCGGCCATGCCGTCGACCGCCTCCGAGAACTGCCACATCACTTCCTCGTGCTCCGGGTTGCCGAAGTTCAGGCAGTTCACCAGCGCCATCGGGCGCGCGCCGGTGCACGCGACGTTGCGGGCCGCCTCGAGGACCGCGAGCTGCGCGCCCATGCGCGGGTCCAGCGCACAGAACCGCGCCTTGCCGTCCACCGACGAGCGCGAGCGCGCGCCCGGCCGTCTCCTTGAGGCGCAGGACGCTGGCGTCCCCACCCGGGCCGGTCACGGTGTTGAGGAACAGCTGGTGGTCGTACTGGCGCCAGACCCAGCTCTTGTCGGCGATGTTCGGCGCGGCGAGCAGGCCGAGGAGCTCGGTCGAGAGGTCGGAGCCGGGCGGGAAGCGGGTGGCCAGCTCCGGGCCCGGATCGGCGTCCTGGCGGGTCGCGAGTTCGGCGGGCGGCGCGAGCGGGCGATGGTAGAGCGGGCCGTCACCGAGGCTCCCGATCGGCACGTCCGCGGCGGGGATCCGATCCGAGGACACCTCCGTCGCCGCGTCGCCGAGCGGCGGGAGCGGGTTCGCACCGGGTACACCGATCGCGTCGAAGTAGCCGTCGTAGACCCGGAACCGGCCCGAGTCCGTGACCCGGCCGACCACCGTGGCGCGGATCTCCCAGCGCTCGCACAGTGCGAGCACCTCATCGAGGTTGTCGGGTGTGACGATCGCGAGCATGCGCTCCTGGCTCTCCGACGTCAGGAGCTCGACCGGGTTCATCCCCGGCTCCCGGCGCGACACGCGTGCTGCGTCCACGTCCATGCCCGCACCGGTCTTGGCCGCGGTCTCGGAGGCCGCGCACGACAACCCGGCGGCCCCGAGGTCCTGTACGCCGATCGCCAGGCCCGCGTCGAGCAGGGCGAGGCACGCCTCGATCAGCTTCTTCTCTTCGAACGGGTCGCCGACCTGCACGGACGGGCGCTTCGTCTCCGAGCCCTCGACGAAGCCGGCCGACGCGAGCACGCTCGCACCACCGATCCCGTCGCGACCGGTGGACGACCCCATCAGCACGGCGAGGTTGCCAACTCCCTCCGCGCGGGCCAGCACCAGCCGCTCCTTGGGCAACACGCCGAGGCAGAGGACGTTCACCAGCGGGTTGCCCGCGTAGCACTCGTCGAACACCACCTCGCCGCCGACGGTCGGGACGCCGACGGCGTTGCCGTATCCACTGATCCCGCTCACCACGCCCTCGAAGAGGTAGCGGGTGCGCGGGTCGTCGAGCGGGCCGAACCGGAGCGGGTCCATGACCGCGATCGGTCGCGCGCCCATCGAGAAGATGTCGCGGATGATCCCGCCGACGCCGGTGGCCGCCCCCTGGTACGGCTCGACCGCGGACGGGTGGTTGTGACTCTCGATCCGGATCGCGACCGCCAGGCCGTCACCGACGTCGATCACGCCCGCGCCCTCCCCGGGACCAACCAGCACCCAGGGCGCGTCGGTGGGCAGGCGACCGAGGTGCGAGCGCGACGACTTGTACGAGCAGTGTTCGGACCACATCACCGAGTACATCGCGAGCTCGAGGTGCGTCGGCTCCCGCCCGAGCTCGTCGGTGACGGCCGCCAGCTCGTCGTCGGTCATGCCGAGCTGGCGGTGGAGGGGCTGCTCGGGCGTCGTCACGATCCGAACGCGTACCCGAGGTCCGGTGCAACGAGCACCGGTCGGTAGGCGATGCCGCGCGCCTCGAGCACGGAACCCAGCTGGCCGCCGCGGTCGAGCAGCAGTGACGCCGCGACGATCGGGCAGCCGAACTCGCTGACCGCATCGACTGCGTTCAGCACCGCCGACCCCGTCGTCGACGTGTCCTCGACGACGAGGACCCGATCGCCGGGGTCGAGCGGGCCGGCGATGCGGCCCCCGACTCCGTGGCCCTTGGGTTCCTTGCGCACCGCGAAGCTCCGCGTTCCGGTGACGAAGGCCACGGCGAGGGCGACGGGCACCGCACCGACGGCGAGCCCGCCCACTGCGTCGAATTCGATGCCGTCGAGCGCCTCGACGATGGCCTCGCCGACGATCTCCAGGCAGTCACCGCGAAACGTCACCTGGCGGCCGTCCAGATACCAGGTCGAGGTGCCGCCGGACGACAGCGTGAACTCCCCCTCCTCGATCGCGTGCTCACGGAGCGCAGCCGCGAGCGCGGCCTGGGCGGGCCTCATGAAGCGACGAGCTCGGCGCGCGTCGTGGCCGCGGCGAGCAGCGAGCGCAGGAGGACGACACCGTCGTCCGATCCGAGTACGGCATCGCTCGCCCGCTCGGGGTGGGGCATGAGCCCGACCACGTTGCCCTGCGCGTTCCTGATCCCCGCGATGTCGTCGAGGCTCCCGTTCGGGTTCTCCACGTACCGGAGGATGATCCGGTCCTCGGCCTGCAGCTCGGCGAGGGTCTCGGCCGAGCACACGTAGTTGCCCTCGAAGTGGTTGATCGGGATTCGCAGCACCGCGCCGGTGGTCGCTTGGCTCGTGAGCACGGAAGCGGTGGACTCGACCCGCACGCGCACGGTCTGGCAGAGGAACTTGAGGCCGGCGTTCTTCTGCAGCGCGCCGGGAAGCAGGCCGGCTTCGCAGAGCACCTGGAAGCCGTTGCAGATCCCCACGACCGGTCCGCCCGCCGCCGCGAGCTCCGCCACCGACTCCATCACCGGCGAGAACCGAGCGATCGCGCCCGTCCGCAGGTAATCGCCGTGGGCGAACCCTCCGGGCACCACCACCGCGTCGATGCCTTCGAGGTTCCGCTCGGTGTGGAAGAGGATCCGCGCCGACGCACCGAGCTGCTCGACCGAGTGCGCCACATCGAGCTCGCAGTTCGTCCCCGGGAACTGCACCACCCCGACCGTCGCGCTCATCGTTGCGACGCCCCGCTCATGCGACCAGCTCGGAGAGCGTGATGCTGAACGCTTCGATCACCGGGTTGGCGAGGAGGCGGTGGCACATCTCGTCGACCTGGGCGCGCGCCGCCGCTTCGCTCTCGGCCTCGACGACGAGCCGGATGCTCTTGCCCACCGAGACCTGCGAGACGTTCGTGTACCCGAGCGCGGGCAGTGCCTTCTCGACGGTCGCGCCCTGCGGATCGAGGATCCCCGGCAGGTGCTTCACATCGATCCGAGCCTCGAACTCCGCCATCACTCCCGCTCTTGGTCCCGCGGACCGGGCCGACAACCATTCCCCCGGCAAAACGCTCCGCTCTCTGATCGGCACAAAGCTCGCGGTGTCACCGCTGCGCCATACGTCGACACTATCCGCCGTACCAGTCGGCGAAGGACTGGCCGGTGAGTCGTTCGTAGGCCTCGACGTAACGCCGCCGTGTCCCGGCGATCACCTCGTCGGGAAGGTGGGGCGCGGGCGCGGTCCGGTCCCAGTCCAGGGTGAGGTAGTAGTCGCGCACGAACTGCTTGTCGAAGGACGGGGGCGACCCACCGGCCGCGTACTCCTCCGCCGGCCAGTACCGCGAAGAGTCGGGCGTGAGCACCTCGTCGATGAGCAGCACCTGACCGTCCGCCGTGCCGAACTCGAACTTCGTGTCCGCGAGGATGATCCCGCGCGAGGCCGCGTACGCCGCGCCCCGCTCGTAGATCGCGAGCGCCACGCGCTGCAGCTGCGTGAAGACTGCTTCGCCCACTGCGTCGATCGCGTCGGCGTCGGACATCGGAAGGTCGTGTCCGCCGTCGGTCTTCGTCGTCGGGGTGAAGAGCACCTCGGGGAGCTGCTCCGCCTCGCGCATTGCCGTGGGCATCGTGCGGCCCTGGACCGTGCCGTGCTCCTGGTACTCGGCCCAGGCACTGCCAAAGAGGTAGCCCCGGGCGATGCACTCCATGCGCACCGGCTCGGTGCGGCGCACCAGCATGGCCCGGCCGTCGGCGTCGGGCCGGGCGGACGCGGGGAAGTCGGCCGGATCCACGGAGATGACGTGGTTGGGCAACAGGTCGGCGACGCGCTCGAACCAGAACGCGGAGATCGCCGTCAACACCCGGCCCTTGTCGGGGATCGCGTCGGGCAGCACCACGTCGAACACCGAGACCCGGTCGGAGGCGACCATCAGCAGCCGGTCGTCCCCGGCGTCGTACAGATCGCGGACCTTGCCGGTGTACTCGTGCGGCAGCGTGATCGTCATCGGGCCGGGCTGTCGCTGATCGGCTGGTCGAGGATCTCGAACGTGCGGCCGACGTTCGCGATTGCCCGCTTGAGGTCGAAGCACGCTCCGAGCTGCTCGTCGGTGAGCGTCGCCGTGATGTCGGGGTCCTCCCGCAGGACCTCGATGAATGGTCGGCGCTCGTCCCAGGTGCGGAGCGCATTGCGCTGCACGACCCGGTACGCGTCGTCACGGGAGCGGCCCGACTCGACCAGGGCGAGCAACACCGGCTGGCTGAACACCAGCCCGTAGCTCGCGTCGAGGTTCTCGATCATGCGCTCGGGATAGACGTGCATGCCCTCGACGATCGACCGGAACTTCACGAGCAGGTAGTACGCGAGCGCGCACGAGTCCGGGAGGATGATCCGCTCGACGGACGAGTGCGAGATGTCGCGCTCGTGCCACAGCGCGACGTTCTCGAGCCCGGCCCCGAGGTTGCCGCGCAGCACCCGCGCCAGCCCGCTGAGCTGCTCGCTCTTCACGGGGTTCCGCTTGTGGGGCATCGCGGACGAGCCCTTCTGCTTCCCGGCCCGGAATGGCTCCTCCACCTCGCGCACCTCGGTCCGTTGAAGGTGCCGGATCTCGGTGGCGTACTGCTCGATCCCCGCGCCGACGCTCGCGCACGCGTACAGCAGCTCCGCGTGCCGGTCCCGCGCGAGCACCTGGGTCGCAGGGACCGCGGTGAGGCCGAGGTGCTCGCACACGTGCTGCTCGACGAACGGGTCGACGTTCGAATACGTGCCGACCGCACCCGAGAGCTTCCCGACCGCGATCACGTCACGGGCTCGGCGGAGCCGCTCGATGTCGCGGCGGACCTGGAGCGCCCAGAGCGCGAGCTTGACCCCGAACGTCGTCGGCTCGGCGTGGATGCCGTGCGTGCGGCCGACCATCGGCGTGTCCCGGTACTCGTGCGCCTGCTTGGTGATGGCCCCGTCGAGCGCGATCGCGGCTTCAATCAGGAGATCCGCGGCCCGGGTCAGCTGGAGGGACAGCGCGGTGTCGACGACGTCGCTCGACGTGAGCCCGTAGTGGACCCAAGCCCCTTCGGGTTGGCCGACCCGGTCCTGCACGACGTCGACGAACGCGGCGACGTCGTGCTCGGTGACGAGCTCGCGCGCCTCGATCGCCTCGACATCGAAGCCGGCGCGCGCCCGAACGGCGGCCGCGGCTTCCTTCGGGACGACACCGAGCTCGGCCCACGCTTCGGTGGCCAGGATCTCGACCTCCAACCAGGCGCCGTACCGGGCCTCGTCGGTGAAGAGGCTGCTCATCTCGGGCAATGAGTAACGGGGAATCATGAGTACTCCGTGGTCACGGCGGCGGCGATGTCGGTGCGGTGCTGCATGCCCGGCCAGGAGATCCGGCCGACGGCGTCATAGGCCAGCTTCCGGGCATCCGCGATCGTCGGCGCGGTCGCACTGACCGTGAGCACCCGTCCACCCGCGGTACGGATCGTGTCACCGTCGCGGACGGTGCCGGCGTGGAAGACCTGCACGTCTTCGAGCGCAGCGGCGTCCTCCAGCCCCTTGATCGTGTCACCGGTGCGCGGCGCGACCGGGTAGTCCGGCGAGGCCAGCACCACGCCGACGCATGCGTTGTCGTGGAACCGGACCGGGGTCGTGAGCCGGCCCGTCGCCGCTTCGACGCAGTGCGCCGCGAGATCGCTCGCCAAACGGGGCAGGACGACCTGGCACTCCGGGTCGCCGAAGCGCACGTTGTACTCGAGGACCTTCGTGCCCTCGGGCGTGAGCATGAGCCCGGCATAGAGCACACCGCGGTACTCGATGCCGCGGCTCTGCGAGCGCGACGAGCGTCGGCTCGACGGCCGAGGCCATGACCTCCTCGACGAGCCCGTCGCCGGCAATGGGCACCGGGGAGTAGGCACCCATGCCGCCGGTGTTCGGGCCCGCGTCCCCGTCACCGAGCCGCTTGAAGTCCTGGGCCGGCGCCAGGGGTACGCCGCGCGGTCGATCCGTCGCACAGCACCAGCAACGAGATCTCGGGGCCGCTCAGGCCCTCCTCGATCACGAGGGTGCGGCCGGCGTCGCCGAACGCAGTACCCGAGAGGTACGAGCGCACCGCTTCGCGCGCGTCGGCGATGGACTCGGTCACGACGACGCCCTTCCCGGCGGCCAGACCGTCGGTCTTGACGACGTAGAGCCCGGGCAGCGTCTCGAGATAGGCGAGAGCCTCTCCTTCCCGGGACGAGTCGAAGGCCCGGTGCCGTGCGCTCGGGACACCGGCGTCGTTGAGCACTTCCTTCATCCAGGCCTTCGAGCCTTCGATCTGCGCGCCCGCGCCCGACGGGCCGAACACTGCGGCACCGCTCGCGCGGAGGTCGTCCGCCAAACCGTCGACGAGCGGTTGCTCCGGCCCGATGACCACGAGCTCGAAGTCGTCCAGGCTCTCGATCGCCCGCTCCAGGTCCATGCACGGCCCGAGCTCGGCCATACCGGGGTTGCCCGGGGCGCAGACCACCACGTCGACGACCGGCGAACGGTTGAGCGCCCACGCGAGCGCGTGCTCGCGGCCTCCGGACCCGACGACGAGGACGTTCACGCGGCGCGGGGGAGCACGACGCACTGGTCGCGCGCAGGGCCGACCGACACGAAGCTGACGTGCACCCCGGTGAACTGCTCGATGAACTGCACGTAGTCGCGCGCCGCCGCGGGAAGGTCCTCGATCCGCTCGGCGCGCTCCACGTCGACCTGCCACCCCGGCAGCGTCTCGTAGATCGGGCGCACCTTGTGCAGCACCGACTGGTGGTACGGGACGTGGTCGTAGCGGGTGCCGGACTCGTCCTCGTAGGCGACGCACACCTTGAGCTCCGGGAGGGGTGAGAGCACGTCCAGCTTCGTGATGGCCAGCTCGGTGCAGGTGTTGAGCCGGGTGGCGTGCTTCAGCATCACCAGGTCGAGCCAGCCGGCGCGGCGCTTGCGCCCGGTGTTCGTACCGAACTCCCGGCCCCGCTCGACCAGCAGGTCCCCGACCTCGTCGCCTTCGAAGAGCTCGGTGGGGAACGGCCCGCTCCCGACCCGCGTGACGTACGCCTTGACGATGCCCGTGATGCGCTCGATCGCCGGCGGGCCGACGCCCGCGCCCGCACCGACACCGCCCGCGACCGGATTGCTCGAGGTGACGAAGGGGTACGTGCCGTGATCGAGGTCGAGGTACGTCGCCTGCGCACCCTCGAACAGCACCCACTGGCCGGCGTCGAGCGCCTCGTGGACCAGATGGACGGTGTCGTCGATCAGCGGCGCGAGCCGGTCCACGTAGCCGAGGTACTGCTCGGCGATGTCGTCGGCGCTCATGGGCAGCCGGTTGTAGACCTTGGTCAGCATGCCGTTCTTCTCGCGCAGGACGAGGTCCAGCTTCTCGCGGAAGATCTTCGGGTCGAGCAGGTCCTGCACCCGGAGCCCGACCCGCATCGCCTTGTCGGCGTAGGTGGGACCGATCCCACGCTTGGTCGTGCCGAGCTTGTTCTTGCCCAGGTACCGCTCGGTGAGACGGTCGAGCTCCTGGTGGTACGGCATGATCAGGTGCGCGTTGCCCGAGACCCGGATCCGCCGGCTGTCGATGCCCTTGGCCTCGAGCATGGCGAGCTCGTCGAGCAGTACGGCCGGGTCCACCACGACGCCGTTGCCGATGACCGGCACGACCCACGGGTAGAGCACACCGCTCGGCACCAGCTGCAGCTTGAACACCTCGCCGTCGACGACGAGCGTGTGACCGGCGTTGTGCCCACCCTGATAGCGGACGCACAGCGAAGCTTCCTTGGCGAGGTAGTCGGTGAACCGACCCTTGCCCTCGTCGCCCCACTGGGTCCCGACAATTACCGCCCCAGGCACGCGGCGCTCCTTGAGTTGTTCGCGCTCACGTTGGGTACAGGCTAGTCGGGCCGGCCCCGCGCCCGTCGGGTTAGCTGCCGACGGGCGCGGTACGGAGGAACACCAAGCCGTCAGGTGACGCATCGACGGTGATCGTGTCGCCCTCGCGGTACTCACCCTGGAGCACGGACAGCGCGATCGGATCTGCCACCTCGCGCTGGATCACCCGCTTGAGCGGCCGCGCCCCGAAGTCCGGGTCGTAGCCGACCCGCGCGATGTGCTGGCGGGCCGAGTCGCTCAGCACCAGGCCGAGGCCGCGGTCGGCGAGCCGGGCTCGCAGCTGGTCGACCTGGATGTCGACGATCTCGGCGATGTGGCGCTCGTCGAGCCGGTGGAAGACCACGAGCTCGTCGATCCGGTTGACGAACTCCGGCTTGAAGTGGGCGTGCACCGCAGCCATCACCGTCGCTTCGTCCGCCCCGGCTCCGAGGTTGCTCGTCATGATGAGCACGCTGTTGGTGAAGTCGACGGTACGGCCCTGACCGTCGGTCAGGCGGCCGTCGTCCATCAGCTGCAGCAGCACGTTGAACACGTCCGGGTGCGCCTTCTCGACCTCGTCGAGCAGCACCACCGCGTAGGGCCGGCGCCGCACCGCTTCGGTCAGCTGGCCGCCCTCGTCGTAGCCGACGTACCCGGGAGGCGCGCCCACGAGGCGCGACACCGAGTGCTTCTCCATGTACTCGCTCATGTCGATCCGGACCATCGCCCGCTCGTCGTCGAACAGGAAGTCGGCGAGGGTTCGGGCGAGCTCGGTCTTGCCCACCCCGGTGGGGCCGAGGAAGAGGAAGGATCCGATCGGCCGGTTCGGGTCCGAGAGGCCGGCGCGCGACCGGCGGATCGCGTTCGCGACGGCAGTCACCGCTTCGTCCTGACCGATGACCCGGCTGTGCAACACGTCCTCCATGCGAACGAGCTTCTGCATCTCGCCCTCCATGAGCCGGCTCACCGGCACACCGGTCCACTTCGCGACGATCTCGGCCACGTCCTCCTCGTCGACCTCTTCCTTGAGCATCTGCTCGGAGCTCTGGAGCTCGTCGAGCCGCTCCCGCTTGGAATCGATCTCGCGCTCGAGGTCACGCATCGTCCCGTACCGCAGCTCGGCCGCCCGCTCGAGATCACCGTCGCGCTCGGCCTTCTCCGCGTCGGTGCGCGCCTGCTCGAGCTGCTCCATGAGCTCGCGGATCTCGGCGATCGCGTCGCGCTCGGCCTGCCAGTGCGCCACCATGCCGTCGCGCTGCTCGTCAAGCTCGGCGAGCTCGGCCTCGAGCGCGGCCAGGCGCTGCTTGGACGCCTCGTCGGTCTCCTTGGCCAGCGCCGCCTTCTCGATCTCGAGCTGGCGGATCCGCCGCTCGACGACGTCGATCTCGAACGGCATCGAGTCGATCTCGATCCGGAGCCGCGACGCGGCTTCGTCCACGAGGTCGATCGCCTTGTCCGGGAGCTGCCGGCTCGGGATGTAGCGGTCCGAGAGCACCGCGGCCGCGACGAGCGCCGCGTCCTGGATGCGAACCCCGTGGTGCACCTCGTAGCGCTCCTTCAACCCGCGCAGGATCGCGATCGTGTCCTCGACGGACGGCTCGCCGACGAACACCTGTTGGAACCGTCGCTCGAGCGCCGGATCCTTCTCGATGTGCTTGCGGTACTCGTCGAGGGTGGTCGCGCCGATCATGCGCAGCTCACCGCGGGCGAGCATCGGCTTGATCATGTTCCCCGCGTCGACCGCACCCTCGGCGCCGCCGGCGCCGACGATCGTGTGCAGCTCGTCGAGGAACGTGATGACCTCGCCGTCGGCGTCGGCGATCTCCTTGAGCACGGCCTTGAACCGTTCCTCGAACTCGCCGCGGTACTTCGCGCCGGCGACCATCGAGCCGATGTCCAGGGAGACCAGCCGCTTGTCCCGCAGGCCGTCGGGGACGTCGCCCTCGACGATGCGGCAGCGCGAGACCCTCCGCGATCGCGGTCTTGCCGACGCCGGGCTCGCCGATGAGCACCGGGTTGTTCTTCGTCCGGCGGCTGAGGACCTGGATGACGCGCCGGATCTCCTCGTCGCGGCCGATGACCGGGTCGAGCTTGCCTCGGCGCGCGTCCTCGGTGAGGTCGCGGCCGAACCGCTCGAGCGCCTGGTACTGCTCCTCGGGGTTCTCGCTCGTGACGCGGTGGGAACCGCGCACCTTCTTGAGCGCCTCCAGCACCATCTCGGTGGTGACGCCCATGCCGCGGAGCATGTCGCCGACGCCGCCCGGCACCTTCGTCATCGCGAGGAGGAGGTGCTCGGTGGACAGGTAGTCGTCGCCGAGGTCGCGCCGCTCCTCGTCGGCCGCCTCGAGCAGCTTGTAGGCCTCCGGCGAGATCTGGGGCGGAGCCGCGGTCTCGCCGTAGACCTGGGGCAGGGAGCTCAGCGCCACGTCCACGTGGTCGCGGATGTTCTTCGGGGAGACCCCGACCCCTTCGAGCACGCCGAGCACGACCCCCTCGGGCTGGCCGATCAGCGCGTGGAGCAGGTGCTCCGAGCCGACCTGGGCGTGGTGCTGGTCGCGCGCCAACGCCTGGGCGGCCCCGATGGCCTCCTGGCTCTTGCGGGTGAACTTGTTGGGGTCGAGCGGCATGCGGGCAACCTCACGGGTTCGATCTGGCGGGTCAAAGTTGACAACGACATTGTCAACCCTGTCATTCCCGGGCTACCGCCAGCCCGTGACTTGCTCCCCTCGCCGTTGGTTCTGTGTGGGTTCGCCCTAGCTCGTGGTCTCGAACTCGCGGTCCAGGATCGCGATCGGCTCGTTCTCCCAGATGCCGTAGCGGAGGTGCCAGCGCCGCAGCCAGGTCGGCGACCACCAGTTGAGGCGCCCGGCGAGCCGCATGAACGCCGGTACCAGGGTGGCCCGGATGAGGAAGGCGTCCACCAGCACGGCCAGCGACAGCCCGACCCCGAAGAGCTGGACGATCGAGACCTGCGAGGTGGCGATCCCGACGAACACGATCGTGAGCAGGAGCGCCGCCGCAGTGACGATCCGTCCGGTCTTCTGGAGCCCGACCCGGACCGCGTGCTCGTTGTCCCGGTCGAGGTCGTACTCCTCCTTGATGCGCGAGAGCAGGAAGACCTCGTAGTCCATCGACAAGCCGAACGCGATGCAGAACATGAGGATCGGCGTGAAGATGTCGATGCTGCCGGTCGGCGTGAAGCCGAGCAGGTCGGCGAAGTGTCCCTCCTGGAAGATCCAGACCATCGCGCCGAACGTCGCGGTGAGGCTGAGGACGTTCAGCAGGAGCGCCTTCACCGGCACCAGCAGGCTTCCCGTCATCAGGAACAGCAGGATGAAGGTCGCGACCGCGATGAGCAGGAGCGTCCACGGCAGCATCGACAGCACGGCCTGCTTGGTGTCGACGAGCTTGGCCGACTCACCCGCGACGGTGAAGTCGAACGGTGCCGCCGTCGCCCGGATGTCTTTCACCAGCTGCTCGCCCGCCGCCGAGTGCGGCTCGATGTTCGGCACGACCGAGATCCAGGTCCCCTTGGAGCCCGGGTCCGGCTCGAAGCGGGCGCTCAGCTCGTTCGGCGGTGCGACCACGACCTGGCCGCCGGTCCGCAGGTAGTAGCCGTTCCCCGCGTCGACTCGCGCCACGCCGGGGAGCACGACCAGCTTCTTCGCGAACGTCTGGATCGCGTCGGAGCCGGCTTCGAGGTCGGCGGTGGGCAGGAGAACCTGCAGCGCATCGGCCTCGCGGCTCGCGAAGTTCGCCCGGATCTGGTCCGTCGCGGCTCGGCTCGAGACGCTGTCGGGGACCACCCGGTCGTCGATGAGGCCGGGGTTGAAGTTGAGGAACGGGATCGCGAGCACCACGAGGATCGCGCTCACACCGAGGGCGTACGGCACCGGGTGCTTCATCACGCGACCGGCCTGGCGGCCCCAGAAGCCGTCGTCCGAGGGCGGCTTGACCTTGAACAGGCGCAGCGCCTCGACCCGCGGGCCGAGGACCGCGAGGATCGCCGGCAGGACGACCACCGACGCAACCGCAGCCAGAAACACCACCGCCACTCCGGCGTAGGCGAACGACCGGAGGTACGTCACGGGGAAGAGCAGAAGCGCAGCGAGCGAGATCATGACGGTGCCCGCGCTGAACACGACGGTCCGACCCGCGGTCTGCATCGTGCGCCCGACCGCGACGTTGGTGGACGCGCCGGTCGCGAGCTCCTCGCGGTACCGGGAAACGACGAACAGGCTGTAGTCGATCGCGAGCCCGAGCCCGAGCCCGGTCGTGAGGTTCAGCGCGAAGACCGAGACCTCCGTGAGCGACACGAGGATCGTCAGGATCAGGAGCGTCGCGAGGACCGCCAGCACGCCGACGCTCAGCGGGAGCAACGCGGCGATGACGCCTCCGAACACCAGGATCAGCGCGACGAACACAATCGGCGCGGTGAGCAGCTCCGAGAGCTTCAGGTCGTGCTCGGCCTGCTCGCTCACCTGGCGCGCGATCTCGGCCCGGCCCGTCACCGCCGTGGTGATCAGGGGCGTCTCGGTCGTGTACTGCTCCGTGAACCGCTTCGCGAACTTGACCTTCGTGTCGAGGTCGCCCTTGACCGATCCGAACACCAGGGCCTGGGTGTTGTCCCTGCTCTTGAGCGGGCCCAGATTCCCCACCCAGTACGACGACGCCGAGCCGATGCCCGGCTCCTGGCCCAGCTTCTCGGTGATGGCGAGGCCTGCCTCCCGCACGGCCGCGTCGTCAACGGTGCCCGTCGCGCGGTGACGAGCACCACGAAGTCCGACTGGCCGGCGTTGCTGAATCGCGCCTGGAGGATCTCCGCCGTCTTGGCGGACTCGGCCCCCGGATCCTCCATCCCGCCGACGGTCAGCTGCTTCGCGACCCCTCCACCGAAGACTGCGGCGAGCGGCAGGAAGAGGATCGCCAACGCGATGACCACCCATCGGCGGTGAACTACGAACAACGCGAGCCGGCGCAACCTTGGACCCCCAAAGAACGCGCCCGCACCTCGGTCGGGTGCCCTGTCGTCGCGTCACCACTACGCTACGGCCGCTGCGGGCTCGGCGCACACGGGGTAGCCGCGCGGCCGGCAGTCGGGGACGAGAAGGCGGAGGACCGGGTGAGCCACAAGCGGGAACTCGCCGAGCTGCTCACGGAGGTCGGGCTCTTCTCACGGTGCACGAAGCGCGAGCGTCAGACGATCGCGCGCCACGCACAGGCTGCAGAGCTCCCCGCGGGCACCGATCTGGTCCGTGAAGGGGAACCCGGTGACGCGCTGTTCGTGATCCTCGAGGGCGAGGCGGTCGTGCAGCGGGACGGCTTCGACGTCGGACGGGTCGGCCCCGGATCCCACTTCGGGGAGCTCGCGATCCTGGACGGCGCCCCGCGGAGCGCGACCGTCGTCGCCGCGACCGACGTCAAGGTCGCGGTGCTCGGGATCCGCATGTTCCGCACACTGTTGCGGGAATTCCCCGAGCTCGCCGAGCAGCTGCTCGTCGGCCTCGCCGGAGAGCTGCGAGCGGCGCAGGCCGCGGTGCAGGCCGCGACGCACCCCCAATGAGCGGAGTGCGTGGCCGATGACCGAGCTCTCGACCGACGAGCTGGACCGGCTCGTCGAGGAGAACACGGTGCTCGGCACGATGGACGCCGACGCCCGCCGCCAGCTGCGCGCCGCACTCGAGCCGGTGTCGGTTCCGGGTGGGACCGTGCTCATCCGTGAGGGAGATCCCGCGGACTGCCTCTACCTCGTGGCGGCCGGCCGTTTGCGGGTCGTGACCACGGACCCCGAGGGCGACGAGGTCCAGCTCGCCGAGATCGGTCGCGGCGGCCTCGTCGGTGAGATGGCGCTCATCACCAACCGGGCTCGCACCGCGACCGTCCAGGTCCTGCGCGACACCCACCTGCTCCGCCTGTCGACGACCGCGTTCGGCCGGCTCGTCGCCGACCATCCGGAGTCGGCGCGGCGCATCAGCACGGAGATGGTGGACCGTCTCCTGCGCTCTCGCGTCGTTGGCCGCCCGAGCACGCCGGTGGTGAGCATCGCGCTGCTACCGCTCGGGCCCGAGGCCGGAGTCCGCGAGTTCGGCGAGCACTTCGAGCGTGCGCTCGCGCGGCTCACCGGCTCGGCGCGCCAGGTCGACTCCGTCGCCGCCACCGCGGCCGTCGGCGAGGAGCTCGAAGGCCACCGGCTCGCGCAATGGTGCAGCGACCTCGAGTCCGAGAACGACGTGGTCGTGTACCTCGCCGATCCGGAGCCGACGACGTGGACCCACGCCTGCGTCCGTCAAGCCGACCTGCTGGTCCTGGTCGCCGACGCGACGACAGCACCCGGCGTCCGCCACCTGGAGCAGGTCGCGCTGGCCCGCCAGGAGGTCCGGCACCACCGCATCGAGCTCGTGCTCGTGCACCCGGCCTGGACCGAAGACCCGCGCGGGACGGCCCGGTGGCTCGCCCCTCGCACCATCGATCGTCACCACCACGTCCGCACGGATCGGATCCACGATGCCGACCGGGTCGCGCGGCTCGTGCTGAACCGGGGAGTCGGCGTCGTCTACAGCGGCGGCGGGGCGCACGGCATCGCGCAGCTCGGCGTGTTGAAGGCGCTCCGCGAGGCCAACATCCCGATCGACGCGGCGGGAGGCACGAGCATCGGATCGATCCTCGCGGGCGCCACGTCGAGCGCGATGGAGCTCGACGCAACAGTCGGGCTGTTGCGCGAAGCGCTGGTCGACGGGAAGTCACCGGTGGACTTCACCCTTCCCATCGTCTCGCTCGCCGCCGGCGCGCGTCTCGCAACGGATGCAGGACGCGGCCCGCGGACTCGATTTCGAGGACGCCTGGTTGAACGGATTCTGCGTCTCGACGAACCTCACCCGCGGCGAGGTCGAGGTGCACCGGACCGGCCCCGCGTGGCTGGGCCTGCCGCGAGCTTCTCGATCCCCGGCGTCTTCCCGCCGATGCGGACAGCGGCCGGGGACGTGCTCGTCGACGGCGGGGTCCTCGACAACATGCCCGTGGGGGTCATGCGGGGGCTGCACACCGGCATCTCGGTCATCGCCGTGGACGTCGGCAGCAAGCGCGACATCCGGGCGGGCGAGCTCCCGGACTCCGGTGTCGTCTCCGGCTGGAAGTGCCTGCTGCAACGGGTGGACCCACGCTCGACCGCGCCCGAGATGGCCGGCATGATCCGCGTGATCATGCGGATCACGGAGCTGGGCGGGACCGGCGGCGCCGATCTGGGCGACCTCTACATCCGGCCACCGGTCGACGGGATCGCGATGCTGGACTTCGGTGCCTTCGACCGGCTCGTAGAGCTCGGCTACGCGACCGCCACCGGGGCGATCGAGGCCTGGCTCGCGTCGGAGAACCCGCCTTCCTTTTGAAGATCTCCGGAGCGCGATCGCCGGACCACGACCCAATGGTGCGCTCCGGCGGCATTCCGAAGATCTCCGGAGCGCGATCGCCGGACCACGACCCAATGGTGCGCTCCGGCGGCATTCCGAAGATCTCCGGCGAGCGCTCGATCGCCGGACCACGACCCAATGGTGCGCTCCGGCGGCTCTTCGCTGCGGTGGAGCTCTACCGGCGGCGCATCGGTACGACGTTCGCTCGGAACGGCACAAGGTCGCGCCGGTAGCTGCGGTGCACGCGCTCGACGGCTTCACCGCGTCGCGGCGCGCGTCCTCGAGCTCCTCGGTGAGCTTGCCGACCGCCTCCTCGAGCTCGAGGATCCGCTGCACCCCGGCGAGACCGACGCCTTCGTTGGTCAGCGCCTGGATCCGGCGCAGCAGCGCGATGTCGCGGTTCGAGTAGCGGCGGCTGCGACCGACCGTTCGTGCTGGCTCGATGAGCCCCTTGCGCTCGTAGATGCGCAGCGTCTGCGGATGGACACCCGCCAGCTCGGCCGCGACCGAGATGATGTACAGCGCGCGTTCGTCGGGGGCCACGGGCTTACACCTCCAGGTGCTCGCGCGGGTTGCCGGGGAACGTCGCGGCGAGCGCTTCCAGGGCCTGCTTCTGCTCGTCGTTGAGCTTGGTGGGTACGTCGAGGTCGAACGTCACCAGCAGGTCGCCCGACGAACCCTTGGCCGGCGTGATCCCGCGCCCCTTCACCTTCTGGGTCGTACCGGCCTTGGTTCCGCCCTTGACCTTCAGCGTGACCGGATCGGTCAGCGTCGGCACCTTCACGCGCGCGCCGAGTGCGGCTTCGGTGATCGTGAGCGGGACCCGCACCGTCAGGTCGAGCTTGCCCTTGCGGCCGAAGATCGGGTGCGCACGGACGTGGACCACGACGTAGAGGTCGCCGGACGGGCCACCGTTCGCGCCGGCCCCGCCCCGGCCCTTCACGCGGATGCGCTGACCGTCGTCGACCCCGATCGGGATCTTCACCTTGACCTCGCGGGGCCGCACCTCCACGCCCGATCCGCGACAGCGATGGCACGGCGTCGAGATGAGCGTGCCCCGCCCACCACAGGTCGGGCACACCTGCGAGAACGAGAAGGGGCCCTGGTCCACCGCGATCTGCCCGGAGCCACCGCAGTCGGGACACGGCTCGGGGGTGGTGCCCGGCTCCGCGCCGCTGCCGTGGCACACCGAGCAGACGGCCTCTGCGGTGAACGACACCGAGGTGGTCACGCCCTGGATCGCGTCCAGGAAGTCGAGGTGCAGCTCGGTCTCGAGGTCCGAGCCGCGCTGCGGCGCCGACCGCGCGTTGCGACCGCGGCCGCGCCCACGCCCGAAGCCACCGCGGCCGCCTTGGGCCGCGCCGCCGAACAATCCGCCGAGCAGATCCGAGAAGTCGACTCCCTCCTCGAACGTGAACCCACCGGGCCCGGCCCCGCCGCCGCCAAATCCTCCGCCACCCGGACCGCCGGCGCCGTACGCGCCGGACGCAACCATGCGCCGGACCTCGTCGTACTCCTTGCGCTTCGCGGCGTCGCCGAGGACGTCGTTCGCCGCGGAGACCTCCTTGAACCTCTCCTCGGCCTCGCGGTTGCCCGGGTTCGCGTCGGGGTGGTGCTCCTTCGCCAGCTTGCGGTACGCGCGCGTGATCTCCTTCTCGGTCGCCCCCTGGGGAACGCCGAGCACGGAGTAATAGTCCTTGTCGAACCACTCGCGCTGCGGAGCCATCGCGCTGATCTCGCGACCTTCACCATCGCAGGGCGCACCACGCGGCCCTTGAGGCGGTAGCCGGTGCGCAGGATGTCGGAGACGACCGGCTCGCCGTCGCCCTCCTCCTGGAGCACCGCCTCGTGCTCGGTCGGATCGAATGGCTTGCCGGCCGCCTCGATGCGCTCGACCCCGGACTTCTCCAGCACGCCGAGCAGCTCCGCGAACACGAGCTCCACACCCTTGCGGACGTTGTCGTCCGCCTCTACGAGCGCGCCGAGCGCGAGCTCGAACGAGTCGAGCACGGGGAGCAGCTGCTCCACGAGGCCCTCCGTCGCCCGCTCGAGGTGCTCGGTCTGGCGCCGCAGCATCTGCTTCTTGTAGTTCTCGAAGTCCGCCTGCACCTGCTGGGCGAGCGCGCGCATCTCGTCGCGCTCGCCACTCAGGCGGGCCAGGTCGGCTTCGAGGACCGCTCCGGCTTCGGTCGCCGTGTCGTCACCGTGGTCATCGGTGCCGCTCGAATCGACCTCGGCCGCCGCGTCCTCAAACGGGTCGTTGCCGGAGTTCACGGTCAGGCGCCCTTCGCCTCGCCCTCGTCGACGATCTCCGCCTCGGCGACGTCATCGTCGTTGGGCGGCGGAGACCCGCCGTCAGGACCCGCGCCCGCACCGGAATCGGCCGCGTTCTGGGCCGCGGATGCGGAGGCGTAGAGCCGCTGGGCGAACTCCTGGCTCGCGGTGACAAGACCCTCGTGGGCCCGCTTGACCGCGTCGACGTCCGTACCTGCGAGCGCGTCCTTGAGCGCCTTGAGCTCGACGTCGATCTTCTCCCGCTCGCCCGGCTCGACCTTGTCGCCGTTGTCCTTCAGCAGCTTCTCGGTCTGGAAGACGAGGTTGTCCGCGTTGTTGCGGACCTCGGCCTCCTCGCGCCGCACGCGGTCCTCCTCGGCGTGAGACTTCCGCGTCCTTCATCATCCGGTCGATCTCGTCCTTGCTGAGGGCGGTGCCGCCGGTGATGGTCATCTGCTGCTCGCGACCGGTTCCGAGATCCTTCGCGGAGACGTTCACGATGCCGTTGGCGTCGATGTCGAAGGTCACCTCGATCTGCGGGACGCCGCGCGGTGCCGGGGGGATGCCGACCAGCTGGAACGTACCGAGCGTGTGGTTCCGGTACGCCATGTCGCTCTCGCCCTGGAGCACCTTGATCTCGACCGAGGGCTGGTTCTCGTCCGCGGTCGTGAAGACCTCGGAGCGCTTCGTCGGGATCGTGGTGTTGCGGTCGATGAGCTTGGTCATGATCTGGCCCTTGGTCTCGATGCCGAGGGACAGCGGCGTGACGTCGAGGAGCAGCACGTCCTTCACGTCACCCTTGAGCACGCCGGCCTGGATCGCCGCACCGACCGCAACCGCCTCGTCGGGGTTGATGCCCTTGTCGCCTTCCTTGCCGGTCAGCTCCTTGAGCAGGTCTGACACTGCGGGCATGCGGGTCGAGCCGCCGACGAGCAGCACGCGGTCGATCTGGTCCTTGGTGAGGCCGGCGTCACGGATGGCCTGGTCGAACGGGCCGCGGCACGCGTCGAGCAGGTCGTGGGTGAGCTCCTGGAACTTCGACGCGACAGCGTCAGCTCGAGGTGCAGGGGCCCCTCCGAGGTCGCGGTGATGAACGGGAGGTTGATGCTCGTCTCGGCGAGGCTCGACAGCTCGATCTTGGCCTTCTCGGCCGCCTCCTTGAGCCGCTGGGTCGCCATCTTGTCGGCGCCGAGGTCCACGCCGTGGGCGTTCTTGAACTCCGCGACCATCCAGTCGATGATCCGCTGGTCCCAGTCGTCCCCACCGAGGTGGGTGTTCCCGGCCGTTGACTTGACCTCGAAGACGCCTTCGCCGAGCTCGAGCACCGACACGTCGAACGTGCCGCCGCCGAGGTCGAAGACGAGGACGGTGATGTCGTTGTCCTTCTCGAGTCCGTAGGCCAGCGACGCCGCCGTCGGCTCGTTGATGATCCGGAGCACCTCGAGGCCCGCGATCTCGCCGGCCTCCTTGGTGGCCTGGCGCTCGGCGTCACCGAAGTACGCCGGCACCGTCACGACGGCCTGGGTCACCGTGTCACCGAAGTACGCCTCGGCGTCGCGCTTGAGCTTCTGGAGGATGCGGGCCGAGATCTCCTGCGCGTTGTACTTCTTGCCGTCGATGTCGATCGTCCAGTCGGTGCCGATGTGGCGCTTCACGGAGCGGATCGTGCGGTCCGGGTTGGTGATGGCCTGGCGCTTCGCGACCTCACCGACGAGGACCTCGCCGGTCTTGGAGAACGCGACGACGGACGGGGTCGTGCGGTTTCCTTCGGCGTTGGGGATGACCACGGGCTCGCCGCCCTCCAGGGCGGAGACGACCGAGTTCGTGGTGCCGAGGTCGATTCCTACGGCCTTGGACATTGGTGTGAGCCTCCGAGATCGGTGTGCGTATGGGGGGAAATGGGCCTTGCTAGTGCTCTTGCAGGGAATCTTGAGTCGATCGTTAGCAACTTCTATCAGCCGCGGCCTATTCCCCGCGAAACGACGAGTTTTCGTCGGAGCCTTTCGCTGCGCTGATGCACTCGTTTAGATTCCCCCGCATGTCGCGCCGTGATGCCTTCCTCGACCACCTCGCCCAGGTGCCGCTCTTCTCGGCCCTCTCCCGCAAGGAGCTGGCCCTCGTGGCCCGGCGAGCCGAGGACGTCAAGGTCGACGCGGGCCGGATCCTCGTGAGCGAGGGCTCCACCGGCAGTGAGTTCTTCGTGATCATCGACGGGACGGCGAACGTCACCCGCCGGGGCCGGAAGGTCGCGGTGCTCGGCGGCGGCGACGCGTTCGGCGAGCTCGCCCTGCTGGACAAGGCGCCGCGCAACGCGACCGTCACCGCGCAGACCCCGATGGAGGTCGTGGTGCTCGGCCAGCGGGAGTTCGGCGGGCTGATCGACGAGGTCCCCGGCTTCGCCGCGCAAGCTCCTCGCCGGCATGGCCCGACGGCTGCGGGACTCGGACGCAAAATCCGTCCAGTGAGCCGCGTCACCGAGGTGTCGCGGTAGGTTCACCGCCATGCGCAGGTACCTGCCTCGCCCACACCAGGTCGTCCTGCTCATCGGCTTCCTCACGGCCGTCGGAGCACTGGCTTCCGGGATCGCCCCGGAGATCACCGGGTGGCACGACAGCTCGCCGATCGCCCGCGAGGTCTTCGTCAACATCCCGGCGCCACTCGAGGTCGCGTTCTACCTGGCCGTCGCGACCGGGCTGTTCCTCGTGTCGTGGCTCGTGTCGTTGCGCGTCCGCAACTACGAGCGGGGGAAGCCGGACGACCGGCGCACCACCAAGGGCAACGTCCACCGGCGCATGCGCGACTTCCGCATGGGCGTCTGGATGCGCACGCTGCTGCGTGACCCGGCGGCAGGGGTCATGCACTCGCTCATCTACTTCGGGTTCCTCGTCCTCTTCATCGTCACGGTGCTGCTCGAGATCGACCACCAGCTGCCGGACTCCCTCAAGTTCCTCCACGGCCGCACGTACCAGGCGTACGCATTCGTCGGTGACCTCTTCGGGCTGATCTTCCTCACGGGTCTCCTGTGGGCATTCGCCCGCCGCTACGGGCAGCGGCCGTACCGGATCCGGATCAAGACCAAACCCGAGCACCTCGTGATCCTGCTGACCTTCCTCGTCATTGCGGTCACCGGCTTCACCACCGAAGCGTTCCGCATTGCGGCGCTGCGCGAGGAGCTGGGTGCGGGCGCGAGCTTCGAGAAGTGGTCGTTCGTCGGTTGGGCGCTCTCGGGCGTCGTGGACGGCTGGACGCTCGTGGGCTTGCACGACGCGCACCGCTGGTCCTGGATCACCCACGTCGTCGCGTTCCTCGCGTTCCTGGTGATCCTCCCGACCACGATGCTGCGCCACATGATCACGAGCCCGATGAACATGTACCTGAAGGACCGCCCGCGGCCCAAGGGTGCGATGCGCGAGATGCCGAACCTCATGGAGACCGAGCTCGAGACGTTCGGCGCGTCGACGGTCGAGGACTTCACCTGGAAGCAGCTCTTCGACACCGACGCGTGCACGATCTGCGGCCGGTGCACGTCGGTGTGCCCCGCGCACGCGACGGGCAAGCCGCTCGACCCCCGCGAGATCGTGTTGAAGACCGGCGAGGTCATGAACGCGACGGGAACGCCCCCGACGTCACCTCCCGTCGGCACCGACGTGGAGATCAAGGTGACCGCGGACAACCTCTTCGAGCGGATCACCTCCGCAGAGCTGTGGTCGTGCACCACCTGCAAGGCCTGCGACGAGATCTGCCCGGTCAACATCGAGATCCTCGACAAGATCCTCGACATGCGCCGGTACCTCTCCCTCATGGAGAGCGACTTCCCGGCGTCGCTCGGCAACGTGTACCGGTCGATGGAGAACTCCGGCAACGTCTACGGGATGAACCAGGCCGAGCGGGGCGACTGGGCCTCCGAGCTCGAGGGCGTCGAGATCATCGACCCGGGCGGCGACCTGGACCACGAGTACCTGTACTGGGTCGGTTGCGCCGGCTCGTTCGACGACCGCAACAAGAAGACGAGCCGCGCGGTGGCGAAGCTGCTGCAGCGGGCCGACATCGACTTCGCCATCCTCGGCCCGAGCGAGCTCTGCACAGGGGACTCGGCTCGCCGATCCGGCAACGAGTACATCTTCCAGATGCTCGCGATGCAGAACATCGAGGCCCTGGACGAGCTCGGCGTGCGCAAGATCATCACGCAGTGCCCGCACTGCTTCAACACGCTGAAGAACGAATACCCGCAGCTCGGCGGCAACTACGAGGTCGTGCACCACTCCGAGCTGCTGATGGAGCTGATCGTGGACGGCCGCCTCTCCATGGCCGGCGCGTCACTGTCCGAGCGGGTGACGTACCACGACTCCTGCTATCTCGGTCGTCACAACGACGTGTACCTCGCGCCGCGCAAGGTCATCGGCTCGCTCGCCGGCATCGACATCGTCGAGATGCCTCGCAACGGGACGAAGGGCATGTGCTGTGGCGCGGGTGGGGCGCGGATGTGGATGGAAGAGACCATCGGCAAGAAGGTCAACGTCGAGCGCGCGCGAGGAGGCGATCTCCACGGGGGCCGAGCGCATCGCGGTCGCGTGCCCCTTCTGCTACGTGATGATGGACGACGGTGTGAAGGGCGAAGGCCGCGACGAGGACGTCAAGGTCCAGGACATCGCTGAGCTCCTGCTCGAGTCGCTGGAGAACGAGAACGCACTTCCCGCGCCCGTCTCGGCCACGGACTTCGAGCCCGGCCTGTAGGCCTACGCTTCAGGTCGTGTACCGCGAGCGACCGAGCCGAGTGCCCGGCGGGATCATCTGGTCTTCGCGCTCGACCGGCGCGGCGACGCGTGTGCTCCCCGACGGGTGCATGGACTTCCTCTGGAACGGGCACACCCTCGTCATCGCCGGGCCCGACACCCACGCGCACGTGTTCGAATCCGAACCGGGTTCGTGGCTCGTCGGCCTGCGCTTCGCACCGGGGTTCGCGCCGCGGCTGCTCGGGGTTCCGGCCGGTGACTTCACGAACCAGCGAGTTCCGTTGGCGGCCGTGTGGAGCGCCGACCGGGTCCGGTGCATCACGGATCAGCTCGGGGCGAGCTCGGACCCGGCGAGTGCGTTGGAGACCGTGGCGCTCGAGCAGAACGCGCCCGAGGACGCGGACGCGGGGCTGATCGACCACGTCGTCGATCTCGCCCGGGCCGGCTGGAACAGCACGACGATCGCGCGTGGGGTCGGGTACAGCACGCGCCAGCTCCAGCGACGCAGCGTCGTCGCGTTCGGCTACGGCACCAAGACGCTCAGCCGGATCCTGCGCATGCAACGAGCGCTCGACCTCGTCCGCCGGGGTGAGCGCGCCGCGGATTCCGCCGTGCGCGTCGGCTACGCCGATCAGTCACATCTGTCCCGCGAGATCAGGGACATGGCAGGTGTTTCGCTCACGCAGCTCATGAGCTGACGTCGAGCGGGGCGAACAGGTCGATGTGGTTGCCGTCCGGGTCGACGACCACCGCGTACCGCTGACCCCAGAACGCGTCCCAGGGTTCGAGGTGGCTGGGACTGCCCGACTCCACCAGCGCTCGATGCGTCGCGTCGACGTCGGTCGGGCTCGTGCACGCAAACGCCAGGCCGATGCGGTGACCGCCGGACGGCGGAGTCCACGACTCGTCGAAGGATCGGATCGTCGCCTCGGTGTCCCAGGCGAGCCGCAATCCGCCGGGAAGGTTCGCTTCGACGTGGGGTTGGTCGTCCGCGTCCGGGGGAAGGTCGAGACCGAGCCGCCGGTAGAAGTCCAGTGACGTCGCCATGTCGGAGACCACGACGCCGATGACGGAAAAGGTAGGAGTCATGGGACCACCGTACGGAGATCCGCCGCCCGGGTCTTGAAGGAATCGGACGTCGCGCCGCGCTACCGCTCGGCGAGGTCCTTCCAGCGAAAGCAGCTGACGGCATGGTCGTTGACCATGCCGACCGACTGCATCAACGCGTACATCGTGGTCGGGCCGACGAACCGGAAGCCCCGCTTCTTCATGTCCTTGCTCATCGCCACCGAGATCGGGGTCTGCGCGGGAAGCGACTTCGGCGTCCGGTGCCGGTTCACGATCGTGGTGCCGTCGACGAATGCCCAGAGGTAGGCGTCGAGACTGCCGTGCTCCTTCACGACCGCCCGAACGGCGCGCGCGTTGTTGACCGTCGACTCGATCTTGGCCCGGTTGCGGATGATGCCCGGGTCGAGCAGCAGGCGGTCGACCTTCGCGGGTGTGAACCGCGCGACCTTCGCGGGGTCGAAACCGGAGAACGCCTTCCGGTAGCCCTCCCGCTTGCGCAGGATCGTCGACCACGAGAGCCCGGCCTGCGCACCCTCGAGCGTGATCTTCTCGAAGAGCCGCGCGTCGTCGTGCTGCGGAACGCCCCACTCGTCGTCGTGGTAGGCGATCATCTGCGGATCGGTCCCCGCCCAGGAGCAACGGACGGGCGCGCGGCTCACTCGTCGGCGTCTCGGAAGTTGAGGTAGTACCGGCTCGGGGTGGGCCCACGCTGACCCTGGTACTTCGAGCCCTTGGCCTTGCTCCCGTACGGGTCGTCGGCCGGCGTCGACATCTCGAAGAACGAGATCTGGCCGATCTTCATGCGCGGGTAGAGCGCGATCGGAAGCGTCGCGACGTTCGACAGCTCGAGGGTGAGATGCCCGTCCCAGCCCGCATCGACGAATCCCGCGGTGCTGTGAATGAGCAACCCGAGCCGCCCGAGGCTCGACTTGCCCTCGAGCCGCGCCACGAGGTCGTCGGGCAGCGCGACCCGCTCGTGGGTGGAGCCGAGGACGAACTCGCCGGGATGGAGGATGAACGCTTCGCCATCCTGGATCTCGACGATCTCGGTGAGGTCCTCCTGGGGCTGCTTGGGATCGATGTACGGCGTCGTGTCGTTGCGGAACACGCGGAAGTACCGGTCGATGTGCAGGTCGACGGACGACGGCTGGACATCGGATTCGTCGAGCGGGTCGATGACGATCCGCTTCGCGGCGAGCGCTTCCTTGATGGATCGGTCCGAGAGGATCACGGGGCGGGAGCCTAGCGATGCCGTCGGAGCAGGTCAGGAGCGAAACTCGGCTGGGGAGCAACCTCGAAGCCGGCTCGGACGTCAGTACGGGTGATGGGTGGACGCGCAGCAGCTCTCCGCAACGGTTCGGGCACGCGCCTGCGGGTCGGCGTGCACGTGGGCCAGCTGCTGCAATCCGTACCCGGTGGCATCGGTCGGGTCACGGAGCTGCTGTGCACCGAGCTCCCACACCACGCGGAGCTCGTGGCGTTCGCGTCCGGATCGCGCTCGGACTGCGGGCGGCTCGCGTCCCGGTTGGGACCCGAGGTCGAGTTCCGCGGCTTGCAGGTGCTCTCCTCGCGTTACCGCTACGAGCTGTGGCACCGGACCCGCCGGCCGCGGATCGGGTTCGGGCTCGACGTGTGCCACGTGCCGAGCCTCGCGGTGCCGGCCTGCACCGCGCCGCTCGTGGTGACGATCAACGACGTCGCATTCCTCCGCCATCCCGAGACCTTCACCCGGCATGGCGTCCGGTTCCACGAGCGCGGCCTTGCGATCGCACGCGACGAAGCCGCCGCGGTCATCACGCCGTCGCGCTTCACGCACGACGAGCTGGTGCGCGAGGGGTTCGAGCCCGGGCGCGTGCACCACGTCCCCCTCGGACTCCCATGGCCTGCGCCCGCCGCTCCGGTGTGCACCCGCGGTCTCGTCGACGCGCTCGGCGTGGCCGGCCCCTACGTCCTGGTGACCGGGACGATCGAGCCGCGCAAGGCACACCACGTCATCGTCTCCGCGGTTCGCGCGATACGGGCTCGCGGCACCGACGTCTCCCTCGTGATCGCGGGACCCATCGGCTGGATGCCGGCCGCAGCCATCGCCGCCCTCGACCAGCCCGGCGTCCAGCTGGTGGGTCGCGTTCCCGATCCGACGCTCGACGCGCTGTACCGCCACGCCGCCGTCGTGGCATCGGCCTCGGTCTACGAGGGCTTCGGGCTGCCGGTGCTCGAAGCGATCGCCCGCGGGCGCCCGGTCGTCGCTTCGGACATTCCGGCTCACGCCGAGGTGCTCGGTGATGCCGGCCGGCTCGTGACCCCCGGAGACGTCGACGCGATGGCCGACGCCATCGCCGAGCTCCTGGAGGATTCCGGCGCGCGCGCCCAGCTGTCGTCGGTCGCGCTCGAGCGGTCGGAGCACTTCCCGCAGCAGGCCACCATCGACGGCCACCTCGCCGTCTACCGGTCGGTCGCCCGGGCGAGCTGAACCGCCGACACACGCCGACCCCAGGCTCCGCCCCGAGCGTCGGACCGAGGCCGGGCGGCGCGCGTAACGTTGCCGACCTCGGTCTCCTTACCCGGATGTCCGCGGAGCCAGGGAACGACCATCGGATACGCTGCCGCGCCTGGAGACGACGCGACGCGAGGGTTTCGCGCCACGAATCGCGCCGTCCCCGTGCGGGTGTAGTTCAGAGGCAGAACATCAGCTTCCCAAGCTGAGAACGCGAGTTCGATTCTCGTCACCCGCTCTGCTCAGAGGCCCACCTCAGGCGGCACGTCGCCCCCTTCCGGGGCGAGCTACGAGAACCGGGCGAAGCCGCCCCAGAGGCGGAACTGGATCGGGCCGAAGCCGGCGATCGCGTCACGGTCGGCGTCGGGCTCGCCGTACACGTCGAACTCCGTCGGATCGACGCACGCGAGGAAGCGCTCGGCGAACCGCTCGGCGAACGTCGCGCAGTGCACCAAGGCCGCCGACGAGTCCGTATAGCGCTCGTGGATGTGCACCGCGGTCCCGTCGTCGTTGATGAACCACTCGTAGAGCTGTGTGCCGGATTCCTCCGTCGTCGACGCGACCAGCTCGTCCATGAACGAGCGCAGCTCCTCGAGCTTGTCGGCCTTGACCTCCGCCCGCAGCACCGAGGAGATCGCCGCCGTCATGTTGGCCCCCCTCTGCAATGCACCCCGCCGCGTCGCAGGCTCGCGCGCGCCACCCCTCGACCGTTCAACCCGACCAGGCGTCGACGGGACGATCGGGCGACCACGACGTCACGGGCCGATGCAGTTGCCTGCATCGGTGGCCGCAGCGGGCCTAACCTCTCGCCCATGGCAGATGAAGCTCCCGCAGCACCGACCGGTTCCGAGCCGAAGAAGAAGACCAACCTGGTCCCGATCCTGATCGTCATCGGCGTCATCGTCGTCGTGATCATCGGTGTCGGCGTCTGGAAGCTCACCTCGGACAGCGGCGGCACGAAGGCCGCGTCCGGCCCGCCCCCGATCCGGTTGGCCAAGGATCTCTACACCGCGTGGCAGGCCAACGACCGGACGGCGGCCGCCGTGGACGCCACGCCGGCCGCCGTGACCCAGATCTTCGCCATCCCCGCGAGCGAAGGCGAAGGGCTGACGTTCGGTGGTTGTTCGAGGCCGACGGACGCCCAGTTCCCGAAGGTGTGCATCTACACCCGCCCCGGCGGTCAGCTCTCGATGTTCGTGAACCCGGTGGCCGGGAAGCGGACCATCACCAAGGTCGAGCTCGGCGCCGCCGGGCTTCCGCCCGACACCACCGGGTAGACCACTTCTTGTAGGCCGGTTCGCGCCCCTGGTGGGCGAACGCATGAACATCGCGTTGCCAGGGTCACGCTCCGTCAGCCTCCCCTTTCCATGGGTGGGGACTCGCGCCTATGGTCCGGGAAATTCTCGGGCGGAGAGTTTGGAGCGATCCAGTGCGCGGAACGAGGCAAGGCGTCTCGATTTGTGGTCTCGGCGCGGTCACGGGCTACGGCTGGGGCCGGAAGTTCCTGTGGGACGGGCTCCGCAGCAGCGAGTCGGCGGTGCTGCCGCGCCCGGGATACCAGGAGTGGCTGGGCCACGACATCGCCTACTGCGCGATCGTGCCCGAGGTCGAGCGCTCGGACGGGCTGACCCGGTTCGGCGCCGCGGTCTCCGAGGCCGCCGACGAAGCGATCGACAACGCGCTCGACCGGGGCTGGCGTCCGGGCCCGGTGGTCGGCGTGATCCACGCGATCGTCCTGGGCGAGGTCGAGCTCTGGAAGGAGTTCTACCTCGAGCGGAACCGCCGCCTGAAGAGCCACGAATACCTGCACCTGATGCCGTCCACGGTGCTCTCGCTGCTGATGTCGCGCCACGACTTCCACGGTCCCGCGATGAACGTGACCGCCATGTGCGCCTCGGGCAACGCGGCGGTCCTGACCGCCAAGATGTGGCTGGACGCGGGCGTTGCGAGCGACGTCATCGTCGTCGCCAGCGACCTCTCGGCCACGCCGGAGAACATCCGCCACTTCCGGAACCTCGGGGTCGTGTACCCCGAGGCGCCGGCGCTCGAGGTGTGCCGGCCGTTCCAGGAGGGCTCGTTGGGGTTCGCCGGGGGCGAGGCCTCGGTCGGCATGGTCCTGTCGGGCCGCCACGAGGGTGCCTACGCCCGGGTTCTGGGTGGCGCGATGGGCCACGACGGCTATCACCCCACGCACGTGAACCCCGACCATCGTGAGATCCGCCGCTGCTACCAGCAGGCGCTGAGCAACGCGAAGGTGTTCCCGAGCGAGATCGCCTACCTCAACGCCCACGGTCCCGGCACCGTCCAGTGCGACGCGGCCGAAACGGACATGCTCGACACGCTGCTGACCGATGCCGAGGTGTTCTCGATCAAGCCGCTGGTCGGGCACTGCCAGGGCGCAGCCAGCCTCGTGGAGATGGCCGCGACCTGTCTGGGCTACGAGAACGGGATCATCCCGGCGCCGAAGCGGGTGGCCAAGGGCCATCCCCGCCTGCTCGACGGGCCCACGCTGCGCCGCGACGGGCTCACCTTGAAGTCCTCGATCGGCATGGGTGGGCACAATTCCGCCGTCGTTCTCGCCAACGCCTGACCCCCCGGCCGAGTGCTGACCCCGGGCGGGGAGTGAAACGGGCTCAACCTCGGGCGCAGCGCGGTCGATATCTCCCCCGGAGGCCCACACACGCCTGCGGGGGAGCATGGGAAGGCTCACGAGAGAACACCTGAATGGAGGCCCGGATCGTCGGCCTCGCGAGGGAACCGCGCCTGCGTCGATCGCATCGCGTCAAGCTCGCGGGCTGGCGGCCTGCCACGACCTCGCGCTCGCGACCGCCCACATGGCGACGTGGGAGCACAGCCGCGGCGTCAATCCGGTCCGCTGGCGAGGCTCGCTGACCCTGGTCCTCGGCGCCGATCCCGAATCCTTCACCGTGCCCGGCGACGAGCCGTGCCCGGATCTCTCGGCCTGGCTGGTCGAGCCCGTGGTCGCCGTCGTCGAGGGCGGCGGACCGTGGGACCACTACGAGCTCGAACGCGTGGTCTACGACCGGGACGGACACGAGCGTGCCCTCCTTGTCCGCGGTCGCCCGGTCTACGGCTCGGGCGCCACGATCACCGGCTGCGTAGGCGTCGTCGCCGACGTCACTTCCGACCGCCAGACCGCACAGGCACTCCAGGAACAGACCGACCGCTACCGGCTGCTGCTCGAGCTGAGCCCCGACGGCATCGTCGTGCACGAGGACGGGATGATCCGGTGGGCGAACCAGGCGGCGGCGGATTTCGTCGGGGTCCCCGACCTCAACGCCCACCTCGGCGAGTCCCTCACCCAGTTCATCCACCCCGACTCGCTGCTCGAGACCCTCGAGCGGATCGCCTCGCTCAAGGAGGACGAAGCCGCGACCAAGCCGGCCGAGGCCACTCTGGTGCGGCTGGACGGCTCCACGATCGTCGTCGAGTCCCTGAGCGTGCGCACCAAGTGGGACGGCCGGCCCACGTACCAGGTGATCCTGCGGGACCTCTCGCTGCGCAAGAAGGCCGAAGAGGCGATGCGCTACCAGGCCAAGCTCGTCGAGCACGTCTCGGACGCGATCATCGGACTCGACGCCGAGGGCCGCATCAACAGCTGGAACCCGGCCGCCGAGGAGATGTACGGATGGACCTGCGACGCCGTGATCGGCCGCAAGTTCGCCGACGTCGTCGGCGGGGATCCGCGACTCGGCCTCGAGTCGGCGAAGCACCTGGAGACCGTCCACCGCCGCTCCGACGGGACCCTCCTCGAAGTTCGGATCTCGGTCGCGCTCGTCCTCGACCAGGCTCACCAGGTGACCGGCGCGGTGGCGGTCTGTGCCGACATCACCGAGCGCCGTCGTTCCGAGGCCGCACGTCGCGCGCTGGAGGAGCGCTACACCGCAGTCGTCGCGTCGCTCGAGGAAGGCATCGTCGTCAGCGACGACCAGGGCGTCATCACCGCCGCCGACCGCGCGGCCGAGAGCATCCTCGGACGGCGCATCATGGTCGGTGAGCGACTCGACGCGGTCTTCAGCGAAGAGCTCCGGGCCCGCCACCCCGACGGGTTCCTGATCACCGACGACGAGCACCCGACCGTCCGCACGCTACGGACCGGCGAGTCGTTCACCAACGTCCTCATCGGCGTCGAGCTCGCCGATCGCGAGCAACGCTGGCTCTCGTTGAACTCCCGCCCGCTGCGCCACGACGACCTGTTGCCCTACGGAATGGTCTGCTCCTTCTCCGACGTGACCGAGCGGCGCCGCACCGAACGTCAGCTCAACTACCAGGCCACCCACGACGCCCTGACCGGGTTGGCTAACCGCCCGGTGTTCATCGAGAGCCTCCGCCAGACGCTCGACCACGCTCGCCGGGGCGGGAGTCGGGTCGGGGTGCTGTTCATCGACCTCGACCGCTTCAAGGTCGTCAACGACACGCAGGGGCACCTCGTCGGCGACGAGGTGCTCACCGCGATCGCGCGGCGGCTCCAGCACGCGACCCGTTCGATCGACACCGTTGCCCGGCTGTCCGGCGACGAGTTCGTCGTGCTCTGCCCGGACCTGGCCGACATCGAGTCTGCCCGCCGCCGCGCCACCGAGATCGCCGATCTGGTCGCGCAGCCAATCCCCGTGTCGTCCGGCCGCGACGTCGTGATCACCGCGAGCGTGGGTGTGTCGTGTGTGGAGAGCGGCCTGGCCGATCCCGAAGCCATGCTCCGCGACGCCGATGTGGCGATGTACACCGCCAAGGAGCGCGGTCGCGCCCGGGTCGAGCTGCTCGACAACACGCTGCGCGAGCGCGCGCAGCGTCGCACCGAGATCGAGCGTGACCTGCGCCTCGCGCTCGACAACGACGATCTCGCCGTCTACTACCAGCCGATCGTGGGCTATGGCACCGACGGCATCATCGGGCTCGAGGCACTCGCCCGGTGGCCGCACCCGAACGGGCCCATCACCCCGGACGAGTTCATCCCGATCGCCGAGGAGTCAGGACTCATCCTGCCGCTCGGCATCTGGGTCCTGAACCAGGCGTGCGCCGAGGCGGCTCGGTGGAAGACCTCGGTCCCGGCCGCGGCGGACCTGCACATCAGCGTGAACCTGTCCGGCCGCCAGCTCGGCGACCCGGACGTCGTCGCCAACATCGCCGCCGCGCTCAGTCGGTCCGGCCTCGAGCCCGACGCGCTCTGGCTCGAGATCACCGAGAGCACGCTGATGGACGATGCCGCGGGCGCGTCCGAACGCTCGACGCGATCCGGGAGCTCGGCGTGCACCTGGTGATCGACGACTTCGGGACTGGCTACTCGTCGCTCGCCTACCTCAAGCGGTTCCCCGTCGACACGCTGAAGATCGACCGCTCGTTCGTCGACGGCCTCGGCCGGGACGCCGAGAGCGAAGCCATCGTGCGGGCCGTCGTCGGCCTCACCGAGTCCCTGCACCTCTCGGTCATCGCCGAGGGGGTCGAGACCATCGACCAGCTGGCGATGCTGCACCGGCTCGGATGTGACACCTATCAGGGCTACTACTTCGCGAAGCCGATGCCCGCGAGCGAGATCTCGTTCGACCTCATGGTGCCCGACGTGGACGACTCCCCGAACGCGGACGAGCCCGCTTAGCTCGCCGCGCTCCGAACCTGTGCGTATGATCCCGGGCGGAGTGGTCACTCCGGGCCCGGATGCCCGGAGTGGTTCGCAGGACACTGCGAGCAGGGGAAGCCGGTGAGAGTCCGGCGCTGACCCGCAACTGTAAGCAGCTGCAACTCGGCTGCAAGCCAGGATGCCCACCACACCACCCGCCGGGATACCGGTGGGGACGACCGATCCGCCTCACGGCGGTGCCGAGGCCCTCGTGGAACGGGGCCCGCGGAGGTGACACATGGGCAACCGATCTCCCGAACCCGAACGGCGGGGATCTGCGGGGACACATTCTCGGCGCGCCCCTACGGGTTAGCGCCATCGACGTTCGCGGTCGGGGAAGTCCGGTGAGAATCCGGCGCTGACCCGCAACGGTGTCCCGGAGAACCCGGGGAGCCCGAGTACCGGCCGCGAACCGCCACCCACACCCGTGGGCGGCGTCGCACACCCAGCGCCGCTCCGCGCGGGCTGGCCGGCCCTCGAGGACAGGGGCCAACGGAGGAACGACCAATGCACAGAGACATCAAGCGACTCGGCGTCACGCTCGGAGCCGGGCTCTTCGTGGCAGCCCTCGGCGGGTGCCAGTTCACGGGCTTCCTCGACGCGGACGCCAAGGCTTCCGCCGGCAGCGGGGCCGCCTACCTGAAGTCCCAGCAGCTCGCCGACGGCAGCTTCGAGGTGTCCGGGTTCCCCGGCTTCGAGACCCCCGATGCGGTGCTCGCGATCGCCGAGACCGCGCAGCTGCAGCTGGGGTGGAGCACCGCACAGGCCAAGGCCGCGGTCGACGCGGCCAAGGTCGGCAACAACTCGGCCCTGCACGTCATCGACGACTTCGCGGATTCGGGGATCAATGCCGGCCAGGCGGCCAAGCTGATCATCCTCGTGGCGCGCCCGCTCGGGCTCTCGGCCAGCTCCTTCAACCCCGACGGCGACACTCCGGTCAACCTGCAGGCGATCGTGGACGCGGGGCACCAGGCCGACGGCTCGTACGGTGCCTTCAACGCCACGCTCTACTCGGCGATCGCGAAGCGTGGCTTCGGCGGCGTGCCGGCAAACACGGTTGCGCTCATCCGCGCCGCGCAGGAGGCCGGCGGTGGCTGGAACTTCGCCGGCGATCCGACCGGGGTGGCGGCGCCGGCCGACATCGACTCCACCGCGCTGGCGATCCAGGCGCTGGCCGCCGTGCCGGTGGCCGGTACGGACCCAGATCTCCGCCAAGGGGTGGCGTTCCTCGCGAGCCAGCAGCAGGCCAACGGCGCGTGGCAGTCGTTCGGCGAAGACGATCCGAACTCGACCGCCGTCGCCATGATCGCGATCACCGCGGCCGGCTTCGATCCCACCCGGACGTGTTGGCGTGATGTGACCGCGCCGGCCCTGAGCGGGACTCCGTACACGTCGCCGGTCACGTGGTTGCGTGGCGACCAGCTGCCGAGCGGTCGGTTCGCGAGCCCGAACGATGCGTTCGGCATCAACACGTTCCCGACATCGCAGTCGATCCAGGCGTTGCGGCGCGGTTGGCTGCCGGCGGAGAACCTGGGCGTCCAGCCGTGCCCCGAGCCGTGAGGCGCGCGCCGGTCAGGCGGCCAGGGCGGCGATGCCGGCGACGAGCATGACGAAGCCAAGGATCGCGAACACGACGGACCGCGCGACCGGCGCCTGGACGAGCTCGCCCTGACGGGTCCGCCCGGTGGCCTGGACCCGTGAGCTCCCCTTCACCTTGGCGCTGCGGGCACCCGAACGGGCACCCCGTACCTGCGCATCCCTCGGTCGCCGCGCCAGTGCGATCAGGTTCGCGATCAGCAGCGCGGCTCCGATCGCCGCGATCAGCTCCCGCATCACCTCGTCGTAGAAGCTCACGGTCGCGAGCGTACCGACCGCCGCGGGCGCATCCTCATCCGGCGGCGGGCGCCGGCGGGTGCGCCCGCCGGCGCCCGCGGCGCACGAGCCGCCAGCCGAAGGCCCCGAGCCCGGCCAGCGCGGCAATCGGCAGGAGCGCGCCGAGGACGATCAGCACGCCCCCCGTGACCGCGGCGGCCGCGTCGACCGCGTCCGACCACGCCGATCCCCAGGTCGGCGGCGAGTCCCCACCGGCCGCGGGAGCCCCGTGGGGCGAGACCGAGACGACCAGGGTCGCGAAGGTGGTCTGATCCGCGAGCGCGCGGCGCTGCCCGTCGAGCTGTTCGATCTGCTCCTGGTTCTGCGAGAGCTGTTGCTGGACCGCGATCGAGTCGGCAATCGTGGTCGCCCGGCGCATGAGATCGAGGAGCACCACCTCCTGGGCCCGCAGGTTGCGCAGCCGGGCTTCGAGGTCGGTGATCGTGCCGGTGACATCCTGGCCCCGCACCTGGAGGCCACGCTCGCGGCCGAGCGCCAGCACGCGGTCGAGCGTCGCGTCGAACGCATCCGCGGGGACACGCACCGTGAGGCTCGAGCGTCCGCCGGACTGGTCCGTGCTCTCGACGAAGCCGCCGACCAACCCGACCGCGTCGATGACCTGGCGCACCGTCGCCTTGCCCTTGCGCCGCCCGACCTCGAGCTCGAGGGTGGCCCGCTTCACCACGTGCGCGCGCAGCTCCGGGGTGGGGAGCCCGCCCAGTCCGGTCGCAGACGTGGTGGCGCCCGACTCGTCCCGGGTGATCGCCGGCGCGGCGGCGGAGCTCCCGGCGACATCCGCCGTCGCGGACCCGTCCGCCGCGACGCCGGATCCCGTGGCCGACGACTCCTTCGACTGCTCGGCCCCATCGCGGTTCACGACCGCGATCACCGCTCCCGCCAAGATCACGATCAGCACGCCGACCGTCACGATCGCTCCCCACCGGATCCTCATGGTCGCCACCTCTCTCGTCGGGGTACGAGGGCTTGGACGATGCGGGACGGGCGCCCGGTTCCCGCGACGTGCTACAACGCGCTCGTGCGTGTGATCGTCGCCCGGTGCTCGGTGACCTATGAGGGGCGTCTCGGAGCGAGGCTCCCCGAGGCGACCCGATTGCTGGTGTTGAAGGCGGACGGATCGATCGCGGTGCACTCGGACGCGAAGGCCTACAAGCCGCTGAACTGGATGAGCCCCCCGTGCGAGGTCACTCGAGCGCGACGGCGTGATCACGGCGCGCAGCCCCAAGGGTGAGACCCTCCGGGTGGAGCTGCTCGAGGTGCTGGCCGACGACAGCTACGACCTCGGCGAGGACCCCGGGCTCGAAAAGGACGGGGTGGAGGCCGAGCTCCAGCAGCTGATCGCCGCTCGGGTCGACGCCCTGCGCGAGGGCTTCACGCTGATCCGCCGCGAGTACCCGACCGACATCGGTCCGGTCGACCTGCTGTGCCGCGACGGCGAGGGCCGCGCGGTCGTGGTCGAGATCAAGCGGGTCGGCGAGATCGCCGGGGTCGAGCAGCTGATCCGGTACCAGGAGCGCCTGGACCTCGACACCCGGCTCGCCCCCACCCGGGGCATGTTCGTGGCGACCCGCATCAAGCCTCAGGCCCGCGTGTTCGCCGCGAGCAAGGGCATCGACTGCGTCGAGGTCGCGCTCGACGATCTGCGCGAGAACGACACACCACATCTGAAGCTGTTCTGACCGAGAGGGGATCCGAGTTGACTGCACATCCACGCGACGAGGTCGAGGCGGTCGTCACGCGCTACTGCGACGTGCGGCGGCGGATCGACGCGGGGGAGCTGCCCTGGGACTCCCTCGCGCAGTTCTTCACCGACGACTGCGTCTACATCGACCCGGCCTGGGGCCGCGTCGAGGGGATCGGGCCGGTCGCGGAGTTCTTCGAGGAGAGCATGCGCGGCCTCGAGGACTGGGAGTTCCCCATCGAGTTCGCGGCCATCGACGGGGACAACGTCGTGGTCAAGTGGGTGCAGGTCCTGCCCGGCACGCGCGCCGACGGCTCGCGCTACGCCCAGTCCGGTTCGTCGACCATGGTCTACGCGGGCGACGGCAAGTTCCGGTACCAGGAAGACCTGCTCAACATGGTCCACGTCCTCGACGACCTGAAGCAGAGCGGCTGGCGCCCGGGCAAGGGCTTTGCCGTACCGCCCTCCGAACCGAACCGGGACTTCTCCCGCCCGAGCTGAACCTATTCGCGGGCCATGTTGGCGAACTTCACGAAGTGGTCGAGGAACGCGAGGCGGGCGACGCCGGTCGGGCCGTTTCGGTGCTTGGCCACGATCAGCTCGACGACGCCCCGCTGGTCGGACTCCGGGTTGTACGCCTCGTCGCGGTAGATGAACAGCACGACGTCGGCGTCCTGCTCGATCGATCCGGATTCGCGGAGGTCGGCGAGCATCGGGCGCTTGTCCTGGCGGTACTCGAGCTGGCGGTTCAGCTGCGACAACGCCATCACCGGGCAGTCGAGCTCGCGAGCGAGGATCTTCAAGCCACGGGACAGCTCGGACACCTCGACCTGGCGGTTCTCGGACCGGCGGGGCGAGCTCATCAGCTGGAGGTAGTCGACGACGACGAGCGCAAGATCACCGTGGCGGGCCTTGATCCGCCGGGCCTTCGCCCGCATCTCCATCACCGTGCAGTGCGGGTTGTCGTCGATGAACAACGGCGCTTCACCGAGATGGCTGATCGCCGCGTTGAGCCGGCTCCAGTCTGCGTCCTTCAGGTCACCGGTCTGCAGCTTGCGCGCCTCGACGCGCGCCTCGGCCGCGAGCATGCGCTTGGTGAGCTCGACGGAGCCCATCTCCATCGAGAAGAAGACGACGGGGCGCCGGCTGACCATCGCCACGTTCGCCGCGGCACCGAGCGCGAAGCTCGTCTTGCCCATGCCCGGACGCGCGGCCGCGACGATCAGGTTCGACGGCTGCAGCCCGAGCAGGATGTTGTCGAGCTCGGTGTAACCGGTCGGTACCCCGGTCATCGTGTCGCTCTCGCCGTAGAGCGCCTCGAGCTGGTCGACGGTTGCCGTGACCGCCTCGAACACTCGGACCAGTGACTCCGAGATCCGCTTCTCCGCGACCTCGAACACCATGGCCTCGGCGCGGTCGACCGTCTCGGTGACATCGTCGGGCTGGTTGTACGCGGACTCTGCGATCTCGCCGGAGACGGTGATCAGGCGACGCAGCAACGCGAGCTCGCTGACGATCTTGGCGTAATGGCCCGCGTTCGCCGAGGCGGGGGTGGCCGCCTGGATCTGCAGGAGCGTGCCCTTGCCACCGAGCGCATCGAGCAGGTTCGCCCGCCGCAGCTCTTCGGCGACGGTCACCGGGTCGACCGGCTCGCCCTGCTCGTAGAGGGACCACACCGCCTCGAAGATGTGTCCGTACGCCGGCTTGTAGAAGTCGCTGGCATCGACCCGCGCCTCGACCGCCGCGGTGATCGCGTCGCGCGAGAGCAGCATCGACCCGAGCAGCGACTCCTCGGCCTCGAGATTGTGCGGCGGGATCCGCGCCGCACTCCGGCGGCGTACCCGCTCCTCATCGATGGACTGAACCACGCGCACCCTTCGTCCCGGCCGGAGGCGTCCGACTCGTCGGGCATGGTCGCGTCTTCCCCCTGTGGAGAGGTAGAGGCGCAACCCCGGTTTTCCTGTGAATTCCCCTGTGGATGATGCCTCCATCCATCCCCAGGCCTGGGGATAGTGGACGCGCGCCATCCTGGATCACCCGTGGGACAACAACGTTCACAAACCCCGCAAACGCGACGACTCGCCGCCGGCGAAGGACCGCCGGCGGGCACCATCCGCCCGAGCTCCGGCGATCGCCCGCCGGAGATCTCCCTATTCGGTGACGACCTCGACTGCGAGCGTCACGGTCACCTCGGTGTGGAGCTGGACGTCGACCTCGGCCGTGCCCAGCTCTTTGATCGGTTCCGCGAGCGAGACCTTGCGCCGGTCGAGCTCCACGTTGGTCTGGTGCTTCACCGCGGCAGTGATGTCGGCGGAGGTGACGGAGCCGAACAGCTTGCCGCCCTCGCCCGCCCGCGCGGCCACCTGGATCGGGCTGGCGGACAGACGCGCGGCCAGCTCCTGGGCTGCTTCCTTGTCCCGGTCGTCGCGGATCTGACGGTTGCGGCGCATTGCCGTCGCCTGGTCCACCACGCCCTTCGTGGCCACGATCGCGAGACCCCGCGGCACGAGGTAGTTGCGGGCGTACCCGTCGGCGACCTCGAGCAGGTCGCCCTTGCGGCCGAGCTTCTCCACATCTTCTCGCAGTACGACTCTCACTCCGACGCCTCCGGCTCCGGGACCGCCGCGGCGCCGTCCGGTACATCGGTCGTCAGCGGAGCCTCGACCGCGCCACCGGTCTCCTCGACCGCTTCGAGGGTCACGCCCTCGGGCAGCTCGTCGGCCTCACCGACGACGGGCGGCGGTGCGTCCGGGGTCGGCATCGGCGCGGACAGATCCGCGCGATCGCCCCGGTCGCGCCGGCCACTCCGGCTGCGCTGGGTCACCTGGCGCACGCTGTAGGGAAGCAGCGCCATCTCGCGAGCGACGCGGATCGCGCGAGCGACCTCGCGCTGCTGCTGTGCGTTGTTGCCGGTGACGCGGCGCGCCCGGATCTTGGCGCGCTCCGACATGAACCGCCGCAGCAGGTTGACGTCCTTGTAGTCCACCCACTCGATGCTGTCCTGGTTGAGGATCGACACCTTCTTCTTGGGTGTCCGCCTTCGGTCGGCGGCCTTCGAGTC
The DNA here is from genome assembly GCA_963770095.1 of uncultured Acidimicrobiia bacterium. GTDB lineage: Bacteria > Actinomycetota > Acidimicrobiia > IMCC26256 > JAENVU01 > Chersky-806. The sequence continues at coordinate 137,603 of CAVYOO010000003.1, forward strand.
CTTGCCGCGCCGTTCCCGATCTCTTGCCATGGTTCTCGCCGCTCCGTTCCGGTTTGCGTGCTTAGAAAGGCTCTTCGTCGCCGAAGTCTTCGGCCGGTGCGCCGCCGTCGGGGACTCGTGCCGGCGCGGGTCGACCGCCGCCACCTCCGCCACCGCCGAAGTCACCACCACCACCGCCACCGCTGCCGCCGCCCCGGCGCTCGGAGCGCTTCACCTCGGCGGTCGCCCAGCGCAAGCTCGGCCCCACCTCGTCGGCGATGATCTCGACGACGGTGCGCTTCTCGCCCTGCTCGGTCTCCCAGCTGCGTTGCTCGAGCCGGCCCTGGACCACGACGCGGGTGCCCTTGGCGACCGAGTCACTGACGTTCTCGGCCATGTCACCCCAGCACACGACGTTGAAGAAGCTGGTGCGCTCCTCCCACTCGCTCGTCTGGCGGTTCTGCCACCGTCGGCTCACCGCGATGCCCAGACGCGCGTTCGCCTGGCCCGACGCGGTGTAGCGGATCTCCGGGTCCCGTGTGAGGTTCCCGACCACTGTGATCGTGTTGTCAGCCATTCCCTGGTCTCCTGTTCATCGGCTCCACTGCGAGGCCCGCCCGACCGGGACCGCGGCGAGTCCGCGACTCGGGCTAGTCCTCGTCGTCGGCGTCGCGCGTGAGCGGCGTCTCGGCTGCGGGGGTACCCGCGAGCTTCCCGTAGACCTGCTCCGGAATGCGCAACACCTTGTGTCGGACGACCTCGTCGGCAAGGGAGAGCGTCCGGTGCAGCTCGTCCATCGCGGCGGGTTCCGCCTTCGCCTGCAGGACCACGTAGTAGCCCTCCCAGCGGTGCTTCACCTCGTAGGCGAACCGTCGTTTGCCCCAGAAGTCGATCTGGCCCTTCTCGGCGCCCTTCGACTCGATGAGCTTGACGGAGCTGTCGACTGCAGATCGGATGATCTCCTCATCCAGGTCCGCGTCAAAGATGATCATGACCTCGTACGGCCGCATGGGCTCGTACCTCCTTCGGACCGCAGCCCGAGCTGCGGGCTCCTCGGATCGCCCGAAAATCTAGGAATCGGACGCCAGGAGCAGGGTGATGGGACACGCACACCCGGAGGTGCACGAACCGCGGAGGCTAGCAGACGCTTCGAACGGACCTATCGGCGGGGACGCTACCCGGAGGGTGGGACGGCTACCGTCGCCGCCTCCGTGTACAGGTCGAACGCCTCACCCATCTGGTCGGTCATGTGGTACGTCTCTTCGCTCGACGGGAAGGTGCCCTCCCGCACGTCGTCGACGAACTGGGCCACCGCCTGGCCGGCGGCCAACCGGAGATCGGCGTAGCGGCGGACGAACTTCGGCAGCTTCCGGTCCTCGAGCCCGAGCAGGTCGTGGTACACGAGGACCTGACCGTCGCAGTGACGCCCCGCTCCGATCCCGATCGTGGGGATGTCGATGGCGTCGGTGACCATCCGGGCCACCCCGTCGGGGACGCATTCGAGGACCAGCGCGAAGCAACCGGCTTCGGCCAGCGCGATCGCGTCGTCCACGATCGCCCGCGCCGTGTCGAGCTGCTTGCCCTGGACCCGGAACCCGCCGAGTGCGTGGATCGATTGGGGAGTGAGGCCGAGATGACCCATGACCGGGATCTCGGCGTCGAGGATCGCGGCCACGGCATCGAGCCGCTTGCGCCCCCCTTCGAGCTTCACGGCGCCCGCGCCGGCGCGCACGAGCGCGGCCGCGTTCCGGACCGTCTCCTCGCGCGACACGTGGTAGCTGAGCCAGGGCAGGTCGCCGACGATCAGTGAGCGCGGGCGGGTCCGCGCCACCGCGGCGATGTGATGGACCATGTCGTCGGTCGTCACCTGCAGTGTGTCGTCGTAGCCGAGCACGACCATCGCCAGCGAGTCGCCGACGAGGATCATGTCCGCACCCGCGCCGTCAACGACGCGCGCTGACGGCGCGTCGTACGCAGTGACCATCACGAGTGGCACACCGGTGCCCTCGCGCAGCTCACACTTGCGCGCCGTGATGTCGGGCACGCTGATGGGACGCACCCGCGCCGTGGAAGAACCCGTGGTCATGTCTGACCCTCCGCCGTCCAGGGCACACACGGCTCCCGGCAGCCCCCAAAGAGTAACGGACGGGCGCCGGGAGGGCTACCCGGCACCTCCCGGCCGGGTCGCTCCGAGCCTCCGCACTTCGTGCCCACTCCGTGCCCGCTCCGTCCTACGCTCCCTTTCAATGACGGATCGAGTCTGCGAGAACTCCGCGATGCCCGACGAGGAGCTGGTCCTCGTCCGCCGCGTCTACCTCACGCCCGAGCGTTGGGACAGCCCCGAGGCCGCGGCGAAGATCGTCGCCGAGGCCGAGCTCTGGTGCGTCTCGTGCTGCTCCCAGTACCCCCACGTCGTCGAAGGCGACGACGAGGACACCACCGACTAGCCAGTTACGCGCTGTGACGCCGGCCGTGCAGCTCGCGGGCGCCGAGGTGGTTCCACCGGCAGTCGGTGCACACCTCGACGACGTAGCGGTCGAACTCGTCGTGCTTGGCGCGCAGCTTCTCGAGCTCGCCCGGGTAGGACAGGCAGCGGCCGTTGGCCTGGCGGAGGCCGTCGCCGTAGACGTAGGAGACGTAGAAGACATCACGGCCCCGGCACACGGGGCACTTGATGCCGGCTCGCTCGCCGACGTTGCGGGCCGCGCGGACGAGCTCGGGGTGCGCGTCGCAAACGTCGTTTCGGCTCCGCACCCCGCGTCGTAGATCCCGCAGCACTGCCCGTCGTGCGAGCGCGTAGTTGGTACCCCTGGGCACGGACGAAGTGTATGCAGCGCGTCCACCCGTTCGGAGCGTCACCGCGCCGAGTCGCGCCGGGCGAGGTGAACCACGGGTGGACAGCCGGCAACGGGATGGCTTGTCGCGCCGCCGTTCGTGTGCTTTACTATCCCTCGATATATCGGTTCGATATATCGGAGTTCACAAACGGGACGTCCCGGTCAAGCCGGACATCCCAGATGGAGCGGTCAACGGTGCTGGAGCTGGCGATCCTCGGGCTGCTGCAGGAGCAGCCCCGCCACGGCTACGAGCTCAAGAAGCGGCTGAGCGAGACGCTCGGCTCCTTCTGGGGGATCTCGTTCGGTTCGCTCTATCCGGCGCTGCGCCGGCTCGAGCGAAGCGGCGCGATCGAGGTCGTGGACGCGAGTGCGGCGGGCGCTGCGACCGCCCCGGCCATCCCGGCGACCGGCTCCCTCAAGGGGGAGGCGGCCGCGGCCCGCCTCCGGCTGGTGCCCGCACCGTCCGGGCGCCGGACCCGCAAGGCCTACCGCATCACCCCGTTCGGCCAGGAGCAGTTCCTCGCCCTGTTGACCGCCGACGACGGCGGCGACGACGAGCGCCTCTTCTCCCTCAAGCTCGCGTTCTGCGGTTTCCTCGACCCGGCCGCCCGCCTCGTGTTCCTCGAGCGCCGCCGCGCCGAGCTGACCGAACGGCTGGCACGCGCCCGGCGCACCCGGGGACCGGCCGTCGATCGCTACACACGCTCCCTCATGGAGCACCGCACCCGATCCACCGAGCGCGACCTGGAGTGGATCGACGACCTGATCGCAACCGAAGACCAATCGCCCGACGGCGGAGGCCCCACCTCCGCTCCGAGTGCGCCCGAACAGGAAGGAGCAACCGCATGAGCGGTGCCCGTCAGAAGATCCGAGTCGCCATCGCCGGGGTCGGCAACTGCGCCAGCAGCCTGCTCCAAGGCGTCGAGTACTACCGAACGGCCGATCCCTCCGACGACGTTCCGGGCCTGATGCACGTGGAGCTCGGCGGGTACCACGTCGGCGACGTCGAGTTCGTTGCCGCATTCGACGTCGACGCGGCCAAGGTCGGGCTCGACCTCGGCAAGGCGATCTTCGCCAGCCAGAACAACACGATCCGGTTCGCAAACGTGCCGGAGACCGGCGTGCTCGTGGACCGCGCCCCACGCTCGACGGGCTCGGGAAGTACTACCGCCAAACCGTCGAGGAGAGCCCGTTGGAGCCGGTCGACGTCGCCCAGGTGCTGCGCGACTCGAAGGCCGACGTCCTCGTCTCCTACCTACCGGTGGGCTCCGAGGACGCGCAGAAGCACTACGCGCAGTGCTGCCTCGACACCGGCGTCGCGTTCGTGAACGCGATCCCCGTGTTCATCGCGAGCGACCCGGTCTGGGCGAAGAAGTTCACCGACGCCGGGGTCCCGATCGTGGGCGACGACATCAAGAGCCAGGTCGGAGCGACCATCGTGCACCGGATCCTCGCCCGCCTGTTCGAGGACCGCGGCATGGTGCTCGACCGCACGTATCAGCTCAACGTCGGCGGCAACATGGACTTCAAGAACATGCTCGAGCGCGAGCGCCTGGAGTCCAAGAAGATCTCCAAGACCCAGGCCGTGACGAGCCAGATCGACCACGGCATCGAGGCGGACGACGTCCACATCGGGCCGTCGGACCACGTGCCGTGGCTGCAGGACCGCAAGTGGGCCTACATCCGGCTCGAGGGCCGCAACTTCGGTGACGTGCCGCTGAACCTGGAGCTCAAGCTCGAGGTCTGGGACTCCCCGAACTCGGCCGGTGTGATCATCGACGCGCTGCGCTGCGCCAAGCTCGCTTCCGACCGTGGCATCGGTGGTCCCCTCGAGGGACCGTCGGCGTACTTCATGAAGTCGCCACTGGTGCAGCACCACGACGACGAGGCGTACCGCATGGTGGAGGAGTTCGCGGCCCAGAAGTCGGCGCGCCGCTTGCACGGAGTTCGACGCTCCGCCTCCTCTGGTCGCTTCGGCCTCCGCACTGCGTGCCCGCTCCGGCGTACGCTCCGCGGCATGGAAACTGACGCGGTTCTTCGCTTGCTCGGTTCGGTCAAGGCAAAGCGCGTCCTCGAGCTCGGTTGCGGCACCGGTGACACGGCGATCGCGTTCGCCCAGCAGGGCGCGACCGTCATCGCCATCGACGGATCGAACGAACGCATCGCGGCCGCGCGCGCCGCGGCCGACACCGCGGAGGTGCGACTCGAGCTCCACGCGGGGGACCTCGCGGATCTCGCGTTCCTCCGGGCCGACTCGATGGACGTCGCGTACAGCGATGGCGCGCTGGCCCAGGTGCCCGAGCTCGGCCGGCTGTTCCGGCAGGTGCACCGGGTGCTGCGGCACGGGGCCGGGTTCGTGTTCTCGCTCCCTCACCCGTTCGCGCTCGGCACCGAGATCGAGCCTTCGCCGGAAGGGTCGCTCCCGCTCGGCCGCACCTTCCTCTCCCGCTCCTACTTCGACACCTCGCCCATCGATGTCGGCCCGGAGGGCGAGCCGGTCCTGGTCACCCGCCATACGCTGAGCGAGGTCTTCACCGGGCTGACGCGCAGTGGATTCCGGGTGGACACGCTGCTCGAACCCGAGCCCACCCGTACGCCGGGCGGACGCGCGCTGCTCCCGACGACGGTCGTGTGGCGGGCCCGCAAAGAAGGCTCGTGAGCAGCATCCACCTCTTCCGCGCGGTCTCCGCGTGGTCAGGTTCGACCGCAGACGGCTACGACGGCTACGACCGCGCGCATTCCCTGCGTTGCCCACCGGCCGACACCGTGGTTTCCATGAGCGGTGATCCCGCCTTCCACGGCGACGCGACCAAGTTGAACCCGGAGCAGCTGCTTCTTGCGGCGGCCGCTTCCTGCCAGCTGCTCTCGTTCCTCGCGGTCGCAGCCCGCGCCCGGATCGACGTGCTCGCTTACGAGGACCAGGCCGAAGCCGACATGCCCGAAGACGACCCGCCCATGCGCATCACCGCGGTCCGGCTCCGGCCCCGCATCACCGTCGCCCCGGGGACGGATCCGGACAAGGTGCAGAAGCTCGTCGGCCTCGCGCACGAGCACTGCTTCATCGCGAACTCGCTCACGAGCTCGATGGACATCCGCGCGACCGTCGTCGGGGGTTAGGCACCCGGGGCCTCGATGCCCCGTTCGTCGGCCCAGGCGCGGAGGCGCTGGAAGGCGTCGGCCTCCTCGATCGGGCCCTCGTCCAGACGCGCCTCGAGCAGGAAGTCGAGCGCCTCGCCGATCACGGGACCCGGTGCCACACCGAGGAACTCCATGACCTGGCGGCCGTCGAGCGGGGGCCGGATCGCCTTCAGCTCCTCCTCCATGGCCAGCGTCGCGATCCGCGCTTCGAGGTCGTCCATACGGCGGTCGAGCGCGCGCGCCTTGCGCTCGTTCCGGGTCGTGCAGTCACAGCGCTGGAGCTCATTCAGCTGGTCGAGGAGCGGTCCCGCGTCGCGGACGTAGCGCCGCACCGCGCTGTCGGTCCAGCCCATCGCGTAGGTGTGGATCCGCAGGTGCAGGTACACGAGCTGCGACACCGACTCGATGATCTCCTTCGAGTACCGCAGCGCGGTGAGACGCTCGCGCGCCATCCGCGCACCGACCACTTCGTGATGGTGGAACGACGCGCGTCCCTGGTCGAACGAGCGGGTCTTCGGCTTGCCGATGTCGTGCAACAACGCCGCGAGCCGGAGCACGAGATCGGGGCTCACCTTCTGCACGACGGCGATCGTGTGCGCGAGGACGTCCTTGTGGTGGTGGATCGGGTCCTGTTCGAGCTGCATCGCATTCAGCTCGGGCAGGAACTCGTCGGAGAGCCCGGTGCGGGCCAGGAACCAGAGCCCCGCCGACGGGTCCTCGACCACGAGCAGCTTCGAGAGCTCGTCGCGGATCCGCTCGGCGCTCACGATCTCGAGTCGACCGCGGTACTCGTCGACCGCGGCGAGAAGCTCGGGGACGGGCTCGAGCCCGAAGCCGGCGATGAAGCGCGCCAGCGCGCAGCATCCGCAGCGGATCGTCGGTGAACGAGACCGCCGGGGACATCGGCGTGCGCAGGCGGCGCGCGGCGAGGTCCACGGCTCCATCGCACGGATCGACGAGCAACGGGTCGGGCAGGCGCAGGGCCATCGCGTTGACCGAGAAGTCACGGCGCGAGAGATCCGTCTCGATGTCGTCGCCGAACACGACCTCGGGCTTCCGGCTCTCGGGGTGGTAGACGTCCGACCGGAACGTCGTGACCTCGCAGGGGACACCGTCGACGATCGCGCTGACGGTCCCGAAGCGCGCGCCGACGAGGACGACACCGCGACCGATCGGTCGCAGCAGCGCCTCGATCGCCTCGGGCCGGGCGTCGGTCGCGAAGTCGTTCTCGAGGCTGGGGCGCTCGTGGCCGATGAGGGCATCGCGCACCGATCCCCCGACGAGATAGCACTGGTAGCCCGCACCGGTCAGTGCTGCCGCGACCTTCTGGGCCGGCGAATCGGAAGCGAGCAGCGGTCGGAGCCGCGGCGGGACGTCGGTCATCCCGCCCATTGTGACCCGCCCGTACGGAACGGCCCGAAGTTACGGGGTGGTGCTGGCCTCGCCGTCGAGGGCCTCCTGGGCCCGGGTGAGGTCGAGCTGGTCCAGCTTGAGACGGAGGTCGTGGGGGTTGGACGCGGCCGCCAGCGCGTCCCGCCGGGTCACGGTCCCCTGCTCGTAGAGGTTCCGCAGGCTCTGGTCGAAGGTCTGCATGCCGTAGAACTCGCCTTCAGAGATGATCTCCTCGATCTCATGGGTCTGCTGCGCGTCCGCGATCTTGTCGAACACCCGACCGGTGTTGACGAGCACTTCCATCGCCGGGACGCGACCGTCGCGTGAAGCCCGTTCGATCAACCGCTGCGAGATGATCCCCTTCAGCGACGTCGCGACCGACATGCGGACCTGCTGCTGCTGGAAGGGCGGGAAGAAGTCGATGATGCGCGTGATCGTCTCGACCGCGCCCATGGTGTGGAGGGTCGAAAGCACGAGGTGACCCGTCTCGGCTGCGGAGAGTGCGGCCCACACCGTCTCGGGGTCGCGCATCTCACCGATGAGGATCACATCGGGGTCCTGGCGCAGCACCCGCTTGAGCGCGTTGTGGAAGTCCTCGGTGTCGGTCCCGATCTCGCGCTGGTTCACGATCGAGCGCTTGTCCGGGTGGAGGACCTCGATCGGGTCCTCGATGGTCACGATGTGTCGCGCCTGGTGCTCGTTGATGTGGTCGATCATCGCGGCGAGCGTCGTCGTCTTGCCCGACCCGGTCGGGCCGGTGACGAGCACGAGCCCGCGTTGCTCCTCGGCGAGCCGGCGCACGATCGGCGGGAGTCCGAGCTCCTCCATCGAAGGGATGCCGGGGAGCACGCGTCGCAGCACGAGCCCCACCGATCCACGCTGACGGAACACGTTCACCCGGAACCGGCCCAGACCGGCCAGGGTGTAGGCGAAGTCGGCTTCGTGGTGCTCGAGGAACTCGTCGGCGCGCGCCTTGGGCAGGAGGGCGAACGCGATGCGCTCCGTGTCGGCCGGGGTGACCTCGTCGCAGTCCCAGGGCCGAAGGTGGCCGTCGACCCGGAAGAACGGGGGCGACCCGACCTTGATGTGGACGTCGGACGCTTCGAGCCGGACGGACTCACGCAGCAGGTTGTCGAGATCGAGCACGGCCGCACCCCTTCAGGACCCGAGACCTCGGATCGCGGTCTCTGCCGTGGGTATCGACCGGCGACCGGTCGTCCTGAAGATGAGGTTCAGCCGGCGATGCGGCGGTGCCAGAGGTCCGCGACGGCGTCGACCACCGTGGCCCCGGGCCCGCCCGAGGTGTCCTGCTCCCCGGCGATCGCCGTTGCGGGGGCTCCGATGAGGGTCGGCAGGCTGGCCGCGACCGAGTCGCGGAGCGCTCCGAGGTCGTAGCCGCCCTCGAGGAACGAGATCATCCGGCCGGGTCGGGCCCACTCGGACACCCGCTCGTTGATGGTCGCGTAGTCCCCGGCCGCCAGTCCGAGCCCGGTGAGCGGGTCGGCGCGGTGGGCGTCGAACCCCGCCGAGATGAGGACCCAGGTGGGAGCGAAGCGCTCGACCTGCGGCGCGATGACCTCGTCGAGTGCGCGGAGGTAGACGTCACCGGTCGCGCCGGCCGGCAACGGCAGGTTCACCGTCGCGCCCTCGCCGGGGCCGTGGCCGATCTCGTCGTGGCGGCCGGTCCCCGGGTACAGCGGCCACTCGTGGAACGACACGTACATCACCCGCGGATCCGAGTAGAAGATCTCCTGGGTCCCGTTGCCGTGGTGGGCGTCGTAGTCGATGATCAGCACCTGCTCACCCCGTTCGGCGAGCTCGGCGGCCGCGACCGCCACGTTGTTCAACAGGCAGAAGCCCATGCCCTGCGAGGGGCGGGCGTGGTGTCCCGGGGGGCGCAGCGCCAGGAATGCCGCGTCGGCTGCGCCCGTGGACAGAGCGTCGATCGCCGCGATCCCGGTCCCCGCGGCGGTGACTGCCGCACGCCACGAGTCCGCCGACACGACGGTGTCGGCGTCGAGCATCCCGCCGCCGGCCCGGCTGCTCGCCTCGAGGGCTTCGAGGTACGGGGCCGGATGGACCCGTTCGAGCTCGGCCGCGGTGGCTTCGCGGGCCGGGAGCGGGAGCACCGCCTCCGTGAGCCCGGCGTGATCGATGCCCTCGCGCACGGCGTCGAGGCGGGCCGGGCGCTCCGGGTGGCCGCGCCCGGTGGCGTGAAGGGAGAACACCGGGTCCGTGGCCACGTAGAGCACCCGCGCACGGTAACCCAGCCGGGAATTGCAGGGGGTCCCGGCCTACGCTTCGAGGTGACATGACCGACGAGACCCTGCGCTGGCGGGGCGGATGGGCGCGGCTCGGCTCCTGGCGTGGACGCGCCGACGTGGCCTATCTCTCCGTAGGCGCCGAGCACCCCCCGACCCCGGAGATCGTGGACCGCTGCCTCCGCCTGCTCCGCGGCCGCGGATACTCGGCCGTGGTCACGAGCACGCTCGCGGCCGCGGACGTCCTGCCGTTCCTCGACGCCGGGTTCTCGGTGCGGGAGCGCCTCCACCTTCTCGCCCACGCGATGGGCGACCTGCCCCAGCCCGGGCAGTCGACCCGTCGGGCCCGGAAGGGCGATCGCGCGGCGGTGCTGGCGCTCGATCACCTCTCGTTCGACGGTTTCTGGCGGCTCGACGCGGACGGCCTCGTGAACGCGATCGACGCCACGCCTTCGAGCCGATTTCGTGTCGCCGAAGGCGACGACGGGCTGCTCGCGTACGCCGTCACCGGGCGCGCCGGCCATCACGGCTACCTCCAGCGCCTCGCGGTCCGTCCCGATGTGCGCCGCGAGGGCTACGGCCGGGCCATCGTCCTCGACGGCCTGCGGTGGCTGCGGCGCCACGGCGCGACCCGGGCGCTCGTCAACACCCAGCGCGACAACGCACCGGCGCTCGCGCTGTACGAATCGTGCGGTTTCCACGAGCTGCCGTCCGGCCTGTGCGTGATGGGTCGCTCCTTGTGAGGCGCGCCGCCGTCGCCGGGATCGTCTCGGTGCTCGTCGCCCTCTGCGTTGCTCCCGCGGGTGCGCACGCCGCGCCCGCTGCGGCCGCGGCCGAGCCGCGGGTCACCCTGCTCGAGCAGCCGGCGTACACGACGCTCGGCGCGGACGTACCGCTGCGGCTCTTGCTGACCGGTCCGTTGGGAGGGCTCGAAGCTCGCGCGATCGTGCACTCGTCGATGACCAGCCGCGAGGCCTTCGAGCGCAGCGTCAACGGTGACCGGCTCGGCTCGACGGTCGCGACTGCCGGCGCGCCGGCCGCGACGCTTCCGATCGCTCCGAATGGCGGGCGCGTCCTCACCCTCAAGCTGCAGGACCCCAACACGCCCCGCGACACCAGCCGGCTCCGGTTGCCACTGCCTCGCTCGTCGAACACCGGGGTCTTCCCCGTTGAGGTCGAGCTCCGGGACCCGGAGAGCGGCGAGCGCGTCTCGAGCTTCGTGACCCACCTGGTCGCGGTCGCGCCCGCGGTCAACGGGGCACCGATGGGAGAGCCGCTGAACGTCGCGTGGATCTGGAAGGTCGCCGACGATCCGGCGACGAAGCCCGGCGGTCAGGTACGGCCCGCGTTCCTCGCCTCGATTGGGCCCAGGGGACGGCTCACGCGCCTCGCCAAGGCTGCGGCCAACACGACCGAGGTACCACTCACGCTCGCGCCCGGACCGGAGACCCTCGAGTCCTGGGCCCAGCGGGCGAAGACGGATCCCACGCTGGCGCCGGGCCTCACGGCGATGCGGACCGCGGCCGAGTCGAAGCAGGTGCTCACCAGCCCCTACGTCCCGATCGACGTCCCCAGCCTCGACGCCGCGGGGCTCGGCGACGACGCCGCGCTCGAGCTCGCGGCAGGGTCCGAGGTGCTCGGCTCCGTGCTCGACACCCGGCTCGACTCGCGCACCACCAACATCACGCCCTTGAGCGACGCCGCGCTCGACCGGCTCAAGCTGAGCCAGGTCGATCGACTCGTCGTGTCACCGAGCGCGCTGGTCGCGCCCGAAGAGACGCCGCAGCTCACCCCCGCGCGGCCTTTCACCATCGAGAGCAACGATCACCAGTTCGCGGCGGTGCAGACCGACAATGGGCTCGCGCGCCTTCTGGACGGCAACGCGCCGCCTGCGTTGCGGGCCGCGCACTTCATGGCCGGCCTCGCGATCGTCGCGATCGAAGCCCCCAACGAGACCCGGGGTGTCGCGGTCGCGATGCCGCCGCGCTGGAACCCGGAGCCGGCATTGCTCACCGCCCTCGTCGACGGGTTCTCCGACAACCCGCTCCTCAACCCGGTGACCCTGGACCAGCTCTTCGATCACGTCCCCCTTGCCAAGACCGACGCAGGCTCGGTCGTGCGCAGGCTCGACGCGCCCGCCCTCGCCCCCGCCGCGCTGACCGTGAACCCGGTCACGTACCAGCGGACCCGCGACAACTTGGACGCCTTCGCCAGCACGGTCGGTCGCGACGATCCCGCTATCGTCAACGGCCACCGCGCGTTGCTGATCTCGCTCACCTCGCTGTGGCCCGGCGCCGTCGGCCGCCGGCAGTCCTCCGGCCGGCTCGACGCGGTCAACGGGGGCATCTCGGCTTTCAGCAACCTCATCCAGACGCCACCGTCGGGGCTCACCGTGACGCTGACGTCCCGAAAGGCCGACATCCCGCTCAGCTTCAACAACGAGACCGGGCGGAAGGTCACGCTCCGGATCAAGTTCGACAGCGACAAGCTGGTGTTCACCGACGGCGCCGAGCAGATCCTCACGCTCCGGCCCCAGAACAACACGAAGACCTTCGCGGTCGAGACCCGGGCATCCGGGACGTTCCCCCTGAACATCTCGGTGACCACCGCCGACGGCCAGCTGCCCTTGCGGGGGGCCCGGTACACCGTGCGGTCCACGGTGGTCAGCGGCGTCGGGATCTTCCTGACCATCGGTGCGGGGCTGTTCCTCGCCATCTGGTGGCTCACGCATTGGCGGCGTAGCCGGCGCCAACCCATCCGGCCCGCGACCCTCGCGACGTGACCGAACGCTCGACGGGCGGTGCCGAGCACCGACTTGTCCGATCCAGTGCCGTCGTCGGGCTCGGGACCGCGCTCTCACCGCGTCACGGGCTTCCTGCGGGTGTCCACGCTCGCAGCCCTCGGGTTCGCACGCCTCTCCGACGTCTACAACATCGCCAACTCGACGCCGAACATCGTCTACGAGCTGCTGCTCGGCGGAATCCTCACCGCGACGCTGGTGCCGCTCTACGTCGAGCACCACGAGCGCAACGACGATCGGGCGACGGACGCGATCAACTCCGTCGCACTCGTGGCCCTCGCGGCGATCAGCGTCATCGGCTTCATCGCGGCGCCCTGGATCATCGATCTCTACACGCTTCGTCTGCATGGCGCCGGAAAGGCGGCGCAGCAGGCGCTCGCGACCGACCTGTTGCGGTGGTTCATGCCCCAGGTGTTCTTCTACGGCGTGACTGCGCTGGCGACGGCGATGCTCAACGCCCGCCGCCGGTTCGCCGCGGCCGCGTTCGCGCCCGTCCTGAACAACGTCGTCGTCATCGGGGTGCTGCTTGCGCTGCCGCGAGTCGCGAGCGAACCACCGAACGTCCAAAGCGTGTTGGCGGACCCGGCATTGGTGATCCTCCTCGGGCTGGGAACCACGGCAGGCATCGTGGCCATGGCCCTCGTCCTCCTCCCGGCGCTCCGCCACGCCGGCGCCCGGCTCCACTGGGTCTGGGAGTGGCGCCACCCGGCGGTGCGCCAGCTGGCGCGGCTCTCCGGCTGGACCATCGGGTACGTCGCGACGAACCAGGTCGCGTTCTGGGTGGCCCTGTTCCTGGCGTACGGCCACACCGGCGACGCGTCCGTCTATCTCGCCGCGTTCACGTTCTTCCAGCTGCCGCACGGCCTGTTCGCCGTGTCGATCATGACCGCGCTCGCGCCTGAGCTCGCGAGCCGCGCGAGTCGGGGCGACTTCGAGGGCTTGCGCGACCAGTTCGCGGTCGGGTTCCGGCTGATGGGAATCGTCGTGATCCCTGCCGCCGTCGTCCTGCTCGTCCTCGCGCGCCCGATCGTGAATGCTTTGCTCGACTACGGGAGCTTCACCGCCAGCAACGGCGCCGCGACCGCGTCCACGCTCGCCTGGTTCTCGATCGGGCTCTTCGCGTTCTCTGCGTACCTCTTCACCTTGCGTGGCTTCTACGCGATGCAGGACACCCGCACGCCGTTCTTGCTGAACTGCGTGGAGAACGGCATCAACATCGTCCTCGCGTTCGCGTTCTACCCGCTCTTCGGCGTGGAAGGCCTCGCGCTCTCGTGGTCGATCGCCTACATCGTCGCGATGGTCGTCGCCCTCGGCGCGATGCGGAAGCGGCTCGGACGTCTCGACGGTCGGCGCGTCGTCGACACGCTGGCCCGCGTCGCGGCCGCGGCCGCGGTGCTCGGCGTGCTCGCCTGGAGCGTCGCCACCGTGATCGGCTACGGCGCGCCGGGCCGGGCCATCGTGGCCACCACCGCCGCGCTCGTCGTCGGAGGCGCCGGCTTTCTCGGCACCCTCCACCTGCTCCACGTCCGCGAGCTGTCCCTGCTGCGCGACGCCATCCGCCGCCGCCCCCTCCGCGCCACCTGACCCCCGCCCAACCGCCGTCCCGCGACCCGCCCCGCCGCAGCGAAGAGCCGCGGTCGGCCACCAGTCGACCGCGGCCCGGCGATCGGCCGACCGAGACCCTCAAGAAGCCGCGGTCGGCCACCAGTCGACCGCGGCCCGGCGACCGGCCGACCGAGACCCTCAGGAAGGAGGTGTGTAACCATGGAGGTGGTCACGCAGTCGAAGGGCCCACACACCCAGTGATCCGGGGAGGCCCCGTGGGGGTACGCGTCGTCACCGACAGCTCGTGCGATCTTCCGGTCGCGCGAGCGGCAGAGCTCGGCATCGAGATCGTCCCGCTCACGATCAGGTTCGGGACCGAGGAGTTCGTCGACCGGATCGAGCTGACCAACGAGCAGTTCTGGTCCAAGGTCGCAACCTCCGAAGTGCTCCCGGAGACCGCGGCCCCATCGGCCGGTGCATTCGAGTCGACCTTCCAGCGCCTGGCGGCGGAGGGTGCCGACGGGATCGTCTGCATCAACCTCTCGTCGCGCCTCTCCGCGACGATGCAGTCCGCACAAGTTGCCGCAAAAGCCATGAAGGGCACCTGTCCCGTCGAGGTCGTCGACTCGATGATGGTGTCGATGGGCTTGGGCCTGCAGTGCATCAACGCGGTGCGGTTGGCCTCCGAGGGCGTCGACCTGGACCAGATCGCGAGGGCTACCGAGGATCAGGCTCGGCGGACGCGCCTCTTCGGGGCGCTCGACACGCTCGAGCACCTGCGCCGCGGCGGCCGGATCGGTGCCGCCCAGGCACTGCTCGGCGGGATGCTCTCGATCAAGCCGGTCATCGAGGTGCGCGAGGGTGCCGTCGCCGAGGCCGGCAAGGTCCGCACGCGTTCGAAGAGTCTCAAGCTCCTCGCCGACAAGCTCGCCGCGGCAGCCAACCCGCAGCAGGTGTTCGTGTTCGACGCGCAGGCACCGGACATGGACGAGATGATCGAGCTCCTGGCCCCGACCGTCTCGCGCGATCAGATCGAGTTCGGCTGCATCGGCCCGGTCATCGGCACGCACGCCGGGCCGCGCACGATCGGCGTCGGCTGGGTCGACGCGCCCTAGCGGGACACGCGCCACAAAAAGCTCCCAACGCGCCTCAAAGGCCCGCGACCGCCCGGGTAGCGTGAGGGGACATGCCGGAACCACTGCAACCCGGACGCGTCCTCGGCGGCCGATACCGGCTCGAACGTGAGATCGCGCGCGGCGGGATGGGCACGGTGTGGGAGGCCGACGATCCCTTGCTCGCTCGTCACATCGCGGTCAAGACGCTCGACACGGCGATCGGGATGGACGAGAGCATTCGCGCCCGGTTTCGCCGCGAGGCCGTGACGGCCGCGGCGGTCACGCACCCCAACATCGTCGCGACGTACGACACCGGCGAGGACGACGGTGTCGCCTACATCGTGATGGAGCTCGTGCACGGCATCACCTTGCGTCAGCTCATCGACCGGGACGGCGCGGTTCCGGTCGGCGACGCCGCGGCGATCACCTATCAGGTGGCCGACGCGCTCTCGGTCGCCCACGCCCGCGGGTTGGTACATCGCGACGTCAAGCCCGGCAACGTCCTCGTCCAACCCGATGGCCGCGTCAAGGTCACCGACTTCGGCATCGCCAAGGCCGCCGACAGTGGCGGCGAGGAGCTCACCCGCACCGGGATGGTGGTGGGCACCGCGCGCTATCTCGCGCCGGAACAGGTCGACGGCCGCGACGTCGACGAGCGCGTCGACATCTACTCGCTCGGTCTCGTCCTCTACGAGATGCTCTGCGGGAAGGCGCCGTTCGAGGCCGACACGGACATCGCGACCGCGGTCGCACGGCTCACGACGCCGCCCCGCTCGATTCGGCTCGAGTGCCCGTCGGTGCCGACCGGGCTCGAGCATGTGATCGACCGCGCATTGACCAAGGATCCCGCGGACCGGTGGCCCAGTGCGGTGGCGTTTCGCGACGCCGTGGCGCCGTTCCGCACCGAGGCCACCCCGGCACCCACGCGCGCCGACCCGACGATGCCGGTCCGGCTCCCGCCCCGGACCGTCGCGCAGCCGGTACCGGCCGCCGCGGCCCCCCGAACGCGCTCGACCGCGTTCACTCCCGCACGGATCGCGCTGTGGACCGCGGTCTTCGTGATCGGGGTCTTCGCCGGCTACCTCGGCTACCGCGCCATCGATGACGAGCCGGTCTCCAATGCTGCCCCGCCGACCCCCGTGGTCGGACCACTGACGATCGTCGGCGCGCAGGACTACGACCCGGAGGGTGACAACGCCGAGAACAGCGACGAGGTCGCGGCGATCTGGGACGGCAATGCCACCACGGTCTGGTCCACGGAGCTCTACAAGGACCGAAACGTCGGCGGGTTGAAGTCAGGTGTCGGGCTCGTGGTCGATCTCGGTGCGCCCAAGCAGGTCGAGTCCGTCGAGGTCACCACCCAGGAGGGCGATTGGAGCGCGCAGGTCTACACGAGCACCTCGGTGCCCCCGGAGCTCGCGGGCTGGGGTCCACCACGCTTCGACGGCGGTGGCCTGGGCACTGACGCACAGATGACGCTGCAGCCCGGGCCGAAGGCGCAGAACGTGCTGATCTGGATCACCGACCTCCCGCCCAGTCGTCCCTACCGATTGCGCGTGGCCGAGGTCCGGGTCATTGGCTCCGCCTGATCCGCTCCGCGGGCGCGACGACACGACCCTCGCGAGACTTGCCGCGGTCGGCGACCGCGACGCGCTCGATGTCCTGCTCAACCGCCACGTCGATCGGGTGCACGCGATCTGCCGTCGGATCCTCGGCAACCCCGACGACGCCCTCGATGCCGGTCAGGAGGCACTGATCGCCATCGCGCGAGCGCTCCCTCGCTTCGACGGGCGCGCCGCGTTCACCACCTGGATGTATCGCGTGACCACGAACGCCGCTCTCGACGAGCTGCGCCGGCGTGGTCGCCGCCCCACCCCGACCGAGACCCTCGCGGAGCCCGTCGCGTCGGCGGGCTCGGGTCCGGAGGCGGCCGCGGCGCGCATCGACATCGACACCGCGCTCGCGCGCATCCCCGACGAGTACCGGGTGGCCGTGGTGCTCCGGGATCTCTGCGACCTTGACTACGCGCAGATCGCCGAGGTGCTGGAGGTGCCACCGGGGACGGTCCGGTCCCGGATCTCGCGCGGCCGCGCCGCGCTCGCCGCCGAGCTCGGCCCGTCCGGCGGGAACCAGGCCGGGCCGATGCAACGTCCAACGGAGCACCACTCATGAACCAGCCCCCGCACCCGACCGATCCGCCGTTCGGCTCCGATACGGACGAGGCGCTCAACGCGCTCATCGACGGTGAGCTCGGCGCGTTCGCGGCCGAACGGCGGATCTCCGAGGCCGCGGCCCGCGAGCAGCTCGCGGCGTGGCCGGACTTCGCAGCGCGCCGGGATGCGCTCGAACAGGTGCGCCGCGCGGTCGGCACGCCGACTCCTCCGATCGACGACCTGACGCGCCGCCGGCTCGTCCGCACCGCCGCGAACGCAGTCCCCGGTTCGTCTGCACCCACCGCGCGCCGGTCGCGGCCATGGGCGAAGATCGTGGCCGTCGCCGCGGCCGGTCTCCTCGTCGTCGCGGGCGTCGGCTACGCGATCTCGTCGACCGGGAGCGACGAGAAGTCGGCGGACTCGAGCGCGGGCAGCTCGAGCGCGTCGACGAAGGCCGAGCCACTGCGGGGCAACGTCGGTGACCTCGGCGACGTCAGCAGTCGCGAGGCACTCCGCGCGCTGCTCGACCGCCGCGCGGCAGAATCGGATGCCGCGGGAGACGAGTCCTTCAAGCGGTCCTCGGGCGATGCCGCCAGCTCTCTCGTCCCGACACCGGGCGCGGTCGACCCGGCCGAGTGCGCGCGCGAGCTGGCGGGCACCCGCTCCGTCGCGTTCACGGGGACCGGGACCTATCGGGGCACTCCGGTCACGATCGTCGGCATCACCGAGGGCGGGCGCACGATCGTGTTCGTCGTCCCGAGCACCAATTGCAGCACCGTGCTCGTCTCGATCTCCCGGTAGCGGCGCGGGCGGTCCGGCCCGGCCCGGGAGTAGCGGCGGGCATCCGGGTACGCTCCTGGCCTCCCCGGAGTTGCGGCGGGCTACAGGAGGCACGGGCGTTGAGCGACTGGACCACCCAAGCGGCTGACGCGGTCGAGAAGGCCGTCGTCCTCGTCCGCGACAAGACCGTCGTCCCGGCCCAGCAGGGGGCCCGGGTCGTCGTCTACGGCTTCCTGACTGCTTTCTTTGCCCTCACGGCGTTCATGCTCGTGACCATCCTGGGCTTCCGGGTGCTCGTGATCGTCGTGCCCGTCTGGGCCGCGTGGCTGATCCTCGGGGGAATCTTCCTGCTGGCCGGCGCGTTCTGCTGGTCGCGTCGCTCGAAGAAAGAAGTCGAACGTGTCTGATCTCCGCGAGGTCGTCATCGTCGGTTCCGGCCCGGCCGGTCTCACCGCTGCCGTCTACGCCGCACGCGCCGACCTACGCCCGATCGTGATCGAGGGCCTCGGTGCCGGTGGCCAGCTGATGCTCACCACCGACGTCGAGAATTACCCGGGGTTCCCCGAGGGGATCATGGGCCCGGACCTCATGCTGCGGTTCCGCGAGCAGGCCGAGCGCTTCGGCACCGAGTTCGTGACCGCGGACGCCGACCGCGTGGACTTCTCGGCGCGACCGTTCACCGTTCTCGTCGGCGCGCAGGAGTACACCGCGAAGTCGCTGATCATCTCGACCGGGGCCTCGGCGATGATGCTCGGGCTGCCGAACGAGGAGCGCCTGCTGGGACACGGCGTCTCCACCTGCGCGACGTGTGACGGCTTCTTCTTTCGGGAGCAGCACATCGGCGTCGTCGGTGGCGGTGACACCGCGATCGAAGAGGCGTTGTTCCTCACGAAGTTCGCGTCGAAGGTCACGGTCATCCACCGGCGCGACGAGCTCCGCGCGTCGAAGATCATGCAGGACCGGGCGTTCGCGAACACGAAGATCGAGTTCCGCTGGAACTCGGTGGTCGAGGACGTCGTCGGCGAGGCCAAGCTCGAAGGTGCGCGGTTGCGCAACACGGTCACCGGCGACGTGGACGAGCTGCCGGTGACCGGACTGTTCGTCGCGATCGGACACACGCCCAACACCGACCTCTTCAAGGGCCAGCTCGAGATGGACGCCAACGGGTACCTCGTCACCGATGGCGGGTCCACCCGCACCTCGGTCGAGGGCGTCTTCGCCGCCGGGGACGTCCAGGACCACGTCTACCGCCAGGCGATCACGGCGGCCGGCACCGGTTGCATGGCCGCAATCGAGACCGAGCGCTGGCTCGCCGAGGTCGAGCACGCGGCGGCGAACCACTGACTCGGACGTGACGAACGAGCAGGCGGAGATCTTCGGATCTCGGGAAGCAACCGAACCCCGACCGGCGTTGCACCCGTAGCTACACTTCGACCGAATCGCGACCGTCTCGGGCGGCCGCCCGAAAGGATGACCGTGTCTGACAAGATTGTGACACTCTCGGACGCCACCTTCGACGAGACGGTGAAGGCATCGGAGACCCCCGTCGTCATCGACTTCTGGGCCGAGTGGTGCGGACCGTGCAAGATGATCGCTCCCGCGCTCGAGGAGATCGCGAGCGAGCACGCCGGCAAGCTCCAGATCGCGAAGCTCAACGTGGATGACAACCCGGACACCGCGCGGCGCTTCGATGTGATGAGCATCCCGACGCTGCTCGTGTTCCAGGACGGCTCACCGGTGAAGCGGCTCGTCGGCGCCAAGGGCAAGGGCCAGCTGCTCCAAGATCTCTCCGAGTTCATCGGATGACGATGCCCGCCCCCGGGCTTCGCGCGGTCGCGCCATCACGTAGCGCGCGCGACGCACGCCGGGGCGGGTGAGGGCCACCGGGGTGGCAGCCTCGATGACCGGTGTAGACATCCTCCGGCGCGACAGTGCCGGCAAAGCGGTTCGCGATCTCCAGCAGCGCCTCGCGTCCGCGGGCTACGCCCCGGTCGACGACGAGGCGGGTGGCTTCGGCCCGGCAACCGAGGCTGCGGTGCGCTCGTTCCAAGAGGCGCGTGGCATTCGGGTCGACGGGATCTGCGGGCCCGAGACCTGGGCGGCTCTGGTCGAGAGTGGCTTCGCGCTCGGAGACCGGCTCCTGTACGAGCGCAGCCCGAACCTGCGGGGCGACGACGTTGCCGAGCTCCAGCACCGGTTGAACGCGCTCGGCTTCGACGCGGGTCGCGAAGACGGAATCCTCGGCCATCAGAGCGCGGCGGCTCTCCGCGAATTCCAACGCAACACGGGCCTGTCCGTCGACGGCATCCTCGGCCCCGAGACCCTCCGGTCACTGAGCCGAGTCGGGTCGATGGCCGCAGGATCCGTCGCCTCCGTGCGTGAGCGCGAGCAGCTCCGCCATCCCCGCAGGCTCCGGGACCACCGGGTGTTCATCGCCGTCGGTCCCGAGTTCCAGACGCTCGGCGACGTCATCGGTCGGTCCCTGTCCGGCGTCGGCGCGCAGACGATCACCGATCTTTCCGGCGAGGGCGACTCCATCATCGCGGCCCGG
Source organism: uncultured Acidimicrobiia bacterium (assembly GCA_963770095.1). Lineage (GTDB taxonomy): Bacteria > Actinomycetota > Acidimicrobiia > IMCC26256 > JAENVU01 > Chersky-806. The sequence goes on from CAVYOO010000003.1 coordinate 158,154, forward strand.
GCGAACCAGTACCGCGCTGACCTGTTCCTCGCGGTGCGGGCCGGCGACCGGTCCGGATGCCGCTGCCACTACTTCGCGTCCGGCGAGTTCCGATCGGAGGCCGGGTTCCGGGTGGCCACCGCGATCCAAGAGGAGCTCGAGTCGGTGCTCGGACCCGGCGACGAGGACGGCGCGTGCGGCCGGACCTTCGCCATCTTGCGGGAGACGCGCATGGCCGCAGTCGTGTGCGAGCCGGTTGGCGAACACGACGTCGAGGCGATGGGCGCGCTGGTTGCGGCCGTCGCCGACGTCGGGGCGGCCATCACCCGCGGGATCCAGCGCGGCATCGAAGAGCAGCCGGCCGAGCCGGCCTGACGCGCGGCCGTGGGCCAGCCGCCCCCGTCGGGATCCGTCCGATCTTCTTGACGTCCATGTGGACCAGCTCCCCGGTGCTGGTCCGCGTTCGTAGCGAACCGCGGTGGTCTTCGACGTGCGGATCACTTCACCGGTGAGCGGGTCGAGGGTCTCGAGGCGCGGGACGTCGTGGCGGCGCAGGATCCGTGCTCACGGTCCGGGCCGGGATCCCCAGCTCGGGACCCAGCGAGTCCTGGCCTCGCCGCGTGGGTTTTCGCGCGCGAGCACCGCTGTCCTCAAATTCGGGACTCGTCTGGGTCGGCATCCGGTGCGGCCGTGACGAACGGTCCTCACAGGCCGGTCTCGCCCTCGCGCGTCGTAGCGTGCGACCCAGCGATGCGCACACTGTCCGCGACACTCCCGCATCGCCTTGGCGACATGAGCGATCGGCCAGCGTTCTTCCGCGAACCCGCTGACCAGCAGGCAACGACCTCGAAACGTCAAACGAGCGTTACGGTGAGCCACGAAGACCTCCGGCGTGTTGTGGTGACGGCTCATCTCCACAACACCGGAGGTCTTCGTTCAGATCAACCCACCCTGTCACCAACGTGCCGGCCGAGTACATCTAGTCGGTGATGACCTTGTAGATGCGCTCGAGGTCCTCGAGGGTTGAGAACTCGATCGTGACCCGTCCTCGCTTCGTTCCCATGTCGACGCGAACCCGGGTGTCGAGGTGATCACCGAGCAGGCTCTCCAGCTCGAGCAGGCCCGGCGGCCGGAGCTGGCGAGTGGCGTTCGACGAGTCCGCCTCGTCGTTGCCACCACCCGCGTCGGGAGCCTTCACATCGTCGGTCGTGATGACCGTGGGTTCGCGCAGTGCGTCCTCGATCGCCCGCACCGAGAGTCCTTCGGCCACGATCCGCTTCGCGAGCTTCTCCTGCAGCGCTCGGTCCGGCGTACCGAGCAGCGCGCGGGCGTGGCCCATGGTGAGCGACTTGTCGCGCACGAGGCGCTGGACCGTCGGCGGCAGCTGGAGCAAGCGCATGGTGTTCGTGACCGACGTCCGGCTGCGCCCGACCCGGATCGCGACCTCTTCATGGGTGAGACCGAAGTCCTCGATGAGCTGCTGATAGGCCGCCGCTTCCTCGAGCACGTTGAGGTCCGAGCGGTGGACGTTCTCGACCAGCGCGTGCTCGAGCGCCGAAGCATCGTCGGTGTCGCGGACCAGTGCGGGGATGTTCTGCAGGCCGACCCGCCGCGCCGCCCGCCAGCGGCGTTCGCCGGCGATCAGCTCGTAGCCGTCGTTGGTCTCCCTGACGAGCACCGGCTGAAGGATCCCCACCTCGCGAATGGACTCCGCCAGCGAGGCGAGCTCCTCCTCGTCGAAATGCTCCCGCGGCTGATACGGGTTCGGCCGGATCGAAGCGACCGGGAGCTCTTCGAGCCCTCCGACGCTCTCCGGGTTCCCTGCCGGGATGAGTGCCCCGAGCCCCTTACCCAGCCCGCCGCGTCGCGCCACTGCTCACCTCTTTCGCCAGCTCCCGGTACGCCACGGCGCCCCGGGAGGTCGAGTCGAACACGATGATCGGCTGCCCGAACGACGGCGCCTCGGAGAGACGTACGGTCCGAGGAACGACCGTCTGGTACACCCGGCGCCCGAAGTGCTCGCGCACCTCTTGCTCGACCTGGTCGGCCAGCTTGGTGCGGGCGTCGTACATCGTGAGGACGATCCCACGAACGTCGAGCTTGGGGTTGAGGTTGGTCCGTACCAGCGTCACGTTGCGGATGAGCTGGCTCAGACCTTCGAGCGCGTAGTACTCGCACTGGATCGGCACGATCACGTCGTCCGCGGCGGCCAGGCCGTTGACGGTGAGCAGGCCGAGCGACGGCGGGCAGTCGATCAGCACGTAGTCGTACTCGTCCCGGACCTCCTCGAGTGCCCGGCGCAGCTTGAGCTCCCGACTGAACGCCGGGACGAGCTCGATCTCCGCGCCGGCCAGGTCGATGGTGGCCGGGGCGACGAACAGATTCTTGAGGCTGGTGGGCTCCACGCAATCTTCGATCGCGGCGTTGGTCATGATCACGTCATAGACCGAGGACTGCAGGTTCCGGGCGTTGATGCCGAGCCCGGTGGTGGCATTGCCCTGTGGATCGAGGTCGACCACGAGCACCCGGTAGCCGAGCTCGGCCAGCGACGCACCGAGGTTGACCGAGGTGGTCGTCTTGCCCACGCCACCCTTCTGGTTGGCGATGGCGATGATCCGGGGCAGCTCGTAGCTGGGCGGCTCGTCGTCTTCGGCCTCGCCGGCCTCGCCGTCAGCTTCGTCGACGGACCGGCCCCGCTCGGCCGAGCCGGGTAGCCCGACGCTTCCGGATCGAGCCTTGTGACGCTCGGATCCGGAGCGGGGCTCCACGTGGCCACCCTCGGCCGGCGCCAGCTTCACTTCGTCCTCCGGGGCTGCGACTTCGGCCGCCGCGGCGGGATTCGCTGCTGGGACCGCAGCGGGATTCGGCGCCGGGACCGCAGCGGCTTCCGGTGCCACGGGCACCGGGTCCGGCGCCACGACGTCCTCGGACCGGCCGTTCACGACACTCTCCACGGTCCAGTTGTCCTCGTCGGGGGTGGGGGCGGTTTCTGGTGCGGTGCTCTCCGGCATTGCCGTGGTCTCCGGTGCCGGGTTGCCCGGTGTTGCAGTGCTTGCCGGTGGCGCAGGCGTGGGGCTCTCCGGCTTCGGCGTGGGCTCCGCCGATTCGGATTCCTGCACAATCCGGACATTCCCCCCGTCGTCCGATTCGCCGGCGGGCGGCGGTTCCGGAGCGGGATCGGAAAGGACCTTGATCGGGGGCGCCGGGGGCTCTGCCTGCCGGCGCCGTGAACCGAACAGCCGGCGTCCGCGGCCCCTCGGATCATTGCCCTCGGTTGACATGCTGCCATCCTCTCGGGGCGAATGCGCGGGACTGCCATCCTCGGTCAAGGCTCACCCCAGGGTCAAGGCTTTCCGACCCCGAAATCGATGTTCCACGTGAAACATCTCGCCGCAGCCGGCCCTCGCCTCTCCCAGCGTTCGCGCACCCGCTTTTCGGAGTCGATCGGGGGCGGGTTGCGGAAACCCATCGCTTCCTTGCTGGGTGCAACCTAGTCGCTCGCGCCTCTGCATCTTCGAGTTGTCTCGCCGGCACCAACCGCCCCGGCACGAGCTGCTCCGCCTCGCCGGCCCGACCCGATGAATCCCCGGACCGCGGGCCGGTGACCGCCGGCCGGCCCCCCGCCGGGGGTGCACGGCCTGATGGTCTGCTCCCGGTCGCCTACCCGGGCCCGGGAGACCCCGGAGGGGCCATTCGGCGCTGACCGAGACTCCCAGCCGGATGTTCCACGTGAAACATCCCGAGCTTCACCAGAGGGGACGGTGCGCCGGCTTTCCCACCCGCCGAGGAAAACGATCGGCGAGCGACTCGACCTTCTCCAACATCACGAACGAGGCCTCGCCCATCACGACGGTCTCGGCCACCCGCAGCCCGAGCGCACCCAGGTGCTCCGCCGGCCACCGGGCCGGATCCCCACCGGGAGGCTCGCTGACGCTCAGCCTGCCGCCGATCGACACGAACGGGCTGCCGCACTCTGCGGTGACCGCGGGCGGTCCGAATCCGCGGGCGACCAGCAGCGGAAAGGCCTCCCGAAGGTCCGGATCTCTCCCGGAGATCTCCGCCCGCTCGCATATCGTCGTGACCCTCGACTCCCAGCCGAGTCGGGTCGACGCATCCTCGATCCAGCTCGCGCAACGGTGACGGGAGTCGAGCAGCGTCGCGTGCGCCTCCGGCCATTCGAGCGCCAAGGCCAGACCGGGAACCCCCCCGCCGCTGCCGAGATCCAGGAACGTCGAAGCCGGCGCGCCGAGAGCCTCGGCCCAGGCATGGGAGTGGTCGAGATGGGCTTCGAGCGGGCCCGGCCCGATGAGACCCAGATCCTGTGCGTCCCCGAGCAACCTGAGCAGCCGGCGCCGCTCATCCATGCTCAGCTGCGGCGGATCACCACGTAGCGGCGCGGCTCCTCGCCCTCCGAGCTGGTGTCCACACCATCGATCTCGGCCACCGTGTCGTGGACGACCTTGCGGTCCGGCGACTGCATCGGCTCGAGCACCTTCTCCTCGCCGGTCTCGAGCACCTGCTCCACGAGGCCGCGGGTGAACTCGGCGAGCGCCTCCCTGCGCCGCGCGCGGTATCCGGCGACGTCAACGTGGATCCGGGCGCCGTGACCACCGGTCTCGCGCTGGACGACGGCCCGCACCAGCTCCTCGACCGCGTTGAGCGTCACGCCTCGTGGGCCCACGAGGAGACCCAGGTCCGAGCCTTCGATCCGGACGGTGATCGCGCCATCGTCGATCTCCTCGGTCACGGTCGCCTGCGCCCCGAACGCCTCCACGAGCCCGGTCGTGAACTGTGCCGCCGTCTCGGCCTGACTTTGAACCGACACTGTGGACTCTTCCATCTCGTTCCCCTTCGCAGGACTCTCGGAGCGGCCCCCGGAACGGTCGCTCCGGCCACCGCCTTTGTTCTCGGGACTCGGCCCGGAGCCCGACCCGCGGCCCCTCGAGCTCGGCTTCGAACCTTCGCCGCGCGACTTACCCTCGCGGGATTTACCCTCGCGGGACTTGCCGTCGCCGCGGCCCGGACCGTCGCCGCGGCCGCTGCGCTCACCCCGTGAGCGCCCACCCTTCCCCTTGCGGCGCCGCCGGTCGCCGGGCTTCTCTCGCGAGATCGGCTTCAGACGGACCCGGACGCGCCGCGTCGCTACCGCCGAAGCGGCCGAGGAATCCGGATTTCGGCTCCTCCAGCACCTCGACCTCGACATCTTCCTCGTGCACCCCGAGCTCGTCGAGCGCCGAGTCGAGCGCGTCCGCGACAGTCCGACCGGTGGTCTCCACCCACTCCATCTAGCGCTTCCGCTTCCGGTTGTTCTTCCGGCGGGCGGTACTCGATGACGTCCCACCCGGATCGGCGCCGCTCCCCGACTTCTTGCTCGCCGAAGTCGAACCCTTGGCCGGCGGGCTCTTCGCGTCGGTGCTCTTCGCGCCCGGATCCTTGGGTTGAGGCTTGCCGTTGCCCGAGGGGGTGTCGCCCGTGGCGGCGGAGCCCGGTGACAGCGACTTGAACAGCCCCTTCACTCCACCCGGCGCCGGAGGTGCCGCCTCGGTGCTCTTCACGTCGATCGCGGGCGACCCCTTGCCACCACCGGGGTCGGTTCCCTTCCCACCACCGCCCTTGTCGCCCTTCTTGGTCGGTGGGCCCGCGGCGGTCCCGATCGTCCGGAACACGACTTCCTGCTGACCGATCTGCCACAGGTTGCTGGTGAAGAAGTAGAGGACCACCCCGGCGGGGATGTTGATCGAGATGAAACCGAAGACGACCGGCATGATCTTGCCGATGATCTGCATCTGCGGGTTGGCCTGGGTCTGGTTCCGCATGGTCTGGCGCTGCTGCAGGAATGCCGTGAGCACCACGAGCGCGACCAGGATGTAATACGGCAGGGCGTTGCCGAAGCCCTTCGGCGCCGAACCGGCGGACTGGGTGAGGTTCATCCCGAAGAAGTCGAGGTTCACGACCTTGCACGACGCGCCGCGGCAGATGTCGGCGTACATCGACGAGTCGGTCGGGATGAAGTTCTGGATGTCCCTCAACGTCTGGTAGAGCGCGATGAAGATCGGCATCTGCGCCACGAGCGGCAGGCAGCCCCCGAGCGGATTGATGGAGTTCTCCTTGTAGAACTTCATCAGCTCTTCGTTGAGCTTCTGCTTGTCGTTCTTGTACTTCGCCTGCAGCTTCTTGATCTCGGGCTGGGCCCGCTGCATGGCGATCATCGACTTCGCCTGCTTCGCGGTCAGCGGGAAGAGGATCAACCGCACCACGACCGTGAGCATGATGATCGCAAAGCCGGCATTCGGGACGATCGAGTAGAAGAACGAGAGGATCCAACCCATCCCCTCCCTGATGCCGTCCCAGATTTGTTGCACGGCTAGTTACCTGCTTCCGGAAGCTCGTGCGAACAGGTGTTCGCTCGCGGGACCGGGTCGAAGCCGCCCGGGTTCCAGGGATGGCACCGGCTGATCCGCCGGAGGCCGAGCCAGGATCCGCGCACGGCGCCGTGCTCCACGACCGCCTCGAGCGCGTACTGCGAGCACGAGGGTGCGAACCGGCAATGCGGCGGGCGCCAGGCCATGAGGTGCTGGTACCCGCGGATGATCTTCACCACGAGCCAGCCGACGGGGGAGAGGCGAGCCGATCCGGTCGCCGCCGCGCGCGTCCCGGAGTCCGACGTCAGCGCGGTCATCGTTGTGACTCGCGTGCCGCGCGCAGGACGGCGCGCAGCGTCTCGAGCAGCTCGGTCGGGGTGGTCCTCATCGCAGCCGGCCCCGCGCTGAGCAGGTAACGGCCACCGGGAACCAGCTCCGCGTGGAGCTCCCGTACCGCGGCGCGCAGGCGACGCCGGAGCCGATTCCGCTCGACCGCACCGCCGACCGCCCGCGGCACGGCATACGCGACGCTCGGCGGTTGGCCCGGGTCGCCCGCGAGCAGGCGCGCGCGGAGCGCGCCATGCCGACGGGCAGGTGCCCGGGCGAGATCCCGGAAGGTGCCATGGCCGTGAACGCGCCAGATCAGGCGGAAAGCCGAGCGCGGCCGCGCCGGCGCCGCGTCTTCAGCACGTTGCGACCCGCGCGGGTCCGCATCCGCAGACGAAATCCGTGCTTCTTGCTGCGCTTCCGCTGGTTCGGCTGGAAGGTCCGCTTCACGCATGGCCTCCTCGAGAGGGCTCGCCCGCAGGGGGATCGGCATCGGCCCCGAGGACGTGCGGGGGCCGGCCGGGGGAGAAAATGGGCGGGGCCTCGGATTCTACGATCCTTCGCGGGTCAGCCGCAATCCGCGCGCGAGACTTCCCGCGGGCGGCCCCGCCGGATTCGTTGCGGCGCCGCTACCGTATCCCCGCGGACGGTGTATAGCGCCCCGCGACCCCACTAATCGGTATAAATCGCCCTGTTGCCCCTGTGGACAGCGCCCCGAACGCGGGCTTTTGTCGCCCGGAAATGCGTCCGCTCTCCCCTTGTTCGTCCCCAGGGCGTTTGCTAGGTTCGCCCTCTCGCCCATCGCAACGGCCTCGATTCGGCGAACTTCCCCGGAGGGCTTCCCCGCCCGCGGCAGGCCGACCGTCATCATTTCGAGAGGGGCCTCAGGCCTCTCTCGTCCTTTCTCCACACTTGTGGATGGGCCTGTGGATAACTTTGATCTTGCCTCGACGGCCGTGGTGTCGTCGACGGCATCCGACCTCTGGGACTCCGGGAGCACGGCGCTGCGCGCGCAGCTGGCCGAAGCGACCTGGAACACCTGGTTTCGTCAGGTCCGTCCCGTCCGCTGCGAGAACGACGTCCTCGTCCTGGCCGTCCCGAGCGCGGTGGCCTGCGAGAGGATCCGATCGAGCTACTCCGGGCTCCTCACCGATCTGCTCCACGACGCCACCGGGCGCGATCTGGTGGTCGAGCTCGTCGTCGACTCGACCGAGCGGCGCGACGAGCCGGTCGTGATGACCGCCCCGGCACCCATCGCGACCATTGCGACCGCGGCCGGCTCGACGGCTCCCGCGCCGCCGTCCGCCCCGGCGGCCACGGCGGCGAGCGACGATCCCCCTGCGCCCTGGACCGCGCTGAACCCGCGCTACACCTTCGATCGCTTCGTGATCGGCGCCTCGAACCGGTTCGCGCACGCCGCCGCGCTCTCGGTGGCCGAGAACCCGGCCCGGTCCTACAACCCGCTGTTCATCTACGGGCCCGCCGGGTTGGGCAAGACCCACCTGCTGCACGCCATCGGGAACTACGTCCGCGACGTCCACAAGCTCACCCGGGTTCGCTACGTCTCCACCGAGACGCTCATGAACGAGTTCGTCGACGCGATCCGCAACAACGCCGGCAACGCGTTCCGGCGCCGCTACCGCGAGGTCGACGTCCTGCTGGTGGACGACATCCAGTTCCTCGAGCGCAGCCAGCAGCTCCAGGAGGAGTTCTTCCACACGTTCAACTCCCTCCACGGCGCCGGCAACCAGATCGTCCTGTCCTCGGACCGCCCGCCGAAGCAGATCCCGCGCCTCGAGGACCGTCTACGGACCCGGCTCGAGTGGGGCCTGATCACCGACGTCCAGCCGCCCGAGTTCGAGACCCGCCTCGCCATCCTCCGCATGAAGGCCGAGGCCGAAGCGCTCGAAGAGCTCCCGGCCGAGGTCCTGAACTTCATCGCCAGCAACATCAGCGACAACGTCCGCCAGCTCGAAGGCGCGCTCATCCGCGTCGCCGCGTACTCGAGCCTGAACCGCCTCCCGCTCTCCGAGGAGGTCGCCCGCCAGGTCCTCATCGATCTGCTACCGCCGGTGGTGCCCCGCGTCATCACGCCGGAGCTGATCCTGGACGAGACCGCCAAGATGTTCGGGTTCACCGTCGACGACCTCTGCGGCCGCAGCCGGCGGCGGCCGCTCGTCATCGCCCGTCAGATCGGAATGTACGTCTTTCGCGAGCTCACGGACTTCTCCTACCCGAAGATCGCCGAGGAATTCGGCGGTCGCGACCACACGACCGTGATCCACGCGGTCGAGAAGATCAAAGGGCTCATGACCGAACGTCACAACGTGTTTGACCAGGTCAACGAGCTGATGGGTCGCATCCGACTCGGGACCGGTGGATAAGCCTGTGGACATCTGGGGATATCTCGATCCCGCGGTGGGGAACTTCACCTGGCGGTCATCTGGTCGTCACCTGCCTGGGGACCGTGGTGGACAACGATCTGACAACCGAAGTGCCTCCCACCAGGGAAAGCTCATGGTTCTCCACAATCCACAGGACCTACTACTGCTACGACAAGAACACCTATCGTTTTCGCCAGGAGGTGGACGGTGAAGTTCCGTTGCGAGCGTGACACGCTGGCCGAGGCCATCAGCACCGCTCAGCGGGCAGTTTCGGCCCGGAGCGGTGCGCTCCCGGTGCTTTCGGGCATTCAGGTCACCGCGTCCGGGGATCACATCGAGCTCGTCGGCAGCGATCTCGACCTGACCATCCGGGTGCAGGTGCCGGCGCAGGTGGACACCGACGGTCAGGCCGTGGTGCCGGCGAAGCTCTTCGACGGGTTGACCACCCGGCTCAAGGCCGGGGTCGTGACCTTCGAGGTCGACGGCGACGACGCCCACATCGCCGCCGGGTCGGCCAAGGCGAGTGTCCGGCTGCTGCCCGCCGACGAGTTCCCCCGGGTGGGCGACCCGAGTGGATCGGCGGTCACCGTTGACGCGGGCCCGTTCGCCGAGGCACTGCGCCAGGTGATTCCCGGGGCGTCGCGTGACGATGCCCGGCCGATCCTGACCGGTGTGCTCCTGACCGCAACCACCGACGGGGTGCGTCTCGTCGCGACCGACTCGTACCGGCTGGCGGTACGCGATCTCGTGGGCGTCGGGATGCTCAGCGAGGGTCAGCGGGTGCTCGTGAGCGCGCGTGGGCTCAACGAGGTCCAGCGGGTGTTCTCGTCCGGCAAGATCGATGTGACGTTCGGTGAGCGCGAGGTCCGGTTCGCGTCCGAGACGCGCACGGTCACGGCACGGCTGATCGAAGGTGAGTTCCCCAATTACGAGCAGCTGATCCCGAGTGGGTATCCGAACCGGCTCACCGTGTCGCGCGAGACACTCGAGGAAGCGGTACGGCTGATGCAGATCGTCGGCGAGGGCCGGGAGGGAACGCCGGTGCGCCTGGCGATGAGCGCCGACGGGCTCGAGCTCTCGGCGAGCTCACAGGAACGGGCCGACGCGACCGAGGCCATCGACGCGAAGTTCGAGGGCACCGACGTTGCGGTGGCGTTCAACCCGCAGTTCCTGCTGGACGGGTTGCTCGCGGTCGAAGGCGACGAGGTGGTGCTCGAGACGCTGGACCCGCTGAAGCCCGCGACGCTTCGGGGCACGGATCATCCGGAGTTCCTGTACCTCCTGATGCCCGTCCGGATCTCCTGAGTCACACCGCGGGCTGGGGGAGCTGATGCGGCTCAGCCGCCTCTGGCTGCGGGACTTCCGCTGCTACGAAGCGGCGGACGTCGAGCTCGACGATGGGTGCACGGTGATCACCGGCGCGAACGGGCAGGGCAAGACGAGCCTGCTCGAGGCGGTCGCGTGGGTGGCAACCGGCCGTTCGTTTCGAGGCGTGCCGGACGCGGCGCTCGTCGCCGCGGGTCGTGACGAGGCGATCGTGCGCGCGGAGATCGTCGACGCGGACCGCACGGTGCTCGTCGAGGCGGCGCTACGCGCGGTCGGGCGGAATCGCGTGCAGGTGAACAAGCAACCGGTGACGCGTCGGCGTGACTACGCGGACCATCTGCGGGTCACGGTCTTCTCGCCCGACGACCTCGCGGTGGTCAAGGGCGGACCCGCGCGCCGGCGTGACTACCTCGACGAGCTGTTGGAAGCGAGCGGGCAGAAGTACGCGTCCGTTCGCACGGACTTCGAGCGAGTGCTGCGCCAGCGCAACGCGCTGCTGCGCGCTCGGGATTCGCGACGCCGAGGCACGCACCACCCTCGAGGTGCTCGACGACCGGCTGGTCACGAGCGGCGGCGAGCTCGTGCCGCGGTCGCCTGCGCCTCGTCGAACGACTCACGCCGGGAATCGCCGAGGCCTACGAGTCGTTGGCGGGAATCACCCCCGGCATGGCGATGCAGTACGAGGCGGAGTGGTGCGAAGGCGTACTGGAGCCGGGCCGGGTCGACGACGTCGACGCACTCCTGCGCGGCGCATTGGAATCCATGCGCCGGCGGGAGACCGATCGGGGGATCACTCTGGTCGGCCCGCACCGTGACGATTGGCGGCTCGTCCTGAACGGTCTCGAAGCCCGGAGCCACGCGTCCCAGGGCGAACAGCGCACGTTGGCCCTCGCCCTGCGGCTCGCGGGGCACCGGCTGATCGCGTCGATCGTCGGCCGCGACCCGGTCCTGCTCCTCGACGACGTCTTCAGCGAGCTCGACCCGGACCGGTCGGCTGCACTGGTGGTCCACCTGCCGGCCACCCAGACGCTGCTGACGACCGCCGGGGTCATCCCGCCGGGGATCGACGCCGAACGCCACCTCACGGTGGTGCAGGGCAAGGTGGTGGCATGAGCGAAACGCGAGGTCGTTCGTGGAGTGGAGCGTGGCCCGAGCGAACCGGCCCGAAGGGCCGGAAGCGGTGACGGAGGAGCCGCCGCGGGTCATCGATGCGTTGGACGCGATCCGGCGCGAGCTCCGCATGGGTGCCCCCTCCGAGATCGAGGCGCTGCTCGCGAACTGGGACGATCTGGTCGGCGCGGCGCTGGCTGCGCACAGCCGCCCGCAGACCGTCCGTGGCGGGGTGCTCGTCGTGCTCGCGGACGCGGCGGCGTGGGCCGGCCAGCTCCGTTATCTGGACCAGGTCCTCGTCGAGCGGATCGCCGAGGAGCTGCCCCAGGTGACCGTCCGGGAGGTGCGTGTCTCGGTGGCGCGCGAACCGGGCTCGCGGGCCCGAAAAACGGGCCCCGAAGCCGAATGAACGTCCCTGGCTTCTGGTAGACTTCAACCAGTGGTATTAGCCCCCTGACCTGCGGTTTCGCGTCTCCGACGTGACCAAAACCCCCCAGAACCGCACGGGTCGAGCCGTTGGGCTTCCGTGCCACCTCACTCGACGTCGAAAGGGTGCTCGCGCGTGGCCTACGCGGCAAAGGACATCACCGTTCTCAAGGGCCTCGAACCGGTCCGGGAACGCCCCGGGATGTACATCGGCTCGACCGGGATCTCGGGTCTGCACCACCTCGTCTACGAGGTGGTGGACAACGCGGTCGACGAAGCCATGGCCGGGCACGCGACCCGCATCGAGGTGACGCTGCTCGCCGACGGCGGGTGCCGGGTGTACGACAACGGTCGCGGCATTCCGGTCGACCCGCACCCCGAGGACAAGAAGAAGTCGGCGGCGGAGATCGTGCTGACGACCCTGCATGCCGGGGGGAAGTTCGGCGGTGAGGGGTACAAGATCTCCGGTGGCCTCCACGGCGTCGGGGTGTCGGTGGTCAACGCGCTCTCGACCCGCCTCGAGCTCGAGATCCACCGCGACGGGGGCAAATGGGAGATCGCGTTCGAGAACGGTGGGAACCCGACCGGCCGCATCGTCCGGAAGGCCGATTCGAAGCGGACGGGCACGATCGTCACGTTCTGGCCGGACCCGAGCGTCTTCGAGGAGACCGACTTCCGCGCCCAGACGCTGATCGAGCGGCTGCGCGAGATGGCGTTCCTCAACAAGGGCCTCGAGATCCGGTTCAAGGACGAGCGCACCGACCCGGTCACCGAGCAGAACTTCCTGGCCAAGGGCGGCATCGTCGACTTCGTGAAGCATCTCAACGCGTCGAAGGAGCCGATCTTCAAGCGCGTCGTTTCGTTCGAGGAACGGGCGAGCACCTCGGAGGTCGAGGTCGCGATGCAGTGGAACACCGGCTACTACGAGGGCCTCCACTCGTTCGCGAACAACATCGCCACGTCGGAGGGCGGCATGCACGAGGAGGGCTTCAAGAAGGCCCTCACGAACGCGGTGAACAAGTACGGCCGTGCCCGCGGGTTCCTCAAGGAGAAGGACGACAACCTCCTCGGCGAGGACATCCGCGAAGGGCTGACCGCGATCATCTCGGTGAAGCTGCAGAACCCGCAGTTCGAGGGTCAGACCAAGACCAAGCTCGGCAACACCGAGATGCGGTCCATGGTCGAGAAGTCCACGAACGACAAGCTCGGGGACTGGCTCGAGGAGCACCCGAGCGAGGCGAAGCAGATCATGACGAAGGCCACCGCGGCGTCACGCGCGCGCATGGCCGCGAAGTCCGCACGCGACCTCACCCGCCGCAAGAGCGCGCTCGAGGGCGGCGGGCTCCCGGGCAAGCTGGCGGACTGCTCGTCGCGCAACCCGGCGGAGTCCGAGATCTTCATCGTCGAGGGGAACTCGGCCGGCTCCTCCGCGAAGGACGCGCGCGACCCGCACATCCAGGCGATCCTGCCGATCCGCGGGAAGATTCTCAACGTCGAGCGCGCGCGCATAGACAAGATGTTGAAGAACATCGAGATCCAGGCCCTCATCACCGCGATCGGTGCCGGCCTCTCCGAGGAGTTCGACGTCACCAAGGCGCGGTACCACCGGATCATCATCCTGGCCGACGCCGACGTCGACGGCTCGCACATCCGGACGCTGCTCCTCACGTTCTTCTTCCGCCAGATGCCTCAGCTCTTCGAGCAGGGCTACATCTACGTCGCGCAGCCGCCGCTGTACTCCGCGGTGCTGGGCAAGACGAAGACCTACCTGAAGGACGAAGCCGCACTCACCACGTTCATGGCCGAGAACGAAGGTCGCAAGCCGGAGATCGCGCGCCTGAAGGGTCTCGGCGAGATGGACTTCGAAGAGCTCTGGGAGACCACGATGGACCCGACGCGGCGCACGCTGCTGCAGGTCTCCGTGGAGCAGGCGGCGATCGCCGACGAGGTGTGCTCGATCCTGATGGGCGACGACGTCGAGTCGCGGCGGGGCTTCATCCAGCAGAACGCGAAGGACGTCCGCTTCCTCGACATCTGAGCTGCCCCCGGCCATCCGGCCACCCGCCTCTCCCCGGCCGGCCGAGGGTGACTTCCAAGAACCAGCACCGGTAGAGGCACCGAGAAGGAGACGAACGCATGCCCGATGGGCAGCAGACGCTGGGCAACATCGAGCCCATCGAGATTCAGGAGGAGATGGAACGCTCCTTCCTCGACTACGCGATGTCGGTCATCGTGTCCCGCGCACTCCCGGACGTGCGCGACGGGTTGAAGCCGGTGCACCGCCGCATCCTGTACGGGATGCTCGACGCGGGACTCCGCCCCGACCGGCAGCACACGAAGTGCTCGCGGGTCGTCGGCCACGTCATGGGCAACTTCCACCCGCACGGCGACTCCGCGATCTACGACGCGCTGGCGCGCATGGTGCAGAACTTCAGTCTCCGGCACCCGTTGGTCGACGGGCACGGTGCGTTCGGGTCACCCGACCCGGAATCGCAGCCGGCCGCGGCCCGGTACACGGAGTGCAAGCTCGCGCCGATCGCGATGCAGCTGCTGAACGGCATCGACGAGGACACGGTCGAGTTCACCGACAGCTACGACGGCAAGACCCGTGAGCCGACGGTCCTACCGGCGCGCTTCCCGAACCTGCTGGTGAACGGCAGCCAGGGGATCGCGGTGGGGATGGCGACCAACATCCCGCCCCACAACCTCGCCGAGGTCATCGACGCGACCAACTACCTGATCGACCACCCTGACGCGACGCCGACGGACCTCATGGAGTTCGTGAAGGGTCCGGACTTCCCGACCGGCGCGCTGATCCTCGGCCGTTCCGGCGCGATGGATGCGTACACCACCGGGCGCGGCTCGATCCGCATGCGCGCGGTCGCCGAGATCGAGGAAGGTAAGAACGGCGACCGCATCGTCGTCACCGAGATCCCGTACCAGACCTCGGTCGAGGGCATCGAGCGCAAGATCGCCGACCTCGTGAACAACCATGAGATCGACGGGGTGCGCGGGCTGCGCAACGAGTCGGCGAAGGGCAAGACGAAGCTCGTCATCGAGCTGAAGAAGGATGCCAACCCGCTCGTCACCCTCAACAACCTCTACAAGCACACACCGATGCAGACGAGCTTCGGTGTGAACATGCTGGCGTTGGTGGACGGGGTGCCCCGCACGCTGAACCTGGCCGACGCGTTGAACGGCTACGTCGCCCACCAGATCGACGTGGTCACGCGACGTTCCGAGTACCGGCTGCGCAAGGCCAAGGAGCGCGACCACATCGTCGAGGGCCTCATCCGGGCCCTCGATGTCATCGACGCGATCATCACGCTGATCCGGGCTTCGGCGGACACCGACGCGGCGCGCCAGGGCCTGATGGCGAAACCGTTCGAGTTCTCGGAGATCCAGGCCAACCACATCTTGGACATGCCGTTGCGGCGCCTCGCGCAACTCGAGCAGCAGAAGCTGAAGGACGAGCACGACGAGCTCCAGGCCACCATCAAGGAGCTCGAGTCGATCCTGCAGAGCGACGCGAAGCTGCGCGCCGTCATCAAGGAGGAGCTCGCGGCGGTCAGGGAGGAGTTCGCCGAGCCGCGCCGTTCGCAGATCACACTCGACGCAGGTGAGCTCGCGGACCTCGACTTCATCGAGGACGAGGAGGTCGTGCTCGTCCTGTCGCACAAGGGCTACGTGAAGACGGTCGACACCGACGCGTTCCGCAAGCAGGGCCGGGGCGGGCGCGGAGTGCGCGGGTCCAGTCTCAAGGACGAGGACTACGTCGAGCACCTGCTCACGACGACTGCGCACTCGTACCTGTTGTTCTTCTCGAACCGGGGCAAGGTCTACCGCCTGCGCGCGCACGAGATCCCGATGAAGGAGCGCACCGCGCGTGGCACCGCGCTCGTGAACCTCATCGCGCTCGGCCCCGACGAGAAGATTCAGGCGATCATCGACACGCGCACCTACGAGGAGGGTTCGTACCTCTTCTTCGCGACGAAGCGGGGGCACGTCAAGAAGACGAAGATGTCCGAGTACGACTCGTCGCTGCGCACCGGCCTCATCGCGATCAACCTGAAGCCCGACGACGAGCTGGTCCGGGTCATCCAGACCACCGGCGACGCCGACATCTTCATGGTGTCGCGCAACGGGATGACCATCCGGTTCTCCGAGACCGACGTCCGGGCCATGGGGCGCTCGACCGCCGGGGTTCGCGGGATGAAGCTCAAGAATGCCGAGGATGCGGTCGTTTCCTGTGATGTGGCCAAGGACGACTCCGTGATGCTCTTCGTCAGCGCGAGCGGGCACGGGAAGCGCACCAAGCTGGACAAGTTCAACCGCCAGGGCCGGGGTGGTCAGGGCGTGCGTGGCATGAAGGTGACGGCGAGCCGGGTCGGCATCGTCGCGGCGTTCATGGTGCAGCCCGACGACGAGATCCTCGTGTTCTCCTCGGCCGGCAATATCATTCGTACCGGGGTCAAAGACATTTCCTCCCAGGGCCGAGATGCCACGGGGGTCAAGGTCGCGGCGTTGGCTCAAGGCGAGAGCGTCGTGGCCGTAGCTCGTGTGCTCGAAGCTGACGAGGAGGGGGAGGACTCGTAGGTATGGAACCGGCGCCGGTTGCGACGGCTCCCGAGAGGAGCAAGCGGCAGCGCAAGCGGGAGATGCGCGAGTCGATCGCACTCGCGACGTCGCCGCGGTCAGGGCCGCGCCGCTCCCGCTGCGAAGTCCGCCGCATCGACCTCTGGGCCGTGCTCAAGATATCGCTGTGCTTCTACCTGGCCGCGGTCGTCCTCGTGATCATCTCCGGCGTCGTGCTCTGGCTGATCGCGGACGCGGCCGGCGCGATCGGCAACGTCGAGAGCTTCATGGGCAAGATCCTGAGCTCCAAGAACTACCACCTGGTCTCGGCCCAGATCCTCGAGGGCATGATCCTCGTCGGCCTGGTGCTCGCCGCGATGATGACGGTCATCACCGTCGTCGGCGCAGCCCTCTACAACCTCTTCTCGGAGCTCGTGGGCGGGTTCGAGGTCACCCTCGTGGAGACCGATCACCGGCCCTGAACCGAGGTCACGAACGGCTCGGCCCCGGCTCGGGTGCGCTGGTAACGTGCTCGTTCCCCACGGGGCTATAGCTCAGCCGGTTAGAGCGCGTCCCTGATAAGGACGAGGTCGATGGTTCAAGTCCATCTAGCCCCACCAGCAATGTGCCCGCGGAGCATGCGACCGCGAGCTCCCCGACGCTTCGATCCGAAGCGGCCCGGGCTCAGGTGATCGTGATCGAGAACGACCGGGTGGCGATCGACTTCGGCCGTCCCTTGTCCCGGACCTGGATCTGGAAGCTGAAGGTGCCGACCAGCCGTTTCGGGGTCCCGGAGATCACCCCGGTCGCGGCCTTCAGCCGGAGCCCCCGCGGCAGCTTGCCGATCTTCTTCCACCGGTACGGCGCGGTCCCGCCGGTCGCCGCGAGCGTCACCGAGTAGCCGGTACCGAGGTTGCCTGCCGGCAGGCTCGCGGTCGTGATCGACGGTGGAGGCATCTCCGCGGTGATCGCCGTGGTGAACGCGGCGGCGATCTTCGCGTGCCCGGTGTCGTTCGCGTGAATGTTGGCATTCGTGCACACGAGCGTCCACGCGCAGAGGTTCGCGACGTTCTGCGGAACCGTCACCCCGTTGTAGAGCCCCGTGAGCGCGAGGTTGTCGTTGTCGAACAAGGTGGCGACGTCCGCGGTCGGGAAGCCGGCCGCGGCGTAGATGCTCGCGAGCTGGTCGTTGAACGTGTGTGCGGCGGGAACCGCCGCCTGCGCCGCGGCCTGACCGCTTGCGCCGGTCAGCCAGTAGCCGAGCTGCGGGATGTAGTAGTTCATGCCGAAGACCTTGATGCCGGGGTAGGCGGCCTGCAGCCGGGCGAGGATCGTCGTCAGGTTGGTCTGGATCGCGGCCGCGGCGTTCGTGGCACAGGTCTGGTCCAGCCCCGAAGGGGTGAGGCAGCCACTGACATCGTTGCCTCCGATGTCGATCGTCACGAACGCGACCTTGCGCTTGTGCGTGCGTAGGAAGTTCTCCGCGTCCACGATCTGGGTGACGCTGCGCCCGCAGTTCGCTCCGTTGAGGATCGAGGCGGTGGTCGCCCCCCCGCACGAGATGTTGTTGAGCACGAGGCCCGGGAACCGGGAGAGCTCGGCCTGGTGCACGCGGTTGACGTAGCGGTTCGCGGCGCTGCTGGCGCCCGAGCCCGCCGCGAGGGAGTCGCCCATCGCGAGGTAGTACGTCGGTGCGGTGGCGGCTGCGGCCGGACGGGGGGTGATGCCTGCGAGCGCGCCGACACCGCAGACAGTGATGAGCAAGCTCACGCAGAGCGCGCGAAGGCGCAACAACAATTTGGTACCCCCCGAGGTCGAAAAGCCATCGTAGCGACCGAGCTTGGACAGTGTCGATCACTCGAGGTGGCAGGGTGCGAGATCGACTGGGAGACTCGACCGCGATGCGGGGAATGAAACGGCGGCTCCGTCAGCTCACGCCGGAGGACCGGCTGTTGAACGGGCTCCTGGTTGCGACGGTGATCGCGCTCGTCGCGGTCGGGCTCTGGCGCATGTCCGTGCCCGACAACACCGGCTCCACCGAAGTGCTCGCGGCCAGCTCGGCACCGTCGTCGTCGACGACGTCGTCGACAACCACCTCGACGACGATTGCCGCTCCGGTCGCGCCACCGGGCACGACCGCGACGACCCCGGCCGCGACGAGCAACGTCGCCCGGAGCACCCGCCGGCGCCAACCGACGACCACCACGGCACCGGCACCGGTAGACGTCCCTGCCGCGATCACCGCGGCGGCTCCACCTCCGGCGACGGCCTGGACCACGCGGCCGACCACTACCACGCGGCCGACGACCACCACGACACAGGTGACGACGACAACCCGCCCGACCGTACCGGCTGAGGAGATCCAAGCCCCGTTGGGTACCCCGTAGAAGGAGCGGTCAGACCGCGGTGCGCCAGCGGGAACGGCCGCAGTTCTTGGCGTCGTACATCGCGCTGTCGGCCCGGTCGAGCAGCTGATCCGCGCCTTCGTCCGGAGCGGCGGTCGCGATCCCGATGCTGGCGCTGATCGCGCCGCCCTCCGGCCACGGTTCGCGCAGGGACAGGAGGATCCGGTCGGCCGTCGCGACGATCTCGTGCTGCGACCGCGCTGGAAGCACGACGAGGAACTCGTCACCGCCGAGCCGGCCCACCGTTCCCTTCCGGCCGAGGCTCGTCGCGATCCGGTCGGCCGCTTCGACGAGGACTGCATCGCCACGCTCGTGGCCGAGACGATCGTTGACCTCCTTGAAGCCGTCGAGGTCGACGAACATCACGGTGCTGCGATCGGTTGCGAGCGCGGCCTCGAGCCGTTGCGTGATCGCGGCGCGGTTGGGAAGCCCGGTGAGCGCGTCCGTGTTGGCCTGGTGGCGCAGCTCGTCCTGGGCCACCCTCGCAGCCTCCGCCGCCACCGCGAACATGCGGAGCACAACCACCACGCAGATGAGGTTGCCGATCGCCACCGCATTGCCGACATCGGTTGGCAGCATTGACGGCGCGACTCCCGTCGCGATCGCGACCTGACCCGCGAGCACTCCCGCGGCCGCCCACAGTGACGCCGGGCGCCAGGCCCGTGAGCCTTCGGAATGGATCACGTCGGCGATGCCGAGCGCGTAGCCGACGACGATCATCGATCCCCACCCGGTCGCATAGATGATCAAGGTCGTCGTGATCGCGGCGACGCCGGCGCGCACCTGGATCCTGACGGTGGACCCGGTCTCGCGCGTGGCGAGGAGCGCGGTGAGGTTGGCGAGTCCGCAGACGACGACGAGCGTGAAGAGCTGCCAGTAGGGCCGCGGGTAGATGAGATGCTCGCGGTCGAGGTACCAGAAGATCGCGAGGGCGGCCGGGGTTGGCAGGTAGGGGAGCAGTCCCACCGCGGAGATCCGGCCCCGCCGTTTCAGCTGCGCGAACCAGCCCCGGTTCTCCGCCTGATGACCAGACCTGCCCGAACTCGTCATAGGGGACAGGCATCGACCGTCGGAGCCGGTCGGTTGAGGGACTTCGCGGCCCCGGCGGGCCAGGAGCGGCCCGGGTCCGCGATCGGCGGGATCGGTACACTCCGGCCCATGCGCGCCCTGCGGAGAGGCCTCATCGTGCTGGGGGTCGCGGTGATCGCCGGTGGGCTGATGCGGTTGCGGGGCAAGGGCGGAGTGCCCCCCACGAGCGGCGGCTGGCGCGAGCTCGAAGGCCCCGACTTCCGGTGAGCGGAGTGCCCCCCACGAGGTGGATGTGACCACTGTCCTGCTCGCGGGCGCGGGGGCCGTCGGTGCACGCACGGCGCGCCAGCTCACCGATACGCCCGGCATCGACCGCGTGCTCATCGTCGAACGCCGCACCTCGCACGCGGAGGTCGTCGCGGCCGCGATGGGTTCTCGCGCGGAGCTGCTCGAGTGGCACGCGGACCGTCCGCTGCCCGAGGGGGTGGACGCGGTCGCGTGCGCGCTACCGGCGGGCTGCGAGCAGGCGTTTGCATCGCGTGCCCTCGAAGCCGGGGTGCCGTTCGCCTCGGCCGGCGACGAGGAGAACGACCTGGTCGGGCTGCACAGCCTTTCCGAGACGGCCCGCAAGTCCGGAGTCGCGATCATCGCCGGCTGCGGGCTCGCACCGGGCCTGGCCGACGTCCTGGCGCGCCACGCTGCGGACGCGTTCGACGAGGTCGACGAGATCGGCGTCGCCCGGGCCGGCATGTCGGGCGACGCGTGCATCGCGACGGCGTCGCGCTCCCTGCGCAACAGCGCCGCGGAGCTGCGTGACGGCGTCTACGAGGAGTCGCGCTGGCGGGGCGGGCACGAGCTCATCTGGTTTCCCGAGCCCATCGGCGCGCGTGAGTGCGAGCGAGTGGCGACGGGCGTGCATCTCCTGAGCGCGGCCGTCCCCGACGCAACCCGCATCACGGTCCGGTTGGCCCGGGACGAGACCGGTACCCGCCAACGGTTCCTGCGCAAGCGCGACCCGGAGGGGACCTGGGGTGCGATCCGGGTCGAGGTGTGGGGCCGGAGGGGCACCGCGCGCGAGCCCATCGTCTACGGGGTGATCGAGCGCACCGCGATCGCCACGGGCACCGTGCTCGGGGTGACCGCCGCGGCGCTGGCGGGTGCGTTGCCGGGCCTGCTCGCGCCGAGCGCCGGGGTGTTCGGGCTGGGCGCGGTCGCGCAGCCACGGGCGTTCCTGGCCGAGTTGTCCCGTCGAGGCGTGAAGGCCGCGATCTTCGAGGGTGTGCCCGTCGCCTGAGCTCGCTCAGGAGCCGGCGAGCACCGGCTTCCGCGTTGGCTCCATCCTGCGCCACCGTTCGGACAGGTCCGAGAGCGCGTCGTCGATCCGTTGCCGTTCCGCGTGCGTGGCGCCCGGGGAGAACATCAGCGCGTCGAGGACGCCGGCGATGTCGAGCAGCTGCGACTCCGCGAACGGGTCGAGACGCGCGAGCGCGGCGGCGTACTCGGGGGTGGTCTCGCCCGGGGCCCGGGCGCGGCCGCGCTGCGCACCGAGCCGTTCGAGCTGCGCCAGGCGTGTGGCGGCCCAGCTCGGCTCGACCCGGTCGCGGCGCCGACGGCCGCGCCGTACGAGGAGCCGTCCGAGAAGCACCATGCCGATCGCGAGGGCCGCGAGGCCGATCGCGGCCGGGGCCCAGGCCGGCACCTCGACGCGGGCGTTGAGGTAGGCGAGGGCGCCGTCGCCCGCGCCGTCGATGGAGGAGTCGCCGGCCAGCGGGACGCTGGCGGTGGGGTCGAAGCCCTGCCAACCCACGCCGGGGAAGTAGACCTCGGCCCAGGCGTGGGCGTCCTTGGCCCGGACCTCGTAGAGGCCGGTGAACGGGTTGCGCTCGCCCGTGGCGTATCCGACCGCGAGGCGAGCCGGGATGCCGAGTGACCGCAGCATCACGACGAGGCTCGTGCCGATCTGCTCGCAGAAGCCGCGCCGATCGACGAACAGGAACTGATCCACCGCGTCGCGGCTCGCGGGCAGCGGAGGGATGTCGAGCGTGTACTTGGTGTGCTCGCCCATCCATCGCTCGAGGGCGCGGACCTTGTCGTACGGCGTCGGCGCGTTCGCGGTCACGGCCGCCGCGAGGGCACGCACGCGCTCGGTCGTCATGGGCGTGGCACCGTAGTGAGCGAGCAGCTCGGCGGGGACGTCGTTGCCACCGGAGGCGCGCAGCGCGGCTTCGGTGACCAGCGGTCGTTGGCTCACGACGGTGTAGACGCTGCCTTCATCGAGCTGGACTCCGGCACGCAGCGACCCGTCGGGCAGCTGGAACACCGTCCGGTCTTCGAAGAACAGCTTGGTGGGGGTGGCGGCCGCGAAGATCGAGTTCGGGCCGGGCCGCTCGACGTAATACGTCTGTACGAGCTCGTCCCGGCCGACGGTGGCGAACCGGGGTCCGTCGTAGAAGGCCGGCGGGATGCCGATCGGCGGGTCGCCCGTGAGCGAGTCCGGCCGCGTGTCGGATGTGGTCCAGACGCGGCCGTTCCAGGTGTCGAACGTCTGCGCGCGCCAGAAGTCGGGCGCGGAGGCCCGCACGCGCATGACCAGGGTGTTGTCGGGCCGGCCCCGGACCGAGGTATCGAGACGGGTGGAGAACCCGAAGTACCCGAACGAGGCCCGGGAACCGCGCGGACCGGGCCGGACTGCCCCCGACGGGTCGGCTGATCCGAGCGTCGGGTTGGAGAGCCCGCCGAGGACCGGCACCGCGTCGGTACTCGGCAGCTCGGCCGGAAATGTGAGGGCGCGGTCGGTGCCCGCGACGGGAGCGAGCATGAACGCGCCCGTACCGAGGACGGCGACGACCACGAGGGTGATGAGAATCGCGGTGGGCCGTTCCGAGCGCGGCGCGGGCACGACGACGGGGGGTGTGGGGGTGAGTGGGGGAAGGCGGGAGAGCACCGAACGTTGCGCGAGCACCAGTGCCGCGACCGCCGCGACGGCCCAGAGGGCCAGGAACGGAACGATCGCCATCGAGAGCGAGAGGACGCCCGCGACCGCGATGAGCACGGTGCTCGCGAGCAGAGTGATCAGCAGGGAGCGGCGCCCCGGCGAGTCGAACGAGTGCACGAGCATCAGCCAGAGGAAGACCTCCGCCAGCGGGATCTGGAGCGCGGCGACGCTGCCGAACGGCTGGCTCGAGAGCGACGCGGCGAAGGTCATCAACACGACGAACGCGACTGCGGTGACCGTGACGCGGAGGATGAACGGGCGGCTCCGGCGGGTCGCGTAGGCCACGAAGAACCCGAACGGGTAGCCGACGAGGACCACGGCCCGGGCGTCGGCGCCGCCGACACCCTGCTGGAGCGCGGCACCGCCGGCCGCGACGAGCGCGATCAGCACCGCGACCCGAAATGCCTTCGAGTCCTCGGGGATCTCGGCGGCCCGGGTCATTCGGGCACCCCGGTCCGGAGGTGACGGACCTCGACCCCCGGTCCGGGCGGGCCGGGTTCCGGAGGTCCGGCGACGGCGCGGGCGAGGCGGCGACCGACCTCCAGAGGGGATTGCACCGGCCCGTTCCGGGCACCGGTCGACTCGACGGTGGCGAGCTCGACGGCGATGCCGTCGGCGAGTGCCGCGCCGGCGAGGCCTGCGGCACGCGACGCAGTGACCTCGGCGTCGGGTGGGTGGCCGCGGAGATCGACGACGATGACGAGCTTCGGGCGTTGCGGACCTTCGAGCTCGCGCACCATCACACCGCCGGTGCGCGCGGTGGCCGGCCAGTGCACGAGCCGGATCGGGTCACCGTCGACGTACTCGCGCACGCCACGGGTCACCTCCTGGCCACTCGCACTGGCTTGCGGTCGGGCCTGGGCCTCGCGATCGGCACCGCGCCGCTGCCTCGTAGCGGATGGTGATGGGCCGGGGCGCGACCTCGATCGGTCGGTCGAGCTCCACCCGGATCCACCGGCGCCAACCGACGAGCCCGAGGGGACTGGAGCTGCGGATCTCGACGAGTGCGCCGCCGAACACTCCGCGTTGGCTGGGAACGAGGTTGGTCGTGCCGGCGCAGGGCGCATCGGCGCGGGCCCACGCGCTCGAGCCGCCGGCGTCGAGCGAGACCCGGACGTGCAGGCCGCGGGCGCGACCGCGCAGGGCGACGTCGATGGGCAGGACCCGGCCGACGGTGGCGTCCCGGGGCGCGGAAGCCGTCGCCCGCACGGTGGCGAGCGCGATTCCCGGCCAGGTCGCCGCGATGCCGAGCACCGCGACGAGCCCGCAGAGCAGGACGATGTCCCAGCCGGCCCCCGTCGAGCGCGCGATGAGGTAGATGGCGGCCGCGACGAGCGCGAGGACGATGCCGGGCGGGCTGAGGCTCGTCGGAGCCGGCAGCCGCGATCTCACGGGTGCGGAACCGGGACGCCGTCGACGAGCGCGGTGAGGAACGACTGCGCTTCGCGGAGCGTCGCCGGGTCGCGGAGCATGAGCCGGTGCGCGAGCACGGCGACGGCGAGCTGCTTCACGTCGTTCGGCACGACGTAGCTTCGACCCGCGAGCAGCGCGTGGGCCTGCGCGGCGTGGAGCAGCGCCAGGCTGGCCCGTGGGCTCGCGCCGATCGCGACGTCGGGGTTGGTGCGGGTCGTGTTCGCGATGCCGATCACGTAGTCGGCGACCGCAGGCGCGGAATGGATCCGGCGGACGGTGTCGATCGCGTCGGCGAGCGCGAGTGGATCGGACACCGGGGTGAGGTCGGCGAGTGCGTCCTCGCCACCTTCGCCGAGGAGCAGGGCGCGTTCGGTCGCAGGATCGGGTGCGCCGATGTGCGTGACGACGGCGAAGCGGTCGAGCTGGCCCTCGACGAGCGGGAACGTTCCCGTCGTCTCGTAGGGGTTCTGGGTCGCGACGAGGAAGAAGGGGTGGGGAAGCTCGCGGCTGACGCCGTCGACGGTGACCTGGCGTTCTTCCATCGCCTCGAGGAGCGCGGACTGGGTGCGCGGGGTGGCGCGGTTGAGCTCGTCGACGAGGACGACGTGCGCGAACAGCGGGCCGGGCCGGAACTCCCACTCGTTGCCGGCGAGGTGGAAGACGGAGACACCGGTGAGCTCGGAGGGGAGGAGGTCCGGTGTGCACTGGACCCGGTGGAAGACACCGCCGACGGTGCGGGCGAGGGCCTTGGCGAGGAGGGTCTTGCCGACGCCGGGGACGTCCTCGACGAGGAGATGGCCGCCGGAGAGCAGGGCGACGAGCGCGAGGGTGACCGGTTCGGGCTTGCCCCGGAGCACGCCCTCGACCCGGGCGCGGACCTCGGTGGCGAGCCGGGTCGCCGCCGCGATCCCGGGATCGGTCGCGACGGTCTCCGAGGTGGGGATCTGCATCTCATCTCTTCGGCCCCCCGCCCCGGTGACCCAAGCACAACCGCGCTCGGATTGGGGGATTTTGTCCCCCACACGCAGCTCGGCCGGCCGAAACGGGGGCCGGTGCGGGGCTACGGGACGAGGACCTCGTCGAACATGGGCTCGTAGCGGGTCCGGGCGTAGCGGGCCCGCAGCTCGTCGAAGTTGGTGACGACGTCGCGAAGGTCGTCGCTGGTGTTCTTCAGGGTCGTTCCCCGGATGGGCGCCGGCGGGAGGCCGAGGTACGCGAGCAGCCGGTGGAAGGTGGCGGTCGGGTCCGCGAGGAGGTCCTCGTAGTCGAGGTGCAGGAGCGGGCGGTCGAGCCGACCGACGTACTCGGCGATCGTGGCCTTCTCGGCTTCGACGGCCCCGAGCCGTTCCTCGAAGTCGGCGGGATCGACGGGGAAGGCGTCGAGGCGGGCGTCGCCGTCGTAGCGGTTCCAGCGGCCCGTGGTGTCCTTGAGCCGGCGGGCGGTGATGCGGCTGATGGCGTGCTTCACGTCGTTGCGGCGGTCGAGGTAGACGAGGCGGGCGTCGTACTCGTCGAGGATCCGGGCGAAGCCATCCTGGTCGAGGACGTCGCGGAGCTTGGTCTTGAAGCCGACCGCTTTGTACGGGCTGACGAGGCGGCCACGGAAGTAGCGGCGGGTCCAGTCGAGCTGCGCCGCGGGGCCCTCGGGCCGGAGGGGATCGAGGACCTCGCCCTTGGCGGAGATCTTGGGGTGGGCGTCGAGCGCGGCTGATGACGTAGGTGCTGCCGGACCGGCCCGGGAACAGGACGACGAATCGGGTCACAGATCGGCGAAGTGTGGGCATTCGGCAGGCTCCGGGCGCCTCGGCGGCCTCTCAGTCGAGCAGCCCACGACGCGGGGCCGCAAGTGGTTGCGTCCGGCGGCGCGTCCCCGGGGCCCGAAGCCAGCGGTAGAAGCACGCGGGATAGCCTTTCCTGCTCGTTCGCGGTGGGCGGCGCGCGGTGCGGGTCCGCGGCACGGGGGGCGGGCAACATGATCGGAGCTGGAGCGGGCGGTGGGACGCCGGCAACGGCGCGTCCGGCCGCAACGGAGCACTCCGGTGCCTCCCCCCGACGATTCGGTCCGTGGCGGCGCGAAGTGCTCGCGTTCGTCGAGCTCTTCGCCCTGACCGGGCTGGCCGTCGCCCAGCCCGCGTTCGACGTCCTTTCGGACAACGCGGCCCTGTTCGTCGCTCGCCGAACAACGCCGCTCCAGCTCGTCGGGCTGGCCTTGGTCTTCGTGCTCGGTCCGGCCCTGGTGCTGTGGTGCACCGAGGTCCTGATCGGGCTCGTCCGGCCGAGATTGCGGCGGTGGGTGCACGCAGCCCTGGCGGCCGCGGTCGTCGCGGTCATCGCGGCCGAGGTGCTGCGCCACCAGAGCAGCCTCGGCGTGACGCCCATCCTCGCGCTCGCCGTGCTGGTCGGGATCGGAGGCGGCGTGCTGATCCTGCGCGTCGGTCCGGTCCGGACCTGGTTGCACTATCTCGCCATCGCTCCCGTGATCTTCGCCGGGCTGTTCCTGTTCGCGTCGCCCGTGACGGACGCGGTGCTCCGTGGGGGTCCGCCCGCGGCCGACGTCACCGTCGGCGCGCCGCACCGCGTCGTGATGATCGTGTTCGACGAGCTCCCGACCGAGTCGCTGCTCGACGGCACGGGACACATCGACAGCTCGCTCTTCCCGCATTTCGCGGCGTTCGCCGCGGACTCGACGTGGTACCGCAACGACACGACGGTCTCGCCCTTCACCGAGACCGCAGTCCCCTCGATCCTCAGCGGCGACTACCCGGCTGATGAGGACGTCGTACCGGTCGCGTCGGAGTACCCGAACAACCTGTTCACCCTGCTCGGCGGCTCGTACGAGATGAATGTCTTCGAGAGCCCCACGCACCTGTGCCCGCTGGACATCTGTGGCAACACGGCCCATGGCTCGACCGCGAACCGCTCGGGCTTCCGCGGCCTGCTCTCCGCGAGCGTCTCGCTCTGGAGGGACTTCGCGGAGCCGGCGCGCTCGACGACCCCGCCGGCGTTCAGCGTCTCCGGGCACCCACGTGAGCTGGACATCGGCGCCGAGTTCGTCCGGTCGCTCCGGGCCGGCTCGGCGCCGCGGCTCGACTTCCTGCACGTGCTCCTTCCGCACGAACCCTGGCACTACGGCGCGTCGGGACAGAACTACTTCGCGTCGGGGTTGCCCGGCCTCGGCATCTTTGCGGAGTGGATGGACGAAGGCGCGGCGCTTTCGGGTCGCCAACGCCACCTGCTCCAGCTGCAGGCGACCGACGCGCTGCTCGGTCGCGTGATCGCCCGGCTCGAACAGATCCACGCCTATGACGACGCGCTGGTCGTGGTCACCGCCGATCACGGCGTCGCGTTCGCCGCCAGCCCGATCCGAGGCGTCTCGGCCGAGAACTACCCGGAGATCGCGTGGACGCCGCTGATGGTGAAGGCGCCGGGCCAGGCGAGCGGCAAGATCGACGATCGCGCGGCGCTCGGAATCGACGTGCTGCCGACGATCGCGCAGCAGCTCGAGGTGAAGCTCCCGGCGCCGGTCGACGGGCACTCGTTGCTCGGCCCGGCCCGCTCCGGCGCGCGGCGTCGAATGCTCAGCTGGAGCGCGAATGTCCTGAAACCGCCGCCGGGCCGCCAGTACTTCACCGTCGACGGGACCCGTGGCTTCAGCGCGGTGATGAGCGCGAGCGCCTCGAACGCGGCGGGCGATCCGAGCCTGCGACTCTTCCGCCTCGGTGCATACGCCAGGCTGGTCGGCCTCGATCCGCGCCCGATGGTCGACGGCGCCGGCGCTCCCGGTCGGGGGTGGTCTCGACGATCCGGCGCGGTACGCGCACATCGATCCGAGCCGCCGCGCGGCGCCGTGGCTGTTCCTGAAGGGCCGGCTCGAGGGTCCGGCCATCCCGTCGCGCTGGGTGGCGGTCTCGGTCAACGGCAGGATTGCCGGCGTCGCCCTGAGCACCCGAACCCCGCAGCGCCCGGACAACTCCGTCTTCTCCCTGTCCCTCGCGCCCCAGATGTTCCGAGCTGGGCCCAACCAGATCGACCTGTACGTCATCGGCGGCAGCGGGTCCGACCCCACGCTCACGCCCGTCGCGCTCCGCGCGCCGGGGTGAGGAGCGCGCGCCCGGCCATCACGGCTCGACCACGCGTGCGCGAGACTGTCGGTGGCCGCCGGGACGCCAGAGCGGCAAGGACTCCCCGGAGGCCGAAACCCCAACGGGGACGTAGCTCAGCTGGCTAGAGCACCTGCTTTGCAAGCAGGGGGTCGTGGGTTCGAGTCCCATCGTCTCCACCGAAGAGTCGTGGGTCGAAGCGAGTGCCTCACCTGGCGTACTCCTAAGCGGTGCCGTCTCGGGGTTCGAAGACAACCACGGGCGTCTCGACCGACCGCCCGCCGGCGTAGCCGTCGAGACCCACATCGATCTCGGCCCAGCGCTGCCACAACCGGTCACGCTCCTCGCCGGCGGCGGCGTGCGCGTGCATCGGCCGGGGCTCCTGGTGGGCCAAACGCACGACGACGTCGGGGTGGGCCTGCACGTTGAGCCACCAGGCGGGATGGCCTTCGTCCCAGCCGTTCATCGCCAGGGCGACGAGGTTCGGGCCGTCTTCGATGTAGCCGATGATGACGGTGCGTTCGTTCCCGGACTTCCGGCCGGTGGTCGTGACGCGCATCGCCCCCCAGCCGCGCTTGCTCGCCGGGGTCCACAGGAAGCGGCCACCGCTGAGCCGGTGCAGCGCGCGATGGGTGTGCCAGAACGCGTGCTTGAACCACGGTGGCGGCAGCTTCGGTGGCCGGGTGGCAGTTGTCATCCTCACTCCTCTTGACGGCTGACCCCACGATCCGCCCGGGCGGGCGCCGTTGGTAGGGCCGGAGGTCACCAGCCCTTGCCGCGCCGGTGGACGACGTTCCGCCGTCGATCGCCCACGCAGCGGTTCGAGTCCCGTCGTCTCCGCCGGAGCTCGCCGGGGAATCCGTCACCGGTACACGACGACGGCCCGGATCTTGCCGGGGGTGCCCGTCGGGTGGTCGGTGGTCAACGTCACGATGCGCTGGTTGCCCACGACCGCGGTCATCGGACCACCCGTCGGCTCGCCGAATCGCCGGATGCGCCACGTGGTACCCCGGTCGGTGGAGGTCGCGAGCAACGTCTCGTTGAACGGGCTGAGCTGCTCACCACATCCGCCCAGGACGGTGATCGTGTCGCCCATCGCGACGGGGGAGCTCACGAACCCGTAGCTCTTGCGCCCTTCGGTCCCACAGGGGAAGCGGGGCGTGACGTCGCGCCAACGGTCCCCGTCAGTGCTGAACCCGAGCGCGCCTGTGGTGCAGTCGGCGCAGAACTCCGCCGGCACCGTGGTCGCGACGAAGCGGTTCGCGTCGACCTTCAGGGTCGAGCCGGCGCGGGGGAACGTGACTCCGCGTTCACTCGTATCCGGGTGTTCCGTGACGGTCCAGGTCGCGCCCCCATCGGGGCTGGTCGCGCGTCGGGGCGGATTCGCGGAGATGTCCGCCTCCAGCCCAACCTCCGTTCCGAGGAAGCCGACCACCGCTCCAAGCGCGAACTCCCCGTACGGCGGCTCGGTCACCGGCGTTCGCTCCCACCGGTCGCCGCGGTCGACGCTGCGCCAGAACGCGAGCCCATCGGGGTAGAAGCAGCAGAGGTCCCGGTGTACGAGCGCACCGTCACCGCCGCCCGCGATCACCGTGGCGCCGGAGACGTCGAGCGCGAAGATCGTCTGGTTCCCGTCACCGGAGAACGCCGGAGAGTCGATCAGTCGCCACGCACCCCCGCCGTCCGAGACCCACACGGCGGCGTCCAGGTAGCTGCGCCCGTACACCGGGTCGTACACCGCGCCGGCGATGTACCGCCGCCTGCCGTCGACCGCCGCGGTGATCGGGAAGGCCGCCTTCCCCGCCGGCGCCGGAAGCACGACCGGCTGCCAAGCCGCCGCATCCGCGTCGGAGACGAACAGCGACACCGACCCGAGCTGGTTGAAGGTCGAGTTCTTCTGCGCGCGGTAGTAGACGGCCTCGCCGTCGGTGAACAGGACGTGGCTCACGTTGTTCAGTCCGCCGGGATACGCGACCGGTTGCGGGGGCCCGGACGGGAGTCCGAAAGGTTGACGGGCTCGCCACCGCCGGCCGTCGTCGGACGTCACGATCAACGGCTCGGTGGCCGTACCGACCATCCCGACGTACCGACCGTGCACACCAATGAGGTCGATCGGTTGCCCACGCAGCGGCCGGCCTCGGGTTGTGATGCCGATCACGTCCGACTGCACGGAACGTGGCGACGAATCGGAGCCGATCGCGACCACGCCCACGACGACCGAGGCCGCGACGACGACCCCGACCGCGATCCATCTCCACTTCGTCACGCGCTCCATGATGCAGTGCCGCTCGCCGCGATGTGGGCGCGGGTGAGCGAGGACTAGACGGGTTCGAGGACGACGACCGGGATCATGCGCTCGGTCTTCGCCTGGTAGTCCTCGTACGCGGGCCAGACCTCGTTCGCCTTCTTCCACCACTCGTCACGCTCGGCGCCTTCGGCGACCCGGACGGTGTAGTCGCGCAGCTCGGACCCGTCCTGCAGGCTCACCAACGGATCGCCCAGGATGTTCAGGAACCAGACCGGGTGCTTCGGCGCACCCCCGAGCGACGCGATCACGGCATACCGGTCGCCGTCCTTCACTCGCATCAGCGGGGTCTTGCGGACCGTCCCCGTCTGGCGACCGCGGGTCCAGAGGATCACGCACGGCTTGCCCTCGAGCTCGCCGCCTTCCTTGCCGCCGGAGCTCTCGTAGAGATCCACCTGCATGGCGATGGGTCCCCACGGGCTCGGTTCGTACGTTCCATCGAGTGCCATGCCGCCGTTCTACACCCGTGTGGGCCCACCCGGTGACGAGCCGAGGAAGCGGCACCTCCGGGACGCGACGTCATCGCGGCCGCGCGGGGCTGACCTACTGCGTGCCCACGGGCTTGTGGATCACTTCCGCGCTCGGCGGATAGGCGTCGAGCAGCCCGGGCGGCCGGGTCGGGACGGGCCGCGAAGCCGCCGCCGCAGTTCGGGCAGACGTTCGCGAGGACGCCGTCGACGCAGTCTCGGCAGAACGTGCACTCGAAGCTGCAGATCATCGCATTGGTCGCGTCCGGCGGGAGCGCGGTCGCACAGTTCTCGCAGACCGCTCGGAGCTCCAGCATGGTCCGAGTATCCGGCACCGCGCCGACGACCGCAACGACATGCACCCCACGATTTCGGCCGCACGGCGGCACGGCGAACGCCTTCGTTCGCGTTTCGGAGCGCAAGCCCGTAGATTCGCCGCTTCGACGACCGAGGGATGAGCCCATGCCTGCTGCAAGCAACCCCGAAGCCGGTCCGACGGCGCGCGCCCGGGTCGCCGACCTCGTGGCCGCGACCGAGACGCTCGCGGCGCTGGCCGCGTGCCTGGCCGAGCGCACGGGGCAGGCCGAGCTTCCCGAGGACCTGGCCGGCGCGGTCACGTCCGTGGCCTCGACCGTGGCCGACCTCGACGGGCTGAGCACCGAGGACGCGTCGCAGATCGCCGCGGTCGCGCGGGCCATGCTGCTGTCGGCCGCGGCGTTCGCGGCCGACCCCGGCGGCGCGCCGCCGACCTGGAGCGTGAGCGACCCCGAGCTGCTGACCTCCCTCGGCCAGGCCTCGGCGGCGTTCGCACCGCTCATCCGCGACCGGATCTCGCCCCAGCTCGACGGGCTTGCGGACGCGCTCGGGCGCGACGACGCGACGATCCTCGACGTCGGGGTCGGCGTCGGCGCGCTCGCCATCGCGTTCGCCCGGACCTTTCCGACTGCGTCCATCGTCGGGATCGACATCTGGGGTCCGTCGCTCGATCTCTCGCGCGCCGAACGTCGCGGCGGCGGGGTTGACCGGGCGGGTCGAGGTGCAGGACCAGGACGTCACGACCCTGCCCGACAGCGGCCGCTACGACCTCGTCTGGTTCTCGGGTCCGTTCATCCCGAAGGCGCTGCTCGGGGTGGCCCTCGAACGGTGCCGGGACGCGCTCAAGGACGGAGGCTGGTTGATCTTCGGCGCGTACGGCGGCGCCGACCAGCGCCAACGTGCACTCGCCGATCTGCGCACCGTGCGCTCCGGCGGTGCTCCGCTCGGCGACGACGAGACCCTCGCGCTGCTCACGGGCGCGGGTCTGCGCGACTGCCGCGTCCTCGAAGTCGCGATCGGGATGCCGGCGCGGCTCATCGCGGCTCGCCGCTGATCCGCCGGCCCGGGTGACAGGATGAGGCGATGAGCGACCCGAGCGCGAACAAGGCACTGATCGAGCGATTCTGGGAAGACCTCGGTCGGCGCGACTTCGCCGCGGTCCGGACGTACTTCGACGAGGACTCGCACTACACGGATGTCCCCGCGCCCGAGGAGGGCGCGCGCGGCCCCGACGCGATCGAAGCCCGGCTGCGCCTCGGCATCGAACCGCTGGAGCGCTACGTCCCGCGGCCCGGGACGATGACCGCCGAGGCCGACCGGGTGATCCTCGAGCACTCCGAGGAGTGGCACTGGCACACCGGGGAGCACGTCGTGCTGCCGTTCGTGTCGGTGTTCGACGTCCGCGACGGGATCATCGTGCGCTGGTGGGACTACTGGGACCTCGGCACGTTGATGAACGCCGCGCCGCAGTGGTGGCTGGACCACATCATGTCGGGCTACCAGTAGCCCTCGACGCGGCGCCCCGGCTCAGGCCTTCGCGTTGCAGGTGATCCCGGCGTTGATGCAGGTCTTCACGAGTCGCCTCAGCTCCGTGGGCACCCACACGTTGAAGAAGTCGGCGTGCCCGGAGTACTGGCCGCCGGAGACCAGCTCCGTCGTCGGCCCACCCGTCGTCGGGTAGCGGACGTTCACCCGCACCCGCGGGAGCATCACTGGATGGGTCGGCGGGCAGGTCTTGGCCTTGCTGGCGTACGCCATGTGGCTGGCGTGATCCGGCGAGTCCAGGTTGATGCCATCCCAGCAGTCAGGGAAGTTCACGTGCAGCGCCAGCGTCCCGAGCGGGCACGTCGGCACGTCGACGCCGTTCGGCACGGTGTTGTCGTGCGCGCAGTCCCACGACGTGATCTTCGTGCCCTGCGGGGCGGTGGCCATGGCGCTTCCGGCCACGATCTTCAGGCCGCGCTTGGGAGTCTTGATCTTCTTGAACGGCTTGCCGTTGCTCTGGTAGTAGACGCTGACCTGGGTCGGGTCGACGATCGCGCCGTCGACTTTGAGGCTCGGGGTCCAGTATCCGGACAGGTCCTGGGCGTTCTTGCAGGTGGTCGTCCCCCGCTTCATCGACCTCACCGTCGAGGCCGCGTTCGTGGTCTGGTTTCCGAAGAAGTCGTGCAGGTGGCTCGCACCGGGCTGACCGGGTCGGACGATCGGGTCGTCCGCGAGGCGATGGGAGAAGGTGCAGCGGGTGACGAAGCGCGGCTTCATCTCCGCCGGGGTGCCCTCGCCGACGTCGTTCACGTCGTCGTCGGCCGCATGGCCGACCCCCGCGCCCACCACCGAGGTGAGCATCAACGCGCCCATGAGCACCGCCGCGAACCGAACCTTGGATCCCATCGTGAACTCCCCCCCGGAGACTCTGCCGGGTCGACGGTAAGCCGCTCGTTCCACCGAGACAAGGCGTTCGGCCACGCCTCGCGGTCCCCTCACAAATGGTGGTCACGCGGGTGCGCCCCGAACCCGGGCTGTGACCCGCTCGAGCAGCACCGCCGCGCCGTACCCGGCCGCCAGCACGACCCAGCCGCCGACCGCGTCGAGAATCCAGTGGTTGCCGGTCACGACGATCGCGAAGATCGTGGCGAACGGGTACAGGCCCACCAGCACCTTGAGCCAGCGGCGCCGGACGAGCGGGAGCAGGGCCAGCGCCGACCACGTGGACCAGCCCACGTGCAGGCTCGGCATGGCCGCGTACAGGTTGCCGAACGCGGCCCGGGCCGCCGCGGTGGGCTCGCCGCCGGCGTCGAGCTTGATCGGCTGCTGGGGACCGAAGTTGAAGTACTGCGCGGCCGTGTCGACGAAGTCGTAGCGCGGCGGCATGAGCCGGGGTGGAGTGAGCGGGTAGAGCAGGAACCCCAGCAAACCAAAGCCGAGCATGAACAGCAACGTGTTGCGCCACCGGACGTAGCGCGCGGGTGCTTTGCGGTACATCACAACGAGCGCGATGACCGGCATCACGAAGTGGATCGTGCCGTAATAGATGTTCCAGAACGAGATGAACGGGCTCCAGTCGAGGAACGCCTGCTGGATGCGGTGCTCCTGGTAGATCCCGAGGAACCGCTCCGCGTCGACGATCTCGTTCGCGTGGCGCAGGGCCACCGACGCAGTTCCCGCCGCCCGTTCGCGCAGCGTGTCGTACAGGAAGTAGAGCGCGACCCCGATGCCGACCTCGATCAACCAGCCGTGCCGTATCCGCTTGGTGCGGGGCCCCGGCGCCGGATCGGTCATCGCGCGGTCAGTCGTAGTCGTAGAAGCCGCGCCCGCTCTTCCGGCCCAGCTTGCCCGCGGCGACCATCTGGCGCAGCAGAGGTGGAGCGCGGAACGCGTCCCCGAACGCTTCGCGCATGTCGTCGAGGATCGCGAGCAGCGTGTCGAGCCCGACGCGGTCGGCCAGCTCGAGGGGGCCCATCGGGTGGTTGTATCCGAGCTTCATCGCGGTATCGAGGTGCTCGGCCGACGCGACGCCTTGTTCGAACGCGCGGATGGCCTCGCACATCAGCAACGTGCCGAGCCGCGTCGTCACGAACCCGGGCAGATCGCGGATCTCGACGGTCTCCTTGCCGAGCGAGTGGCAGAAGTCGAGCGCGCGACTCGAGTGTGGCATCGCTCGTCTCCACCGAGCTGACGACTTCGACGAGGCGCATCGCCGGCACCGGGTTGAAGAAGTGCGTGCCGACGACCTGGCCCGGCCGTTCGCTGGCCGCGCCGAGCACCTCGATCGGCAAGCCGCTCGTGTTCGACGCAAGCACCGCGTCGTCGCTCGCGGTGAGTCCGAGCGTGACGAAGATCGAGCGCTTCAGCTCCAGGTCCTCGGAGACTGCTTCGACGATCACGTCCGCGTCCGCGGCAGCACCGGGGAGATCCGTGCTGAGCTCGAGGGTGCCGAAGCCGGGGAGCTCGGCACCCTTCGACCGGGCTCGCGTCCGTAGTGCGCGACTCGGCCTTTGGCGGCCTCGAGGAGCTCGGAGTTCGACTCCACGATCGTGACCGGGAATCCGGCGACGCGCGCCTCGTACGCGATCCCCGCACCCATGATCCCGCCGCCGACGACAACGGTGCGCGTGGTCATGACTGCTTCGTGGTCCCTTCGCTCGATGCACGGGTCGGTTCAGGGTTTGGCTCACGCCGCCGGAGGATGAACGTGCCGCTCGCCTTGGAGACGAGCTCGCCCCCGGCGTTGGTGATCGTGGTCTCGAGGTACGCGATCTGACGGGCCAGCCGGATGACCTCGCCCCGGACCGCAAGCTTCACACCGGCGCTCGCGGCGCGCATCGTGGAGTAGGTGATCGAGATCGTCGCGCCGCGCTCACCCTTCTCCAGCGCCGCGTTGGTAGCGAAGTTCATCGCGGCATCGTGCACCACGGCGTAGACACCGCCGTGCACCGGCCCCGCCGGGTTGCACGCGTCCTCGGTCGGCACCCAGGTCGCCTCGACCCAGCCTTCGCCGTAGCGCTCGAAGCTCACGCCCAGCCGGCCCAGCAGCGCCATGCCGCCGTCGCCCAACGATCGATCCATGTCCCGCACGGGCCTGGAATGTACAAGGCCGCCCGGACGTAGACTTGACCGAACGGTCAAGTTCGCGGCATCTGGAGGCCCCCCATGCCCACCGCAGTCATCGTCGACGCAGTCCGCAGCCCGCTCGGGCGGCGCAACGGCAAGCTCAAGGACACCCACTCCGTCGACCTGGCGGCGCACAGCATCCAGGCCCTCGTCGACCGCACCGGCATCGATCCGGCGCTCGTCGAGGACGTGATCATGGGCTGTGTCATGCAGGTCGGCGACCAGGCCGTGAACGTCGGGCGCAACGCGGCGCTCGCGGCCGGCTTCCCCGAGACCGTGCCCGGTACCTCGGTCGACCGCCAGTGCGGGTCGAGCCAGCAGGCCGCGCACTTCGCCGCCCAGGGTGTGATCGCCGGCGCGTACGACATCGTCATCGCCGCGGGCGTCGAGAACATGTCGCGGGTGCCGATGGGGGCATCGGTCGTCCCCGGCAGCATGCCGTTCGGCCCGCGGATGCTCGAGCGGTACCCGAACCTCGTCCCGCAGGGCATCTCGGCCGAGATGATCGCGGAGAAGTGGAACATCTCGCGTGAGGACAACGACCGCTTCTCGGTCGAGTCGCACCGGCGGGCCGCGCAGGCCACCGCCGAGGGTCGGTTCGACCGGGAGATCATCCCGATCGACGGTCACCACCGACGACGCCTTGGAGACCATGCGCACCGACGAGGGCATCCGGCCCGACTCGTCGATGGAGACGCTCGCCAAGCTGAAGCCGGCCTTCAAGCCCGATGGGGTCGTGACCGCGGCGAACTCGTCGCAGATCACCGACGGCTCGGCCGCGCTGCTGATCATGAGCGAGGAGAAGGCCAAGGAGCTCGGCCTCACGCCCCGGGCGAGATTCCACTCGTTCGCGCTCGCCGGAGTCGACCCGGTGATGATGCTCACCGGCCCGATCCCGGCGACGACGAAGGTGCTCGAGCGCGCCGGGATGAAGCTCGACGAGATGGATCTGGTCGAGATCAACGAGGCGTTCGCCCCGGTGGTGCTCTCGTGGGAGAAGGAGCACCACCCGGACATGAGCAAGGTCAACGTGAACGGTGGCGCGATCGCGCTCGGTCACCCGCTCGGTGCTTCGGCGCGCGGCTCATGGTCACGCTGCTCAACGAGCTGGAGCGCTCGGGCGGTCGGTGGGGCCTGCAGACGATGTGCGAGGGTGGCGGCATGGCGAACGCCACCATCATCGAGCGACTCGGCTAGCCCCCGCGCTCGGGCCCGCACCGAGTCGATCCGCCGCGACTGAACCGAGTACCAGTGCCGATTGCCGTCAGGATCCTCATCGCGGTCGCCGCCGCCCTCGTCCTGTACCTGCTGGCGGTGCGACTGGTGCGGGCGATGATGCGGCCGGGACCGCCCGACGAGCCTGATCTGTCCACCCTGCGACCGGTGGACTACCGCTACCGCTGCGGGGTGTGCGGCGCCGAGGTGACCATGACCGCGGCGCCCGGCGACGACGAGCCCGACGCCCCGCGTCACTGCAAGGAGGACATGGTCCTGCTCGGTCCCAGAAGCGCCGAGTGAATCGGGACACCGCGGGAGAGTGGTTATCCACAGGGTTGTCCCCCATCTGTGGGAACGACAGGCCTGTAGTTCCCGGCGGTCAGGAAGGCGTCAGGTCACCGGTAGAACGTGGCCATGACGAACCCGGCGGTGATCTCGGCCAGGCCGAGGAGCAGGTACCGGTTCTGTTGCTGGCCGGGCAGGATCCCCAGGTAGTTGACGACGATCACCAGCGTCCCGGTGAAGAGCAGGGCGAACATCACGATCGGGACCCACAGGGGCTCCCCGCACGGTTCTTCGGCGCGGGCGGTGTGACGGGATCGCTTCCCCTTGGAGACCGGCACAGCGGTGGAGGTTAACCGGACCGGGCCGGCGACTGCGGCAGGTTCCGAAGCGTGAGCGCAGCGGGACTCCACCGGCTCTGGGCCGGGAGACCAGCGGAGTGTGGCCCGAGCGGCCCGGTCCGCAGGACCGAGAGCGGAAGCGATGAGCGCCCGGGTGCTGGTGATCGACAACTACGACTCGTTCGTCTACAACCTCGTCCAGTACCTCGGTGAGCTAGGAGCCGAGCCGGTCGTCCACCGCCACGACGCGGTGAGCCTGGACGAGATGCGGGCGTCGGAACCCGACGCGGTGCTCATCTCGCCCGGACCCGGGCCGGCCCGAGGATGCCGGACTCTCCAACGACGCGATCCGGGACTTCGGCGAGCGTGGGGTGCCGGTGCTCGGGGTCTGCCTCGGCAACCAGTGCATCGGCCAGCTCTACGGCGGCCGGGTCGTGCGGGCGGAGCGTGTGATGCACGGCAAGACCTCCGAGGTCCACCACGGCGGCGCGGGAGTGTTCGTGGGGCTCGCCGATCCCTTCACCGCGACGCGGTACCACTCGCTGATCGTCGAGCGTGACTCGGTGCCCGACGTGCTCGAGGTGACCGCCGAGACCAACGACGGCGTCGTGATGGGACTCCGTCACCGCGAGTACCCGATCCAGGGCGTCCAGTTCCATCCCGAGTCGATCCTCACGAGCTCGGGTCACGATCTGCTGGGGAACTTCCTCGCGCTCGTTCCTGCTTAGTGCCGGGTCAGGCAACGTTTGCGCCCTCTCCCTGACTCGGCCTGAACCGGGCCAACGTCACCTGACCAGGCACTAGCTCGGGAGCGCGGCGCGGCGACCGTGCACGACTGCGAGACCGTCGGTCACGAGTGAGGCCAACGCCTCCGCGTCGAGCGTCCACCGCGACGGCGCGGTCGTGGTCGGCTGGAGTCTCGCCATCACCAGCCCGCGGCGTTGGCGGAACGATCCGGCGAACGCGGGCTGGCGGGAACGGGGCTCGTCCGGCCGCTCGCCGCGGGTCGCGCACCGCCGGCGCAACGGGCACTCACCGCAGCGCGGTGCGCGTGGCCTGCAGAGCTGCGCCCCGACGTCCATCAACGCGAGCAGGCGGTCCCGCCCGCGCAGCGGCCGCGCGAGCCGGACCATCGCGGCTTCGGCTTCTCGCTCGGGCAGCGACCGGCCGCGGCACCGTTCGACGACGCGACGGATGTTCACCTCGACGGCGGGGACGTCCGCGTCGTCGGCCTGGGCGAGGATCGCGGCGGCGGTGTAGCGGCCGACCCCCGGCAAGGTGGTGAGGTTCTCGGGCCAGCCATCGGCCGCGATGATGCTCGCGGCCTCCCAGAGCCGGCGGGCGCGGCGCGGGTAGCCGAGCCGGCCCCAGGCGGCGATGACCGCACCGGGCCCGGCCCCGGCCATCGCAGCCGGCGTCGGGAACCGCCCGATGAATCCGGGCCAGGCCTCCGCCACGCGCGGGGACCTGCGTCTGCTGGAGCATCACCTCCGAGACGAGGATCGGCCAACGCTCACGGGTCGCCCGCCACGCGAGGTCGTGCCGGCCGTGCTCGGTGTACCAGCGGGCCAGAGTGGCCGCGCGGGTCACGTCGAGGTGGTCGTCGAGCCTGAGGGTCCGGTGCCGACGGTGATCGCGACCTGCGAACCCTTGTTGACCTCGTTGCCGCTGGTGGGGTTCTGCGTGATCACCTTGCCGGTGTTCGACGTCGACGACGGAACCTGCACGACGCGGACGTCCAGGCCGGCGTTGGTCAGCGCCGCGGTCGCGTCACCCTGGGTCTGGCCGACGACGTTCGGCACCGAGACCTGTTGGGGACCGGTCGACACGTTCATGGTCACGACGCTGCCCCGTGGCGCGGGAGTGCCCGCGGTCGGACTGGTGCTGATGACGGTGCCCGCCGGTACCGAGCCGCTCGACTGGCTGGCCTTCGCGAACTTGAAGCCCGCGTCAGTCAGCAGCTG
Organism: uncultured Acidimicrobiia bacterium; assembly: GCA_963770095.1. Taxonomy (GTDB): domain Bacteria; phylum Actinomycetota; class Acidimicrobiia; order IMCC26256; family JAENVU01; genus Chersky-806. The sequence continues at coordinate 198,088 of CAVYOO010000003.1, forward strand.
CGCCGCGTCGACCTGGTCCTGGCCCGCGACGTTGGGCACGTTCACCGGCGCGGGACCGGCGGAGACGAAGACGTCGATGACGCTCCCGCGATCTTCGGTCGCACCGGCCGGTGGGATGGTGCGCGTGACCTCGCCGAGAGTGACCGAGTCGCTGGCCTCGTCGTTGCGCGACGCGCTCAGCCCCTTGGCCTCCAACGCGGTTTGCGCTTCCTCGAACGTCATGCCCACGACGTCGGGAACCTTCACGCTGCCCGCACCGTCGCTGACCGTGAGCACGACGTTCTCGCCCTCACCGACCTTCGTCCCGGCCGACGGGTCCTGGCGCACGACGAGACCCTTCGCGACCTGGTCGTTCGGGCGGCGCTCGACCGTGACCTTGAGCCCCTGGGCCTCGAGCAGGATGCGAGCCGGCCCGACCGGCTGGTTCACGACGTTCGCGACCTCGATGGTGGCGCCGGAGCTGTCGCTGCCGAGCTGGGTCGCCAGGAGGTACCCGACCACGCCGATCAGTGCGAGCACCAGCACGACGACGACGATGATCGGACCCTTGCCCTTCTTCGGCGGTACCGCCTCGGTGACCGGGACCACCGCGGTCGGCGGGACGGGAATCGCCGCGGCGACCATCGTGGAGTCGGCGACGGTGGTGACCGCCGCGGTGATCGGCATCCCGACGACCGCCTGACCGCGCCGGAACCGAAGGAGGTCGGTGCGCAGGTCGTCGGCCGACTGGTAGCGGTCGTCCGGCTCCTTCATCAGGCACGTCGTGATGACGCGCTCGAGCTCCGGCGGCACCGACGGAACGACCGTGCTCGGTGGCACCACGGGCTCGCGGACGTGCTTGTACGCGGTGCTGACCGGGGAGTCGCCGGTGAACGGCGGCTGGCCCGTCACCATCTCGTAGAGGACCACGCCGAGCGAGTACACGTCCGAGCGGCCGTCGACCGCGATTCCCTGGGCCTGCTCGGGGGAGAAATACGTCGCGGTGCCCATGACGGCGCCGGTTCGGGTGAGCCCGTCGTTCGCCCCGCCCGCGCGCGCGATGCCGAAGTCCGTGACCTTGACCTGGCCCGCGGTCGTGATGAGGACGTTGCCGGGCTTCACGTCCCGGTGCACCACGCCGTTCTGGTGGGCGAAGGAAAGTGCGGCGGCGATGTCGGCGCCGATGTCGGCGACCTGCCCGGGCGCGACCCTGCCCTCACGGTGGATCAGGTCGCGGAGCGTCTGGCCGTCGATGTACTCCATGACGATGAACGAGGTGCCGTGCTCCTGGCCCCAGTCGAAGATCCCGACGATGTTGGGGTGGTTCAGACCGGCCGCGGATTGGGCCTCGCGCCGGAAGCGCTCGACGAACGTCGGGTCGCGGGAGAGCTCCGGCGAGAGGACCTTGAGCGCGACGGGGCGGTCGAGCTTGGAGTCGCGAGCGAGATAGACGTCGGCCATGCCGCCGCGGCGATCTCGCTGACGATCTCGTAGCGGTCCGCGAAGACTGTCGAAGGGGAAGCCATGGGATCGTCGCAACGCTACCGGTCAGCCCGGTTCGGAGCCGGGAACGGGCGGATGTTCTTGATGAATCCAGGGTCTTCGGACCCGCCCGGTCGGAGCGCGGTTACTTGTTCAGCAGGTACTTGAAGACTGCCCCGGCGATCGGTGCGGCGACGCGGCCACCCGTCGCCTCGTTCCCCATGTTCCCGCCCTTGTCCACGAACACCGCCACCGCGTACTGGGGGGCCTCGGCCGGCGCGAACGCCACGAACCACGCGTGGGGAGAACACCCATCGCAGCTCTGGGCGGTTCCGGTCTTGCCGGCGACCGAAACGCCCGCGATCTGGCCCGCGGTGCCGGTGCCGCGCTCGACGACCTGGACCATGAAGTCGCGGATCGTCGCCGCGGTCGTGATCGGCATCGCGACCTTCCACGACTTCGGGGTGACGGTGCTGAGCAGCTTGCCTTCGTCGTCGCGGATCTCGGCTGCGACGTGGGGCCGCATCACGGTCCCGCCGTTGGCCACCGTCGGCGCCGATCAGCGCCATCTGCAGCGGGGTCGCCGCGACCTCGCCCTGCCCGATGCCGGCGAGCGCGAACTGCGGCTTGTTGTCGTTGAACGTCCCCGGGACCGGCCCGCTGCTCTCGGCGGCGCCGGGTGACAGGTCGATCGGCGGCGCCGCGTAGATGCCGAAGCCCGCGAGCTTGGGTGGGAACTGCTCGCCGAGATCGAGCCCGAGCTTCGCGAACGTCGTGTTGCACGAATGGACGAAGCTCTCCTCGAGGGTCCCGCCGCAGCTCTCCCCACCGAAGTTCGCGATCGCTTGACCCGCTTGCGGGGCCAGGAACGAGCTCACGGCCGGGAACGGGGTCTGGGGGGTGGCGAGGCCGGTGTCGAGCGCGGCCTCGGTCGTCGCGATCTTGAACGTCGAGCCGGGTGGGTAGCGCTGCCGGTACGCGCGCGGCAACAGCGTGGTGTCGGGGCTGTCGGGCTCGAGCGAGCGCCAGTACGCCTGCACGGCTTTGGGGTCGTGACCGGCGAGCGGCTGGGGATCGAAGCTCGGGTTCGAGTACATGGCGATCAGCGCGCCCGTCTTCGGGTCCATCACCACGACCGAGCCCTGCTGGTTGCCGAGCGCAGCCTTGGCGACGAGCTGGACGTCGGTGCGCAGGCTCAGCACGACGTTGCCGGTCTGCTCCTTGCCGAGCAGGAGGTCGCCCAGGTCCTTGAGGCGCAGCCGTGATCGATCGCGGCCCGACAGCACGGCCGTGTACTCCTTTTCGACGCCCGTGCTGCCGACGACGACGGACTGGTAACCGACCGTCTGGGCGAAGAGCTCGCCGTACGGGTACACGCGCTGACGCTCGTACTCGTCCTTGGACGGGATCGAGCGCGCGAGGATCTTGCCGTCCGCGCTGATGATCTCGCCGCGTGGTCTCGTGAAGTCCTTGAGGTACGTCCGCGAGTTGCGCGGGTCGTCCGCCAGCTGCTTCGCGTCGATGACCTGCAGGTACGTGAGCTGAGCCACGAGGAGCAGCATCAGCACGATGACGGCCATCGCGACCGCGGCCGATCGCCCGGTTCACGGTCGCGCCGCCTCGACCGCGGCCCGGCGCGCCTCGTGTTCCGCCGCGGCCGCTTCGTCGACCGCGTTCTCGTCCGAGATGCGCAACAGCAGCGCCAGGATCACGAAGTTCGCCACGAGCGACGAACCCCCGTACGAGACGAAGGGCAGGGTCACGCCGGTGAGCGGGATCAAGCGCGTGACGCCACCCACGATCACGAAGGTCTGCACGCCGAGGATCGTCGCGAGCCCGGCCGCGAAGAGCTTCGAGAACGGCCGCCGCGACTGGATCGCGATGCGGAACACGCTCCCGACGAGCAGCATGAACGCGATCACGACCGCGACCGTGCCGAGCAACCCGAGCTCCTCACCGATCGCGGCGAAGATGAAGTCGGTCGTCGCGACGGGGATGACGTCGGGCCGGCCGAGGCCGAGCCCCGTGCCCTGGAACCCGCCGCTGCCGAACCCGTAGAGGCTCTGCACGAGCTGGTAGCCCTTGTTCTGCGGGTCGTGCCACGGGTCGAGCCACGTGTCGATGCGGGTCTGCACGTGGCCGAACGTCTGGTACGCGATCACCACGGCGGCACCGAACATGACCGCGCCGCCGGCGAGGTACGCGGAGCGGTCGGTGGCGATGTAGAGCATCGCGACGAACACCGCGAAGAACAGCAGCGACGAGCCGAGGTCCTTCTGCAGGACCATGATCATGATCGCCACGACCCACGGCAGCACCAGCGGGCCGAGGTGCTTCGGGTCGGGAAGGTACATGCGCCCGATGCGGCGGCTGCCGGATGAGAGCAGCTCGCGCTTCTCGACGAGGTACGCGGCGAAGAAGATGACGAGGAGGACCTTCGCGGCTTCGCCGGGCTGCACCGTCAGCGGGCCGAGCCGGGCCCAGAGCCGGGCCTGGTTGAGCTCGACTCCGATGCCCGGCACGAGCGGCAGGAGCAGTGCGATGACCCCGAGCAACAGGAACGTGTAGCGGTAGCGCGCGAGCGTGCGCACGTTCCGGACGAGCACGAGCGTCGCGACGAACGCGGCGACGCCGACCGCGGTCCACAGCGCCTGGGTCGGAGCGACCCGCTTGGCCTCGGGCACCGCGAGGTCCAGGCGGGAGATGGTGACGAAGCCGATGCCCAGCAGCGCGGCGACGAGAGGGAGCAACGTTGCGTCGGCCCGCGGGGCCCAACGTCGTACCGCGAGGTGCGCGATCACGAACAGGCCGAGGATGGCGAGCAGGAAGCCCCAGAGGTTGGCGGGGAGCTGCGGGGCTTCGGACAGCGCGAGGAGCACGTAGCCGGACCCCACGATGACGAGCGCGAGGATGCCGAGGCCCAGCTCCTCGGTGCGGCGCCGGCCGCTGATGACGCTCACGTGGACGGAACCGGCACCAGCGGGTTCGTGGTCGTGGTGGTCGTCGTCGTGCTGGTGGCCGCGGTCGCCCGGGCCTCGACCCGGCCGACGAACGAGATCGCCGCGCCCTTGTCGGCGAACTCCTTGCGGTCCTCGACGTCCACGCGTGCGTCCTCGGGGAGGTCGGCCTTGGTGAGGGTGGTGCGGCGGATCACCGTCGGGTCCCAGAACAGCAACCCGCCCGGCCGGCCCTGGTACACGGTGACCTGGCCCGACTGGTTGAAGTCGACGTAGTAGGTCCGGCGGGCGTACCAGGCCGTGACGGCCACCGCGAGCCCGAGGATCAGGATGATCGGCAAGATGAAGCGGGCAAACCGGCCGGCGGATCGCACCGGGTGACGGTCGCGTTCCTTGCGGCGTTCGGCACGTTCGCGTTCTGCGAGCGCGTGCGCGGCGGATGCGCCCTCGGGGAGCCCGGCGGGGGCCGCGTCGGTGGCGCGCGATCGGTGCGCGCGGCGGGGTTGACCGGTGGGACCGCGGCGGTCGGGCGTTCGGTCACCGGTGTCGCGGCGGTGGCCGCTCCCGGGCGGTCCGGCGCATCCGGCGCGCCTCCGTGGACGTCGGTTCCAACGTCGGACGGGGAATCGGGGAGGGCCATGGGTGCCGCGACGGTGACGGCGGCGCCGACCGAGGCGGGGGACGGCGCGAACGGATCGGCACCGTCGTCCTCGATGTCGATCACGACCGTCGTGATGTTGTCCTCGCCTCCGGCCGCGTTCGCCGCGTCGACCAGGAGGTTCGCGGCGCGCGTGGGGTCGCTCTCCCGCCGGAGCAGCCCCCCGATCGCGTCCGGGCGCAGCATCGAGGTGAGGCCGTCCGAACAGATCAGGAGCCGGTCGCCCACGACGAGCGGCACCGGGTACACGTCGACCTCGACGGACTCCTCCACCCCGAGCGCGCGGGTGATGACCGAGCGCTGGGGGTGCGTCGCGGCCTGCTCCTCGGTGAGCGTGCCTTCGCGCATGAGCTCCTCGACGAGGCTGTGGTCCGTCGTCAGCTGGCGGAGCTCGCCGTCGCGCAACAGGTACGCGCGCGAGTCGCCGACGTGGCCGACCAGCACGCCGTTGCCGTCGGGAACCACCGCGGTGAGGGTCGTTCCCATGCCCTGGAGCTCGGCGTCCCGCCGCGGCCTTCCCGTGGACAGCCTCGTTCGCGTTGGTGATCGCGTCGCCCAGCCCCGTCCCGGATGCCACCGCCGCCCGCAGTGCCTCGAGCGCGGTCGCGCTCGCGATCTCACCGGCGCGGTGCCCGCCCATCCCGTCGGCGACCGCGAAGAGCTGCAACCGGCGATCGACGACGTACCCGTCCTCGTTCGTGTCGCGGACCTGTCCCTGGTCCGTTGCGCCCCCGGGAACGAGCTTCATGCTCGGGCCCGACTCATCGGGTGATCTCCCCGAGGGTGCTGCCGAACTGGACCTGGTCGCCGCGGTGCAGGCGGGTGACCTCCGAGATCCGCACCCCGTTCACCAGCGTCCCGTTCGTCGAGCCGAGATCCTCAACGTAGGTCTCGCGCCCGCGCTGGAAGAGGCGGGCGTGAACCTGGGACACGAAGGTGTCGTCGTCGAGGACCACGCCACACCCGGGGGCGCGCCCGACGGTGACTTCCTCCGTGATCGCGTAGACCTCACCGCTGCGACCGGGCGGGTCCAGGAGGTGTAGCTGGGCACCCCCGCGCGCCGACTTGTCCCGCTTCCGCGGCTTGGCTGCGGGTGCCGCGGCGCTCGGCGCCGCGGCGGCTGCGGTGGCCGGCACCGCGACCTTCGCGGGCTTCAGCTCGAGCCGGACGATCCGCACGACCCGGAAGAGGAACAGGTACAGCAGCGCGAGGAAGCAGAACTTGAGAACGGTGAGCAAGCCCTCGGACACTGCGCTCCTCGGCCGCTACGAAGCCTCGAACCGGATGGACACCGCACCGATGCCGATCACGTCGCCATCCATGAGCACGTGGTCCTTCGCGGGAGCCGCGTTGACCAACGTCCCATTGAGCGATCCGAGATCGACGAGGCGGTAGGCGTCCGGTTCGGGGCGGATCTCGGCGTGACGCCGGGAGGCCAGGGGATCCTCGACGGGCAGGTCGCAGTCGGCGAGGCGCCCGATCACGAACGGCTCGGCGCCGAGCGTGAGCCGACGGCCGTCGGCCAGCACGAGTGCGCCGACCCGGCCGCCCGGGCCCTCCTTGATCGACGCCTCGACCTCGAGGTCGCCCTTTCGGAGCCGGGGGTCCTCGACCAGCTCGACGAGGACGGGACCGAGGAAGTGGTAGCCGTCGGAGCGGGCGTGGTCGCGGGCTTCCTCGGCGAGCTCGCGCTCGAGGACGTCGGCGTAGTCGTCGAAGCGCTCGGCGTCCTCGGCGCAGAGGCAGACGAGGAAGTAGTTCGGCGCGACGGTGCCCCGCACGCCGATGGTGCGGCCGTTGTCCATCTCGCGCAACAGCTTGCGTGCAATCTCGACCGGCTGGAGACCGCTGCGGAAGGCCTTCCCGAAGGTGCCTTCCACCAGCCGCTCGAGCCGACGCTCGAAGCCCTGGACTCCCATCGGCACCGAGTGTACGGCCCGGACCGGCCCAAACCGGGTACAGCCGTCCCGCAGCGATCGCCCCTGGTCAGCCGACGGGAACCCGGTCCCGCTCCCTGTTCGCCCGGTCCAGGGTCTCCTTGGGGACGAGCCCGCGGGTCACCCAGAGGCGATTCTTCTGGTCGGCCCAGACCAGGAGCGGGGGGAGCACCACCAGCGCGCTGAGCAGCGCGACGGCGACGTTGAGTCCCACGACGAGACCGAAGTCGCGCAACAGAGGCAGTGACGATGTCGCGATCACCGCGACGCCGGAGATGGCGGCCAGGGCGGAGACGACGAAGGCCCGTCCGGTGCGGGAGGCGGTCACCTCGATCGCAGCGCGCGGTGAGAATCCTCGCCGTCGCTCCTCCACGAAACGCAGCAGGATCAGCGAGGTGAACTCCGTGCACGCGGCGACGACCAGTGGGCCGCCGACCGCGGTCATCGGGCTCAGCTTGAGGTCCAGGACGTAGGCGAAGAGCGACGCGGCACCCACCGCGATGAGCACCGGGACGAGTGAGAGCAGTGCCCGGACGATGCTGCGGAGCCGGACCGAGAGGAAGAGGAAGACGAACAGGATCGCGAGGTAGGTGAGCAGGATCCGGTTCGCCTCGAGGTTGTCGAGGAGGCCGACACCGACGACCGCCAGGCCCGACGGAGTCGCCCGGACACCCGCGGGTGGGTTCGTCGTCTTGCGGATCTCCCGCACGACGACCGCCCGGGCATCCAGCCCACTCGGCCCGGTGCGGAACACCAGGTTGAGCGCCCCGGCACCCGGATTCGCGGTGGAGAGCTGGATGTCTCGCGGTGCGACGTCGTAGGCGGCCTTCACCTGGTCGCCCGTCGGCGCCAGGTGGTCGGCGCCGGGTACGTCGCTCAGGTCGCTGACGATCTCGACGATGCTCGACCCGGTCAGCAGCGTCCGCGGGTACTTCTCGAGCTGGCCGCGGGTGAACTTGTCCATGAAGCCGACGGTCTTGTCGCTGAAGTCGTTCTTGGCCTGCACGTAGACGCCGAGCTCGCTCGACGATCCGGTCTCCCGGTCGACGACGTCCAGGTTCTTGATCACCTGGGACTGCTGATTCACCCACTGGATCGGGTCGGTCTGCAGCTTGAGCTTGCCTTCGGTGATGATGCCGCCCGCGAAGATCAGCACGCTCGCGATCGCCAGCCACACCGCGACCTTCCCCGGGATGCTGCCGAGCCAGACGACGAACCGGCCGAGCGGACCCTCCCGGAAGTCCTTGCGCTTCGTGGGCGACTTGTACTCACGGATGCCGAGGATGGCGAGCGGGGCCATGATGCTGTTGACACAGATCGCGGCAACGCCGACGGCGAGCAGCAGACCGAACTGGCGCAACATCGGGACCTTCGCGAACCGCAACGCCGCGAAGGCGAAGATCGCGTCGAACGTCACCACCAGCAGTGCCGGACCGAGGTTGCGGGCGGTCTCCTGGATCGGGTGGTCCGCCCGGTCGATCACGACCTCTTCCTCCACGCGGGCGTGCATCTGGATCGCGTAGTCGATGCCGATGCCGAGCATCACCGGGAGGCCACCGATGGTCACGATCGTGAGCGGGATGCCGAGGTACCCCGCGATGCCGAACGCCCAGATCACACCGATCACGACCACACCCAGGGCGAGGAGCCGCCACCGGACGCTGAACAGCACGATCAGGATCAGCGCCATGATCGCCACCGCGATCGCCCCGAGCGTGAGCATCCCGCCGGTGAGGTAGTCGTTCACGTTCTTGAGCAGCATCGGCGCGCCGGTGGTGACGATGCTCGCGTTGGCGAACTTCAGCTGCTTCGACGCGTCCTGGACGAACACCGCCGCGGTGCCTTCGTTCTCGATCGATGCGTTGCCGGCGAGGCGCGTGACGATCTCCGCGTGGCGATCGTCGGGGAAGTTCGCGAGCAACGGCTTGCGGACCTTGCCCTGGTTGTCGTGGAGGAGGAACTCGACGTACGCCTCGTTGTCGAGCGTTCGATCGGCGGGGGGTATGTCGTTGATCCGGGTCAGCGTCGCGGCGGCGTCCGCGTTGCGGGCGTCCTGCGATGCGGGATCCTTGGCGCGTGCAACCCCATCGAGGAGGATCTTGCCCGCAACCCCTTGGGTGGGATCGCCGCCCGGACCAAGCACCAGTGCGTCGTTGAACTCGAGCGCGGTCAACGGGCTCACGACGTTGACGAGGTCCTTGCGCTCGCGGAGCTTCTGGTCGAGCGACTTCCACTGGGCGATGTTCTCGGGGGTGAAGAGCTCTTCGACCGTATGACCCTTGTCCATGGTCACGAGCGTGAGCATGGCCTGACCGCCGAACAGCTTCTGGTAGGCGACGCTGTCCTTGTAGACCTGATCGGTCTTGTTGAGGTAGCTGTCCTGGCCGGTCGCGAACTTGAGGTTCGTGATGCCGTAACCGAGTCCGAGGGTCAGCACCGCGCCGAGGGAGAGCACGATGATCCAGTGCTTGCCCAGGTTCAGGCCGAGCCATCCCCAGAACTTGTGCACGGTGGTCCCCCCACTCGCCGCGGCGCGTTCTCGGACGTTACCGACTGGGTCGGCAGCTGGGTAGGGACTTCAGTCCCATGCGCGACGAATCGGGATCGTGGCGCGCACAGCCGTGGGGCTACCCTCGTCACTCCACTCGGGCGAGTGGCGGAATTGGCAGACGCGCAGGCTTCAGGTGCCTGTGTCCGAAAGGATGTGGGGGTTCAAGTCCCCCCTCGCCCACTCCCGGCACGACGCGAACGGCGAATGCGGAACCTGCGCAGGCTCACACCATGGACCCGATGCGGCGCCGCCGGCGAAGACCGTCCCCTTCCCTCCGCTGGGAACGGTGGGCTCCGAGAAGCTCCGATGAATGCGCTCCAGTCACGTCTCGGGGTCGAACCAGACGATCGCACGGTGGACGGCGGTCACGTCGGCGGCGTCGATCGAGTGATGCTCGTCGATCGCGAGTCCTGTGCTGCGAGGCGACGCGCCGGCGTCGAACAGGCGCTGGAGGGTGGCGGCGACCCGGCTGGCATCGTTCTCGAGGGTTCCGGTCATCGTGCGGGTCAACCCCTGGTGGTGGATCCGCGCGGGTGCGCCGCCCGTGAAGTTGCGCGCGCCAGCCCGCGGGCGTCACGACGAACCCCCTTCCGTCGAGCTCGTGCCATGCCGCGACGACGTGACGGGCGGCACCGGTTCGCCGGCCATGGTGGTCGATGATCGCCAGTGCCCCGACGCGTCGGCCGAGCGGGCTACGGACCACGGCCCGCACGAACGGGTTCGTCACCCGTACCAGCGTCTCGGGCGGGCACGCATCGCGCACCGCCCCCGCTGCTGACGCGCGTCATCGGACCTCGTTGGTCGGCAGGAGGCGATCGATCGCGGCATCGACACCGCTCGTGTCGTCGTCGACCGGTTCGAGGTAGAACCGGGCGTCCGTGATCTCCTCGCCTGCGATGCCGAAGATGACCACGCCACGCATCCGGTGCGACTGACCGTCGCGCCGGGTCCCGTGCATCTCCCACTCCGTCCACACGCCGTCGGGGGTCTCGGCCACGCGCGGTGACGGATCCACCGAGGTCAGGGATGCCACCGAAGAGCTGTGCCCAGTTGTGGCGCACCTGCTCACGGCCGACGAAGCCCCGCGCAGGGTGCACTGGCGTGTCGTTGCGGTACTCGGGGGCGAAACACGCCGCGAGCGCCTCGAGGTCATGGCCGTTCATGGCGTCGCACAGCCGGTCGACCACGTCGCTCGGAGTCGTCATGGTCGGATCCTCTCGATATTCGATCTACTACGGTGGACTGAAATGAGTGTGACCCCGCCCGCCCATCCCGTCAAGCGACGCCGCTACGACGCTTCAGGCCGCCCGCGCGGCAGCGGGCCGCCAACGTCAGGTAGTGCTCGATGCCGCCTGGAGCCGATTCGACGCGACCGGGTTCGCCGCGACCACCGTCGCCGAGATCGCAGACGCAGCCGACGTCTCGACTGCCACCATCTACAAGGCCTTTGGCGGCAAACCGGGCCTCGTCCGCGCGCTCGTTGAGCGTGCGCTGCGGGGCGATCCCGCTCAAACCAGGGCTGCGGAGCTTCGATCCGATGAGCGTCAGGCAGGCGCGGCAAACGGGCGGGAAGCTCTCGAGGCGTGGGGCGAGCTCGTGGCTGAGGTGTCACCGAGGGTCTCGCCGATCGTGCTGCTCCTCCGCGACGTCACCGTCCAGGACCCGGCCGCCGCCGAACTCTTCGCCGAGATCGAAGCAGAACGGCTCCAGCGAATGGCTCACAACGCGCGCAGCCTCGAGCGTCTCGGTGCGTTGCGCGCCGGGATGACGCGGTTGAGCGCTCGCGACGTGATGTGGGCCTACACCGCACCAGACCTGTTCGACGTCCTCGTCAGGCGACGCGGGTGGACGGTCCAGCGGTACGCGCGCTTCGTCACCGACGCGATGATCGCCGCACTCCTCGAACCGTCGTAACCGTCGTCCAGCGCGTAGAGAACTCAACCTGTGCGGATGGCCGCGCCCCGCACCGCGAGCCGCGAGTGGTCACGGATTGGTCACGGACGTCGCGGCATGCCCCGTCAGCGGAGGGACGCGGCGGACACCGCCGCGAGCAAACACGCAGGTCAGCGGCGCTACCGGCATCCGCCGACATCAGCCGTCACCGCTTTGAGGAGAGTTCAAGTCCCCCCCTGGCCCACCACGCGACGACAACGGCGGCGGTGCTCACGACAGGCACGGGAGCCCGGCAACAACGATGGAGACCTCGACCGCCGACCGTTCGGCGCTCACGGCGAGCGTGACTCGGGTGGGGGCCGGGGCCCGGGGACGAGGTGTTTGTGGAGTCCTTCGCCTTGGATGCGGAGCTGGTCGCGGGTTTTGCGGTCGTGGTGATGGTGACAGACCCGGTTGAGGTTCCACAGTGCGGTGGGTCCGCCGGCTTCGACGGGGATGTTGTGGTCGATCTCGAGGTGCCGGTCGACGTGAAAGCCCACGATGACGCACTCGGGCTGGAGCTCTTCGATCGCGCTGCGCATCCGGGCCGGGATTGTCCGACCGAGGTGACTGATCGCGCGCACGTCGGTGCCGTCGGTGATCAACGCCTTGAAGATCCCGTCGCCGGCCAGCTTCTGGGCCACCGCGACCGGTACCGGTCCGATCCCGGCGATCTCGCAGCGCTCACCGTCTTCGGTGTGACCGCGGGTGAACGCGGTGTGGTCGACCCGGACCACCACCGTCGCGGGAGCGCGCCGTCCCGACGATTCGGCGCCGACCGTCGCGGAGTCATCTGCCATGAGGACGAGCGCGTCGAACGCCCGCGCCTCGGGCGGCTCCCGGTCCTCGGGATCCCGTCCTCTCGCCTGGGCGAACAGGTCGGCTTCGATCGGTTCGAGCGCGGCCATGACCCGGGCGGTCTCGTCGATCGGGCCCCGCAGCTCGATGAGCCCCTCCACATCCGAGACTCGCCGAGACCGCAGATACCGGTTCTGTCGGGCGGTCTCGTAGCGCTGCGCCTGATCCGTCGACGCCGCGGCCTCCACCCGCGCGCACGTCCGCTTCAACCCCTTGACCCCATCGAGCTCCGCCGAACGCAACAACACACCTTCCGCCGCGGGTTCGCGGTCGCGGCAGTGCTGATCGCGTCGACCTGCACCTCCGAAAGCGAACCCGACCGCAACGCCGCATCCACCGCCGGCAGCGCACCGAGCCGCTGGGCGGTCTCGATCGTCGCCCGCGCCCGACCCACCGTCACCCCCGCCACATCGGCCATCCACGCCGCCGCGTCACGGAACGGACCATCGTTGGCCCACGCCCCCGTCTCGGCCACCCGCCCCGCCGCCAACGTGCGCACCGCCCCCGCCAACCGCTCCAGCTCCACGCTCGCCGCCACCAGCTCCTTCGCCTCCGTCCCATCGAGTCGCGAAGGATCAAGCGCCGCGACGAAACACCGCAACGACTCGATCGACTCCCGCAACCCAACCACCACAACCCACTCCCAACCGGAGACAAAACTCGAACGGGGGAAGAGCAGTGGTTCGGGGGAGTGCGCTCAGTATACGAACATACGTTCGATCCTGTCAACTCAACAACCGACGACGACTCAGCAGGCGTACAAGGGCCCCGTCGGGAACTGCTCGCCCGGGAAGTCGGGGTCGGCCGGGAACACGATCTTCTTCGTGCACGGTTGCGTCGTGTACTTCTGGATCCAGGCCTGCACGCCGCGAAACGTCGGTGAAGATCGCGGGGAACAGCTTGTTCGCGCACCCGGCGCCGCGACTCGTGATCCCGATCTGCACCAGCGCGCCCTGCGCGTCCTTCGCGTAGAGCGGCCCACCACTGTCGCCGTAGCAGACGTTCTTCCCCTCCGTGCCCGCGCACAGGTCGCTCGCACCGATGAAGTAGCCGGGGAGGAAGTCGGCGTAGGTCGAAGCGCACGTCGTGTCGTCGACGATCGGGATCTCCACCGCCCGCGCCCGGCGCGGGGGCAGGGCCGTCCAACGCGGCGGTTCCTCGATGCCGAGCTGCTTCGTCAGGCCCCATCCGACCGCGGTGGCCGAACGCCCACCCGCGACCAGGGCTGCGTCGGCCGCAGTCGCGAGGCGAGTGACGGGTGCATTGACGGTCGACTTGGTATGGAGCAGGGCCACGTCGTAGCCAATGCCGCGTTTGAAGTAGGTGCGGTGAACGATGGCGCGATTGATCGCGATCGTCTGGGTCTGCGCGTTTGCGGACCCAAGGTCGCGACTACCGGTCTGCACGACCAGCGGTTCGCCGAAGAGCATGCCGATGCTGCAGTGCCCGGCGGTGAGGATCCAGCGCGGGCGAACCACGGTGCCCGTGCACGAGAGCCGGAAGCGCGCCGGGAAATCGGGCTCGTCGAACATGATCGCGGCCAGCGACGGGTACTGGCCGACCGCGATGGCATCGCCGCCCACGATGAACCCCCCGACCCCGAGATCGGTACCGGTCCCCGGCCCGGGTACCGGCGCCGCGGCAGCACCCGCGTGCACCGCGGCCACCCCCGACATGCCCACCGCAATGGCGAATGCGGCGATCCCGCCGCGATGCGCCGACCTCCGCCCGTCCGGACGATGCCCATGGTGTTCCTCCTGCCCCTGGCCGCATTCTGCGGTCGCCGGGCCACATCCTGCCCACCCCGGAGCCGCGGCACAACTGACCGACCCGCCCCCGGCGGTGGCGCACCACCGACTTCGCCGGATGTGAGTGCCCGCTACGGGTTGGCGGACGTCTGCTGCGCGATGAGCTCTGCGTACGCCCGCGGACCGTCCGGGCGCAGGTGGATGCCGTCCTCGTAGAAGTACTCGGGGTGCGCCGCGCCGATCGCGTGCCAGTCGATCAGCACCGCGTTCGGGTACTTCGCGATGTTGGCGGCGATCACGTCGTTGTCGGGTTGCTCCCAGCGCCGCGGGACCTTCAGGTTGATGAACACCACCCGCTTGCGGTCCTTGAGGATGTCCATGATCGCGTCCATGTGACCCTGCGTGATGACGCCGTTGGTTCCCATGTGGACCACGACCGTGTCGCTCAGCTGACCCGAGTCCTTGATGGCGCGGAGGATGTCGATCGCGTTTCCGAACTGCCGGTTCACCGCGGCGTCGATGCGCACCGGGCCGAGCCGTTGGGTGAGCGCGGTCGCCGCGCCGACCATGACGGAGTCACCGATCAACGTGATGCGCGCGACTCCGGGAGTTGCGGCCGGCGCGGCTCCGGGCGCACCGGCGGTGGTCGGGGTGAGGGGGAGCGTGGTGACGGTCGACTGCGCGGAGGCGGCCTGGGTGTCCAGGCCGGGCGGGATCGGCGCGGGCCGGCCGTTCACGAGCCCGATCGCGAGCAGGACGATGCCGAGCGCGATCGACCCGCTGATCACCGCGGTGCGCGCGCTCATGGCGATGCGCTCGGACCCTGTCGCACTGCGGAGCTGCTTGAACCAGCGGCCGAGCGCACCCTGGCGGATGGGCTGTTCGACGTAGCGGTACGACAGCTCGGCGAGCGCGACCGTGACCGAGAGGCGCAGGATCAGGTTGGGGGTACCGGTGAGGCCGATGTCCAGCACGGGCCGGGTGACCATGAACACCGGCCAGTGCCACAGGTAGATGCCGTAGGACCGCTCGCCGATCCAGCGCATGGGTTGCCGGCCGAGGAACCACCGGCCCAGGTCGGCAGCCGGATGGACGGTCACCGCGATGACGAGCGCGGAGAGCACCGAGCAGACCACGAACCCGCCGCGGTAGAGGTTGTTCGAGAACTCGCTCACGTTGAGGAACATCCACGCGAGTCCGAGGATGCCGACGAGCCCCATCGCGTCGAGGACGATCCGCCCGCCGCGCGACGTCTTGCCGGAGAGCCGCCACGGCGCCCAGACCATCGCGAGCATGGCGCCGATCAGCATCGTGAAGGCGCGTGTGTCGGTCCCGTAGTAGACGCGCGACGGGTCGTGATCGATCGGGTAACCGCGGCTCATCGACAGCCCGATCATCAACAGCGCGGAGACCGCGACCATCGCGAACGTCGCGAGCAGCATCGGGCGCCGGCGGCCGCGCCACAGCTTGAACATGCCGGTGAGCAGCAGTGGCCAGATCAGGTAGAACTGCTCCTCGACCGCGAGCGACCACAGGTGCTGGAGCAGCGGCGGGCGGCCGGCGGCCTCGAAGTACGAGACGTTGCGGAAGATCTGCCACCAGTTGGTGCCGTAGAGGAGCGCGGCGACCACGTCGCCGCGCAGCTTCGTGACCTCGTCGGGGAGGAAGACGACGGCGAACAGGCCGACGACACCGAGGAGCAGGAACAGCGCGGGGAGCAGGCGCCGGGCCCGCCGCAGGTAGAACTGGCCGAGACCGATCCGGCCCTGGTTCCGGAACTCGGCGAGCAGCAGCGAGGTGATCAGGTACCCACTGATCACGAAGAAGACGTCGACCCCCAGGAAACCACCCGGGATCCAGTTCAGGTCGGCGTGGTAGAGCAGCACCGCCGTGACCGCGAACGCGCGGAGCCCGTCGAGGCCGGGCATGTAGCGCATGCGGACGAGGTGACGCGTCGTGACGCCGTTGCCCGAGCCGGCGCTCGTGGTGTCGCCACCTGCTTCCGGCGCATCTGCGCGCGCTGAAGAACGAGCGTCCACGGCCGACATCGCATCATTCTCTCGCGTCCCGGGACTGAAAAGGGGATCGCCCGCGTGGCGTGTGGCACACGTCCCGCCGGCGCGTGCGTAACCTCCGCCTCGTGGAGGTCCGGGAGGGTTACGCACCGCTGGCCCGTCTCGTGGCCGAGCGGGCGGTCGGCGCCGAGCCGTTGCTGGTCGGGATCGGTGGCGGGGTGGCCGTCGGCAAGAGCACCGCCGCGGCCGCGGTGTCCGAGCACTTCGCCCCCGGCCGGGTCGAAGTCGTGGCCACCGATGGCTTCCTGCTCCCGAACGCCGTGCTCGAACGTCGGGGGATCCTGCACCGGAAGGGTTTCCCGGAGAGCTACGACACTGCAGCGGTGGAAGCCTTCCTCCATGCGATACGCGGCCGAGAACCCGACATCACGGTCCCGATCTACTCCCACGTCACCTACGACGTCCTGACCGACGAGCGGCGCCGGCTCACTGCACCCGAGGTCCTGGTGCTCGAGGGCGTCAACGCGCTGCAGTTCGGCGCGAGGCTCGACATCCCCGTGTACCTGAACGCGTCCGAGGACGCGATGGAGGATTGGTACGTGTTCCGATTTCTCGAGCTCTGCGACGCACCGCCGCCCGGCTCGTTCTACGCGGAGTTCACCGGCCTGGACATCGCGAGCCGGCGAACCTTCGCTCGAGACGTCTGGCGCGAGGTGAACCTCGTGAACCTGCGCGAGTGCATCCACCCGACGTGGCGCGACGCGGACGTCGTGGTCGAGAAGCGCGGCGGACCACTCGGTCAGCCGCATCGACGTGATCAACCTGACGCCATGACCAAGACGCAGTCGACGAGGCGACCGTCCACCGCGGTGCGCACGTGGCACGGCGCCGCGGCCGTGGTGCTGAGCGCGGGGGACTGCGAGGCGGTGGTGCTCCCGTCGCTCGGGATGCTGGTCGCATCCTTCACCCACCGCGGCAAGGAGCTCGTCGCCCTGCCCGGTGGACTCTCCGGGTACAAGGCCGGGCACACGACCGGGATCCCACTCCTCTATCCGTGGGCGAACCGGCTCGCGAGGGACCGGTACCGCGTCGGGAACCTCGAGGTCGACCTGCGGGGCATCGACCTCCACACCGACGACAACGGTCTTCCGATCCACGGGCTGATGCTCGCGAGGCCGGAATGGGACGTGACACGGCTCGGCGCCGGGCCGCGCAGCGCGCGGCTCGCGGCGCGCTTCGACTTCGGCGCGCACGAGGACCTGATGGCGGCGTTCCCGTTCCCGCACGAGATCGCGGTGGACGTCACGCTCGCGGCGACCGGCCTGCGGGTCACGACGACGGTGCGACCGAACGGCCCGGCCCGCGTCCCGGTCGCGTTCGGATGGCACCCGTACCTCCGGCTTCCCGGAGGGCCACGCGACACCTGGGAGCTCGCCCTCCCCGCGCGGGCCGACGCGGCGCTCGATGGGCGGGGGATCCCGACGGGCCGAGCCCGACCCGTGGAGGCCGAGACGGCGCCGCTCGCGGGCCGGGACCTCGACGACCTGTTCGCCCTGGGCGCCGACCGGATCATCACCCTGACCAGCAAGGAGCGGCGGCTCACCGTCACCTACGACGACGGGTATCCGTACGCGCAGATCTACTCCCCGGCCGGGAAGCCGTTCTGCGCGATCGAGCCGATGACGGCGCCGACGAACTCGCTCGTGTCGGGCGACCATCCCTCGGTGCGTCCCGGCGAGACCTACTCCGCGGCGTTCACGCTCGCCGTGTCCGTGCCCGGCCGGCGTCGGCAGCCATCGGTTTAGGCTGGCGCGCGACTTCGAGATCGTCCGGGGGGACCGATGACCGCGATTACCGAACGTCCGGGTGCCGAAGCTGCAGTCAGCCCGTACCTCGAGGGTGTGTTCGCGCCGATCGCCGACGAGATCGACGCGGAGTGCTCGGTGGTCGGTGAGCTGCCCGCCGACCTCGAAGGTGTGTTCGCGCGCAACGGCTCGAACCCGATGTTCAAGCCCGTGGGCCGGTACCACTGGTTCGACGGCGACGGCATGATCCATGCGCTGCACTTTGAGAACGGGCGCGTGACGTATCGCAACCGGTTCGTGCGCACGCAGGCACTCGCGGCCGAGACGGCGGCCGGCCACGCGCTGTGGACCGGGATCAACGAGCGGCCCGACTTCTCCCACCCCGGTGGCCCGTTCAAGGACACCGCGAACACGGACCTTGTCTTCCACGCGGGACGGTTGCTCGCGCTCTGGTGGCTCGGCGGACCCTGCTACCAGGTCGCGTTGCCGTCGCTCGAGACCGTCGGCGAGTACGACTTCGGCGGGACGCTCACGACCGGGCTCACCGCGCATCCGAAGCTCGATCCGGAGACCGGCGAGCTCATGGTGTTCGACTACAACGTGCTGCCGCCCTACCTCACGTACAGCGTGATGTCGGCCGACGGGCGCATGGTCCACCACACCGACATCGATCTCCCCGGGCCCCGGCTGCTCCACGACCTGGCGATCACCGAGGACCACACGATCTTCCTGGACTTCCCGCTGATGTGGGACCCGGAGCTGCTCGCCCGGGGGAAGACGAAGGTGACGTTCCGCCCGGACATGCCCGCTCGCTTCGGCATCCTCGGGCGTCACGCGGACGGCGGCGAGATCAAGTGGTTCGAGGCCGAGTCCTGCTACATGTACCACACGATCAACGCGTGGGAATCGGGCGACGAGGTCGTGCTCGTCGGGTGCCGGATCGAGAACCCGCTCGCCGCGACCACGACCGACACGGTCGTGCCGCACATCGACGTGTTGCGGCTCGAGCCCTACCTCCACGAGTGGCGATTCAACCTCGTGACGGGAGCGGTGCACGAGCGCGCGCTGGACGACGTCATGACGGAGTTCCCGCGGATGAACAACCAGCGACTCGGGCGGCCGACGCGGTTCGCCTACAACCCTCGTATCGCCGAGCAACCCGCGTTGCTGTTCGACGGGTTCGTGAAGTACGACACGGACACCGGCGCCGGCATCACCCACGGCTACGGAGACGGTCGCTTTGGTGGCGAGACGGTCTTCGCGCCCCGCCCGGGGGCCACGGCGGAGGACGACGGCTACGTCCTCACCTTCGTGACCGAGGCGGGGACCGGCGCGTCGGAAGCGATCGTCGTGGACGCGCAGCGGGTCGGGGATGGTCCCGTGGCGCGAATCCAAATTCCCCAACGGGTGCCGATCGGGTACCACGCCTGGTGGGTCGGAGCCGAAGAGCTCGACGCACAACCCCTCGGCCGGTGAGCTTCGGAACGAGCGTCTTCGTGCTGGGGGGCGCGCAGACCGACTTCTCGCGCAGCTGGGCCCGCGAGGGCTCGGACCTGGCTGCGATGCTCGCCGAACCGGTGCAGGGCGCGCTCGCGGACGCCGGGATCGACGCGACGGACGTCGAGGTCGGACACGTCGCGAATTTCGGGTCGGAGATCTACTGCGGCCAGGCTCATCTCGGAGGGCTCCTGGTCGAGGCGGACCCTGCGTTCACCGGCCTGCCCACGTCCCGCCACGAAGCCGCGTGCGCGTCCGGGGAGTGTCGCGGTCCTCGCGGCAATGGCGGACCTCGAAGCGGACCGCTACGACGTCGCGTGCGTGGCGGGCGTCGAGATGATGCGAAACGTCCCGACGTGCGAGGCGGTGTCGAACCTCGGAGCCGCGGCGTGGGTGCCGTACGAGACCGAAGGCGTGCCGATGGTCTGGCCCGAGGTCTTCGCCGCGCTCGGTGACGAGTACGACCGGCGCTACGGGCTCGAGGCGGAGCACCTCGCCGCGCTGGCGCGCAGCAGCTTCACGAACGCGCGGCGCAATCCCAACGCGCAGACGCGCGCCTGGGACCTCCCGGAGCACGCGTTCGACGCCGACGAGCGGGACAACCCGGTCGTCGCGGGCCGGCTGCGCCGGCACGACTGCTCGCAGATCACCGATGGGGGCGCCGTCGTGATCCTCGCGTCGGCCGACTACGCGCTGGGAGTGGGCCGCGAGCCACGGAGTGGAGATCGACGCGCTCCCCCGGATCCGGGGTTGGGGTCACAGCACCGCGGCGGATGAGCTTCGCCGACAAGCTTCGCGACGAAGGTCCGTACGTCTTCCCTCACGTGCGAGGCGCGATCCTCGACGCGTTCGGCCGTGCGGGTGTTGCCGACGTCTCGGAGATCGACGCGATCGAGTGCCACGACTGCTTCACCACGACGCACTACATGGCGATCGACCATTTCGGCATCACCGCACCCGGGGAGAGCTGGAAGGCCATCGAGGACGGCACGGTCCTCGCCGACGGCCCGTTGCCGATCAATCCGAGCGGCGGGCTGATCGGCTGCGGCCATCCGGTCGGCGCGTCGGGCGTGCGCATGCTGCTCGATGTCGCGAAGCAGGTGCAGTCGGGCGCGGGCGAGTACCAGGTGGACGGCGCACGCACCGCGGCGACGCTCAACATCGGCGGCAGCGCGACCACGACCGTCTCGTTCGTGGTCGGCACCGAGTAAGGAGCGGAGGCGGGAGCGAGCACGAAGGCGGAGCGCAGGCGGCGGGCACGAAGTGCGATGCCGGAGCGACCCGGAGCAGCGAACGCCGGAGCGACCCGAAAAGTAGGCCGGCCGCTACGATGCCCGGTCGTGCCCCCCGTAGCGTTCTTCGGTCCTTCCGGCACGTTCACTGAGGAAGCGCTGCTCAGCCAGCCCGACCTCGCGGCGGGTGAACGGGTTGCGCTGAGCTCGATTCCCGAGGTCCTCGCGGCGGTCGAGGCGGGCACCTACGAGCTGGGTGTCGTGCCGATCGAGAACTCGATCGAGGGCTCGGTGTCGGTCACGCTCGACTCGCTCGTGTTCGAACACGAGCTGATGATCCAGCGCGAGGTGGACCTGCCGATCTCGCTCAACCTCTTCGTGAAGCCGGGCACGGCGCTGCGCGACATCACGACCGTCCTCTCGTACCCGCACGCGATCGCGCAGTGCCGGACGTGGCTGAGCAAGAAGCTGCCCGACGCGGCGATCGGCGCGGCCAACTCGACCGCCGAGGCGGCCCAACGGGTCTCCCGGTCCAAGCGGCCCGGCCAGGCGGCGATCGGCAACAACCTCGCGGCCAGCATCTACGGCCTGAAGCGGCTGTACGCGGAGATCGAGGACCATCCGGGGAACCAGACCCGGTTCGTCCTGGTCGGCCGGGGGATCCCGGCGGCCACGGGCCACGACAAGACGAGCATCGTCTGCTTCCAGCGCAGCGACCGGCCGGGTTCGTTGCTCGGCATCCTCCAGGAGTTCGCGGCGCGGTCGCTGAACCTGACCAAGCTCGAGAGCCGGCCGACGAAGCAGAGCCTTGGTGACTACTGCTTCCTGATGGACTTCGAGGGCCACGTGGCCGACGAGCTCGTCGCCGACTGCCTCCGGACCCTCGTCGCGAAGCACTTCCAGGTGAAGTTCCTCGGCTCGTACCCGGTCGCGGGACACGCCGCGCACGGCGCGCCGTACCGCTGCGGGCAAGGCGTGGCGTGACGCGTCGCGGTGGGTCGAGGAGCTGCGCACGCAGGTCCGGCCCGAATGATCGACGTCCGCCGCCTGCGCGACGAGCCGGAGTACCGGCGCGGGATCGAACGGAAGCGAGTTCGCGACGGGCTGATCGACGAGGTCCTGGCCGCGGACGACGCGCGCCGCGCGCTGCAGTCTGCGGTCGAGGAGCTGCGCACGCGACAGAACGCGGCATCGAAGGAGATCGGGAAGTCGGCCCCCGAAGACCGGCCCGCGAAGATCGAAGCGGCCGCAACGCTGAAGGAAGAGCTCACCGCGCTCGAGCCGGCGCTGGCGGACGCCGACGTGGCGCTGCGCGCGCTCGCGTTGCAGGTACCGAACCCGGCGGACGCATCCGTGCCGGACGGCGGTGAGGACGACGGCGCGGTGATGCGGGTGGTCGGTGAGCCGGCCGAGGCCCCGCCCTTCGATCACGCGACGCTGGCGGAACGGTTCGGGTGGGTCGACTCCGAGCGCGGCGCGGAAGCGAGTGGCTCGCGGTTTGCGTACCTGAAGGGTGAGGCGGTGCTGCTCGAGCTCGCGCTCGTGCAGTGGGTCATGGGTCGGCTGGTGGAGGAAGGCTTCACCCCGGTCGTCGCCGCCGGTGCTCGTGCGCGAGCACGTGATGGAGGAAGCCGGGTTCTTCCCGACCGACCGCAATCAGGTCTACGACCTCCCCGACGACGAGCTGTTCCTCGTCGGCACGAGCGAGGTGCCTCTGTCTGCGTTGCACCGCGGCGATCTCCTCACGAGCAACGCGTTGCCGATCCGGTACGGCGGCTTCTCCACCAACTTCCGGCGCGAGGCCGGCACGTACGGCAAGGACACGCGCGGGATCTTCCGCGTGCACCAGTTCGACAAGCTCGAGATGTACTCCATCACCACACCATCCGAGTCGTGGGACGAGCACGAGCGAATCCTCGCCATCGAGGAATCTCTGATCACCGGGTCTGGGGCTGCCGTACCGTGTGACCAACATCGCGGCCGGGGATCTCGGCGCCCCGGCGGCCAAGAAGTACGACATCGAGGTGTGGCTGCCCTCGGAAGGCCGGTACCGCGAGCTCACCTCGTGCTCGAACTACCTCGATTTCTCCGCCCGCCGGCTCAAGACCCGGGTGCGGACCGACTCCGGAACGGAGCTCGTGCACACCCTCAACGGCACCGCCTGTGCCATCAGCCGGACCCTCGTCTTCCTGTTCGAGCACTACCAGCAGGCGGACGGATCCTTCGCCGTTCCTGACGTCCTTCGGCCGCTCACGGGCTTTTCATCCGTAGAAGCGCGAGGCTGAGGGGAGATGAGCCTCGGACCGAACGACCGCTGCTGGTGCGGAAGTGAGCAGAAGTACAAGAAGTGCCACCGCCTGGCGGACATCCCGGTGAAGCGGGGGACGATCAGCCCCGAACGCCCGGTCCCGGACGACATCATCCGCCCGCCCTACATCGCCAACGGCGGGATCCCGCCCACTCGGAGCGAACGGCTCATCAAGCCGCCGGAGATCATCGCCTCGATGCGCAAGGCCGGGCTCGCGGCGGGCGAAGTGCTCGACGCCGTCGCCGCGGCCGTCGCGCCGGGCGTCACGACCGACGAGCTCGACGCGGTCGCGCACGACGCGTACATCGCGCGCGGTGGGTACCCGAGCCCGTTGCACTACCGCGGGCTTCCCCAAGTCGGTGTGCACCTCGGTGAACGAGGTCATCTGCCACGGCATCCCCAACGACCAGGTGTTGAAGGACGGCGACATCGTCAACGTCGACGTCACGATCTATCTCGACGGCGTACACGGCGACACGAACGCGACGTTCGCGGTCGGTGAGATCGACCAGCGTTCGCAGCTGCTCATGGACGTGACCCGTGAGTGCCTCGGGTTGGGGATCGCGGCGGTCACACCGGGCGCGGAGACGGGCGAGATCGGCGCCGCGATCCAGGAGCACGCGGAGGGTGAGGGCTTCGGGGTGGTGCGCACGTTCTGCGGGCACGCGATCGGCCGCGAGTTCCACGGCGACCTGAGCATCCCGCACTACGACGAGCCGCGGGCGGTGACGATCCTCGAGCCGGGGATGACGTTCACGATCGAGCCGATGATCACGATGGGCTCGTGGCGCGAGCGCATCTGGCCCGACGGCTGGACCGCCGTCACTGCCGACGGCCTCCGCACCGCGGAGTACGAGCACACGCTGGTGGTCACCGACGAAGGGGTGGAAGTCCTCACCCCGTCGGAATCACTCCCCGCCGACCTCTAGGTAGCCGGCGCGATCAGCCCAGGTCGATGTCGTCGGGCCGGGTGCCCTGCGCGATGACGCGGCGACCGCGTCGACGGCCTCCGCACTCGGTCGCAGGCCGACGACGCCCCAGCTGTGGGACTCGGCCACCGGGTCTCCCGTCCGGGCCTGGATCTTCCACGGGCGGCGGAAGAGCACCCGCACCGCGCTTCCAGCCCTCGAAGCGCGGCGGGCGCGGGAGCAGCACGCGCTTAGGTCCACGTCCGCCCGTCGGGACCGGTGACCGTCCGTGATCTTGCGAGGAACCCTGCCATCCGGCGGTCACGGTAGCGGCGCGGAGATAACCTCGTGACCGGAGGGATGCCGGAGCGGCCGAACGGGGTGGTCTTGAAAACCACTGTGGGGCAACTCACCGTGGGTTCGAATCCCACTCCCTCCGCCAACCTCCTCGAGTCCTGACCCCACCCACGTTTCGGTGTCACTTGAACACGCCAGGGCGTGTCGAGATGACACCGGAACGAGGGGTGAACTTGACGACGGGGCTGCCCAGGCAGTCGCATAAGGTCCCGCGGACGGCCGATCGACCGGTTGCCGGCGAGTGATCAGAGCGATCAGAGGGAGCACCGCCCATGTACATCGGCCTGACGCCGGAGCTCACCGAGCTGCGCGACGAGCTGCGGGACTACTACTCGAAGCTGCTGACCCCCGAGGTCGAGGCGAAGCTCTCCACCGGTGAGGGCATCGGGCCCGTCCCCCGCAAGATCTGGAAGCAGATGGCCGCGGACGGCTGGGCCGGCATCGGCTGGCCCGAGGAGTACGGCGGCCAGGGCCGCACCGCGATCGAGCAGTTCATCTTCTTCGACGAGTCGATGCGCGTCGGCGCCCCGGTCCCGATGCTCACGATCAACTCCGTGGCGCCGACGATCATGCGGTACGGCAGCCAGGAGCAGAAGGACTTCTTCCTCCCCAAGATCCTGAAGGGCGAGATCCACTTCGCCATCGGGTACACCGAGCCCGACGCCGGCACCGATCTCGCGTCGCTGAAGACCCGGGCCGACCGCGACGGCGACGAGTACGTCATCAACGGCCAGAAGGTCTTCACTTCGCTCGCGAGCGACTCCGACTACATCTGGCTCGCGGTGCGCACCGACCAGAACGTGAAGAAGCACAAGGGCATCTCCATCATCATCGTCCCGACCGACACGCCGGGCTTCAAGTACGAACCGATCAAGAACATGGGTGGCCTCGACACGAACGTCACGTACTACGAGGACGTGCGCGTGCCCGTCGGCAACCTCGTCGGCGGCGAGAACCAGGGCTGGAACCTCATCACCAACCAGCTGAACCACGAACGCGTCACGCTCTGCGCCAGCGGTGTGGTCGAGCGCCAGCTCGAGGACGCGATCGCGTGGGCCGCGGCGACGAAGCTCGCCGACGGAACCCGCGTCATCGACCAGGAGTGGGTGCAGATCAACCTGGCCAAGGTGCACGCCAAGCTGGAGTTCCTGAAGCTGGCGAACTTCAAGGTCGCGGCCGACGCGACCCAGGGTGCGCCCCTGAACCCGGCCGACGCGTCGGTCATCAAGGTGTTCGGCACCGAGTTCTACCTGGAGGCGTTCCGGCTCCTCATGGAGATCGTCGGCCCGTCGGCGCCCGTGAAGTTCGGTTCCCCGGAAGCGGTGCTGAAGGGCCGGCTCGAAGCACGCGTTCGCAGCATGCACATCCTCACGTTCGGCGGCGGGACGAACGAGATGCAACGCGACCTCATCGCCATCTTCGGCCTCAACATGCCCGGCTCACCCCGGTAGGAGACGAACAACAATGGATTTCACGCTCTCAGAGGAGCAGCAGGAGCTCCAGGGCCTGGCCAAGCAGATCCTCGGCGACCGCATGGCGCTCACCCACCTGCGCGCGCTCGACAGCAGCGAAGACTGGTTCGACCGCGACACGTGGGCCGAGTTCGCGAAGGCCAACCTGCTCGGGGTCGCGCTGCCCGAGGACATCGGCGGACTCGGCTACGGCTTTCTCGAGCTGTGCCTGATCCTGGTGGAGCAGGGCCGCACCGTTGCGCCGCTCCCGTTGCTCCACACGCTGGTCTCCGTCGCGATGCCGATCGCCGAGTTCGGTACGACCGAGCAGCGCAAGGAGCTGAGCGGTGTCATCAGCGGGGACGTGATCCTGACGTCCGCGTTCAACGAGCTCGGCACGCCGGCCGACGAGCCGCAGACGATCGCCGAGCGCTCCGGTGACGGCTGGCGGATCACCGGCGAGAAGGTCAACGTGCCGCAGGCGCACATCGCCGACGGCATGCTCGTGCCGGCCCGGGTCGGCCAGGACATCGGCCTCTTCCTGGTGTCGCCCACGGCGGACGGGATCACGCTCGAGCGCCAGGAGACGATGAACCACGAGCCGCAGTTCGTGGTGAAGCTCGACGGGGTCGAGGTGAGCGACGCGGCGCGCATCGGCGAGATCGCCGACGGCCGCGAGCACCTGCGCTGGATCCTCGACCGCACCATGACGGGCATCTGCGCGATCACCGCGGGCGCTACGCAGGAGGCGCTGCGGATCACCGCGGAGTACACGACGACGCGCAAGCAGTTCGACCGCGCGATCGGCACGTTCCAGGCGGTCGGTCAGCGGATGGCGGACTCGTACATCGACACCGAGGCCATCAACCTCACGATGCTCCAGGCCGCGACGCACCTGGCCCAGGACCAGGCGTCACCGACCGAGGTGGCCACGGCGAAGTACTGGGCGGCCGAGGGCGGAAGCCGCGTCGTGCACGCGGCGCTGCACGTCCACGGTGGCATCAGCATCGACCTCGACTACCCGATCCACCGCTACTTCCTCTGGGTGAAGCAGGCCGAGTTCACGCTGGGCGCGGCGACCCCGTCCCTGCGGGATCTCGGTCGGATGATCGCGGCGTCGGCCTAAACCGTCACGGTCACGCGGCGGTCGTCGTACGGAGCGGTCACGCGCGCGACGGCTTCCGCGTCGCCGGCGACGACCAGATATTCGAGGTTGCGCAGGTGGGAGACCTCACCGACGCGCATCCCGGCCGGGTTGTGGATCCCGATCTGGGCGCCGACGTAGCGCGCCGAGTCGAACGCCAGCGCGACGACCTCGCCGCGCGGCGCGCACAGCTCCAACAACGTGTCCAGCGGAAGCCAGCTCTCGTCGTTGTACGAGAGGATGACCAGGCGCGCGTCGACGTTCCCGATGCAGGCTCGGAGCGCGTCCGGCATCTCGCGCTTGCGGTTGAACGCACTCTTCGTCGAGTCGTCGCGGGCATCGACGCGCTTGCACGCGATGCCGTAGTGCTCCGGCTCGTCCCAGGCCACCAGCGTCTCCCACACGTGGTAGTTGGTGAAGTAGCGGTGCTGGTTGTACGGCGGGTCGAGGTACGCCAGGTCGAACGAACCGAGCGATCGCCGCGAGCTCCACCGCGTCACCGCGGACCGCGGTGCCGGGACCGGCCAGCAGCTCGGGCATGCGCAGGGTGAGCCGGTTGTGGGCCCGGGGCGCCCACCGCTTCAGGTACGCCATCTGGACCCCGACGGTGGAGTCGACCCGGTCCGCGGCCTCGATGAGGCTGGTCAGGAGCACCGGGAACAGCGGCGAGTCCCGGTACCCGGCGTCGAGCGCATTGCGGATCGCGTCGACCCGAGCGCCGTTCTCCGGCCGGAGGTAGCGCGACGCGGTGCAGAAGGTCTCGGTGAAGTATCCGGCATCGCCATCGAGGGCGTCGAGGCGTTCGAGCGCGGTGGCGAGGGCGTCGAGATCGATCGAGTCGCGGTCCGTCTCGATGTAGCAGCGCGCGAAGACCTCCGAGTAGCGCGCGGTGTCCAGCGTCGTCACGAGGCCGCCCCGCCGCTTGAACTCCTGGGCCACCCGGGTCGTCCCGGTGAAGAGATCGAGCGCCGATCGGGCGCCGGACGCGGCGAACATCTCACCGAGCACCGCAACGAGACGGCGCTTCGAGCCCAGGTACTTGATCACCGCAGAGACCGTAGAGGGCGCCGCGTCATAGATTGCGCCAATGGCTGATGACGACGTCAATGCGTGGTGGCGCGAGGGCGCGCTGTACCAGATCTACCCGCGCTCGTATCAGGACTCGAACGGTGACGGGATCGGCGACATCCGGGGGATCATCGATCGCCTCGACCACCTGCAGTGGCTCGGGATCCGGGGCGTGTGGCTGAGCCCGGTGACGGTCTCGCCGAACGCGGACTTCGGCTACGACGTCGCCGACTTCTACGACGTCGATCCGTCGCTCGGGACCCTGGCCGATCTCGACGAGCTCATCGCGGACGCCGCGTCGCGCGGCATCCGGATCCTGATGGACCTGGTGCCGAACCACACGAGCATCGACCATCCGTGGTTCCAGGAGTCGCGGTCGTCGCGCGACAACCCGAAGCGCGACTGGTACGTGTGGGCCGATCCGTTGCCGGATGGCTCGCCGCCGAACAACTGGGTCAGCAGCTTCTTCGGTTCGGCCTGGACGTTCGACGACGTGACCGGCCAGTACTACCTGCAGAACTTCCTGCCCGAGCAGGCCGACCTCAACTGGTGGAGCGACGAGGTTCGCGACGAGTTCGACCGGATCCTGCGGTTCTGGTTCGACCGCGGTGTCGCCGGGTTCCGCATCGATGTCGCGCACATGGTCATCAAGGACCGCGAGCTCCGGGACAACCCGCCGGCGACGGACCGCGATCCGATCCTCGAGCAGCTGCGGGGCCAGCGGCCCGTCTACAACGAGTGCCGACCGGAGGTGCACGACGTCCACCGCCGGCTCCGGGCCATCGCCGATTCGTACGACCCGCCGCGTGTTCTCGTGGGTGAGACGTTCCTGCCGAAGATCGACGACGTGATCCCTTTCTACGGCGCGGGCGACGAGCTCAACCTGGCGTTCAACATCCCGTTCCTGCAGCTGCCGCTCGATGCCGCGGCGCTGCGAGCAGTGATCGAGCGGACCGAGGAGCTGATGCCCGAGGGCTGCACCCCGGTCTGGACGGGCAGCAACCACGACGTGCTCGCGGTTCCCGACCCGTTGGGCGGGGAACGACCCGGATCTCGCGCGGTGCGCGCTCATGATGCTGATGACGCTGCGCGGCAGCGTCTTCCTGTACGAGGGTGACGAGATCGGGATGGCCGACACGCCGCTCGAGCAGGAGCAGCTGAAGGACCCCGTATCCATCAAGTACTTCCCCGTCTACGGGCGCGACGGTGCGCGCACACCGATGCAGTGGAGCGGCGCGCCGGGAGCGGGCTTCACCACGGCCGGCGTCGAGCCCTGGCTGCCGTTCGGAGACCTGTCCGTCAACGTCGAGGACCAGCGCCGCGACCCGGCGTCGGACCTGTCGCTGACCCGGGACCTGATCGGGATCCGGGACGCGCTGCCGGATCTTCGCAACGGTGAGTACGCATCCCTCGACGCGCCGGACGGCGTCCTCGCGTACCGGCGCGGTGAGCGCACGGTCGTCGCGCTCAACCTCGGCGCCGAGACCGCGACGTTGCCGGGCGTGACCGGGATCGTGCGGGTCGCGACCCGGCGGTCCCGCGACGACGAGCGGGTCGACGGGTCGCTGACTCTCGAGCCCGGGGACGGCGCGATCGTCCTCCTCGACGTCCTCCCCGGCTGATCCGCACGCCCCCCTCGTTTTGGCGTCGAATCTTCACCCCGGAGGTGAAGCAACGACGCCGAAATCGGGGGTCAGGCGGGGACGGGCTCGGCGTGGGTGGCGGTCCAGGCGAGCAGGTCGTCGACCGGCCACGAGTTCACGATCCGGTCCCGACCGATCCCGGTCTCCGCGACGCGAGCGCAGCCGTAGGGCTGCCACGCCAGCTGGCCGGGCGCGTGCGCGTCGGTGTCGATCGAGATCTTGCAGCCCATCTCGTCGACCATCGCGAGCAGCCGCCGCGGTGGGTCGAGCCGCTCGGGCCGGCAGTTCACCTCGACCGCCTTGTCGAGCTCGCGGCACGCGGCGAACACAAGCTCCGCGTCGAACTGGCTCTCCTTGCGACCCTTGCCGACGATGAGCCGGCCGGTGCAGTGACCGAGGATGTCCATGTGTGGGTTCGCGATCGCGCCGATCATGCGCGCGGTCATCCCGTCCGCGCTCATCTTCAGCTTGGAGTGCACGCTCGCCACGACGACGTCCAGCTCCGCGAGGAGCTCGTCGGACTGGTCGAGGGTGCCGTCCTCGAGGATGTCGACCTCGATGCCGCGCAGGATCCGCAGCGGCGCGAGCTCCTCGTTGAGCCGGTCCACGAGGTCGAGCTGCTCGCGCAGCCGGTCTGCGCTCAACCCGTGCGCGATGGTGAGCCGGGGCGAGTGGTCGGTCATCGCCAAGTACTCGTGGCCGAGGTCGGCGGCGGTGCGCGCCATCCGTTCCACCGGTGACCCGCCGTCGGACCAGTCCGAGTGCATGTGCAGGTCGCCCCGCAACCAGGCCCGGACCTCGGCGCCCGGGCCGTCGGTGCCCGGGTCGGTCTCGGCCGCCTCGAGCTCGAGCCGTTCCAGGTAGCTCGGCGTCTCGCCGGCGAGTGCCTCGGTGACGACCCGGGCGGTCGTGTCCCCGATCCCGGGCAGCTCGCGGAGCTTGCCCTGCCGGGCCCGATCGCGCAGCTCCCCGGGATCGACGTCCCGGATCACGCCGGTGGCCCGGCGGAAGGCCTCGACCTTGTAGCTGGGTGCCTGCGACCGCTCCAGGAGGAATGCGATGCGGTCGAGGGCCTCGAGCGGCTCCATGGCTGCGAAGGTACCCGCTCCGTCACGGGTTCTCCCGCCGGCGGGTCCGGATTCGCGGACGGCACCGGTACCCTGAACGCTCGGCTCCGGACCGGAGGAGCGATGCGTCGGATCTACACCTGCCTGCTCGAGCTCGCCGATGCCTCGTCGGCGGGGCCACGGGTCGCCCGGGCGTTGACGAAGCGCTGGGTCGGCCGCGCGTACGGTGGCTGGCCCGAGCACGCGCCGGCCCGGTGGCAGCCCGAGCCCGGGGTGGAGGTCCGCTGGCGGCTCCTCGACCATCCGCAGCGCGCCGACGAGGCCTTCGAGCTGGTCTGGACCCGTCCCCACGCCCAGGACCGGACGCTGTGGCGCCGCGCGACGGTCCAGATCACGACGACGGGAAGCTCCGGTCGCGTGCTGATCCTGGAGCAGCTCGAGTCGGCCGACCCGAAGGTGCGGGCCGCACCCGCGCAACGGGTCCGGCGACCGGAGCTCGTCCCCGAGCTGGTGCGCGAGGTCGCGTGCGTCGACGGTGGGTGGGGAGTGACCGCGAGCCCGCATCGGGTCACCGCGGCCGAGGCCGCGAACCTCGACGCGTTCGTGCGGGGCGACCGGCGCCTGCCCGTCGTTCTCGTCGCACCGGATGAGCGCGGCACGGTGCGCGCGGACGTCGCCCGCTTCGCCGACGACCTCGTCGCGGTCGCGCATGTCGTCGTGCTCGAAGGCAAGGACGCGCTCGGCGCGCTCGACGCCGAGCTCGGTAGCGGTCGTGGGGCGCCGCCCGGTGGGGTTCGGCTGCTCTGGCCGTCGTGGCGCTCGTCGGACGCTGCCGGCCACCACCCGGTCTGGCGGGCGGAGGAAGTCGCCGGCCCCGACGGTCCGCGCCCAGCGCGTCGCGGAGATCCTCTCCGACCTCGTGCTCGGGGCGGCCACGCTCCGGGTGGAGGGCGATCCGCTCGTGGAGCGGCTGGCCCGGAGCCAGGACACCGTGGACCTGCAGGAGCGGCGCGCCGAGCTGGAGAGCCTGCGGACCGCGGTGCTCGGTGACCGCGCCGCGGCCGAGGAGCTGATCACGGAGTACCAATCCGAGCTGAGCCGGGCCGACGAGCAGGTCTTCGCGCTCGAGGCCGACCTCGAACGCGAGCGCGAGCTGCGGATGCGGTTCGAGGAGGGGTACCTGACCCTGGCCACGGGCGGTGCCGCCGCCTCGGGCGGCGCGGCTGCGGCGGCCGCGAACGCGGATCTGGGCGAGGTGGTGCGCCGTGCGAAGGCGACGCGGCCGCACCTGGTGATCCTGCCGGAGGCCGAGCGGTCCGCATCCGAGTGGCGCTTCGACCGCGGCGATCTCGTCGAGCTGGATCTGGCCCGCCTGGACTCGGTGGCGGCCGAGTGGGCGTCCGGTGCCCTGAAGGTCGACTTCGGAGCCGCGTGCCGCCGGCAGGGCCTGGACTGGGTCCGCGACGTCAGTGCCTCGGCCAAGCAGAAGTACGCCGAGGACTACCGCCGCTCGTACAAGGGGCACCCGATCATGCTCGGTCCACACTTCCGCCGGGACGGCCGCCAGCTCGTGCGCGTGTACTGCTTTCTCGACGAGGAGGAGCGCCGGGTCGTCGTCGGCCACGTCGGGCGCCACCTCCGCGACCGGACCACCTAGTGCCGTCGCCGGGGGCGGTCCCGGGGCGGGTCCCTATACTCGGCGCCACTCGGAGGGATGACTGAGCGGCCGAAAGTGCTCGCCTGCTAAGCGAGTAGGGGGTTTTAAGCCTCCTCGAGGGTTCAAATCCCTCTCCCTCCGCCATTACGGGAACCGGTAGGAGTGCGGAATGTCCGCCGACGTCGAGGTGACTCACGCGCTGCTGGAGCTGGGTGCGGCGACGCTCGGGGAAAGTGGTGCCCGGGCGATGCGAGCGCGCGTCCACGCCGCGTGGCCCGGCGCGCGGCTCGCGGCGCCGGCGTTTCCCGTCCGGTGCACGTCGGGCGACAACCTCGCGATCCACGTCGCGGTAGCCCGGGCCGCGGCGGGCGACGCCCTCGTCGTCGACGTCGGAGAGTTTCGCGAGCTCGGGTACTGGGGCGAGGTGCTCACCACCGCGGCCCAGGCGCACGGGTTGTCGGGAGTGGTCATCGACGGCGGGGTGCGCGACATCTCCGAGATCCAGGCGCACGGGTTCCCGGTGTTCTCGTCGATGATCGCGCTGCGCGGTGCCACGAAGAGCCGGACGGGCGTGATCCGCTCGCCGATCCAGTGCGGGGGTGTGACCGTCGAGCTGGGGGACTGGGTCGTCGGCGACGCCGACGGTGTGGTGGTCGTGCCCGAAGCCACCCTGGCCGACGTGATCAACGCGGGCCGGGTGCGCGCGTCGAAGGAAGCCGCGATGTTCCGCTCGTTGTGGGAGGGTCGAACGACACTCGAGCTCCTGGACCTGGACACCTCACCGATTCAAGAAGGCGACCTGACATGAGAGCTACGACATGAGCAACGTCCTCATCGCGACGGATGGTTCGCAGATCGCGGTGGATACCGCGTCGAAGGCCGGCCAGCTGCTGGGCGGCGTGGAGTCCGTCACGGTGCTTGCGGTCGTCACCGACATCCCGGGCGACGACGCCGGCGGCATCGAAGGGTCGACCGAGTCCCCCGAGGAAGCGGAGCGTGTCCTCAAGGGCGAGCAGCGCGATGCTGCTGCCGCGATCGACCAGATCGTCGCGGTCCTTCCCGAGGCGTGGAAGCCGTTGGTGAAACCGCGGGTCGAGGCGGGCGACGCCGGCCCGATGATCGTGTGGGTCGCCGAGCACGAGAACTCGGACGTCGTCGTCATCGGGTCGCACGGACACGGCGGGCTGAAGCGGCTGCTGATGGGCTCGGTGAGCACACACGTCGCGCACCACGCCCACTGCCCGGTGCTCATCGTCCGAGCGACGTCCTAGACGCGGTTGGGGGGAGCTTCGCCCGCGAGCACGGCTCGGGCGTTCTCGCTCGCGACGAGCGCCATCCGGGTGCGGGTGGATGTCGTCGCGCTCCCGATGTGCGGAAGCACCACGGCGCGCGGCGCGTGCAAGAGCCGCGGGTGGACCTCGGGCTCACGCTCGAAGACGTCGAGACCGGCCGCGAAGATCGTCTGGTCCTCCAGCGCGATCGCGAGTGCCTCCTCGTCGACGACCGGGCCTCGGGAGGTGTTCACGAGCACCGCCGTGGGCCGCATGAGACCGAGCTCGCGCGCCCCGATGAGGTGGCGCGTCGCGTCCGTGAGCGGGACGTGGAGGCTGACGACGTCCGACTCGGCGAGGAGCTGGTCGAGGTCGCCGGTCCACCCGGTTCGCCCGGTGTCGCGCCGGGTGTGGTGCAAGACGTTCATCCCGAAGCCGGCCGCGCGCCGGGCGACGGCCTGACCGATGCGGCCGAACCCGATCAAGCCGAGCGTTGCCGCGTGCACGTCCCGACCGAGGTACTGCATGATCCCCCAACCGGGCCAGCGCCCGGCCCGGAGGTCTGCTTCCGCGTCGTGCGCCAGCCGAGACGCCGCGAGGATCAGGAGGAACGCGAGGTCCGCGGTCGTCTCGTCCAGGACGCCCGGGGTGTTGCACACCGCGATGCCGAGCTCGTTCGCCGCGGCGACGTCGATGTTGTCGTAGCCGACCGCGACGTTGGCGACCACGCGAAGACGGCCCGCGCCGGCGTCGAGCACTTCCCGGTCGATCCGGTCGGTGAGGAGGCACACGATCGCGTCGACCTCCGCGACCGCGGCCACGAGCTGTGCGTGGGTGTACGCCTCGTCATCCGCGCGTTGCAGGAGCTCGTGGCCGGCGCGCGCGAGTGGTTCCAACCCACCGTCGGGGAGGCGATGGGTGACGAGGACCCGAGCCATGACGACTAGTGGTCGGTGTAGTCCACCGGCGTCGCGCCGGCGATCCCCACCGCGAAGCAGAAGCAGTGGATCGGTGCGTGGTCGCTGACGGGCCGGAGGCTGTGCACGAGGTTCGGCGGGATGTGGACGAGATCGCCCTGACCGATCTCGCGCTCCTCACCGTCGATCGTCATGATGCCGCGGCCCGCGGTCACGTAATAGAACTCGTGCGTCGGATGCGAGTGGGGGTCGACGAGCCCCCCGCCCGCGACTTCGAACTCGCTGACCAGCTCGAGGAAGCCACCGTCGGTGACGTCCTTCATCTCGCGCGGGTTGACGAGCCACCACACCGGGACGGTGCCGTTGTGCTCGACGACGGGCGCCACTTCCTCGATCGACCGCACGTCCATGGACCCCTCCGACCTTTGTCGCGTCGCCCGCAGGCTACGCGAGACCGGGCGCGCGGGGTCGGGCGGCTTATGCTGATCTGCCCGTCAGCACCGGTCGATCGGAGGCGTCGCAACAGTGGGAGCCGTGCGTTCGATCGTCCTCGAGACCAGCCCGCTCACCGAAGCGGCGTGGGCACCCTTTGGTTGGATCCCCGTCGACGACACGGATCCGCGTGACGCGAGCTTCACCTACGAGTTCCTCTGGGACGACGTGCATGTGAACCTGATCAGCCACGCGCCCGATGAGATCGAGCACACCGGGCGCGGCGCGGTCTGCGCGGTCATGTACCGCCATGACACCCACACCCAGACGCTCATGCCGCTCAACGTCGACTCGGTAGTCGCCGTCGCACCGGCCACCGTGGACTTTGCGGATCCCGGGCAGCTCGACTCGGTCCGGGCGTTCCGGCTTCACCCACTCGAGTGCTTCGCGCTGCACCGCGGCACGTGGCACTGGGGGCCGTTCCCGGTCGGCGACGAAGCGGTGCGCATGTTCAACGTGCAGGGCAAGCGGTACGCCGAGGACAATGCGTCCGTCGATCTCGCCACGAAAGCGGGCGCCGTGTTCGAGGTCTCGAGCTGACCCGCCGTCGCGTCGCCCTCCTGACCGGCACGGCCGCGGGGTCTCTGGTGCTGGTTCTCCTGTGGGGCGCGCCGGCCGGTGCGCTGCCGAGTGTCGTCGCGGCCCAGACCGGGAACGCGCTGTCGCTGGGTCAGGCGATCCTCTTCGGGATCGTCGAAGGCCTCACGGAATTCCTGCCGATCAGCTCGACCGGGCACCTCCTGGTGCTTGCCCGCGTCCTCGACGTCGGCCAGCACGGGAAGGCCGAGGACGCGATCAAGTCGTACGAGATCGCGATCCAGGCGGGCGCGATCCTCGCGGTGCTCGGCCTCTACCGGCACCGGTTCCTCACCATGGTCGAGGGCGTGACCGGGCGCAGCGAGGACGGGCGCCGGGTGCTCATCGGCGTCGTCATCGCCTTCATACCGGCCGCGCTCGTGGGCCTCGCCTTCGAGAGTGCGATCAAGGACGTTCTCTTCGGCGTCGGGCCGGTCCTCGCCGCGTGGGTTGTCGGCGGCATCCTGATCCTCGTGCTGACGCGCATGGGGGTGCTCGCGCCGCGCGGCGGCCGTGTGCTCGAACAGCTGACGCCGCGCCACGCCCTCGTCATCGGGGGCGCACAGGTCATCGCCCTGTGGCCGGGAACGAGCCGGAGCCTCGTCACCATCGTCGCTGCCCTCCTGCTCGGGTACTCGATGGCCGCGGCCGTGGAGTTCAGCTTCCTGCTGGGCTTTCTGACGCTGGGCGCCGCGACCGGGTACCAGGTGCTCAAGGACGGCCAGCTGATGATCGACGCGTTCGGTCTGCTCACCCCGATCGTCGGGCTGGTCGCGGCGTTCTTCGGCGCCGCGGTCTCGATCAAGTGGATGGTGGGGTACCTCGAGCGCCACGACCTCTCGATCTTCGGGTGGTACCGCCTGTTCATCGCCGCCGTGGTCGCACTGGCATTGGTGACGAACGGGATCTGACCCCTGGTAACCACGTAAAGCGCCCGATAAGGTGCAGAGCGTGGGTTCCAGGGCGGGTCGGGCGCGGCCGACTTCACGGCCAAGACGGGTACCCTCACGATCCCGTCCGGCCCGTTCGGGGCGAGCATCCAGTTCGGCACCCGTATCGGATCGATCCTCAACGACGACGCCCCTCTGACCTGAATGCGGAGACCGAGAATGAGGCAGCAGCGAGGGCGTGGACGGATCGGCGCAGTGTTGACCACGGGTCGCGCTCGCGGCGGGGCTCGTCGTGGTCCCGGCCGGTAGCGCCTCGGCGCTCACCGGACCCGCGGGGATCATCCGGGTCAGCGTGTCGAGCGCGGGAAACGCCGCGGACTTCAACACGCCGAGCTTCACGCCCGTGGCGGTCAGCGCCGACGGCCGCTACATCGCGTTCGACTCGTGGGCGTCAAACTTGGCGACCAACGCCGAGGACGGCGGCGTGTTCGTCCGGGACACGAGCGCGGGGAGCACGACCCCGGCGTCGGTCCGGCTCACTGGAGCGGTCGACGACGCGGCCGACACGCCGGCGATCAGTGGTGACGGTCGCTACGTCGCGTTCGTGACCGACAGCACCAAGCTCGTGGCCAAGGGCAGCAGCACCTACTACCAGGTGTACGTGCGCGACCGAACGACCGGCACCACGATCCGGGTCTCTTCGAAGCCGAGTGGTGTCCAGGGCAGCGACGACAGCGGGCATCCCTCGCTGAGCAACGACGGCCGGTTCATCGCGTTCGAGTCGGACTCAGCCGGGCTTGGTCCCGGGAGATACGAACGACTCGACCGACGTGTTCGTGTTCGACCGCAAGTTGAGCACGATGAAGCGGGTGAGCCTGACGTCGACCGGGGCCGAGGCCGAGATCGGCGGTGACTCCCCGTCGATCTCCGCTGACGGTCGGTACGTCGCGTTCGTGAGCGACGACCAGCTCGTACCCCAGGACACGGACTATTTTCCCGATGTCTACGTGCGTGACCAGGTCCTGGGCACGACCACCCGGGTCAGCGTCAGCAGCGCCGGCGTGGGCGGGAACAACTACAGCGAGTCGCCCCGCATCAGCGCCAACGGCCGGTTCGTCACGTTCATGTCGGGTGCCACGAACCTCGACGGGATCACGGACACGAACAACTCGACCGACGTCTTCGTGCGCGATCTCGTCGCCAAGACGACCCAGCGGGCGAGCCTGAACGCAGCCGGAGGTCTGGCTCACGGCATCGCCGGCGCGCCCACGATCTCCGGCGACGGCCGGTACGTGAGCTACGACTCCACTGCCGCCGACGCGGTCTCCGACGACTCGAACGGCGTGACCGACGCCTTCGTGTACGACCGGGTGTCCTCCACGACGACCCGGGTGAGCACCGACCAGCTCGGCCAGGAGCTCGCGTCCGGTGGGAGCGGGCCCGTGCTGAGTGCGACCGGCACGTTCGTGACCTTCTCGAGTACCGCGCCGATCTCGGGGCTCACCCCGAGCACGGGCCGCCAGCTCTACGTGCGTCTCACCGTCCCGTTCGGAGCGGGCGCGGCGCTGCCCGAGGTGTCGATCGGGAACGCGTCGGTCGCCGAGGGCAACGCCTCGACGCGCCTGATGCGTTTCACAGTCACACTGTCGCGGCCGTCTGTCGCGCCGACGTCGGTTGCGTACTCGACCGTCGCGGCGACGGCGACGGCCGGAACGGACTTCAAGACCCGGTCCGGGATCTTGACCATTCCCCCCGGCGCGACCACCGCACTGCTCTCGGTCCCGGTAAGGGGTGATCGCGTCAACGAAGCGAGCGAGAAGTTCAAGGTGAAGCTCTCCAATCCCCAGGGTGCGGTGGTGTACCGCGGCACGGGTACCGGCACGATCACCAACGACGACGCGGTGACCGGGACCGCGATCAGGCTGTCGATCGGAAGTGCCTCGCTCGTCGAGGGCGATGCCGGGACCCGGACGCTTCGGTTCACCGTGACGCTGTCCGCCACTTCGTCGAAGCCCACCAAGGTCCACTTCGCGACGATCGCGGGCACCGCCGGTACGTCGGACTTCACGGCGAAGTCGGGAACGGCGACCATTGCGGCCGGATCGACGTCGGTGCCGGTCGGCATCTCCGTGAAGGCGGACACGAAGGTCGAGCCCAGCGAGTCGTTCAAGGTGAAGCTGTCGTCCCCGGTCGGCGCGTCCATCCAGTTCGGGACGGGTACCGGATCGATCCTCAACGACGACTGACCGGGACCGGGCGCGGATCGGGCATGATCTGGCGGTGAGTCTCGAGCTTTCGGAGCCGGTCCGGGTTCCGACGTCGCGCTACACGTCGCCCGAGTGGGCCCGGCTCGAGGCGCAACGGCTCTGGCCCACCGTGTGGCAGCTGGCGTGCTCGCTCGATCACGTCGCCGCGCCGGGCGACTTCTTCGAGCACCGGGTCGGGCCGCTGTCGGTGCTCGTCGTGCGCGGTGACGACGGTGAGCTGCGGGCGTTCCAGAACGTGTGCCGTCACCGCGGCAACCCACTCTGCGACGGATCCGGGGCCGGCCTCACGGAGCTGCGCTGCGGGTTCCACCGCTGGACGTGGGATCTCCGGGGCGAGCTCCGGGAGGTGCCGTCGCGCAAGAGCTTCGGCGCGTTGGCGAACGAGGACTATCCGTTGTTCGCGGCGGCGGTGGAGACCTGGGGTCCGCTGGTGTTCGTGAACCTGGACCCCGACGCGCCACCGCTCATCGAGTATCTCGAAGGCGTCCCCGACGACATCGCCTGGGCTCGGCTCGACGACTTCCGCTGCACGACGTTCGTCGAGGTTCCCGTCGTCGCGAACTGGAAGACCGCGGTCGACGGGTTCAGCGAGACGTATCACCTGCAAGGCCTGCACCGGGAGATGCTCGCGGTGGTGGACGACGTGGATGCACCGCAGCGGCTCTGGGATCGGCACGGCAAGTCGATGCAGCGTTACGGCGTCCCGAGCCCGCGGCTCGGCACCGGTGTGACGGACCAGCAGATCTGGGATGCGTTCGTCCTGGTGATGGGGACGCGGGTCGGGATCCCGACGGACGCCGACCCCGGGCCGGCGCCGCCGGTGCCGGAAGGGTCGACGTTGCAGTCGGTGATCGCCGAGCGCGTGCGCGCGTTCCAAGCTCAGCAGGGGGTGGATCTCAGCGGGTTCGTGGACGACGAGATCATGAACATCCAGCAGTACAACCTGTTCCCGAACATGACGTTGCTCGTCTACGCGGATCTCGTGCAGGTGCTGCGGGCCCGCCCGGGTGCGACGCCGGACGAGGCGCTCCTCGACGGCTTCTTCTTCGAACGGCACGCCGCGGATGACCAGAGCCCGCGCACGAAGCCGATGGACGTGACGCTCGCGCCGGACGACGCCGACTTCGGTCTCGTCCTCAACCAGGACTTCGCACTGCTCCAGCGGGCGCAGCGCGGGCTGCACCAGCCGGGGATGACCCATCTCACGCTCTCCGGCGAGGAATGCCGGATCATCAACTTCCACCGCAACCTCGAGCAGGTCGTGGGCGTGAGCGAAGCCGGCTGAGTCGCAGCCTCCCCGCGGCGAAGTGTTCCGGAGCCGGGAGGGCCACTCTTCGAGGCGGCGAAGACACCCTTCGACGGTAGGGTGCGCGCGCGAGGTGGTGGCCGAGCCGCGCATCGTCGGACTCTCGACTCGTTCGTGCGATTTGCTTGACGAGCCGCGGCGAAACGATCAACTCGTCGTTGCGCGAGTCAGGGTCGCGTCGGGGGGCGTGGGCACAGGCGGGGCGGCTCAACCGGTCGCTGCAGGGGGAGGCAGGAGTCCGGGATGGGGAAGGCAACCTGCTCGTGGCGGTCACGGCAGCCCAACCGGCTTCGGCATTCCCGAACCGCTCCGTATCCCTGCGTTCCCGGGCGACGACGCTCACTCGCGAGTTCCGGGCCGACTGGGCCGTTCGGGGGGACGTCCCTGCCCGAGCGGCCCATCCGGTCCGCCGGAGCCGAACCCGTAGACTGCGAGAACCAGCGCTCGTAGCTCAACGGATAGAGCATCTGACTACGGATCAGAAGGTTGGGGGTTCGAATCCCTCCGAGCGCGCTGAAGAAGTACCTGGTTGCTCGGGGCCCGGTGCACCGTGACCGCCCCATTCGGCTGGGTGCGAACTCCTGAAGGTGGCCTGCAGCGCGACTACGTGCTGGAGGGCTACATCGAGGACCAGCAAGCGCAGGCCGCGCGGGCCGCTCGGGAAGCCGTGGCGCAGGCCGCCCGAGCTGAGCGCGACCGACAGGAGTGGCTACTCCTGCTGTTCCAGTAGGGGACGATCAGAGAACGACCGCCGCGCTGATTGCAGCCTCGCGCCCGAGCTGGGGCACGAGGTGGAGGTAGGGCGCGAGAACCGTCGTTCTGTCGCGAGGCAGCGGCCAACGTGCCAGGACAAATCACGTCAAGCCGCAACTCGCGTGGGCCGGTATCGCAGGGCGACCGCCCCCGACCGGAACTCATGGCGATCCACGAGCTCGAGCTGGATGCGCTCGCGCAGACCGGCGAGCAACGTCGGCCCGTGTCCGGCAAGGACCGGCTGCACAAGGAACTCGTACTCGTCGATCAGTCCCAGATCTGCCAACGCCAGGGGGAGCGTCACGCCACCCACGAACAGGCCCTCGCCTGGCTCCTGCTTGAGCCGCTGAACCGCTTGCCCCAAGTCGCCTCGCACCAGCTCGGCATTCCAATCGACCCCGCTCAGCGTGCTCGACACGACGTACTTCTTCGCCCGGTCGATGGTCTCGGCGAACGGGATCTCCCACTCATCCATCCAGTCAGGCCACGTGCCCGTGGCCGGCTGCCGCCACGCCGACTCCATCATCTCGTAGGTCACCCGGCCGAAGAGCAGGGCATCGGCTCGTTCCATCTCAGCGGTCCAGTAGCGCATCGACTCCTCGTCCGGGGGGAGCCCTGCCTCGTGATGGCAGCAGCCGTCGAGCGTGACGTTGATCGAGTATCGAAGTGGTCTCATCTCGTTGCTCTCCCTTGATGCGCGCCACGCGTTCACCGGACCGTACTCAGACGACTGCCGGCGCCACTTCTCATCGGCGCCCCGATCGCACCTACTCAACACCGTCGTGGTGCGAGCCAGACCGCAGAGCGAGCGCGCGACCGATCGAGATCCGCTCCATCGGTGTCGAACTCGAAGAAGCGCTTGGCGTGGATCACCTCACCAGAGGCGGCCTCGACGACGGCCTGGTCTACGACGCCGTTCGCGTCCGCCTCATCGAGATCGGTGAAGCCGTGAAGGGCATCGATCCCAACGTTCGGGACGGCGCACCGGGCGTTCCCTGGAGAGAGAATCCGTCTCAACCACCGACGACTGGACTCCGAACGAGTCAGCGGCGCCAGAAGAGATGATGGACGACGCCGCTCGGGCTCGGGATCCGCTCGAGATGGAAGCGGTCGAGCAGCTCATCGGGCGAGTCCCAGAGCTTGCCGCCGCGGCCCAGCTCGATGGGGACGACCGCGACGTGCATCGTGTCGACGAGGTCTGCGTCGAGGAACGCACGGACGGTCGACACGCCACCGCCAAGGCGCACGTCCTTGCCGTCGGCGGCGGCCTTCGCCTGCCGCAGCGCTTCGGCCGGCTCGACGTCGACGAAGTAGAAGGTCGTGTCCGACAGCGACAAGGGTGGTCGGGTGTGGTGGGTCAGCACGAAGACCGGCGTGTGGAACGGAGGCTCCTCGCCCCACCAGCCCTCCCACTCGAGGTCCTCCCACGGCCCCTTCTGGGGGCCGAACTTGCCCCGTCCCATGATCTCGGCGCCGATGTTGTTGGCGAAGTCGCGGGTGAAGTAGTCGTCGAGGCCGCGGGTGCCGCCCGAGTCGGTGCGGTTGGGCCAGCTTGCCGTCGCGCCCGCCCACGCGGCCAGCGCCGCCGGGTCGGCATGGCCGAAGGGCCGCTCGATGCTCTGGCCCTCGCCGGTGCCGTAGCCGTCGGTCGAGAGCATGAAGTTCTGCACCCGCAGGAGCTGCGCGGTCGGGGGGCTCACGACGCATCCTCCGGGGCGGCGAGGCCGAGGTCGGCGTAGTGGGCCCGGGCGACGGCGAAGGCGTCCCAGTCCCACGGCTCGGGCCGCCCGGCGAGGCTGGGCTCGAGCCGGGAGAGGGATGTCTGGAGCCCGACGACGTAGCAGTTGTCGATCGCCTCCTGGACGTCGGGGACGACGTGGCTCAACCGGAGGATGCAGCCGGTGTCGACAGCCTCGAGCTCCCAACGCATGCTCGACCCGGGCGCAGGGTGGGTGTGCTCGAGCAGCGTCGGCGGTTCGAGACGCAGGATCGTGCAGGTCATCGTGACGGGCTCGCCGTCGGGCGTCCCGGCAAAGACCATCTCGCCGGCCTCGCGGAGGTCGACGCTGATGTCGGCTTCGAACGGAAGCCACCAGTCGGCCAGCCGCTCGGGGGTGGTGATCGCGTCCCACACGTCACGGACGTCGTAGGGGAGGTGCCGCTCGAAGCGGATGACGCCTCCGCCTGCGGTGCGTTCGAGCACACCGTCGTAGCGAGTGATGAGGTCGTCGGTCACTGGGATCGCTCCTTCGGGGGGATCGGACGGGCGGTGCGCTCGAGGTGGCGCTCGAGGGAGTCGAGGCGACCGGCCAGCTCGGCACGGTAGGGCTCGAGCCACTCGTCGAGCTCCCGAAGGGGCTCGGCCCGCAGCCGGTAGAGGCGGCGCTGGGCGTCGCGGCGGACCTCGACGAGGCCGGCGTCGCGCAGCACCTTGAGGTGCCGGGACACGCCGGGCTGGTGCATGCCCACGGCGTCGACGAGCTCGGTCACCGAACGCTCGCCGCCCCGCACGGCGTCGAGGATCCGACGGCGAGTCGGCTCGGCGATCACATCGAGGACGGCGAGCTCGCTGGACACCGCGCCAACATACGTCATTCGGTATATATTGGCAAGCGTATCTAGACGCGAACGCGGTGATCCTGGGACCAACTGTCTCGTCGGGGCCGGGATCGGCGCTTTGGCCACGGACTGTTCGCCGCCCTCGACCTCGCGCCGGACCAAGCGCGCGGCGCGGAGATCCTCGACGCTGCGAGGGTCAGGAAGAGCGTTCGGTGGTCAGGCGGCCGGAACGGCGCGACGGGTCCGGACGGCCCGGAGTCGTCGGAGCACCGGTCGGGCGACCAGCTCGTCGAACGTGTCGTGTCGGGTGCGGGGGACGCCGTCGGGGACGGACGCGAGCGCCGCGTCGGGATCGCGGTGCTTGCGCGCCAGCAGATGGCGATGGCGACCGAGCACGGACCGCAGATCGCGTGGCGACCATTCGGGGTGGAACTGCATGCCGATGGTTGCGGGTCCCCACCGGAAGGCCTGGACGGGACTGTGATCGTTGCTGTGGGTGATGGTCACGCCGCCGAGTGACGCGAGCTCCGGATGGATCTCCTCGTAGTGGAGCTCGGCGACGTGGAAGGCGCCCTGCGGCCCGGCGACCCGTTGCCATCCCGCCTCCATGCCACGCGTCGGAGTGCAGCGGTCCAGCGTCGGTGCGATCACGCGCGCGAGCAGCTGGGCGCCGAGACAGATGCCCACCAGCGTCGTCTCGTCGGCCCACGCTCGCTGGGCGAGCTGCTGCAGCTCGTCGAGCGCGCGGTTCGTCGCCGGATCGTCCGAGAACGCCGACGTGGTGCCGCCCGAGAGCACGTGGACCGGCGCAGCCCGCTCGGCGTCGGTCAACGCGCGGCTCCGATAGTCCACGGTCGCCACTCGCGCGCCGAGGCGACGGAGCCGTGCGGCGATCGGATCGCCGTAGCCCCGGCCGGGCAACGGTCGGCCGTCGCCCTGCCACACCACGACGTCGGGGGGATGCGGAGGGGGCACCGTCCGACCCTCGCCGTCCGGATCCGTGCGCGACTCGGTCGGGTGCTGGTCGAGGGTCTTCGAGTCGCGCAGCTCGTCCATGGGTCCGACCTCCCGTGCGGCGCCGGCACGTCGACGTGGTCGAATCAACCTACG
The DNA here is from genome assembly GCA_963770095.1 of uncultured Acidimicrobiia bacterium. Taxonomy (GTDB): domain Bacteria; phylum Actinomycetota; class Acidimicrobiia; order IMCC26256; family JAENVU01; genus Chersky-806. Next base: position 242,483 of record CAVYOO010000003.1, read on the forward strand.
GAGCGGTCGGCACCGGAACGTTCCTGGTCCGAAGAACGGCGCGCATCGAGTACCTGTCGGCGATCTTGCATGCCGCACGCGATCCGTCACAGCGGGACCGCGCGTCGAGCGCGCGCGTCGTCGACGCGGTCCGGGGCACCCGGCGACGACCCTCTAGTGTCGAGCCGCATGTGCGGTATCGCCGGGTTGTGGGAAGTGTCCGACGTCGACGTGGCAACGATGCTCGCGATGCTGGTGCACCGAGGCCCCGACGACCGCGGCACCGCGACGCTGGGCGAAGGCCGTGCCCTGGGTCATCAGCGTCTGAGCATCGTCGACGTCGATGGCGGAGCGCAGCCGTTCGTCCAGCGCGCCGGCGGGGGTCGCGTCGACGCGAGGACTCGTCGCGAACGGCGAGATCTACAACGCGCCCGCACTGCGCATGGAGCTCGGCGACGCGCGGTTCACGTCGGGCAGCGACAGCGAGGTGATCCTGCACCTGCTGGACGGCGACGTCGGCGCGGTCGAGCGTCTGCACGGCATGTTCGCCTTCGCACTGGCGGAGGGTGACGAGCTCTTGCTGGCGCGCGATCCACTGGGCATCAAGCCGCTCTACCTCGGAACGCTCGACGACGGCATCGTGTTCGCCTCGGAGCTCAAGGCGTTCCCGGCGGGGAGTCGAGATGTCCGGGCGCTGCCACCGGGATCGGTGCACTCGTCGGTCTCCGGTACGCGCCGGTACTGGACCGTGCCCGACCCGTCCCTCGTGCCCGACGCCGCCATGACGCTCGCGGACGCGGCGACTCGGGTCCACGACACGTTGGAGTCGGCCGTCGTGTCCCACCTGATGGCCGACGTCCCGGTTGGTGCGTTCCTCTCGGGTGGTCTGGACTCGAGCGCGATCTGCGCGCTCATGCGGCCGCACGTCGACGAGCTGCACACGTTCACGGTCGGGCTCCCCGGCAGCCCGGACCTGCGCGCCGCGCGCCTCGTCGCCGAGCACCTCGACACCGTCCACCACGAGCTCGTGCTCACCCCGGAGAGCGTGGCGGCGGCGGTGCCCGAAGGTCGTGGTCGCGCTCGAGTCGTTCGACCAGGATCTCGTGCGGTCCGCCGTGCCGACCTGGTTCGTCGCACGCCTCGCCGCCGAGCACGTCAAGGTCGTGCTCACCGGTGAGGGCGCCGACGAGCTCTTCGCGGGGTACGAGTACCACAAGAGCATCACCGACCCCGAGGTGCTGCAGGCCGAAGCGCGCCGCTCCCTTGGCGAGCTCCACCACGTCAACCTCCAACGGGTCGATCGCATGACGATGGCGCACTCCCTCGAGGCCCGCGTCCCGTTCCTCGACACCGACGTGATTGCCGCCGCGCTCGCGCTCCCGCCCGCGCTCCGGCTCCCCACGGTCGGCGGAATCGAGAAGACCGTGCTGCGCATGGCCGTCGACGATCTGCTCCCGTCGGAGATCGTGTGGCGCGACAAGGCGCAGTTCGACGAGGGCTCCGGCACCGCCGAGCTCCTCCCGACGCTCGAGGAGCTGTCAGCCGGCCTCGACGTCACGTCCTACCGCGCCGGGCACCCGGAGGTCGCGCTGCGTTCCGCGGAGGAGTGCCGGTACCACCAGCTGCTGTGCTCCGGCGTCGCGCGACCGGAGATCGTCATCCCGACGGTCGCCCGGTGGGCGCAGCGCGACGCGGCCTGACGCGCACGACGCGGACGGGCAGGCGCGCGTTCAGCGTGGTCGGAAGCGGCGCCAATCTGCGGTCATGCTGGCCCTGACCTTGCCCTCGAGCTCGAGCGCAGCCTGGACGATGATCTGGTCCTCGTCGACGGAGATCGGGCTGGCCGTGAGATGCACCGCCGGGCCGAGGGGCGTCGGCCGAAGGAACTTGACTTCGAAGCCGGCCGTGATGAACGGCACCGGCGCGCCGGGGGCCGGGTCCCACCCGCGGGCGGACGCCTCCCACATGACCACCGCGGCGCCGTGGCAGTCGAGAACCGTCGAGATGATCCCACCGTTGAGAAACCCGAACCCGTTGTCATGTTCGGGCCGCGGCGTGAAGTCAGCCACGGTGAGGTCGCCCTCGCGGTAGCTGCGTAGGTGGAAGCCGTCCGGATTGGCGTGCCCACACCCGAAGCAGGTCGTCTCGGGGTAGAGCGACTCCTGAATGCTCCGCGGGTTGCTCACGTCGCTGCACGCCTTCCCGTCGCCATGGACCTACCGGGCAGGAGATTTCCACACCGGTGCGCTGCGTCGCGGCTCGCCGCACCGTTCGGGCATGGGGTGGTCGGAGTGGTCATCGGTCGTCGGTCTCGGACGGCCGGCGGCCGAGGCCCGCCTCGCGTGCCATCACGATGGCCTGGCCGCGCTGGGTCACCTGCAGCTTGTTCAGGATGATGGAGACGTTGTTGGCGATCGTCTTGGTGGAAAGGTGGAGCCGAGCGCCGATCTCGGAGTTCGACAGCCCGGCGGCGAGCGCGTCGAGAATGTCGCGCTCACGCGGTGCCAGGTCGGGGAACACGGTCGGCTCGCCCCCTTGGGCCGCGAACCACACCCGCAGCCGGTCGGCGAGCGCGGGACCGAACACCGATTGGCGTGCTGCCGCAGCTCGAACGGCTGCGAGGATCGCGCTCCCGTCCGAGCCCTTGAGCAGGTAACCGGTTGCTCCGGCGCGGATGGCTGCGAGCACCGTCTCGTCGTCCTCGAACATCGTCAGCACGAGCACCGCCGTCTCGGGGCACTGATCGACGATCTGCCGGGTCGCCGCGATGCCGTGGAGCTCGGGCATGTCCAGATCCATCACCACGACATCGGGTTGGAGCCGCACCGTCTCGGCGACCGTCTCACGCCCGTTGTCCGTCTCTCCCACAACATCGAGGTCGTCGGCGCCGGCGATCACCGCGCGGAGCCCCTGGCGGACCAGCGGGTGGTCGTCGGCGATGAGAATCGTCGTCACGCGCCGGCCTCGACGAGTGGGAACCGCGCGCACAGCCTTCCGCCCCCACCGGGACGGGGCCCGGCGAGCACACGCCCGCCGAGCTCCTCGGCCCGCTCACGGATTGCCGTGAGGCCGACTCCCGGGACCCACGGACCGCTGGGCACCCCGTCATCGTCCACCGCGACGACGAGAGCACCGGCATCGAGGTGCAACGTCACAGTGCAGCAGCGCGCGCGTCCGTGCCGTCAGCGCGTTCGTGATGGCTTCGATCGCCGTGCGGTAGCACGCGACCTCCACCGCGGCCTGCAACGCGGGGAGCTCGTCGGCGCACACGCGGACCTCGGCCTGGTCCGAAGCGAGCCGCTCGGCGTGAAGCCGGACCGCACCGACCAGACCGAGGTTGTCGAGCGCGGGAGGTCGCAGGTCGTAGACGAGGCGGCGGACGTCGTCGAGCGCCTGAACCGTGGCTTCCTTCGCGTCCTCGAGGTACCGGTCCGCCGAGTCCGCCGAACGGTGGAGCTGTGCGCGCGCGGCGTCGAGGTTGAGACCGATGGCCGTGAGCACCGGACCCAACCCGTCGTGCAGGTCGCGTCGAAGACGGCGCCGTTCCTCCTCGCGCGCAGTCACGATCCGGTGTCGGGAGGCGAGAAGGTCTGCGGTGAGCCCCGCGGCATGCACCGCAGCCCCGCTGTGGCGCGCCAGGTCGGCCAGGAGCTCCCGGTCGCGCTGATCGAACTGGTCCTCGCCGAGCCGGGGCGACGCTACGAGCTCCCCCTCGACCGCGCCCTCGTACAGGAGCGGCCACTGCCCCTGCTCCGGGCCCGGGCGGCCATGCCGGGCGACCGACGAGCCGTCGACCCGACGGATCTCGACGTAGGGGAGCCGCAACGAGGTTGCGATCGTCTCGACCAGCGCCGGGAGGATCTGCCCGGGCGATGTGATCTCACTCAGCCGACGATCGAGGCTGCTGATAGTGCGGTACGGGTCAGCGCGGCTCCCGAACGCCACGCGGTCCACGAAGTGCTGCACGCGGTTGCGCAGCGGCACGAACGCGATCGCGGTGGCGGCCGCCGCGACCGGGGCGCCGACCGGCTGGCTGAACAGCCTGGTGCCGAGCGCCGTGAGCCCGAAGTAGACGGCGACGAGCGCGACGGTGACGAGGCCGTACACCGCCGACCGCCGGAGCAGGGTGTCGATGGCCCAGAGGCGGTAGCGCAACACCGGGATCGCGAGTGTGGCCACGAACACCAGGTTGCCGATCGGATCGAGCAGTGACGTCACCTCGGCGATGGCAATGGGAAACAGGGCGAAGCTCGCGAGGATGCCGACCGCCATCCACTTGAGCTGTTGGCGTTCGATGCCCTGCGCCCGCGTGTACCGGACCACGACCCCGATCCCGGCGACGAGGCCGAGGAGCACCACCAGGGGTGCACCGATGGTGAGCACGTCGGCGATCCGACCGACGGCGGTCCCACCGGTCAGCGGGTTGTGCATCCCGCGAGCTCCGGCGGGAACGAGGCTCCGGTAGGCCTCTGCCCCGAGGACCCCGCCGAGGATCACCATGACGGTGCCCGCGATCAGGAGCGCCTCGATGACGCGTCCGAACCGGGATCCGACTCGCCCGGTCGGGAACCGGACGAACACGAGCCCCTGCACCGCGATCGGCACGAACCCGAGCCCGGCCGCCATGGGCGCCCAGCGAACGAGGGTCGAGCGGCTGCCTTCGTCGAACGCGGCCATGGCGGGATACATCACGGAGACCATCAGCACCTGACTCGCGGCGGCGCCCGCGAGCAGCCAGCCGAACGGCAGATCGGGTCGACGGTCGATGAGCACTGCACCGACCACCCCGTAGGCGAGCACCGTGGTCAAGGTGCCGAGCCGCTCGCCCGAGCTGATCCCCGCGCCGGCATCGGGGACCTCGAACCAGCTCCACACGATCACGGTCGCGCCGACCGCGGTGACGATGAGCGCGACGACAGCCCATCTCCCGGCGTTGCGCTGCCAGCGGCCGACCGATTCCACTGCTGCAGCCTGTTGCCGAGCGGTCGGTTCCGCAACCTCGTTCACTCCCACGCTCGCGGGAGATCCTCCCGGATCTCAGGGATCGCGCTCTCTACCCAGGTCCGGTCGACGCCTGTCACGCTCCGACGAACGCCTCCGACCGACGGGAGTCATGCCATGCGAACCACCCGCCTCCGGGCCACTGCCGTGCCCGCCGCCCTCACGGTGCTCGCCATCGCAATGGTGGGCTGCAGCAGTAGCAGCACCAGCGCGGCCGACGCGCCGCTCACCCGAGCCGCCTACGTCAAGCGTGCCAACGCCGCGTGCTCTGCAACGGACAAGCGCATCGGCGCAGTCACGGGGCCCGTCTTCAGCGGTGGCAGCGCACCCACCCCCGACCAGCTGCAGACGGCTCTCAATGGCATCGTGTCCGAAAGCCGGAGTCTCCACACGAAGCTCGCGGCGCTCCGGCCGCCGGCCGCGATGCAGGCCCGGGTCCACACGATGTTGCGAGCTCTCGACGACGGCACCGCCGCCGCGGAGGCTCAGGGGACCAGCTTCTTCGACAACCAGGACGACCCATGGGCCAAGGCGAACCACATCGCGGCCGGACTCGGTCTCCTCGCCTGCCAGGGAAGTGATTGAGGGTGGCGTCCTCGGTGGGCTGGCCCGCGCCCGCGGTCATGAGGCTTGGTCACGTTGGTGAGCTCGAACAGCTGGGTGAGCGAGGCGACGATCCGGAGCGTCCCGCTCGGCGTGCGTTCAGCTGCGGCGGAGGGCGGCCCGCAGCGCGACGGCGACGGTCCCGCCCATGCCGAGCAGGGGGAGCACCCACTCTTCGAACGGGAAACCACCAATGTGGGCGAGCGTCACCGGTAGATGCCCTCGTACGTGTCGTGCCGGCCGAACCAGGAGAAGTCGCCTTCGTTGCGGCCGAGCGGTGCCCGGTCGAGCCACTGCCACATGGTCCACAGCGCGTCGAGCCCGCGTGCGTACGCGGAGTACGTGTGGAAGACCTCGCCGTCCTCGAGCGCGAACGCGCTCATGCCCGGACCTTCGAACGGAAGGTTCTTCGGGTCGAGCTGCGGGTCATCGAGCGCCCGGAAGTTGTACGTCTGCCCGCGTGCCACGGACTCCTCGGTGAACGAGGCGCCGAAGTCGAAGTTGAAGTCGCTCGTCGCCGACGACGCCCAGGGAAAGCCCCATCCCATGCGCTCGCGGTACGCGAGCAGCTTCGGGAGTGGCGCGCGCGAGACGGCGGTGAACGCGACGTCGTGGTGCTGGAGATGCAGCTGGGTCTCGTCGAACCCGTCCGCGACCGAGGAGCAGCTCGGGCACCCCTCCTCCCAGTCCGGGCCGTACATGAAGTGGTACACGACGAGCTGGGGGCGACCGTGGAACAGGTCGGCGAGCGTCGCCTCTCCCGCTTCGGTGTCGAAGCGGTAGTCCTTGTCCACCCGCACCCACGGCAGCTCGCGTCGCCGCCGCGCGAGGTCGTCGTTCAGTCGCGTGAGCTCCTTCTCCGCGGCAAGCAGCTCCAGCCGCGCGTCGAGGTGCTCCGGTGCGGTACCGGTCCGGTGGGTGGTCACGAGCGTCTCCTCCGTCATTGGGTATCGGGTCCCGCGTCACGGCCGGTCGCGGCCAGGTCGAGGCGGCCGAGGTAGTGCGCCCAGCCCGTGCCGTGGTCTTCGGTCGCGTCGTCGGGCAGGCCTCGGTGCACGAGCTGCACGCGCGTCTTGGTGCCCTCGGGGTGCAAGCTGATCTCGACCGTGGTCGAACCGGGAGTGATGGGGTTGCCGTCCTGCTCCCAGCCGAAGGTGAAGACCACCTTCTCGAGCGGTACGACTTCGACGTACTCGCCCGCGGACGGGAACTCCCCGCGCACGAGGACGCGGTACACGCCGCCCGGGCGCGGGTCGATCGTGGCCTCGGTCCCCAACCACTCGAGGTGCTTGTCGGGATCGGTGAGGAAGGGCCAGATGGTCTCGGGCGTGGCGTCGATCACGATCTCTCGGACGAGCTCGCTCATGCGTGGTGTCCTTTCGTCTGTGGGTTGCGGGTCTGCTCGGCCTCGGCGACGTCGCGCAGCCGCTCGAGCCCGGAGGTCCAGTAGTCGTCGAGGGAGGCCAGGAGGTCGGCGATCGTCTGCGGGTTCGCGCGGTAGAGCCGGCGGGTGCCGTCGCGCCGCTCCGTCACGAGCCCGGCGTCCTTGAGGACCGTGAGGTGCTGGGAGATCGCGGGCCGGCTGACGTCGCGAAACTCGTCGGCGATCGCGGCGGCCGGCAGCTCGCGGGACCACACGAGACGCAGGATCGCCCGGCGGCGGGGTTCCGCGATCGCTCGGAGGGCTGCGTCCACCAGCACAGTGTAAGAGGAGACTTACGTAAGTGTCAACTGACGGAACAGGACGGAGCTCGGCCCACCGGGTCCAGGAGCGAGCGTCCGGTTAGGGGGCGTAGTCCGCGGCGACGGTGAGGTCGACGAACTCGGGCGCGCCGTCGAAGATCTCGGCCATCAGCTCCCCGGCGGCACCGAGGCTCGCCTGCCGCTTCGGGTCGTTCTCCCGCGCCCGGGCCCGTTCCTCGCTCTCGAAGACAATCAGCATGTACACCCGGGTCGGGTCCTTCTGGTCCTGCATCATGGTCGAGCGGATCAACCCGGACCCGGGCTGCTCGACCTTGCGGAACTCCTCCTGGAGCTTCGCGAGGTCACCTTCGCGTCCGGCCTTCAGCCGGGTCGTGATCAACTGCGCCCACACGAGACATCCTCCTCGGTCTGGTCCCGAACGACTGCATGATGCCCGGTCCGCTGCGACTTCGCCACGGCCGCCCCCACCGTCGACCGGCTCCGAGGCCGCCCGCGCGGCCGAACGCTAGTTTCGGGGTCTCGATTGCCGAACGGGAGAGAGAGATGGCCTTGCAGATCGTCGGTGCCGGTGTCGGCCGGACCGGGACCCACTCGTTGAAGATCGCGCTGGAGCAGCTGCTCGGCGGGACGTGCCATCACATGATCGAGGTCTTCGGCCGGCCCGACCAGATCGCCGGGTTCACCGCCGCGATCGACGGCGAGCCGGTCGATTGGACCGAGCTCATGGCCGGGTTCACCGCGATGGTCGACTTCCCCGGTTCGATGTTCTGGCGCGAGATCGCTGCCGCGAACCCCGATGCGCCGATCCTGCTCTCGAGCCGCGACGCCGAAGGCTGGTACACGAGCGCCATGAACACGATCTTCCTGTCGTTCGATGCCGGACCCCCGGAGCTGGCGCCGTGGATGGAGGCCATACGACGCGGACTGCACCAACGGTTCTGCGACGACTTCGAGAACAAGGAAGCGATGATCGCCGCGTACGAGGCGCACAATGCGGCCGTCCGGGCCGAGGTGCCGGCGTCGCGACTCATCGACTGGACGCCGGCGGACGGCTGGGGCCCGATCTGCGCGGCGCTCGGAAAGCCCGTGCCCGCCGAACCGTTCCCGGTCACGAACACCACGAAGGAGTTCCGGGAGATGATCGGCGTGCCGCCGCTCCCGTAGCGTCTGTCCGGGTTCGGACGGTCAGCCCATGTACATCGTCTTGGTCGGCGTGATGCGCAGGATGGTGCGCTGCTGCTCGTTCAGGGTGTCGACGAGCGAGGCGGGGTCGGCGGGCTCGGTCCCGGACATCACGGCGAAGACCCGCGCGGTGAGCTCCGCTCGCAGCGGGTCGGCGTCGATCGCTTCGGCCTCGCCGTAGATCACCAGGTGGGCCCGGCCGTCCGGCACCGTCATCGACACCTTGGGCTGGCGTCGCGCGTTCTTCCACTTCGCGGTGTACGCCTTGACGGTGAGCAGGAGTCGGCCCTCGTCGTCGACTGCGAAGCCGACCATCGACTGTTGGGGCGAACCGTCGGACCGGCCGGTGGCGAGCACCGCCCACAGGTGGTCGTCGAGGAACTTGCGGTGGTCGGGATCCCAGGCGTAGGTCATCACTGGCTCCTTGGGTCGGGTGTCGGTGGTCAGAGCTCTACGGGTGCGAGCCGCGGTCGAGGATCGTGTGCATGACGTCGCTCAGCGCGGACGTCGGGTCGTCGACCGCGCCCGCGCTGCGCCAGGCCACGAAGCGGTCGGGACGGACGAGCACGCAGCCGTCGTCGGCCACCTCGCGCGCCGGGTCCAGGTGCCGAGGACGTCGTTGTCGTCCTGGCCGAGGGCCACTCGGAAGGGGCGGACCTCGACGCCGAGCTCCGCGGAGACCGTGTCGGCCGCCTCCTCCCATGCCGCGCCGTCGGCCCCGGTGATCAGCGTGAAGCGGTCGTACGCCGCCCAGGTCCAGGGTCGAGATGTCGTGGGTGCCGCGTCCGAGCCAGGCATGAGGGAGCGCCGCGCCCGGATGGGTGGTCGGGTGGTAGTGCAGCTCCGGGTCGCGTGTGTACGGCGGGAACTCGGTGCCGTCGCCCACCACCGCGGTGGACGTGTAGCGCTGGCCGAGCTCGACGCCATGCGCGTTGAACTGCGCGTTCATCAGCTCGAGACCATTGAGCATCGCCGACCGCGCGTCCTCGCCGTCGGGCCCGAAGATCTCGTCGAGCTGCTTCAGCGCCGCATCGCGGTCGAGGCCGTCGAGCATGCCGGCCGCCTCCGAGCCACGGGACCATCTCGCCGACGCTCTGGTTGGCCCGGTCCACGACCTGGCGGCCGACCGGCTGGCGTTCGGCGTCGTAGCTGTCGAGCAGGGCGTCGCCCGCCCGACCCTGCACGACGAGCGCGAGCTTCCACGCCAGGTTGTAGGCGTCCTGCATCGACGTGTTGCTGCCGAGCCCGTTGGCCGGCGGGTGGCGGTGGGCGGCGTCGCCGGCGAGGAACATGCGGCCCTGCCGGTAGCGCGAGGCGACGACGTGGTTGAACTCCCACTGGCTGATGTGCCGGATCCGCACGTCGACGTCGGGGTCGCCGATGGCGGCCCGGACCCGCGGCATCACGGATTCCTCGGTGAGCTCGTTCGGCTTCTGGCCGTGGCGCACGAAGATGGTGCTCCACTCGTTCCACGGCTCGATGCAGGTCCAGATGCTGACGAGGTCGTCGCTGCCCGGATTGCACACCACGAACAGCGCGCCGGAGCGATGGCGCGTGTACTGGGCGAGGTCGGCGTCGATCCAGACGGTGATGGCGTTGCCGAGCCCGGCCCGCCCTCGAACTCGAATCCGCCCTGCTCGCCGACGACGGTCCGGGCGCCGTCGCAGCCGATCACGTAGCGCGCCGCGACCTCGAACTCCGGGCTCCCGTCGCGCGGGCGGATCTGTGCGATCACCGCGTCGGGCTCTTCCCGGAGCGCGACGACCTCGTGGTGCAGGCGGATGTCGGCGCCGAGGTCGTACGCGTGTTGGAGCATGATCGGCTCGAGGATGTGCTGCGGGACGTTGCACACCTCGCAGGGGCTCGCGGCGCGGTACTCGCCGATCCGATCGTCGCCGGTTCCCCAGGTCATCATCCGTGAGATCTCGCGACCCGCGAAGGCGGTGGCGAACACCTGCTTGCCCATGAGGTGATGGGGCAGTGCCCGCGCCGGCACCCGGTCCTCGAGCCCGAGGTCGCGCAGGATCTCCACCGTTCGCTGGTTCGTGATGTGGGCCCGGGGCGAGTTGGCGGTGGCGTACTTGGTGACGGTGAGGGTGTCGACCCCCGCCCGGGCGAGGAGCGACGCCGCGGTGAGTCCCGGCCGGTCCCGCGCCCACGACGAGCACGTCTTTCGTGATCCGGTCCACCGGGGCTCCCTTCGCTGGTCAATCGACCAGTGAAGTATCCGTGGTGGACCTTCGGCTTGTCAAGTGACCGATGAGATCACCCGGGGACGAAGAGGTCGGCGATCAGATCTGCATGGCGTTTGATGCTCGCGGGCTCTCGGGGGTCGGTGCCGGTGAGCGCCTTGCACTCCGGCGCGACCGCGAAGATCAGCGACGCCGCGCCGGCAAGCGCGTAGTAGGCGTGCGGTGCGAGCTTCCGGGTGGCACCACCACCGCGCCGGGGACCGCCGAGCCCCTGGAGCCCGGCGAAGAACGGTTCGAGGTGGGTGTCGACGAGCCACCGCATGCGGTCGTCGTCGTGGCGGCCGGCGTCGACCATGAAGTGGAAGAGCTCCGGGTGCTCGGCCGCGAACCGCACGTAGGTACGGATCGTGGCGCGGATGTTGGTGGCGTCGCCGTCCGGGTGCGCCGGAAACGGCAGCGCGGCGACGAGGCTCCCGAAGATCTGGTCGGCCGCGGCCCGCCAGAGCTCGTCCTTGGACGCGAAGTGGTACGTCAACAGCCCCTGGGTCACGCCGGCGCGGGTCGCGATGTCGCGGGTGCTCGACGCGTCGAAGCCGTGCTCGGCGAACGTCTCGACGGCGGCGTCGACGATGCGGTGGCGGGTGGCGTCGCGCTGCTCGGCTCGGCTCATCTGCCCGAGTCTAACTGGTCACTTGACAAGGGAAGAGTCGATCCGCGATCCTTTCATTGGTCGGATGACCAGCGAAGGGACGGACCATGAGCCGGATCGCACCACTGCCGAGAGAGGACCTCGAGGCCTACGAGCCACTGTTCGGGGCCTACGAGCAGATCATGGGGCTCGTTCCCAACACCGTCTTCACGATGGCGCGGGTCCCGGGTCTGGTGGAGGGCTACGTCGGCCTCGCGCATGCCGCGGCGATGAACGGGCTCATCAGCGAGGAGCTGGCGCAGATGGCGGCGAACATCGCGAGCTCGGCCGCCGGTTGTCGGTACTGCCAGGCGCACACCGCGGCGCACGCCGACCATCTCGGGGTGGACCCGGCGAAGCTGGCCGAGCTGTGGTCGTTCGAGACGAGCGACCGGTTCGATGACGCCGAGCGCGCCGCCCTGCGACTCGCGCTGCACGCGGGGCAGTCGCCGAACGCGGTTACCGACGAGGACTTCGCCGAGTGCCGGCGGTTCTACTCCGAGGACCAGGTCACCGCCATCGTCGCGGTCTGCGCGCTGTTCGGCTTCCTGAACCGCTGGAACGACACGATGGCGACGACCCTCGAACCTCGCGCGCGTGACGTCGCCGATCAGGTGCTCGCGCCGCAGGGCTGGTCGATCGGGATGCACGCATGAGCCGCATCGCACCCGTCCCGACCGAGGAGCTGGCGGAGTACGCCGACGGCTTCGCGCTCATCGAGTCGTTCATGGGCTTCGTACCGACCTCGTTGCGCGTGATGGCGCGTGTCCCGGGCCTGCTCGACGGCATGACCGGCCTCTCGAGCGTCGTGTTCCTCAACGACCTCCTCCCGGTGGAGTTCAAGCAGCTGATCGGGTTCATGGCCAGCGCCGGGGCGGGGTGCCGGTACTGCCAGGCGCACACCGCGGCCCATGCCGAGCACCTGGGCGTGGACGCGGCGAAGCTGGCCGAGCTGTGGTCGTTCGAGACGAGCGACCGCTTCGACGACGCGGAACGGGCCGCGTTGCGACTGGCGCTGCACTCGGGGCAGTCGCCGAACGCCGTCACCGACGAGGACTTCGCCGAGTGCCGCCGGTACTGGTCCGACGACCAGATCACCGCGATCGTGGCGGTCTGCGCGCTGTTCGGATACCTCAACCGCTGGAACGACACGATGGCGACGACCCTGGAGGCGGTGCCCCACGGGATTGCCGACGAGGTGCTCGCGCCGCAGGGCTGGGCAGTGGGAAAGCACGCATGCAGCGCGCCGCCCACGATCATCACGCTCACCGGCACCGGCGTACCCCTGCCCGCGCCCGGTCGGGCGGGCCCGGGGACACTCGTGCAGTGCGGCGACGTCGCGCTGCAGTTCGACGCCGGTCGGGCCACGGTGCTGCGCCTCACCGAAGCCGGCTGTCCCCCGCACGCGCTGGCGGCACAGTTCGTCACGCATGTGCACAGCGACCACGTCGTCGATCTCGCCGACGTGGTGCTGACGAGATGGCTCTTCACGCAGCTGCAGCCGGCGGGCCCGTTGCCGATCGTCGTCCCCGAGGGGCAGCGCGGCGCGATTCGTGTGCCGGATGCTCGAGGCGTTCGACGAAGACATCGCGCTGCGGATCGAGCACGTGCAACCGGAACCACCGCGCGTGGATCTTCGAACCTTCGAAGCGGCGAGCGAGCCGACACCGGTGTGGAAGTCCGACGACGGCGCGGTGACGGTCGACGCGGTGGCGGTGCACCACGAGCCGGTGACGGGCGCGGTCGCGTACCGGGTGACGACGCCGACGGGCGTGGTCGTGATCTCGGGTGACACGCGCGTGTGCGCCGAGGTCGAAGCGCTCAGTGCCGGCGCCGACGTGCTCGTGCACGAGGCGTGCCGGACCACGGCGATGCGTGACGCGATCGCGGGGACCTCCTTCGAGACGATCTTCAGCTACCACGCGGACACGGTGCCGCTGGGCGCGATGGCCGAACGGGCCGGCGTGCCGCACCTTCTGCTCACGCATCTCATCCCGCCGCCGAACGGCGCGGTCGAGGCCGAGTCGTTCGCGGCCGACGTCCGCGAGGGTGGCTACACCGGCCGGGTCACCGTGGGTGACGACCTGTCCACCGTGACGCTCGGCGGCACCGCGTAGCGCTGCCCCGGTCCCGTCTCGCTCAAGGCGCCCCGTCGACGGGTCGATGGGAACGCCTATCGAAGGACTTCGGGCGCCCCGGACGCGGGTGCTGGTTGCGAGGAGATCGCGATGGCGAACCTGCATGCGCACACCGACCACCACGTGTCGGTCATCGACCGGATACTCGGGAACCCGCTCGTCGGGCTCTCGCCGTGGATCCTCTATGCACTCGTCGAGGGGAAGAACCGGCTCGAGCTGTCGGCCGCGCTGGCCTTCGGTCTCGCGGTGCTCATCCTGTGCGTCAACTGGATCCGCGGCAGCAACCCCAAGATGCTCGAGTATTCCGACGTCGTGTACTTCGCGGTGCTCGCGGTCGTGATCGCGTTCGCATCCACCGCGACGCGCACCTGGCTCGAGCTCTGGGGTGGCGAGGTCGCGAACGCGGCCCTGCTCGCCATCGCACTGGGCTCGATCCTGATCCGGATGCCCTTCACGCTGCAGTACGCGCGTGAGGACACGCCGAAGGAGTTCTGGCACACGCCCGAGTTCCTCCGGGTCAACTACCTGATCTCGTGGGTCTGGGTGGCCGCGTTCGCGATCGAGGCGGCGTCAGGCCTGTACGGCGACGCGGTGATCAAGAACTCCAACAACCTCTGGACGGGATGGATCATCCAGACGCTGCCGCTGATCATCGCCGCGCAGTTCACGATCTGGTACCCGAACCGGCTCCGCGCGGTGCGCGAGGGGCGGGCCGCAACGGCGCCGACCGTCCGTGACTTCCTGGCCACCGTGACGCCGTGGATCACCATCATCGGCATCATCTCCCTGTCGGGGGGCGCTGCGCCGGAATCGGTGTCCATCGCGCTGATCGTCGTCGGCATCGTCCTGACCAAGATGCTCACGACGAAGCACCTCGCGGCCCGGAGCGACGACCAGTCGCCCACGTCGGTCCCACCCGCGAAGGGGAGCGCGCCAGCCCCGAGCCCGGAATCGCTTCCGACCGTCGAGCCCGTGAAGGCCCCGGCGGCGGACGTGGCGCCCGTCGTTCACCGGTAGCGCGAGTGGTTCTCGTTCAGCCGTCGTCGACGAGCTTGAGCGCGAGCACCGGGCACGCGAACTCGGCGCGGCGAGCGTGCTCCACCAGATCCGCCGGGATCGGGCCGTTGCGAAGGATCGGGTAGCCCCAGTCGTCGAGGGTGATGCCCTCGGGAAAGAGCTCGGCGCAGACGCCGTGGCCGTCGCAGCGGATCGGGTCCAGGCGGAGCCGCTTCTTCATCGCCACCCCCACTCGCGCCCGACCTTCGGGATCGGGAGCACGGCGTCGTGGCTCGTCGCCCGGCACCGGCCGGCCTGGTGGAGTGAGATCTCGTTGGCGAAGGTGGCCAGCGCGCTGCGGAGGAACCGCACCGCGCCGTCCGGGAGCTTGCACGCACCGCGCCGTTCGACCATCGCGGACCACCGATCGAGGTCGTCGCGCATCGCCGGCGTCGAGCGGCTCCGGGCGATCGCATCAACCCGCCCGGACAGCGACGCGAGCCCGTGCACGCACGGCCCGCACTGCCCGGCCGTTTCCTCGGCCAGGTACGTCATGACCCGCGCGGTCTCGACCAGGCCGCATGCACTGGCGGGGAGGGCCGTCACGATTCCGGCTCCGAGCGATGCCCCCACACTGTGCAGGTCGGACCCCGAGAGGCGCCGTTCCCAGAACGCCTCGCGGCGGATCCAGGTGCCGAAGTAGCCCCCGACGAGGTAGGCGGCGACGGGCTCCGACTCCCCTCCGGCCGCGTCGATGAGCTCCGAAACGGGGGCGCCGATCGGGATCTCGAAGACCGCGGGATTTCGTACCGCACCGCCGAGGGTCACGAGCGCCGAGCCCGGCTCGTCCGCGGTGCCGATTGTCCGGAACCAATCGGGACCGTGGCGGCCCAACAGCGCGAGGTGCGCGAGCGTCTCGACGTTCTGGATCAACGTGGGGCGCCCTCCGACTCCGCGCTCGAACGGGCGGGGCGGGACGACCGTCGGCTTCGCATCCCCACCGTTGATGAGCTGGACGAGGGCCGATTCCTCCCCGGCGACGTACCGGCCGGGAACGGCGACCACGCGGATCGCTACCGGGTCGGCACCGGCCGCCGCCCGTTCCGCTACCGCGATCGTGGCGGCGTGGAGTGCGAGCGGGCGAGTCCGTTCGACGGCGATGATCACATCGCGCGCGTCGAGCGCGATCGCGGCGAGCACGAGCCCGTCGAGCACCAGGTGCGGGGTTCGGGTCAACAACGTTTGGTCCTTGGCGCTCGCCGGCTCGCCCTCGGAGCCGTTCGCCACGACGACCCTCGGCTTGCGCCCGGACGCGACGGCGCGCAGCTTGGTTGCGGTCGGGAAGCCGGCTCCGCCGCGGCCACGCAGACCCGCCCGTTCGGCCGCGTCGATCAGCTCGGTGGCTGTCATGGGAACGAGGGGACCGTGCAGCTCACGGTGCTCGGGGAGCGTCAAGGTGTGCCCGGCGTGCGTGCCCCGGAGCAGTCGCGGCAGTCCGGCCGGCCCCTCGGTCCATCGGGGCGGGACCCGCGCCTCGAGCCTGGTCATCGGCTGCTCGTGGTGGTGCTCGAGCTCGCGCTCGAGCGAGCCAGGACACTCGCCGGGGTGCCGGCGCGGCTGAGACCAGTTCGGCGCCAGCGGGCCGACGAGAAGCCATCCGGCCAGCAGCGAGCGGTACGACGACGGTCGCGGTGAGCGCCGCGGCCCGCACGCCGACGTGATCGTCCCATCGGGCGCCGATCCGCCACCACAGCAGGACGACCACCGCGGCGGCGCAGCCGCCCTCGATCAGCAGTGCCCAGCCTTCGCGGCGTGTCGGAGCCGGTCCCGAACGCGTGGACCAACACCACGAGCCAGGACGCGTACGCGGACCAGTGCAGGAACCGCCACACCCGAAACCCGACCCGGTGACGGAGCCAGCTCGTGACCGCGACTGCGAGGAGAAGGTCGAACCCGAGCGCGCCGAGGCTGAGCCAGATCGGCCGGTACGGAGAGCTGAACGGTATGACCGCCGCGGCCCAGCCGATGGGTGCGAACCCGTCGAGCACGACCGAGGTGACATGGATCGCGATCAGCGCCATCACGAGCACGGTCACGTTGCGGTGCAGGTACTCGATGACGAAGCGGGGCAGGTTCCGGGTCTGCAGTCGCAGCGACGTCGCGATGCCGAGGACGACGGTGAGCGTCAGGAGCACGAACGCCACGATCCCGGTCGCCCGGGACAGGAACCAGAGGGTCGAGCCCCCGACGACCGCGATCATCTCGCCCACGCGGCGCCCGACGGCCAACGGCCGACTGATTCGACGTTGCCGTCGTGGCGCGTGAGCCGGGCGGGGAGACCTCGGACCGCGAGCCAGTCGGGCGCCCCGGCCCCGAGCACCAGCGCCGCGGTCGTCGCGATGTTCGCGTCGACGCAGGTACCGGCCGCGACGCTCACGGTGCGGTACGGCCCGTCCACCGGCAGTCCGGTCGCCGGGTCGAGCAGATGGTGGCGGGGTTCGTCGCCCTGGGCCCAGCGCCGGACGGTCACGCTCGAAGTGGCGAGCCCGCCCGAGACGATCGACACGGTCTCACCCGGGGAATCCGGCGGGGCGGTGTGGTCGTCGGTGATGCGGACCGGCCATCCACCGTCGGGCGCGGCACCGGCCACCGAGACGTCTCCGCCGAGGCTCACGAGCACACCCCCGCCGAGTGTCTCGTGAACGAGTCGCGCCGCCTGGTCGGCGGCGGCCGCCTTCGCGGTTGCGCCGAGGTCGATGCGTACGCCGGCCGGGAGCCGGATCGTCGATCGCACCCGGTCCACGACGATGCACTGCCAACCCGGTACCGGTCGGGCGCGCACCGCGCGGGCCGGGCGGCCCTCGGCGATGGCGGCGAAGTCGTCGTCGTAGCCCAGGAGGCACAGCGCGTTTCCGATCGTGGGGTCTACTCGCCCATCCGTCACTCGCGCGGCGCGGATCGCGACCTCGACGGCCTGCACCAATCGTCGGTCGACCCGCACCGGACGACCGGGGCTCTCGTTGACCCGGGTGAGGTCGGAGTCGCCACGAAAGCGGCTGCAGGCCTGTTCGACGAGCTCGAGCTCGGCGGCGACGAGCTCGAGCGCCCGGTCCGGGTCGCCGCGGTGCGTGACGACCCGCGCGGTCGTTCCGAGCGCCCGGGTCTCGGCCGCGGCGACCACTGCGGTCACGATCCGCCCGAGCTCGCCGACCGGGGGTTGGTAGGAGGGGGCCGGCGCGTAGTCGGGCGCCTGCAGGTTCCCGCTTCCGTCCGAGTAGCCCGGGTCGGAGTAGCCCGGGTCGGAGTAGCCCGAAGACCCGGTGTCGTCGGTGCTCGACGGCTGGCGCACGACCGTGCGTGCGCTGGCGGCGGCGTGTTGGACGCTGCGCGCCTCCCAGACCGTGAGGAACCCGGTGAGGACCGCGGCGCCTCCGGCGATCCACTTCGTCGCGGTGCTCACATGCCGGAGTCCGGTGTCCCGTGCGGTACGACTCTTGCTCGCCATGCTGGCCCGCCTTCTCGCGTGCGCGGCCCCCGGTCGGGGTGCTCCTACCAACCTGTCAGGGCAACCTGTGGATCGGATGAGAAGCGGGGTCGCGCGGACCCAGGGATTGGTAAAGATCCGGCAAAGATTCGAGCGCGTGCGGTGCCGTGGGGCTCGGGGCTCACTCGGTGAAGGCGGCGAGCAGCGGTTCGATCAGCTCGCCGAACCGCCGGACGATCGCCGACGGCTCGCCTACGGCGCACCACCAGAGCTTGAACATCTCGGCGGTGGCTTCGAGTGGCGCGGTCGCCCCGTAGGCGGACACCTCGTCGACGAGCCGCGCGTGCGCGACCTTCCACACGTCGGGGGATCGTGGGCGCGCGCCGTTGACCGCCTGCTCGAGCGTCTCGACCCCCAGGGACTCGCCGAGCCGGCGCCGCAGGTCGATCCCGTCCATCGAGCGGCGGGCTTCGAGCGCACCTTCCATCTGGTGCCACATCTCGTGCGCCGTCGTGCCGTCGATCTGGTTGAACGGCGCGGGCACTCCGGCCGATCCCCCGCCTGCTCGTTGCGCGCGGACGGTCTCCATCGTGATCAGACCTTCGACGGACGCGAAGCTCGCGTTCATGTGGATCAGCCCGCTGCTGCGGTCCGCGGAACCCGCGTGGTTCCCGTGGAGCAGCTGGAAGTCCGCGTGATCGAACGAGACCCGGCGGGCCGAGGAGGCGGCCGGCCCGAAGCGGCGGCGGATCCCGATGGTCGTCTCGATGCAGCGCGCGACGCTTTCGACCAGGAGGTCGTCGCGCTGCGGGACGGAGAATCGCGTCGGGGTCGCATCGGCCTCCGGTGCGGCGGAGAGGTTGAACGTCTTCGACACGCCCGAGACCGCGCGCCGGAGCAATGCGCGTGCTGCACCGGCGTTCGCCTCCAGCCCGACGGCGATCCCCGGAAGCAGCTCCGCCACCGCGTCCCGCACCGAGTCCGGATCGCCGGTCCCGTCGAGCGGAGCATCCGGTGCCCGGACGAGCGCGCCGCGAAGCGGCCCGGTGAACCCGTGCGATCGCGCGAGATCGCGAACGAGCGGATCGTTCGTCATGAGCTCGAGCCCCGATGGTGTACGTGCGGTCAGGGCGTCGAGCAGCGCCCGGACCTCGGCCGGATCGATCGGGGCCTGCCGACCTACCAGCGCGACGACTGAACCACCGGGCGTGACCTGCTCGACGAAGGCCGCGAGGCGCCGGCCGTCGCGCCACGCTTCGAGCAACCCGGGCGTCGAGCCATCGGGACCGGTTCGCAGCTCCATGGGCTCCGGCGCCTTCACCCACTCATGATGCCCGAGCTGTGGCAGTCGCCGACCGCGGCGATATTCGGAGCGAGAGATCGCAGATCAGAACATTCACCGGACGGGTCGCCGTGCGCCGCGTTTCGGGCCTCGTCGAGCAACGTTCGACGGGCCCGTCTCGATACGGTTGCGGGCATGACCGCACCCGAAGCCGTGCTGCTCGACGCCGGCGGTGTCTTCCTCCTGCCGTCGCACGACCGGATCCAAGCCGCGTTCGAGCGGGCCCAGTGCACTGTCGCGGCCGACATCCTCGACACCGCGCACTACCACGGCGCGTCGAGGTTCACGACCGACCTGGACGTCGAGGCGGACTGGCCGGGGACGTGGCGCGGCTACCTCGAGGACTACGTCGAGGAGTGCGGCATCCCCGAACCGGATCGGGGCGAGGTCCATCAGCACCTCGACAGTGAGTTCGCCGACGCCGCGCTGTGGTTGCGGGTCATCCCCGGTTGCCGTGAGGGCCTGCGCGCCCTCGCGGACGCAGGGGTCCGGCTCGGCGTCGTGTCGAACGCGGACGGCCTGATCGCCGAGCGGCTTCGCTCGATGGAGATCCTCCAGGTCGGGCCCGGGCTCGGGGTCGAGGTCGAGTGCGTGATCGACTCCGGGGCGGTCGGGGTGATGAAGCCGGACCCGCGGATCTTCGTGCTGGCGCTCGACGCGATGGCCATCGAGGCCGGGGACGCGTGGTACGTCGGCGACATGCCCGCGATCGATGTGGTCGGGGCGCGCCGAGCCGGCCTCCGGCCCGTGCTCATGGATCCACTTGGCCTCCATCACGCGGCTGACTACGACCGGGTCGACTCCCTGGCCGACCTCGCCGGCCGCATCGCCGGTGGTTGAACCGGACCCGGGGGCTGACCCGACCGGGCACCGGGCATCGTCGTCGCTGCCGGAGCGGCGGCGCTTCAGCCTCGCGTCGGCCGTCGCGGCGGCGGAAGCAGATCGGATCGCCCTCTGGGTCGGCGAGTTCCTCGCGAGCCGGGGCAGCGACAACGCGATCCTTGCGGCCGCGCTCGCGCAGCGAGAGCACTGGTGGCTCGGTCCGGTCCAGGTGCCCGTCGACTCGTTGGTCCGCCTCGCCGGGCCCGAGGACGAAGCGCTGGTCCCCATCGAGGCGAGCGAGTGGGAGGACGACGTCTCGACGATGGAGGAGAGCCTCGAGCACGGGTGGGAGCCGCCACCCCTGCTGGCCGAGTACCAGGACGGGCGGCTCCTGCTCCAGGACGGCAACCACCGCTACGAAGCGCTTGTGCGCGCCGGCGAACCCCACGCGTGGGTGCTCGTGTGGTTCGACGACCCGGCGGTCCGCGACCGGGTCCACGCCGATCTCGAGTGACGCGGGGTCAGAGTGTGAGGCCGGCGGCGAGCGTGGCTCCGAGCTCCCGGCACACGTCGAGGTCGGCACGGGTCGGCTGATCGATCACGCTCACGGGCTTCGCGGCGAGCTGCCACTTGAGCCCGGTCGTGATCGACCGGATCGCCCGCTCGGCTCCGGTCGTGTCGTTGTTGCCGTGCAGGTACACGCCGAACGGACGTCCGACGGTCTCCTCGAGGCACGGGTAGTAGATCTCGTCGAAGAAGTGCTTCAGCGCACCGGAGATGTAGCCGAGGTTCGCCGGCGTGCCGAGCAGGTACGCGTCGGCGGCGAGCGCGTCGGTGGCCGTAGCCGAGAGCGCAGCCCGGACCACGACCTCCACTCCTTCGATGGCGTCGTCGGTGGCACCGGACCGGGCCGCCTCGAACATCGAGTGCACGGACGGCGACGGCGTGTGGTGAACGATGAGCAGCCGCGGCATCGGCGCACACTGACGGACGACGCCGCGTATGTCCAGCGCCGAACCGGCTCACCGTGACGATGCGTACGATGCCGGAGTTGGCGCGTGCGACGTGATGGGGGACCAGTGCAGACGCGGGTGACGGAGCAGCTCGGCATCGAGATCCCCATCATCCAGGCGCCGATGGGCTTCATCGCCCGGGCCCAGCTTGCGTCGGCCGTGTCGAACGCGGGCGGCATGGGAATCATCGAGACGTCGTCCGGTCAGCTCGACGAGGTGCGGACCGAGATCGCGAAGATGCGCGACCTCACCGATCGGCCCTGGGGGGTCAACGTCGCTCAGCTCTTCGTCCGGGATCTGTCGATCGTGGATTTCATCGTCGACAACGGAGTGCGGTTCGTCACCACCTCGGCCGGTGATCCCGCGGTGCTCGCGCCGAAGCTCAAGGAAGCCGGCATCACGGTCTTCCACGTGGTCCCTACGTTGCGAGGCGCGCGCAAGGCGATCGCAGCCGGGGTGGATGGCCTCGTCGTGGAGGGCATCGAGGGCGGTGGCTTCAAGAATCCCGACGGTGCGTCGTCGATGGTCCTCCTCCCGCTGATCGCCGCGAACGTCGACGTCCCGATCGTCGCCGCGGGTGGTATCGCCGACGGAGTGTCGATGGCGGCTGCCTTCGCACTCGGCGCCGAGGGCGTGCAGATGGGAACGCGCATGCTCACGGCGACCGAGTCACCGGTGCACGACAACTGGAAGCAGGCCGTCGTTGCCGCGGCCGAGACCGACACGGTGATCGTCAATCGATTTTCCAAGCCCGCGATGCGCACGCTCCGTACGGAGCTCTCGGCCTCGGCGGAGCGTCAGCACCCGGCGCCGTCACTCGCGCTCGACGGCATCATCGATCTCTACTTCGGAGGGTCGATGGAAGCCGCGTACGCGATGAGTGGCCAGGTCGCCGGCCGTATCCACGACGTGGTCCCCGTGCGCCAGATCCTCGAGGAGACGTGGCGCGACTGCCGAACCCGCCTGCGCGAGCTCGGTGCCCGGGCCGAGGACTGAACGGTGGACGGGGTCCGGTGGGCGGTGCCCGCAGTACTGGTGGTGGCGCTGATCAGCGGGTGCGCCGGCGCCGGCGCCGAGAAGGTTCCATCGACGTCGACCAGCCGGACCAACAGCTCGACGACCACCACGACGACCACCCCTCGCGCCGACCGCGGTGCCGACGCGTCCCGCTGTGATCGCGTACGAAGCCGGAATCGCCGCCGTGACCGCGGCCGAGCTCGGTGCGTCATGGCACGAAGGGTGTCCCGTGGGCCCCGAAGACCTGCGCCGCGTCACGGTGACGTTCTTCGGATTCGACGGCCAGTCCCACCCGGGCGCCGTCGTCGTCCACGCGGAGGTGGCCGACGACGTCGTGGAGGTGTTCCGCAGCCTCTTCGACGCGCGATTCCCGATCCGGAAGATGAAACCGATCTTCACCCAGGCGGAGTACGAGGACTTCGACACGGTGGACGACAACTCCAGCGGGTTCTCATGTCGCAATGCGGTCGACGCGAACAGTGCGCCGCACTGGTCGAACCACGCGTACGGCAAGGCCATCGACATCAACCCGATCGAGAATCCGTACCTCAACGGCGGCAAGGTGCTTCCGCCGCTCGGGGCGGCGTACACCGATCGCGGCAATGTCCGCCCCGGCATGGCCGTCGAGGGCGGGGTCATCGTGCACGCGTTTCGCGCCGTCGGTTGGGACTGGGGCGCGAGCTTCCGGGACTACCAACACTTCTCGACGACTGGTCACTAGCTCGGCGATGAGTTCGGCGCTCGGCCCGGGTCTATCCCGCGTGGCGACGCCTGGAGGGAGGCCCGAGGCCGCGCTGGCCCTCGTTGTCACCGCGCCGATCGCCCGATCCGACATCCCGGGGCTCTGCGCCCGCGTGCGGGGGTTGCTCGATGCCAGCGACGCCGAACGGGTGGTGTGCGACATGGCCGCGTTCAGCCACCCGGATGCGGTCGCCATCGACGCCCTGGGCAAGCTGGCGCTCGCGGTCCGGCGCCGGGGCAAGACGATCGAGCTGCTGCGCGCGAGCGCGGAGCTGCGCGACCTGCTCAACCTGGTCGGGCTCGCGGACGTCTTCGGGTTCGTGAACTAGGAGTCGGGTGTCGCCGGCAGCCCGAAGATCGGGAAGAGGGTGTCCGTGCTCAGGAAGAAGTTGAGCCCGATGATCCTGCCCCCGGAGATCTCGAGGACGTGCAGCGACCAGGGCTCGTAGCTTCCGTCGGGACCGCTCGGCCGGTACTGCGCGAACGCCGGCGCACCGTTCGCCACCGTGGGGACGAGACGCGATCCGCGACACTCGATGCCTGGTCCGAGCATCCATTCGCGGATCTGCTCACCGCCCACCAGCCACATCTCGTACGGCGGCATGGACTGGCGGACGTCGTCGCTCAGCAGCGCCACGAACTCGTCGAGGTCGTAGCGCTCGAAGGCGTCGACGTACCGGGCCAGCAGCGCGCGCTGCGCTTCGTCGAGCGGTGCCACGGAATCGGTGTCGGAGATCGCGCGCTCCTCCAGCGTCGCGCGGGCTCGCTGCAACGCGCTGTTGACCGACGCGACTGTCGTGTCGAGCAGCTCCGCGACCTCAGTGGCCTGCCAGCGCAGGACCTCGCGCAGGATGAGCACCGCCCGCTGTCGGGGCGGGAGGTGCTGGAGCGCGGCGACGAACGCGAGGCGGATCGACTCGCGCGCCACTGCGAGATCCGCGGGATCGCGTTCCGTTGGGAGGACGCGGCTGTCGGGCATCGGTTCGAGCCAGGTGGCTTCGGACGTCGGCGGGGCCAGGGGTGCGTCCGCCGTCTTTGCCGGCCCGAGATCCATGGGACGGGCTCGACGCTGCTTGCCTTTGAGCATGTCGAAGCAGACGTTGGTCGCGATGCGGTAGAGCCAGGAGCGCAGCGACGAGCGGCCTTCGAACCGGTCGTAGGCGCGCCAAGCCCGAACCATCGTGTCCTGGACCGCATCTTCGGCGTCGGTGGACGATCCCAACATCCGGTAGCAGTAGCCGGTGAGCTCGACCCGGTGCTGCTCGAGCCGAGCCTCGAGCGCCTCGGGCCCCAGCGTCGTGAGGTCGGTCATGGCGCACATGGTAGGCAACCGGCGCCGGGAGCCTTCCGTCGGAATCAGCCCTCCGGCGCCTGGGTGAGGTCGCGGAGCAAGTGGAGGTCGTCCCAGTAGCTCCGGAACGAGCAGATCTGCTCCCCGTCGAACTCAGCCACGGTGACCGCGCGCACGCGGACCCGGTGTCCGACGGGAACGTTGAACCCGATCCGGCTCTCGTCCACCACCAAGGTACGGGTGGGCACGACGGACGCGACCCATTCGACCGCGGCCTGGGTCCCGGCGACGTCGAGTGGCGCGAACACCACCTCGATGCCGGTGAACGCGCCCTTGCGTGCCTCGATCTCGAGCCTGAGCTCGTCGCGCGACGAGACGGAGATGGCGGGTCCCGATCCGACGACGTCCTGGGTGAAGTGCTGCTCGACTCGTGATGCATCACCGGAGATCGCCGCGGTGATCAGCGCGGAGACCCGCTCGGCCCGGGCCGCGTTCGAACCGGGCGCCGGAGTGGACTCGCGCGACCGGGCAGACCGAGGGCCGGGTTGGCCGGTCGGGAAGCGGATTTCGCGGCAGTAGGGACACGGCTCGGTCGGGTGGCTCCACTGGTGAACGGTGCAGGGACGGGACATGACTCTCCAAACGCGACAGAAGGTTCGACCCGGCCCGAGGTCGGTTGCGTCCCGCCCGCGACCGGTCCGAACGAGAACGTCGCCGCGCCCGGAGCCGGTTCCAACCCTCACCGTGACGTCCGGCACACCGCGACCGGATGGGCGGGCGTGGGCCCGGCGTGAGGCACGCGACGGGGCCCGATACTTTTGGGGGGTGCCGATCGAGAGTCGTGACCGCGTCTCGTCGCGTCCCGGTCCCGCGCAGTCGGGGTCGGGCGGACCACCATCGAGGCGCGCTCGGCGTACCGACGGACCCGGACCCGGGCCCCGGCCGCGTCGATCCGGCGGGGCGCGCCGTCGATTCGCCCGGCCCTTGATCATCGTCGGCGTGGTGATGGCACTCTTCGCCGGTGCCGGCGTCTACGTGGTGACGCGCGTGTCGCGGACATCCTGCCGACGTGCACCGCGTCGATCGGCAACGAGACCTATCGCATCAGTCCGGAGCAGGTCGCGAACGCGAGGACGATCGCCAGGGTCGCGTCAGCCGACGGCATGCCGAACCACGCGGTGACGGTCGCGCTCGCCGCCGCGCTCCAGGAGTCGAAGCTGCGCAACGTCGAGCACGGTGACCGCGACTCGATTGGCCTGTTCCAGCAACGCCCGTCTCAGGGATGGGGAACCGCGGAACAGCTCACGAACCCACGTTTCGCGGCGTCCGCCTTCTACCGGGCTCTCAGCGCGGTCGAAGGCTGGGAGACGATGTCCGTGACCGATGCGGCCCAGAAGGTTCAGGTGAGTGCCGCGCCCAACGCGTACGAGAAGTGGGAGGCGGAGGCCCGCGTGCTCGCCCGCATCCTCACCGGTGAGGTCCCCAACCGGATCGAGTGCGTCTGACGCCGCGTCACGTGGCCAGGACGTCGCAGAAGACGAATCCGTCACGCTCGACGACGTCGCCGGTCTGGATGCCGATTGGCGACGAGAACCCGGGTCCGTCCCAGACGAACGTGTGGAACTCGCCGTTCTCGCCGCAGGGATCCACTCCGGCGGGAAGCCCCGAGAGCAACGCGTCGTCGAACGCGCGACCCGCGAAGCTCGGGGAAGCTGACGGGGGTCGACACAGGTCAGCACCGCGCTGGACTCCGTCCGCGACCATCTCGCGCGCCAACGCGCCGGTTGGCCGGCGCCAGAGGGGGAACACCGGATCGACGCCGGTGCCCGCCAGCGCCTGCTCCCGGTAGTCCCGCACGTCCTCGAGGTAGAGATCGCCGAACACCACTCGTCGCACGCCGTCGGCGCGCGCGTCATCCATGGCTGCACTCATCTTCTCGGCGTAGACGTCGTTCGGGCAGGGCGAAGGGATCTCGACGACGTGCAGCGGAAGGCCGAGGCGATCAGCCTGCGCCTCGAGCAGCTCGCGGCGCACCGCGTGCATCGCCACCCGGTTCGCGGCGCCGTTGACCGTCACCAGCAGGCCGACCACCTCGAGGTCCTCGTCGCGCCGTGCGGCCGCGAGCGCGCAGGCGCTGTCCTTGCCGCTGCTCCAGCTCATCCACGCCCGGGCGCCCACCACGGACATGGTTGCAGGACGGCGGTCGTGGCGCCCTAACGTGCGGGCCGTGCGTCGCGTCCTCTGTTCCGCGTACGGCCCGCCCGGCTCGCTCGAAGTCGTGGAGGAGCCGGATCCCACCGCCGGTCCGGGCCAGGTGGTCGTCGCGGTCGAGGCCGCGGGCGTGAACTTCGCCGACGCGCTGACCGTCGCGGGGAAGTATCAGATCAAGATCCCGACTCCCTTCACGCCGGGCATGGAGATGGCCGGCATCGTCAGCGAGGTGGGCGCCGGCGTGTCGGAGCTCACGGCGGGGGATCGGGTGCTCGGGCTGGTGTTCGGCGCGTACGCGTCACACGTCGTGGTCTCTGCGGAAGCGCTGGTCCGGGTACCGGACGGCCTCGACCTCGACCGGGCGGCATCGTTGGTGCAGAACTACTGCACGATGTGGTTCTCGCTGACCCGCCGAACCACGGTGAGCCCGGGTGAGTCGGTGCTCGTGCTCGGCGCCGGCGGTGGCATCGGGCTCGCGGCGATCGATGTTGCGAACGCGCTCGGCGGCCGGGTCATCGCGGCCGCGTCGAGTGCCGAGAAGCTCGACGGGGCGCGTGCGCTCGGTGCCGCGGAGGTCATCAACTACGCCACCGAGGATCTGAAGATCCGGGCCAAAGAGCTTTCGGGTGGTGGCGTCGACGTGGTCGTGGACCCGGTTGGTGGGGACCTGGCCGAACCCGCGTTGCGCGCCACGGGCTGGAACGGCCGGTTTCTCGTCATCGGTTTCGCCGGTGGGATCGAGAAGCTGCCTGCGAACCTCGTGCTGCTCAACAACCGGACCCTCATCGGGGTCGACTGGGGCGCGTGGACCGGCCGCGAGCCCGCGGACCAGCGGGAGCTTCTCGACGAGATCCTTGCTGCAGTCGCGGCCGGCCGGCTCCATCCACCGCAGCCGAACCGCGCCCCGCTCGAGCAGGCCGGCGCCGTGCTGGCGTCGGTGCTCGACCGTCAGCTCGTCGGCAAGACGATCCTCTTCCCCTGAGGCGCGGGTTCCGGCTCACCGTCTTCGGCTTCCGCCTCCGAGACGTCGTCGCCCATGTCCGCGATCGCGATCTCGACCGCCTTGGTCGCGTCGTCGGGCGCGAGTGTTTGCGCCGGAGCGCAGCGGCGGGCCTGGACCAGCCCCCAAACGCCGGCGCCCAGCGCCGCGACCCCACCGATGGCCACGCCGTACCGCGGGCCCATGTTCTCGGAGATCCAACCGACGATCGGCCCTCCGATGGGGGTGCTGCCCAGGAAGACGATCGCCTGCAGCGCGAGCACTCGGCCCCGCATCGTCGGATCCGAGCGGATCTGCACGATCGCCGTCGACGCGGTCAGGAAGGCGATGCTGCCCAGTCCGACGAGGAGACCGATCGGGAACGCGACGGCCGGGGTGGGCGCGAACGTCATGAGTGCGAGCGAGGCGCCGAACGCGAGTGAAGTCAGAGAGACAATGCGGACGTCGATCGACTTGCGGCGCGCCGTGGCGAGCGCCCCGAACAACGCGCCCACGCTGATGACCGAGAGCAGCAGGGTGAACGTGGTGTCGCTGCCGCCGATGCTGCGGGTGACGAACAGCGGGAAGACGGTCGAGAAGTTGAAGGCGAACGTCCCGACGATCGCCATCATCACGAGTGGGACCCACAGGTCGGGCACGCTCCGGGCGTACCGGAGCCCGGCGCGGACCTGCCCCTTGGCCCGGAGCGCGACGGGGGACGGCCGGAGCTCGGACGTTCGCATCATCGAAAGGCCGACGAGGACCGCGATGTAGGAGAGGCCGTCGACGAGGAAGGCCCACCCGAAGCCGACGGTGACGACCAGGAGCCCGGCGAGCGCGGGCCCGAAGATCCGTGAGGAGGTCATGGCCGCGCTGTTCAGGCTGACCGCATTGTTCATGTCCGCCTCGGGGACCATCTCGACCACGAAGGCGCGTCGGGCCGGGTTGTCGAACGCCACCGTGAAGCCACCGACGAGTGCGACGGCGTAGATCGCCCACAGCGGTGGGCTCCCGCTGAACGCGAGGGCTGCGAGCGCGAAGGACTGCGCCATGGCGATCGACTGGATGACGAGGAGGAGCTTGCGCTTGTCCGATCGGTCGGCGATGAGACCGGCCCACGCCCCGATGACGAGCACCGGTCCGAACTGTGCGGCGGCGAGGAAGCCGATCGCGACCCCGTTGTCGGTCAGCCTCAGCACGAGCAGGGTCAGCGCGACCATCGTGAGCCAGTTGCCGATCTGGGAGATCAGCTGGCCGCTGAAGAAGAGACGGAAGTTGCGAACGTGCAGCGACCGGAACGTGTCCGATGCCGCGCGACGGAGCTTGACCCTCATCAGGGCTCCGTGGTGAGTGCATCGAGGATGTCGAGCGCGTCGGCGAGGCGCGATCGCTCGTCCGCGTCCATGCTCTCGAGCCGCGTGGTGAGCCACGCAGTCTTCCGGCGGCGCGACGCGTACGAGCAGGTTCCGGCCTTTCGTGGTGACCGCCACGCGTGTCACGCGCCGGTCATCAGGGTCGGGTTGGCGGCTGAGGAAGCCGTCCGCTTCGAGCTTGGCGACCACGCGGGTGACGCTCGGTGGTGCGACCTGCTCCCGATCGGCGAGCTCGCCGAGGGTCAGTGGACCGTGGCGCTCCACGACCGCGAGGGCCGAGAGCTGGCTCGGCGAGAGCCCGGTGTCGGCCTGCTGGCGGAGCCGGCGGGCGAGGCGGGTCGCGCTGAGCCGTAGGCGGCCCGCGATCTCCTCGGAGGTCTCGACCCGGGTACCGGTGCGGGGAGTCGGCGTGGGGCCCATGGCGGCAAGGATACCACATCATTTAGCAGTCCTAACTAAATAAGCTCCCGCCCCCTGGGATCCGGACGATCTCACTCGGGGCTGCCGATGCGCCGCCACCCGCCGGCCGCCCAGTTGCCGCCGTCGACGTGGATCGTGGTGCCGGTGACGAACCGCGAGAGGTCGCTCGCCAGGAACACGGCGACCCCGGCGGCGTCCTCGGGCGTGCCCAGGTAGCCGAGCGGTGGGATGACCGCGGGGTCGTAGGCCGCACCGGCGGCTCGCATCTCCGCCTGCAGGTTCGTGTCTCCGCCCGTCGGTATCGCGTCGGGAGCGATCGCGTTCACCCGAATGCGGCGCGGGCCGAGCTCCAGCGCCAGCGTACGCGTCAGCTGGGCGAGCGCGGCCTTCATCGCGCCGTAGACCGCAAATCCCGGCGCGGCCTGGTGAGCCTCGATCGAGGTGAGGTTCACGATGGACCCGCCACGCGCCGGCATGGTCGGGACGACCGCGCGGACGAACCGCGTGACCTGGGTGAAGTTCTCCGCGAGCAACGCGGCTTCACCGCCTTCGGAGACGCCGAGGAACGGCGCGAAGAACGTCCCGCCCGCATTGTTGACGAGCACGTCGACCGGTCCGAGCCGGCTCGCGACGTCGGCGACGAAGCCACGCGCCGCGTCGCCGTCGCGGACGTCGAGCTCGTGGGCGAGCACCGTGGACCGGCCGGCCTCGATCGCGGCCACCGTGTCGGCGAGCCCGTCGGCGTCGCGGTCACAGATCGCGACGGTCGCCCCGAAGCGCGCGAGCAGCTCGGCGGTTGCGCGCCCGAGCCCTCCCGCCGCGCCGGTCACGATCGCGATTCGATCCGTGAGCAGCACCGCCGCGCGGTCGTGAGCCGGAGGCGGTTCCACCGGCTACGCGGGGACCGTGACCGTGCGGCAGCCGAGGGTGACGTTGCCGCCCGGGCCGTGGGTGTTGATGCCGTAGGCACACACCTGGTGGATGCCGGGACTGGTCGTGATGCCGGCGTCGAAGCCGTGTCCCGGTCCGTAGAGCGGAAAGGCCGCGCCGATGTCGGCCCGGGCGTCAGCGGCGGTGATCGCCGTCGGCCTGCCGTCCACGTAGACGTGCACCGAGCCGGGCTGCGCGGTGTCGCGGTCGATGACCCAACCCGTGACCCGCACCTGGCCCGGAGCTGTGCGGACGGTGTCGAGCGCACCGAAGGGGGATCCGCCGACGGTGACGATCCGGCAGCCGAGCGTCGTGTTGCCCCCGGGGCCCGAGACGTCGATGCCGTACAGGCATACCCCGTGGACTCCCGGAGTCGCCGGGATCAGCTGGTCGAATCCGTGGTCGGGGCCATAGAGCGGGTACCGCTTCCCGACGTCGTTGCGGGTTCCCCTGGCTCCGACGAGCGTGCCGCGGTTGTCGACGTACGCATGGACGCGGCTCGGCGTCGCAAGGTCGCGGTCGATGACCCAACCGGTGACCTGGATCACGCCCGGTCCGGCGCGGACCGCGTCGACCGACCCGAACGGCGGACCCCCGACCGTGATGGTGCGGCACGCGAGGGTGCTGTTGGTTCCCGGACCGGCCGCGTTGATCCCGTAGAGGCACACGCGATGCGTTCCCGACGGTACCGCGACGAGCCGGTCGAAGCCGTGGTTCGGACCCGACGCGGGGAAGGACTTGCCGACGTCCCGCGGGGTCGATCCGCGGGGACGGCCACCGCGATGCCGTCCACGTATACGTGGACCGAGGTCGCGGCCGGCGTGTCCGGGTCGATGACCCAACCCGACACTCTCGCGATGCGCGGACCGCTCTGCACGCGTTCGACCGTCCCGAACGGGGAACCGACGACGGCGGTCCGGCAACCGAGGAGCGTGTTGGCTCCGCCACCGGAGACGTTCAGCGCGAATGCGCACACCGAGTGCGAGCCCGCGGCGGCGGGAATGACCGCGTCGAAGCCGTGACTCGGCCCGTAGCCGGGGAAGGCCGCGGCCACATCGGACCGTGGCAACGCGGCCGCCGTGAAGGAAGGCGCGCCGTCCACGGTGATCTGGACCACGTCGGGCGCCGCCGTATCCGGGTCGATGGCCCAGCCCTGCACTCGCACCGACCGCAGCCACGGGCGTACAGCCTCGAGCGTTCCGAACGGGTCCCCGGCCCGGATCGCGACGCCGAACACCGCCGCCGCGGACCGGCGCTCACCGTCGAGGGGCCAGGGATTCGGTGCGCACCCTTGGAGCGAGATCGTCTGTTGCTGCATGACCGGTGCCGGGCGTCCCGCGCCGGAGCAGAAGGCGTGGCCGAACGAGATCCAGTGGCCGGTCTCGTGGTTCACGACCATGTGGCGGTAGTCGCGCAGCGACGCGCCGGACGCGTTCCAAGCCGGGGACCCGCTGAGCCAACGCGCCTCGTTGATGATCACGTTGCGGCCCTGCCGGCACGAGTACAGCGAGCTGCACGGCGACCCGAACCCGGGCACGCGCGCCGGCGCCGCGAGCCAGAGCGTGAAGCTCCCGCCGGACGGCACCCGGACGAAGGCGACCGCACCGCCGAGGCTCCAGCCGCGTGGATCGGCGTACGTCTCGGCGGCCTGCGCGGCGAACTGCTCGAGGTCGCTGCCGTTGTCCAGGCCGCGCACCTCGTACGTGATGATGCGGCTCGGAGCACCGGCCGCGCCGACCGGCGTGGGCTTCGACGCGATGCTCACGAGCAGCGCGGCGACCAGCGCGAGCACGAGCAAGCCGACCCGGGTCGCTCCCGCCGCCCGACGCAACGCTCCCACTCCCGAGCTCAGCACATCCATGTCCTCCCGGCGCGTGTCGTCGCAACCTAGCGCCGGGTCCGGCGACAGTGACGGACTCCCGGCGAGCCGCTACAACGGCGGCGACGTGGCGGGCAACCAGACCGCCGAGCCGTCGCAGGCCGAGCCGTTGTGGCGGAGCGCCCGCGCGGTTCCGGCGCCCTTCTGGTGCGCAGTCAGCGCCGCGCCGAGCGCGTCGATCCCGTCGTGCGACCACATCTGGATCCCGGGCGGGAGCTCTACCCGACCGACCAGGAGATCGATGCCGCGCGTCGAGCCCGGCGCGGGTCGTCTTCCGCGGCGGGACGCGGCCGGCGAGGACGCGGAAGACGCCGGCGGGATACACCTCGATCGGGTCGTGGCCGGCGGAACGCAGCGCGCTCCAGACCGCGAACCCCACCTGCATCCACCCGGCGACTTTCGTCTCGTCGAACGGAGTCACCCAGGAAACCCAGATCCCCGCTTGCTCGCCGAGCGCGATCTCGCCACACCACGCGGTGCGGAACTTCCGCGAGAGCGAGGCGTCGTCGCGATGCGGTGCGGTGCTCAGCTCCGCCGGTGCGTCGATCGCGATGTCGTCGGCACCCGCCGCCAACGCAACGACACCGTCGACGTCCTCGGCCCCGAACGTCCGCGCGTGCGCGACCGACGGTCGGGGGCCCACCGCGGTCTCGAGCGCGACGACGTGGATCGTCGAGGCGCCGAGGTCGATCCCCACGGATCGTCTCGGCATCAACCCACCGGCGGGGGTTCGTAGCGTCCGACTTCGGCGCCGCCCGCGTCGTACGCCACGATCGTCGGGCTCGGCGGGAAGCTGCCGGGTTCACGGAGGAAGCCCGCGAAGTAGTGCTGCGCGGGCGCGCCGGACGTGGCCAGCGTCGCCTCGGTGGTGACGCCGGTCCCGGTCGAGATCACGACCCGGGTCGTGCTCGACGGCACGGTGCCCCCCACCGTGGTGAGCACCTCGCCGTCGCGGATGAGCGAGGACGGACCGGCCACCACTTCGATGCCGTGGCTCCCCGCGGCCGCCATGGCCGGGCCGAGACCCCCGGCGCCGAGCTCCGTGTACTGGCCGGCGATGACCACGCCCGAGCAGGTGAACCCTTGATCACCGACCGGGGCCATTCCCAGCATCCAGCGCGCGCCGTCGGCGGTGCCTTCGATGATCACGTCGGGGCCGGGCGCGACGCCGAGGCAGTCGAGCAGCGCGGCCGCGGGCACCTCACCGATCTTCGCCCTGAACCTTTCGAAACCCTGCTGATCGGTTGCAGTCAGGTTCGCCGCGATCCGCTGGATGATCTCCGGTGACGTGTGCCCACCCAGCAGTACGTTCGTTCCGCCGATCGTGCGCGTCGTCGCAGTGTTTCGGTAGCCGCACGTAGCCTTCGAGACGGTCGCACTCCAGAACTGGGTCAGGAGGTCGGCCGCGGCGTCGCCGTCGTACGCAACGATGCTCGCCCGCTGCGTACCGTCCGCGTTGGTAAGACGGACGACTTGGCCGACACGCTGCGCGTTCGGTGTCACCGGAGCGGTTGCCACCCTTCGGAACCCGGCCGGGAGGCCGCCGGCGCCTATCTCTGCCGGCGGCTCGGCCGGGTCAAAGCCCGCGTAGTGAGCGGCGCGCGCCGCGGCAATGACCTGTTTCTCGGTGAGGTCACGACCAAAGATGTATCCGGGTGTGTCGGTGTTGATCTCGCCCTGGATCGTGATCAACGGGCCAGACTTGGTCAGCCGTGCCGTCGCCGGAGCCGGGCCATCGAGTTCCAGGCCGGCTACACGCCCGCGCTTGCAGGTCGTGTATCCGGACTCCTGTTGGAACTGACCGACTGCGAGCGCCGGGCCGTGCTGAGGCGTGCTGCCGGGCGCGAGGTACAGGGACTGCAACGGGCCGGCTCCGTCGTCCAGGACCTCGGCGCGCTCGACGGACCAACCGTCGGGAAGCGGGTCGACGATGATCGGTCGGGCCGGCGCCGACACGGTTCCGGCCACGCGGACGGGCGTCACCGAGCGGTCGTCGTCGCCCGTGCAGGCGGCCACGGCCACCAACGCGACGATCACCCATGCCCCGAACGTGCTCCTGGTCACCGCACCGAAGTGTTCCACCGATCCGGGAAAGCGTCACCGCGCGCAGAGCTCACACTCGCCGATCCTCCAAAGCGCGTGAGGGCCTTGTGCGGGTGGAGGACCCGGGGGATCAGTCGATCGCGCTGAGGGTCTGCGCGCTCGGCCGGAAGCCGGGGCAGGGAACGGCGTGGTCGACGAGAACGGTGCAGTGGAACTTCTCTTCCGCGATCTGGCGGGCGCGGTGCTCGGCGGCGTACGGGTTCACCGCATCGACGAGGAGCATCGTCATCCCGTTGCCCCCGATGCGATCCAGTGTCTGGACGGTCACTCCGTAGGTCACGTCGCCCTCCTTGCGGGCAGGGCCCGATGCATCTCTCGGCATCAAGCTCCTTCACCTGGCCTATCGGAGGAATCGTCGCCCGCTTGAGCGAATCTTGGGTCAGAATCGCCCAAGTCCGCCGCCGTCGTCAGGGGATCGTCCAATGCCGCGCCGCGACCGGGTCCAGACCCTCCGTTTCCGGGCGGACCAGACCGGGATGCTCCTCGCCGCCGCCAATGTGCCGCTCACGTTCCAACGCACGCTCATGCCCCGTCCCACGATGGACCAGGCGATCGTCACGGGTCTCTCGATCGCGTCGAATCACGCGTTCGTGGCGCTCATTCAGGAGTCGATCCAGTCGACGGCGCTCGTCGCGCTCCGCAAGACCCACCGACGTTCGGACAACGTCGCGTGGGGTCGCATGTCGGTTGCGCTCGACGTAGTCGCGATCGGCGCCGGCATCGGGCTGCAACGCGCGTTCCGCCAGCGGCGACGCGAGCCGCTTCCACGCGCCGCGGTGCGGACCGGTGGGTACTGGCTGGCCGCGACGGGGACCGCGGGCGCGATCATCGGGGGCCTCCAGGAAGCCGTCGGCACGTTCAGGACGGAGACCCAGAACACGGTGCCCGTCGTGATTCCGGCCGCCGGGGTGCTCGCGTCGGCACTGGAGCTCCGCCGCCGCCACGCCGAGCTGGCGGACCTCGAGCGGCCGCCCGAAGGCGCCGCGATCGCCCCACTCAAGGCACTCGGACTCGGGGTCGCGGTCGCTGCCGCCTCCTCGGCCCTCGGGCTGGGCGAGCGCTTCCTGGCCGACCAGGTCTCGCGGCTCGCGGCACGGATCCTTCCGGTCAGCGAGGAGGTTGTCCGACCGCTCGGCCACGCGGTCGCGCTCGCGACACTCGGCAGTGCGACCCGGTACCTGGTCGAGCATGCGCTCGGGGGCATCGAGCACAAGGAGACGTCGATGGAGGCCGCCTTCGACATCCCCCCGCAGAACCCGTACGTCTCGGGCAGCCCAGCGAGCCACGTCGAGTTCGCCTCACTGTCGAAGCAGGGCCGTCGCTTCGTGTGGACGGTCACCGCGCCCGAGAAGATCCGCGAGGTGATGGGCGAGGACGTTGCCGTCCCACCGATCCGGGTCTACGCCGGCCTCGAGTGTGCGGAGTCCGAGGAGGAGCGCGTCGCGCTGGTGCTCGACGACCTCGAACGGACCGGCGCCTTCGACCGGTCGTGGCTCCTCTTCGCGTCCCCCACGGGCACCGGCTACGTGAACTACGCGGCCGTGACCGCGCTCGAGCTCCTGTCGCGCGGCGACTGCGCCACGGTCGCCATGCAGTACGCGGCGCGCCCATCGGTGCTGTCGCTCGACCGCGTCCACGAGGGTCGTGCCCAGGCCCGGTTGCTGCTCGAAGCGCTGCGGGTCCGGCTGGCGCGGATCCCGGAGGAGCACCGGCCGAAGTTCCTGCTCTTCGGCGAGAGCCTCGGCGCGTGGACGAGCCAGGACCCATTCGTCGACCGGGGCACCCAGGGCCTGGTCGACACGGGGATCGACCACGCGATCTGGATCGGGACACCGCACTTCAGCAAGTGGAAGGAGCAGGTGCTGTACGACGGTCGGCCGGACGTGGACGGCGACACGCTGCGGGTGTTCAGCAACATCAGCGAGTGGCACGCACTCGACCCGGCGGAACGAGACGGGATCCGCTACCTGATGATCACGCATCACGACGACGGTGTCGCGCTCTTCGGTCCGGAGCTCATGATCCAGGCGCCGCCGTGGCTGGGGCCCGCCGACAGCCGCCCGATGGAAGTCCCGAAGAGCATGCGTTGGATGCCGACCACCGCGTTCTTCCAGGTGCTCGTCGACATGAAGAATTCGGCGCAGGTCGTGCCGGGCACCTTCGCCGCGAAGGGCCACGACTACCGCGCCGACCTGCTCCCGTTCTTCAACGCGGCGCTCAGATTCGACGCGACCGAAGAGCAGCTGGATGCGATCGCCGCCTGGCTCCAGCTCGAGGAGCTGCAGCGCAGCGAATGGATCCGCGAGCACGGCGCGACTGGCACGAGCCTCGCGGCCACCGTGGTGGAGCGCGCGCTGAACGACCTGCAGGAGCAGGGGCTCGATCGCGACGACCACCTGGCCCGGATCGTGCGCACCACCGCCGCGGAGTTCGGAGCCGGGGGTGGCGCGAGCATCCCGATGCCGGAGCACCTGCCGCCGGGTGCACCCGCGTCGGACTGACCCGCGGGCCGGCTCCGAGGGCGGATGCGGCTGCGGCGTGCCCCACTGGACCGACGTTCAGCCGAGGCGGACGCTCGAGCACTTCGACCCGCTGGTGCGCGAGATCTTCAGCGCTCCGAAGCGGTTCTGACGCTCGCGCCACCCAGACGGGTCGCGAGGTAGGCGCTCCCGTTCAGTGCAGCATGCGCGATCGCGGGCGCGGCGATGCTGCCGGACCGCAGCCGCAGCCAGCCGAATCCGAAACCGCCAATGGTTGTGGCGACGACGTCGCCGACCACCACCGCTGGAGTCGACACGAGATGGTGACCGACCACCTCGCCGGTCGCGACCTTGCGTTCGGGGTGCAGCGCCGCGCCAACGTGCCAGAGGCCGAACGCGATCGAGCTGATGATCAGCGCGCGGCGCGGATCGCCCCGGCGGAGCCCGAACCCGAGGATGATCCCGCGGAACACCAGCTCTTCGACCAGTGCGGTCGCGAGGGGGATGCGAACGAAGAGGTGCGCGGCAGCTTCGGCTCTCGACACGTCGGTCACGCGCGCGTCGGTGAACGCGGAGCCCTGGCGATCCAGGGCCCGGGCGGTTGCCACGGTGGCCACGATCGCGCTCGCCGCGACTGCACCGGCCCGGACGCCGGACGCGACGTCCTCGCGCGCGCACCCGAGATCGCGGGCGCTTGCACCGGACACACGCGCCAAGGCCGCGAGCCCGAGTGCCGCGCCCGCGCCGGCGACCGGTCGGACGGGCTCCGGCAGGAACCGATGCGCGAGCGCACCCCACCCCAGCGTCAGCCCCACCGCCGAAAGCTGCAGCCCCCACTCGTTTCGGGGAGCGATCCGGTCGCCCTGACGACGCGATCGCGCCCCGAAACGGGTCACGGGCGGGCCTGGGACTCGTCGGCGGTGCCGAAGCGCTCGGCGTAGGACCGGAGTGCCCGACGACGCTCGTGCGGATCGATGCCGAAATCGGCGAGGTCGTACACGACGGTCCCGAACTTCCCCCGTTGGTGGGTGGCGAGGAACGCGTCCATCCCCGCACGCGCTTGCGCGGTCATAGGTTGGCCCGCGACTTCGTAGATGCGCTCCACCATCGCGAAGTCGTCGGCCATGAACTCGTGGAAGCGGACGTCGATCGCCTGGCCCGACGGGATCAGGTCACGGTCACGCTCGCACGAACGCAACAGGTCCTCGACCCGCTGTGACCAATACGGGCCGTACACGTTCGGATCCGGGTGCGCGACGCTCATCCGCGCCGCGTACGTGAGCATCGTGACAACCGACGCGGTCACCGATACCGGATCGCGGTGGGTCACGACGAACGTCGCATCCGGGAACACGTTCAGGAGCGGACGGATCTGCTCACAGTGTTGCGGCGACTTCAACACCCACCGCTGCCCACCGCGCAGCCAGGTGAGGACCTGCAGCACCTGCTTGAGGTACTGGTAGTGCGGCGTCTGGTCGTGGCTCTGGTAGTAGTCCCGCCACGTAGGCATCACCGCCATCGTCTCGAACAACATCGACGAGAGGTCGATCGCCAACAGCTGGATCTCCTCGTGGACGTTGTCGACGGTCATCTCGTGCATCCGCTCGAACAGCGGTGCCGCAGCCTCGATCATGTCGAGGCCCACCTGCGTGGTCGCGAAGCGGGGGTCGGGTTCCCCCGGGCCGGGCTGGGACGAGGGCCCGAGGACCGGCTCGAGTGCCTCCCAGTACGGCAGCGACCGCAGGGCCGGGTCCGACGAGATCAGGTTGTGGAGATGTGACGTCCCGGTGCGTGGCAACCCGACGATCACGATCGGCGCCGCGATCGGGATGTCGAGGATCTCGGGATGCCGGTCGAGCAGATCCTGGATCAGGAGCCGGCTGCGCAACAGCCCCGACACGACGGTGTGGTCGCTCAGCACGCCGAACGGTGAGAGCCCGGCTTCGTCGCGGAGGCCGGCGAGCAGGACGTCCAGCCGTTCGTGCACGCCGGGGTCGTCCAACCCGTGGGTCAGCCCGGTTTCCGCTCGGGCTGCGTCGAGCATCGGTGCGGCCTCGAGCCGTAGCTCCGCGGCCATCGGGGCGACGGCCTCGTGGATGGCGAGCACCTCCGCCGAGAAGCGCGGGTTCGCGTAGTCGTCGATGTGTGCCGGTGCCGGCCGTGCAGCCGTCATCTCTCTCCCCCTATCGTCGCCGCCATGGCTCAAGATGCGACTGGCGACACGCAGCAAACCTATGGCGTCGAGACCGCGGCTGCGGTCCGCGACCTCCTCGACCTGATGCAGGGGTTCGAAGCCCGGTTCAGCCAGGGCGATCCGGCGCTCGTGGACGAGCAGGCCGTGCTCGAGGGCTACCGGTGGATCTTCACGATCGTCCAGGTCGGCATGCAGGCCCACCTCTGGGCGGACCCGCAGCGCCCGCAGTTCGTCGACATCGTCGGCCGCTACCAGAAGTGGGGCGGCGACAACTCCGACGCGTTCTACCAGTACGCGCCGATCGACCCGACGAAGACGTACCGGGTGCGGGCTCGCCGAGCCGACGCGGTCTACTACTCCCTCACCGTGTACGGCGGGCCGAACGACGGTCGGTACTCCGAGCGGATCGTGGGGTCGGTGAGCGACCGCGACCTCGACGACGGGCCGGACGGTGACGTCGAGATCATCCTGTCGCCGAACGAGCACCCGCAACCGTGGATCAAGCTCGAGCCCGACGCGGTGTGCGCGATCACCCGCGACTACCTCGTGGAACCGGACACCAGCCGGCGCATGGAGTGGAAGATCGAGTGCCTCGACGGCAGCCACGAGCCGCTGCTCACCGACGAGGGTCTGGCCGCCAAGTTCCGCGCGGTGCGCACCTGGATCGAGGACCAGGCCAAGATCACGCCGCTGGCGCTCGGCGAGCCGAACGTGATCGAGGATCCGTACCCGGTGCCGACGACGACGTTCGGGTGGGCCGCGGGCGACGCCGCGTACGCGATCGGCAGCTATCAGCTCGCCGACGACGAGGCGCTGGTGATCCGGGGTCGGTCACCCGAGTGCGCATTCTGGAACCTGTGCTTGTGGAACCCGTTCCTGCACACCTACAACTCGGACTACGACCGCGTCACGATCAACGGTGGCCAGTGCACGTACGAACCCGACGGTTCCTGGACGATCGTCGTCTCGGAGCGCGACCCGGGCCACCCGAACTGGGTCCGTACCCAGGGCCATCCCCGCGGCCGGCTGTGGTTCCGCTGGTTCTATCCGGACGAGACGCCCGCACGACCCACCGCCGAAGTCGTCGCGGTGAAGGACGTCCGCCGCGTGAAACCGGCTCCGTTCGACGCGGAGCGCTAGACGCCGATCGGGCGGCGGGAGCGGCGCACCAGCACCGTGCCCGCGAGCGCGGCACCCGCGCCGATGACTGCGAGTCCGGCGACGTCGCCACCGGTGAACGGCAGCGTGCTCGAGTTCGTCGTGGTGTTCGCCTTCACCGTCGAGCCCGAGTTCGGTGACACATCGGGTCCCGGCGGGCCGGGGTAGTCCGCCGCCGCGGCAACTCCCGCGGGGACGACCGTGGCGAGCACCACGACGGAGGTACCGACCAACCGGCGGAGCGTGGAGTGGGTGCTGCGTCGCATCGGGGTTCCTCCCGTAGGTGTCGCGGTGACGCGTCGAATCTATGCGCGCCCGGACGACTGCTCGCGCCATCGGCGGCCGAATTCCCGAGACCGAAACACAAAGATGGGTAGTCGGAGCGGATTGTCGGCTTTGCGCGGCGGGGGTGGATCAGGGAACCGGGATCTGCTGCGCCGGTGGACCGGTGACGATCATGCCGTCGGGTGCGTAGGACCAGACGTCGAAGGTCCCCTGGCCGGGCTCGTGGCCTTCCCAACGGTCGAAGGACGATGACGCGCCGCGGTAGTGGATGGTCTTGCCGGCGGCGAGTGCCTGCGTGCACGCCGCGAACGTCGAACAGTCCGTCGTGCCCCGCAGGCTCTTCGCGAACGCCTCTTTCATCTTCGCGGGATCGTCGGACTTCGCCTGCACCGCGGCGAGCGCCGTGAGGATCGCGCAGTCGTAGTAGTGCGCGGAGAAGATCGGGGCGACACCCGCGCGCAGCATCGCTGCGGTGAATGGTGTCTCGGGGCCGGCCGGTGCCGCGGCCGGCGCCGTGCCGATGATGCCGCGCACGAGGCTCGGGTTCGTCGGGTCGACCTTCGACGCGAACGTCGTGCTCTGCATGCCGTCCGGCGCGTAGACGTAGACCTGATTTGGTCCGACGCCGGCGGCGATCATCGCGCTGGTGAGGCGCTCGCCGTCGTCGGCGAGGGAGATCGTCACGACTGAATCCGGTTTCCGGCGTGCGATCTCCCGGCCGACCGCCGACAGGTCCTCCCGGTCGCTGTTGTACGTGATGACACCGCCGACCGGGCTCGCGCCTCCCTTGCGCAGCTCCTTCACGAGCGGCCCGGTAAAGGTCGTGCCGTAGGCGTCGTCGCGCGCCACGACGACGGGCCGGCGCTTGCCCCCGGTGACCAGCAGGCGGGCGAGCGCGACCCCCTGCAGCCGGTCCGGGGGTGCGGTGCGGAAGTAGTAGCCACCGGAGTCGGCACCGCTGAGCTCCTCGGCGGAGTTCGAGCCCGAGCACTCGAGGACGCGGTTCAGCCGGATGCGGTTCAGGAGATCGAGCGCAGTGCCGGACGCGCTCGGTCCCATGATCGCGTCGACCTTGTTCGTGTCGAGCAGCGTCGCGAGCGACGCGACCGCGACCTCGGGGTTCTCCCCGCCGCCGTCGTCGGCGACCGTGATCGTCACCGGCTTCCGGTTGACGCCACCCGCCGCGTTGATCTCGTCGACTGCGATCTTGACGGGTGCTGTCAGCGACTCCGAGATGGACGCGAGGCTCCCGGTGACCGGCGCGAGCTGGCCGAGCACCAGCGCACCGTCGACGTTGCCGCGCGCCGCGGCCGGCGCGGCGGTCGTGGTGGTCGTGTCCCGCGTCGAGGAGTCGGAGCCACCCCCGCACGCAGCGACGAGCACCGTGAGGACACTGAGCGCGAGCGCCGCGCCGAACACCTGAACGTCCGTTGATGGGGGTCCAGGGTACCGACGCACCGCGCCGAACGGCTTTCAGGTCCGGACTTTCAAGAACTCGCCGCCCCAATGCCGATGAACACGCAGAGATCGCCCACATCGCCCGAGGGAGCAGTCGCACGAACCCGAACCCGGCTACCCCATCCTCCCGACGGCTCACCGGGTTCGCCGCCGCCACGCTGGCGGCGCTCCTCGCGGCCGGCGGGGTCGTCGGACTGGCTTTCGATGCGTCGCCGGCCACCGCGTGGCCGGGTGACCCGGATGGGCCCTGGGGGCGCTGCGGGTCGACGAT
The DNA here is from genome assembly GCA_963770095.1 of uncultured Acidimicrobiia bacterium. Classification (GTDB taxonomy): domain Bacteria; phylum Actinomycetota; class Acidimicrobiia; order IMCC26256; family JAENVU01; genus Chersky-806. The sequence goes on from CAVYOO010000003.1 coordinate 284,417, forward strand.
GGTCGACATCACTGCGGGCGAGGGCAGCGAGGCCCGGAGCGTCGTGATGGACGCGAACGGCAGCTACCTCGTGGGGGGCCGGGTGGGAAGCCGGGCACTCGTCGCCAAGCTCCGGCCCGGCGGGACGCTCGATCAGTCCTTCGGGACCGGTGGGAAGAAGCGGGTCGGGCTCGGCAGTGACGCAGAGTTTGCCGCGCTGGCCCGACGGGCGGACGGCAAGATCGTCGCGGTCGGGTCGCGCACGTCCGGGAGCTCCGTCGACTCACTCATCGCCCGCCTGACGACGACCGGTGATCTCGACACCGGCTTCAACGGCACCGGCCGGCTCGTCACGAGCTTCGGCGCGGCAGATCGGCTTGCGGCCGTCAAGGTGCAGACCAACAACGCGATCGTGGTCGGTGGCGCGTCGGGGACGGACGGCATCGTCGCCCGGCTCACGAGCAGTGGCGCACCGGATCCGTCGTTCAGCGGCGACGGCGAGCGCACCAACCTGCCGCTGACCGTGCGGGCATTGATCCTCCAGCCCGACGGGAAGATCGTGGTCGGAGGGCAGTCCCCGGCCAAGGACTTCGCACTCCTGCGACTCAACCCGGACGGCAGCACCGACTCCGGCTTCGGCGGTTCCGAGGGTGTTGTGAACGACCTCGGCGGCAGCGACTCCGTGACCGCGCTCGCGCTCGACGGCGACGGCAAGGTGGTGGCCGCGGGATTCGGTCACGGATCGGACGGGGCGGGGCACACCATCGTTCGGCGCTACAACTCCGACGGCACCCGCGACGTGGCGTTCAAGGTGACGGACCGGGCGTTCGGGCTCGACGACCGACCGGTCGCAGTCGTGATGCGCCCGGACGGCAAGATCCTCGTTGCCGCCAACTCGAAGGTGGGAAAGGACAATGACGTGCTCCTGGCGCGCTTCGACCCGAACGGGGCCCGCGACGACACGTTCGGCATCGGTGGCATCTCGCTCCAGGACGCGGGTTCCCGCCCGGTCGTCAATGACGTCGTGGTGCGGCCCGATGGCCGGGCGATCGCGGCCGGCAGCCTGCGCGTCGGTGGCCGTCCGCGGCTGGCGCTGCTCCGGTACCAGGGTGACACCGCGACCGCGGTGCGCCCGGCCCAGGGCTTCGTGCTCGATGGCACCGGGGGCCTGCACGGCTTCTCGGCGGGTTGTCGCGCGAAGCCTGCCGTCGCCGGCGGGAACACCAAGTGGCCCCGAAGAGACCTGGCTCGCGGCGTGGCCCTCCTCACCGGCGGTCGCGGTCTCGTCGTCGACGGGAGTGGCGCGATCTTCCCGTTCCGGTTCGGTGACGGCTCGGTGGCCAAGCTCGAGGTCACGGGGAACCACCGTTGGACGGGCCGGGACATGGCCCGCGGCATCGCGGTCGTTCCCGAGGGCACGGGCGGGTTCGTCGTGAACAAGTTTGGGACCCTGTACGGGTTCCGCATCGGTTCCGGCACACGCCCGAAGGTGCCGACCGGGGTGACGAAGTGGCCCGGACTGGACTACGCCCGCGGCATCGCGCTCCTCCCGAATGGAGCAGGCGGCTACACGCTGGACGCGACCGGCGGACTCCACCCGTTCGGCGGTGCGCCCAAGGTTCACGCGGGCGCATTGTCGTGGCCGGGACAGGATCGAGCGCGCGGCGTGACCATCGCGCCCGACGGGAGCGGCGGTTGGGTGATCGACTCGCTCGGTCGCATCTACCCCTTCGGGATCGGGACCAATCCGAAGCCGTCGACGACCGTCGGCGGTCCGATCTGGCCGGGACCGATCGCCCGCGGCATCGCGGCGCTGCCCTGACCCACTTCCCCGAGCGGCTGCACGGGCCGTAGCGTGCGCGGATGACCGAGTCGCGCGACCTCCCGGGCAACGTCCTGTACATCACCGTCGACCAGTGGCGCGGCGACTGCCTGAGCGCGGTCGGGCATCCGGTGGTGAAGACGCCGAACCTGGATCGACTCGCGGCGGACGGGGTGCTGTTCCGGCGTCACTACGCGCAGGCCGCTCCCTGCGGACCCAGCCGCGCGTCACTGCACACCGGTACCTATCTGATGAACCACCGCTCGGTGCTCAACGGCACGCCGCTCGACGCACGCTTCACGAACGTCGCGCTCGAAGCGCGCGCCGTGGGCTACGACCCGGTGCTGTTCGGTTACACCGACGCTTCGCCCGATCCCCGGGTCCTCGCGCCGGATGACCCGCGCCTGCTCACGTACGAAGGCGTGCTCCCCGGCTTCCGGGCCGTGCTCGACCTCCCCGAACATCTCGCGCCCTGGGGTGCCTGGCTGCGCGAGCAGGGGTACGCGGTACCCGACGACGTGCGCGCGATGTACGAGCCGATCTCTGATGCGCCGGGTGCCCCGGTCGCGTACGCGGCCGAGCACACGGAAGCGGCGTTCCTCACCGGCGAGCTCCTCCGGTACGTGGACGAGCAACAGGGCGAGCCCTGGTTCGCGCATGCGGCCTACATCCGACCGCACCCGCCGTTCGTCGCCCCGGCGCCGTACCACGCGATGTACGACCCCGACTCCGTCCCGGCGCCGGTGCGGCACCCGACGTTCGAGGCGGAAGGTGCCGTCCATCCGCTGCTCGCCGGTGCGGTGATGATCCCCGGCCTGCGTGGTCCCGACGACGAGGCTGAGCTGCGCCAGCTTCGGGCCACGTACTACGGGATGATGACCGAGGTGGACGCGCAGATCGGCCGGCTGGTCGACGGGCTGCGCGGCGCGTGACGTGTGGAACGACACCTTCGTGATCCTCACATCGGATCACGGAGAGCAGATGGGTGACCACTGGCTCACCGAGAAGCTCGGGTGGTTCGACCAGAGCTACCACGTGCCGCTGATCGTGCGCGATCCGCGTCGGGCGTCCGACGCGACGCGTGGCCGCGTCATCGACGATCGGTTCACCGAGAACGTCGACGTGATGCCGACGATTCTCGAATGGATCGGCATCGATGCACCGGTGCAGTGCGATGGCGCATCCCTGCTCGGAGCGTTGCACGGCGAGGAGCCGGACAGCTGGCGCGACGCCGTGCACTGGGAATGGGACTTCCGCGATCCGACCGGGCGCCTGACCCAGGAGATGTTCGGCATCGGGATCGACGAGTGTTCGATCGCGGTGCTGCGCGACGAGCGTGGCAAGTACGTGCACTTCGCCGGCATGGCCCCGCTCTTCTACGACCTCGAGCGTGACCCGTTCGAGCTCGTGAATCGAGCGGGCGATCCGGAGTACGGCGCAACGGTGCTCGAGTACGCGCAGCGGCTCCTGTCGTTCCGCATGCGCAACGCGGAGCGGACGCTCACGGGCGCCATCGTGACCCCACGCGGCGTCATCGAGACGCGCCGCACGGGCCGGCGCCGCGTGCTGGACCGGACCGGCCGGGCGGCCTCCTGACCCGGCCCCTGGGTGTCGGATGGCCGACGCTCGGAGCGCGAATTACACGCGTGTGAAACTGGTCACCAAGATTCTCGGCCGGCTCGGGGAGAGCCACCCGGGCCGGGCTGGGAGTCCGGTTCCGTCTCCCGCGAACGGGCGCGTTTCCTGGAAGATCCTGGAAATCAGTTCCGACTGCGCCGGAGGGCATCGGTAGCTTCACCGGACTGAAAGCTGGTGTTTGCGGCTTTCGCCCCCCTCCCAATCTCGCGGCTTTCGACGCGCGTGTCCGGAGAGGGGGCGCACTACTGGCGGAGCTGGGAGGCTACCTGTGACGAGTCGTTGCGCGACCACGCCCTGGTTCGATGATCGACCCGGGGGCGAGACCGATCGACCGAACCGGCAGGCTCGGCGGTTGGCGCGCCGCCAGCGGAATCGTCGGGCGGCGGGGCTGGTCGGAGCGCTCGTCTTCGGGGTGTCGGCCACCGCGGCCGGCCTCTCCTTCAACCCGACCCGGGTTCCTCCCGCCGCCGGCGCCGCCGAATCCGCGGGCCGCAGCGCCGGGTCCACCGACCTGCGCGGCATCGAGCTCGCGGTCGCCCGCCGTTCCGTGTCGGATCGGCCGGTCGAGGGCGTCCTGCGGACGCACGCGGCGAGAGTCACCGAGCAGGAACGCGTCGCGGCCGAGGTCGAGGCGGCCCGGGCCGCCGCGATGACCCAACGGACGGGTGTGAACTGGGACTCGATCGCAGCTTGTGAGACGGGCGGCAACTGGTCCATGCAGGGGTCGCGCTTCTCCGGTGGGCTCGGGTTCGCGAACACGACGTGGAGTGGCTTCGGTGGCCGGGAGTTCGCGTCGAACGCCGGGCAGGCCAGCCGCGAGCAACAGATCGTCGTCGCCGAGCGGGTCTACGCCCGGTACGGGCTTTCCGGGTGGGGTTGCCGCGCGGACGGCTGACCACCGCGCGTCGTTTCGTAGGCAGAAGTCGCCGGAGTGGCAGGTAGCGTGAGCGCCATCGTCACTCCGGCTGCCAGCCCCCCTCCCGCGGATCTCGCGCTCGGCGCGTTCAGCGACACCCCGCCGTGGATCGTCGTGCCGGACGAGCTCGTGTGGCGCCGTGGACTCGACGCGCTTCGCGCCCGCGTCCGGGCCGAAGCACCGCGCCTCGCGACGCCTCGGACCATCCCACCGGTCGGGCGCTTCCTGCGCGTCGACGAGCTCGGTCGGTGGCGCGCTCGCGCTCTGGTACGTCAGCGAGCGCGGGACCTCCCGGTCGCGTGCCGGGATCTCGCGCCGTCTGCGCCGATCGTTCGAGCGGCTCGGTTCGACCTACATCAAGCTGGGCCAGATCGTCTCCGGTGGCGATGGGCTGTTCCCCGAAGAGCTCGTCAACGAGTTCAAGCTGCTCCGCGACCAGGTGCCGGCCGAGTCGTTCGACGACGTCCGCCGGGTGGTGGAGGAAGAGCTGCACGAGCCGTTGCACGAGGTGTTCTCGTCCTTCGCCGAGGCCCCGATCGCGGCTGCATCGATCGCGCAGGTGCACGCCGCCACACTCCGGACCGGTGAAGAAGTCGTCGTCAAGGTGCAGCGCCCGCGGATCGCGACGCTGGTGCGCCAGGACCTGGCCGCGATGGCGTGGCTCGCCCCGCGCATGGTCGGTCGCATCCCGGTCGCGGCGCTCGCGAACCCGCCGGCACTCGTCGAGCTGTTCGCCGAGACGATCGTGGAAGAGCTCGACTTTCGCCTCGAAGCCGAGAACATGCTCGACATTGCCGCGGTCCTTGCGCACACGGGAGTGCGCAACACGGTCGTCCCCCGGCCCCACCCGAAGCTGGTGACCCGGCGGGTGCTCGTGATGGAGCGGCTGTCGGGCTTCAACTTCGAAGATGTCGCGGGCATGGAACGCGGCGGGAATCGACACCGGTGCGCTGCTCCGCTCCAGCCTGATCGCCTTCCTCGAAGGCGCGCTGCTGCACGGCGTGTTCCACGGCGATCTGCACGGCGGCAACCTCTTCGCGATGCCGGACGGTCGTACCGCGCTGCTGGACTTCGGGATCGTCGGCCGACTGGACGAGGTGAAGCGGCTGGCGTTCCTCCGGCTGCTCGTGTTCGGCACCAACGGAGACGTGCTCAGCCAGCTGGCGGCCCTGCGCGACCTGGGGGCCTTCCCGCCCGATACGGACCTGGAAGCCGTCGTCGCCGATCTCGGCCTGAACGAGGCGCTCCCCGACCCGACGCAGATGTCCGCCGACGCGTTGACGAACGAGCTGCGCGAGCTCACGAAGAAGCTGCTCGGCTACGGGGCCCGCGCGCCGAAGGAGCTCATGTTGTTCGTGAAGAACATGATGTTCCTCGACGGCGCGACCGCCACGCTCGCACCCGACCTGGACATCCTGGGGGAGATGGCGCAGATCTACGCCTACTTCCAGCAGCACTACGGCGAACAGATCGCGCGGCAGCTGGGGCTGGACCCGAACGAGCGCATCGACTTCGACCTGGACGCGGTCAAGTCCGGATTCCGCCTCGGTCCCGAGTACGGGGACACCCTCACCTACGCCCAGGTCAAGGAACGGCGCGAGATCATCCGGAAGCGGATGCAGGAGCACCAGCGCAAGCGCTGACCTCCGCAGGGCGAACCCGGCGACTCAGGCGTCGCGCATCAGTGCCGCGGGGAACCGTTCGAGCGTCGCGCGGATGGTCGCGACCTGATCGTGGTCGAGTCGATCGCGCCAGCGGTCGGGTTGCTCGGTCGCCCGCCGGTTGGTCTGGTAGCCGGTGCCGTCGCGATCGGACTCGGTGAGGAACGCAGTCGCCGCCTCGTTCCAGCCGAGCCCCAACGCCCCCGCCAGCGCCCGGAACTCGGCGACGCTGTCGACGCACAGCTGCTCGTGACGGACGATCGTCCAGTCGGCGTGACGGGCCGCGGCATCGCGGAGCGCGCAGGCGAGCACGCCGTACTCGAAGGTCTGGTGGACGAGGCGCGACTCGGCTGCGGCCGGCGGTTCGATGCCCCACCGCTGCTTCGCGTGAACCGCGACCGCGGCTGACTCTTTGGCGTCGCGCACATACTCGAGCTCGATCCAGCTCGCGAGGACGTTGAGCGGATTGCGCTCGACGAGCAGCACGCGTGGTTGGAACTGCTCGACGAGCCACTCCATCGCGAGCTCGCTGCGAACGGACTTCACGATCACATTCCGGGCGCCCGGCTCGTCGACCCGGGGCACGGCCAGGGCGGAGACGAGCCGGAGCGTCGGAGAGATCGAGCCGTCGAGCCACGCGCGCCAGCGGTCCTCGACCGGAACTCCGGCGTAGATGCGGCGCGCCACCTTGTCGCGCAGTGTCCCGGCGTACCGGCCACCGGCGAAGGCGCCGGCGAACAGGCGGTGGTAGTTCTCGTCGACGTCACCGGCGGCGAGGGCGGGGGCGACGTTGTGGCCGAGCCGGGCCCGGAACGCGAACGGATCGTGGTCGCCGTCGGGCTCGTGGACGTACACCGAGCCGTCGGTCCGGCCGAGCGCCTGGCCGATCCAGGTCGTGCCCGAGCGCGGGACTCCGGCGATCAGCAGTCTCACGTCAACGGGCTCCGCACCACATGCCCGTGCACGCTACCGGCGGAGGCCGGGGGCACGGGTTCCGCTGCGTATCCTCGTGAGCCTTGGATCTCAGCATCATCATCCCTTCCCACAATGTCGCAGACACCCTGGCCGAGCAGCTCGACGCGCTGCTGGTCCAGGAGTGGGACGGGGAGTGGGAGATCGTCGTCGTCAACAACCTCTCGACGGACGGCACGCCGGATCTGGTGGAGCAGTACGCCGCGAAGCATCCTCGGCTGCGCATGGTCGCCGCATCCGAGAAGGCGGGGCTCTGCTACTCGCGGGCAACCGGCATCGAGAACGCGGCTTCCGAGAACATCGCGATCTGTGACGGCGACGACATCGTGGGTGCGCGCTGGGTGAGTGCCATGGGCAACGCCTTGCGCGAGCACCGCGTGGTGACCGGTCCGGTCGAGACGGAGCGTCTGAACCCGCCGTGGCTGCTGGAGGCGCGGGGCCGGCTGGACATGGACGGCTGCCGGACCTGGTACGACCTGTTCCCTGTCGTCGGGGGCGGGAACCTCGGGATCCACAAGGACGTGTTCGCCGAGGTCGGGCTGTTCGACGAGCGATTCACCGGATCCGAGGACCACGAGTTCTCGCTCCGGCTCTGGCAGCACGGCGTGCCGATCTACTTCGAGCCGGCAGCGTTGCTGCACTATCGGTACCGCACGTCGGCGCGAGCGCTCTGGGAGCAGGGCAACACCTACGGCGAGACGCGTCCCATGCTTCGTCGCAGCGTGGTCGATGCCGGGTTCACCCCGCCGCCGCGGCTCGCGGGGTGGCGTTCGTGGGCGTGGCTCGTTTCGCACAGCCCCGGTCTGCGTACCGAGCAGGGACGCGCGAACTGGCTCTGGGTCGCGGGCAACCGGGTGGGACAGCTGCGCGGCAGCATCCGCGCCCGCTCGGTCTTCCTCTAGGGAGTCACGGGGACGCCGGAGTCCGGACCGACCGCGAAGACGTCCACGCCGAAGCCCGGTCGCGGGTCGGTGTGCAGGATGCCCTGGTCGTCCGGCCGGGCCAGGACGAACCCGAGCTCCTCGATCATCCGCGAGCGGGCCCCGGTCCTCGCCGAGCAGCTCGACGGAACAGTCGTTCCACTCGAGCTGCATGACGTCGACGCGCCGATCGGCGAGCAGCCGGGTCGCCCCTTCGAGCACGAGTCGCTCGGCGCCCTCGACGTCGATCTTCAGGCCCCGTACCGGGCGGTCGCCCACCACGTCGTCGAGCAGTCTCACCTCCACCGTCGGCCCTCCGGCGGCCGGGGAGGAATCGAGCACGAGGTGCTGGCGGAGGAGGTCGGCGCCGGCCATCGACATGCGGCCCGGCACCGCGCCGAGCGCGGCCTCGATGACCTCGGCGGTGTAGCCGTTGCGCCGCGAGGTTGGCCCGTAGCTGGCTCGCGGCGTCGGGGTTGGGCTCGACCGCGACCACCGATGCAGCCCCGTCGAGCGCCCAGAGGCTGTACAGCCCGACGTGCGCGCCGACGTCGACGAAGAGGTCGCCGCTGCGCAGGATGCGCCGCCACGCGCGCATTTCCGGCGCGTCAGGTGGGTTGCCGATCACGGCTCGCCATGAGCCGCCGTGGTGGAGGTACGCGAGCACCGTCGAGCGATCGCCGATCCTGACGACAACGGGCTTGCCGGTCACGCGCGCCCGGACCTCGCAGCTCAGGTAGTGCACGACCGCACCGAACCCGTGACCGTGGTTGGCCGGGTGGTCGGCGACGCCCCGCATGCGTCCGAGCGCGGCACTCGGCCGGAAGCGGACCCGCCGGGAGGGGCTCATGGCTTCGGCGGTGGCGGGGTTTCGGAACCGTCGCGCAGCTCGCCCCGCAGCGCGCGCTTGGCCAGACGGACCGGACGGGCGATGCCGCGGTTGTAGAAGGTGCCGGCCATCGTCATCGCCTGCTCCGACGACGTCAGCGGCTGCTCGTGGATGAGGTCGGGCTTCACCCGCGCCGCGAGCACTTCCTTCCATCGCTCGGGCGGGATCTCCGGGGCGAGGAAGGCCAGCTTCTCGTGGGTGTACTCCCAGTCCTCGGTGAACCGAGGGAAGAGGAGCAGCGTGTGGGGAATGTCGTGGCGGGCAACGGTGTAGAGCAGCTCGTAGAAGAGGAGCGCGAGCGCCTCACGTTGGCGGGTGGCGCGAGCCGTGCCGAACAGGCCGCCGAACGTGTGCAGGTTGCTGCCGTACTTCGTGTTGCGGACCCGGCTGGCCACGGCGACGTCCAGGTCGCGTACGGGAATGATCACGTGCTCGACCTCGACCTCCCCCCGGTCGAGCAGCCCGCCGAGTCTCCGGCTGAGGTTCGGGTCCTTGATGATCCGGGGGGCATTCGGCGACTCGATGCGGAACTCGAGCCCGGCGTTGATGCGCTCGTCGACCCGGTGATCGGGCGAGAAGCCGGTGTCGAGCCCGAGGTCCGTGAGCACCTGGACCAGCAGCGTCGTGCCGGCCCGGCCCGTACCCGTGATGACGACCTTGGGACCGGTGCTCATTCGGGAGGAGGATAGGCGGCGGAATCGGGGCACATAACCTGGGTTCGTGCCCGAGCTGCCGGAGATGCAGGCGCTCGCCGAGCGGCTGCAGGTCGCGATCGGCGATGCGGCGATCACGGGGGTCGACCCCCTGGGGTTCGCCGCGCTGAAGACCGTGGTGCCGTCGCCGGAGTCCATCGTCGGGCATCGGGTGACCGAAGTCGACCGGCGCGCGAAGTACCTGATCTTCGAGCTCGATGACGGCGTCCGCGTGCTGCTCCACCTTTCCCAGGCCGGCCGGCTGGACATCGAGGAGCCGCCCAAGAAGACGCGACCGAAGGGTGCCGCGGTGCGGATCCGGTTCGACAACGGACGCGCGCTCCTGGTGCGCGAGCACGGTCATGAACGCAAGGCGGCATGGTGGGTGCTCGCGCCCGGCGACGACGGTCCCCTCGAACGGCTCGGCCCGGAACCCGACTCGGACGAGTTCGCGGAGCTCATCCTGCACGGCACCGACAAGCGGAGGATCCACACCCTCCTGCGCGACCAGCGCACGGTCTCCGGGGTCGGGCGCGGCTACGCGAATGACGCGCTGCACCGCGCGCACGTCTCGCCCTTCGCGACACTGGCATCACTCGACGAACCACAGCGCCGGGCGCTGCTTGACTCGATCCGCCTCACGCTGGCCGACGCGCTCGAGCAGGAGCGCACCCGGAAGGGTGGACTCTCGGAACCGAAGCTCGGCGACCGGTTCCGGGTCCACAACCGCGCCGGGACACCGTGTCCGGAATGCGGTGACGGTCTGCGCCGCGTCTCGTACGAGTCCTACGAGGTGACGTACTGCCCAACCTGCCAGACCGGCGGCAAGATCCTCGCCGACCGCCGCATGAGCAGACTCGTCAAGTAGCACCAGCAGGAGCGGGAAAGACGTCGGACCACGGCGGTGACCGTCTCGTCGATCGGCCACCGCCGGGTCTCGGCGCAGAGGTATCGACCGACGCGGGCATTGCTTGAGCGCGGAACCGTAGAGTTGGGGCGGTGAGGCCTCTTTCCCTGCTGGGATTCATCCCGAGCCCGCACGAGAGCGTCATCCATCTCGGTCCGGTGCCCCTGCACATGTACGGGCTGATGCTGGCGATCGGTGTGCTCGTCGCGGTCCGGGTCGCCGAGGTTCGCTGGGTCCGGCGGGGCCACAAGGCCAAGGAGTTCTCGGACCTCGTGGTCTGGATCGTGATCGCCGGGGTCATCGGCGCGCGCCTCTATCACGTGATCACGGACTACCAGCTCTTCGAAGACGACCCGGTCAAGGCGTTCGCGATCTGGGAAGGCGGTCTGGGCATCTGGGGCGCGGTCATCGGTGGCGCGATCGCCGCGATCGTGCTGTGCCGGCGCCGTCACCTCGATCTCGGCGACCTGCTCGATTCCATCGCGCCCGGTCTCGTCTTCGCGCAGGCGATCGGTCGGTGGGGCAACTGGTTCAACCAGGAGCTGTTCGGTGCACCCACGACGTTGCCCTGGGGCCTCGAGATCGACGTCGCCAAGCGCCCGGTCGAATACCTGCAGTACTCGACGTTCCACCCGACCTTCCTCTACGAGTCGCTCTACTGCCTCGCGCTCGGGCTCGCGCTCATCTGGATCGACCACCACCTGAGGCTCAAGAAGTTCCAGCTGTTCGCGTTGTACTGCATGGGGTACACCGCCGGGCGCTTCGTGCTCGAGGAGATGCGCATCGACCCGGCGCACACCATCGGGCTGCTCCGGATCAACGCGTGGGTGAGCATCTTCGTGTTCCTCGTCGCGCTGTCGTGGTTCCTCTGGCTGCGCTCACATGGAGATCCCGTCGTGAGGCCGGATCCGGACGGTGACGACTCCGCCACCGTTTCTCCGCCCGGTTCGGCACCCGAGTCCGCGTAGGCTCACTGCGGCTGAGAGCCCCTCGAACACCTCTCGACCACCCCCCGATCGAACCGACCAGGAGAAGTGACGCCTTGACCGCCACTGCCCCCACACCCGCGCCGCCCCAAACTGCGATCGCCCACGCGGTCAACGTCTCGAAGATCTACGGCTCCGGCGACGCGGAGGTCCGCGCGCTCGACAACATCAGCGTCGAGTTCGCCGCCGGCGTGTTCACCGCGATCATGGGCCCTTCGGGCTCGGGCAAGTCGACGCTGCTGCACTGCCTGGCCGGGCTGGACCGCGTCACGACCGGCAACATCTACCTCAACGATGTCGAGATCACGGGCAGCAGCGAGAAGCAGCTGACGTTGATCCGGCGGGACCGGATCGGGTTCGTCTTCCAGGCCTACAACCTGATCCCGACCCTCAACGCGGAAGAGAACATCACGCTCCCGATGGCGCTGGCGGGCCGCAAGCCGGATCCCGCGTGGTTCGACCAGATCGTGAAGACCGTCGGGTTGGCGGACCGGCTCAAGCACCGCCCGAACGAGCTGTCCGGCGGCCAGCAGCAGCGCGTCGCGGTCGCGCGGGCACTCGTGTCACGTCCGGACCTGATGTTCGCCGACGAGCCGACCGGCAACCTCGACTCCAAGAGCGGCGCCGAGATCCTCACCTTCATGCGCAACGCAGTGAAGGAGCTGCACCAGACGATCGTGATGGTCACCCACGACCCGAACGCCGCCGGCTACTCGGACCGGGTGGTGTTCCTCGCGGACGGTCACATCGTCGACGAGATGCTCGAGCCGACGGCTGATCGCGTCCTCGATCGCATGAAGAGCCTGGGGGACTAGCGCCCCATGTGGAGAGTCACGATCAAGGGCATCCTCGCCCACAAGGTTCGCTTCGTGCTGACCGGGGTCGCGGTCATCCTCGGTGTCGCGTTCATCTCCGGGACGCTCGTGCTCACCGCGACCATCAACAAGACGTTCGACGGCCTCTTCTCGAGCGTCTACGAGAAGACTGATGCCGTCATAAGAGCCAAGGCGGTGTTCAAGGGCGACTTCGGTACGGTGCGCGGCCGCATCTCGGACTCGCTGATCCCGGAGGTGCGGCGCACCGAGGGCGTCGAGGAGGCGGATGGCAACATCACCGGTCTCGCGCAGGTCGTCGACAAGGACAACAAGGCGCTCAACAACGGCCAGGGTCCACCCGCGATCGGCTTCGCGTGGATCGCGTCCCAGGACCTGAGCCCGTTCCACCTCGTCGACGTGCAGGGGCAGCCGCCGAGCAAAGCGCCCGCCGCGCCGAACCAGGTCGTGATCGACCGGGGCACCGTTGACAAGACGGGGTACAAGATCGGCGACGAGGTGCCGGTGATCACGCAGGTCGGCGTGGACAAGTACGAGCTGGTGGGGATCGCGGAGTTCGGAAATGCGGACGGGCTCCTCGGTGCGACCTCCGTGATGTTCACGCCGAAGACCGCGAGTCGCGTCCTGGGCCAGCCGGGCAAGGTCGACGAGATCGCGGTTCGCGCGGACTCCGGTGTGTCCGAGGATCAGGTCGTCAAGAACATCCGGCAGACCCTTGCGGGTCAGAAGAACATCGAGGTCCTCACCGGCACGCAGATCACCTCGGAGACCCAAAACGACATCAAGGACCAGCTCGCGTTCTTCAACACGTTCCTGCTGGTCTTCGGCGTCATTGCCCTCATCGTCGGTTCGTTCATCATCTTCAACACCTTCTCGATCATCGTGGCCCAACGCAGCCGGGAGATGGCACTGCTGCGCGCGATCGGTGCCAAGGGCGGCCAGGTCATCCGCTCGGTGCTCTTCGAGGCGGCGCTCGTGGGCGTGGTTGCGTCGGTGCTCGGCTTCTTCGGCGGCGTAGTGCTGGCCATCCTCCTGAAGGCAGCGCTCGCGGCGTTCGGGATCGACATCCCGGCGAGCGACATTGCCATTCCCGCGAACGCCGTCGTCTGGTCGTTCGTCGTCGGCATGCTGGTCACGATCGTGGCGGCAGTCTTCCCGGCCATTCGCGCGTCGCGCATCCCGCCGATCGCGGCGCTGCAACAAGTTGGTGCAGACCAGTCCGCGGGCTCCTGGAAGCGGATTGCGGTCGGCATCGTCGTGACCCTCCTCGGGATCGGGTTGCTGCTCTCCGGCCTCTCCGGTGATGGCGCGCTCGCGTCCGTCGGGTTCGGCGCGTTCGTCGTCTTCATCGGCATCGCGGTGCTCGGTCCCACGATCGCCCGCCCGATCAGCGCCGTCCTCGGTTGGCCGATACACAAGATGAAGGGCATCACCGGGCTCCTCGCCGAGGAGAACGCGAAGAGGAATCCGAAGCGCACGTCGGCGACTGCGGCCGCGTTGATGATCGGTGTCGCGCTCGTCGGCCTCATCGTGGTCTTCGGTGCATCCGCCGCGCTTCGGTGGGCGCCGGCATCGACGAGTCGATGAAGGCGGACTACATCGTCACATCCGGCGGCTTCGGCCAGCCGACGCTCCCGCGCGTGCTCGAGGACGAGCTGGCCAAGACGCCGGGAGTCGAGCAGGCCTCCGGAACGCAGTTCGGCGCGATCAAGGTCGGTACCAGTGTGGCGAACACACTCGGTGTGGACCCGGCCGTCGTCGATTCGCTCTTCGACCTCAGAGTGTCCGACGGTTCCCTGGCGGCGTTGCAGCTCGACGGGATCGCGGTGCAGAAGAAGACCGCGGAGGACAAGGGCTGGAAGATCGGTGACGAGGTCCGGGTGCAGTTCCCGACGGGCGGGCCCAAGACGTTCACGGTGCAGGCGATCTTCGACCAGAACCGCGTCCCGCAGATCCCCGAGTACGTGATCAGCACCGACGCATTCCTTGCGAACTATCCGAACGTGTTCGACGCCCAGATCTACATCCAGACCCGGGGCGGCCCAAGTCCGGCCAACCGGGCCGCACTGGACAAGACGCTGAAGCCCTATCCGAACGGCAAGCTCCAGGACCGGGACCAGTTCAAGGCGGAGCAGTCGAAGCAGATCAACCAGTTCCTGAACCTGGTCTACGCGCTGCTCCTCTTCGCGATCTTCATCGCCCTCTTCGGCATCGCGAACACCTTGGGGCTGTCGATCATCGAACGCACGCGCGAGCTTGGGCTGATGCGCGCGGTCGGCATGACGAAACGGCAGGTGCGCGCGCTCGTCCGGTGGGAGGCGGTCATCATCGCCCTGCTCGGCGCGTTCCTCGGGATCGTCATCGGGCTGGTGTTCGGCTACGTGCTCGTGAGCGCCCTGCGCAGTCAGGGGATCAGCACGTTCCGCGCGGCACCCGTGCAGCTGGTGGTCATCTTCGTGCTCGCCGCGGTCTTCGGCGTGCTTGCCGCGATCATGCCGGCGCGCAAGGCGTCGAAGCTCGACGTCCTGCAGTCCATCTCCACCGAATAAGCCACCCACCACCCCTCTCCCCCCGTTTTGGCGTCGTGAAGGTGCCGTAGAGGCACTTCACGACGCCAAAACCGTTCAGTCGTAGGGGTCCCAGGCGCTGACGCCGTCGGCCAGGGCTCGGAGGACCCGTTCCCGAAACTGTTCCGGGGGGATCGCGCTGGCGGCCGCCGCGCCGGCACCGACGAGATGAAGTGACGGCGCGATGGCGTCGACACCGTCGAAGGTCCAGCGCGCCTCGCCGGGTTCGAGCCCGGTGAGGTCGGTGGCGAGCGCGGTGAGGTCGATGCGACCCGGTGGGTGACGCGACACGTACTGGACCCACGTCTCGTACCGGTACTGGAGCTCGTAGGCGCGGCCGCGCCGGTACAGGACCCGGAACCGCTCGGTGGCGTTGTTCACGGCAGTCGGATGCAGCGCCGCCTCGAGCCCGGAGACGGTGAACCGGTGCACCGGCCGCACGGCCCAGTCATCGGGGACGGTCACGATGGCGAGGTCGAGCTCGTCGAGCTCCTCGATGGTGACCAGTCCTGACGCGATCGCGGCTTCGCTCGCCCGCAGATGCTCGTCCTCCTCGGCCCAATGCTGCGCGAAGTGGTCGGGATGGTCGAGCAGCTCGGGAACTCGATCGAGGAGCGCGGCGTACGGGTCGAGGTCGCCCACCATTTCGGCCGCGAGTGACGCGATGGTCCACGCGATCCGCACGCTGTCCCGGTCCGCGTAGGTCCCGAAGTCCCCTGCCCGCGCGACGTCGATGGCGCGGCCCCGACGCGCGTGCGCGGCCTCGGGATCGACGAGCGCGAACACGCCCATGAGCCCGTCCTGGTCGAAGTGGTTGTTCGACACCGCCTCGGCCGGGACGTGGAGCTCGGGATGATCGAGGTAGTGGAACGCGATCTGCGCCGAGAGGTCGTCGCGTAGCGAGGCCGGCGTCCCGCTCTTCGGCCAGTGCGAGAGGGTGAGCAACGAGTCCGGGTGGCGGGCGCCGTCCACCACGATGTTCGGAACGCCGTCAAGCTCGTCGTACGCCACGTACCGCACGTCGCCCTCGCCCTCGCTCAGCCGCCGTGCTCCTTGTGAACCCGGGCGTCCTTCTCCGCGATCGCGTCGGCCAACGCGGATTGGAACTTCTCCATGCGGGCCCGGAGCGTGTCGTCCGATGTCGCCAGGATCCGTACCGCGAGCAGCCCCGCGTTCCGAGCGTTGCCGACGGCCACGGTCGCCACCGGGATCCCGGCCGGCATCTGCGCGATCGAGAGGAGGGAGTCGAGGCCGTCGAGGTACTTCAGCGGGACCGGTACGCCGATGACCGGCAGCGAGGTCATCGATGCGGTCATGCCGGGGAGGTGGGCGGCGCCGCCCGCGCCCGCAACGATCACCCGGAGCCCGCGTTCCGCTGCAGTGGTCGCGTATTCGTACATGGCCTGCGGCGTGCGGTGAGCGGAGATGACCCGGACCTCGCAGGGCACATCGAACTCGGCGAGCGCGTCGATCGCGGCCTGCATCACGGAAAGATCGGAGTCGCTTCCCATGATCACGCCGACGATCGGGGTGCCTGCAGCCACGTGGAGACGTTAGCGGCGCCGTTGAGGGTCACTCCGACTTCCGCACTTCGCGGCCGCTCCGCCTACGCTCGGCCCTCATGCACACACGCCTGACTGACGTGCTCGGCATCGAGCACCCCGTAATGCTCGCCGGCATGGGAGGCGTGTCCTACAGCGCCCTCGTGGCGGCGGTCTCCGAGGCCGGCGGCTTCGGCTGCTTCGGCGCGTCGACGATGAGCTCGGAGGATCTGAGCAGCGAGATGCGCGCCGCGAAGGCCCTCACGTCGAAGCCATTGGGAGTGGATCTCCTCACCGCCATGCCCGACCGGCTCATGTCGGACGTCGAGCTGCTCATCCGCGAAGGGGCCAGCGTCTTTGCCGCGGGGCTCGGTGTGCCCCGCGACGTGATCACTCTGTGTCACGAGCACAACGTGTTGGTGCTCTCGATGTGCGGGAAGGTGCGCCACGCGGTCAACGCGGTGGAGGCCGGCTGCGACATCGTCGTCGCGCAGGGCACCGAAGCCGGTGGGCACACCGGTCAGATCGCGACGATGCCGCTGGTTCCCCAGATCGTCGACGCCGTGGGTGACCGTGTGCCGGTGGTGGCGGCCGGTGGGATCTTCGACGGTCGCGGTCTCGCGGCTGCACTCGCGCTCGGCGCCGACGGCGTCTGGATCGGGACGCGGTTCATCGCGACGCCCGAAGCTCGGTCGGCTCCGGGGTACAAGGACGCGCTGCTGCGCACGGCGGAGGACGGCACCACGATCAGCCGCGCCTTCACCGGCAAGACCTTGCGCGCGGTCGCCAACGACACGACCCGCTACTTCGATCAGCATCCCGAGGAGCTCAAGAAGTTCCCCGAGCAGCTGATGGCCGGCATGGAGGGCGGCTGGATGCACCTCGGCGCGAGCGAGGAGACGCCCGGGGTCGATCCCGACCGCGAGTGCTATCCCGCCGGCCAGGGCGTCGGCGCGATTCACGAGCTGATCCCCGCCGGCGAGATCGTGCGTTCGATCGTCGCGGAAGCGGACGTCGCACTCGACCGCCTCGCGGTGATCCACGCCTCGTGACGGAGCGGCTCCTCGTCATCGGCGGTGATGCCGCGGGGATGAGCGCGGCCGCCGGAGCCCGGCGGCGGCGTTCAGTCGACGAGCTCGAGATCGTCGTCTTCGAACGGGGGCGGCACACGTCGTTCGCGGCCTGCGGGATCCCGTATCTTGTCGGCAATCTCGTCCCCGACGCCGAGTCGTTGGTCGCGCGGACACCGGAGGAGCATCGCAGCAACGGCATCGACGTCCGCATGCGCCATGAGGTGGTGGCGATCGACACCGCGGCTGGGACGGTGACGGTCCGCGACCTCGATGCGTCCGATGCGAGCGCACAGACGGTCGAGCCGTACGACCAGCTTCTGATCGCGACCGGCGCGACGCCGGTCAGGCCGCCACTGCCGGGCATCGACGCGCAGGGCGTTTTCGGGGTGCAGACCCTCGACGACGGCATCGTGCTGCAACACGTGCTCGACCGGGAGACGCCGGAGCACGTCGTGGTGGTGGGCGCGGGATACGTCGGGATCGAGATGGCCGAGGCCATGCTGCGCCGTGGGCTGTCGGTCACCGTGGCCTGCGCCGAGACCGCGCCGATGACGTCGCTCGACATGGACATGGGCGAGCTCATTGCGGAGGCGCTGCGCGGGCTCGGCATCGACCTCCGCCTCGGCGATCCGGTGATGCGCTTCGAGGTCGAGGACGGCCGGGTCACGGCCGCAGTCACCCCCACCGCCACGCTTCCGGCCGATCTCGTGGTGCTCGGGATCGGAGCCCGCCCGAACGTGGAGCTGGCCCGCGTCGCCGGGATCGAGATCGGGCCGACCGGCGGCATCGTGACCGACGACCACCAGCGAACCTCCGTGGGCAACGTGTTCGCGGCCGGCGACTGTGTCGAGACCCGGCAGCTCGTCACCGCCGCGCCGATCGCGATCGCGCTGGGCACCCATGCGAACAAGCAGGGTCGGGTGGTGGGGATCAACGCGACCGGGGGAGATGCCACGTTCCCCGGCGTGCTCGGCACCGCGGTCTCGAAGGTCTGCGCGTACGAGGTGGCGCGCACCGGCTTGAGCGAGCGTGAGGCCGAGGCCGCGGAGCTCGCGTTCTTCGCGACGACGATCGAAGGAACCAGCCGCGCGGGCTACTACCCGGGGGCCGAAGCGATCCGGGTCAAGCTGGTGACCGAGAGCGGTACCGGTCGGTTGCTCGGCGCGCAGATCGTCGGCAAGGAAGGTGCGGCCAAGCGCATCGATGTGCTTGCCGCGTGCATCTGGAACCGGATGACCGTCGACGCGATCATCTCGGTCGACCTCGGCTACGCGCCGCCGTTCTCGCCGGTGTGGGACCCGGTGCTCGTTGCCGCGCGAGTCGCGGCCGCGGATGGTCGAGCCTGAGCCTCCGCGCGCATCTTCAGGGCCGCGTTGAACTGGTCGAAGCCCTGGGCCCGCGCGGCGGGCGGTGTGCAGCCATCCTCGCGCCACCCTACGCTTCATGCAACAAAAGTTGCGATAACTGTCAGCGCCGACCCTGCTCGAGCTGGGCCTGCTCCGCCTTGAGGTCCGACTCGTACATCCGCCGCACCAGCTCCTCGAAGGTGACCGTCGGCGTCCAGCCGAGCTTCTCCTTGGCCTTCGTCGCGTCACCCATGAGCAGGTCGACCTCGGCGGGGCGGTCGAAGCGGGTGTCGTGGGTGACGAACGGCTCCCAGCCGTCGTAGCCGGCAATGCGGAACGCGGTGTCGAGGAACTCACGGATGGTGTGCGTCTCGCCGGTTGCGATGACGTAGTCGTCGGGTTCGGGCTGCTGGAGCATCATCCACATCGCCCTGACGTAGTCGCCTGCGAAGCCCCAGTCGCGCGCGGAGTCGAGATTGCCGAGGCTGATCCGTTCCTGCAGCCCGAGCTTGATGCGCGCGAGCGAGTTGGTGATCTTGCGCGTCACGAACTCCATGCCCCGCCGCTCGGACTCGTGGTTGAACAGGATGCCCGAGCTCGCGTGAAGGTCGTACGCCTCGCGGTAGTTGACCGTCATGTCGTGTCCGAAGACCTTGGCGACGCCGTAGGGCGAACGCGGGTGGAACGGCGTCTTCTCGGTCTGCGGCGTCTCGCGCACCTTGCCGAACATCTCCGAGCTGGACGCCTGGTAGAAGCGAATGGGGTTGTCCTTCACGCCGCCGACGATCCGCACCGCCTCGAGCATGCGCAGCACCCCGAGACCGGTGATCTCCGCGGTCAGCTCGGCCTGCTTGAACGAGAGCTGGACGAAGGACATCGCGCCGAGGTTGTAGACCTCGTCGGGCTGCACCTGCTCCATCACCGCAATGAGCGACGAGAGATCGCGGAGGTCGCCGTCCACCAGCTCGACGCCGGGGTTCTCGTCGAGGACGAGCTGTGACTTGGGGTTTGCCTGGCCCCGGATCAGGCCGAAGACCTGGTAGCCCTCCTCGCCCAGCAGCTGGCTGAGGTACCGGCCGTCCTGACCCGTGATGCCGGTGATGAGCGCGCGCTTCATGCAGGACCTCTCGAAGTTGGGTGGATCGAGATTAGCCCTTGTCCTGCCAAGCCCTGGAGGGGTCGAGCTGGATCAGGAATTCGGCGCACCGGGCTTCCTCGTCCACCTCGCCGATCGCCGCAGCGCTGCGGCGCAATCCGTCCAGCGAACGCAGGAACCCGCGGTTCGTCTCGTGCTCGAAGCGCACGTAGCCGCTGCCCCGCCAACCCGCTTGGCGGAGCTGGTCCAGGCCCCGGTGGTACCCGACCCGGAAGCAGGCGTAGGCGTCGACCGGGTCGTCGGCGAGCTCGCCGAGCCGGGCCCACGCGTCGAGGAAGCGGGGTGACTGCGCGACGACTGCCTTGACCGCACTGCGCCGTCGACCGGGATCCGCTTCGGCCATCGCGCGGGCGAGCGCCGCGGTGAGCTCGGCCGGCGGGTCGGGCAGGACGGTCTCGGGTGGGCCGCCGCGGTGGATCCCTATCGGTCTGTCGGTCACCGGCGCAATCTACCGGCAAGCTGACTGAGAGCTCCGGTCCGCTGATCGGCTTCCGGTGCGACACCGGTACCATCGGCGGTGTGACCCGAGCTGGCGCCCCGACGACTCCCAACGGTGAGGAGCCGACCCATGCGCCGTCCACGACGTTGGTGCTCGTGCGCCACGCGGTGACCGCGCAGACCGGGCCGATGCTCTCGGGTCGGACTCCCGGCATCGACCTCTCCGAGACGGGAGTGGGCCAGGCCGAGAACGTCGGAGCTCGCCTCGCGGTGCTCCCGGTACGAGCGGTGTACGCGAGCCCGATCGAACGGACGCGCCAGACCGCGGAGCACATCGCGGCGCACCATCAGCTCGAGGTGCGCGAGCTCGCCGGAGTCATCGAGGCCGACTACGGCGAATGGACCGGCGGCAAAATCGCGGAGCTGGCGAAGCAGGACCTCTGGAAGACGGTGCAGGTCGCGCCGTCGCGAGCGCGCTTTCCCGGTGGCGAGTCCATCGCCGAGATGCAGAGCCGCATGGTGGGCGCGCTCGAAGCGGTGATTGCCGCACACCCGGGCGAGCTCATCGTCGTCGTATCGCACGCGGACCCGATCAAGGCGGCGATCGCGCACTTCACCGGTGTGCATCTCGATCTGTTCCAGCGCGTGGTGGTGTCGCCCGCGTCCGTCACCGTGTTCCAGCTCGGCGCGTTCGGTGCCGCGCTGGTGAAGTGCAACGACACCGGTAGCCTCGAAGAGCTGGTTCCGAAGCCGGCTGAGCCGGCCATCGAATCTGGCGGCGAATCGGCGGGGGAGTCGGCAACGGTGAAGGGTTCGACGTGATGGACAACGTCATCGAGCTGGACCGCGTCGATTCCCTCGGTGCCGGCGCGATCGGCGATCCGGGCGAGCGGGTCTTCTACATCCAGGCCGACAAGGCGGATGCCCGGCTCACGGTCGTGGTGGAGAAGGAGCAGGTGGCCCTGCTCGCCGCCGAGGCGGTCGCGTTCCTCGATCGCATCGGGCTCGAGTACCCGGAGGAGCCCGGGGAATCGTCGACGCTGCATCCGAGCGCGGCGCAGGTGACCGAGCCCGCGGTTCCGCTGTTCCGGGCCCGCATGATCGGCCTCGGGTTCGAGCCCGACCGCAAGCTGGTCCTGCTCGAGCTGCGCGAGAAGGCCGACGACGATGACGACGAGGACGACGTCGTTCCCGTCGAAGCCGGCGTAACCGACGACGATGGCTACGTCGCCCGCATCTTCGCGACCCGCGCCCAGGTGCGCGCGATGGCGGCTCGGGGTGCGGAGGCGGTTGCGGGCGGTCGTCCGCTCTGCCAGCTCTGCAACTTCCCGATGGACCCCGCCGGTCACATCTGCCCGCGGTGGAACTGAGTCCGACGCGCGCGCGTCGGACGCGCTGCGCAAGGGTGAGATCGAGCTGCTCGGCCGGATGGCGTGGTCGTCGAACGCGACGTTCCTCGTGAACGCGTCGTTGGACGACATCGAGGTTCCTGCGGTGTACAAGCCGGAGCGCGGTGAGCGGCCGCTGTGGGACTTCCCCGAAGGCACGTTGTGCAACCGGGAGGTTGCGGCGTACGAGCTCTCCGAGGCGACCCGGTGGGCGATCGTGCCCGAGACGGTGTTGCGCGACGGCCCGTACGGCGTCGGGATGGTGCAGCGCTTCATCGACCACGATCCCGAGGACCACTACTTCACGTTGCTCGAAGCGCACCAGGACGACTTCAAGCGCTTCGCCGCCTTCGACGTGCTGGCCAACAACGCGGACCGCAAGGGCGGCCACTGCCTGCAGGCGAAGCGCGACGGTCACATCTGGGGGATCGACCACGGCCTGACGTTCAACACCATGGACAAGCTGCGCACGGTGATCTGGGACTTCGCGGGGGAACGGGTCCCCGACGGCATCGTGTCGACGGTCGAGTGCATCGTCGCCGAGCTCGACGGCCCCCTGGGGGCCAGGCTCTCGGAGCTCCTCGCACCCGCCGAGGTCGAAGCCGTCGGCGATCGCGCCCGGGCCCTGCTCCGCGCCGGGAAGTTCCCCATCCCCGACGAGGGCTACCACTCCGTCCCCTGGCCCCTCGTCTAGCAACGCCCCTCACCACCAACTCGTTTCGGGGAGCCCAGCGGTCGCCAGAGCGACCGAATTACGCCCGAAACGAGTGGGGGACCTACAACGAGACGGACTCGAGGATGTCGTCGAGGTAGCGGGTCTTGCACAGGGAGCGCTGGAGCTTGCCCGACGACGTCTTGGGGAGTGAGCCGGGCCGCACGAGCACGACCTCGGCGGACACACCCACCGCGTCGATGACCCGTGTCGACACCGCGTCACGTACGGGCTCGGCGTCGTCCGCCCGGGTCTCGGCGACGACGACCACGGTCTCGCGTCCCCGCCGACCACGCGTGCCGAACGCGATCACGTTTCCGGCGCGCACGCCATCGACCGCGGCCGCGGCGCGCTCGATGTCCTCGGGGAACACGTTGCGCCCACCGACGATGATGACGTCCTTGAGTCGCCCGCAGATGATGAGCTCACCGTCGACGAGGTATCCGAGGTCACCCGTGCGCAACCACTCGTCGTGGAACACGTCGGCAGTGGCGCGCTCGTTGCGGAAGTAGCCGGGCGTCACCGACGATCCGCGCACCTCGAGCTCCCCGGCCTCCCGGTCCCGCAACGGGGTGCCCGTCGCCGGGTCCACGACCCGCATCTCCAAGCCCTGGATCGCCTTCCCGAGGAAGGGGAGGCGCCGCGCGCCGGGCGCGGACGGGTCGACGGGGGCGGCGTACCGGTCGGTTTCGAGCACCCGGTTGTCGATCGCGTCGACGACCATGCCCTTGCCCGGTTCCGGGAAGGTGATGCCCACGGTGGACTCGGCCATCCCGTACGCGCAGAAGGCGGTGCCGATCCGCAGCCCGTGGGGTGCGCCGGCGGCGAGCCAGTCCTCGACCGACGACGGCTCGATCGGCTCCGCGCCGTTCGAGCGCGACGCGCCACTGGCTCAGGTCCAGGTCGCCCCCGCGCCGCATCGCGCGGGCGGACAGCGCGTACGAGAAGTTCGGGCCGGCGGTGATGCTCGCCTTGAAGTCCGAGATCCACTGCGCCCACCGTGCGGGTGCGGCGAGGAAGTCCTGGGGGCCGGCGAGGACGAGGTCGGTCCCCGTCGTCATCGGGATCATCAGCATCCCGATGAGACCCATGTCGTGGTAGAGCGGTAGCCACGAGACCGCGCGGTCGAGGTCGTAGTCGAGCTGCAGTGCGGCGTCGATCGCGTCGATGTTCGCGGTGACGCACCGGTGGGGGAGCATCACGCCCTTGGGGTCCGCGGTGCTCCCGCTGGTGAACTGCAAGATCGCGAGTGAGTCCGGATCGTCGGCGGGCCGCGTAGTACGCGTCGGCACCGCGGACCGCGACTGCGGCGCGCATCTCGTCGAGCGTGACCATCGGCGGATCGGTGGGCTCGGGCGTGAGGAACGCAAGGAGCTGCGCGTCCGCGACGACGATCCGGCATTCGGCGTTCGACATGCGGGCCCGGGTCTGCTCGATGAACTCCTCGATCGAGCCCATGCGCATGGGGAGCGGGAGCATGACGACAGTCGCGCCGGTCAGCCAGCTCGCCTGGATCGCGGTGACGAGGTCGCGGGTGGTGGGCCCGATCAGCCCGACCGAGTGGCCCGGCTCGACGCCGCGGGCCTGGAGCTCGGCGGCCATGGCCCGGGCGTCGTCGTGGACGCGGGCCCACTCGACCGCCTCCGTGGTGTACGCCGCGCTGTCGGTGGCGCCCGTGGCGAACGTGATCGAGCGGTGCCGCTCGGCCGCGGCCTCGAGGCGCGGGAGAAGAGAACGAGAGGAACGGGGATCAGTCATCGTGGGTTTCGACTCCGGGGGAATGCGAGGAGGTTACGCGCTCACCGCCCCCACTCTCGGTGTTCAGCAATGAGAAATTCGAGGAGAGCGACGAGAGCATGCCGACGACTGGGCGAGGCTGCGCGCGGTCCCCGACGGACTCGAGCGCCCTCAGCCGGCGGGGACTCGCCTCCCTGGGCCGGCTCCGGGTTCAGGTGCCGATGAGGCGGGGCTCGGCGATCGCGAACTCCGGCCAGCGCTTGCGGGACCGCTTCGAGAGCTTGTGCATGAGCTCGATCGCGTCCGGGTCGTCGTCGCCGGGCCGGACTTCGATCCAACCCTCGTCCTGGAGCCCCTGCATGATCTCGCGACCGAGGTCGGTGCGGACGATGGTGAGCGTCCAGTCGTTGAACTTGCCGATGCCGCCGGTCGAGATGTCGGCGTGCTCGGCCGCGAAGTCCGGACAGGACTTGCAGCCCTCGCGCGTCCAGGCGTGGCACTCCTTGAGCGGGACCTCGTGATAGTCGCCGTTGTGCATCCAGATCTGGAAGACGCCCTTGATGTTCATCTTCTTGATGTCTTTCTTGTGCAGGCCGTACTTTGCCTCGAACAGCTCCTCGAAGATCGCGTCGTCGAACGTCTTCGAGCAGAGCAGCCCGATGTTGAGCGTCATGCGCCGCGCGACCTTGCCGGCCTTGCGCTGCTTCATCACCGGTGGCATCGAGCTCTGGCAGCTCATGCCCACCAGCGCGATCCGCTCCGCGCCGCCCTCGACGGCCTCGGCGTACGCCATCGGGTTCGCGGAGTAGGTGTACCGGCTGCCGGCCGAGGCGATGATGTCTTCCTTGGTCTTGGCGACACCGGGGATCGCCTTCCACGTCGAGCCGTCGCCTTCGAGGTACGAGACGAGCGCGGCGTCGATGAGATCCTTCTCCAGGCAGTACAGGAGGATCGCGGAGACGAGCCCGCCGTCCTGGCCGACCTCGTGCAGGACCGGGTCCGAGGCCTTGGCCAACACGATGTCCTTGTAGATGCCCGAGAGCTCCTCGGCTTCACGCGTGCGGCCGAAGAGGAACTCGTCCACGTCGGGCTCCCAGTTGCGGAAGCGCGGGCAGGCCCGCGTGCAGGAGGTGCAGTTCTTGTCGCCGTGGGAGCAGTCCGCCGGTCCGCCGTACTCCTCGATCTGGATGGGCTTGTACACGCCCTCCTTGTCGTCGTAGCCGAGCACGTCGTGGGGACACGCGATCACACAGCCCGCACATCCAGTGCAGAGCCCCGAGGTCACGACCTCGTCGTAGAGGTGCTTCCAGGAGAGCTTCTCGGGCGGCATCCAACGAGTCTGTCACGAGGCCACACGACCGTGGCAATGAGAGCGCGTTTCGCGCGGCCCGGCGGGCATACATTGGCGCGATGGACGACGAAGCGCAGCCCGAGCCGACACCGACCGGTCCGCGGCCGCCTGCGGATCCCGAGCCGACGGTGGCCGGCTCACCCCCACCTCCGCCTCCGCCGCCCGCGTACCCACCACCGCCGCCCGGGTACGCGCCGCCTCCGCCTCCCCCGCCTCCTCCGCCCCCGTACGGGGCGCCGGGCGCCGCACCGCCGGGGTATGTCCCGACCGGCTACGGCTACGAGGCCCCGCGCACCGAGGGCACCGCGGTCGCGGCGCTCATCGTGTCGATCGTGGCGTTCTTCATCTGCGGGATCATCAGCGGCATCGTCGCGTTGGTGCTCGCGAACCAGGCGAAGACGAAGATCGCGGCGTCTGGTGGTCGCCTCACCGGTGAGAAGATGGCGAACGCCGCGCGTGTGCTCGCGATCATCGCGATGGTTCTCAACGTCGTCGTCATCGCACTCGTCGTCTCGGCGAGCTGAGGGGAACGTCATGGCGCAGGTCCCGCCGGGTCCACCTCCTGCTTCGAGCCCGCCTCCACCGCCCCCGCCGCAGTGGGGCCCACCGCCTGCGACCCCGGGCGCTTACTACGCCGCGCCGCCGCGCACGGATGGCACGGCGATCGCGGCGCTGATCGTCTCGATCGTCTCGTGGGTGATGTGCCCGATCGTCGCGGCCATCGTCGCGCTCGCGCTCGCGCACGCCGCGGGGAACAAGATCGACGCGGCGGCGGGGCGGCTCGGGGGTGCCGGCCTCGTGCGCGCCGCGCAGATCGTCGCGTGGCTGAACATCGGTCTGATCACGCTCGGGATGGCAGTGGCCGCCATCGCCCTCGTCGCGACCGCGAACACCTAGGCGCGCGGCTCTACGCGCGCAGGAGCCGCTCGACGGCTGTTACCGCTTCGGTGATCTTGGCGTCACCCTCGCCGGGATCCCGCTCGGTCGCCTCGCGGACGCAGTGACCGAGATGCTCGTCGAGCAGGCCGAGCCCGACTCCCTGGAGCGCGCGGGTGACTGACGCGATCTGGGTCAGGACGTCGATGCAGTACTGCTCTTCGTCGATCATCTTGGCGAGCCCCCGGACCTGCCCTTCGATGCGGGCGAGGCGGCGCCGGTAGTCGTCCTTGTGCATCGAGTAGCCGCGCACGGGAAAGCTCCGCTCTTGTCGAAGATAGGGTGGGGGGGTATAGTACCGAGTCCGAGACCGAGGAGCAAGCGATGACGCAGTCCCACGACGTCCGGTCCGAGCGTTCGCAGACGAGCGAGACGACGCGGGTCGACCTCCCGATCGAGGGCATGACGTGCGCGTCCTGCGTCGGCCGGGTCGAACGCGGGCTGTCCGGTCTCGGCGGCGTCAAGGAGTGCCGGGTCAACCTCGCAACCGAGACGGCGACGGTGCTCTACGACGAGACCGTCACCGGTCCCGATGCGTTCGGGACCAAGGTGGCCGAGCTCGGTTACTCGGTGCCCGAGCACGAGCCGGGACAGGAGCACGACCACGGGCACAGCCATCCCGACGAGGCCGCGGTGCGCCCACGCCTGATCGTCGCGGCGGTGCTGTCGGTCCCGGTCGTACTCATCTCGATGGTGCCCGCGCTCATGTTCGACGGTTGGCAGTGGGTCGCGCTGGTACTCGCCACCCCGGTCATCTTCTGGGCCGGGTGGACGTTCCACCGCGCGACCCTGGTGAACCTTCGGCACGGCGCGGTCACGATGGACACGCTCGTCTCGCTGGGCACCACCGCGGCATGGCTCTGGTCCGTCGTGGCCCTCGTGTTCCTCGGTGCGAGCTCGTCCGGCATGGAGTCGATGACGGGTGGCTCGGGCAGCGACGCGCACGTGTACTTCGAGACCGCGGCTGCGATCATCACACTGCTGCTGCTCGGCAAGTACTTCGAGGCGCGCGCCCGGCGGCGCTCCGGCGACGCGCTCCACGCGTTGCTGACGCTCGGCGCGAAGACCGCGCGCCTCGAGAGCGGAGCCGAGATCCCGATCGATCAGCTCACCGTCGGCGACCGCTTCATCGTCCGACCGGGCGAGAAGATCGCGACCGACGGTCGGGTCGTCGACGGCGCTTCCGCAGTCGACGTGTCGATGCTGACCGGGGAGCCGGTGCCCGTCGACATCGGGCCTGGAGATTCCGTGTTCGGTGCCACGCTGAACACGTCCGGCCGGCTCGTCGTAGAGGCCACGCACGTCGGCGCCGAGACCGCGCTGGCCCAGATCGCCCGGCTGGTGGCCGAGGCGCAGGGTTCGAAGGCACCGGTGCAGCGGTTGGCCGACCGGATCTCGAGCGTCTTCGTGCCCGTCGTGATCCTCGTCGCGGTCGGCACGCTGGCCGCCTGGCTGCTGACGGGTCACCCCGCCGACGAGGCGTTCACCGCCGCGGTCGCGGTGTTGATCATCGCCTGCCCGTGTGCGCTCGGGCTGGCGACGCCAACCGCGATCATGGTGGGTACCGGACGCGGCGCGCAGTTGGGCATCGTCATCAAGGGTGGCGAGGTGCTCGAAGCAACGAAGCAGGTCGACACGGCGATCCTCGACAAGACCGGCACGATCACCACCGGGCGCATGACGCTGGTCGAGGCGGCGGTCGCCCGGGGTGAAGACGAGTCGCGCTCTGCTCGCGCTCGCAGGGTCGGCGGAGGACGCGTCAGAGCACCCGATCGCCAAGGCGATCGCCACCGGTGTGAGGGAGCGGGGCCATGAGCTGATGACGCCCGCGTCGTTCGAGAACGACGCGGGTCAGGGTGTGCGAGCCGTCGTCGACGGGACCGAGATCTTGGTGGGTCGGCTCGACTGGGTCTCGGGCTCCGGCGAGCTCCCGGCGGAGCTGGGCACCGTGGCGGAGGCCGCCGCGCGGGCCGGCCGGAC
Organism: uncultured Acidimicrobiia bacterium; assembly: GCA_963770095.1. Lineage (GTDB taxonomy): Bacteria > Actinomycetota > Acidimicrobiia > IMCC26256 > JAENVU01 > Chersky-806. The sequence goes on from CAVYOO010000003.1 coordinate 312,857, forward strand.
CGCGGTCTTCGCGGGCTGGGGTGGCGAGGCGCGGGCCGTGTTCGTCGTCGCCGACGCGATCAAGCCCTCGTCACGCGAGGCGGTTGCCGCGTTGCATCGGCTCGGCATCGAGACGGTCATGGTCACCGGGGACCGTCAGGCCACCGCCGATGCGGTCGCGGCCGCGGTCGGCGTCGATCGCGTGGTGGCCGAGGTGTTGCCCGGCCAGAAGGTCGACGTGGTGCGAGAGCTCCAGGCCGCGGGTCACGACGTCGCGGTCGTCGGCGACGGTGTGAACGACGCACCGGCGCTCGCGGAGGCCGACCTCGGGATCGCCATCGGGACGGGAACCGACGTCGCGATCGAAGCCAGTGACCTCACCCTCGTCACCGGCGATCTCCGGGCCGCCCCGGACGCAATCGCCCTCTCCCGGCGCACGCTGTCGACCATTCGGGGCAACCTCTTCTGGGCGTTCGCCTACAACGTCGCGGCGATCCCGCTGGCCGCCTTCGGCCTGCTCAACCCGGTCATCGCCGCGGGGGCGATGGGCTTCTCGAGCGTCTTCGTCGTCACGAACTCGCTTCGGCTCCGAAGCTTCAAGGGTGCGCGCTAGGCGCGGAGGAACTCCGTGAGGATCGTCGTCTGCGCGTCGGCGTTCTCCTCGAGGCCACCGATGATCGCCTTCTCGACCTTGCCGCCGAGCAGGGGGACGCGGACCTTGATCTTCCCGGTCACGGTCCGCACGCTTCCGGAACCCGTCGAGGCGATCAACGCCGAGTAGCTGCCTTCGAGCAGGTTGGCGTAGTTGTCGGGGCGGATCACGCAGGCAGTCGCGTGAGTCGACAGGTCGACCGTCGAGTCCTCGATCCACGTCAGCTTCGCGGGATCCACGACCCGGGTGACTGCGGCGGACAGGTCGGCCTGGAAGAGGTAGCGAACCTGGAGGTTGACGGTGTCGCCGTCGCGCTCGTTGCTCACGACTTCTGCCGATCCGAGCTTGGGGAGCTCGGCCATGCGCGAGGAAGTCCGAGTTCACGAGGGCTGCTTCCACCGCATCGACGGCTGCGGGAATCTCCTGGTGCAGCGTGAAGTCCATATCAACCGAGAAGGTAGGCGATGGGTGCCGCGATGCTGGTCATGATCGTCACCGCGACCGCCAGGCTCGACAACCGGCTGGGGACGCTCGGCCATTCCGGACGACGCGGGCACGAGTGTCGCGTACCCTTTGCGCGTTATGAAGATCGCCGAGATCCTTGCCCGGGGCCCGAGCTACTCGTTCGAGTTCTTTCCTCCCCGCACACCCGCCGCCGAGATCGCGCTCACGGCGGCGCTCGAGGAGCTCGAGCCGCTCGGTCCGTCGTACGTCTCCGTGACGTATGGCGCGGGTGGCTCGACCCGGGAGAAGACCCACGAGATCGTCACCGGGATCCTGCGCGACACCGCCATGACGCCGATGGCCCACCTCACCTGCGTCGGCCACACCCGCGCCGAGCTGGTCGCGATCGTGCAGCGTTACGGCGCGTCGGGGATCGAGAACATCCTGGCCCTCGGTGGGGATCCACCGCCGGACCTCGATCTGCCCGAGAGTGAGCTCAAGCACGCGATCGAGCTCGTCCACCTCGTGCGCGAGGTCGGCGACTTCTCGGTTGGCGTCGCTGCGCACCCCGAGCCGCATCCGCGTTCAGCGAGTCGCGAGAGCGACCGGCTCCACACGGCGCAGAAGCTCGAGGCGGCGGACTTCGCCATCACCCAGTTCTTCTTCGACGCCGACCACTACTTCGATCTCGTGTCAAGCCTTGCGGATCTCGGTGTCCACAAGCCGGTGATCCCCGGCATCATGCCGGCGACGACGATCGGCAGCATCAAGCGGATGTCACAGCTCCAGGGCTCCGAGTTCCCGCGCTGGCTGGCCGACAAGCTCGAAGCGGTGGCCGATGATCCCGACGCGGTGTTCGCCACCGGCGTCGAGGAGGCAACCAAGCTCGCGCCGCGCATTGCTCGACGGCGGCGCGCCCGGTCTGCACTTCTACACGCTCAACCGCTCGACCGCGACGCGCCAGATCTACGACAACCTGGGGCTCGCCCGGCGGGTCTAGATGTTGTGCGGGTCCCGGTCCTCGGTGGCTCGGGCCAGGGACGCCAGGAGATCGGCTACCCGCCCAGGAGCGGAGAGGAACGGTGAATGGCTGGTCGGCCAGTCCACCGATTGCGTGCACCGGCGGGCCATCACGCGTTGGAGCTCCGGGTGCACCGCGAGGTCCTCAGTGCAGACGACGTACGTCGACGGCCGTTCCCGCCACGCGACCGCGGCCGGGGTGTCGCCGAGCGTGCCGGACGGTTGCGGACCGAGCCGGGCGACGGCGGCGACAGTGACGGTGTCGTCACAGTCGTTGTAGAAGCACTCGGCTGCGCCCTCGGCGGTCACCGTGACGGTGTCGTCGGATCCGAACACCAGAGCATCGGCGAGGTTGGGTCGGTCGTCATAGGAGATGGCGAGCCCCTTGGATTCCTGCACCGCCGCGGCCATGCACGACTCTTCGGCGTCGATCGCGAACGCGCAGAGGTAGACGAGATGGCGCACCGCGGGATGGACACCGGCCTCGGTGATCACCGCGCCACCGTAGGAGTGACCGAGCAGCACGCAGTCACCGTCGAGCTCGTCGAGCACGTCACGGACTCGTTGCGCGTCGGTGTGCAGATCGCCGAGTGGTCCGGGATCGTCGCCGTGCCCGGGGAGGTCGACCGCGATCGCCGGGATCCCGGCCGCCTCGAGCAGGGCGACCACCGGTTCGAAGCACCACGCCCCGTGCCACGCCCCGTGGACGAGCACCACCGAAGTCGTCATCACCCCAGCCTGCCCCATTCTCAGTTTTCGGCGTCGCCCAGGTGCCTCCAGGGCACCTCAGCGACGCCAAAGTCCCGGTTGGGCGTCAGGGGAGCGGAGCCGGAGTCCCTTCGGGGTCGGGTACCAGCCGGCCGGTCGACCTCCAGGTGTCGAGCAGATCGTCCGCCGGACAACGTTCGCGTGACACGTATCGATCGCGATAGCGCTCGACGACATCGATGACGTCGGAGTCGGCGCCGAGCCGGGGCAGGGCATCGGCGGCGGCCGCGAAGCATTCGCGAGCGGCACGCGCGAAGTCAGGCTGATGCAACGCGTCGGGCCGCGTCCGTCCAGCGGTCTGCGAGCGGCTCCAACACGGGAGAGACCCGGGCCGCGGCCTCGGCATCCTCCAACAGCGCGACGGCGACGATCGCCGGCACCGTCGACCACTCGGACGGCAGGGAGTCGACCATGCGGAGCTCGAGCCAGCCGCGTGGCCGAATCGGCGGGAACAAGGTCGTGAGGTGGTACGTGAGATCGTCTTCGGTGGGCCAGCCGAGGTCATGGCCATCGACAATCCAGTCGGCGAACGAGAGCGGTTCGCAGATCGGCACGAAGTCCGCCTCGGAGGCGCGGATGAACATCACGGGTGCGCGCAACGAGTAGTCCGCCCACGCCGATCCGGCCGTCCCCTCGGCGCCGACCGGGACAGATCGACCCCGTTCGATCGCCGTCCACACCGCGAGCCGGGTGGAGCACCAGCCCGATGGCTGGCGGGCGACGAACGGTGAGTTCGCGAATACCGCGGCGAGCAACGGCCCGAGTGCGTGGGTGGTCTGCCAGCGATTCGGAGTCGCGTCCTCGGCGCCGAGGTCGATGTTGACCTGGATCGCTGCGGTCTGGCGCATCATCGTCCGGCCGGCGGTCCCGAACGCATCGAAGTGCGCTTCCATGGCGTCGTAGCGCGGTGAGCGCAGAGCGCGTGGGCGCGGCGTGCCGGGGAGCAGGCCGAGTCCGACCAGCCCCACGCCGACATCAGCGAACGCCTTCGCGAGCGTGCGGGCGTCGGAGAGGATTGCCGAGCTTGCTTCGAAGCCGGGAAGGGCCTTCGAGCTGAGCTCGACCTGGCCACCGGGCTCGAAGGTGAGCCGGCTCGCACCGGGCAGCTCGATGCCCTGGGCTGCGGACTCGAGCAGGTCGAAGGGAACGGGAGCGTCGGGTTCGCCGATGCGAACGGTGTGCCACTCGATCTCGACTCCCAGCTTGGGCCGGGAGTCCGTGGGAGTGGCCGGGGAGAAGCCGTGCTTCGCGACGATGCGGCGCGCGTCGTCGAGGGTGAGGACGGGCTCGGGCGCGAGCATCTAGCGGTAGCCGAACTGGGCTGCGACCCAGTCCTCGTCCCGGATCGACCCGAGCTGGAGATGGCGGGTAAGGGCATAGCGCAACACAGCAGCTCCTTCCGTCGGTTCCGGGAACCGTATCCACGATCGGGGGTTCGTTACACGTGAGATCAGACGTTCAGACGCCGCTCGAGGATTGCGTCGAATGCCGGACGGCCAGATCCCACCCAGAGCAACAGGAGCATCACGGCCAGCATTGTCGGCGCGACGCCGAGATGGAACGACCCGCCGTCGACCCGCCCGGCCGTGCTGATCGCCCCGACCATGTTCAGGGCCAGCGCCGCGGCGGCCGGTCGGGTGAGCAGACCGATGACGAGCAGCAACCCGCACACGAGCTCGAGCGTGCCGACGGCGTACACCGAGAAGTCCGGGAGGGGGACGCCGTACCGATCGAAGTCCGCCGCCTCCGCACCATGGTCGGCGAACTTGCCGATCGAGAAGGTGACGAACAACAGCCCGGCGACGGCCCGGGTCAGCGCAACCAAGGATGCGCCGACGCGGGAATCGAAGCGCGAATGCAGCAGCCACCTCATGCCACCATTCTCGTCCATCTCAGTCCGCTCGCCCGCGCGGGCCATGATCGCCCCTGGACGCCGCCGCAGTTTCCGGTGGTGCGCGCTTCATTCGACGATTGCGCCGAGTTCGCCTCGCCTCCATGATTGGCCGTGATGGTCGGGACAGGATCGGGATACTCGGACGACCCGTCGCTCGTCGTCGCGCTTCGCGAAGGTGACGAGGGCGCATTCGAGTGGCTGTTGGGGAGGTACGACTCGTCGCTACGCCGGCTCGCCCGCACCTACGTCGCGACGGACGCGATTGCCGACGAAGTCGTTCAGGACACCTGGATGGGCGTCATTCGCGGCATCGATGGTTTCCAGCAGCGCTCTTCGGTCAAGACGTGGCTGTACCGGATCCTCCTCAACGTCGCGCGGACGAAGGGCGTGCGTGAGCACCGGAGCATCCCGTTCTCGTCCGCGGTCGGCGCGTTCTCGGAAGCAGCCGAGCCGACCTTCGATCCGGATCGCTTTCGGGCGGCGGGACCCGGCGAGCAGTATCCGGGCCACTGGGTCTCGTTCCCGCCGGCGTGGGAGGCGGAACCGGAGTCCATGCTCCTCTCGCGTGAGGTGGCCGCCATCGCCCGAGCCGCGATCGCGCGGCTGCCGGATGCGCAGCGTGAGGTGCTCACCTTGCGCGACGTCGAGGGCTGGACTGCGGTCGAGGTTTGTAACGCTCTCGAGCTCTCCGAGACCAATCAACGGGTGCTCCTGCACCGGGCCCGATCACGGGTGCGGCGGGCACTGGAGGTCTACTTCGAAGGTGCGATGGCGACATGACCGCGATTTCAGACGTGGAGATTCCCTGCAGTGAGCTCGTCGAGCTCGTTACGGACTACCTCGACGGAGCGCTCTCCGCGGAGGATCTGGCGCGTGTTGATGCGCATCTCGTCGAGTGTCCCGCGTGCCTGAGCGTCGTCAACCAGTTCCGCGCGCTGATCCGAATCGGTGGGCGCATCCGGGAGCAGGACGTCGCCGAGATCGCGCCGGCGCTCCGCGCTGAGCTCGTTGCCGCCTTCCGCTCGGTGCACCAGAGGCGCGGTCGGCCATGACGTCGGATCACGTCATCGACCCCCGCGCGGAAGCGCGCGCCCGTGTCGGAGCCCAGTTCGACGCGCGGGTCCTTGAGCCTTCACCTCCGGTGATCAATGTTGCACCGTGGTTCGCGGACGACCCGGTGCACGACGACGACGGGTCCGGCCGCCCCGTCCTCGCACCCGTCCCGTTCTCGGACGCCCCGACCTGGGACAGCCGGGCGAGCCAGGATCCCGAGCTCGCGGCGTGGTGTGCCGACCGGTGGCTCGGCGCGTGGCGGCGCCTTGCGAGACCCTCCGATCTCACCGCACTCGAGCGGACACGCGTGTCGTGGCACACGCTCGCCGAGCACGTGGTCGCGCCGGCTCGCCACCACGCCAACGGCAAGATCGGGCTGCGGTACACGCGTGGCGGCTTCGGGACGCCGTTCTTCGGGGCGGCGGAGCAGGTGCGGGTGTCCGAGTCCGGGCTGGTCGTGATCCATGGCTCCGATCTCTCGCTGCACCCGCTGACGACGGTGCGCGCAGCTGCCGAGGCGGTCGGGATCGAGCCGGGCGCGCCCACGGATGTCTATACACCCACCACACCGCTCGAGCCGGGCGCGACATTGCCGACTGACGCACCGGCGGCGCGATTCCTCGGAGACTGGTTCGGCTTCGCCGCGTCGGTGCTCGAAGAGCTGCGCGCATCGGTGCCCGCGTCGGAAGCGCCGGCCCGGGTGCAGCTCTGGCCCGAGCACTTCGATCTTTCCGTCGACCTCGGTGACGAGGCGGGCGGCCGGCGCGGCACCTACGGCGCGTCACCCGGCGACGCGGAGCACCCGCTGCCGTACGTGTACGTCACACCCTGGGCCGAGCAGTCGGGCAGCTTCTGGAACGAGGGTTCGTTCGCGAGCTTGGGCTTCGACGCGTTTGCCGACCATCCCGATCAGCGAGCTGCCACGCTGGAGTTCTTCGCCCGGGCCCGGGACCACCTCACCCGCTGACCCCCAACCACCCCGCCGTTTGTTGCGTTTGGTTCCGTAGAGGACCCGAATGCAACAAACCGCGGGTCGTTCGTTTGCTGACTCAGGTTGTGAGGTCGAGCTCCAGGAGCGGGTTCATCCGGCCGGGTATCGATTCGGACGGCGTTTCGCCGATGTGCATCGCGCCCCGACCCTCGTAGAAGCCGACGGCGTTCGGATCAGCCTCGATCCGCAGCCGCGTGAACCCGCGCGCCTCCGCGGTGGCCCGCAGCGCAGCGAACAAGACCGTGCCGACTCCCTTGCCGATGTGCTCCGGCTCGACGAAGAGCATGTAGACCTCGCCGAACGGCGGGTCTCCTGTGAACGTCGAGAAGCCCGCGACCGCGCCGAGAACCTCGGCCACGACGACCTCGCCGGCTTCGATCTCGGAGCGTTGCACCGTCAGCTCCTCGCGGCACGCCTCGATGAACTCGGGCGTGTAGTCCCAGTACGCCTTGGCCCGCAGTGCGAGGTCGCTCAGGGCCGCGGCTTCATCCGGGCGCGCCGCCCGCAGCGTCACCTCAGGCACCGGTTCGGTCGCCTGTGGTCATCGTGACGAAGCGCTCGAACGCGGTGTCCACCGCGGCGCGGTCACCCGTCGCCAACCAGTCGAGGAGCAGCCCGCGGATCACCGCGACGCTGAGCCGGGCTTCGGCGCGCGCGATGTCGGGCGCGGTCCCATGCTCGATCGCGTAGCCGGCCGCGGGCTCGACCCAGCTGTCGATAATCCCGTCGAGCAGGGCTACCGCGCCGGGCCGGCCCTGCAGCGCCTGGCCGTAGATCTCGAAGAACAACCGCTCGTGCGGACCCAGTGCGGGATCGGTGAATCGCCGCCACATCTCCCGCATGGCGTCGGCGCGCGTGAGGTCACGGGTCTCGAGATCCGCGAAGGCCGCCCGCTGGGCCGCCTCCACCGTCTGGATGACCGCGACGATCAGGCCTTCCCGGGATCCGAAGTGGTAGATGAGCATGCGGTGGCTGGTCCCGATCGCCGCCGCGAGCTCCCGCAGGCTGAGGTCGCTCAGCCCGTGCTCGAGGATGTGATCGACCGCGGCCTCGAGCAACCGGACCTTCGGGTCCGCCTTCTTCTTCGTGGCCTGGTGCTTCTGGGTTGTCGGCATGCGAGAGGTAGTGTACCATCTGGTACATAACTTGGATGGGTGCGAAACCCGAGCTCGGAGGTGCGAGATGGCAGAGCAGGAGATCTCGGTCAGGGCATGGACGGCCGCGAGCCCGGCCGACGTGTACGCCCTGCTGCGCGACGGCTCCACCTGGCCGGTCTGGTCGCCACTCGACTCGTTCGAGCTGGAGCGTGAAGGGCCGGAGGGCGGCGAGAGCCTCGGCGCCCGGAGGATCTTCCGCACCGGCCGCACGAGGAGCTACGAGGAGATCGTCGAGCTCCAACCCGGTCGCCGATTCAGCTACGCGCTGCTGTCGGGCCTCCCGCTTCGCGGCTACCGGGCGGACGTGGACCTCGAGCCGCGCGACGGCGGAACCGAGATTCACTGGCACAGCCACTTCCGCGCGAAGTACCCCGGCACCGGCAGGCTGTACCGCGCCACGCTCGGCAAGTTCATCCAGCGGTGCGCGGATGGGCTCGCCGCGTACGCGACCGAGGCAGCGGAGCGTTCGACACCGGCATAGCCTCCGGTGATGGCCACGGTCCGACCGTCGACGACACCGAACCCCAACGCGATGAAGTTCACGCTCGACGTGACGCTCGGGACGCGCATCGACACCACCCGCGGTGAGGGAGTCGACTCGCCGTTCGCGCAAGCGGTGTTGGCCTTCGACGGCGTTGCCTCGGTGTTCGGCATCAACGACTTCGTGACGATCACCCGTGAGCCGGACGCCGACTGGGACGGGATCGTCTGTGCCGTCGAGGAAGCGGCCGCGGAGCACCTCGGAGCGAGCTCGGGTGCTCCCGCGGGTGACGAGGTGGCCGAAGCGCGGAAGCTCCTGCGCAACGCCGTCGCTCCGCCCAAGCCGCGACCGGTCGAGATCGGCCGTCCACCGTCCCGGGACGAGCCCTGACCCGAGCCTCGGGAGGTGCCCGGCGCGCTCAGATCGACTGGTCGAGGCCGCCGTCGAGGAGGTCGAGCGCGCCCGCGACCATCGCCGTGAGGTCGCCGGTACCGCCCATCGCGCCCCATCGGTCGATCGCGACGCGCATCGCGGTGCAGACCGCGCCCGCGATGAGGAACGGCCGGAAGTCGGTCTCGAGGTCCGCGCCGGTCCGCTCGGCGAGCGCCTCGGCGATCGTTCGCTCGAGGTCGCCCATCATCTCGAGGCTTCGGCCCCGGAGGATCGGGTTGTTCTCCATGAGCTTGACCTTGCAGAGCATGAGGTCCTTGTGCTCCTCGAGATCGCCGGCCACGTCGAGGATCGCGGTGCGCACCGCGGTGAGCGGTCCCTCGGTGGCGGGACGGCGCTTCAGGGTCTCGCGGAGGAGCTCGAGGCGTTCGGAGTGGTCGGCGAGCAGCGCGTCTTCCTTGGAGTCGAAGTAGCGGAAGAAGGTGCGCGGCGCGACGTCGGCCGCCGCCGCGATCTGCTCGACCGTGACGTGCTCGAGGCCCCGTTGAGCGGCCAGTCGCAGCGTGGCGTCGGCGATCTCCTGGCGGGTGCGGAGCTTGTTGCGCTCCCGCAGCCCGAGAGTCGTTGCCCCGGCCCGGCTCACGATTTCGGAAGGTACCGGCATGACCCACAGCGTGGCATGGATCCGGATCCGCGTGGCGCAGTGTGACAAGAGGCACGCTATGCCTTGCTGGCATAGTGTGCCACTTCCCGGTAGAGTCACCGGTGGTCGGGGGGCCACGCACCGCTCCACCCGGAGCGAGAATCTTCAAGGAGCGAGTAGATGTCGGGCTTCCTCGAGCGACTCGGGCGCTGGTGCGCCCGTCATCCCTGGCGGACGATCGGCGCGTGGATCCTCGTCGCCATCGTGGTCGGCATGCTCGCCGCGAGCGCCAAGGGGTACAGCGAGAGCTTCACGATCCCCGGCACCGAGAGCCAGCAGGCGACCGACCTCCTGAAGGAGCGGTTCCCGACCCAGGCCGGTGCAACCGCGCAGGTGGTGCTGCACAGCCGTTCGGGCGCGCTGACCGACCCGACCAACACCGTTGCGATCGACGCGTCGCTCGCCCGGGTCGAGCAGCTGCCCGGGGGTCACCGCCGTGGTCAGTCCGACCGAAGCCGGCGCGAACGGCATCTCCGCGCGCGGCGACATCGGCTACGCGGTGGTCAACTACGCGAAGACCAGCAACGAGATCAAGTCCGAGGACCTCACGCGTCTCGAGAACGCGATGCAGCCCGCGCGCGACGCGGGCATGCAGGTCGAGTTCGGTGGCGAGGTGGCGCGCGCCGGTGAGCGTCCCGACCTCGGCAGCACCGAGATCTACGGCCTCATCGCGGCGATGATCGTGTTGCTGATCGCGTTCGGCTCGGTCGTCGCGATGGGTGTGCCGATCGGGACCGCGCTCGTCGGTCTCGCGGTCGGCCTGTCCACCGTCACGGTCCTCACCAACTTCTTCGACATCTCCCAGATCGCCACCACGATCGCCACGATGATCGGGCTCGGTGTCGGCATCGACTACGCACTGTTCGTCGTCACGCGCCATCGCGAGCAGCTCGCCGCCGGGATGACAGTTCCGGAATCGGCGGGCCACGCCAACGGAACCTCGGGTATGGCCGTGGTGTTCGCCGGAACCACGGTCGTCATCGCGATCTGCGGACTCGTCGTGGCCGGCATCCCGACCGTCACCACGATGGGCTTCGCATCTGCGGTCGTGGTCGCGGTCTCGGTCGTCGCCGCGATCACGCTGCTTCCCGCACTGCTCGGCCTCGCGGGGACGAAGATCAACAGCCTCCGGCTGCCCTGGGTGAAGCGGAACCAGGGCAAAGCCGAGATGCACCCGGACAACATCCGGAAGGGCATGTGGGTGCGCTGGGCCACGCATGTCGCGAGCAAGCCGTGGCGGTACCTGATCGCGAGCGTCGCGGTCCTGCTCGCCCTGGCGGCGCCGGCGCTGTCCATGCGGCTCGGCCAGACCGACGCGGGGACGCTCTCGAAGTCCTCGACCCAGCGTCAGGCCTACGACCTGCTGGGCACGGGGTTCGGCAAGGGGTTCAACGGTCCGCTGCTGCTCGTCGCCGAGGTGCCCTCTGGCGGTGCCGGAGCGCTCGCACCGGTCGTGCAGGCTGTCGGCGCGGACCCCGACGTCGACGCAGTCGGCCTGCCCCGGCTCAACCCGGGCGGCAACACGGCCGTGATCCGGGTGCTCCCGAAATCGTCACCGCAGGCCCCGGCCACGAGTGAGCTGGTCTCCCGGTTGCGCGCCGACGTACTCCCTGCGGCCGTCGCCGGAACGGGCGTCAAGGTCTACGTGGGCGGTTCCACTGCCGCGTTCATCGACATCTCGGATCGGATCGCGTCACGCCTTCCGTGGTTCATCGGCGCGGTGATCGGATTGAGCTTCCTGCTCCTCATGGTGGTGTTCCGCTCGGTGCTGATCCCGGTGAAGGCCGCGATCATGAACGTGTTGTCGATCGGTGCCGCGTACGGCGTGATCGTCGCGGTGTTCCAGTGGGGTTGGTTCCGCGGCCTCTTCGGCGTGGAGCAGAGCCTGCCGATCGTCAGCTTCATCCCGATGATGATGTTCGCGATCCTCTTCGGTCTCTCGATGGACTACGAGGTCTTCCTGCTGTCACGGGTGCGGGAGGAGTGGCTGCGCACGGGTGACGCGCGCATGGCCGTGCCGACCGGTCTCGCCGCGACGGCGTGGGTCATCACGTCGGCCGCGCTGATCATGATCTGCGTGTTCCTGAGCTTCGTCCTCGTGGACGAGCCCACGGTGAAGATGATGGGTCTCGGTCTCGCGACCGCGGTGTTCGTCGACGCGACGATCATCCGCATGGTGCTCGTGCCGGCGACGATGGAGCTGCTCGGCGACGCGAACTGGTGGCTGCCGCGCTGGCTGCAGTGGCTCCCGCACCTCGACCTCGAGGGCGCACCTGTCTCCGAGGTCCCCCCGGCCGAGGAGCCCGAGCTCGTCGGCGCGTCCAGCTCACCGGGCCTGATGTGACATACGGCCCGGTTGAGTTCCGATACTCGACTGTCTAGTATCTCGACTCATGCGCGGAGCCCTGAGAAACCCGGACCTTGTCTACCGCCGTCGTTGGCTGACCCTCCTGGTGCTGTGCATCAGCCTGATCGTCATCACGCTGGACAACACCATCCTGAATGTCGCAATTCCGACACTCGCGCACCCGAAGAGCCAGGGCGGGCTCGGCGCGACGGCCAGCCAGCTGCAGTGGATCGTCGACGGGTACGTCCTCGTGTTCGCCGGCCTGCTCCTGACCGCGGGGAGCCTCGGGGACCGTTTCGGTCGCTACCGGTTCCTCACGATCGGTCTGGCCATCTTCGGCGCCGGATCGGCGATGTCGGCCTTCGCGCCGTCGGCGAACGCCCTGATCGCGACCCGCGCGCTCATGGGCATCGGTGGCGCGTTCATCATGCCGTCGACGCTGTCCATCATCACGAACGTCTTCACCGATCCCAAGGAGCGGGGGAAGGCGATCGGCGTGTGGGCCGGCGTGTCCGCGCTCGGCATCGGGCTCGGCCCGATCACGGGCGGGGTGCTGCTCGAGCACTTCTGGTGGGGCTCGATCTTCATCGTGAACGTGCCGATCGTGATCGTCGGCCTCGTGCTCGGCTACATGCTCGTCCCCGAGTCGAAGGACCCGATGCACTCCGCGCTCGACCCGGTCGGAGCGGTGTTGTCGATCGTCGCGCTCGGCACCCTGTTGTGGGCCGTCATCGAAGCCCCGGGTCACGGTTGGGGCGCGCCGGAGATCCTGGCTGCGTTCGTCGCCGGCTTCGCGGTGCTCGCGGTGTTCTTCGTCTGGGAGCTGCGCTCGACCCACCCGATGCTCGACATGCACTTCTTCGAGAACCCACGCTTCAGCGCGGCGAGCGGCGCCATCACGCTCGTGTTCCTCTCCCTCTTCGGCACCCTGTTCCTGCTGACCCAGTACCTGCAGTCGGTGTTGGGCTACTCGACCGTCGAGGCCGGCGCGGTGCTGCTGCCCCAGGCGGTCACGCTGATGATCTTCGCCCCGCTCTCGAACGTGTGGGTGCAGAAGTTCGGCAACAAGGTGGTGGTCGCGGTCGGGCTCGTGCTGGTCGCGAGCTCCTTCGTCCTGTTCCAGACCTGGAATGCCAACACGGGCGTGCTCGCGGTCATCGCGGTCACCGTCGTCATGGGCCTCGGCATGGCCAACGTCCTCGCACCGTGCACCGACTCCATCATGGGTTCACTCCCGCGTGCGAAGGCCGGCGTCGGCTCCGCGGTCAACGACACCACCCGCCAGATGGGTGGCGCCGTCGGTGTGGCGGTGTTCGGATCGTTGATGGCCAGCCACTTCCACTCGACGATCAGCGACAAGCTCGGGTCCAGCCTCCCGGCCGGGTTGTTCGCCCAGGTGAGGGACAACGTCGGCCAAGCCGTCGGCGTCGCCGCGCAGTCGCCGTCCGCCCGCCCGTACTCGGGCCAGATCGTCACCGCGGCCCAGGACACCTTCGTCAGCGGCCTGCACATGGTCGGCCTGGTCGCGGCGGGCATCACGCTCCTCGCCGCGCTCGGGGTCTGGCTCTTCCTTCCCGCCCGTGCGCACGATCACGAACCGGTCGTCGAAGTCGCGTCCGAGCCCGAGCCTGAGCCTGCGGTGGTCGGCTGATGGCGATCCGCGAGGAGGACGTCCACGCGCGGCCCGGTCGGCCGCGTGATCCCGCGTGCGACGCGGCGATCCTGCAGGCCGCGCTCGACGCGTTCGCCGAAGAGGGCTACGCGGGTGTCAGCATCGACGGGGTCGCCGCGCGCGCCGGGGTCGGCAAGGCGACGATCTACCGCCGCTACTCGAGCAAGGCCGAGCTGGTCGTCGAAGCCGTGCGCTGCGGCGCGTCGGTCGACGACTGGCTCCCCGACACCGGAGACTTCCGCGCCGATGTCACGAGCATGATGCAACCGCTCATCGACCGGTTGCGAGGAGACGATGCCCAGCTCCTGACGATGTTCGCAGTGGAACGCCTGCGTGAACCCGAGCTCCAGGAGCAGTTCGACCGCTCCGTGATCGGAAAGAAGCGGGAGCACCTCCGCCATCTGGTCGCGTCGGCGATCGAGCGCGGTGAGCTGCCCGCGGACTCGGACGTCGAGCTCATCGCGGAGGTACCGCCCGCCCTGATCTGGCACCACGCGCTCTACGGGTTGCCGATGGAAGACGACTTCCTCGACCGGATCCTCAACCTGTTCCTCCCCGCGCCCTCGTAGGAAGCGCCGGCATGCGCGGTATCAGGGCCGGGCGCGAGGCCCGACCCTGATCTCGTGCGGTGTGGCGGAGGGGGTGGGATTTGAACCCACGGTGACTTGCGCCACAATGGTTTTCGAGACCATCCGATTCGGCCGCTCTCGCACCCCTCCAGGTTCGCGAGGCGCTCCTCCAGGGAGCAACGCCGAGCGGGGCGTGATTGTACCGACCGTTCAGCGCCGGTCGGCGAAGAAGTCCCGGAGCAGCATCGCGGCGGCCTCGGCCTGCACGGCCGGGATGACCGGCATCTCGTGGTTCAGGCGGGGATCGGCGGCCAGGTTGTAGAGGCTCCCGGTCGCTCCGGCCTTCGGATCCGCGGCGCCGAACACCACGAGCCCGACCCGCCCGTTGATGGCTGCGCCTGCGCACATCGGGCACGGCTCGAGGGTCACGACCAGCGCGCAGCCGTCGAGCCGCCACTGCCCGAGCGACTCGGCCGCGTCGCGCAACGCCAAAACTTCCGCGTGGGCAGTCGGGTCGGACTGCAGCTCGCGTTCGTTGTGCCGGCGGGCGACGACTTCACCGGTGTCGAGCCGCGCGACGACGGCACCGATGGGCACGTCACCGTGCGCGATCGCGTCGCGCGCTTCCTCGAGCGCGACGGTCATCAGCTCGTCGATCCGGGCCGGGTCCATCAGACCGCCGCACGCGCATCGGCCACGCCGACGGTCGCGAGCACCGCGATCCGGTCGGTCCGGTTGCTCCAGGCGTGCCGGCCACCGTGGACGACCAGCGTGTCGCCCGCGGAGAGCGCGACCTCACCGCCATCGAAGAGGAGCACGAGCTCGCCGTCGATGACGACGTTGAAGTCCGTCGTGGCCGTCTCGTGCCAGAAGAGTGTGGGGCTCCCGTCGGCGTCCGTGGGGAGCGCGCCGTCCGGCGGGAAGCGCACCACCCGAAAGAGCGTGCCGCCCGGTGCCGGAGCGATCTCCACGTCGCGCTCCGCGGTGTCCGTTCGTGGCGGCGCGGGTTGGGCATCGGTGTACCAGAGGTCCACCAGCGCGAGCTCCGGCGGGTAGCCGGTCACGCCGTGCACGTGCGGGCTCGGCCCGTCGAACCACACCGCCGCGCTTCCGTCCGTGTCGCTTCCGACGACGACACGGCGAACTGCCTCGCCCATCGCTGCTCCTCACCTCGGATGCTGAGCATCTTGGCGCAGCCCGACCGTACCGGTCGCAAAAGAGGGTTCAGATTCGCAGTTCGAGGGAATCGTGACGCTTCACGATTGGTACGGTGCGAGCGCCGCCGCGCTCCCGGCGCGAGAAGTGGCATGCACCAGCACCGCGACGGCGAGGTCATGGATGAGGAGACGTCGGTGAAGGCATCGCTGGTTCGGCCCGCGAGCTCGGCCGGGCCGAGATCGAACGTTGGCTCGCGTTCCAGGCCGCGGATCTCGCGCTCCAGAACCCGTTTCTCTCACCCGGCTTCGCGGCGCGGTCGACGCGGTGTTCAGCCGCGCCCGGGTCGCAGTCTTCGAGGACGCCGGATCGGTCGTCGGGTTCCTCCCCTTCGAGCTCCGGTCGCGAGGAGTTGCCACCGCGATCGGTCGGAAGCTCAACAACCGTCAGGGATTCGTACCCGCGCCGGGCCTGCGCTGGTCCTGGCCGGAGCTTCTCGACGCGACGAACCTCGACGTGCTCGAGCTCAGCGACCTCGTCGGCCACCAGGTGGACGCGCGTGGCTCGCTCGAGGGGGCGGCCGCTCCGGTCATCGACACGGATGCGGGCTGGGACGCGTACCTGGCCCGGGCGAAGAAGAGCAAGACCATCAAGACGATCCTGTACAAGGAGCGCAAGCTCCGACGCGAGTTCGCCGATGTGCTCTTCGAGTCCGGCCCGGCGAAGGACCGCGGTCACCTGCGCCAGCTGGTGGGGTGGAAGTCGCAGCAGTACCGCCGCAGCGGCTGGCCCGACCTGTTCGCCCGGCGCGGGGTGCGCGACGTGCTGGACGTCCTCGCCGACGACCCCGAGGACGGTCTCCGCGCGGTGGGGTCGTCGTTGTTCATCGACGGCCGCCTGGTCGCCACCGACCTGAGCCTGACCTCGGACACCGTGTTCGCCGGCTGGTTCGCGGCCCACGACCCCGACTACGCCCGATTCTCACCGGGCGCGATCCGCACGCTGCGGACGGTCGAGACCGCGTTCGACCGCGGCGTGGCCCGGGTCGACTTGTCGCGCGGCGACGAGAGCTACAAGGACTCGCTCAAGAACGGCGACGCCGAAGTCGCGACCGGGTTCCTCGCGCGTGGATCGTTGCGCAGCGCGCGATACGAGGCGGTTCACGTCCCCGCGGCGCGCGTCCGCGCCTACGTTCTCGCGCACCCCGAGGTCCGCAGCTTCGTCCGCGAGTCGCTCCGTCGCGTCGGCGAAGCCCGCGAGCAGCTCGCCCGCCGCGGCACCTGACGCTTGACTCCGTACCTGGGTACGGGGCTTACGGTCGTCGCACAGCCGAACCCCGAGGAGCGACGAATGACCACCGTGCTCGAAGCAACTGCCTCGACTTTCGCCGAGAAGATC
Organism: uncultured Acidimicrobiia bacterium; assembly: GCA_963770095.1. GTDB lineage: Bacteria > Actinomycetota > Acidimicrobiia > IMCC26256 > JAENVU01 > Chersky-806. Next base: position 329,530 of record CAVYOO010000003.1, read on the forward strand.
AACACCACGCCGGGGATCACCCTCGTCGACTTCACCGCCGAGTGGTGCGGGCCCTGCAAGATGATCGCCCCGGTGCTGGAGCAGCTCGCGGCCGAGACCGAGGACCTCACCGTCCTCAAGGTGGACGCCGACGCCAGCTGGGAGCTCACGGGGCAGTACCAGGTGATGAGCTTCCCGACGCTCATCTTCTTCGTCGACGGTCTCCCCGTGCATCGGCTCGTGGGCGCCCGGGGGCTCGGATCGCTGCGGGAGGAGCTGCACCGGGTCCGGGAGGCCGCCGCCTCAGTGGAATCTTGACGGTCCCCGGCGGGTTCACCCCCGGCATGGATGCAACTGACGGGACCATGACGATCGGTGAGCTCGCCGCCGCGGCCCGGGTCAACATCGAGACGATCCGCTACTACGAGCGTGAGGGCATCCTGCCGGAGCCGCCGCGGACGGCCTCGGGCTACCGCCAGTACGACGCGACCGACCAGTGGCGCCTCGCGTTCATCCGGCGCGGCAAGGGCCTGGGGTTCACGCTCAAGGAGATCGCCGAGCTCCTCGGTGCGGGCGAGGACCGCTCCGTCGCCGAGGTGCTACGGGTCGCGTCGGGCCGCCTCGCGCAGGTCGAACACGACATCACGGACCTCGAACGCAGCCGCGACCAGCTCCAGCGCCTCATCGAGACCTGCGAAGCCGGTTCCAACCAGGACTGCCTCGAGCTCGCCCCACCCGCGTAGGCGCGGACCGGCGGACCCATCCCGGATCACAGGGGCCGGGTGTAATGACAAATGTCGGTTGAGCACCCAGTCGGTGCTCAAGAGGCAAACGAAGGTGCGGCTGTCGCGGGTGGACCCAGGCTGGCGGAGGGAGTGGGATTCGAACCCACGGTGAGTTGCCCCACACACGCTTTCCAAGCGTGCCGATTCGGCCGCTCTCGCATCCCTCCGTACGAGTCCCCGACCACGCGCGTCGAGGGCGTCGAAGCGTTGGATCGTAGCGGTGACGCCCCTGCTACCCTGCGAAAGCGGACCGTGCTAGGCGGGGAGCCCGTGGTGCCCTGTACCCCAAATCCACGTTATGGGGGGCTGAATCCCTGTTCGAGGCCCGAGCCGCCGTGGGGAAATGCGACCCGTCGATGGTGTAGATGATCGGGTCCTGCGCAACGGGATCTCGTGAAACGAGTCAGGTCCGGAAGGAAGCAGCTCTCAGCGGGCCCTCCCGTGTGCCGCAGGGTCGCCTGGTCTGAGCCGGAAACGGAATGCGCGCTCCTCGGCGTCGGGTCGACAGCGGGTGCACGGTCCGCATCACTTCTGGTCGCTCCGGCGTCGCACTTCGTGCCCGCTCCCGCCTGCGCTCCGCTACGTTCTCGCGCCCGCCTCCGTTCCGCTCACGCGGGAGTCCTGAGTAAGGTCGGACGGTGGCGTTTCAGTCGTTGTACCGCAAGTACCGTCCGCAGCGTTTCGACGAGCTGGTCGGACAGGATCACGTCACCACGGCGCTCAAGAACGCAGTGCGGGAAGGCCGCGTCGGCCACGCGTACCTGTTCTCGGGGCCGCGGGGGACCGGCAAGACCACCACGGGCCGCATCCTCGCCAAAGCGCTCAACTGCCTGAACCTCGGCGCCGACGGCGAGCCGGACGGCACGTGTGAGAACTGCGTCGCGATCGCGGCGGGCAGCTTCAACGACCTGGTCGAGATGGATGCCGCGTCGAACAACGGCGTCGACGCGATCCGCGACCTCGTCGAACGCGTGAGCCTCGGCATCGGTGCGACCTCGAAGGTGAAGGTGTACCTCGTCGACGAGGTGCACATGCTCAGCAATGCGGCGTCCAACGCGCTGCTCAAGACCCTCGAGGAGCCACCCGGTCACGTCGTGTTCGTGCTCGCGACCACCAACCCGGAGAAGGTCCTCCCGACCATCCGCTCGCGCACGCAGCACTTCGAGCTCACGCTTCTGTCGATGGAGGAGATCACCGGGTTGCTCGGTTCGCTCCTCGAGCGCGAAGGCGTGGAGTTCGACCCTGACGCGCTCACCCCCATCGCCCGTGCCGCCGGCGGTTCGGCCCGGGATGCCGAGTCCCTGCTCGACCAGGCCCTCGCCCACGCGACCGGCAAGCTCACGGCCGTCGAGGTCGAGTCGGTCCTCGGTGGTTCCCCGTTCGACGCCCGGATGTCCATCCTGGATGCCATCGCGGCGGAGGACGTCGCCGGTGCGCTGACGGGTCTGGCCCAGCTCCTCGAGTCCGGCCACGACGCCCGCCGCATCGCCGAGGACCTCCTGCGCTCGTTGCGCGACGCGTTCCTGCTCTCGGCCACGCGCGGTGAGGTGCCGGTGGACGCGCCCGAGGACGAACGGGAACGGCTGGGTTCGATCGGCGAGGTTCTCGGCAACGCGGTCCTCGTGCGCGGGCTCGAAACGCTCGGCGCGGCCGTCGTCGACATGCGCGGCACGGACGCCGCGGATCCGCGCCTCGTCCTCGAGATCGCGCTCGTGCGTCTCGCCCGTCGCGACACTGGCGGAACGCTGCAAATGCTCGCGGACCGGGTCGAGCGGCTCGAGCAGCGGCTCAACAACGCGTCCCTCTCGGACTCCGCGGCCGCCCCCCGGGAATCGCCGAAGCAGCCGAGGGAACCGAAGGTAGCGAAGGAAAAGCCGGCGCCGAAGTCTCCGGGCAAGAAGCCGGCGCTCGGCGCGTTCAAGCAGGCACCGAAGCCCGCCTCGACGGACGACGCGCCGCCCGACGCGCCGCCCGAGGTTCCGGCCATGAAGGCCGCGCCGCCGGCCGAGTCGGGTCCACCCGTCGCCGCCGCGCCGACCGCGACCGAGCTGGACCTCGACGATGTCATCGTCGCGTGGAACGCGGTGCTCGAATCGCTCCCGCGATCGCTGCGTTCCGCGATCCAGGAGGCGCAGCCGCTCAGCGTCGACGGCAACGTGATCACCTTCGGGGTCTCCCGCACCCAGATCGACAACGTGAAGCCCCGGTTCGTGAAGGAAGCGCACACGATCCGGGAGAAGTTCATCGAACAGCTCGGTTCATCGCCGAAGTTCAAGTTCGCGGAGCACAGCTGGACCGGGGCGAACGGCGGCCGTGCCCGCGCCCCACGCCAGGGTCCGACGCTCGAAGCGGCCCCCGGCGATGCCGATGCGTCTGACCCAGGCCCCGACGAGCCGCCGTCCGACGAGGTCGTCATCGACCTGGTGGACATGGCCGAGGTCGTGGACGCACCCGCCGGTACGGGTCCGGCGGTAGATTCCATCTCCCGCCTCGAAGACAGCGTTCGGTGCAACGGTCGTCGAGGAAGTCCCCCGCACGTAGGAGCCTGCCGTGGCGAAGCAGAAGCCGCAGAACACCAACATGATGAAGCAGGTTCAGAAAATGCAGGCCGACATGGTCGCGGCGCAAGAGGCGCTCGCGACGATGGAGGTGGAGGGCGGCGCGGGTGGCGGCATGGTCAAGGCGATCGTCACGGGTGCCGGTGAGCTCCGGTCGGTGAGCATCGCGGCCGACGTGGTGGATCCCGACGACATCGAGATGCTCGAAGACCTCGTGGTCGCCGCGGTTTCCGAGGCGATGCGCGCGAGCCAGGAGCTGCAGTCGGAGCAGATGGGTGGGGTCACCGGTGGGCTTGACCTCAGCGCTTTCGGCCTTGGCTAGTGCCGGGCGGGTCTGACCGTTGGCGTCCTTCTACGAGGGACCCGTCCAGAAGCTCATCGACGAGCTCGGGCGGCTCCCGGGCATCGGCCCCAAGTCCGCGCAGCGCATCACCTACTACCTCCTGAAGGTCGCGCCCGAAGACGCGCGCCGGCTCGCGGCGGCGATCGTCGAGGTGAAGGAGAGGATCTCCTGGTGCCGGCGGTGCTTCAACATCGCCGAAGGTGAGGAGTGCAGCATCTGTCGCGACGAGCGGCGCGACTCGAGCCTCCTGTGCGTCGTCGAAGAACCGCGCGACATCGTCGCGGTCGAGCGCACGCAGGAGTTCCGCGGCCGGTACCACGTGCTGCAGGGGACCATCTCTCCGATCGAGGGCGTCGGACCGGAGCAGCTGCGCATCAAGGACCTGCTGGCTCGCATCCCCGCCGAGGGCGTGCAAGAGGTCATCCTCGCCACGAACCCGAACACCGACGGCGAGGTCACTGCGATGTATCTCGCCAAGGTGCTGGCCCTGCTCGACGTGAAGGTCACACGCATCGCGAGCGGGCTCCCGGTCGGCGGGGACCTCGAGTACGCCGACGAGGTCACGCTCGGCCGCGCATTCGAAGGTCGCCGCGTCGTCGACGGCTGACCGATGAGTTCCCGGACGGGCGGCGGTCTGAAGCGACGTCCGGCTGGATTCCTGGAGGCAACCATGCGGAAGCTGATCGTGAGCGAGTTCGTCACCGTCGACGGAGTCATCGAAGCGCCCGGCGGGGAGCCCACGCATCCGCACACCGGCTGGGTGAGCGACTACATGAGTGACGAGATGGGGAAGTACAAGTCCGACGAGCTGTTCGAGGCAGAATCGCTCCTCCTCGGCCGAGTCACCTGGGAGAGCTTCTCGGGCACGTGGCCGACCTACGAGGGTGACATGGCCGAACGGATGAACTCGATGCCCAAGCACGTCGTTTCGACCACGTTGAAGGACCCGGGGTGGGTCTCGACCGTGATCAGCGGTGACGTGGTGGCCGAGATCGGGAACCTCAAGGCCGGCGACGGGGGCCCGATCATGGTCAACGGGAGTGGCACCCTCGTCCACACACTGGTCGAGCACGACCTGGTCGACGTGTACCGGCTGATGGTGTTCCCGGTCTCGATAGGCGGCGGCCTGCGCCTGTTCCCCGACTCCCGCAAGAAGACCACGCTGAAGCTGATCGACACGACCACGTTCCCGGGGGACGTCGTCCTGAACACCTACGTTCCCGCCGCATCGGCCTGACCCACCACCGCTCTGGCGTCGAGAACTCACCTCAGGGGTGAACGAGCGACGCCAAAACCCGGCGTGGGTCGGGGGACAGGGGCTCAGATGTCGGCGAGGGCGCGGGTGATGATCTTTCCGACGGCTTCGCTCTCGGTCAGGAAGCCGTCGTGGCCGGAGATGGACTGGATGACCTCGACCCCGGAGCTGCGGGGGATCCGGGCCGCGAGCTCGAGCTGAAGGCGCAGCGGGTACAGCCGGTCCGACGAGATCCCGGCGATCGTCACCTCGCCCGTGATGCGCGAGAGCGCGGCCGCGATGCTGCCGCGACCCCGACCGACGTCGTGGTGGTTCATCGCCCGTGACAGGACCACGTAGCTGTTCGCGTCGAAGCGCGACGCCAGCTTCTCGCCGTGGTACTCGAGGTACGACTCCACGGCGTAGCGGCCGCCCCTGAGGGGCTCTTCGTCCGCCTGGCGACCGCGACCGAACCGTTCGTCGAACTCCTCCTCGGAGCGGTAGCTCACCTGCCCGATGCCGCGCGCCAGGCACATCCCCCGCCAGGGCCCTTCGCCCGGTTCGGCGTCGTAGTAGTCGCCGCCGAGAAAGCGTGGGTCCATCTCGATGGCGCGGATCTGCAGCGAGCACAGCGCGATCTCTTCGGCCGTCGCCCGGGCGCCCGCGGCGAGGATCACCGCGCGCGGCACTCGCGACGGGAACGAGACCGCCCACTCCAGCACGCGCTGGCCGCCCATCGAGCCCCCGACGACGCTGGCCCACCGCTCGATCCCGAGCGTGTCGGCCAGCGCGGCCTCGACGACGACCTGGTCCCGGATCGTGATGTTCGGGAAGCGGGATCCGTACGGCTTCCCGCTGACGGGGTCGATCGACGCGGGGCCGGTGGTGCCCTGGCAGCCGCCGAGCACGTTGGGGCACACGACGAAGAACCGGTTCGTGTCGACCGGCTTGCCCGGCCCCACGATCTGGTCCCACCACCCGGCCTCGCGATGCCCGCGATCAGGCGGGCCGGCGGCGTGGCTGTCGCCGGTGAGCGCGTGCAACACGAGCACCGCGTTGTCACCCGCCGGGTTCAGCGTTCCCCACGTCTCGTAGGCGACGGTGACGTGCTCGAGTCGCCCGCCCGCTTCGAGGACGTGCGCACGCGACGAGAACAGCTCCGCGAACTGCCGGCGCCCGGGCGCGTCTCCCTCGCGCCAGGCACCGGTGACCGGAACGATCGGTGAGGGCGTCATGCGCCCGTCACGTTACGCGCCCTTCGCGGCGCGGAAGCCCGCCTCCAGGTCGGCCTCGATGTCGGCGATCGACTCGATGCCGACCGAGAGCCGCACGAGGTCGGGCGTCACCCCGGTGGCGAGCTGCTCGCCGATGTCGAGCTGCTGGTGGGTCGTGGTCGCGGGATGGATCGCGAGGCTGCGGACGTCGCCGACGTTGGCGAGATGGCTGAACAGCTCGAGGCCGTTGATGAACCGCTGGCCGGCCTCGGTTCCCCCCTTGATCCCGAACGCGACGATCGCGCCCTGACCCTTGGGCAGGTACTGCTTCGCCCGCTCGTTCCACCGGCTCGACGCGAGACCCGGGTACGCGACCCACTCGACGTCGTCGCGGGCCTCGAGCCATTGCGCGACGGCCAGCGCGTTCTGCGAGTGGCGCTCCATCCGCAGGCTGAGGGTCTCGACCCCCTGGATGAACAGGAACGCGTTGAACGGTGAGATTGCGGCGCCGATGTCGCGCATGTATTGCAGCCGGGCCTTCAGGATGTACTGCGCGGGGCGCAGCGGCTCGGGCAGCTCCGAGAAGATCAAGCCGTGGTAGCTCGGGTCGGGTTCGGTGAAGTTCGCGAAGCGTCCGCTCGCGACGTAGTCGAACTTGCCGCCGTCCACGATGATCCCGCCGATGGAGCTCCCGTGACCGCCGATGAATTTCGTCGCGGAGTGCACGACGATGTCCGCGCCGTGCTGCAACGGGTTCAACAGGTACGGCGTCGCGAGCGTGTTGTCGATGACGAGCGGGATCTTGGCATCGTGGGCGACGGCCGCGATCCCTTCGAGATCGAGGATGTCGCCCTTCGGGTTGCCGATGCTCTCGCCGTAAAAGGCGCGCGTGTTCGGTTGGATCGCAGCCTTCCATGCGTCGAGGTCGTCGGGGTCCTCGATGAAGCTGACCTGGACGCCGAGCTTGGGAAACGTGTAGTGCAGCTGGTTGTACGTACCGCCGTACAGCGACGCGCTCGCCACGATGTGGCCGCCGTTCTCCGCCAGGTTCAGCAGCGCGATCGTCTGCGCGGCCTGACCGCTCGCGGTGGCCAGCGCGCCGACGCCACCCTCGAGCGCGGCGACGCGGTCCTCGAACACCGCCTGGGTCGGGTTCATGATCCGCGTGTAGATGTTGCCGAGCTCCGAGAGCCCGAAGAGCGCGGCCGCGTGGTCCGTGTCCCGGAAGACGAACGAGGTCGTCTGGTAGATCGGGGTGGCCCGCGCTCCCGTCGTGGGGTCGGGCTCGGCGCCGGAGTGGATCTGACGGGTCTCGAATCCCCAGTCGGACATGGTGGCTCCTCGGATCGACGGGATAGCGCTGCGGGCGACGCTACGAGCGCAATTCCCGACCCGTCAAGTCGGTTTTATGGAGGTCGAGGGTCGTTGTAAACGGTGGGCGCGGCCCCCATGATGCGCCTATGACGAATTCCCCTGTCCCTCCCGCGCCGTCCGGCATGACTCCACCGGTCGGGCCCCCCGGCAAGGTCCGGTCGCCGGTGTTCGTGATCGTGATCGGCATCATCACCCTCGGGATCTACACCCTCTACTGGGATTACTCCGTCTTCGAGGAGCTGAAGCAGCGCACCGGGAACGGCGTCGGCGGCGTGGTCGGCCTGCTGCTCGGACTGTGCGTCGGGATCGTCAACATCTTCCTGCTGCCGGCCGAGATCGGGAACATGTACGCCCAGGAAGGGCTCGAGAAGCCGGTCACCGGCCTGACCGGGTTCTGGGTGCTGATCCCGCTGATCGGTCTCATCATCTGGTACGTGAAGGTGCAGAACGCGATGAACCGGCGCTGGGAAGCGAGCGGCGCGTACTAGCGACGAAGTAGCCCGCGGTGCGTTACCGGATCGTGGACGTGTTCAGTGATCGCCCGCTCGCCGGGAACGCGCTCTGCGTCGTGCTCGACGAGTGCCCCGACGCCACCAAGGGCGCGATCGCCCGGGAGATGAACCTCAGCGAGACGGCGTTTCCGACCGTCACCGGTCCGGGGACGTACCGGAATCGCATCTTCACTCCTTCCGCCGAGCTGCCGTTCGCCGGTCACCCCTCGCTGGGCTCGGCCTGGGCGCTCGGACCCGGTCGGTGGGAGCAGACGACGACCGGCGCCGTCGTGACCGTCGAGGCCGACGAGCAAGGTGCCGTGATGACGCAACCGGACCCGGTGATCGAGCCGGTCGACTCGGACGGAGTCGCGTCGGCGCTCGGGGTGTCCGGGGTCGATGGCACCTACCTGGCGTCGGTCGCGGGGAACCGCCTGCTCATCGCGGCAACGACCGAGGATCTGGCCACGGCCGATCCGGATCATCCGGCTCTGGCCGGCATGTCACGCGAGCGGAACCTGACGGCGCTGGGTGTGGTTCGCCGCCTCGATGACCGGAACCTCCAGGTGCGGGTGTTCGTCCCGGCGGCCGGCATTCCCGAGGATCCCGGGACGGGGGCCGCGGCCGGCCCCATCGGTGTGCTCGCCCGCCGGGTGCTCGGCACGGATGTGGACGTCACGATTCGCCAGGGGGACTTGATCGGGCGACCGTGCGTCATCGAGGTCCATGCCGAGGACGGCGGGATTCGCGTCGGTGGGGCCGTCGTTGCGTGCGCCGAGGGCCGGCTCCTCCTGTGAGTGCCACCCGCGGCCGGTGTCGCCGGACGAGGCGCGTACCATGGCTCGCATGAGTGGCGCGAACGTCGCGGCCGCGACGACCCTGGCGACTCGGCACCGCGCGGCACCGTTCGTGGCGGGTGGCCTGCTCCTCAGTGGGTGTGTCGCGCTCGCGGTCGTCGATCCGACCAACGGCCCGACGTTGTGCCCGTTCAAAGCGATGACGGGCCTCGACTGCCCCGGCTGCGGTGGTACCCGCGCCGCGCATCACCTGTTCACGGGCCACCTCGCCACCGCGGTGGACTTCAACGTGCTGGCCGTGCTCGCGATGCCGTTCATCCTCTGGGGTCTCTTCGTCTCGCTCACGGCGATGCTCGGCGGCCCCCGTTGGCGCGCGGTCTCGCTCTCGCCGAGCTGGACCCGCGTCGCGCTCGTGGTCATCGCGGTGTTCTGGGTGGTTCGCAACGTGCCGGTCGCCCCGTTCAGCTGGCTCGGCACCGGCACCTGACGCTCTCGGCGCGCTCGCGGGGGATGTCGACGAGATGCTCGACACCGCGAAGATCGTCAGCGTTGCCCGGGACGCGACGAGGGCGGCCCGTAGGCCGCCCCCATCGTTGATTCTGATTGCGCGGGATCAGGCGAGCGGGGCCACCGGCTCGCCCCGGAGCGTGCGGTACGCGTAGGCCACCGCGATCGCGGTGATGCCGTAGGTGAACAGCAGGCCGATGCCGCAGAGGAGCGCGCCGACCAGGTTGATGCCGAACAGCGCGAGACCGAAGACGAACAGCTCACCGATCCGACCCTTGGTCATCTCCTGGGACCTCTTCAGCGCTTCCGTCGGACCCAGGTTCGGGTTCTCGACGATGAGGAAGCCGTAGAACATCCAGATGATCCCGATGATGATTCCCGGGATGATGCAGAGGATCAGGCCGATGCCGAAGCAGATGCCGAAGATGATGGCGGCGACGATGTAGTTCCCGAGACCCTCGGTCTCGAACAGCAGGCCGACCTCGGGTGTCTGACCGCGAACCACGGCCAACGCCGCCCGGATCAGACCCATCGACAGGATCATCGAGATGATCCAGCCCAAGATGGAGAAGATCAGCTGGATGCCGATGTTCCTCGTCGCCGATCCGATCACATTGACCACGAACTGGACCGCGATGATCACGATGGTGATCAGCAACATCGGGCCGACAAACTTCCAGTAGGCCGTCCAGCCGTACGACACCGCGTCACCGACGCTGAATGCCGCAGCCCCTCCGGCGCTCGGTGGCGGTGAGGGCGGAGGGGGAGGAGGGGGAGGAGGCGGAGGCGGCGGAGGAGCCTGGGACATGGAGCGCCCCTTTCATGAGGGACAGTGGACTGATCGACGTTAGCGATGGTTGTCGGCCAGAACGCGGCAATCCTTCAGCGCCGATCGGCGCCCGGCTCGCCGCCCGGGTCAACCAGACGAGGCGCTCACGACTGCGACCACGACGAAGTAGACGATGATGAGCCCGCCCCAGACCCAGCCGAGCACGATCCCGGCCACGGCCATGCCACGCCCCGTCTGCCAGCCCCCGGACGCGTCGATCTGGCTCCGGGCGATGTAGCCGAACACCAGGGCGAGCACCCAGGCCATGCACATCGCCGGCCCGAGGATCCCGAGAACGAGCGCCGCGACCGCAAAGCCGTTCGTCGACACCGCGGGCGCGTACCCGTACCCCCCGGGAGGCGGTGGGTGGGGGTGGGGGTGGTGGGGGTGGGGGCAGGTAGCCCGGAGGCGGGTTCGTCATGCGCGTTCGGGCCTCCGCGCCGCCGGCTACAGCGTCTTGATGATCGCGGCGTCGCCCTGTCCGCCGCCGCCACACAGTGCCGCGGCGCCGACTCCACCGCCGCGACGGCTGAGCTCGTTGATCAGCGTCATGACGATGCGGGAACCCGACATGCCGACGGGATGGCCGAGGGCGATCGCGCCGCCGTTCACGTTGGCGACGTCGTCGCTGATGCCGAGGTCACGCATGCTCGCGAGACCGACCGCGGCAAACGCCTCGTTCAGCTCGAAGAGGTCCACCGACGCGAGCGGCAGGTTCGCCGCGTCCAGCGCGCGCTTGATGGCCCGCGACGGCTGGGTGAGCAGCGAGGGGTCCGGGCCGGCGACCATGCCGTAGCCGACGAGCTCGGCGATCGGCGTGAGCCCGAGCTCCGCCGCCTTCTCGCGGCTCGTCACGATCATCGCCGCGGCGCCGTCGGAGATCTGCGACGCGTTGCCGGCAGTGATCGTTCCGTCCTTGGTGAACGCAGGGCGCAGCTTGCCGAGTGAGTCGACCGTGGTACCCGGGCGCACACCCTCGTCTTCCTCCACGAGGACCGGGTCTCCCTTGCGCTGGGGCACCGCGACCGGAACGATCTCGTCCGCGAAGCGGCCTTCCTTCATCGCGGCGGCCGCGCGCTCGTGGCTCTTGGCCGCGAATTCGTCCTGGAGCTCGCGGGTGAGCCCACCGAAGTTGCCGGTGTAGGTGTCGGTGCCCGTGCCCATGTGCTCCATGTCGAACGCACACCACAGCCCGTCGTGGATGAGCGAGTCGAGAACCTCCGCGTTCCCCATGCGCAGGCCGGCGCGCGCACCGGGGAGCAGGTACGGGGCATTCGTCATCGACTCCATGCCGCCGGCGACCACCACTTCGGCGTCGCCCGCCTGGATCATCTGGTCGGCGAGGTAGAGCGCGTTGATGCCGGAGAGGCAGACCTTGTTGATCGTCGTCGCGGGCACGCTCATCGGGATCCCGGCGTTCACGGCGGCCTGGCGGGCGGTGATCTGGCCCTGGCCGGCCTGCAGGACGTGACCCATGATCACGTAGTCGATCTGGTCGGGCCCGACGCCGCCGCGCTCGAGGGCGGCCTTGATGGCGAAGCCGCCGAGGTCCATGGCGCTGAACGACGCCAGGGCACCGGACAGCTTGCCGACGGGCGTGCGAGCGGTGGAGACGATCACAGAACCGGGCATAGTGACTCCTAAGCAGCTGGTTACCCGCTGGTCACTTTCGATGGTAGCCGGACCCCTACGCCCTCCGTCCAGGTCGCCCCGGCTTGCTACGGTCGCCGTCCATGACGACTCCGATCGATGCCATCCGTACCGCGATCCTGGAGGGCGCGCCCGGCGAGGAGCTCGGTGCGCTCCCGTTGCCCGAGGCGGCCAGGGGTGCCCTCGTGCGAGCCGAGGACCAGGCGATGTTCGACGGGATGCCGTCCGAGCAGAAGGACCCGCGCAAGTCGGTCCGCGTCGAGGACTTCCCCCTGCCCGAGCTCGCGCCGGACGAGGCGATCGTCGCGGTCATGGCGAGCTCGATCAACTTCAACACCGTGTGGACGTCGATCTTCGAGCCGCTCCCCACCTTCGGTTTCCTGAAGCGCCTCGGCAAGGAGAGCGTCTGGGGCGCCCGTCACGACCAGCCGTTCCACGTGATCGGGAGTGACGCCGCCGGCGTCGTGCTACGGACGGGCTCCGCGGTGCGCAACTGGAAGCCGGGCGACGCCGTCACGGTGCACTGCAACTACGTCGACGACCAGGATCCGTCGAGTCACGACGACGCGATGATGGCGTCGAACCAACGCATCTGGGGATTCGAGTCGAACTTCGGCGGCCTCGCGGACCTCAGCATCGTCAAGGCGAACCAGCTGATGCCCAAGCCGGCGCACCTCACCTGGGAAGAGGCGGCGGTCAACGCGCTGACCAACTCCACGAGCTACCGGATGATCGTGAGTCCGAACGGCTCGCAGATGACGCAGGGCCAGACCGTGCTCATCTGGGGCGCGAGCGGTGGCATCGGCGCGTACGCGTGCCAGTACGTGCTCAACGGCGGCGGCACCCCGGTCGGAGTCGTGTCCTCGCCCGAGCGCGCCGCGCTCCTGCACGAGCTCGGCGTCGAGGCCGTCATCGACCGGAAGGCCGAGGGCTACAAGTTCTGGGACGACGAAGGCGACCAGGATCCGAGCGAGTGGCGACGGTTTGGCAAGAAGATTCGCGAGCTTGTCGGCACGGACCCCGACATCGTGTTCGAGCACCCCGGTCGCCAGACGATGGGTGCGTCGGTCTTCGTCGCGAAGCGCGGGGGGATGATCATCACCTGCGCCGCGACGAGCGGTTTCATGATCGAGTACGACAACCGGTACCTCTGGATGAACCTCAAGACGCTCAAGGGGTGCCACTTCGCGAACTACCGCGAAGCGTGGGAAGCCAACCGGCTCATCGCCGAGGGCAAGATCTTCCCGACGCTGTCGAAGGTGTTCTCCCTCGATGACACCGGTGAGGCGGCGTACCAGGTCCATCACAACCTCCACGAGGGCAAGCTCGGCATCTTGTGCCTGGCCCCGGAGGAGGGCCTCGGCGTCACGAATGGCGAGATGCGGGAGCGCCTGCTCCCGCAGATCCAGCTGTTCCGCAGGTACGGGTAGAGCTCGACCCCCCGAGGGTGCGCGCATCAGCCGGCGGTGATGCCTCACTCGGCTCGCGGACCGCGCGATCTCGATACCTACCGCTGATCACCGAGCGGTCGACTTGGGGACGAGCGGCTCCGGCGCCGTACGATCCGGGTCATGAGCGACCTCACCGAGATCGACCACATCGCGATCGCCGTCCGGGATCTGGACGCGGCGATCGAGTACTACGAGAAGACCTTCGGCTGCACGGTGGCCCATCGAGAGGTTGTCGAGTCGGACGGGGTGGAGGAGGCGCTGCTCGCGGTGGCCGACTCCTACGTCCAGCTCCTGACGCCGACGAGAGACGACTCGCCGGTCGCGAAGTACCTCGAGAAGAAGGGCGAGGGCCTGCACCACGTGGGCTACCGGGTCGCCGACTGTGCGGTCGCGCTCGAGCGGGTGAAGGCCGAAGGCCATCGGGTGATCGACGATGCGCCACGCCCGGGGAGCCGGGGGACGACCGTCGCGTTCGTGCACCCGAAGACCGCGTTCGGCACCCTGATCGAGCTCGTCCAGGAGAACTAGGGCCTCGATACCGGCCGTGCGCCCGGTGGGTGGCACGCGCCCGCGAAGTGAGCCGGTACCGTTTTCGCGTGGATCAGACCACGAGTGGCACCGCAGGACGCCCCGGCCGCCAGGTCGAGACGCGCCGGGTCCCCGTCGGCGGGATCTCGGTCTACGCGCAGGCCGATCCGTCGGAGGCACCCGTCGCCGAGCTGCCCGCCGGCGTCGAGCTGACGGTCGCCGGACGGCGCGGACCCTGGGTGCACATCGTCTCGGGCGACGGGATCGAAGGCTGGGTTGGTGGCAGCGAGCTCGCGGGGATCGCAGTCGGTGCGGCGCCGGTCGCGCAACCCGCGGCGCCGGCCGCCGGGAGCACGACGACGATGACCGTCGCGCCGGCGCCGCTCGCGGTCGTGGAGAAGCAACCGAGCTCCCTGCTCATCGGGACCGGACCCGTGATCGGAGCGGTCGGCGGCATCATCGCGATCATCGGTGCCGCGTTGCCATGGCAGCAGGTGGTCGCGAGCCGGCTCGAGCTCAACGCCTTTGACATCCCGCTTCGTTTCCTCGGGAGCTGGGACCAGATCACGGCGGGCGGGTTCTCGATCGGGCTGCTCGTGCTCATCATGGCGGGCATCGGGACCGTGATGTCGATGATCTCGGGCGGCGGCATCGTGCGGCGGCTCCTCGGGTTCGCGATCGTCGGCGTCAGCCTGGTCTACGTCCTGCAGCAACAGGACTGGCTGATCACGAACGAACTCGGACTCGGCACCGGGCTCAACGTCTGGGACGTCGCGGACTACGGCGTCCTGGTCTCGTTCGTCGGAGGGCTCCTCATGGGCTTCGCTCCGAGTCGCTGAGCCTCCTGTCGTAGCCTGGCCGCATGGCCGTTGAAGAGGAGCACATCCAGGGCGAGAGTGCAGGCGCTGCGGCGCCCGTCGCGCCGGTTCCCCACCCGATCGAAGAGCATCTTGGCCACCTCGCCGAGCTGCGCGAGGAGGCGCTGCACGCCGGGAGCCCGGCCGCAGTGCAGCGCCAGCACGAGCGGGGGAAGCTCACCGTGCGGGAGCGACTCGAGCTGCTCGTGGATCCGGGTTCGTTCGTCGAGCTCGACATGCTCGCCCGCCACCGGGCCCACGGCTTCGGCATCGAGAACAGCCGGCCGCTCACCGACGGAGTCATTACCGGGTGGGGCACCATCGACGGGCGCAAGGTGTTCGTGTTCGCACAGGACTTCACCGTCTTCGGTGGCGCGCTCGGTGAGGTCTTCGCCGAGAAGATCCACAAGGTCATGGACCTGGCCGAGTCCGTCGGTGCACCGTTCATCGGTCTCAACGACGGTGCGGGCGCGCGCATCCAGGAAGGCGTCGTCTCACTCGCTTCGTACGGAGGGATCTTCTACCGCAACGTCAAGGCATCGGGAGTCATCCCACAGATCAGTGTCGTGCTCGGTCCGTGCGCGGGTGGAGCCGTGTACTCGCCGGCGATGACCGACTTCATCTTCATGGTGAAGGACACGTCCTACATGTTCATCACCGGCCCGGACGTGGTGAAGGCCGCAACCGGCGAGGACGTCACGCAACAGGAGCTTGGCGGTGCGATGACGCACGCGACCAAGTCCGGCGTCTCGCACTTCGTCTTCGACGACGAGCAGACGTGTCTCGAGCAGGTCCGCTACCTGATGTCGTTCCTCCCGTCGAACAACCTGGAAGACCCGCCGTACTACGAGCCCGACGACGATCCGGAGCGCACCTGCGACGGCATCCTCGAGCTCATCCCGGACGCGCCGAACAAGCCCTACGACATGAAGAAGGTCATCGCGGAGGTGGTCGACGACGGCGAGTTCTTCGAGGTGAACTCGCTGTGGGCGATGAACATCGTCTGCGGGTTCGCCCGCGTCGACGGCCACGTCGTCGGCATCGTGGGGAACCAACCCCAGGTGCTCGCCGGCTGCCTGGACATCGAGGCGTCGGAGAAGGCCGCCCGGTTCGTGCGCACGTGCGACGCGTTCAACGTCCCGCTCGTCACGTTCGTGGATGTGCCCGGCTTCCTCCCGGGTACCAACCAGGAGTACAGCGGGATCATCCGCCACGGCGCGAAGCTGCTCTACGCCTACTGCGAGGCCACGGTCCCCCGCGTGCAGATCATCACCCGCAAGGGCTACGGCGGTGCGTTCGTCGTCATGAACTCGAAGTCGATCGGCGCAGACCTCGCGTTCGCGTGGCCGTCGGCCGAGATCGCGGTGATGGACGCGAACGGCGCGGCGAACATCATCTTCCGGCGCGAGATCGACTCCGCCGACGACCCGGTCGCGCGCAAGGCCGAGCTGGTCGAGGAGTACCGCGAGCGGTTCGCCAACCCGTACAACGCGGGCGAGCGGGGGTACGTGGACGACGTCATCGACCCGCGCGACACACGCAAGGTCCTGGTCGAGTCGCTCGAGATGCTGCGATCGAAGAAGGAGCAGCTGCCCCAGCGCAAGCACGGGAACGTGCCGCTCTAGTGGGAGCGCGCACCGGCGGGTTCGAGCTGCGGTCCATCTCCCCGGACGCCACCCCCGAGGAGGTCGCGGCGATCACCGCGGCGATCTCGGCCTCGATCGCCGCGGCCCGGGCCGAGGCCGGAGGTGGGGCAGGGGCAGGGCACGAACGCTCGACGTGGGTGCAGGCGGCTCGGATCAGTGCGCGGCGCGGGGGCTACTCCCGCGGTGAGTGGCGCCTCTCCGGCCGCCTGGGTCGCCGCCACCGCGCATGAGTGGCCACCCCCACCCGCCGCTTGTTGCGTTCGGTTCCGTAGGGGACCCATTCGCAACAAACCGCGCGGGGGATCGGGCATGAGTGGCACGGGGGTGCGCGACGCCGAGGTGATGACCGTCTCGGCGGACGAGGTCGTCGTGACGTTCGTGACCGATCCGGGGGACAAGGTCACGTCCATGGTGGGCGACCAGGAGGTCACGACCGTCGGCCCCCACCACTTCGCCCACTTCGGCGGGCTCGAGCCCGCCACCGAATACACGGTCGCGGTCGAAGGCACCTCCGCTGACGAGTTCCTGCCCGGATCGGTGAAGACGCTCGACGTCCCGGCCGGCAAGCCCTTGGCCACCATCGCGACCGTGAACGACGTGCACTTCGGCGAGACCGAGTGCGGCCGGCTCGAAGGCGTGATGGAGGAGGAGCTCGGCCCGGTGCTGCGCTCCCGTCCCGGCGAACGCCCGTACCCGGAGACGATGAACCGCAGCGCCATCGCGGAGATCGAGGCGCTCGATCCCGACGCGGTGCTCGTGAAGGGCGATCTCACCAACCTCGGTACGCCCGAGGAGTACGCAGCGTTCCTTGCCGCGTACGGGCAGCTCGGCGAGCAGATGCACCACGTGCGGGGAAACCACGACGCGATGCTCGACGCGTCGATGGCCCTCGAAGGTGCGCCGTACGCGATCGACGTCGGCGGCGTGACGCTCGCGGTGATCGACACGGTGCAGCCCGGCATCGAGCGGGGCCAGATCACCGCTGAGCAGCTGCACTGGCTCGACGACCTCGCGGCCACCGTGACCGGACCGGTGCTGGTGTTCGGGCACCACCACCAGTGGGACCTCGATGCGAACGACCGGAGTGCGGAGTACTTCGGCATCAATCCGGACGACAGCGAGGCATTCGGCTCGGTGGTCTCGGCGCGCGAGAACATCGTCGGCTACTGGGCGGGCCACACGCATCGCAACCGGATTCGCCGGAGCGACCGGGCCCGGCGGGTTCCGTTCGTCGAGGTCAGCGCGACGAAGGACTACCCGGGCGTCTGGGCCGAGTACCAGATCTACGAGCACGGCCTCACCCAGGTCGTCCGGCGGATCTCCGCGCCGGCCGCGCTGGAGTGGACCGAGCGCACCCGCCCGATGTTCGCCGGCCTCTACCGCGCCTACGCCCTCGGCCGCCTCGACCACCGCTGCTTCACCGAGACCTGGTAGCCCCCCTCGTTTTGGCGCCATTTACACGGCGCATAGCGCGTGCAAATGGCGCCAAAATCCTGTCGGGGTGGGGTTAGAGGGCGCGGGCGGCGGTGTGGCCGTCGAAGATCGCGCGGTCGGCCCAGCGGACGGCGACGGCGTCGCCGATCCGCACGACCTCGGGCACCTGGTCCTTCAGCGCGAAGTAGAGGCCGGCCACAGGCTCGCCGTGGGTCCGGATCACGACGGTGTCCGCGTCGAGCGTGTCCATCTTGTACGTCAGCGCGTCGGCGACCGTGACCGTGTGGTCGCCGATCTGGACCATCGCGGTGTTGGGCCGCCACACCATCCCGGCAGCGCGGCGCGCGGAAGGGCTCGTGAGTTCGTCTCGTTGTCCACGAGGATCGGGTTCGGCAACGGGGTGACCGTCGTGACCTCCGTGCCGCCGAACGCGAGCAGGTGCCCGAGCCCGATCGCGGCGATGTCGCCCACCGCGTCGAGGATCACGACCCGCTCACCCAGCTTCGTGGGATCGTCGAGGGCGATGACGAGTGCCCGCTCGTGGTCGATCACCCACGCCGGTTCCGAGCCGGCAACCGGCAGCGGGTGCCACTTGCTCGGGGTGTGCGTCGTCGCCCGTCCACCGGTGGCGACGATCACCGCGTCCGGCTCCAGGGCGAGGACGGTGGCCGTCGTCGCGTCCACCCCGAGCCGAACATCCACTCCCCGGCGCGCGCACTCGGCGGCGCGCCAGTCCGCGAAGTCGGCCAGCTCCCCCCGGCCCGGCAGGGATGCCGCGAGCTGGATCTTGCCGCCAAGCTGGTCGCTGCGCTCGAGCAGGCTCACGTCGTGCCCCCGGGCGGCGGCCACCCATGCTGCCTCGAGCCCGCCCGGCCCGCCACCGACCACCACGACCCGCTTGGTGCGCGTGGCCGCCGGCAATGGCCCGCCGAGCTGCGCCTCCCGCCCGGTGACGGGGTTCGTCACGCACGTGATCGGCAGGCCCGCGGTGAGGTTTCCGTAGCAGCCCTGGTTGCACCCGGTGCAGCTGCGGATCTCGCCGGTCCTTCCGGTGCGGGCCTTCTCCGGCCAGTCCGGGTCGGCGATGAGCGCTCGCACGACCGTGACCGCGTCGGCGGACTCCTCCTCGAGGATCCCTTCGGCCTCTTCGGGCGTCAGGACGCGGTGCACGGCGAACACGGGTGTGCCCGCCAGCGCGGCGCGCACGGTGCGGGTGGCCGGGACTCCCAGCAGGTGCTTCGAGTACAGCGGGCGGACCATGCCCATCCCGGACGTGCCGACGCTGACGTTCACGAAGTCGACGAGCCCGGCGGCCTCGAGCCGGGCCGCGATCTCTGCCGCATCGTCGGGTCCCAGGCCAGAAGCGTCGCGGGTCTCCTCGTCACCGACGAGCCGCACCCCGACCGCGACGCCCGAGCCCACCTCGGCGCGGACGGCCTGGAGCACCTCGATGCAGAACCGCATCCGGCCGTCGAGATCGCCGCCGTACTCGTCGTCGCGGAGGTTGCTGAGCGGCGAGAGGAACTCGTGGATCAGGTAGCCGTGCGCGGCGTGGATCTCCACGCCGTCGAGCCCGGCCGCCGCGCAGTTCGCCGCCGAGATCGCGAACGCGTCGACGACGGATGCGATCTCGTGGCGCTCGATCGGCTTCGGCGGCTCCATGTAGTTGGCCACGAGCGACGGTGCCCACGCCGGCAGCTTGGACCATGCGCCACCGTTGACCCCGCCGTTGTGCGCGAGCTGGAGAAACGCCAACGCGCCGTGTGCGTGCACCGCGTCGGCGACCTCCGCGAGGCCCGGCACCGCAGCCGGATCCCACGCGCACGCGTTGTTCGGCATCTGGTACGCAGTGGTCGGGTGGACCGCAGCTTGGCCACCGATCACGACACCCGCCCCGCCGCGGGCGAACTCACCGAGGTACCGGGCGTAGCGGGTGCCGTAGTAGCCCGGCTCGCCCGGGGTGGTCGGCTCCGTGAACTGCGTGAAGTGCGCGCCGACGACGATGCGGTTCCGCGACTCGACCGGACCGATCCGCAGCGGTGTGAACAGGTGCGGGAACGGCGTGGAGGACGAGCGAGACGGTTCGTGGGTCGGAGTCATGCGAAGCGCTTTCTATCCTGTCGGAGGTGCAGGCACTCGAAGGACTCCGGGTCGTGGACATGGCGACCGTGCTGGCGGGGCCCGGAGTGGCCCGCTATCTGGCCGACTTCGGCGCCGATGTCGTGAAGGTCGAGAGTCCGGCGGGGGACGGCACCCGGCGCATGGGCTGGATCGATCCCCGGGACGGCGAGTCCTTCATGTGGAAGCTGCTGGGTCGGGGGAAGCGGGCCGCGGTGCTCGATCTCAAGTCCGAGGCGGGCCTCGATGCGATGCGCCGGCTGGTCGACACGGCCGATGTGCTGATCGAGAACTTCCGTCCCGGCACCCTCGAGCGGCTCGGCCTCGATCCGATCGAGCTCCTCGAGCGGAACCCGGGGCTCGTCGTGCTCCGCATCACCGGCTTCGGTCAGGACGGCCCGTACGCCGGCCGGCCGGGCTTCGCCACGATGGCCGAGGCGATGAGTGGCTTCGCCGCGATCAACGGTGAGCCCGACGGCGCGCCGTTGCTGCCGCCGATCGCGCTGACCGACGAGGTCACTGCACTCGCCGGCGCGTTCACGGTCATGGTCGCGCTGCGCCATCGGGACCGTACCGGCGAGGGCCAGGTCGTCGACATCAACCTGCTCGAGACGATGTTGCAGCTGATGGGCGCGCTGCCGAGCGCGAACGCCCACCTCGGGTACCTGCAGCCGCGGCTGGGGAGCGGGATCCCGTACACCGTCCCGCGGGGCACCTACCGATGCGCCGACGGGCGTTGGATCGCCATCTCCACGTCGGCCGAGTCGATCGCGTCCCGGGTGATGGATCTCCTCGGCGTCGGCGCCGATCCCCGCTTCTCGTCGTTCGAAGGACGCGTCGAGCACCGCGTCGAGCTCGACCGGATCGTCGCCGACTGGGTGGGCGCCCGACCGTCGGCCGAGGTGCTGGCGGCTTTCGAGGCGGCCGAAGCCGCAATCGCGCCGGTGTACTCGATGGCCGACCTGCTCGCCGATCCACACATCGCGGCGCGCGACGCGATCGTCGAGGTCGACGGGGTGCAGATGCCGGGGATGCTGGCGCGCTTTTCCAGGACGCCGGGCGCGGTGCGCCATGCCGGCCGGCCGCTCGGCGCGGACACCGACGCCGTTCTCACCGACCTCTGGACGGAGGCGCCGGGACGCGAAACGCCCCGAGGAGTGTCGGAGTAGAGACCCACCCTCGCGGGCGGGGCCCCAACGGCTCCTCGGGACGTCGCTTCCGGCATTGTGCACCACCACTCCAGGGTTTTCCAGAGCCGTCTGTGGACAAGGTTGTGGACGGCGAGCCCGATCTGGGGAGAACTCGTCTGCGTTGTTTGTACGTTTCTCAGCTATTGCTGACGATTTCGGCACCGGACCGTGGCGATGAAGCGGGCTCGGACCGTTGTGGAAATCGCGCCATTTCCCCTGAGCCGTGAATGCGCTACGAATGGTGTTGGCGAGACCGAGGGGGGAACCGTGAGTCGAGTGACCAATGAGGACCTGCTCGAGCAGGTCCGGGGGCAGACGATCCCGACCCGTTTCGTCGCCACCGGTCCGGGACCGGCCCGACGCGGTCGCGCTGCGCTGGAAGGACGGCGACGCGTGGCGGCACTGGACCTGGACGGACTACGCGGAGCGAGCCACACGTTTGGCGGCCAGCCTCCAGGAGCTGGGCGTCGGACGAGGCGACCGGGTCGTGCTGATGATGCGCAACCGGCCCGAGTTCCACATCGCGGACCTTGCCACGATGCTCGTCGGTGCGACCCCCATCTCCATCTACAACTCGAGCGCCGCCGACCAGGTCCAGTACCTCGTCGGCCACTGCGAGGCGTCCGTCGCGATCCTCGAGGACCAGGGATTCCTGGACCGGTTCCTCACCGTGCGCTCGAACCTGCCGAGCCTGCGCCACATCATCACGATCGATGCGCCGGGAGGCCGGCCCGACGGAGTCCTCGCCTGGGAGGACCTGATCGCCGGCGTCCCCCTGGATCTCGACGCCGCCGCCGCGACCGCGCAGCCCGAGGACATCGCGACCGTCATCTACACGTCCGGGACGACCGGGCCGCCGAAGGGTGTGGTCCTCGACCACGAGAACATCTGCTGGACGATCGAGAGCCTGCGGCTCTGCCTCGGAGATGTGGCGACGGTCGGTCGCCGGCTGGTCTCGTACCTCCCGATGGCCCACATCGCGGAGCGCATGACCTCGCACTATCAGGGCCTCGCACTCGGCTACGAGGTCTCGACCTGCCCGGAAGGCGGACAGGTCGCGCAGTACCTCCCCGAGGTACGTCCGGAGATCTTCTTCGCGGTGCCGCGGGTCTGGGAGAAGATGCACTCGGGGATCGTGGCGATGGCTGCCGCCGATCCGGAGCGCAAGGAGCAGCTCGAGCTCGCGCTCGGCGTCGGGCTCAAGGCGTCGGACTACCGGGCCTCGGGCGAAGAGATGCCCGATGACCTCCGGGCCCAGTGGGAGGCGGCGGACGAAGGTGGGCTCGCGCTCGTCCGGTCGCTCATCGGTCTCG
The DNA here is from genome assembly GCA_963770095.1 of uncultured Acidimicrobiia bacterium. GTDB lineage: Bacteria > Actinomycetota > Acidimicrobiia > IMCC26256 > JAENVU01 > Chersky-806. The sequence continues at coordinate 351,828 of CAVYOO010000003.1, forward strand.
ACGAGTGCATCGCGGCGATCAGCGGCGCGGCGCCGATCTCGATCGAGGTGTTCGACTTCTTCCGGTCGCTCGGTGTGCCGATCTCCGAGATCTACGGCATGAGCGAGTCGTCGGGCCCGATGACCTGGGCCGCGTTCCGGGTCAAGACCGGAACGGTCGGCCCCGCGATCCCGGGCCTCGACGTGCGGCTCGCGGACGACGGCGAGGTGATCTGTCGCGGTGGCAACGTCTTCCGGGGGTACCTCAACGACCCGGAGAAGTCCGCGGACGCGCTCGACGCGGACGGCTGGCTCCACTCCGGCGACATCGGGGTGTTCGACGACGACGGATACCTGCGCATCATCGACCGGAAGAAGGAGCTCATCATCACCGCGGGCGGCAAGAACGTGTCACCCGCGAACCTCGAAGCCGCGCTCAAGGCCCAGGAGCTGATCGGTCAGGCCTGCGTGATCGGCGAGGCGCGACCGTTCATCTCCGCACTGGTCGTGCTCGACGCGGAGGTCGCGCCGGCCTGGGCGGCGGGCCGGGACATCCGGGCGACGAGCCTCGTCGAGCTCGCGGATCATCCGGAGGTGGTTGCGGAGATCGATCGTGAGGTCCGCGTCGCGATGGCGGAGTTCAACCGAGCCGAGAGCGTGAAGAAGGTCCGGGTCCTGCACGCCGAGTGGATGCCCGACTCCGAGGAGCTCACGCCCACCATGAAGCTCAAGCGGCGGGGGATCCACGCCAAGTACTCACAAGAGATCGAGGCGCTGTACTCCTAGGCGCGCGTTCGCGACGGTGATGATCTCGGGGCTCGCGTCCGTGAGCGGGCTGCGGTCCCAGTCCCCCCATTGATCGGTGACGGGGAGGCCGGCACCGTCGAGGAACGTCGCGAGCGAACCGGCATCCAGGAACCGCAGGGTGCTCCGGCTGAGCTGTGGGTTCGTCCAGCGGGGACTGCGGTAGGTCGTCTCGAAGGTCACGAGATCGTCGGTGACGTCCGTGACCCGGTGGTCCATGCGGAGCGGCGTGCCGTCCGGACGTGGTCATCTCGACGGCGTGGTCCGGGTTCCAGCGCTCCCACGACCGCGCCGCCGGGTTCCGGGTCTCGAAGGCGAACGAGCCGTGGCTGTGAGGGCATCGTGGACCGTCTCGAGCGATGCGCGTAGGTCCCCGTCGTCGAGCAACACCTGGAACGCGTGTCCGGTCATGACGATCAGGTCGAACTCACGATCGAACGCAACGGTCGTGAGATCGCCCTGGGTCCATTCGATGTCCGACCGCCGGCAGGCCCGCTCGAGCATCCCGGTGGCCGGATCGAGTCCGCAGAGCCGTCCGGCGTGACCGTCGTCGCGGCAGCGGTGCAGGAACGAACCCGTCCCGCACCCGACGTCGAGCACCGAGTCCGCCGCCATTGCCAAGGGCAGGTAGAACTCGAAGTCGTCCCGGAGCTCCCACGGGTGGAGCACGTCGTACAGCTCGGCGAGCCCGGGATCGGCGAACTGGTGGTCGACCACCGCACCTGGTTACCAGGGATCCCCTGGGATCGGCGCGCGCTTTTCTTGGTGAAGTCCTGTGTCGCGCTCAGTCGGGTTGCGCGATCTCCACGTGGTCACGACCGCGTGCCCAGCGCGGCCTCGAGTGCACGACCGGCCTGGTCGACGAGCTCCGGCGCGTTGAGCGCGTGCGACGGGTAGCACGCGATCCCGGCGGAGATGGTGAGCGAGTCGCCGACCGGGCTTCCGTGCAACGTGCCGCGCACACGCTCGGCGGCCCACACCGCGCCGGCTTCGGCGGTGTCTTCCAACACTGCGGCAGCCATCGTGTCGCCGATGCGGCAGGCCGCGTCGCACTCACGCAAGGTGCGGCGCACGACGGCACCGAGCACGCCGAGCGCTTGGTTCTGGGTCTCGTTGTCCGAGCGGCCGACGCCGTCGAGCTCGAAGATGACGACGGATACCGGCTGGAGCTGGCGCCGGGCGGCTGCGACCCGCTGCTGCACGATCACCTTGAAGAACTGCTGCTCGAGCAGACCGGAGACCGAGTCCACGAGCGGTTCGGCCTCGACGCCGTCGACCCCGGTGGCCTCCTCGGCGGAGCTCCGGCGGGTGGCCTCCTCGGCGAAGATCGCGGCGAGGGCATCGAGCTCACGGCGGAGCCGGGCCCGGTCGACGCTCATCTCGTGGAGCTGCTCCTCGGCGGTCCGGGTGCGGGCCCCGAGCGCGGTGGCGGCGATGGCCGCGAGCAGTCCGAGGAGGCCGGCGACGACGGCGAACTGGGGCAGGTCGAAGACTCCGACGACCACGCCGACCGCGAGCGAAGCGAATCCGGCACCGATCGAGAGAGCCAAACGGCGGTCCATCACGGGGAGTCCATCGGCGTGCTGCGTGCCGCGGTGGAGTGCTTTGTGCGGTTTCGTCGATGTTCCAGCCCGAGGTCTGCCACATCCGCCATGATCTGCGCGAATTGGTAGTCCTTCGGGGTGTAGATACCGGCGACCCCGGCCGCTTTGAGGGTGATCTGGTCGGCCTCCGGGATGATGCCGCCGACCACCACCGGGGCGTCGACGTCCAGGTCCCGGAGGAGCCCGATGATCTCGGTCACGGCATCGAGGTTCCCGGACAGGATCGAGAGGCCGACGACGTCCACGTCCTCGTCCCGGGCGGCGGTCGCGATCTGGTCCGGAGTGAGCCGGATGCCTTGGTAGATGACCTCCATCCCGGCGTCCCGGGCGGCGACCGCGATCTGTTCGGCCCCGTTCGAGTGGCCGTCGAGGCCGGGCTTGCCGACGAGGAACCGCGGCGGGCCGCCGAGCCGACTTCGCCGCGTCTGGACCCGGCTCCGGACGGCGAGCATGTCCTCGGCGACTCCGGCCGCGATCCCGCCGACGCCGGTCGGGGCGCGGTACTCACCGAAGACGTCGCGCAGGGCCGCCGCCCATTCGCCGACCGTACCGCCCGCCCGGGCGAGCTCGATCGTCGCGGTCATCAGGTTCTCGTCCGTGCCCGCGGCGTCGCGCAACCGCTTCGAGCGCGGCGCTCGACCGCGGTCGAATCGCGCTCGCGTCGCCACTGTTCCAACCGGGCGATCTGCTCGGCTTCCGCCGCAGGATCGAGCACCAGGATGTGGGATTCACCCTCGAGGCTGTCGGTGAGCGGCGACGGCTCGGTCTCGGTGAAGGAGTTGACGCCGACCACCTTGGTGTCACCGGACTCGATGTTCCGGAGCACGCTCGGCGTTGGACTGGACGAGTCGGGCCTTCATCTCGTCGATCATCTCGAACGCGCCGCCCCCGTCGAGCACCCACTGCAGCTCCTCCCAGGCCGCGGTGGAGAGCTCGTCGACCTTCGCCTCGATCACCTTGAGCCTTCGAAGATGTCGCCGTACTCGAGGAGGTCCGTCTCGTAGGCGAGGACCTGCTGCATTCGCAGCGACCATTGCTGATCCCAGGAGCGGGGCAGGCCGAGCGCCTCGTTCCAGCACGGCAGCTGCAGCGCGCGCGCCCGCGCGTCGCGCGAGAGCGTCACGCCGAGCATCTCCAGCACGATGCGCTGCACGTTGTTCTCGGGTTGGGCTTCGGTGAGGCCGAGCGAGTTCACCTGCACGCCGTAGCGGAACCGGCGCAGCTTCTCGTCCTGTCACGCCGTAGCGCTCGAGGCAGATGCGGTCCCACAGCGCGTGAAGGCGCGCATCTTGCACATCTCCTCGACGAAGCGGATGCCGGCGTCGATGAAGAACGAGATGCGGCCGACGACCGTCGGGGAAGTCGTCGGGGTCGACCTGGCCCGAGTCGCGCACCGCGTCGAGCACCCCGACCGCGGTCGCCAGCCCGTAGGCCAGCTCCTGCACCGGCGTCGCGCCGGCTTCCTGCAGGTGGTACGGGCAGACGTTGATCGGGTTCCACGGGGGAGCGTGCTTGACGGTGTGGATGATGAGGTCGACGGTGAGCCGGCGGCTCGGCTCGGGACCGAAGATGAACGTTCCCCGGGACAGGTACTCCTTGACGATGTCGTTCTGCGTCGTGCCGGCAGAGCACCGTGCGGTCCACGCCGCTGCTCCTCGGCCAGGGCGATGTACATGCGCGATCAGCCACATCGCGGTGGCGTTGATCGTCATCGACGTGTTCATGTCCTCGAGCGGGATCCCGTCGAAGAGGGTCCGCATCTCGCCGAGGTGCGGCACCGGGACGCCGACCTTGCCCGACCTCGCCGCGGGCCAGGACGGATGGTCGGGGTCGTAGCCGGTCTGGGTCGGGAGGTCGAAGGCGACCGACAGGCCCGTCTGGCCCTTCGCCAGGTTCGATGCGGTAGAGCTCGTTCGACGCTCGGGCCGACGAGTGGCCCGAGTACGTGCGCATCAACCAGGGACGATCCGTTGGTCACGTCCCCATTCTCCCCGATCGCCGGGCGGCCGCTGTCACAACGCTGGCCGGCGCCGGTCGGCATTACCTCCGGCGGTAGTCGAAGAAGCCCGAGCCGGACTTGCGGCCGAACCGCTCGGCGCTCGACCATGCGGCGCAGCAGTGGCGCCGGCGCGTAGTTCGGGTCCTTGAACTCGACGTAGAGCGCTTCGAGGATCGCGAGGCTGGTGTCGAGGCCGACGAGGTCGAGCAGCGCGAGCGGGCCCATCGGGAAGTTGCAGCCGCCCTGCATCGCGGCGTCGATGTCCTCGCGGGACGCGACGCCCGGAGTCGAGCAGCTTACCGCGTTGTTGAGGTACGGGAACAGCGAGCGCGTTGACGATGAAGCCGGCCTGGTCCTTCACCTCGACGGCGTTCTTGCCGCAGGCTTCGGCGAACGCGCGCGCCGCGGCGACCGTCTCGTCGCTCGTGGTGATCGCCCGGACGACCTCGACGAGCGGCATCATCGGCGCCGGGTTGAAGAAGTGGATGCCGCAGACGAGCTCCGGGCGGCCGGTCTCCATCGCCATCTCGACGACGGGGAGCGTCGACGTGTTCGTGGCGAGGATCGGCGCCGTCGTGCCACGATCCGGTCGAGCTCGCTGAACAGGTGCTTCTTCGTCGGCGAGGTCCTCGACGATCGACTCGATCACGAGGTCGCAGTCCGCGAGCTCGCCGAGGTCGGTGACGGCGCGCACCCGCCCCAGCACGGCGTCGCGATCGGCGGCGTCGAGCTTGCCCCGTTCGACCTGCTTGGCGAGAGACTTCTCGAGGCCCGGCGATCATCGCGTCGGCGGTGGTCTGCGACCGGCTCCGCAGCACGACCTCGATGCCGGCCTTGGCGGCAACCTCGGCGATCCCGCTGCCCATGATCCCCGAACCGACGACTCCGACGCGCTTGACGTCATGGCTGACGTTCCCCCGTGGCGTGGACGAGCGAGCGAAGGTTACCGGTGGGTAAGGAGCTGTCGCCAGGCGGAGCGAGCGTCGTGGCCCCGGCAGTGTGCGGCGCGATGAGCACGACGGAGAGCGGAGTCGTGGGCACGCTCGCGCTGATGGGCGGCGGGGAATGGGGCGAGGTACCCCGTGCCCTCGATCTGCTCTGCTGGCCGCGAGCGGAGCGACCGAGGTTCTGGTGCTGCCGACCGCAGCGGCCTTCGAGCACCCCGAACAGGTCGTCGAGTCGGCGGCGCGTACTTCGCCAGCTCGGCGCGGCGGCCGCGACGCTCCCGGTCCTGCACCGCACCGAGGCCGAGGAGCCGCGGACATCGGTGAGGCCGTCGCGCGGGCGCGGTTCATCTACTTCGCCGACGGCTCGCCCCTGCACCTGCGGTCGGTCCTCAAGGGATCCGCGCTCTTCGAGGCGCTGCTCGCCGCCTACCGCAGCGGCGCGGTGCTGGCGGCTTCCGGCGCCGGTGCCACGGTGCTGTGCGACCCGATGGTCGACCCCCGCGGCGGTGCGTACACCGTCGGGCTCGGCGTCGTCGGAGGGGTGGCGGTCTTCCCGTACCACGGCAGTGCTGCGGACCATCTCCGCGAACGGTCGATCGACCTCCTCCCGCCACGCGATCCTCGCCGGCATCGACGAGGAGACCGCGCTCCTGCGAGAACCCGGTCCCGGTGGTCCGTCGCCGGCGCGGGGCGGTCACGCTGTACTCCGCCGGCAAGAGCGAGCGGCTCCGCGCGCCGGCTCGAAGGGTGCTCGCGCTGCCCTGAGGCGCTACGACTCGGTGATCGTGATCTTGTCTGATCAGCACCTTCTCGGTGTCGGCGCTCCGTCACCGTTGTCCGGTGCGAACGAGGCGATCTTCTTCGCGACGGCCATGCCCTTCGTGACTTCACCGAACCGCGCGTAGTCGTTGGGCAGCGTGGCGCCGTTGGGCCCGGTGACGATGAAGAACTGGGAGCCGAAGTCTCCCGCCGGCGCGCTTCCGGTCTTCGCGGCAGCAAGTGCACCGACCGGGTAGTGGTCCGTCGGCACCTCACCGGCGACGGTGTAGCCGGGGCCGCCGGAGCCGTCGCCCTTGGGGTCGCCACCCTGGATCACGAAGCCCTTCGCGGCCCGGTGGAACGGCAGCCCGTCGTAGAAGCCCGATCGGGCGAGCGAGACGAAGTTGTTGGTGGCAATGGGCGCGGTGACCGGGCTCAGGTCGAGTGTGATCGGCCCGCAGCTCGTGGAGATCGAGCGCGGTGTAGCTCTTGGCCGGGTCGATCGTCATGGCCGGCGCCGTCTGCGCGGTGTCCTTCTTGGGGAGCTTGGTCGACGTGACCCGGGTGCAGCCGTTCTGCTTCCCGCTCGCGGTCGAGTCCTTGCTGTCGTCGCCTTGCAAGACGTTGAAGACGACGAAGATGATGATGATCGGCACGAGGACGAACAGGAGCCCGCGCACGGTCCGCATCCGCTTGTCCCGCTTGACGAGGCGCTCGCGCTCGATCTTGGCGAGCTCCCGGTTCTGACGTTGGCGTTCGCGCTTGTCGGCTTTGGACACGAGGGCGGAGTCTAGGACCCGGCTAGCGACGGGTGGCGACGGGAGCCACGTACTGGCGGCACGGCTCGGCTCGGAGCGACGGACACGGCGCCGGGGCAGCCGGGAGCGTCGGGTTCACCGGCAGGACCGGGAGCACGACTCGCGAGGGGTGCCAGCGGTCCCGACCGATGCTGACGCGGCCCAGCTGGTTCCCGGTGTACGTGTCGAACGTCCACAACGGGCGGTCCCCGCCCGGCGCCTGGATGGTGATCCGGATCTTGCTGCCCGCCCGGAACGAGTACGCGAACGGGAAGATCTGCACCCGCGCCTTCACGTACCGGTGTGCCGGCATCGGGCGGGCGTCCTCCTCGGTGTCGGTGTGGAACGGCGCGAGCACCGTCGACCGCTCCGAGTCGAGCTTGCGGTGGCTCAGCCGGAGCCAACCGTTCTGCACGTAGCGCTCGCTCCCGTCGGCGCGCACCTCGCTCAGCGTCACCTGGACGTCCGCGTCGCGCCGGTTCGCACCGACCCAGAGGTCCACGCTGCCGGTTCCGGCCATGGAGACCGTCCGCGACAGCGGCCTCGAGATGTACGACAGCGACTTCCCGTCCACGACCGGCTTCCAGTCGTAGGTCGGGTTGGCGGCCCAGATGCCGCCGCTGCCGCCGGTGTAGCTCGTGCGCGGCCGGGCGCCGGGGTCGCTGCTGTAGCGGTCCGGCCGCAGTGCGCCACGCCCCCATGCGGGCCTCGAGCCGAGCCTGCCGTTCGGCTGGAAGTACCAGGACGTCGGCTTCACGTCCGGGATCGGCCACGCCGCGTAGCGAGTCTGGGCCGAGGGCACCGGCGCGCCGGCCGTGTTCCCCGGGGCGTTGCCGACCTCCCAGTTGATGCGCACGGGCGCCTCGACCTCGAAGAGGGCGATCGCGGCGTAGTACGGAACGGACGGCGGGAAGCGGTCGGGCGGGATCGTCAACCCGGCGACCCCGGTGATCGACTGCCAGATCGCCGGCGCGAGGAGCCGCACCGTCAATGGGATCTCGGGGGTCTTCTGGGCCACGTAGATGTCGAGGAACTCGATCATCTCGGCGAGCACCGAGGGGTCGAGCGACTCGGTGTGGACCCCGTTCTGGCCGACGACCCGGACCTTGGTCTTCGGGGAGAAGCGGTTCAGCAGGTCGGCCCACCGGCCCCCGGTCTGCTCGTCCTGCCAGGCGCCGGAGATGAAGACGGGTGCCTTGATGTCCTTCACGAAGGCCTGCGCGGCGAGCGAGTCGCCCCCGTTCGGGAAGTCGTAGCGGAACTGCGGGTCGAGCGCGGAGAAGTACGGGTGCTTCTCGGTCTGGTCGAGCAAGTCGACGTTCTGGCCGCGCAGAGCCATGTTGTTCTCGCACACGGTGTCGCCGTCGGCGATGCGGGTCTTGACCCAGCCGGGAGCGTTCGGGTTCGGCCACTTGTTCTGCTCGAGCCGCTCCTCGGCCCAACCCTTCGCGAACCCGTCGTTGTAGATGCCGCCGGGGTACAGCGTGCCGCGCCAGGTGTCGTCGATGACCGAGAGCGGGGTGATGGCCTTGAGGTGCGGCGGCTGGGACCGCGCGACGAACAGCTGGCTGATGCCGGCGAACGAGATGCCGACCATGCCGACGCGACCGGTCGACCATGGCTGCGCGGCGACGGTCTCGATCGCGTCATAGCCGTCGAGCGATTGGAGGTTCTCGAAGAAGTTGTACGCGCCACCCGAACATCCGGTGCCGCGCATGTTCACGCCGATCCACGCGAAGCCGAGCGCGGGTGCGAGGAGCTTGTACTGCGGCTGACCGGTCGTGGGGCTGGACGGGTCGTAGCCCGAGTACTCCACGACGGACGGATAGGGACCCTGGTCCGCCGGTCCGGGCAGCACGACCGAGACCGACAGCGTGGTGCCGTCACGGGTGGTCAGGTAGCCGTACCCGCTGGTGGCGTTGATGTTGTCCACCTCGAGCTGCTGGCCCGAGTACAGCGACTGGGGCGGCTTCTCGCTGGCGGAGAGCACCCGTACCGGGGCGGACTCGTAGGCGGGCGAGCTCGTGCGGACCGTGTACCCGCTGCCGGCGTCGACATTGCGGAACAGGTAGCCGCCGAGATCGTCGGTCTGGGCCGACTGGATCGTCGAGCCGTTGCGGCGCAGCGTCAGCGCTGCGTGCGCGGGCGCGCCGATGACGTGCACCTGGTGGACGCTGCCCCGGACGACGAACGGAGCGGGGCCGGGTGTGGTCGCCCCGGAGGTGACGGTGGGCAGCAGCCCGAAGCCGATGAGGACGGCGAGCCCCAACGCCGTCAGTCGAACTCTGCGCATCCCGACCACTCCCCCCGGAAACTGGAAGGGGCATTCTGGCAGAGAACGGTCATCCATATGCTGCGATCCCGCCGGAGCCTGGCGCCTACCCTTGGGTTCCGTGCCAGTCGTCGTCCAGAAGTACGGGGGAACCTCGGTCGCGGACCCGGATCGGATCCGCGCCGTCGCCGAGCACATCGCGCGCACGTATCGCCAGGGAAACCAGGTGATCGTGGTCGTTTCCGCGATGGGAAAGACCACCGACGACCTCGTCCGGCTGGCCAACGACGTGTCCCAGGACCCACACGGCCGGGAGCTGGACATGCTCCTCACGGCGGGCGAGCGGATCTCGATGGCGTTGCTGTGCATGGCGATCATGGATCACGGCGTCCATGCCCTGAGCTTCACCGGCTCGCAGGCCGGGATCGTGACCGACACGGTGCACGGCCGGGCCAAGATCCTCGAGGTCAAGGGTGACCGGATCCGCGACACGATTGCTGCCGGCGCGGTCGCGGTGGTCGCCGGGTTCCAGGGGATCTCGACGGCCCGCGACATCACCACCCTGGGCCGCGGTGGCTCGGACACGACCGCAGTCGCGCTGGCGGCCACGCTGGGCGCCGAGGTCTGCGAGATCTACACCGATGTGTCCGGGGTCTTCACCGCCGACCCTCGTGTGGTGCCCGAGGCGCGCAAGCTCTCGCGCGTCTCCTTCAACGAGATGCTCGAGATGGCCGCGACCGGCGGCAAGGTGCTCGCGCTGCGCTCGGTCGAGTTCGCGCGCAACTACAACGTTCCCGTTCACGTCCGCTCGAGCTTCACCTGGGAGCCGGGCACGTGGGTGGTCGAGGAGGACCCCAGCATGGAAGAGGCGATCATCTCCGGAGTCACGCACGACACCTCGGAGGCCAAGATCACCATCTCGCAGGTCGCCGACCGGCCCGGAGTCGCCGCATCGCTGTTCCGCGCGCTGGCCGAAGAGTCGGTGAACGTCGACATGATCGTGCAGAACGTCTCGACCGCGGGTCACACCGACATCTCGTTCACGGTGCCGCGCGACGACCTGCACCGGGGTCTCACCGTCATGGAGAAGGTCGCGGCCGAGATCGAGGCGAGCGGTGTCACCCACGATGCAGGTGTCGCGCGCGTCACCCTGATCGGCGCGGGTATGAAGACCAACCCCGGTGTGGCCGCGAAGATGTTCGAGGTGCTCGCGCGTGAGGGTGTGAACATCGAGATGATCAGCACGTCGTCGATCCGGATCTCGTGCGTCGTGCAGGAAGCCGACGTGGAGCTGGCGGTGCGCGCGACTGCACGCGGCCTTCGAGCTGGAGAACGTGTGATGGGTGTGAACGTCGGTGTGATCGGCGCGACCGGCCTCGTCGGTCAGGAGATGCTGCGGATCCTCGAGGAGCGCTCGTTCCCGGTGGACCGGCTGCGGGTCTACGCATCCGCTCGCTCCGAGGGGCGGCGGCTGTCGTTCGCCGGCGGCGAGGTGGCGTGCGAAGTGCTCGCACCCGGGTGCTTCGACGGTCTCGACCTCGTGATCGTGGACGTCGACGATCCGATCGCGCTCGAGTGGGCGCCCGTGGCGGCGGCTGCGGGCGCGAAGGTCATCGACAACTCCGCGGCCTTCCGGATGGACCCGGAGATCCCGCTCGTCGTGGCCGAGGTCAACCCGGAAGACCTCCGGGACCTGCCGAAGGGCATCGCGTCCTGCCCGAACTGCACGACGATGGTCCTCGTCACTGCGCTCGCACCACTGCACCGGGCCGCCGCGATCGACCGGATGGTCGTGTCGACGTACCAGTCGGTCTCCGGTGCGGGGATCGCGGGCATGGAGGAGCTCGCGGCCCAGTGGACCAAGCTCGACGGCGCGACCGAACAGCTCCGCCGCGCCGCGACCGTCGACCGTCTGATCGTGCCGGGCGAGGTGTGGCCGAAGCCGATCGCCGGCAACGTGATCCCGCTCGCCGGTTCGCTCAAGGAGCAGGGCTACACGTCAGAGGAGTGGAAGCTCGTCTACGAGAGCCGGAAGATCCTTCACGACGACTCGATGCGCATCACGGCCACGTGCGTCCGCGTGCCGGTGTACGTCGGGCACGCGTTGTCGGCGAACCTCGAGTTCCACAGCCCGATGAGCCGGGCAGGAGCCGCCGAGCTCCTCGCGGCGGCTCCGGGGGTCGTTCTCGTCGACGACGGTGATGGTGCGCCGACCCCGCTCGAAGGGGCCGGCATCGATCCGGTGCTCGTCGGGCGCCTGCGGACCGACCCCTCGCAGCCGAACAGCCTCAACCTCTGGGTCACGGGCGACAACCTCCGGAAGGGTGCGGCCCTCAACGCGGTGCAGATGGCCGAGGTCTTGATCGCCGGGTAGACGGTTACTCTTCTCGTCCCTAGGGGGGCGCGGAGCGTGCAAGAGGGCGAGTCTCGACTCAATTACCAACCCGCGCTCGACGGACTGCGCGCGGTCGCCGTCCTCGCCGTCATCGCGTACCACGACGGCTACCGCTGGGCCCGCGGCGGCTTCCTCGGCGTCGACGCCTTCTTCGTGCTCTCGGGCTTCCTGATCACCAGCCTGCTCGTCCTCGAGTACCGGCGGATCGCGTCGATCGAGCTGCTGGCGTTCTGGGGCCGCCGGCTCCGGCGCCTGCTTCCAGCCCTGCTCCTCCTGCTCGTCGCCGTCGCGATCTACAGCGCGGTCGTGGTCTCGCCGTTCGAGCTGGCCCAGATCCGCGGCGACTCGCTCTCGAGCCTCTTCTACTTCACCAACTGGCGCTTCATCGCGAACGACACCTCGTACTTCGCGTTCGTTGCGTCACCATCTCCGGTCCAGCACCTGTGGTCGCTCGCGATCGAGGAGCAGTTCTACCTCGTGTGGCCACTGGTGGTGTTGCTGTGCCTCCGGCTCGCGCACGGTAGTAAGGCACTCCTCGTCGGAGTCTGCGCGGTGGGTGTCGCGCTCTCCACGATCATCATGGCGTACCTCTACGACGGTACGGACCCGTCGCGCGCGTACTTCGGCACGGGCTCGCGCAGTCACACGATCCTGATCGGCGCGTTGCTCGCCCTCTGGCTGATCACGCGGCCGCCGCGGGGCGTGCGGGCTCGCCGTTCGGTGCAGGTCGTCGGGGCGATCGGCGGGCTCGGGATGGTCTGGGCGATGCACTCGATGTCCAACGTGTCGTCGAGCTACTACCGCGGTGGTTCGCTCGTGTACGCGGTCGCGGTCGCGGCGCTGATCGCCGCCGTCGTGCAACCGGTCTCGAGCCCGATGCGGTGGGGCCTCGCCCTGACGCCCGTGGTCTGGGTCGGGCGCATCTCGTACGGGCTCTACCTCTGGCACTGGCCGGTCAACGTGTACCTGAACGAGGCGAGGGTCGGGCTCTACGGCAGCCAGCTCAACGCACTCCGCCTCGTCGTGACGTTCGCGATCGCGACCGCGTCGTTCTACCTGCTCGAGCTGCCGATCCGGCGTGGCGCACTCCGTACTCGGCCCCTCCGGTGGCTCGCCCCCGCGGCGATCGCGTTCACCGGCATCGCATTGGTCGCAGCGACCGCCGGTGCCGAACCGGTCCCGAGCTACCTCGCGGGCGGCCGGTCGGCGTCGAGCATCAAGGTGCGGACCGCAGTCACGACGACGACGACCACGGTCCCGCCCAGCCCCGCCGCGGAGATCGACCTGAACGCGGCCGAGATCCGCAGCACGCTGGGACCGGGGCGCGGGCGAACATCGGCGCGTCGGCGTGCCCCCCGCCGCGACGCGACGAGCTCGCCGCCGCGCGGTCAGCCGCGCGCCAGGCCGGGCCGCAACCGGTGCGCCCGCCGGGCGGACCCGTTCGTGTGCTCGTCATCGGTGACTCGCTGGCCTGCAGCGTCAACATCGGGCTCGAACCCGCGGGCGAGCCGGCGATCACCACCCGCCAGATCGCGATGGTCGGCTGTGGCGTCGTCAGCGACGAGGTCTTCGACCAGCTCGAGCCGTATCCGAAGTTCACCGAGAAGTGCAATCAGATCGTGACGGGCCGCGAGCTCGATGCGATCGCGAGCTTTCACCCATCCGTCGTGCTCTGGATCAGCACCTGGGAACGGTTCAACCTGGTGGAGAACGACAAGGTTCTGCTCACCGGGACCGCGGCGTGGCACGAGTCGATGCAGCGGCGGATGGATGCGCAGTACGACATGTTCAAGCTGGCCGGTGCCCGCATCGTCATCACGACGGTCGCGCCGCCGGCGCCGGCTTCGATGATCGGCGGTGGCCGGATCGTGAGCCCCGCGTTCGACTGGCGGTTCGCGTCGATGAACCAGGAGATCGAGGCCTTCGCGGCTCGTCACCGAGACGGGGTCGCCCTGTACGACCTGGCCCGGAAGCTGTGCCCGCTCGGTCCCCAGTGCCCAGCCGACGTCGACGGCTTCGAGCCCCGCCACGGCGACGGCGTCCACTTCCCACCCGAATCCGCGGCGTGGGTCTCCCGCCTCCTGCTGCCGTCGATCCTGACGGCTCCGACCGCGCCGTGATTCCCGGTCGGAGTCACCCGAGCGGGTGACACCGAGGGGAAAACTGAGTCGGGATGCCGGGATTTGAACCCGGGGCCTCAGCGTCCCGAACGCTGCGCGCTAACCAAACTGCGCCACATCCCGTAAGCCGGAGGAGTGTAGTCCCCGGGGTGTCTACGACTCCGGGGGAAGCGTCACGGCGCGAGCTCGACCGGCTCGGGGAGCTCGTCATCCTCAGCCTCGCCGGCGGCGTCGGTCGCGGCCGCTGACTCAGCCGCGGTGAGCCGCGTCGAGGCCAGGAGGTCCTTCACGGCACGCCGGAGGCGACCCGCGTCGACCGGCTTGACCAGCACCCCGTCCACGTCGGCTCGGGTGGCCAGGAACTTGTCGGCCTCGCGGTCGAGCAGCAGCAGGATCTGAGTCTCGGGGAGCCGGCCTTCACCGACTCCTCGAGCCGCAGGTCGATCGCGACGGCGATCCCGCCCATGTTGCCGATCTGCATGTCGAGGATCACGAGATCGGGTTCGTGCTCGGCGACCGCGTCGCGGACGTCCTGGCCGCGGGTCACCTCGACGACCTCTGGCCGGGGCCGACGAAGGCGACCTGCACCTGGTCCCGGACCCAGGAGGCGTCGGCGGCGACGAGGATGCGTCGGCTCCAACGTCATGGTCCCTCCCGCGTCCACCGCGTGCCCTTTCGTGCACGCGCTCCCGGCCGCGAACGCGACTCGCCGGCCCGGGAAGAGCCCGAGCGCGAGCGGCGGCGAGAGCAGGAGCTGCGCCGACCTCGGCCAGCGCGTCGAAGTCGTAGACGTCGTGGGCGAGGTACGGGACGTAGGCGACCGCGGCGGACCCGACCCGCGACCCGCACCGTCTCGAGGTGGCTCCGCTCCCGCTCGGCGAACTCGTTGAAGTCGGCCAGGTTGTCGTAACGGCGCGGCGAGCCGCGCCGTCGCGGCATCGGCGTCCGCGTCCGCTGGTTCGTCAGCTCGCGCAGCGACTCGGCCCGGGCGCGAAGGCCCGGACGGTGCTCGGTGCCGAACGAGGGGTGGACCCGGTTCACGATCAGGGCCTCGACCGCGAGCTTGTCGGTCTCCGAGGCGTCTCGGCGAAGAAGCGTGCCTCCTCGACCGCGTCGCGTCGCGGCGAGGTGACGAGCACGAAGCGGGTCGTCGGCTCGGCGAGCAGCTGCTACGACCTTCTGCGGCGCGCTCGCGGAACCCCTCTTCCATCCCTTCGAACGCGCGGAAGAACGCGACGACGTCGTCGATCACCTCGGATCCGACCACCCGCGAGACCGTCCGCAGGAAGCGCCTGCACCGCGGCCCCCGCGATGCGCATCCCGGTGCGCGTCGGCACCATCAGCAACCGGAAGACCCGGTTGTCGAGCAGGCGCAGGAGCCGCTGGGGCGCGTCGAGGAAGTCGAGCGCGTGCCGGCTCGGGGGCGTGTCCACGACGATGAGGTCGAAGCCGCCTTCTTCGTGCAGCTCGTGCAGCTTCTCCATCGCCATGTACTCCTGCGTGCCCGAGAGCGGCGGCGGAGATGTTGCGGTAGAAGGGGTTCTCGAGGATGCGCTGGGTCTGCTCGGTCGACGCCGCGTAGCGTCGTCACGAGCCCGTCGAAGGTCGACTTCGTGTCGAGCATGAGCGCCGACAGCCGCCGCCCGGCGCCGCGTTCGCCTGTCGGGGTCCCAGCGGTCGGTGGCGATCTCGTGCGGCTCGTTGGAGAGCTCGTCGAGCCCGAGCGTGTTGGCAAGCCGCTTGGCGGGGTCGATCGTCACCACGACCGCGCTCCGGCCCCGGCGCGCGCCTTCGCATCGCGAGAACGGCCGCGCTGGTCGTCTTGCCGACGCCACCGCTGCCGCAGCAGACGACGACGTGGCCCCGTGTCGTCGACGACCTCGCCGAGGGTGCGGGTGCTCACGAGCGCCGTCGACCCCGGCGGTGAACGCGTCGGCAAGGCGCTCGATCTCGCGGCCGCCCGAGGTCGGCGGTGAAGAGGAACGGCAGCCGGATCTGGGGCAGCGGCAGCTGTGCCGCGAGCCGGTCGGCCTGCGTGATGCTGGATGGCCGAGCGCTCCGCGCGGAACGCGGCCGCGGCGCCGAGGTCGGCGCGCTTCGCGGTCGGAGACGAAGACGTCGAGCAGCTCCGCGTCGGCGATCGGCGCTGGACCTCGTCCAGCCGAGGTGGTGCGACCGTGCCGTCGAGCGGTCGGGAGCTCTGTAGCAACCGTTCACCACGACCGGCCCGAGGCTGCACGCCGGTGCGGTCCTCGATCGCGGAACGCGGTGTCGACGAGCTCGTTCACCGGCGTCTCCTCCGGGACGGTGACCAGCATCACCTGGCACCGGTCGGGATCGCGAGAGCAGCTCGACCACGTCGGTCGCCTGCTTGCTGACCGGCCCGACCCGACACCGCGTCCAACAGACCCTGCGCCGACATGAGGAAGGTGAGCGCGTGCCCGGCCGCGGGCGCGTCGATGATGATCAGGTCGGCGGCCCGTTCGACTCGAGCGCCTTGACCTTGCCGAGGACGAGGATGTCCTTCATCCCGGGGACGGCGGTCGGCGACGACGTCGAGCGCGCCCGACCGCACGAGCCGCTTCGAGATCCGCTTGAACCCGTTGTTCTGAGACAGTCGAGGAGTGCGGCATCGGGGGTCAGGGTCCGGCCCGCGCACATGCGTCCGCGAACTCGGTCTCCTCGTACCCGAGGCGCGGCCGGCCGAAGCGGCCGCCAGCCCCGATTTGCCCTCGACCTCCACGATCAGCACGCTCATGCCCGTGCGGGCGGCCGCGGCGGCGAGCGTGGCGGTGACGGTCGTCTTTCCGACGCCACCCTTGCCCGCCACGATGATGACGCGGGAGGTGGAGCAGAACTGCGCCAGCTCCATTGCGCCGATGCTACGGGAGCCAAGATGCACCGTCTGAACCGTTTCCCCGCTGCTGGGCGTCGTGCTCGGCGCGTCGGGTTCGGCGCTGCTGCTGCCGAGCGCCGGCCCGGCCGGCGCCGCGAGCGGCCCGGGACGACGCAAGGCGGGCATCGCGGTCATCCAGGTCGACGGGCTCATCGACCCTCCCAACGGCGCGCTCGATCCGGAACTCGATCCGCGACGCCAACCGCGACCCGACGTCATTGCTCGTGATCAAGTTCGCCTCCGGCGGCGCGGTGGACGTCGATCCGGGCCCACTCGTCCGCGCGGTCCGCGCCTCGCGGGTCCCGATCGCGGTCTGGGTGGGTCCGTCGGGTGGGAAGGCAAGGGAATCGCGGCCCTGCTCGCCGAGCGCGGCGCCCGTCGCCGCGGTGTCGAACGGCTCGAGCATCGGTCCGGCAGACCCGTTGCGGCTCGACGAGCCGGACGCCGCGTTCGCGGGCTCGTACCTCAGTGAGATGGGCGCGATGAACGAGCGCAACGGACGGCGCCCGGCCGGTGGTCAAGCCATGGCGCGCCGCTCGCTCTCGTCGAGCGAAGCGGTGAAGCTCGGCGCGACGAACCGGGTCTGCCCGGACGTGCCCGGCTGCCCGACGCTCGGCGACTTCATCGTGAACCTCGACGGCAAGACCGTGCAGACCGCGACCGGGCCGGTGAAGCTGTCGACGGCCAAGGTCGTCGGCCAGGGAGAGGACCGGCGGCGCCAGCCGAACCAGGTGATCTCGTTCCGCAAGCTGGATCTCGCCGGGCAGGCGGTGCACACCCTGACGAGCCCGTCGATCGCGTACCTGCTCCTCATCGTGGGGCTCGCGCTCATCGTCTTCGAGTTCTTCACGATCAGCGTCGGGCTGGCCGGCGGTGCCGGTGCGCTTGCCCTCATCGGCGCATTCGTCGGCTTCTCGCATCTTCCGGTGACGTGGTGGGCGCTCGGTCTGATCCTGATCGCGTTCATCGGGTACGCGGTTGACGTCCAGGCCGGGCGGCCACTCGCCTGGACCGCGATCGGGACCGTCCTCCTGATCGTCGGCTCGCTCTTCCTCTACGGCGGGTCGGTCAAGCTCAACGTGCCCTGGTGGGTGCTCCTGATCTTCATTCCTGCGACGTTCGCGTTCATGGTCGGGGCGATGCCCGTGGCAGTGCGCTCGCGCTTCTCCACTCCGACGATCGGACGTGAGGGCCTCATCGGTGAGCTGGGTGAGGCCGCGGTCGACGTCGCACCGGACGGCGTCGTCGTCGTTCGCGGTGCCCGGTGGCAGGCGCGCACCAACCGTGCGACGCCCGTCGAGGCCGGCGACCGCATCCGGGTGATCGAGGTCGACGGGTTGGTGCTCGAAGTCGAGCCCGAGGCCGGCGGCGCACGCGACTACCGCGAGCGCAAGCCCAAGAAGACGCCCACTGACCCGGAGCGTGACTCCGAAGCGACCTGATCGGGGCACCGGCCGTCGGTCCTTGCCCCTCGTTCTCGGTCCATGCGACCCTGGAGCGTGGCCGAGGCGTTGCGCTCGAGTCGGGGGATCGCGTTCGGGTTGGGGGTGCTGCTCGTCGTCGGCACGCTGGCCGGCTGCGACAGCAACGAGGAGACGACCAAAGACCCGATCCGGTCGACGCGCGAGAACGTCACGGTCGTCGCGCAGAACCTGCTCCACGGCATCGCCTGCCCGGACGACAGTGACCGCTGCCGGCTTGCGGCTCGGGTGGAGCTGTTCAGCCGACAGCTGAGCGAAGCCGGATGTCCCGATGTCGTAGCGGTCGAAGAGGCCGATCCCGTGATGGCCGGGCTGCTGCGGGACCGAGCGCAGCAGACCTGTTCGGGTCGTTACGACCTCGTCGGCGACGACGACCCGGCCATCGACCGCGAGGTCGTCCTCACCACGCTGCCGGTGCTCGGTCACGAGCGCGTACGGCTCGCGGGCCCACTGCGTACTGCGCTCTGGGTCCGGGTGCGCGCGGCGCTCGGTCCGCTGGATGTCGTCGCCACCCACCTCGCGAGCGGCAGCGACGATCGCCCGTGTGACTCGGCGACCTGCCCGCCGCCGTGCCGGGCTGCCGACTCGCTCAACACGTGCCAGGGCCGCCAGGCCGCGGACCTGCTCGACGACCGGGCCGCTCCCGAGTCGGTCGGCGTGCTGATCGGGGACCTCAACGCGAAGCCGGGGGATCCGACGATCAAGGCGCTCACCTCGCGTGGCTACATCGACTCGTTCCTGGAGGCGGGGAACGCCGAGTGCGACTCGGCCACCGGCGCCGGCTGCACCAGTGGCCGGGAGGACACGGACCTCTCGGATCTCACGGATCCAACGAGCCATGAGTCGGAGCGAATCGACTACATCCTTGTCGCGACGAAGCGCGATTGCCGCGTCGCGAAGTCGTCCGGCCTGTTCGGGGCGCAGCCCGCGTCACCGCCGCTCGACGACGTCGTCTTCGCCTCGGATCACACCGGTGTCCAGGCGACGATCTCATGCCTCACGAACGCAGATGACCGCGCCGCGACACGACGGGTCTCGTCCCCTTCGACGTCGACCACGACTCGGGCGCAGCCACTCGATGCCGCGACGACCGCCGCGATCACGAAGACGTTCGAGACGGTGTTCAACGGCGGGGGCAACCTCGAGACGCGCCTCGGGCACCTCCAGGACACGGCGCGCGCCTGCGCGAATCGTTCATCGCCCGTTACGAGGACCCGGCGACGAAGGCGGTCGTGGACCAGGTGCGCGTGCGGATCGACTCGATGGAGCGCGTCGACGCCCACCACGTCGACGTCGTCTATTCGATCCTGCTCGACCAGGCCGAGGTGCTCGGTCACGTGGCCGGCGGCGCGGTGCTCGAAGGCGGCCGGTGGTTGGTTTCGCGCGCTTCGTATTGCCAAGTCGCGACGCTGGGCCAGAGCACGGTGCCCGAGGCGTGCACATAAGCGCGCGCAGTGCGCTGACCTGCACAAACTCGACCCTTGTGGGCCCTCCGACCCAGGAGTAGGTTCGAAAGCGGAGAGGGAGCGGCCGAGCCCGAGGAGGGCCCAACCGTGGGCATCCAGACCGTCAACGAGACGTGGCAGTTCCGCGCAGCTTGTCGCGGCCCAGAGTCCACCCTGTTCTTTCCCCCGACCGCGAGTGAGCGCAAAGAGGAGCGCGAGTCGCGGGAGCTGAAGGCGAAGTTGATCTGCTCGACCTGCGCAGTGCAGAGCGCCTGCCTCGACTACGCCCTCGACATCCGCGAGCCGCACGGCATCTGGGGTGGGCTCAACGAGCATGAACGCCGCGAGTTGCTCGCGGCGCGCGCCGGCTGACCTCCCGATTGAGGCATATTTCGGCGGCGACCCACCCCGGAGGTCGAAGTTCGGGGCGTCGGTAGACTTCGCCCGTGGCTCACCATTCGGCATCCCGGTGTTGCCCGTGCTGAATGGGCGCGGCCCATGGTGACCCCGCGGGAAGCCGCGACGGTGATGTTGGTGCGCGACGACCCGGATCTCCAGGTCTTCATGCTGCGCCGGAACCTGAACGCCGATTGGGTCGGCGGTGCGTACGTGTTCCCCGGCGGCGCCGTGGATCCCGGTGACCGGTCGGCGGAGGTGCTGGCCCGCTGTCCCGACCGTGATGACGCGTCGGCCAGCGCGCATCTCGGGATCTCCGAAGGTGGACTCGGGTTCTGGGTCGCCGGCGTGCGCGAGACCTTCGAGGAAGCCGGGGTCCTCCTCGCCCGGTCGGCGACGACGGGCGCACTTGTCGACCCGTCGTCTCCCCGGTTGGAGGCCCACCGGGCCGAGCTGAACGCCGGGACCGCCGCCTTCGCGGACCTGGTCGCGGTCGAGGACCTCGTGCTCGACGTCGGTGGGATGGAGGTGTTCTCCCACTGGATCACGCCCGAGGGGATGCACCGCCGCTACGACACCTGGTTCTTCGTTGCGGCTGCCCCCGACGGGCACGCCTACCTCCATGACGACGGGGAGACCGTCGCTTCGATCTGGACGCGACCGGCCGACGCGCTGGAAGCGGCGGACCGCGACGAGCTGGATCTCATCTTCCCGACCCGGAAGAACCTCGAGGCGCTCGCCCGATTCTCGAGCGCGCGGGAGCTGCTCGACGTCGTCGCCCGCGCCACCGACGTTCCTCCCGCGACACAACCCAGGATCGTGCGCGACTCCGGCGGGACGCGGCTCGCGCTCCCCGGCGACCCGGAATACGCCGGGGCGGCCTGATGCCGGACATGACCCCCGAGGTGCCGAGCGCGCTGTCGCCGCTCGTGCGCCGGATCGTGGCGTCGAACCCGAGCCACATGACCGGTCCCGGAACGAACACGTACCTCGTCGGGATCGACGAGGTCGCGGTGATCGATCCGGGCCCTGACATCGCGAAGCACGTGAGCGCGATCGTCGGCGCATCGATGAAGGAGCGCGTCCGCTGGGTCCTGTTGACCCACACGCACCCGGACCACTCGCCGGCGACGGCCGCACTGGTGAAGGCCACCGGCGCCGAGGTGCTCGCGTTCACCAAGCGCGATCCCGACCTCGAGGTGGACCGGACCATCACGGACGGCGACACGATCGACGGCACCGAGTTCCGCCTCGAGGTGCTGCACACGCCGGGTCATGCCCCGAACCACCTGTGCTTCTTTCTCGACGAGGAACGGATCCTCTTCACCGGCGACACGATCCTCGACGGGATGTACTCAGTCGTCTCGCCCAAGTCCGGCGGCGACATGGCGAAGTACATCGCCACCCTGGAGCGGCTCAAGAAGATGCGGTTGTCGAAGATCGCGCCTGGTCACGGCGATGTCATCGAGGAGCCGCGGGCGCGCATCGACGAGTACCTGCAGCACCGGCTCGCCCGGGAGAAGCAGATTCTCGGCATCTTGAAGAAGGGTCCCGCGCGCATCCGAGACATCGTCGCGACCCTCTACCCGGACACGCCGGAGCCTCTGCTCGACGTCGCGGGCAAGCAGGTCCACGCGCACCTGCTGAAGCTGCGCGCCGAGGGCAAGGTCGCGGGCCAGAGCGCGCGCTCGGCCTGGTCGCTCGCCTGAGTTCGGTCCCGGTGTGCCCGTTGGCTCCGGCTGGCTGGTTCCTAGGAGCCTGAGGCGCGCGCCGCGTCCACCGCCGCGAGGTTCGCGGTGGCCATCTCGAAGATGCGCGCGGTGCACCCGGCCATCTCGACCGGCGGCAGCAGCTCGTCCACGATGCGGGCCGCCAGGTCGTGGAACGCCTGCCCCGCGGCGCTCAGGGGAGTGGCCCACGCAGCCGGCGTGCCGTCGTCGCCGCCCTCGGACACCGCGGGTTCCAGCGGGATCGAAGCGACGAGCGGGGCGCCGATCTCCTGGGCCAACGCCGCGCCGCCACCGGAACCGAAGAGCGCGAAGCGCTGGCCGTCCGGTGCGACGAACTCGCTCATGTTCTCCACGACGCCCACGACCTTGAGGTAGGTCCGGCGCGCCATGTCGGCCACGCGCGTTGCGACCTTCTGGGCCGCGAGCGCCGGGGTCGTGACCACCAGCATCTCCGTCTGGGGCAGCAGCCGGGCCAACCCCATCTGCACGTCACCGGTGCCCGGCGGCATGTCGACGAGCAGGTAGTCGAGGTCACCCCAACGGACGTCGGTGAGGAACTGCTCGAGCGCCTTCGTGAGGATCAGGCCGCGCCACATGAGCGCGGTGCTCTCGTCGTCGACGAGGAACCCCATCGACACGATCTCGAGTGATCCCTCACCTTCGGGCGGCGTGAGCGTGTTGGGACGGATCTTCCCGTCCTCTCCCGAGAGCCGGCCCTCGACCCCCAACATCCGCGGGACGCTGAAGCCCCAGATGTCCGCGTCGAGGATGCCGACGCGCAACCCACGCGCCGCGAGCGCGGCCGCCAGGTTGACGGTGACCGAGCTCTTGCCGACGCCGCCCTTGCCGCTCGCGATCGCGAGGACCCGTGTCGTTGCGGAGATCTCCGTGTTCGGCGCGTTCTCGCGGGCGTTCCAGCGCGCGGCCTGCATCGCCGCGCTGCGCTGCTCCTGGGTCATCTCGATGTAGTGGACGTCCACCTGGGTCACGCCCGGGAGCCCGCGGACCTTCGACTGGATCTCCTTCTTGATCTCGGCGCGCAACGGGCACCCGAGGGTGGTCAGCGCGATGTTGACCACGACGGACCCGTCGGGGTCGACGGCGACGTCGTCCACCATGCCGAGATCGGTGATGCTGGCGTGCAGCTCCGGGTCCATCACGCCCGCGAGCATGCGGCGAACGTCCTCCGGGGAGGGCGCCGCGGAGGCCGGCGGGGCCTCGGGATCGCGGGGGTCGACCGGTTCGGTGTCCATATGCTGAATAAAAACAGCCTACGTCTTGAAAATATGCCCCGCGGAACGGTACGGTCAAGGGATGGAGCTCGAGGTCCTCAAGGCCCTGGGCGACGAGACGCGGTTCTCGATGTATCGCGAGCTGGCCACCTCCACCACGCCACTCTCCGCCCAGGACCTCGCCGATGCCCTCGGCCTGCACGCCAACACCGTCCGGTTGCACCTGGAGCGGCTGCGTGAGGCCGGGCTCGTGGACGTCGAGGCGATCCACCGAGGCACGGTCGGTCGGCCCCAACACCTCTACTCGCTCGCGGCCGGTGCTCCCGGCCTCGGATTCGATCCACCGGCGCACGCGCTGCTGGCCGGCCTGCTCGCCGCGATGGCCGAGCAGATGGGCGCCGACGCGCCTGCGGCGACGGCGACAGGTCACGCCTGGGGGGTCGAGGCGGCGAAGCGCACGCCGAGCCGGTCCTGCCTGGGCGGCCTGGCCGCCGAGCTCAATCGTCTCGGATTCGAGCCCGCGGCCGACGAGGACGTCGGTCCCGACGGCACCGCCCGCATCGACTTCCTGCACTGCCCGTTCCGGGAGCTGGCCGAGGCCTACCCGGAGCTCGTCTGCAATCTGCACCGCGGATTGTGTGAAGGCGTCGTGGATCAGGCCGGCGAGGGAAGCGTCGTGGGGTTCTCGACGTTGTACGAGCCAGATCCGTGCCACGTCGTGGTCGCGGTAACCTAGAAGCCGCATCAGCCCCGGAGGCCCAGAAGCATGAGTCTGACCAGTCTCAACATCACCGACGCCCGCCGGCAGTTCACCCTGACGGACGGTGCCGCGGCGAAGGTCAAGAGCCTCATCGAGGCCGAGGACACCCCGAACCTGGCCCTGCGCGTGGCCGTGCGCCCCGGTGGCTGCTCCGGGTTCAGCTACGAGATGTACTTCGACGCCGACCAGGCCGAGGACGACATCAAGAACGAGCACGGCGGCGTGACCGTGGTCATCGACCCGGCCTCGTTCCAGCACCTCGCCGGGGGCTCGCTCGACTACAAGGACGGGCTCCAGGGGGCCGGGTTCCACATCACGAACCCGAACGCCGAGCGCACCTGCGGCTGCGGCGAGTCCTTCTCCTAGCTCGGCCCGGTCAGGCCAGGGTCTGGTCGATCAGCGCGCGGATCTCGTCGGTGGCAAACGCGCCACTGAGACGACCGGTCACCGTGCCGTTGCCGTCCATGGCGAAGATCCACGGCTCACCGCTGATGCCGAGCCAGGTCTCCGTGGCGGTCACGAGGTTGTTGCTCGTGAGGTCCTTGTAGATCTCCACGTGGATCGGCACGATGCGATCGCCGTACTCCGGTGCGAGCTCGATCAGCTGGTCGAGCACCGGTCCGCAGTACCGGCTCTGGCACCGGGCCGGCGTCGCGAACATCGCGATGACCGGCTTGCCCTTCCCGATCACCTGGTCGAGTGACGACTGGTGGAACGCGGATGGCGCCGGCTTGTTGTCGGCGTCGGTGCGCGTGCACAACGGGTCGGTACCGATCGGGTTCGCAGTCGTCGGGCTCGCGACCACGGGTCCGGCCTCGCCGATCATCGGCGTGTCCGGGTTGGCACTGACCGGGAACGCCAGCTCGGCGTCGGGCTGGCCTTCGATCTTCACTGTTCCGCGCCAGTTGCCGGGCGTGGCCAGGACCGGCTCGATGACGTAGACCCCGCGCCCGTGCGGAAGGCCGGCGGTGTGCAGCGTGGTGGGCATTGCGGGACCGAGCTCGCCGTCCGGCGGCGCGATCCGGATCTCGGTCTTCGGCCCGCTCGCGAAGTCCTGGTTGCTGTTCTTCACGAGGATGAAGGCGAGCCGCTGCGGTGCGGTCGAGACGTAGGGCTCGATCTCCATGCGGAACGCGCTGAGCCCGGTTGCGCCGGTTGCGCCGGCGCCCGCCTTCGCCGCGGAGTCCTTCGACGACGACCCGCCGCACGCGGCGAGCAGAATTGCCCCGCCGCCGGCGGCCAAGAACGCGCGTCGGCTCAAGGGTTGAGACGGCATGGCACCTATCCTCCCGCGCAGGAGGTCCGGATGTCTGGTCGGGTGCAGTTCGGATGCGACGGCGAGCAGGTGGAGGTCGACGCCGCGCCCGGAGAAACCCTGCTCTCCGTGCTGCGGGAGCACCTCGGCATCATGAGCGTCAAGGACGGCTGCGCGCCCCAGGGGCAGTGCGGCTGCTGCACGGTGCTCGTCGACGGGGCCGCCCGCGTGGCCTGTGTCACTCCGGTCGCCCGGATCGCCGGCCGCGAGGTGACGACCGTCGACGGGCTCCACCCGGCCGAGCGCGACCTGATCACCGAGGCCTTCGTGGCGACGGGCGGGTCGCAGTGCGGGTTCTGCACTCCCGGGATCATCGTGCGGGCGGCCGCGCTGAGAGCCAAGGGTGAGCCGACGCCGGTCGGCATCGACCGCGCGTTGGCCGCCCACCTCTGCCGGTGCACGGGATGGCGCACCGTCATCGAGGCGGTCACCATCCCCGATCCCGTGGCGCGGCCGCGGTCACTCGACGCCGCGTCCCGGCGGGCCGCGCTCGAAGGTGGGAGTCCGCAACGGGTGGGAGCCGACGTCGCCCGGGGCCAGGGCGGCTTCGCCGACGATACGGCCCCCGCGATGCGCTGGTTGCGGTGCCGCTCCCGCCGGGGAGTCCCGCGCCCAGCGTCGACGCGGCCGGGTTGCAGTGGGTCGTGGCGGGATCACTGTTCGAGGCTCGCGAGCTGGCGGGCAAGGTCCAGGGACGGCGCACCACCGTTGACGCGAGTCCACCCTTGGCGTTGCCGCCGCTCCCCGAGCGAGGCGTCCGGCTCGCGACGAGCTGGGTCGAGCCGGCGTACCTCGAGCCGGATGCGTCCTGGTGCGCTCCCGGCGGCGAGCCGGCGACTCCCCTCGCGAACGGCGGTGCATTCGGCGCCAAGCTGACGACGCCGGTGGCCGAGGCGGCGCGCGTGCTCGCCGATCGACACGGTCGCACCGTCCGGACATTGTTCTCCCGCGAAGACGTCGTGCGGCTCGGGCCGAAGCCGTCGCCGTTCGCCGCGAGCGCCGTGCTGCGGGACGGTGCGTTGCTGATCGAAGGCGTGCGCGCCGGCGAGGCGATCGACATCGGCGCGACGGCCACCTCCTACCGGGGACTCGAGTGCATCGCGCGGATCGACGGCGCCCGGATTGCCGGTCCCGCGACCTCTCCCGGCCTCCGCGGATCACTGCTCGCGGGAATGTGCGTGCTGGCGGAGGGTGCGCTGGACGCGGCCGCGTTCGACCGCGCCGCGCACATCGTCGACGAGCGCGCCGCGGCGGTGTTCCTCGACAACGTCGTAGCCCTGCCCGACCATGACGCGCGCGCCGGCGCCCGGGTGCTCATCAGCGCCGACACTGGCGCGCTCGAGCGGGTCGAGGTGCGCGTCGCGGCCGGTGACCCACTCGACGAGGTTGTGTTGCGCTCGTACGCGATCGGTGCCGCGCACATGGCGCTCGGCTGGGTCCTGACCGAAGGGCTCGCGGTCGACCCGGAGACCGGGGAGGTGCACGATCTGACGATCCGGTCGTTCGGGGTCATCCGGGCCAAGGACACGCCGCCCATCGACGTCACGATCATCGACGATCCCGGCGAGCCGCGCCGCGCGTCCGAGACCGTGTTCTGTGCAGTTGCGGCCGCGACGTGGAACGCGCTGACCCGGGCCGAAGGTGCCCGGCCCGAGGCGTTCCCGGCCCACTCGACCCGCGCCGCCCGTATGCTCCGACGATGACTTCACGGACCGCCGCCCCAGCCCGTCAGCACGCCCAACGCGCCACCGGTGGCAGGCCCGTACTCCGCCGCGGTGCGAGCCGGCGACTGGTTGGTCCTCGCGGGTCAGGTGCCCCTGGACCCGGCCACCGGCCGGCTCGTCGACGGGGACGCGAGCGCGCAGTGCCGGCAGGTGCTCGCGAACATCGTCGCCGTGCTCCGCGACTGTGGCGCGACGCTTGCGGACGTCGCGAAGACGACGGTCTTCGTCACCGACCTGGGCGACTTCGCCGCGATGAACGCCGTCTACGCGGAGGCGTTCGGCGATCACAAGCCGGCCCGGGCGACCGTGCAGGTCGCCGCGCTCCCGGCGGGCGCGAAGGTGGAGATCGAAGCATGGGCCTTCCGGCCCGAGGGTTAGGCTGGGCCGATGGTTGGTGTCGTGTTGATCGTGTTGGCGCTGGTGCTCGTCGGGCCGATCCTCGTCATGTTCGGCGGCGCGGTGTGGGCCGCGCTCGTCGGCTGGCTCCTCGTGGACGACGCCGAGCAACGCAACGAGGGTCAACCCGCGTAGCGCGCGGGTGGATCAGCGACCGACGAGGGAGCGGGGCTGACCGAACCGGTACCCCACCGAGCGCACCGTCTGGATCAGGTTGGCGTGCTCCTCGCCGAGCTTCGCCCGGAGGCGTCGCACGTGCACGTCGACCGTGCGGGCGCCGCCGTAGTACTCGTAGCCCCATACCCGTGACAGCAGCTGCTCGCGGGTGAACACCTTCCCCGGGTGGGTGGCGAGGAACTTGAGCAGCTCGTACTCCATGTACGTGAGGTCGAGCGGGCGGTGGCCGAACGCGGCCTGATACGTCTCCAGGTTCAGCACGAGGTCGCCGTACTCGACGATCTCGGGCCGCGTTCCCCGTCCCGAGCGCCAGAACTGATGGCGCATGCGCGCCTCGAGCTCCTTGGGGTGGAACGGCGTGAGGCAGAAGTCGTCGAACAGGTCCTCGCGCAGCTCGAGCTCGGCCAGCTGCGCGCCACTGATGAGCAGCAGCACCGGTTCGAGCGGCGCGTCGCGCTTGCGCAGGGCGCGGCAGATGCCGAAGGCGCCTTCCGGGTCCTCGTCCGCGACGACGACCGCCCCGGCCCAACCGTCGCGGGGTTCGTGCTGCACCGCGATCGCCGCGTTCTCGACCGCCTTCCACGCGTAGCCGGCGAGGTCGAGCGTCTGGGCCAGCAGGGGCGGTGGCGGATCGGGAAATACGAGAAGGGGCTCGGGCCCCGAGATCTCACCCATCGGTTACAGCGACCCGAGGTACCGGTCGAGCTCCCACGGAGTGACCTGCTGCTTGTAGGACTCCCACTCGGCGCGCTTGTTGCGGATGAAGAAGTCGAAGACGTGCTCGCCCAGGGCCTTCGCGACCAGCTCGGACTGCTCCATCACGTCGAGCGATTCGGCGAGGGACTGGGGCAACGCGTCGATGTTCTCGACCCTGCGCTCCTCCGCCGTCATCTCGAAGATGTTGTTCGTGGCCTCGGGTGGGAGCTCGTAGCCCTCGTCGATCCCTTGCAGACCCGCCGCGAGCATCACCGAGAACGCGAGGTACGGGTTGCACGCCGGGTCGGGCGAGCGGAACTCGATGCGGGTGCTGCTCTCCTTGCCGCGCTTCGGGATCGGGACCCTGACGAGCGCCGACTCGTTGTTGCGCGCCCAGCAGATGTACGTCGGGGCTTCGTAGCCCTCGATCAGTCGCTTGTAGGAGTTCACCGTCTGGTTGGTGACCGCGGTGATCTCCTTGGCGTGGCGCAGGAGCCCGGCGATGAAGCACTGCCCGACCTTCGAGAGACCGTACGAGTCGCCCGGGTCGTGGAACGCGTTGACGTCGCCCTCGAAGAGCGACATGTGCGTGTGCATGCCGGAACCGAACGCGCCGGCGATCGGTTTGGGCATGAAGGTCGCGTGCACGCCGAGATCCTGCGCGACCTGACGCACGACGGTTCGGAACGTCATGACGTTGTCCGCCATCGTCAGCGCGTCCGTGTAGCGCAGGTCGATCTCGTGCTGGCTCGGACCGTTCTCGTGGAACGAGTACTCGACCGGGATCCCCATCTGCTCGAGCGTGAGGATCGTGCGCTTGCGCAGCTCGCTCGCCATGTCGCTCTGGGTCAGGTCGAAGAAGCCCGCGTGGTCGAGCGGCACCGGGTTCGTCTCGGACTCGAAGTAGAAGAACTCGATCTCGGGGCCCGCGTAGAAGGTGAAGCCCTTCTCACGTGCGCGGTCCAGGTTGCGCTTCAGGACGTAGCGAGGGTCGCCTTCGAAGGGGTCGGCGGAGAGGTGCTGGATGTCGCAGAACATCCGCGCGACCGGGGCGTCGTCGCCGCGCCACGGGATGATGTCGAACGTGTTCGCGTCGGGCACCGCGAGCATGTCCGACTCCTGGACCCGGCTGTACCCCTCGATCGCGGACCCATCGAAGGTCATGCCCTCCTCGAGTGCCCCCTCGAGCTCGGCCGGGGTGATCGCGAAGCCCTTGAGGGAGCCCAGGACGTCCGTGAACCAGAGCCGGACGAACCGGACCCCACGTTCCTCGACGGTCCGCATGACGTAGTCGAGCTGTCGTTCCATCACTGCAGTTTGCCAGGCAAATCCCGCGATCTCGCCTTCGCTACCACCCGTGAGGCCTCGTTCATGCGCCGTTCACACTCGGGCAAAGGCCGAGAAACGGCGCTCGCTGAGACTGCGGAACGCCACGGCCCGGCAAATCGGGTTCGCGGACAGGCATTGAGCGCCCGCCACCACATAGCGTCCGGCGCTGGCGGTCGCGACCGGGGCCCGATACGAGGACGATGAGGAGAGACAGTGACCTACAAGGCTGAGTACATCTGGACCGACGGCACCGAGCCCACGGCCCGGCTGCGGTCGAAGACCAAGGTGCTCGCGGACGGGGCCGAGCTCCCGATCTGGGGCTTCGACGGTTCCAGCACGAACCAGGCGCCGGGTGCGAACTCGGACTGCGTGCTGAAGCCCGTCTTCTCCTGTCCGGACCCGATCCGGGGCGGCGACGACGTGCTCGTGATGTCGGAGGTGCTGCTGACCGACATGACCCCGCACGTCACGAACATGCGGGCGCTGCTGCGGCCCGTGGCCGAGAAGTACGCGGATCAGAAGCCCCTGTTCGGCATCGAGCAGGAGTACACGTTCTTCAAGGAGGGCCGGCCGCTCGGCTTCCCGCCCAACGGCTTCCCCGCGCCGCAGGCGTTCTACTACTGCGGCGTCGGCGCCGACGAGGTGTTCGGTCGCGAGGTCGTCGAGGCGCACCTCGACGCATGCCTCGAAGCCGGGCTCGGCCTCTCCGGGATCAACGCCGAGGTGATGCCCGGTCAGTGGGAGTTCCAGGTCGGTCCGCTGAGCCCCCTCGATGTGTCGGACCAGATGTGGCTCGCCCGCTGGTTGCTGTACCGGATCGCGGAGGAGTTCGGCATCACCGCGACGGTCGACCCGAAGCCCGTCAAGGGCGACTGGAACGGTGCCGGTGCGCACACGAACTTCTCGACCCAGGCGATGCGCGAGTCCTACGACCCGATCATCGCGGCGTGCGAGGCGCTCGCGAAGAATGCGGCCGACCACGTGGCCGGCTACGGGGCCGACATCGAGCACCGCCTCACCGGGAGCCACGAGACGGCGCCGTGGCACGAGTTCAGCTACGGCGTGTCCGACCGCGGCGCGTCGGTCCGCATCCCGTGGCAGGTCGAGGTCGACAAGAAGGGCTACATCGAAGACCGCAGGCCGAACGCCAACATGGACCCGTACGTCGTGACCCGTCTCATCACCGAGACGGTGTGCAGCGCACTGGCGGGCTAGCAATCCGGGACATCCGTTGAAGACTGTTGCCCACGCCTCCTGCGTGGGCAACAGTCTTGCCTGGCCCTGATCAATCTCCCCCAGGAGGAAGCACCGTGGCGACACCTGGCGATGTGCTGAAGCAGGTCTCAGACGAGGGCGTCGAGGTCGTCGACGTCCGGTTCTGCGACCTTCCCGGTCTCATGCAGCACTTCTCGATCCCGGCACACGAGCTGACCGAGGACGTCTTCGAAGACGGCCTCGGATTCGACGGCTCGTCGATCCGCGGCTTCCAGGAGATCCAGGAGTCGGACATGCTCCTGATGCCCGACCCGAACACCGCGGTCATCGACCCGTTCCGCGAGCACAAGACGATCAACATCAACGTGTTCGTGAAGGACCCGGTGACCGGCGAGAGCTACAGCCGTGACCCGCGCTACATCGCGAAGAAGGCCGAGGACTACCTGAGGGGTACCGGACTGGCGGACACCGCGTACTTCGGGCCTGAAGCCGAGTTCTACATCTTCGACTCCGTGCGCTTCGACCAGAACCAGTACTCGGGCTACTACTTCCTCGACTCGGTCGAGGGCGTGTGGAACTCGGGCCGCGACTTCGAGCTCGATGGCAGCCCCAACCTCGGCTACAAGCCGCGCTACAAGGAGGGCTACTTCCCGGTCCCGCCGATGGACTCGTTCCAGGACCTTCGCTCCGAGATGGTCCGGGTGCTCGAGCAGGTCGGCATCTCGATCGAGGTGCAGCACCACGAGGTCGGCACCGCCGGTCAGGCCGAGATCGACATGCGCTTCGACGAGCTGTCGATCATGGCTGACAAGCTCATGCTCTACAAGTACGTCGTGAAGAACGTCGCGCGCCAGCGTGGCTACTCGGTGACGTTCATGCCGAAGCCGATCTTCCAGGACAACGGCTCGGGCATGCACGTGCACCAGTCCCTCTGGAAGGGCGGGGAGCCGCTCTTCTTCGACGAGAAGGGCTATGCGGGTCTCTCGGACATGGCGCGCTGGTACATCGGAGGTCTGCTCAAGCACGCGTCGGCGCTGTGCGCATTCACCAACCCGACCACGAACTCCTACAAGCGACTCGTGCCGGGCTACGAGGCGCCGGTCAACCTGGTGTACTCGCAGCGGAACCGTTCGGCATCGGTGCGCATCCCGCTGTACTCGAAGAGCCCGAAGGCGAAGCGACTCGAGTGCCGGTTCCCCGACCCGAGCTGCAACCCGTACCTCGCGTTCTCCGCGATGTTGATGGCGGGCCTCGACGGCATCGCCAACCGGACCGAGCCGCCGACGCCGGTGGACCGCGACCTCTACGACCTCCCGCCCGAGGAGCTCGCAAAGGTGCCGCAGGTGCCGGGATCGCTCGGCGAGAGCCTCGACGCGCTCGAGGGCGACCACGAGTTCCTGCTCGCCGGCGGCGTGTTCACGCCCGACGTGATCGACACGTGGATCGACTTCAAGCGCACGAACGAGATCGAGCCCGTCCAGCTCCGCCCGCACCCGTGGGAGTTCTACCTCTACTACGACATCTGATCGGCGGGCCCGCTGACCTGCGGAAACGCGGGTCAGCGGGCCGCTCGTTCCGTCTGCGTTCCGTCAGACCGCCGGTGAGCCGCCGGCGGTCGGCAGGATGTCAGGGTGTCGAGAGCCGCCGGAGCAACACATGCGACTTGAAGGTCGTGCAGGCACATCTCTCGAACTCACCGTGCTCCGGTACCAATTTGCCGGTGGCGACAACGAGTGGGACTTGAACTGGTTGATCGTGCGGGGCTACGTCGTCAAAGAAGACCGATCGTGGACCTTCGAGGATCCTTGCCTGCTCGCATCCGAGGCGTGGTCGTTGAGATCGTGGCTCCGACACGTCGCCAATCCCCTCGCTGAGTACGAGCGGCTTGGGTTCATCGAGCCGAATCTCTTGTTCGACGTGGCCGGCAGGACTGACGACGAGGTCACGATTCGCGTGTACTCGACCTGGAGGCTCGGCCTGCGGACGTCGTCGATCTCGCTGCGGACGCCTGCTGGCTCGACCTCGAAGTGAGTCGGGAGGACTTGGTCGCTGCCTCCGAGGCGTGGATGTCGGAGCTCAAGCTGTATCCGGTCAGGAGGACCTGAAGAGCACGGTCTCAGCGATCAGCGGACCCGTACGGCACCCACGGCTCGGCGTGGACGTACAGGCGCTCACGCGGACTTCTCGGTGCGACAATGACCTCGAACTCGTCACCGAAGAGGCTCTGGATGCCGGCCTCCTGTTCTGCCTGCCGCTCGCCGCAGGAGCCGAGCGGCCTGCCGCATGCGCGGGAACTCATCGGCGGCGGTGTTGTACAGATCGGCTCATGATCCTGTCGCCTGCGGGGTGATCGGTGGCGAAGATCATGTGGTAGATCGAGGTGCCCGCGCTCGTTGAAGATCTCCAGCGGGTGAGTGCGCTCGTAGCCGAGAACGTGTTGGAGCCGCCAGCGCATCAGGTTCACGTACTCGCTCGCGAGCGTGGGCTGGATCGAGCGTGCCAGCGACCCGGGCCTCGTAGATGGCTCGCCACTGACCCGTCCCGTACATGGCGTCGAGCTTGGCGGCATCGGCATCGCGTTCATTCCCGCCAGCGGGCAGCGTCCGGATGAACATCCCTGCGGCCAGCAGTAGCCAGATCTCAGGCTTCGTGAGCGTGGGCTTCTTGAACTTCGAGATCGCTTCGAGCGTCGACCAATGCACGTCGGGGCCATTGGGGTCGACGAAGGCGAAGGTCGGTGCCCAGTTGACGGACGACAGTGACGCCGAACGTGGTCCGGATGGTCAGATTGCAGTCGCCTGCCACGACCTCGAAGTCGCGACCCGCAAACTCGGTCTCTAGCGCCGCGCGGAGCTGGGTGGCAAATGGCTCGAGTTCGAAGAACCGCAATCGGCTGAATGGGGCATCGGTCGTCGTCGAGAGCGATCGGCGACGAGCCGTCGAGGTCTGCCTCGGTCAGCCGCTCTCGGTTCTGTGGCTGCCCCCCGAAGAGGTCGAGATAGACGATCTCCGGCTGAGCCTTCGATGCTGTCGTGAAGGCATCGAGATAGCGGCGGAGCAGGTCGAGCTTTCCGCGCGTCGAGAAGCCCCAGTACCTCGGCATCGGCTCAGGCTCCTATCGAGCTGCGGCATCTCGTCGTAGGTGCGGCCGTCGAGTTCGCGACCACCGGCCTTCGGGGTGTGGCCGCCCCACTGCTTGAAGAAGAAGGGCACGCCCGCGTCGTGGCACTGGTCGCGGAGATCGAGGACCCACGCGGGCGTCCATCGGCCGGGCGCGTGGGCCGCTCTCGCCGCCGGCGATCAGCCAGTGGATCCCGTCGAGGTCGAGGTCCTCGAGCGGGCCCAGCAGCGGTTCGGCGCTCACGAACCGCACGGCGGCGTCGACCTGGCGTAGGTGGTCGAGCCGGAACCGGTACTTGGTGCTCTCGACGCTGACGCCCATCCAGAGGTTGGGTGGCCAGTCGAGCCGCGGGCCGATGTCGGCGAGTCGCTTCGAGCGCTTCGTGAGCACCTGGTACTGGTGCTGCGGCGTGTCGGCGATGACCTCGAAGACCTGGCGGATGTAGCTGACCGGCACGTCCTTGTGGAACAGGTCGCTCATCGAGTTGACGAAGATCGACGCGTGGCGCCGACCACGACGCGGGGGATGTCGAGCGCGTCGGGATGGAGGGTGAGGCCGAAGCCGGGGCCGCTGGTTCGAGGGTCGCCGTCGTTCTGGTACTTCGCTTGGCCCATGGCCTTCAGACGCTTCGAGAGCGTCATCGCGTAGCAGTTGTCGCAGCCGGGCGAGGTCTTGTCGCAGCCCGTGGTCGGGTTCCACGTCGCTTCGGTCCACTCGATCGCGCTGTGATCCGCCCATCGGGCTGCTCCTGCCTCGCTCGTCTCGTCGCTGCGTCGAATCGGCCTGGCGTCCCGCGGTGCGAGACCGCTGGAACCTCATCGAGGTTGCCGAACTGCACGCGTCATCGTACGCAGGGGGTGTGACGCTGTCGGTGACGTCGCTCCGGAACAGCCGATCGACGGCTTGACGGGCGTGGTCTTCGGAAGACGGGAAGAGATGGGCGTAGACGCGAAGGGTGAAGCCGGGGTCGGAGTGGCCGAGGTAGTCGGCGACGGCTCGTACGGACTCGCCGGCGTCGATGAGCACCGAGGCGTAGAAGTGGCGAAGTGCATGCATGCCGTTGGCCGCGGCTCGGCTCGACGCCGGCCGCTTCGAGGGCGGGCTTCCACACGTAGCCGTTGAAGTGATTGCGGTTGATCGGGTTGCGCTCGCGGCTCGTGAACACGAGGTCAGTGCCGTCGGCGGGGTGGCGGCGGAGATGCTCGGCGAGCTCCGTGGCGACGGTGTCGGGGAGCGGCACGGTGCGGGTCTTGCCGCCCTTCGGGTCGGTCGATGACGACCTTGGACTCGCACGATCTTGACCTGCTGCTCGACGTGGAGCCGTCGGCGCAGGAAGTCGATGTCGCACACGCGTAGCCCGAACGCCTCGCCCTGTCGGAGCCCGCATCCGGCGGCGACGACTCCGAGCGCCCGATACCGGCTCGGGAGCGCGTCGATGACGGCCTCGACCTGCTCGAGCGGGCCACGGCTCGATCGTGCGTTGATCTGCGCTTCGGGCAGCTTCACCGAGCCGGCGCGGCACGGGTTGATGGCGATGAGCCCGTCGTCGACGGCGGCGCTGAACACCGCGGAGACGTTGGTGAAGATGGTGCGCACGTAGGTGGGGGCGAGATCATGCTGGAGCTTGCGGAGCCAGGCCTGGATCACCGAGGGCTTGATGCCTCGCAGCTCGCGCTGACCGAAGTGACCGGTGGCGTGGAGCCGCAGTCGCAGCTCGGTGGCTTCCCTCGAGGACTCGCTGAAGGTCTGGGCGGCGAGCCAGCGTTCAGCGAACTCGGAGAAGGTGACCTTGCCCGCGTCGGGGTCGACGTAGGCGCCGCGGAGCACGTCGGCTGTGATCGTGGCCAGGAACCGCTCAGCGTCCTGCTTGCGGTCGAACATGCGCGTGCGTTCACGGCCGTCGGGATCGTGGTAGCGGGCTTGCCAGCGGCGGCCCTTGCCATGGCGGACTGTGCGGACGTGTCGCCCGTCGACAGTCTTCTCCCAGAGGTCTTGGAGGTGTGCCACGTGGGATTCCCCTTCGTGACAGCAGCGCACCGCCACGGAGGCAGTCTGCGCTGTGATCGAGGGGCTTCCCGACGTGTAGCGGCGGGCTGGGGAAGCGATCGGCCTCGCCGCTCGAAATCGTACTCAGCGGGTCGTCGGCGCGGCGAACCATCACTGTCGCACGTGCACCCGTGCTCCCTGGAGCCATTCGTCGATCTCGTCGGGGTCGAAGCGCAGCAGATGCCCCCACTTCAAGAACGGGATGCGCCGCTCGGCGACGAGACGGCGTACGTGGCGCTCGTTGACGCCCAGGTGTTCGGCGACCGCGGGAAGATCGATGAGCGCCGCGCGGGCGGGTGGTGTCGCTGATGGGCTTGGGCATGGTCGCGCCTCCGTGGTTGGCGAGTACCCAAGTAGGTCCCTCTCGCAGCTGGAACTTCGCGCTCGCCTGGAACCTCGCGTAGTTCTCGCTGACCGCACCGGCGGCCCCCGACTCGTCCGCGCAACTGTCCGTTGCTCGCACCGATCGCGACGTCACACTCAGCGTCGTAGCGAATCGGCAGATCCAGCGCGCACACGTTTGCAGGTTTCCCTCCGGGCAACCTGCCGGCCTGCCGCGCGACATCCCGTTTGCCGCGCGGGACCACCGTGGGTGGTGGACCAGGCGGATTCGTCGGCCGCAATGTTCGGCGCGTTCGAGGGCCTACGTGGGCATGAGAAGTAGCCAGCCCCTCACCATCACCGTCGAGCAAGCCGCTCAGCTCCTCGGCGTCGGTCGCTCCACCGCCTACGAGCTCGTCCGCCACGGCGACCTCAAGTGCATCCGCCTCCGACGACGCATTGTCGTACCGGTGACGCACCTCGCCGAGCGCCTGGGCGTCGATCGAGAGGCCGTGTGGGTGGCGCTCAGTTCGACCACTGTCGATGCACCACCGCATCCGTCGAGTGCTGCACAGTCTCGGCAATCAGGCTCGCTCCACGCGGAGGCGACGACCGTCGAAACACCATCGCTGTTCTGAATGTGGTTGTTCGATCGAGCCGAAAGAAGTCCGGCGGGATGTCGCGCGGGAGGTCGAACAGGTGCCCCGTAGGGGAACCTGTCAATGTGTGCGCGCTGGATCTGCCGCTTCGCAGCGATCTTCGGGGCCGGCGAGGCCGGCGTTCGAGCAGGCCGTCGGCTTCGCCTACGCAGGGGCTGTCGCGAGGCGGCGTACCGACCATGGTTCTATACGGGCGGCGCCTTCGCGTGCCGTCCCCGATCGGCACTTGAGGCACGCTCTCCTCGGGCAGGGCCATCCCAGTTCCCGACGCCGGATCGCCGTGCCGTGACCACGGACGTTGGGGGAGCAGGGGGTCACGAGCTCGCTGACCAGCACGGTGACGCGTCACTTGATCGTGTGGAACGCGGTGGCGTCGCTCTGGAGCGGGCGACGGCCGACTCGCGAACGCGAAGCCGTCAGTGGCCACGAAGCTCGACAAAGGCTTGGACCGCCGTATCGAGGTTGCCTCGACTCCCGGCGTCAAGGTGGACAGATATCGCCGAGGTGTACGGCGCCCGCTGATCCCCGGAGCCGATCGCCGGGACACCGACTTGGTCGAGGCGACGGTTCGCCGGTCGACACCGGCCAGAAGGAAGCTAAGTTCGACAGGTCATGGGGGAGGATCGGAAAGACGCGAACGGCCTCGTTCCGCTTGCCTTGATCGTCACCGGCGTCGTCACCGCCGCCATCGGTGCCATCGCTGGGCTGAAGGGTGGCTGGGACATCAAGACGGCCAACGGCCGCATCCGTGAGGCTGGCACGCGCTACGACGACGAACGCCGCGAACTCGAGGCGCGGGCACTCGTCACGAACGACTCGCTCAAGGCGCTCGGTGTTCGCCAGGCCGAGGCCATACACCTTGTCGTGGAACGCATGGCTGACTTCTTGCGGCGCCACGAGAAGCAGGTGTCGGAGAGCGAGAAGCTCTTGGCGGACGGGCTTGAGTCAACGCCGGGGGAGGTCGCGCTCGAAGCGGGGCTCGGGCAGGACGCGATCGCCTGGATGCGTGGGATCGTTGGTTCGGCTGTCACTGGCGTTGGCCTCAACGCAGGAATCCCCGCGGCAGTCTCGGCCCTTGCCGCCGCGAGCACCGGCACCGCGATTTCCAGTTTGTCAGGGGCGGCAGCGACGAACGCGACCCTCGCCTTTCTCGGTGGCGGCAGCCTCGCCTCCGGTGGAGGCGGGATGGCCTTGGGAGCCGCCGCACTGAACTTCGTCACGCTTGGACCCGCGATTTTCGTGAGCGGGTTGATGGTTGCTGGGCAGGGCGAGAAGGCCAAGACGAAGGCCCGCGAGCACGAGGCAACGGTGAACATCGCAATCGCCGAGATGCAGGCGACGAAGACAGCTTTCGACGCGATCGTTGCGCGAGCGGAGGAACTCGGCACCTTGCTCGATCAGCTTGTCGCGCGTGGTACGTCGGCGCTCGACCTTCTCGAGTCCGAGTCCTTCGACCCGGACCATCATGATGTCCGGTTCTGGCAGGCGATGACACTTGCGGTCGCGGTTCGCGAATGTCGTGTCAGCTCAGGTCGTGAGTGAGTCGGGCGATCTCAACGAGGAGACAGCGGCCTTCACGCTTCGCTATCGACCCTTGATCAAGGAGACCGAACGTGTCTGACAAGCCCGTGCGCCCTGATGAGGTCATCTCGAAGTCCACAACGATTCCCAACGCCGATGCGTTGGCCGCACTGCACGAGATGGTGGCCGCCGCCCGTGAGTACGGCAGGATTCGGGAGGAGGAACAGACAAAGCGCGCCGCTATCGCATACGCGGAGCACGTACAGGTCGACCGCATCCACGCCGCCGAGAAGATTCTGAGGCTCTACTTCGAGCGCGTCTTTGCCGAGCACGCGCAGACCAGCGAAGAGATGTTCGTCCGCCTCGACCGGGCCATGGACTCAGGGGACCCCCAGATGGTTCACGCTGTCGTCCGGGGCATCGTCGATCTCGCCCAGTCTTCGCCTCTCGCCGGCCTCGAAGACTTTGGCAAGTTCTGGGCAGAGCTCGGTACGGGCGACAACCCAGTCGAGCTCTAGACTCGGACCCCGAGGCCGTCGGTCCTCCGGACGATTGAGCCGACGCGGTCGTGCTCCTTCGTCGACACGAGCGACGCTCAGACACGCTGCAGAGTGGCGCTGAATAGTACGGTCGGCAACGAGCAGGATTCACGGCATCCCTGGATCGCCGGCTTGGTGCGGGATCCTGTGTTCCGTCGGTGTTCCGTCGGTGTTCCGTCAGAGTACGGAACACCCCGGTCAACGACGGCACTGGCGGTCAGGCGCCTTCCCTGGTCAGCGGCGCTTTCACTCGTTCGGCGAGGTCACCGCTTCGCCGCTCGCAGAACTACGACATCTGATCAGGTCGGTCGGCGGACCTGTCGAGTTCTGACTCGCTCGAGGTGGGGATAGCGCCGGGTGGCGATCGGCGACGACTGCTGCGGCCAAACGCAGACCACCCAGTTCGCCGCTGCTACTTGAAGAGCTTCCAGAACGTCGATCCGACTTTGCGCTGCCGGCCCGACCGCGTCCACGGAATGCCGGTGGCTCGAGAGACCCGCCGCTTCGCGTTCGTGATCCCGACCGCCCGCTTCCAGCTGAAGCCGCCCTTGTTCATCGCGGTGTCCCTTTGCCGGCCACACTCCGAACGAGGGCACCGTAGCTCGGGTCGAAGTCAAAGTCCGCGGCGGGTTGCCACCTCCAGCGTGCTTCGCGACCTCGAATCCCGACCCGCGGTGTCGGCCTCAGCGCGCTACGCCCGGTGACCGGAGTGAACGTCCGCGTCGACGCGGCGCGTTCACCACCGCGATCGTCGAGCGCACGTCATCGACGAATGAACGGGTCTCTGTGAGGGCCGCGGTCAGCTGGCCATCGCGGCGAGCATGGCGTCGAGTGCGGCCTGGTCGGGTGCGGCGAACGGCGGCGCGCACGGGACTGCTGCGACCGCGTCGCACATGCGGTCGAGCATCGAGCCGGGCGCGGGCGCGAGGTGGGCACTCAGTACGAGCGATGGGTTCACGGCGCGAGTCCGCTCGAGATCCGCGGCGATGACAGCAGGATCGGCCTTCTGCATCCACGCCGAGTCGATCGAGCCCCAGGTCACCTGACCGTCGTGGAGCTCCCGATCGGAGAGCGCGTCGGCCCGCTCGGGTAGCGCGGGCAGCAGCGCACCAAAGCAGTCTGCGCTGAACAGCGCGTTCGTGCGGTCGTCGTGGAAGCCGACGGTGATCGGGTTGTCGAACGCCGGCGGCTTCACGGCCGTGAGCGTCCGGTCGGCGAGCCCGATCGTCTCGCCGGGGTTGACGAAGTTGACCCGGTTCATGGGCAGCGGGTCGAAGAGACCCATGATCCCGACGCCGAAGAACGTGGTGATCACCCGCAGGTCGGGGTTCTCGGCGAGGAGCCGGTGGAGCAGGCCGATGTGGTCGAAGTCGGTGTGGGTGAGCCAGATCCAGCGCAGGTCGGCGACGTCGATCACCGACCTCAGCGCGGCGAGGAACTCGTCGGCCTGCGCGATCGAACCGGTGTCGACGAGGACCGGGGCCTCGCCGTGCAGCACGTAGGAGTTGATCGGCAGGTGGCCGAGTCCCGGAATGTCGACGTCGGCGGTGAGAATGTCGATGCCGGGTGTGACGGTGGATGTGGTGACCATGGTGAGAGCTCCTTCGGAGTGCGGCGCGCGGCCGCGACGGGTCGGCACACGTGCGCGCGACGACAAGGTCCAGATCAGTTGCTGGGGACGGAGGCCTCGGCCGCGACCTTCAGCTGGGCGAGCGTGCGGGCCATGCCCTCGAGCAGCTCACGGTGCCGGTTGGTCGGCACGTCCATGATCCGCGCCCACACCGGGATCTTCTCCACGCGGTAGGACTCGGTCACCCGGGTGCCCCCGTCGACGGGCTCCATGCGGTAGCACCAGATCGTGCCCTCGACCCCGCCCTCCTCGGTCGCGAAGGCAAACTCACGGCCGCGGTCCGCCGCGAGCACGGTGCCCCGCCGGGACCACTTGATGAGTCCTCGGGGTCCGGTGTGGTTGTGCCCGACGAAGCGCGCGCCCACGACCGCGGTGGTGGCGCCGTCGAGCCACTCGGCGGTGATGCACTCGGGACTCCATTCCCCCATCCGGGGCAGGTCGGAGACCATGTCGTAGATCTGCTCCGCCGACGCGTCGATCACGGTCGCAACCTCGTCGGTGGTGAGCCAGAAACGCTGGTTCTTGGGGGCCATCGGTAGCTCCTTCTCTCCGTACTGGATGACATAGCGCAGGCTATTAGCCATAGCTTTCGTTGTCAAGCACAAGACCTGCTACGCTGGTTGGCATGTCCACTTCCGCCGCCGACGCCCCGGCCCCGGCGACCGATCGCCGCGCCCGGCGTCGCCAGGAGACGATCGCCGAGATCCTCGACCTCGCCGAAGCGGTCATGAGCGAGGAGGGCGTGAACGGTCTGACTCTCGCCGAGGTCGCCCGCCGCCTCGGCGTCCAACCACCGTCGCTCTACAAGTACTTCCCCTCCATCACCGCGGTCTACGACGCACTGTTCGAACGGGGCATGGTCGCGACCCTCGAGGTCATGCGCCGCGCGGAGATCGACGCTCCGCCCGGCCTCCTCGCCCTCGCCGCCACGCTCGAGGCGAACGGCCGCTACCTCCTCGACCACCCCGCGCTGGCCCAGCTCATGTACTGGCGGCCGGTCCCGAGCTTCGACGCGAGCGACGCGGCGATGGCCGCCAGCCACGAGATGGTCGAGATGCAGCGACGCATGCTGCGCGACGCGGTCGAGGCCGGTCAGCTCGGCGCGGCCGCCGTCGATTCCGACCAGGCGATCTTCGTCGTCGCCTCGGTGATCTGTGGTGTGACCACGATGGCAATGGCCAATGAGCCGGGTACGCCCTGGGGCCAGGACCGCTTCACACCCGTGTTCCCCCAACTGCTCGCGCTGCTCCCCGCGCTGTTCCCTCCGGACTGAGTGCCCGCGGCCCATGGCGTTCGCGGCTGTCACGGTCAGCCTTCCAACGGGACAGGTTCGGTCTCTACCGGCGGCGTTGCGGGCGTCATGCGCGACACGCGCACGCCGTCGATCGTGATGAGCGCGAGTGCGATCCAGACGAGCGTGAATCCGGCCATGCGCCAGGCCGGCATGGACTCGTCGTAGACCGCGACGCCAAGCACGAGGTTGATCGACGGCACCCAGTACTGGAGCCAACCGAGCATCGCGAGCGGAACCCGGCGCGCCGCGTAGGCGAACAGCAACAGCGGGACGGTCGTGACGACGCCCGTCAACGGTATGAGCACGAGCTGCAGGGTCGACGCACCCTCGAGGCTGGGAGTGCCTCCGGTCTGCATCACCAGGAGCGCGACGACGGCGACTGGCGCGAGCACCATCGTCTCGGCCGCGAGACCCTCGAGCGGAGGAAGCGCAGTTCGCTTCTTCGTCACGCCGTAGAACGTCCACGACACCATGATCAGCGAGCGCGAAGTACGGCGGCGACCCGTAGCCCACCGCCAACACGACGACGGCGACGCCACAGAGTGCCAGCGCGACGATCTGTGCCCGTCGCAGCCGCTCGTGGAACAGCACGACCCCCGCGAGCACGAGTCCGATCGGCGAGAGGAAGTAGCCCAACGCGGTCTCGACGACGCGGCCGTGGGTCACGCACCACACGTACGTCGTCCAGTTCGTTGCCAGCGCGATGGCCGCGACGGCCGTGGGGACGATGCGTCGGCGGGTCAGCAGGCTGTGGAGGTCGGACCAGTGCCGCCGTACCGTCAGCAGCACTGCGAGGACGACGACTGACCACACGATGCGCCAGGCGATCAGCCCGAAGGCATCCAGCCCCGTGAGCTCGTGCCAGTAGAGCGTGAGGAGGCCCCACAGGATGTAGGCGAGATTCCCGGTGAGGAACCCTCTCCGCTCGTCATCCACGGCTGCACGCTACCGGCGGGCAACTCCCGCCCGGTTCGGAATTTGTGCGTCAGCGGCGCCGGCTCGACACGACCACCCGGTACACGAAGAGCGCGGCGAGGCTGCCCGCGGCGAGGCACCCGACGTTGATCCCGAGCTGCAGCGCGCTCCGGGCCGCGTCGTCCCACGTCCCGTCGGCGGCGTTGACCCCGATCGCGGCGGCGGCGGGGATCGTCGTGGCCGAGACCACGACTCCGGTGAGCGCGCCCGAACGACCGAGGCCGACGGCCATCACTCCGACGAGGCCCGCCGCGAACGCGACGAGCGCCGAGTAGATGTTCGGCTCGGTCACGAAGCGCGTGAAGAACCGGCTCTCGTACGCAACGATGTCCGCGTGAAGCGCGTTGAAGGTCAACGCCGCGAGCGTGGCCGTGGCAATGGCCACCGCGAGCCCGGCTACGAGCACGAAGAATGCGTACCGGGCGGTGCGGACCTTGCCTTGGAAGATCGCGACCGCGAACGCAGCCAGCGGTCCGTACTCGGGGCCCACGACCATTGCACCAACGATGAGCACCGCCGAGTCGACGATGATGCCGATCGTGGCGATGACCGCCGCCACCGCCATGAAGCAGAAGAACGCGATCGAGGGAACACCGTCCTGATGCACTCGGGTCTCGAGCAGTGTCCACACGATCACATCGCTCGCGCGGCCGTGGGCCTTCAGACTGGCCTGGTGCGCCAGCTCGGATCGCGTGGCCCCAATCTCGATGATGCTCAGCTCACCGACGTCGTCGACGGCGAGGTCCCGGATCTGGTCGACGATGTCGTTCGCCCGCTCGCGCAGAACGTCCGCCACCACGATGTCGCCGTCGGCGGGCTTGATCGCGGCGTCGCGCCGCAGCTCGACGGAGATGACTCCGTCGTTCGCGACCAGCAGTGCCACCAGGGAATTGGTGCAGACGGGTGGGCTGACGATCCGGAGCTGGAGCATTCGCGGATCGATGGTACGGCGTCGGGGCATCGGATTGGCGCCCGCTCGTCTACGGTCCCAGCGCCACCGAGGAGGAACGATGTCGACTGACGATGTGCTGCAGGAGCTGTTCTCGATTCGCGGGAAGGTCGCCGTCGTCACCGGCGGCACCCGGGGGATCGGGCTGATGATTGCCGAGGCGTACGTGCGCGCCGGGGCGAAGGTCTACGTGTCGTCCCGCAAGGCGGACGTCGTCACCGAGACCGAGCGCGCACTCTCTGAGCTCGGAGAATGCATCGGGATCCCGGCGGATCTCTCGACCGAGGCCGAGTGCCGGCGCCTCGCGGATGAGATTGCTCACCGCGAGCAGCACGTGAACATCCTCGTGAACAACGCGGGTGCCACGTGGGGTGCGCCACTTGACGAGTACGACGACAAGGCGTGGGACCGCGTGCTCGACCTCAACGTGAAGGCGGTGTTCCATCTCACGAAGTTCCTGCGGCCGCGGCTCGAAGCCGCGTCGACCGACGACGATCCGGCGCGGGTCATCAACATCGGCTCGATCGACGGCATCCAGGTCCCGCTCATGGAGACGTACGCCTACTCGTCGGCCAAGGCCGCGGTGCACCAGCTGACCCGCCACCTCGCGAAGCGGCTCGCGCCGAAGGTCACCGTCAACGCGATCGCGCCGGGCCCGTTCGAGTCGAAGATGATGGCCGCGACCCTCGAGAGCTTCGGCGACTCGATCGCGCAGAGCGCCGCCGATGAAGCGCATCGGCCGTCCGGAGGACATGGCCGCTGCCGCGCTCTACCTCGGCTCCGCGGCTCGGCGTACGTCACCGGCGTCATCCTCCCCGTCGACGGCGGCATCGCCACCATCGCCTGACCCAACCCTTGTTTCGGTGTCGTTTGAACACGCCAGGGCGTGTTCAAACGACACCGAATGGGCGGAGGGGCTAGAGGGAGGCCTTCTCGTACATGGCGACGACGCAGGCGCCGCCGAGACCGAGGTTGTGCTGCAGCGCGAGCTTCGCGTCGGTCACCTGGCGGGCGTCGGCGGTACCCCGAAGCTGCCAGTTCAGCTCGGCGCACTGCGCGAGACCGGTAGCCCCCAGTGGGTGGCCCTTGGAGATCAGGCCGCCCGACGGGTTGACCACGACGTCGCCGCCGTAGGTCACCGCGCCCGAGTCGATGAGCTCGCC
Organism: uncultured Acidimicrobiia bacterium; assembly: GCA_963770095.1. Taxonomy (GTDB): domain Bacteria; phylum Actinomycetota; class Acidimicrobiia; order IMCC26256; family JAENVU01; genus Chersky-806. Next base: position 396,513 of record CAVYOO010000003.1, read on the forward strand.
CGCGCCACCCTCGTCGCACAGACCGAGTGCCTCGTAGGTGATCATCTCGTTGGCCGAGAAGCAGTCGTGCAGCTCGATCACGTCCACCTCTTCGGGGCCATGACCCGACTGCTCGTAGACGTCGGCCGCGGTCGCCTTGCTCATGTCGAAACCGACGAAGCTCATGTCGCTGTCGGACTCGAAGCTCGACGGGAAGTCGGTGTGCATCGACATGCCGACGATCTCGACCGCCTGGTCCTCGAGCCCGTGCTCGCGCACGAAGTCCTCGCTCACGACAATCGCCGCGGCACCACCGTCCGACGTCGGGCAGCACTGCAGCTTGGTCAGCGGCTCGTGCACCATCTTCGCCGCCAGGATGTCGTCGAGGGAGTAGATGTCGCGGAACTGTGAGTTCGGGTTGTTCGCCGAGTGGCGGTGGTTCTTCTCTGCGATGCGGGCGAAGGACTCGGCCTTGACGCCGTAGCGCTCCATGTACTCGCGACCGGCGTTGCCGAACATCTGTGGTGCCGGCGGTGCCTGCGTGAATCCGCGCTTCTCGTTCATCTTCTCGAACGTCCACTGCATCGGCATCGCGCGGTCCATGTACTTGATGCCGAGCGAGCCCTTCTCCATCTTCTCGAAGCCGAGCGCTAACGCGCAGTCGGCGAGGCCGCCCTCCACGAAGCGCTTCGCGAGGTACAAGGCGCTGGACCCGGTGGCACAGTTGTTGTTGACGTTCACGACGGGGATGCCGGTGACGCCGATCTCGTAGAGGGCACGCTGGCCGGCGGTGGAGTCGCCGTAGCAGTAGCCCACGGCGGCCTGCTCGACCAGGTCGTAGGAGATCCCGGCGTCCTCGAGCGCGGCGTTGCCCGCCTCGCGCGCCATGTCGGGGTAGTCCCACTCCCGGCCACCCGGCTTCTCGAACTTGGTCATGCCCACACCGACGACGAACACCCTGCGACCCATGAGATCCTCCTGATGCTTCCAGGGCCACACGCCTCCGGAGCAGTTCGAAGGGTAGAGGGCGAGGCACCGCGAGGACTATTCGCGCCCGTAGAACACCCGCTCGACGACCTGACGCGCGTGCCGGGTGAGCCGCCGGTAGTCGTCTCGGAGCGAGGCCTGGGGCCGGTCGACGTATCCGAGCAACCGGGCCACGTGCTCTGCTTCGCCCATGTCGGTCGGGAGCGATTCACGTTCGGAGCCGGTCACCAGGAAGCGGGCGTTGCGGGCCGCGGAGCAGAGCTCGAACGCCTCGCGCAAAGCGTCCGCGTCGGCGGGCTCGAAGATCCCGACCGCGACGAGTGCTTCGAGCGCCATCATCGTCTCCGGAGTTCGGAGCGACTCGTGGTGCGCGCCGTGCATCAGCTGCAACAGCTGCACGGTGAACTCGATGTCCGAGAGTGAGCCGCGCCCCAGCTTGAGGTGGAACTGCGGGTCTTCGCCGGGCGGGATGCGCTCCTTCTCGATGCGCGCCTTCATCCGGCGTACGTCGCGCACGGCTTCCTCGGGCAACGGGGTGCGGTAGACGAACGGTTCCGCTCGCTCGCAGAAACGACGGCCGAGCTCCGCGTCGCCGGCGGCCGGGCGCGCCTTGATCAGCGCCTGGAACTCCCAGGTCAGCCCGTACCGTTCCCAGTAGTTCCGGAAACCGGCGAGTGAGCGGGTCAGCGAGCCCTGCTTCCCCTCCGGTCGGAGTGCCGCGTCGATCGCGAACGTGCGCCCCTCCGCGGTGCGCTCACCGATCTCGAGCAGCAGCTGGGTCGCGACCCGTTCGGCTTCGCGGTAGTCCGCCGGGCCGTCGCCGTCATATACGAACAACACGTCGAGGTCCGACACGTACGACAGGTCGCACCCGCCGAACCGGCCCATGCCGATAACGGCGAACGGCACCCTCGGCGCCAGCGCAACGAGTGACGCTTCGAGGCACGCTTCCGCCAGGGTGGAGAGGTCGCGGCCGGTGTCGACGAGATCGGCGAACGAGAGCAGGTCGCGCGAAGCGACGCGCAACAGCTCGCGTCGCTTGTAGCGCCGCAGTCCGCTCCGGCGGGCGCTCGGATCGTTCGCCCGCCACCGAACTGCCGAAATGGCCTCCTCGACGAACTGCTGCCGCGGTTTCGAGGTCGTGAGGGCGGCGTCGTCGCCGAGGGTCTGCACGAAGTCGGGTTGGCGGCGGAGCGCGTCGCCGAGCATCCGGCTCGAACCAAGGATGCGACAGGTGCGCTGCGCGGCGCCCGGGGTGTCGCGGAACACGATCGCGAGGTTGGCCGAACGAGTTGGACCCTCGGCCAGCCGGCGGAGCTGCAGGAGCGCGAGATCGGGATCAGGCGACTCGGAGCACCACTCCAGGAGCAGTGGGAGGACCTGCACCATCAGCTGCGAGGTCCGGTTGAACCCGTGGGTCAGCTCCTCGCAGCGCGGCGCGGGTCGCACGCAGATCGAGGAAGCCGAACGCGCGCAGCCGATCCTCGGCCGCGCCGGCGGTCAGGGGCCCGGGGCGCCCGGAGAGGGCTTCGAGCAGTGGACCGAAGAAGAGCTTCTCGTGCGTGGATCGCACGCGGGCCTGGTGGGCCCGGTGGTTCGCGCCGAGCTGCTCGGCCGCGGTCGAACGCCCGCGGTCCCGGTAGCCGAGCACACGTGCGAGTCGCGTCAACGCCGCGTCGTCCGCGGGGAGCGTGTGAGTCTGCTGCTCGTCCCACAGCTGGAGGCGGTGCTCGACGGTCCGGAGGAACCGGTACGCCGCGTCGAAGGGCATGGCATCGGCCTGGTTGACGTAACCGGTAGCAACGAGCAGCGTCGAGCGCGTCGAGCGTGTTCCCCGATCGGATCGTCGGATCATGGCGCCCGTGGACGAGCTGGAGGAGCTGGACCGCGAACTCGATGTCTCGGATCCCACCGCGCCCGCGTTTCAGCTCCCGGTCGTCCAGCCCACGTCGGTGCGTCTCACCTTCGGCCCGGGCCTTCATCGCGCGAATGGCCCGAACCGCGTCCGGCCCGAGGACATCGGGCCACACGAACGGTTCGACCAGCTCGCATGAACCCCGCGGCGAGGTCGGCGTCGCCGGCGGCGGCGCGCGCCTTGATCAGAGCTTGGAACTCCCAGGTCTGCGCCCACCGCTCGTACCAGGCCCGGTACGAGTCAAGGCTCCGGGTCAGGGACCCGGACCGGCCCTCGGGCCGCAGGTCAGCGTCGGTCCGGAACACGATCCCCGCCGGAGACGGTTCGGCCATCACCGCGAGCAGGCGGCGGCGCGGCCGCGTCGGCTTCGGCCTGGTCGCCGTCGTGGACGAACAGCACGTCGACGTCGCTCGCGTAGTTCAGCTCCCGCCCGCCCAGCTTCCCCATGGCGATGACCCCGAGCGGAGCCTCGGCGTCGACGATGTGCAACGCCCGGCCCAGGCACACCTCCGCGAGCCCGGCGAGCTCGCGCCCGACCGTGGGGAGGTCGGCGAGACCGAGGAGGTCACGCGCCGCGATTCGGAAGTACTCGCGGCGCTTCCAGTGGCGGAGCTCGTCCGGATCGGCCACCGCCGCGGCTTCGACCGACTCCCGGTAGTCCGCCGTCGTGCGTTCGGCGTTGAATGGGCCCGGATCGCGGATCGGGTCGATGAGCGTCAGATCGGTTGCGAGCGCAGCCGACAGTGATCGGGAGGCACAGGCGATTGCGATCACTGCGTCCCGGACCAGTCGATCGTCGCGGAGCATCGGCGCCAGCTCCGGTTGCGCCTCGAGGACGCGGCTCAACACCGCTCGCGCGTTGTGCGGATCGGCAGATTGCGCCAGGGCGGATCCGACCCCGGGCGCGTCGAGGACGGCATCCGGGCGCGTCATGACGTGCAGTGTCGCGCGGCGACAGTCACCCCGTATCCTGGGGGTATGCCCCGGTTGCGCCTCGCGGCGGCCCAGCTCGATCTCGTCGTCGGTGACCTGACCGGCAACGTGTCGCGCATGCTCGACGCGTACGAGCAGGCCGACGCCGCGGGCTGCGACCTCATCGCGTTCCCCGAGCTCGCGGTCACCGGCTATCCGCCCGAAGACCTCCTCCTGAAGCCGGCGTTCGTCGCCCAGGCCAACGAGATCCCTCGAGAAGCTCGCCGCGCGCACCGGGCGGCTCGCCGCGGTGATCGGGTTTCCCGAAGCCGGTCGCGACCTCTACAACTCGGCGGCCCTGTGTGCCAACGGCAAGGTCCAGGGCGTCTACCGCAAGCACCTGCTCCCCAACTACGCGGTGTTCGACGAGCAGCGGTACTTCGCACCGTCCACCGTGGACGGGCCGCTCTTCGTCGTCGGGGGTGTGCGCGTCGGGATCACGATCTGCGAGGACGCGTGGAGCCCGACCGGGCCGATTGTGACGCAGGCCGCCGGCGGGGCCGAGCTCATCGTCAACATCAACGCGTCCCCGTACTACGCGGGCCGCGTGCGCGAGCGCGAGACGATGCTGGCCACCCGGGCCGCCGACGCCCAGGTCCCGGTCGTCTACGTCAACCTCGTCGGTGGCCAGGACGAGCTGGTCTTCGACGGTGCGTCGATGGTGTTCGACGAGAGCGGCGGCCTGGTCGCGCGGGGAAAGCCAGTTCGCCGAGGACCTGCTCGTCGTCGACCTGGACGTTCGCCCCGGCTTCCGCCGTCGCCTCCTCGATCCGCGCGGCCGCGCCACGGCCGTCGCGCTGACCGAGACCCCGGTGAGCGACGTGCGCATCGGTGCGCCGGCCGGAGCGCCCCGGATCGAGCCGCTGCTCGCGCCGGTGCACGAGGTGTACGAGGCGCTGGTGCTGGGCACCCGCGACTACGTCACCAAGAACGGCTTCGAGCACGTGCTCATCGGGTTGTCCGGCGGGATCGACTCGTCGTTCGTCGCGGCGATTGCCGCGGACGCGCTCGGGCCGGAGCGCGTGACCGGCGTGCTGATGCCGTCCCGGTACTCGAGTGGCCACAGCGTCACGGATGCGGAGCTGCTCGCCCAGAACCTGGGCATCGCGACCATGGTCGTGCCGATCGAGGAGGCACACCACGCCTTCACCGAGCTCCTCGCGCCGGCGTTCGCCGGCACCGCGCCGGGGCTTGCCGAGGAGAACCTCCAGGCCCGCATCCGCGGGACCTTGCTCATGGCGATCTCGAACAAGTTCGACTGGATGGTGTTGACCACCGGGAACAAGAGCGAGATGGCCACCGGGTACAGCACGCTCTACGGCGACATGGCCGGCGGCTTCGCGGTGATCAAGGACGTCCCGAAGATGCTCGTGTACGCCCTCTGCGTGGACCGCAACCGGCGGGCCGGCCGCGAGATCGTTCCCGAGTCGGTGCTCGAGAAGCCCCCGAGCGCGGAGCTGCGCCCCGACCAGGTGGACGAGGACTCGTTGCCCCCGTACGCCGTGCTCGACGAAGTGCTCGAGGACTACGTGGAAGACGATCTGTCGGCGGCCGAGATCGAAGCCGAGGGATTCGACCGCGCGACCGTGGATCGGGTGGTCGCGCTGGTGGACCGCAGCGAGTACAAGCGGCGCCAGGCCCCTCCCGGCATCCGGGTCTCGGCGAAGGCCTTCGGCAAGGACCGCCGGCTCCCGATCACCAACCGCTGGTCGGGCTGACCGCAGCGGTGTGACCGCCAACGTGCGAACCGCGCCGGGCGTGCGCGGGTACTACCCGGAGATCGCGATCTCGATCGCCGCCTTCCTGTACGGCGTCACGTTCTCGGTCGTGCAGGACGCGCTCGATCACACAACTCCGATGGGGTTCAACCTGATGCGCTTCGCGGTGGGCGCGGCCGTGCTGGCTCCGTTCGCGGTGCGCCGCTCGTGGGCCGGTCCCGGGCGGCGACCGTCGGACACGATGCGGACGTTCTTGCTCGGAGGCGCGTCGCTCGGCGTCATCGCCGCGTTCGCGCGTATTTCACCCAGAACGTCGGGCTCCAGAACACGTCGACGTCCAACTCCGCGTTCATCACCGGACTCTTCGCGGTCTTCACGCCGATCGTCGAGGCGATCGTGTACCGGCGCTTCCCGCGGACCGGCATCGTCCTCGCGGTCGCAATCTCGATCGTCGGTCTGTTCCTGCTCACCGGCGCAGAGCTGTCGATGAGCTACGGCGATGCGGTCACGTTGCTCGCCGCGTTCCTGTTCGGCTGCTGGTACGTCCGGACCGGGATGCTCGCGAACCGCTTTGACATCTTCGGGCTCATCACGGTGCAGCTCGGCGTGGTCGCGATCGTGTCGATCCCGTTCGTGGTCGTGGACGGCTTCGGGACGATCGACACCGGCGTGATCCTGACCGTGATCTTCACCGGCGTCGGCTGCTCGGCCATCGCGTTCAGCCTCTCGGCCTGGGCCCAGCGGACGATCGATGCCTCGCGCGCGAGCATCCTCAACCTTGCGGAGCCGGTCGTCGCCGGGGTGGTCGGATACGCCGTGGGGGAGCGCCTGGGGGTGGTCGGATACTTCGGCGCGGCCCTGATCCTGGCCGGGATCTTCGTGGCGGAGCGGGGCACCCACGGCAGTGTGCCGCCCGCCACTTGACCGGTCGGTCAAGGCAGGCGAAGAATGCGTCGATGCCCGAAGTGACCCCCCAGGAACCGGGACGAGGACGAATCTGAGATGGCCGACCCCCTGAAGCCCCGACCCGCGTTCGCCCCGTGGGACCGTCGCGAGATCCCCGGACTCTTCGACGTGGACGAGTCGGCCCGGCGGGTCGGCATCTACAAGTGGATCGAGATGCGGCTCTTCGAGACCCTCGGCGGATGGGTGGCCACCGTCCCCGAGCTCGACGTGAAGCTCGTCCTGGGCCGGCACTGCTACCACCACGCCTGGCACGCCGAGCTCTGGGACAAGCGCCTCCCCGAGCTGCGCGAGATGAACACCACCCGCCTGACGGTCCCGGCCAACGACGCGATGAACGAGTTCATGGAGTCGATCCGTGAGCCCGAGGCGCCGGAGCTGACCATCGAGAAGCTGGTCGGTGTCTACCGGGTCCTGATCCCCCGCAAGATCGCGGCGTACACGTACCACCTGAACGCCACCAGCCGGATCACCGACTCCCCGACGCAGCGCTCCCTGGGGTTCATCCTCCAGGACGAGCACGCCGACTGGACCGAGGGCGAGATGCTGATCCAGTCGCTGATCGAGACCGAAGCCGAGGTCGATCGGGCCGCCAAGCGCCAGGTCGAGCTCGAAAAGCTGGTGCTGCGAGCCGGTGGCATCGCGGGTCCGGGTACGCTGGGTGAGACCCCGGAAAGCTCGGGTTCCAAGGTGGAAGGAGCCACCGTATGAGCTCCTCGTTGATGTCCTGTATCAGGGGGAACGCACGATGAAGAAGAACCTGCCGCCGAGTGAGCTCGCTCGGGACTCGCGCTTCGTTCGGTCCACGATCATGGACGCGATCATGGACCCGCGGAACCAGGCGCTCGCCGACCGGGACCTCGGTTCCGGCGAAGCTCGCAGCCCAACCGTCCCGCGGCGGCCGACCGGGCTCGCAACCTGATGCACGGCATCTTCACGGGCGAGATCCAGGCCCTCGAAGGCGCCGGCCGCACCACGTTCGACTTCGACGACGACGAGGCACCGTTCGCGCTCAAGCTCGACATGGCGCGGCAGTGCTGGGACGAGAGCCGTCACGTCGAGATCTCCGTCAAGCTCGGCGAGTGGATGGGCACCGAGATCGGTGAGTTCAACGAGGCGACGTTCCTCTACGAGGCCGCGTGCGCCACGGACCCGATCCTTCGCCTGTGCGGGGTCAACCGCGCGCTCGAGGGTCTCGCCATCGACGTGTTCAACACGATGCGCGAGTTCGGCGACGTCTCGGGCGACCCGGTGCTCGAGTTCTGCGAGGACTGGATGCTGGCCGACGAGGTGACCCACGTGAAGATGGGCTCCGACTGGCTGCGCCGCCTCACCGAGAACGATCCGGAGCGGCGCGAGCGTGCGCTCGAGTTCCAGCGGGGCGTCGACAAGCTCTTCAGCCTGGGCGGGTTCCGCGGCGAGACCGACGAGAACCCGATTCAGCTCGCCCGCAAGCTGCGGGCGATGGCCGGCTTCACGGGTGAGGAGATCGACGAGATCTCCGAGATCTCGGTGCAGGCGCAGGAAGACGCGCGGGCGATGTCCGCCGAGGCTGCCGCATCCGCGTGAGCTACGACATCTCGCTGACTCCCGAGGCCTTCACGCTGGTCAAGTACGACGCGGCCGAGCTGCTGTCGGTCGCGCAGGACGCGGCCGAGGCCGTCGGCGTGCCCTCGGGCACCAGCATCGTGATCGAGGTCGACGAGGCCCTGCCCGGACCGCTCATCGCCTCGACGTCCGAGGCCGCGCCCGGCCAGCTCTCGTTCTGGTTCTCGGGTGGGTGCTTCGAGGACCCGAAGCGCCTCGCCGAGCTGCAGCCGGAGATGTCCAGGACCGAGCTCGGTGCCGCGTTCCTCCGTGGCCGCGACCGGCTCGACGGTGGGTTCGAGGATGCCCCGCCGGACGGTGAGATCTCCGAGCGCCAGCGGGCGATCTGGGACGTCTACACGGACGGGCGCCTGAGCCGGTTGGGTGGCTTCCTGCTCAACGAGGCGCGCCGCCGATACAGCTACCGGCTCCGCGCCGGCTTCAACGACGTGGCGGACGCCGAGTACGACCGGATCTGGCAGTCGGACTCGTTCTCATGGGGTGAGCTCGTGGAGACGGAGGAACGGCTCGCGGCCGCGGATCCCCGTCCGGCGGCGAAGAAGTCGCTGCGCGAGCCCTCGCTGCGCGGCTCTTAGGCCGTTCGACTCGTCTCCGGGCCGCTACTCGAGGTCGTGGGCGGAGATGGCCTCGTAGAGATCGAGGTCCGGTGCGCCCGCGAGCAGGGGTGTGGCGGCGGTCGCCATGTCGACCATGACCGGGTCGTCGAGATGGGCCCGCTGGGCGTCCGCGTCGTCCCACTTCTCGACGACCAGGAACTTTCCGGGGGTGCTCGCCGAGGCCACCAGGTCGACGTTCCGGCACCCGGCGACGCCGCGGGTGAGCACCACGTAGCGGGCGAGGACCGCACCGAGATCCGGCTCCTTGCCGCTCCGGGCCTGGTACTGCCCCGCGACCACCCAGATCTCGACGTCTTCGGTCATGCCACGGCCTCGAAGAGCTGCCACGAGCCCGGAACGCCCTTGAGATCGTGCGGGCCCCGGTCCTGAAACCGCAGCTCGGAGCCCGTCACGAGGTCCTTCACCGTCGACGACACGAACACCGAGCTCGGTTCCGCGGCGGCGAGGATGCGAGCCGCGATGTGGACCCCGATCCCACCGAGATCGTCCCCGCGCTTTTCGACCTCCCCCGTATGGATGCCCACCCGAATCTCGACGCCCGAATCCCGGGCGGCTTCACACGCGGCGAGCCCGCACTGCACGGCCCGAGCCGGCACATCGAAGGAGGCGATGAACCCGTCCCCCGTGGTGTTCACCTCACGCCCACCGAATCGCCGGAACTGCCGACGCAGCGCCGCATCGTGTCGATCGAGGCGGGTGCGCCACTCCTGATCTCCGAGCTGGGTGGCCTGCACCGTGGAGCCCACGATGTCGGAGAAGAAGATCGTCGTGAGCACGCGCGGCACCGCTCGGGGCGAGTTCGATCCGGTGAGAAACTCCTCGATCTCGTCGGCCACCGCGTCCGCATCGCCGGCGAACGGAAAGTAGTCGTTGCCCGGGAGCTCGACGATGCGTGCGCCCGGGACATCCGCCGCCAGCTTCTGGCTCGTCTCGCGCGAGGCGAACGCGGCGTCCGTTCGGTACAGGAAGAGGGTGGGCACCTCGATGGTTGGGAGCACGTGGCGCAGGTCGACATCGAGGATGGCCCGGTTGGCGGCTGACGCCATCTTGGGGCTCGCGCCGCGCTGGCCGGCCTGGCGCCACCACCGACGAAAGCTCGCGTCGTGGGCGAGGCTCGGAACGAGGTAGGCCACGTCGTCGACCACATCGGGGGCGCGCTCGGCGCGTGTCGTTGCGTCGATCCAACCCTCGTAGTCCCGGAGCCACGGCTGGTCCGTCGCGCGCTCGGACGTCGCGTAGCCGTTGAAGAAGACCAGGTGGGACACGCGCTGAGGTGCCCGCGCCAGGAGGCTCAGCGGGATCCCGCCGCTGCACACTCCGAGCACGGCGGCTCGCGTGGAGCCGGCGGCGTCCAGCACCGCGAGCGCGTCGTTGCCCCAACCCTCGACGCTCAGCGGAGTGCCGACGGGCGGGGGGTCCGAGAGGCCGATGCCGCCGCGATCGAAGGTGATCAGCCGAGCGAACGATGCCAGCCGTTCGTCGAAGTGGTGCAGATGGGGTTCGTCGGCGGTCGAGTCGATGGACAACATCGTGATCTCGTCGCAGACGAGCAGATCGATCGGTCCCGCCCCCTCGATCCGGTACGCGACATACCGGCCCTCGGACTGGAGATACTGGATCTCGCTCACGGCCTCGCACCCCGGGCAAACACGCCGCGACCCTACGCAAGAACCCCGATGCGCGTGCCCAGGGCGCCGCCACCGGGCCCGGACCGGCGCTTCGAGGCCCCAGCCTGGCAATCGAGGCGAGCGTGGGTGCGCCCGCCATGTAGACTTGAATCCCCTCCCGCCTGTCCCACGGGTGTCCACAGGGCTGTGGATAAGGCTCCTTGACGGGGTCGGTATCGTACAGGCACGGGGAGGGGCCGGGTGGCTGGGAAGAAGTTCCCGCGGGCACCCGTTGTAGTTATCCACAAGTTTCATCTCTGCTGAGAGGGTGTTTCCTGCGTGGCGAAGGAGCGCGTCGAACGCGACGAAGAAGATCTGGTCCGCCTCTATTTGACCGATATCGGCCAGTACCCTCTCCTGACCAAGGATGACGAGGTACGGCTGGCTCAGCAGATCGAGCGGGGCAACGAGGCTCGCACCGAGATGGAAGCCGGCGGCAAGGCCTTGACTCCGGCGAAGAAGCGTGAGCTGCGCCGCGGGGCCCGTGAGGGCGACGACGCCCAGCGGACCTTCGTGCAGTCGAACCTGCGGCTCGTGGTCTCGATCGCCAAGAAGTACCAGGCGTCCGGCCTGCCGCTCCTGGACCTGATCCAGGAGGGCAACCTCGGCCTCATGCACGCGGTCGAGAAGTTCGACTGGCGCAAGGGCTTCAAGTTCTCCACCTACGCGACCTGGTGGATCCGCCAGGCGATCACCCGCGGCATCGCGAACACCGGCCGGACCATCCGGCTGCCGGTGCACGCCGGCGACACGCTGGCCCGGCTGCAGAAGGCGCGCTCGCGCCTGGAGCTGAAGCTCGGCCGCCCGGCGACCCTCGCGGAGCTCTCCGCCGAGGTCGAGATGCCCGAGGACAAGGTCACCGAAGCCTTGCGCTTCGCGGCCGAGCCCCTCTCGCTCTCGGAGCCGCTGCGTGAAGACGGTGACGCCGAGCTGGGCGACATCGTCGAGGACCGTTCGGCCGAGTCCCCGTTCGAGGTGGCTGCGACCGCACTCCTGCCCGCCGAGATCGAAAAGCTGCTGGCTCCGCTGGACGAGCGCGAGCGCCAGATCCTGGCGTTGCGATTCGGCCTGGACCGCGGCGAGCCCCGGACCCTCGAAGAGGTGGGCGAGTACTTCAACCTCACCCGGGAGCGGATCCGTCAGATCGAAGCTCGGGCGATGAGCAAGCTGCGCCACCCGTCGGCCGACACCGGCGCCCGCGACCTGCTCGCGGTCTAGCAACACCTATTTTCCAGCTTCACTCTCGGCCCGCTCGACCGCACCCAGTGCGGTTCAGCGGGCCGAGCTTGTCGTTCAGATGGGGAAGACCTCGTCGCCGAGTGCGATCGGGCCCGGCGTGGTGACCATCGCGCCGACGCCGAGGTTGCCGGCGCGGTCTCGGTTGACCGTGCGCAGGACATCGAGGTCGCGCTCGATGCCACCCGGCTGCGGGCGGGTGGTGATCACGCAACGGTCGATCGGCTTCACGATGTCGAGCCGCGTCGCGCCGAGGGCGATGTTGTGCCCGACCCACTGGTCTTCGTCCCCACCGTCGACCAGCACGTTGGGGCGGAACCGGCGGACGTCCCAACCGGCGATCGTGTCCTCGCCGACGATCGAGACCTGCGTGCGGGCCGAATCGTGGAAGCTGCCGTTCGGGCCCTCCCACTGGAACCATTCCGAAGTGTTCTCGTGCTCGAAGTCGAGCGCGATCTCGTAGGTCCCGTGGATCGCGGGATCGGCCCGGGTGAGCGTGACCGCGTGCCCGAGCCAGGCGGAGAGCACGCCGTCGTCGTTCGTGACGGTCCCGTCGGGAAGTGTGATGACGACCTCCTCGCCCTCGAGCGCGGCGGACGCGTCGAGAAGCTCCGGCTGGCGGCGCGCGGTCAGTGCCAGGCCGGTCTCGACATCGAGGATGGCCCAGTGGCGATCGCCGACGATGCCGACGGGACCGACGTCGGCCCGGGTCAGCGCCTCGCCCTGCATGGACTTCACCGGGTACCGGAACAGTCCGGTGACTCGCGCCAAGCGACCGTTCCTACGAGACGGGGGCCGGCTCGGGCAACGGCGGGGCCGGCGGCACCGACGCGACGGGAACCGGATTCCGTCGGGCCACCGCGGCGATGCGGGTGAAGGCAAGGGCCGCGACCACGTATACGCCGAGGGCGAGGAACTGCACGGTGTTGAACCCGTACGACATGGACAGGATCGTCGTGAGCACCGATCCGATGACCGAGAAGAAGCCGTTGATGGCCCACGACCAGGCGATGTACTCGTCGGCGTGGGGGCTCAGCTTCGCGACGAGGCTGAGGCCGAGCGGCATGAACATGCCCAGGCAGAGGCCGAGCGGCGCGAGTACGACGAGCGAGACGACGACCCGGATGAACAGGCTCTGGTCGAGCAGCGAGTCGGTCAGGTTGTCGAGGCCGAACTCGTAGAAGATCGTGATGACGGCGAGCACCGCGAGCAGCAGCGGCATCAGCCAGCTCCGGCCGGCGAACCGCTTGCTCACGAGCGCGCCGATCCCGGTGAACACCAGGATCGAGGCGAGCGTCACCGTGAGCGAATAGGTGGGATACCCGAGGAACCTCACCAATCGCTGGATCATCGTGATCTCGTAGAACATGAACCCGAGACCGAGCGCGGAGAAGTACACCGCCGAGATCCCCTTGCCCGGGAGCGCCCGCCATTCCTTGCGGACGAAGAAGAACGGCGCCAGCAGGAACACGAACGCGTAGACGACCGACACGCCGAGCAGCAGGAGCAGCACCCGCTCGCCGATGGAGTCCTCGGGGGTGCTTGCGGTCAACGGTTGGAAGATGTTCTTGACCACATCGTCGAAGCCGACGAAGTGCCAGAAGAACGGGGCATCGTCGCTGATCGGGCTGATGTCGCGGGGATAGTCGGCCGCGATCTTCGCGGCTTCGGCGTCGGTGGCACCCGCAAGCCGTGAGACGACGTGGTCCGTGGGCTGCTGACCCGGTACCCACGACGTGCTCACCATCGGCAGCTTCGGTGCTTCGGCCTCGTACCGCGCGACCTCGGCCGGGGTGAACGGCGTGCGCTTCAGCATGATCGTCGAGAGGTCGCCGGACTTGTTGGTGATGAACTCCGAGACGATCATGTGGTCGCCGGGGTTCTCGATGCCGATGTCCTTCATCGCGGCGCGCGCCGTCATGACGTAACGGGCGGTGCGGTTCGGCTTGCCCTTGAAGTCGAGCTCGCCGAACTGCACCACCATGATCCCGTCATCGGTGAGGTGTTTCAGCGAGTCGGCGATCATCTCCTTCGTGTAGAGGTAGCTCTCCGAGAGCACGAACGCACCCGACGACGCCGCGTTGTTCGCCGCGTAGCTGTCCGGGGCGACGTACCAGACGAGGTCGTAGTTCTCGTTGCTGCGAGCGAGGTACGTGCGGCCGTCCGCCTGGTGGAGGCTGACGCCGGGCTGGTGCTCGAGGTCCCCGCTGTACTTCTTGTAGTGGTCCGTCAGGAGCGACAGCGTGACCGGGTTGAGCTCGACGCCCTCGATCTTCTTCGACTTGAAGTGCAGCGAAGCCAAGATCTCGTTGCCGGCCGCGGAGCCGATGATGAGCTCCTTGCCCGGGGGGTCGCCGAGCACCGCGAAGGGAAGGGCCCGCGGGTCCGTGTCGTAGCGGGTCAAGGTCTTCGGGTCCCCGTCGTACTTGTGCATCGCCGAACCGAACGTGCCGTCGTGCAGCAGCAATGCGGCGTCACCGGGCACGAACAGCACATCCACGCGGAAGACCGGACCCCAGTCCGAGTAGGCGGCGTTCTCCGGGCCGGCCTTCGTGTCCTCGGTGCGGACGTCCGGGAGCGAGAACACGGTGATGACCAGGATGAGGACGATGCCGACCGCGGCCCCGAGCCCCATGAGCACGCTGGCCCGGCGGGGGAGGGCGAGCAGTCCGACCGCGACGAAGATGAGCGCGGAGACCATGATCACGTCGGGCGGGCCGAGCCGGGTGATCAGTGGGATCGCGGCGAGGCAGCCGAGGCCGGCGCCGATGAGGTCCGCGAAGTAGAGCCGGCCGATGCCACCTTCGGGCGCGCGACCGAGGATCGTCGAGACGATGATCCCGAGCGCGATGAACGAGGCGAAGATCGCGAAGCAGATGATCCCGAGGATGGCGAAGTTCTTGTACGACGCTCCGGTGCCGTAGTCCCAGATCGAGATCGTGTCGACGGGGATCCGGGAGATCACGAGGTACCCGACGACGATGCTGATCGCGCCGTAGATCGAGCAGAGCGCGATGATCCGTTCGGTCGCGGTCGCGCGCAGACGCTTGAAGAGGACGACGAAGATGCCGCCGGAGCCGATGCCCAGAAGGGCCAGGCCGATGACGAGGTACGTGTAGTAGTACCAGAGCTTGTAGGAGACGATCCGGGTGTAGCCCACCTCGAGCAGGAGACCGGCGAGGCTCACGAGGAAGATGGCCACGGTCTGGCGAGCTCGGTTCCGGCTCACCTGCGCCTCTGCCATGTTGATGTGGGCTCCTTGGGCGCGAACGTGCTCTGACCGGGTCACTCGGGGACGGCGCAGATGGTAGCCAGTCGATCCGGAGTCCAACTGTCGCTCGCCGGAGTCTGCCGGGGATCGTGACAACCTCGGCATTCCACCGAGCGTCAGTACCGGTGATGATGGCCGACATGACGGCGGCAGGGGACGGGCGGTCCGAGCTCTCCGCGGAGCGGGATGCCCTCGTTGCCGACCTGCACCGGGAGCACTACCGCAGCCTGGTGCGCCTGGCCTGCCTGCTGCTCGACGAGCAGGGTGCGGGTGAGGAGGTCGTCCAGGAGGCCTTCGTCCGGGTCTACCAGGCCTGGGCGACAGTGGATCAGCCGGTGACGTACCTGCGGGCGACCGTGATGAACCTGGCCCGGTCCCGGATGCGCCGCCGGATGGTCGCCCGCCGACGCGTGGAGCCGGTGTCGACGGCCGCGATCTCGGCGGAGGAGACGGTCGTGCTCATGGACGACCAGCAGGACGTGCTGCACGCGATGCGTTCCCTGCCGCGCCGGCAGCGGGAGTGTCTCGTCCTCCGGTACTACCTCGAGCTCTCCGAGGCGGAGATCGCGTCGACGCTCGGCATCTCGAACGGATCGGTGAAGTCGCACGCGAGCCGCGGCCTGGCCGCGCTCGCACGGCGATTGGAGGGACGCAGATGAAGATCGAAGAACGCCTGCACGAGGCGATGCACGAGTACGCCGACGCGATCGAGCCCGAGCCCGGATCGTGGTCGCGGATCAGCGCGCGCTTCGACGACCCGCTGCCGACCGCTCGCACTCGCCCGTCGCGCCCTCCGTTCGTGCTCGCGGGAGTCGCGCTCGCCCTTGTGGTCGTGCTCATCACTGTGCTCGTCGTGCGCGACGACGGCGATGACACCCAGGTCGTGACCGGTCCCGTGGCAACGATGCCCGGGCGCATCCTGGCGATCACGGTCGACGGAACGCCGGTTGTGATCCGGTCGAAGGACTCCCAGAGGGTCAGCGGAGCCACAGCCATCGCCGGCATCGGGGAGGGGACCCAGATTGCGGTGCTCCCGAACGGGACGGCGGCCTACGTGGTGCGGGGAGACGGCAACCGGGGTTGTGCGGACCATTCGATCCTTCGGTTCACGCTCGGCGACGAGATCGGGGCCCGCGAGCTTCGTTGCCGAGCGCGCCACGAGCCCGACGATCAGTGCCGACGGCCGGTACCTCGCCTACCTGCGCTGCTTGCCGGGCCAGGTCCGAGCACACGAGATCGTGCTGCGCGACCTCTCGACCGGCATTGCCCAAGGGGCCGGGGTGAGCGAAAGGGTCACGCCCGCGCCCGCACGTTCTTCGCCGACCGGCTCGAGTTTGCTGCGGACTCGCGGCACGTCGAATACCAACTCTTCGATGGTGCCGTCGGTGGAAGTGGCCCACACGAGATCGACATCGTCGCCGGTCAACCTGCCCCGGGACCCGCCGTCGGCGTCGTGTTCTCTGGTCCCGGCTGGGTCGGTGTCCGCGGATCCACGGGGAGCACCTCGAGTTGGGCGATGCGCCACGCGGCGTATCGCTGACTGGTGTCTCCGCCTCCGGCGATCGTCGGCTCTTCACCCTTCCGGGGATCCCGACGCAGGTCGTGTCTGATCGGTCGGGCCGGCACATCCTCGCGGTGGTCGGTCACGACCTCTACCGCTGGAGCGAGGGTGACGCGGCGCCGACCAAGCTGGTCGGCGAATACATCGGCGCCGCCTGGATCCCCGATGCACCCGCGGCGCCGCCTGCCCCCGCGTCCGTGACGATGCCGTCGAGAGTTGTCGTCGGGATCGACGGAAGGGTCGCGGTGCTCGGCGCCCGGGACGGGCAGGAGGTCGGCTCCTTCGGCGAGTTCACCGGGCTGTCGTCGGTGAGCGGTCGAATCGATGATGTGGTTGGCGCCTACCAGGTTGGCTTCACGTCGACGGGCCGGAGTGGTGCCTGTGGGAACCAACTGGGACCGGACGTGAGCCTGATGAAGCTGATCACCGCCCCATTCCCAGAACCGCTGAAGACGCTCGAGACTCGCCGGCTCGTCGGTGGTGCAGACCCCCGTGATCAGCCCGGACGGCAAGGTCGTCGCGTACGGCATCGTCTGCGAAGGTCACACGCTCGGCATGACTCAGATCGGGAAGAAGCTCGAGAACTTCCGGACCGATCCGCTTGGCGGCACCACGAAGGAAGCGTCGGCGAAGGTCAACGGAGTCGAGGTGCTCGGGTGGGTCGGCCGACTCGACCCGGCTGCTCTACCGCCTCGTGCTCCGCGGCGATGCTTCACCGCACTACTACGTCGGCCGGCTCTGGCCCGTCGTGCCGCAGTCGGAGACCGAGGTGCAGGATCTCGAGGTCGGCCCGGATGTCGTCGCCGCGACGTTCGTCGGCAACGACACGCTCGCGATCGCGACGAACACGGATCGGAACGGTGCCAGCGCCGTCAAGGGGCTCCCGCTTCGCCTCGCCGGCAACGCAGACGCCCCGGGTTCGGTGGTCACCCCGACGTTGTTCGAAGTTCCCGGTCGGGTTGCGTCGTTGGTCGCCGACGTCGCCGGCGACCACTTCCTCGCCGTCACTGAAGACGGCGCGCTCTACCGGTGGAGCTTCGGCGACACCGGGCCGACGAAGCTGGCCGACGGCGTCACGGCCGCGGCCTGGCTCCCCGATGTACCCGACTCGGGTTCGTCGGTGGTCTTCGGCTCCGACGCGCACGTGCCATCGGACTTCCCGGCGGGCGTTCCGCTCCCGAACGCGGGATCGCTCAAATCCGTTGTCTCGGAGAAGAACCCGCCGAACGCGAGCTACACGATCACATACGGCCTCGATGGCAGTGACGCGAGGACCGTGGCCGACGAGTACCGGGACCGGCTCGCGCTCGCCGGCTTCACGATCCAGGCCTACAGCTCGGGCGGCGACGGGGCGATGACCCAGTTCGAGGCGATCGGGAAGAAGTGGGATGTCGCGGCTGTGAGCGGCAAGGCGAGCCCGAGGGACCGCGACACCCTGTCGGTCACGGTGCGTACCCACGGCCAGCCCGCGGCCGACGCCGGTCTCATACCAACGACGACGACCATCGGACCCTGAGCCGTCCATTGGACGGAATCCATCCGGGCTCGTGGCAATGCGTCCAATGGACGGTGGCGGGATCGGGAGCGGGAACCGGACCCGTCACGAACCCCGCGACAGGGTTACCATCGGGGGGACCCACCCCGAGGCGATCGAAAGGGCAACCCCGTGAAGAAGCTCCTCCTGCTCGTGCTCGTCCTCGCCATCGGCGCAGCCGTGGCGTACAAGGTGCGCGAGGCCTGATCCAGGTCCACCACCAGGGCAGAACCGAGAACACCCATCGAGTCGGGTCCGCATTCGCGGGCCCGCACTCGCGTCAGGGCTCGTGCGTGAGCGAGTCCTCGTAGCGGGCGGCGAACAGCGCGGGTGCACCACCCGTCGCCCAGAACACCACGGTGTCACCCGCCGCGATCCGGCCGTCGCGCAGCCAGTCGAGCAGCGCGGCCATCGCCTTCCCCGAGTACACGGGATCGAGCAGGATGCCTTCGGCACGCGCCACGGTGCGGATCGCATCGGCGCACTCGTCGGTGAGCACGCCGTACCCGTCGCCGTAGTGGTCGTGGTCGACGATCACATGACGTGACGGACCTTCGTCGCGCCGGTCGGCGCGGCGCGGCTTCGAACGCGAGCGCCGGCACGATCTCGTCCAGGTCGGGGCGGGTCCCGACGTCCACGCCGACGACGCGTGTCCGGCTGTTCGCACCGAGCCCGGCGAGCAGCCCCGCGTGGGTGCCGCCGGAGCCGTCGGCGACGAAGATCCAGTTCGGGTCCGCAGTCTGGCGGCGGAGCTCGTCGATCGCGGCCGCGTACGCGACGACGCCGGTCACCGATGCGCCACCGACGGGGATCGTGAAGGGCTTCCGTCCCTCGGCCGCCAGCTCCGCACCGAGCTTCTCGATCGAGGTCTCGATCTCGTAGTAGTCGCGTGCCCCGGTGAAGTGCAGGTTGGCGCCGAGCAGGTCGTCGATGAGCAGGTTGCCGTCATGGTGCTCCGGGGCGTTGCCCGCGAGCGCGAGGTGGCAGGCCATGCCGACCCGGTTCGCGGCCGCCGCGGTCATCCGGGCGTGGTTGCTCTGCGCGCCACCGCCGGTCACGAGGGTGTCGCAGCCGCGCGCCAACGCCTCGCCGCACAGGTACTCGAGCTTGCGCGCCTTGTTCCCTCCGAGCGCGAGGCCGGTCAGGTCGTCGCGCTTCACCAGCAGCTGAGCGGGGGAGCCGATCGCCGCCGCGAGCCGGTCCATCCGTTCGAGCCGGGTGGGCAGCGTGGCCAGCGCGGCCGGCGGTTCGGGGACCGTCACGAGCGGGCGTGGGTCGATGCGCGCCGCCACCACATGTACGCGGCGGCTCCCGCCCCCGCGGCCGCGAGGACCGATCCGACGGCGATCGTCGGGCCCTTGGGCGGCACCGGCACCCGGTCCCGCAGTCGCACCGGCCGCTGGAAGGCACGTACCTCCCAGTCCCGCTCCTTCGCTTCGCGGGCGAGCTCGCGGTCCGGGTTGACCGCGACCGGATGGCCGACCGCTTCCAACATCGGGAGGTCGGTCACCGAGTCGCTGTAGGCGTACGACGCCGAGAGGTCGATGCCCTCACGTTCCGCGATCCGATGGATCTGCTCGGCCTTGTGCGGACCGTACGCGTAGAACTGGAGCTCGCCGGTGTAGAGACCCTCGTCGTCGATCTCGGCGCGCGTCGCGATCACTTCGTCGGCACCGAGGAACTCGCCGAGCGGTCCGACGACCTCGAACGGAGCCGACGAGACGATCACGACGCGGCGTCCGGCCGCGTGATGCTGGTCGAAGAGCTCGAGCGCCTCCGCGAACACGATGGGGGAGATCACCTCGTCCAGGGTCTCGCGCACGATGTCGGCGATGTGCTCCTGGCTCCACCCCTTCGTCAGCGAGAGCATCGCCTCGCGCAGCTTCTCCATCTTCGCCTCGTCCGCGCCGACGAGCATGAAGACGATCTGCGCGTAGATGCTCTTGACGATGGCGCCCTTCGACAGCAGTCCCTCGCGGTAGAACGGCTTGCCGAACGCGAGCACCGAGCTCTTGGCGATGATCGTCTTGTCGAGATCGAAGAACGCGGCCTCAGTCACGCGTTGGAGAATACGACCTCCCCCTTGACAGCCGCGCCGTCCACCGGCCAACCTGTCGATTCTTCCTCCCCACTCCCCGGGTCGTTGTTCCCGCGCGTCTGCGTGGTTGAGTACGAAAGGGAGAGGGAGTGGCACTCCTCACGCTCTGGTCACCCAAGGGTGGCTCCGGCACTTCGGTGTTCACCGCCGCGTGCGCGCTCGTCCTGGCTCGAGGCCCCGGTGCCCGGCTCGTCGATCTCGGCGGAGACCAACCGGCGATCTTCGGGCTCGGCGCCGAACCACGCACGGGAGTCACGGACTGGCTCGAGGCCGGGCCCGGCGCGCCGACGGAAGCGCTCGATCGCCTGGCGGTCGAGGCCGCGCCGGGCGTGGCGCTGATCCCACGGGGGACGGAAGGCACCGCGCTGGCGCCGCGGCCTGCGGCGGAGGCCGGCGCCGCGCTCGCAGTCGCCCTGCGGGACGGCCCGGTGCCGACCCTGGTGGATGCAGGCGCCGCTGATGCACCGGCGGCCCGGGCACTGATCGAGGTGTCGGACGCGACGATCGTCGTGGTGCGGGGCTGCTACCTCACGCTGCGCCGCTCCGTCCGCCATCCCGCGCTGGCGCGAACCGCCGGTCTCGTCGTGGTGGAGGAGCCCGGCCGGGCCATCGGGGCGAAGGAGATCGCCGACGTGCTCGGCCGTCCCGTGATTGCCCGCGTGCCGGCCCGGGACTCGGTGGCGCGTGCGGTCGACGCCGGTGTGCTCGCGCACCGGCTGCCGGATGTGCTCGCCCGCCCGGCCGGAACGGCGCTGCGCGCGGTCGGCCTGCTGTGGGACCAGCGGGGTGCCGCAGCATGAGTGGCACCCCCGCGACGAGGCATCTCGCCGACGGTGCGCTTCGGCGCTCGGTGCACCAGCGGCTGATCGGCTCGGACGGGGTGGAGCAGCTCGTCGACGCACCCGCAGTCGAGCTCCGCCGCCGGCTCGGCGACCTCTTGCACGAGGCCGATCCTCTGCTCGGCGCGGATCGGCACGAACGGCTCGTGCGCGAGCTGGCGGACGAGGTGGCCGGGCTCGGCCCGCTCGAACCATTGCTGGCCGACCCCTCGGTCACGGAGGTCATGGTCAACGGATCCGGGAGCTGCTTCGTCGAGCGGGCCGGACGGCTCGAACCGGTCCCGCTCACCTTGGACGACGCCGGGGTCATGCGCATCGTCGAACGGATCATCGCCCCGCTGGGCCTCCGGTTGGACCGGGCGTCGCCCATGGTCGATGCCCGGCTCGCCGACGGTTCGCGGCTGCACGCGGTGATCCCGCCACTCGCGATCGATGGCGCGTGCGTCACCATCCGGCGGTTCGGAACGCGCCGGATCGCGCTCGAGTGAGTTCGCGCCCGGCGATCGAGGCGCAGCGTTCCTGTGCTGGGCGGTTGCGGCCGGGTGGAACGTGCTCGTCTCCGGGGGCACGAGCTCGGGGAAGACCACCTTGCTCAACGCGCTTTCGGAGGCGATCGACCCGACGCATCGCATCATCACGATCGAGGAGACCGCGGAGCTGCGGCTCGGTCAGCCCCACGTCGTGCGGCTGGAGGCCCGCTCGCCCAATGCCGAGGGTGCCGGTGCAGTGACAGTGCGGGATCTCGTGCGCACCGCACTGCGCATGCGGCCCGACCGGATCGTCGTCGGCGAGGTGCGCGGGGCCGAGGCGCTCGATCTGCTGCAGGCCCTCAACACCGGCCACGAGGGTGCGTTGTCGACCGTCCACGCGAACTCGCCGGTCGATGCGTTGCGCCGGCTCACGACGCTGTCGCTGTTCAGCGGTGTGGCCCTCCCGTTCGAGGCGATCACCGACCAGGTCAACGCGGCCGTGGACATCGTGGTGCAGCTCGAGCGGGGCCGCAGTGGTGGCCGCGCGATCGTCGCGATCGCCGAAGTGGAGAACGAGCGAGGCGTGATCGCGACCCGTCCACTGTTCACCGCGGACGCGGGTGGGCTCAGCCCCGTCGGCGCGCTCCGGCGACCGCGGCGACGCCGCGACATCGCGGACCCGGACGCCAGCTGGTTCGCGTGATCTCGGGCGCGTTCATCGGGTTGGGCCTCCTCGTCACCGTCGGGTTGGCCACGGCGGCGCGTCGCGCGCCATCGCTTGATCGTGCCCGCCGGTTGCGCGCCCGGCCCGGATTGCGGATGCCCGGCTTCGTCCGGAGCCGGCTCACCCGATCGCTGTCCCGGTCGGGCATCGACGTCACACCCGACGACGCGATCAAGCTCTGGCTCCTCGCGACGGTTGTGGCTGCGGGCATGGGCAGCGCGCTCAGCCCGGTCGCGGCGATACCGGCCGCGCTGGCGGTGCTCGGTGGCGGCCCGGTGGCCTTGTGGTGGGCGCGCGGTCGCGGGGACGGGCGTGTGCTCGAAGCACTCCCGGGCGCGCTCGACCGGGTCTCCGCGGGTCTCCGGGCCGGTGCGACCGTGGGCGAGAGCCTCGGCGACCTGGCCGGCGGCGACGGGGCGCTCGCGCCGGATCTGCGTCGCCTCGAAGCCCGATCCCACCTCGGAGTGGGTCTCGGCGATGCGCTCGCCCAGTGGGCGCACGAGCGGCCCCTCCCCGGCGTCCAGGCGGTGACCGGCGCATTGGCCCTCGCGGTGAGTGTCGGCGGCGCGTGTGCAGTGGCGTTGGAGGGGCTCGGCGAGTCGTTGCGAGCGCGGGAGGCGACGATCCGAGAAGCCCACGCGCTCGCGGCCCAGGCTCGAATCTCCGCGTTCGTGGTGGGCGGCGCGCCCGTCGCCTACCTCGTCTTCGTCAGCCTCGCCGACCCCGGCGCGCTGGACCTGCTGGTCACCACGAACCCGGGTCGAGCGTGCCTCGTCGTCGGGCTGGTCCTGGAAGGGCTGGCCGCGTTGTGGATGCGTGCGCTGCTCCGGAGCGACGCGTGAGTGCGGTGCTGTTGGCGTTCGCATGGGGCGCCGTCGCGGCGTTGCCGGTCGTCGGCATGGCGCGCCGCGAGACCTCGCGTGGGCGGGCTCGGCAGCTCGAGGGGTCTCGATCACGCCCGGTGCATCGTTCATTCGTCGGTGTCGTCCCCCTCCCGGTGCGAGACCTGGCCGGGCGGATCCGCTCGGTCCGGCGGACGCGCCGACACGCGAATCTGATCGGACGTGAGCTCCCGCTGGTCCTCGACCTGTTGCAGGTGGCCATGAGCGCAGGTTGCACGCCCTACCGCGCGCTCGAGCTCACCGTGCGCTGGGGCCCACCGCTCTCCGGCGCTGCCTTCGCCGGCGCGCTCGACGCGACCCGCGTCGGAAGCTCGCTGCGCGATGCCCTGGAGGCGCTCGCAGTCGAGTCGCCGACGCTCGTACCCGTCGCCGACGTGCTGCTCGCGAGCGACACGCTCGGAGCGCCTGCCGGTCCCGCGCTCACCCGGCTCGCCCGTGATGTACGGGCCGATCTACGGCGGCAGGCGGAGGCTCGCGCCCGCACGCTGCCGGTCAAGCTGCTCTTCCCCCTGGTCTTCCTCGTGCTGCCGGCCTTCGGTCTGCTGACCGTGGTGCCGGCGCTGCTCACCGCGCTGTCGCGCACCTGAGCCGCCGTCCTTCCCCCTCCAACCGTTCCGGAGTCACTCCAAGGAGGATCCATGCTCCATCGTTTCCTTGCGGCACTTGCCCGCGCGTTCGGCACCGTCCGCTCGGCCACGAGCGAGCTCGGTCAGACCACCGCCGAGTACGCGCTCGTGATCCTGGGCGCGGCTGCGCTCGCCACGTTGCTCATCACCTGGGCAACGAAGAGCCACGCGATCACGAAGCTGTTCGACACCGTCATCGGCAAGGTCCTCGGGTAACCGATGACTGCCCGGGTGTCGAAGCTCCGCCCGGACTGGGCCTGCCCCCGAGAGCGGGGGCAGGCCACAGTCGAGTTCGCACTCGTCCTGCCGCTCATCGTCTTCGGTCTCCTCGCGATCCTGCAGGTCGGGCTGGTGGTGCGGGATCAGGTCACGGTCGTGCACGCGGCGCGAGAGGCCGCACGCGCGGCGAGCGTCGATGATGACCCGGAGCGAGCCGCGCGCCGGGTGCTCAACGGTGCTCAGGTGCACGTGGGCTCTCGGCCCGCGGTCGGGCAGCCGATCACCGTCGACGTGACTTATCACGACCGCACCGATGTTCCACTCGTCGGCGCGCTGTTCCCCGACCTGGATCTGCACGCGAGCGCGGTGATGCGGGTGGAGAAGTGACGCACGGTGAGCGAGGTGGGGTGTCGGTGCTCGCCGTGATCGCGATCGTGTTCGCCGCGGCCTTGATGATCGGAGTCGCGCGCCTCGGCCACGCCGCGACCGACAAGGCGAGAGCCGAGACGGCCGCCGACGCCTCGGCGCTCGCCGCCGCGGGCGCACTCGCGGTCGGTGACAGCCCGGCCGCGGCGGCGACCGCGGCAGGCGCGACTGCCACCGCCAACGGCGGACGCCTGGTCCAATGCTCCTGCTCGGGCACGACGCCGACGGCCGAAGTTCGCGTGGGCCAAGCGACGGCCCGTGCCCGCGCCGAAGTGCGTTTCGAATGTTTTGCCGACCCGGCGCACTGCTAGAGGGGGATGCCCGAGAGTCATTGTCCGGGGCGGCGTCCATGGGACCCTTCTGTCGGCAGGGCCTCCTGCCGGGCCGCGGTCCGATCGATACGGTTGCGGTTGTGGAGCTGCCCGAGACCAAGTACGCGGAGACGATCGATGGCGTCAATATCGCGTACCAGGTGCTGGGTGACGGTGAACGCGACCTGCTCCTCGTCCACGGGTTCGTCAGCAATGTCGATATGGGTTGGGAAGACCCGCACCTGGCGCACTTCCTCCGCGATCTCGCGTCCTTCACTCGCTTGATTCAGTTCGACAAGCGAGGAATAGGTGTCTCTGACCGTGAGGTGCCGGCCGCGACGCTCGAGGAGCGCATGGACGACCTGCGAGCGGTCATGGACGCGGCCGGCTCCGAGCGGGCGGTGGTGATGGGAATCTCCGAGGGTGTCCCGATGAGCGCGCTCTTTGCCGCTACGTATCCGGAACGCACGGAGGCCTTGGTTCTCTACGGCGGAATGGCCAGGTCGACGTGGGCTCCCGACTACCCCTGGGCAGCTCCCGCTGAGGCACTGGTAGAGGGTTCGGAGCTCATCGCGCCGGGGCTGTTCACCGGCGACGACATCGAGATATGGGCTCCGTCGCTGCGCGACGATGCACAAGCCCAGCGATCGCTCGGGAGATGGCGGCGGGCCTCGGTGAGCCCGGCCGCGATCGGCGCGTTGTTCGCGATGTTCTTGGACCTGGACGTGCGCGACGTACTCCCCACACTCCGCGTGCCGACACTGGTGCTTCACCGCCGGGGAGATCGGGTCGTGAACCGACGAGCCGGACGCTGGATGGCCGACCAGATCGCTGGTGCGCGCTACGTCGAGCTGGCAGGCCAGGACCACTTCCCGTACCTCGGAGACGCCGACGTGGTCGTGGAGGAGATTCGAGAGTTCCTCACGGGTGTGCGTGTGGCCCCCGAGCCGGACCGGGTGCTCGCCACCGTGTTGTTCACGGACATCGTCTCGTCGACGAAGCGTGCCACCGAACTCGGTGACCGGGTGTGGAGGGATCTCCTCGACCAGTTCCGCGCCGTAGTCCGTGAACAGCTTCACCGTTTCCGCGGCCACGAAGTCAACACACGGGGCGACGATTTCCTGGCGACGTTCGACGGACCAGCCCGTGGGATTCGATGTGCGCTCGCGATCACCAGCGCCGCGGCTGAACTCCGAGTCGAGGTTCGCAGCGGGCTGCACACGGGTGAAGTCGAGTTGATGGGCGCCGACATCGGCGGGATCGCGGTCCATACCGGCGCAAGGGTGTCCGCGCTTGCCCGCCCCGGCGAAGTACTCGTGTCCCGCACCGTCGTTGACCTCGTCGCAGGTTCTGGCATCGCATTCACCGACCGGGGTGAACACGAGCTCAAAGGCGTCCCCGGACGCTGGCAGCTCTTCGCGGTCGACACCTAGACGAACCCGGTCTCGCTTCGCGGCTCCCAGAGAACAATTGCTTGGGCCACGAAGCGCCACGCGGCTGCTGATCAGATCGGAAGCACGAGGTGGATGTCTTCGGGTTCGAGCCGGAACAGGTCCGGGTTGGGCCCGCGCACCGGTGCGGCACCCATCGCGAGGTAGGCATCGACGGTGCCGCGGGTCGGCGTCGCGGAGATGTACAGCCTGCTCGCGCCGTGGGCTCGGGCGCGATCGGCCAGCGCAGCTGTCAACGTGTGGCCGACCCCGTGCCCGCGATGGCTGCGACCGACGTAGAGCATGTCGAGCTTCAGGACGGCAGGGTCGCCACCGATCGGTGCGAGATCGAGCGACCCCAGCCCGACGATCGCGTCGCCGTCCCACGCACCGAGCACGACACCGCCGGAATCGATCAGCGCCTCGAGCCGCCCGACGAAGTCTGCGAGCTCCTCGCGGTTCCAACCGTCGGCATCGATGTCGACCTGGTGGAGCTCGAGTCGCCCGTCGACGAGCGCGTACTCCTCGTCGATCCGCTCGCCGCGGTCGATGGACGCGAGGATCCCGGCTTCTTCCCGTCGAAGCTCACGGATCGTCACCACAATGATCAACGGTACCGAGGAAGCGCTTCACAGAATCCGAATCGGCCCCGGGCGACGCCGGCAATGACCCGAGGATATGGTCGCCCGACGCGAGCGAGCCGGGGGGTGGAGTGCGCAGCATCCGACGTCGACGACCGTGGATCGCGGCCGTGATTGCCGGCGCTGCCCTCGTCGTCGCGGCCGGTTGCGTTCCGCCGCCGCCGAGCAACTCGGTCGCGCCACTGGCCGGGAGCCTGGATCCTGGTTCCCAGCTGCTCGGCTGCGATCGGTCGGCGGAGCGTCTCGTCGTGACCGGACCGAGCCACCTGGATCCGTCCTGCACGTACACCCGCGGCGTGGACATCACGACGTCCGGCGCGGTCCTCGACTGTCGCGGCGCGCACATCGCGCTCGGCGCGGGGGAGACGGACCGGCAGGGGATCCTGATCGAAACCCCCGCCGCCGTTCCGCTCGAGAACGTCACGGTGCGCAACTGTCTCGTCGACGGGTTCTCCCCCAACAACCTGCGCATCCGCCGTACCGGCTTCAAGGATCTGGTGCAGGGCTCTGAGTATGACGCCGCGACGTCGAACATCCTCGTCGAGAACAGCCACTTCACCAACTCCTCCGGGTCCGGTGTGTTCGTCGACGGCTTCGTGACCGGGGTGACGCTGCGTGACATCGAGGTGGCGGGCTCCGGTGGGGTCGGGATCTACCTCGAGGCCGGCTCGAAGGACAACGTCGTCGAAGGCAGCCGCGTGCATCACAACGGGTTCGGCGACGTCGGACCGGACGGGGTACCGATCGTGTTCAACGGCGTCGAGCTCCGCTACGAGAGCACGGGCCGTGAGGGCATCGCGATCGACGGTTCACGCGACAACATCGTGCGCAACAACTGGATCGCCGGGAATGCCGCGGGCGGGGTGTTCCTCTACAAGAACTGTGGCGAGAACGCGACCACCCAGCCGGGTTCGCACTGGGTGCGTCACTACGGCGCGACCGGGAACGAGATCAGCGGGAACTTCATCAGCTCCGAGAAGAACGGAGTGTGGATCGGGTCGCGTGCCGCGGAGAACCAGTACTTCATGGACTGCAGCGACCCGGCCTACATCGATGCGACCGCGCGCCTCGTGTACCTCGACCCCGCATCCGGGAACACCGTGCACGCCAACTCGTTCCTGTACGTGAACCGAGGCGTGCGGATCGAGGACGACGCGTCCACGATCACCGACAATCGCTTCTCGAGCAATGCGGCCGGCGACGAGGCGATCATCATCGGCACGAAGGAGCGCACCGGCGTTCTCGGGCAGCCGGTCAACGGCACCGTGATCACCGGGAACCGCGCCGACATCTCCGGCAACGCCTCGCCGTTCCACTGGATCTGGGGTCATGCCGAGACCACGTTCAGCGACAACTGGAACGGCCCGGTCGAGACGACGCTCACGGAAGGCAGTCAGCCTCCGATCAACCCGTTCCTCTTCGTGATCAGGATCTGGGCACCCTGAGGCCGTCCGACCCGATCTCCGATCCGAGATCCGGGTTGGTACGGTCGCACGGTGCATCGAGGAAGCGTGGCCGTCATCGGGCTGGTGGCGATCATCGCGGCCGCGTGTTCGGGCGGCTCCGCCGCAATCGACGAGGCCGGACCCTGCGCCATCCGTCCCGGTGTGGTCTGCAAGGACCAGGACATGCGCAACGTCAGCATGGTGGCGGCGGATCTCACCGGCGCCGACTTCAGCGGAACGGACCTGCGCGGCGCCGATCTCCGCGACGCGAACTTCACGAATGCGAAGCTCGTCGGGGCACTCCTCGGCGGCGTCAACTTCGCCGGTGCGTCGCTCAAGAACGCCGACCTCACGAAGGCGAACCTCTTCTTCACGAACCTGACGGATGCCGATCTCACCGGTGCCATCGAGACCGGTACCTACATGTGCAACGTCACCACGCCGAACGGCGCGCTCGACCAGGGAGAGTGCCCGGCCACCGGCGGGCCGCTCCTGGCGACACCCACCGGCCCGGCACCGACCGGACCACCGGTGATCAAGTCGTTCCGGCTCGCGCCGCCGGGAAGGTGCCTGAACGACGCGGCGGGTGAGGGCATCGAGGTCGACTACGTGACCCGGAACGCGACGGGCCTCACGTTCACGGTGGATCGCATTCGCATCGAAGGAACGACGAAGGCGCGGCGGTGCCCAGCGGTTGCCCTTCCACTGTGACGGCAAGCCGCACACGGTCACACTGCAGGCGTTCCGGCCGCTCGCACCGACCGCGAGCATGTCGTTCACGACCGAGCTCGATCACACCGCGCCCCAGCCAACGGGCGACTGAACCCGTCCTCGGTCGCTACGGGACCGCCGCGCCCGCCAGCGCGTGCAACAGCCGCCGGGCCGCGTCCTTGTCGAGGTACTCGTTCCAGTTCCCGCACTTCGGCGACTGCACGCACGACGGGCAGCCCCCTTCGCACGGGCACTGCGCGACGAGCTCGGCCGCGGCCCGGATGTGGCGGTCGAGCCCGGCGAAGGCGAGCTCCGCGATCCCTGCACCACCCGGATAGCCGTCGTAGACGAAGATCGTCGGCTCGAGGGTCGCAGGGTGCAGGGCCATCGAGACTCCCCCGACATCCCAACGGTCGCAGATGGCGAACAGGGGGAGGAGGCCGATCAGTGCGTGCTCGGCCGCGTGCACTGCGCCCAGCACCTGGTGGGGCTCGATCCCTACGGACAGGAGCTCGAGGTCCGAGAGGGTGTACCAACACGCTCGGGTCGGGAGCGTCCGGGGCGGGAGGTCGAGCGGCACGACTTCGATCGTTGCGTTGGTCGAAGCTCGCTTGCGTTGATAGGCGAGGATCGTGTTGGTCACGTCGACCGAGCCGAGGTGGGCCCAACCGGCGCCGCACCGAACCCGCTCGTCCTCGCCGGTGATGGAGATGTCCGTGTCCTCGCGGGTCTGGGTGTACTCGTCGGCGTCGTCGGCGGGCTCGAGCCAGGCCACGTGGTCGTCGAGGTCGAGGCGGTCGACGCGCCACTGCCGGCCCTGGTGCAGGTACAGCGCCCCCGGGTGGGCCACGTGGAACACCCGGCTGGAATCAACCGTGCCGATCACGCGGTCGTCGCCGTCGTCGTCGTGGCCCACCAGCCGGAACTCGACCGACGAACCGGTGCGCAGGCCGACGCGCATCGCCGGGGGCTCGCGACCGGCCCAATACATGCGCCCGGCGCGCGGCTTGAGCTGCTCGTCCAGGACGAGCTCGCGCACGGCGTCGTCCAGGCCGGGTCCGAACCACTCCTCGTCGCTCGGGTCGAGCGGGAGCTCGTGCGCCGCGCACGCGACCTGCGGTCGCAGCACGAACGGGTTCGACGGGTTGACGACTGCGGCCTCGGGTGTGCGCCCGAACAGCTCCGCCGGGTGAGCCGCGTACCACTGGTCGAGCTGGTCGTCGCCCGCGACGAGGACGGCCGCGGCCCGCCGGCTCGTGCGCCCGGCGCGACCGGCCTGTTGGCGCATCGACGCGAGCGTGCCCGGGAATCCGTTCAGCACGACGGCGTCGAGGCCGCCGACGTCGATCCCCAGCTCGAGCGCGTTGGTCGCGGCCACCCCCAACAGGCTGCCGTCGCCGAGCCGTCGTTCGAGCTCGCGCCGCTCCTCGGGGAGGTATCCGGCGCGGTAGGCCGCCACGCGTCCGGCCATGGCCGGGTCGTCGGCCTGCAGCCGGCGCCGGGCCTGCGCGGCAACCAGCTCGGCGCCGCGCCGGCTGCGCGTGAACGCGAGCGTCGGCCGGCCGTCGCGCACGAAGCGGGCCAGCAGCTCGGCGGTCTCCGCGTTCGCGCCGGAACGGCGACCGGTGATCTCGTCGAGCAGTGGCCGCTGCCAGAGACCGAAGCACCGTTCGGACTGCGGCGAGCCGTCGTCGTCGATCGCGGTGACCGGCTGCCCGCAAAGCGCCTGCGCGAGGTCAGCGGGGTTGCCGATCGTCGCGCTCGCGAAGCAGAACGACGGGCTCGACCCGTAGTGGGCGCACACCCGTTGCAGGCGGCGCAGGACGTGGGCGACATTGCTGCCGAAGATCCCGCGCAGGGAATGGAGCTCGTCGACCACGATCAGCCGCAGCCGCATCAGGAACGTGGCCCAGCGCCGGTGGTACGGGAGGATCCCCTGGTGCAACATCTCGGGATTGGTCAGCACGACGTTCGCGTTCTTGCGCGCCCACGCGCGGTCGTCCGGCGGAGTGTCGCCGTCGTAGGTCACCGCCTGGAGACCGGGGACGAGCCATGACCGCATCGAGCGCAGCTGGTCCTGGGCAAGCGCCTTGGTGGGGAACATCAGCAGCGCGGTGTCCGGCTCGTTGCGGACGACCGAGTCGATGATCGGGAGCTGGTAGCAGAGCGACTTCCCGGAGGCGGTACCCGTGGCGACTACGACGTTGCGGCCGTCGCGGAGCGCATCGATTGCCGCGGCCTGGTGCGTCCAGAGCTCGTCGATGCCGCGGGCCGCGAGCCGCTCGACCAGCTCCGGGTGCAGGGCGTGGGTGAGTGCCGTGGTGCGGGCCTCGCGCGCCGGGAGCGCGGTTCGGTAGACGAGCCGGCCGGTCAGCTCCGGGTCGGACGCGATCTCGGTGAGCGTGTCGCAGGCGTCCATGCCGTCGACGTTACGACCTCGCTGGGACAGGAGCGGCGCTCGGATCGGGCGCGAACAACGAGCTCGGAGATCGGACCGGCCCGGGGTGGAGCGGCCGAGTACAGCTAGTGGGTCTGCAGGATGGCGTCGTCGGCGAAGTCCGCGAACAGCGACTGAGCGCCGGCGCCCAGGGACAGGCGCGTGCCACTGCCGGCCGAGACCGGGACCGAGACGTTGCGAACGTTCGCCGGGTCGATCGACAAGCCGAGGCGCCCGAGCGCGTACAGGTCGTCGAGGCCGATCCCTTCCAGCTGCGCGTGTCGGCCGAGGTTCGCGAGCAGCGTCAAGGTTCCGACCGGCCCGGTGTTCTCGGCCCGGAGCTGGGACAGTGCCTGGGTGATCAGGTAGCCCTGGTTCTCCGAGCGCTTGAGGTCGCCGGTGGGGAACTGGTGACGGTTGCGGGAGAACGCCAGCGCAGTCGCGCCGCTCATCTTGAGCGGGCCGGCCGGGAAGTGAGCGCCGGAACCACTGTCGTTCATCGCCTCGGGCACGTTGACCTGGAGACCGCCCATGTCGTCGACCATCCCGACGAAGCCGGAGAAGTTCGTGTCGATCGCGTAGGGGATCGTGACGCCGACCGCGTTGCCCAGCGTCTGGGCCTGGAGCGCGGCGCCGCCATAGACGTGCGCGATGTTGACCTTGTCCACGCCGTGGCCCGGGATCGGCAGGCCGGTGTCGCGCGGGAAGTCCAGGATCGTGGCCTGGTGCGTCGTCGGGTTCACGCCGATCAGGTGGATCGCGTCGCCGCGGGTGGAGGTCTCGCCGGGCCGCCCGTCGTTGCCCAGGGCCAGGAGGAACACCGGTGCGCCGGGCGAGGGGGCGTAGTCGGCCGCCGCGGTCTTGGTCACCGAGAACCAGACCGCGCCGGATGCGTACGGCAACCGGACCCCGTTGAGCCAGGCCACGATGCTGCCGGCCAGGACCAGCGCGATGACGAGTGGCACGGTCACGGTCGCGGTGATGATCGGGTGGCGGCGTACGGACCGGATCATGGTGCGCTCTTCTCCGTCGAGCTCGTCGTCGGAGCGCCGAAGCCGGTGCCGGTGCGGTTCACCGAGAGCTTGTAGCTCGCGATCTTCCATGCACCGGCGTCACGCTTGAGCACCAGCTCTCCGGTGCGCAGCACGCGAAGCGGGCCATGCGCAGCTTTGGTGTTCACGTCCAGGAAGAGCGTCGTGCCGACCAGGTCGATCGCGCCGGTGGCGTCGCTCAGCGCGACCATCGGAACCGGAGGCGTCGAGGCCTTCACGATCGTGGTGGCCTTCGGCATTCCTTCGTCGATCGCCGCCGCCCGGTCGGGACCCGCGAGCGAGGCGGACGCCTCGGCGGTGAAGATCCCGGTGAGATCTCCGACCTTCTTGCCGTGCAGCGGATCGATCGTCGCCGCCACGATGTACCGCTTCAGCGTCTCGATGATGGCCTGCTGGTCTGCATCCGCGAGCGTGCCCGGAGCCCCGGCCGCCGCAACCTGGACCGTTCCGGTGGTGAGCTTCAGCGTGGAGCCGGCGGGTACCGAGGTTCCCTTCGCCTTCGCGTCGCTGCCGCCCGAGCACGCCACGAGCGCGACCGAGCCCAGCATGATGAGGGCCGCGACGAGAGCGACGAGAGGCGCGCGGAACCAACGACGAGGGGAATCCATGAGCCCCCCAGGATGGCACGCGCGAGGGGGTGAATTCGGGTCAAGCCCCCGAGCCGGCGTGGATCAGTGACCGGTGAGCATCTGCCGGACCAGGTCCTCGGAGTCCGGGGTCACCAGGGCCAGCACCTCGTCACCCACCTGCAACACCGTGTCACCGCGGGCCATGACGACGTGGTCATCGCGGATGATCGCGACAAACGTCGCATCGCGCGGCACGTCCAGGTCCCTGATCGCGCGTTCGACGACCGGGGCGGCCTCGGCGAGCGTCACCTCCACCAGGTTGACCAGCCCACCCTCGAGCTGGAACAACCGAACGAGCCGGCCGACGCTGACTGCTTCGTCCACCAGCGAGGTGATGAGGTGCGGGGTCGACACTGCAATGTCGACACCCCATGACGCGTTGAACATCCACTGGTTCTTCGGGTGGTTCACGCGCGCGATGACGCGCGGTACTGCGAACTCCTGCTTCGCGAGGAGTGACACGACGAGGTTGTCTTCGTCGTCTCCGGTTGCGGCGACGACGACGTCGCAACGCTCGAGGCCGGCCTCCTTGAGCGTGGAGACCTCGCACGCATCACCGAGCCGCACATCGATGCCCTCGACCTCGGGGATCTTGGCGACGACGTTCGGGTCGCTCTCGAGCAGCAGCACGTCGTGACCGTTCTCCACGAGCGCGTTGGCGATGAAGCCTCCGACGCTCCCGGCCCCCGCCACCGCGACCGCGCATCAGTGGTGGACCGCGTCGTCGGCGCCGCTGAGCCGGGCTTGCAGCGCGTCGACCGCCCCGCCGTCGATCATGAAGTGGAGGACGTCGCCCTCCTGGCCGACGAGGTCGGGCTCGACGACCCGGGCCGCGCCCAGCCGGGTGACCGCCG
Organism: uncultured Acidimicrobiia bacterium; assembly: GCA_963770095.1. GTDB lineage: Bacteria > Actinomycetota > Acidimicrobiia > IMCC26256 > JAENVU01 > Chersky-806. The sequence goes on from CAVYOO010000003.1 coordinate 430,355, forward strand.
TGATCGTGAACCGACCGGGCTCGTCCAGCTTCGACAGGCGTTGTCCGGCCCACGCCGCCGGCAGGTCGCGCTCGACGAGGGAGATCTTGCCGCTCGCATCGGTCCAGTCCGCCGGGTGCTCCCCGGGGAGAAGGCGTCGTACGACCTGGTCCGTGGTCCACGACACCGTCGCGACGGTCGGGATGCCGAGCCGCTGGTAGATCGCAGCCCGCCTCGGGTCGTAGATCCGGGCCACGACCGCGCTCGACCTCGAAGGTCTCCCGGGCGACGCGGGCGGACATGATGTTGGAGTTGTCGCCGCTCGTGACGGCGGCCAGGGCACCCGCGTCCTTCACCCCGGCCTCGGTCAAGGTGTCGCGGTCGAAGCCGAATCCGACGATCCGGTAGCCCCCGAACCCGGTGGGCAGGCGCCGGAACGCGTCCTTCCGCTTGTCGATGACTGCGACCGTGTGACCTTGCTTCTCGAGGATGCCGGCCAGCTCGCTACCGACCCGGCCGCATCCCACCACCACCACGTGCACCGCTGGCTCCATGCTCTGACGATTGGGCTGGCGCGATGCTAACGGTCGTCAGTCAACCGCCGGGATTCTGACCGGATCGCTGTACCTCGGTGGCGGGGTGGTTGACTGGCGCCTCATGCGCACGATCCATCCCAAGGGCGCGGGCGAAGCCGCCGACGAGGCGGCTCGAAAGGGCCCGCGGCCGTTCCCGGCGAAGGCTCCGGTCGAGCTCCCCGAGAGCCGCCGCTACCGGCTGAAGAAGCGGCTGCTCGGACCGCCGCTCGACACCGACCAGCTCGAGCACGAACGGCTCGGCAAGCCCACCGCGCTCGCGGTCTTCGCGTCCGACAACCTCTCGTCTTCGGCCTACGCCACCGAAGAGATCCTGCGGGTGCTCATCCCCGCGGTGGGTGTGGCGGCGTTCTCGCTCGTGGTCCCGATCACCGTCGCGATGCTCATCGTCCTCTTCTTCCTGATCCTCTCGTACCGGGAGACGATCAAGGAATACCCCAGCGCGGGCGGCGCCTACGTCGTGCACGCGCGACAACTTCGGCATCATCCCGGCCCAGGTGGCCGGCGTGTCGTTGCTCACCGACTACGTCCTCACGGTGGCGGTCTCGGTCTCGGCGGGAAGTGCGGCGCTGGCTTCGGCGTTCCCGGTCTTCACCGACTGGGTGGTCCCGATCTCCCTCGCGTTCATCACGATCATCGCGTTCGGCAACCTGCGCGGCGTGAAGGAGTCGGGCCGCGTGTTCGCGGTCCCCACGTTCTTCTTCATGGCCATGATGGTGGTGCTGCTCGGGTACGGGTTCTTCGAGATGATCAGCGGGAACCTGCCGACGGCATCGTTGACCACCAAGGGTCTCGAAGAATTCGGCAGCGCGGGGGACGGGATCCTGATGGGCGCGTCGCTCTACGCGGTGCTCCACGCGTTCGCATCGGGTGGTGCCGCGGTCACCGGGGTCGAGGCCATCTCCAACGGGGTGCCCGCGTTCAAGAAGCCGGAGTGGAAGAACGCCCGCCAGACCCTCGTCGTGATGGGCAGCGCGCTCGGGGTCATGTTCCTCGGTCTCTCGGTGCTCGCCGCGCACATGAAGGTGGCGCCGTTCCAGGACGGGACACCCACGGTCATCTCGGAGGTCGGGCGGCTCGTCTTCGGCAGCGGCCCGGCGGGCCAGGTCCTCTTCTACGCCCTGCAGGGCGCGACGATGCTCATCCTCGTGCTCGCGGCGAACACCTCGTTCGCCGACTTCCCGCGGCTGGCTTCGTTCCAGGCCGGCGACCGGTTCATGCCCAAGCAGCTCACCAAGCGCGGGCACCGGCTCGTCTTCTCGAACGGGATCATCGCACTCTCCGTTGCTGCCGCGTTCCTCGTCATCGTCACGCAGGCGAAGGTGCAGCTGCTCATCCCGCTCTACGCGATCGGCGTCTTCACCTCGTTCACGCTCTCGCAGGCGGGCATGACCAAGCACCACATCACGCGAAAGGAGCGCGGCTGGCAGCGTGGTGCGCTGGTGAACGGGATCGGCGGAGTCCTCTCGTTCCTCGTGCTCGTCATCGTCGCCTACACGAAGTTCTCGGAGGGGGCGTGGGCGATCCTCGTCATCATTCCGATCCTCGTCGTCCTCCTGCTGCGGCTCCACAAGCAGTACGAGCGAGAGAGGGTTCACCTCGAGGCTGATGCGGAGAACGCGGCGGCCGCGCCCGTGCTCCGGCGCCACGTCGTGCTCGTGTTCGTCGCCCGGCTGGACGCGAGCAGCGCCGCGGGCGATCCAGTACGCGCGCACGCTGATGCCGGACGAGCTGCGGGCAGTGCACATCGCCTGGGATCGTCAGGCAGCCGAGGAGCTGGCCAACGGCTGGCGGAGGCTCGGCCTCTCCCGGGTCCCGCTCGAACTCGTCGACTGCCCCGACCGGCGCGTTGCCCGCGCCGCGCTGGACGTGGTCGCGCGCGAGGTCGCCGACGGTAAGACCGAGGTGACGGTGCTGCTGCCGCACCGCCTCTACCGGCGGTTCTGGCACCGCCTGCTCCATGACAACACGAGCGACGAGATCTCGACCGCGGTGAGCAAGCTCGAGCACGCCAACGTGACGATGGTGCCGTTCAACATGGATGAGCTCGTACACACGCCTGTACCGGGGGAATGAAGGCGTGACCGACCCGTCGGGCGTCGCGCGGTCGGGCAACGGCGCCGCGCTTCCGATGACCCCCATCGGCGACGTCCGGTGGAGGACCCGGACCCGGATCAAGGGCAAGGTTCGCTCGATCCGCGTGCAGCCGTGGGCCGACGTCGCGTCGCTCGAGTGCGTCGTGATGGACGAGACCGGCGGCATCCTGCTCGTGTTCCTCGGTCGCCGGAAGGTGGCCGGGGTCGACCTCGGCCGGTCGCTCGTGGCCGAGGGGATGGTCGGGCAGTCGCGTGGTTACCTCGCGGTCCTGAACCCGGACATCGAGCTCATCGGGTGACGACGCGGCACTAGCCTCGCGACCGGGTCGGGAGGGAGGGTTGCCATGGCGCTGAAGAAGCTCGTCGACCGGTTCACGAAGTCCACGGAGGACAATGACCGGGAGCGTCTCGCGGCCTTCTGCGACGACCTCGACGTGACCCGCCTCGATGAGCTCCCGTTGCGCGTGCCGGTCCGGTTCGGCGGCGAGATCACGTCGGTGCGGATCGTGCCGCGCGCCGGGGCACCCGCCCTCGAGGTCAACATCTCGGACGGGCGCGGGTCCGTCGTCGCGGTCTTCCTGGGTCGTCGCCACATCGCGGCGATGTCGCCGGGTCGGCGACTCGAGGCGGAGGGCGTCGCGACGGCGCGTGGCCCGGAGCGTCTCGTCTACAACCCCTGGTACCGCTTCGTCCCGAAGTAGGGAGGGCGCCGGAGGGCGCCGGACGAGCGGCGCCCGGCATTCGCGCTGGAAGACCTCGGTGTGGAGGGGCTACTCCGCGCTCGAGCCGGTCAGCAGCTCGCGCATCTCGTCCTCGGAGTCCGGCGTCACGAGCGCGAGGACCTCGTCACCCACCTCGAAGAGTGTCTCGCCGCGTGGAACGACGAGGTGGTCCTCGCGGAGCAACGCGACGATCGTCGCCTCGCGCGGGATCGCGAGCTGCGCGATCGACTGGTCGACGACGGGGGAGTCCGGCGCGAGCGTCACCTCGACGAGCCGGGCGAGGCCGTGTTCGAAGCGGAGGATCTCGACGAGCTTCCCGACGCTCACCGCCTCTTCGACCATCGCGGTGATCAGCTGCGGCGTCGAGACGAACACGTCGACACCCCAGTTCTCGCTGAACATCCATTCGTTCTTCGGGTGGTTGACCCGCGCGATCACCCGTGGCATCCCGAACTCCTGCTTCGCGAGGAGGGAGACAACGAGATTGTCCTCGTCGTCGCCGGTCGCCGCGACCATCACGTCGCAGGCCTCGAGGTGGGCCTCCTTGAGGGAGGCCACCTCGCAGGCGTCGCCGACGTGCCACTCGATCCCGGCGTGAGTGGACGCGCGGGCGACGACGCCGCGGTTCTGCTCGATCAGGAGCACCTCGTGACCCGACGCGCGAGGGCGTCGGCCACGTGGAGGCCCACATTCCCGGCACCGGCGATCGCGACCCGCATGGCGCGGAAACCTAGTGCTCGGGGCACCACGCAGGTCTACGGCGGGCGGGAGCGCACGTGCCAAGATGACGGCTGGGCTCCCACGGCTCTCAGAGAGCCGTCAGCAATCGGGGCGTTCGAAGCGAGGCACGTGTCCGTCGTCAAACGGGTTCTGGTCGGTCGACCGATCTCCTCGGCCGACCAGGAACACCAGCGGCTCTCCAAGTCGATCGCATTGGCGGTCTTCTCGTCCGACGCGATCTCCTCCACCGCGTACGCGACGGAGGAGGTCCTCTTCGTCGTCGCGCTCGGCACGTCGAGCCTGCTCCTCGGCCTCGACGTCCTCATCCCGATCGCGATCGCGGTGGCGGTGCTGCTCGCCGTCGTGGTCACGTCCTACCGCCAGACGATCTTCGCCTATCCCGGCGGGGGTGGGAGCTACGTCGTCAGTCGCGAGAACCTCGGGGAGACTCCGTCGCTGGTCGCCGGCGCCTCCATCCTCGTCGACTACATCCTCACGGTCGCGGTGTCGATCTCGGCGGGAGTCGCGGCCATCGTCTCGATTCCCGCGCTGCAGGGACTGCAGACCCATCGAGTCGAGCTGGGCCTCGCGCTGATCCTGCTCATCAGCGTCGGGAACCTCCGTGGCCTCAAAGAATCGGGGCGCCTGTTCGCCGTGCCGACGTACTTCTACATCGCCATGGTGTCGCTGCTCATCGGGTACGGCCTGTACTCGAGCTTCACCGGCCAGATCGGCCTGGTGCCCTTCGATTCGGCCAAGGCAGCCAATGGTCTGGCGCAGGCCGGCGGGTCGCTCTCGATCTTCCTCATCCTCAAGGGCTTCTCGTCGGGCGCGGTCGCCCTCACCGGCATCGAGGCCATCTCCGACGGCGTACCCGCGTTCAAGAAGCCGGAGTCGAAGAACGCAGCCAAGACGCTCGTCTGGATGGCGATCATCCTCGGCACGCTCTTCTTCGGGGTCTCCCTGCTCGCGCACCGGCTGCATCCGTACCCGAGCGAAGAGCAGACGGTCTTCTCCCAGATGGGCCTGTTGGTGTTCGGGAGCGGGCCGATCTACCTGGCCCTCCAGATCGCGACCGCGGCGATCCTGACCCTGGCGGCCAACACCGCCTACGCCGACTTCCCCCGCCTGTCCTCGATCATCGCCCGGGACGGCTTCCTGCCCCGCCAGCTCGCGAACCGGGGCGACCGGCTGGTGTTCTCGAACGGCGTGATCGTCCTCGCCGGCGCGTCGTCGCTCCTCATCATCGCCTTCGGGGGCATCACCACGGCCCTGATCCCGCTGTACGCGGTCGGCGTCTTCATGTCGTTCACGTTGTCGCAGCTCGGCATGGTGGTGTTCCACCGCCGGGAGCAGCGGCCCGGATACAAGCGACGCATGTGGGTGAGCGGGTTCGGCTCGCTCATGACGTTCGTCGTCTTGCTGATCGTCGCGGCCACGAAGTTCACGAGCGGCGCCTGGGTTCCGATCGTCGTGATCCCGCTGATCATCTTGCTGTTCAAGTCGATCCACCGGCACTACACGACCGTGGCGAAGGGCCTCGCGGTGACGCCGGAGTTCCGGGTCCGGAAGATGAACCACACCGTCGTGGTGCTGGTGGGATCGATCCACAAGGGCGTGCTGGAGGCGCTGGCCTACTCGAAGTCGTTGCGCCCGAACCGCCTCGTCGCCCTGTCGGTGGTCTCCGACGAGGAGGAGCAGGCCAAGATCGAGTCGGCCTGGTTGGAGTACCAGATGGACATCCCGCTGGAGATCCTCTACTCGCCCTACCGGGAGCTGGCGCGCCCGGTGCTGCGCTACGTGGACGAGCTCGACGCCCAACGGGACAACGACATCGTGACGATCGTGATCCCGGAGTTCGTCGTGGGCTCCTGGTGGGGACAGCTCCTCCACAACCAGAGCGCCCTCTTCCTGAAGGGCCGGCTGCTCTTCCGCAAGAACACGGTGGTGACCTCCGTGCCGTACCACGTCGACTGACGGGGTCCGCCCCGACGGTTGGGCACTCCCGGCGGGGGCTGTCTAGAGTGTCTCCCTCGTGACGGTCCCCGAGCATCTCGTGGACCGGATCGTTCCCCGGGGCACATCATCCGCGCGCCCTGAGACGACGCTGAAGGAGATCGACGCTCGATGAACCTCGTCCTCGCGGCCGAAGGTGGTTACCAGGTCTTCGAACTGGGCGGGAGTGAGTGGTTCTGGCTCATCTTCTCCGCCGCGACCGCGCTGCTGGCGATCGCCGTTGGCTTCTTCCTCATGAAGGGTGTGCTCGCGGCCGAGACCGGCACCCCCACGATGGTCGATATCGCCCTGTCGATCCAAGAGGGCGCCATGGCGTACCTCAAGCGCCAGTTCAAGACGATCGCGGTGATCCTGATCCCACTCGCGATCATCGTGTTCGCGACCGCCACCGAGGTGCTGAAGCCCGAGGCGTTCAGCGGTGGCTCCTCCGGTCTGACGTTCGTGCAGTCCGGGCTCTTCCGGACGCTCGCCTTCATCGGTGGCTGCGTCATGTCCGGCCTCACCGGGTTCATCGGCATGAGCCTCGCGGTGCGTGGGAACGTCCGCACCGCCGCGGCCGCCAAGGCCGGATCGCTGCCCGCCGCACTGAAGGTCGCGTTCCGCACCGGTGGCGTCGCCGGCATGTTCACCGTCGGGCTGGGCCTGCTCGGCGCAACGATCATCATCATGATCTTCCAGAACACCGCTTCCGCGATCCTCATCGGGTTCGGGTTCGGTGGCTCACTGCTCGCCTTGTTCCTGCGCGTCGGTGGCGGCATCTTCACGAAGGCGGCCGACGTCGGCGCCGACCTCGTTGGCAAGGTCGAGGCGGGGATCCCCGAGGACGACCCGCGCAACCCGGCCACGATCGCCGACAACGTGGGCGACAACGTCGGCGACTGCGCCGGCATGGCGGCCGACCTCTTCGAGAGCTACGAGGTCACGCTGGTCGCGTCGATCATCCTCGGTGTCGCCGCATTCGCGTCGATCGGCATGAACCCCGCGCTCGGTGTGATCTTCCCGCTCGCGGCCCGGGCCATCGGCGTGCTCGCGTCGATTGTCGGCGTGTTCGCCGTGCGCGCCACGGACAAGGACAAGTCGGCGATGGCGCCGATCAACCGCGGTTTCCTCACCGCCAGCGTCCTCACGGTCATCGGCACCGCGATCGTCGCGTTCGCCTACGTCGGCAACGACAAGGCCGACGCCGGTTGGAAGTGCTTCGGCGCCGTCGTCGTGGGCCTCATCCTCGCCCAGGCGCTGAGCCGCCTCACCGAGTACTTCACCTCCACCGAGACCGCACCGGTTCGGGAGATCGCGGAAGCGTCCCGCACCGGCCCGGCCACCGTCGTGCTCTCCGGCATCAGCTCCGGTCTCGAATCGAGCGTCTACGCCATCCTCGCGATCTGCATCGCGCTCGGTGTGGCGATCGGCATGGGTGACGGCAACATCCAGTTCACCTTCTACCTCGTGGCCCTCACCGGCATGGGCATGTTGGCCACCACCGGCGTCGTCGTCTCCGAGGACACGTTCGGTCCCGTCGCCGACAACGCGGCCGGCATCGCCGAGATGTCGGGCGAGTTCGAAGGCGAACCCGAACGGATCATGGTGAGCCTCGACGCGGTGGGCAACACCACCAAGGCCGTCACCAAGGGCTTCGCCATCGGGTCCGCGGTCATCGCGTCCGTTGCCCTGTTCGCATCGTTCGTGGAGACCGCGGGCAGCGAGCTCGGTCTCACCGGTCCCGACGGACGCCCGCTCCTCGGCAACCGGCTGTTCAACGCCGCCGCATCGCAGATCAACGTGGCGAGCCCCAAGGTCTTCATCGGCCTCCTCATCGGTGGTTCGGTGTCCTTCCTCTTCTCGGCGCTCGCCATCCGCGCCGTCGGCCGTACCGCCGGCGTCGTGGTCCAGGAGGTCCGCAGCCAGTTCGCGGACGGCGGGATCATGGCCGGCACCAAGAAGCCCGACTACGGACCGGTCATCGACATCTGCACCGCCGCGTCACTGCGCGAGCTCGCAACCCCCGCGTTGCTCGCGGTGCTCACGCCCGTCATCGTCGGCTTCGGCATCAACTACGTCGCGCTCGGTGCGTTCCTCGCGGGCGTGATCCTCACCGGCCAGCTGATGGCGAACTTCCTCAGCAACTCCGGTGGCGCGTGGGACAACGCGAAGAAGTACATCGAGGACGGCAACGAGGGCGGTAAGGGCTCCGAGGCCCACCACGCGGCCGTCATCGGTGACACCGTCGGTGACCCGTTCAAGGACACTGCCGGGCCGGCGTTGAACCCGCTCATCAAGGTGATGAACCTCGTCTCCCTGCTGATCCTCCCGGCGGTCATCAGCCTGCGCAGCGACGACGTCCGCTTTGTCATCGCCGGTGCTGCACTGGTGGTGCTGATCGGCGCAGTGGCCTTCTCCAAGCGCAAGGGTGGCGCGTTCGCCGAGGAGTCCGAGCAGTTCGTGGCGGCCGAGTCCCAGACCGGCCAAAGCGGCACCGCGTACTGATCGGGCGTTGATGGAAGAGCGCCCGTCTCCGATCGCTTACGCGATCGGCGGGCTGCTCCCCATCGCAGTGGCGGGAGCCATGGTCGGGCTCCGCGGCGAGGTCGACAACGCGAACGTGGTGCTGGTGCTGGTGCTGGTCGTCGTCGGGACGGCCGCGTTCGGCGGCCGGGGTCCGGCGGCACTCAGCGCGGTGCTCTCCGCGGTGTCGTTCCAGTTCTTCTTCACCAAGCCGTACTACTCGTTGCGGGTCGACGACTCGAACGACGTCGAGACGATCGTGATCCTGCTGGCGATCGGTCTCGCGGTCGGCCAGATCGCGGTGTACGCCCGGCGCAGCCGGCGCCAGGCGAGCCGCGGCCGCGACGAGCTCACGAGCATGCGCCGGGTGGCGGAGCGGGTGGCGGGCGGCGCGGGAGACCGCGAGCTGATCGACCTCACGGTCTCCGAGGTCGCCGCACTGATGCACCTGGTGGGCTGCCGGTTCGAGATCGAGGCGACGGGCCCGACGCTGCCGATCCTGGAGCGGTCGGGCCGCATCGAGAGCCCGTACCGCCGCGTCGGACCCGACGGCGAGCTCGCGCTGCCGCCGCTCGGCGCGCGGCTACCGGTGGTGGGCGGTGGTCGCCAGATCGGCTCGCTGGTGCTCGAACCCGATCCCGCGATCGGCGTCTCGCTCGAAGCCCGGCTCGTCGCCGTTGCGCTTGCGGATCAGCTCGGCGCGGCGCTCGCGCACCCGCCTCGTCAAGAGGCCGACGCCCCGCGCTAGGAACGCGTCAGGGCCGTTCCCAACGCCGATCCATCGGCGTACAACCGAGTCGTGGATGACGACCAGACGACCCGGCGCAGCGCAACTGACAGAGTCTCCCCTCTGGCTTGGTTCGTGGCGCTCGCCGGGCCGGTCGTCGTCTCGGCTGCGCTCATTCCGTTGCGCAGCGAGATCAGAGCGTCCAACGCCTCCCTGGTGTTGGTCCTGGTGGTGGTTCTCGCCGCGGTGCTGGGCGGACGGGTCGGCGGAGCCACGGCGGCCGTCATGTCTGCACTGTCGTTCGACTTCTTTCTGACTCGTCCCTACTACTCGTTCACGATCGACGCACGCGACGACATTGAGACTGCGGTGCTTTTGCTCGTGGTCGGGCTCGTGGTTGGAGAGCTCGTCGTGCGGACGCGACGGAGCCAGACGCAGGCCGCGGTCAGTCGGGCCGAAGTCGTACGCGTCCGCCGGCTCTCCGAGCTCGCAGCCGGGGGTGAGCCTGCGGGCCGATTGATCGGCATCGTGCAGGGCGAGATCACAACTCTGCTCGACGTGCACGACTCGCGTTTCGAGCCGTTGCCGTTCCGTGGGGACTACCCCGAGATCACGCATCAAGGGGTGCGAATCCCCGGCACCGAGCGTCCCGCCACGGCGCTGTCGGACGGTCTCGTCTCACTTCCCGTCTACGGCGCGGGTCGGCCGGTCGGCCGGTTCGTGCTGCAGCTCGGGCCGGGCGCGACGGGAATCGAGATCCCGTCCGAGGACCGGGCCCTCGCAGTGGCGCTCACCGATCAGCTTGGCACCGTGCTCGCCGCCGAAGTTCAGAACTGACTCAGGAGAAGCAATGGCAGACATGGTCTTCCTTGTCGCGGCGATCGTCGGGTTCTTCGCCCTGGGTGCCGCGTTCGTCGCCGGCTGCGACCGCATCGTGCGCAGTGGTGACGACGCTTCGCACCCCGCCACCACAACGGAAGTGTCGTCGTGAGCGCCGAGAATCTCATTGCACTGATCCTCTCGATGCTGCTGGCCGTCTATCTGGTCGCGGCCTTCCTCGTCCCGGAAAAGTTCTGATGAGCGGCGCGGCGTGGGCACAGCTCGCACTGCTCGTCGCCTTGCTCGCGCTCTCGATCCCATTCCTCGGCGGGTACATGGCCAAGGTCTACGGCGGTGACCCGGCGCCGGGTGATCGAGTGTTCCTGCCCCTCGAACGGCTGATCTACAGGATCTGCCGGGTGGATCCGGGCCAGGAGCAGCGCTGGACCGTCTACGCGTTCTCGGTCCTGGCGTTCGGCGTCGTGGGCGTTGTCGCGCTGTACACGATGCAGCGGTTCCAGGCCGCGCTGCCGCTCAACCCCACCGGCGCGCCGAGGGTCGGCGAGGCCCTGTCGTTCAACACGGCCACGAGCTTCGTCACGAACACGAACTGGCAGAGCTATTCCCCCGAGTCGACGCTCAGCAACTTCACCCAGATGGTCGGGTTGACCGTCCAGAACTTCGTCTCGGCCGCGGCGGGCATGGCCGTCATGGTCGCCCTCATCCGCGGACTCGCGCGGCGCCGGGCCAACACGATCGGCAACTTCTGGGTCGATCTCACGCGCACGACGCTGAGGATCCTGCTGCCGCTCGCGTTCGTGGGCACGCTGGTCTACGTCAGCACAGGGGTGGTGCAGAACCTGCACGGCTTCGAGATCGTGAAGACCCTCGAAGGTCGGACGCAGGTGATCCCGGGCGGGCCGAACGCCAGCCAGGAGATCATCAAGATGGTCGGGACGAACGGCGGCGGGTTCTTCAACGTCAACTCGGCACACCCGTTCTCGAACCCGAACGGGTTCTCGGACCTGTTCGGTCTGTTCCTCATCCTGGTGATCCCGTTCTCGCTCACCTACACCTACGGGAAGATGGTCGGGCAGCAGCGCCAGGGCTGGGTGCTGCTCGCCGTGATGGTCGTGATCTGGGCGCTCGTCGTCGGGCTCACCACGATGTTCGAGCTCGACGGCAACCCGAAGCTCGATGCGCTCAAGGTCGATCAATCGACGACGCAGACATCGCCCGGCGGCAACTTCGAGGGCAAGGACATCCGCTTCGGTACGCCGGCGTCCGCCATGTGGGCCGCGTCGACGACGGGAACGTCGAACGGTTCGGTCAACGCCATGCACGACTCCTTCACCCCGCTCGGCGGGATGATGCTCCTGCTGCACATGCAGCTCGGTGAAGTCAGTCCCGGTGGCGTCGGCGTCGGCATGAACGGGATGCTCGTCCTCGCACTCCTGGCGGTCTTCATCGCCGGGCTCATGGTCGGGCGCACGCCCGAGTACCTCGGCAAGAAGATCCAGGCGAGCGAGGTCAAGCTCGTCGTCGTCTACATCCTCGCGATGCCCGTCGCGGTCCTCGTCGGTGCCGGCATCGCCATCGTCACTCCGACGGTCCTGGACGTCTCCATCTTCAACCCGGGTCCGCACGGGTTCAGCGAGATCCTCTACGCGTTCACCTCCGCCGGGAACAACAACGGGTCCGCCTTCGCCGGGATCACCGCGAACACGCAGTGGATGAACACCGCACTCGGCATCGCGATGCTCGTCGGGCGCTACTTCCTCATCATCCCGACACTCGCGCATCGCGGGCGCGCTGGCCAAGAAGGACAAGGTCCCGGCATCGGCCGGGACGTTCCCGACGGACACGCCCCTCTTCGCCGGCCTGCTGTTCGGCGTGATCCTCGTGGTGGCCGGCCTCACGTTCTTCCCCGCCCTCGCGCTCGGCCCCGTCGTCGAGCAGCTCGGGATCTAGGAGACCGAGATGACCACGACTCCCACCCCGGCCCCCACCGTCGCTCCGGGCGAGACCAAGGCCGAACGCGTCCGGAGCACCACGTCGCTGCTGAACGGGCCCATCCTCCGCCGGGCCGTCGGCGACAGCTTCGTGAAGCTCAACCCGCGGACGCTGATGAGGAACCCGGTCATGTTCGTGGTCGAGGTCGGCAGCGTGCTCACCACGACCCTGTTCTTCACCGACTTCGGGTCGTCGAGCACCAGCCGGAACGTGTTCACCGCGCTCGTCGCCGCCTTCCTGTGGTTCACCGTGTTGTTCGCGAACCTCGCCGAAGCCGTCGCCGAGGGGCGGGGCAAGGCCCAAGCCGACACGCTGCGCCGCACGCGCTCCGAAACGATGGCGAACCGCCGACGGGCCGATGGCTCGATCGAAGAAGTGCCCGGCACCACCCTCGCCATTGGCGACGAGGTCATCGTGGTCGCGGGAGAGGTGATCCCGAGTGACGGCGATGTCGTGGAAGGCATCGCGAGCATCGACGAATCCGCGATCACCGGCGAGTCGGCTCCGGTCATCCGCGAGGCGGGCGGTGACCGGTCCGCGGTCACCGGTGGGACGCGCGTCCTCTCGGACCGGATCGTGGTGCGCATCACGGCGCGGCCCGGCGAGACGTTCATCGACCGGATGATCGCCCTCGTCGAGGGATCCGAGCGCCAGAAGACCCCGAACGAGATCGCGCTCAACATCCTCCTGGCCGGCCTCACGATCATCTTCCTGCTGGCGACCGTGAGCCTGCAGCCGTTCGCCATCTACGCGGACGCCGAGCAGTCGGTCGTCGTGCTCGTCGCCCTCTTGGTGTGCCTGATCCCGACGACGATCGGCGGGCTGCTCTCCGCGATCGGCATCGCGGGGATGGACCGCCTGGTGCGCAGGAACGTGTTGGCCATGAGCGGGCGCGGTGGAAGCAGCCGGTGACGTGAACACGCTTCTGCTGGACAAGACCGGGACGATCACCTTCGGCGCCCGCCAGGCCGCCGAGCTGCGACCCGCACCCGGAGTTGACGAGCGCGAGCTCGCCGACGCGGCGCTCCTCTCCAGCCTGGCCGACGAGACGCCCGAGGGCCGTTCGATTCTCGAGCTGACCACGCGGGAGTACGGCATCGCACCGCGCGAGGTCCCGGGTGCCGAGCTGGTCGAGTTCACCGCGCAGACTCGCATGAGTGGTCTCGATTTCGACGGCCGCAGCATCCGCAAGGGCGCGGCGGACTCCGTGCGGCTCTGGGTCGAGCAGAACGGCGGGACGGTGCCGATCGAGCTGATCGACCAGGTGGACGAGATCGCCGGTCTCGGTGGCACGCCGCTCGTCGTGGCGGTCGAGGAACGGCTTCCGCCGCGAAGGCGCTCGGCGTGATCTACCTGAAGGACACGGTCAAGCCGGGCATGAAGGAGCGGTTCGTCGAGCTCCGGAAGATGGGCATCCGCACGGTGATGGTCACCGGCGACAACCCGATCACCGCACGGTTCATCGCCGCGGAGGCCGGCGTCGACGACTTCATCGCCGAAGCCACTCCCGAGGACAAGATGGCCTACATCAAGGAGGAGCAGGCGCGGCGGCCGCCTGGTCGCGATGACCGGCGACGGCACCAACGACGCACCTGCCCTCGCCCAGGCCGACGTCGGGGTCGCCATGAACACCGGCACGCAGGCCGCGAAGGAGGCCGGGAACATGGTCGACCTGGACTCCGACCCGACGAAGCTCATCGACATCGTCGAGATCGGCAAGCAGCTGCTCATCACCCGCGGCGTCGCTCACGACCTTCTCGATCGCCAACGACGTCGCCAAGTACTTCGCCATCATCCCGGCGATGTTCGCTCGCCGTGTTCCCGCCAGCTCGACCGGCTCAACATCATGGACCTGGGCTCGCCGCGCTCGGCGATCCTCTCCGCGGTCATCTTCAACGCGCTGATCATCGTGGTCCTGATCCCGCTCGCGCTGCGCGGTGTGAAGTTCGTGCCGTCGGCGCGGCGCAGCTGTTGCGGCGGAACCTGCTCGATCTACGGGCTCGGCGGGATCGTCGCCCCGTTCATCGGGATCAAGCTCATCGACATGATCGTCACGGCCCTGGGGGTGAAGTGATGCGACGCCAACTCATGCCCGCGATCATGATCGATGGTCGTCTTCACCCTGCTGCTCGGGATCGCCTACCCGCTCGTGGTCACCGGCGTCGCGCAGGGCGTGTTCCCGGACCAGGCCAACGGCTCGAAGCTCGAGGTCGACGGCAAGGTCGTCGGTTCCGAGCTGATCGGCCAGACGTTCACGAAGCCGAAGTACTTCCACGGCCGGCCGAGTGCCCGGGCGCGGCCGCGAGCGGTTCGGACGCCACGGATCCGAATGACGAGAGCAAGAGGATGCCCAACGACCCGAAGGACCTGAGCCAGGACATCAGCTCGGGTCGAACTTCGGTCCGACCAACCCGGACTTCCTCGCCACGGTGAAGCAGCGGTCCCGCGAGTACCGCAGGGAGAACGGGCTTCCACCGGCTGCCAGGTGCCGGTCGACGCGGTGACGGCATCCGGCGTCGGGCCTCGATCCCCACATCTCCATCGCCAACGCGCGGCTCCAGGCAGGCGGGTCGCCGACGGCTCGCGGCGCTCGACGCTCGTCGCGGGTCGAGCAGCTCATCGACGAGAACACGGACGGTCGCTCGCTCGGCGTCCTCGGCGAACCCGGCGTCAACGTGGTCGAGCTCAACGTGGCTCTCGACCAGCTCGTCGTGACCGTAGGCTCGAGTCGATGGCCCGCGGGACGCTCCGCATCTATCTCGGCGCTGCGCCCGGCGTCGGCAAGACCTACGCGATGCTCAACGAAGGGCGACGGCGGCACGACCGCGGCACCGATGTCGTCGTCGGGTTCGTCGAGACGCACGGCTCGCGCGAACACGGCAGGCACAGATCGGCGACCTCGAGGTCGTCCCGCGCCAGCCGCATCGAGTACCGCGGCACGCCTTCGAGGAGATGGACATCGACGCGCTCCTGGCTCGGAAGCCGCAGGTCGCGCTCGTCGACGAGCTCGCGCACACGAACGTCCCCGGGTCACGCAACGAGAAGCGCTGGCAGGACGTCGAGGAGGTGCTCGACGCCGGCATCGACGTGATCTCGACCGTCAACATCCAGCACCTCGAGTCGATGAACGACGTGGTCGAGGCGATCACCGGCATCGAGCAGCAGGAGAAGATCCCGGACGCGGTCGTGCGGGCGGCCGACCAGGTCGAGCTCGTCGACATGACCCCTGAGGCGCTGCGCCGCCGCATGGCGCACGGCAACATCTACGCACCGGAGAAGGTCGACGCCGCGCTCGCCAACTACTTCCGCGAGGGCAACCTCGGCGCGCTCCGGGAGCTCGCGCTGCATGTGGGTCGCGGACCGGGTCGACGAGGCGCTGCGAGGAGTACCGCGAGGCTCCACGGCATCCCGGGACCTGGGAGACGCGGGAGCGGGTCGTGGTCGCGATCACGGGCGCGCCGGGCGGCGAGGATGTGCTCCGGCGCGCGGCGCGGATGGCGATGCGCACTCGCGGCGAGCTGCTCGGCGTGCACGTGCGGCGCGCCGACGGGCTCGCCGGGCCGTCGAACGAGCGGCTGGCGGAGCTGCGGCGATTGCTGACCGAGCTCGGCGGCCAGTACCGCGAGATCAGTGGCGGCGACGTCGCCGAATCGTTGGTCGGATTCGCGAGGGCCGAGAACGCGAGCCAGACTCGTCATGGGCGCGAGCCAGCGATCGCGCTGGAGCGAGCTTCACGCGCGGCTCCGTCGATCAACGGGGTGCTCCGATCGTCCGGACCGATAGACGTGCATGTCATCTCGACCGAGACGGCTCGAGGGCGCGCGCGCGGCACCGTGCGGTCCGCCAACCGCGTCGACGGACGTATCTGCCCCGTCGGCGCCAGCAGGTCGGATGGTTCGCGGGCGCGCTGGCGCCGCCCCTTGCTCGCGGCGTTGCTCTCGATCGGTCGACAAGGGGTTCGGGCTGCCCAGCGTTCTGCTCCTCTTCCTCCTGCTGGTCGTAGTCGTCGCCGCTATCGGGGGACTTCTGCCTGCGCTCCTGGCGGCGATCAGTGGATCGCTGCTCGCGAACTTCTTCTTCACACCTCCGGTGCACACCTTCACGATCGCCGAAGGCGAGAATCTGCTCGCCCTGGTGGTGTTCCTCGTCGTCGCAGGCGTCGTGAGCTGGCTCGTCAGCGTGGCGAGCACAGCGCACTGCGGACGCGGCCGGGCGCGTGCCGAGGCCGAGACGCTCGCCGCGTTGGGCGGCACGCTGATCTTCAACCGAGGACCCGCTTCCGCAGCTCGTTGCTCAATTGCGAGCCGCGTTCGAGGTCGACACGGTCGCCGTCCTGCGGGAGCTGGAGCGACGGCGACTGGGCGATCGAGGCAGTGGCCGGCAAGCCCGTGCCGACCTGGCCCGACGAGGGCGACCTTCTCCGTGCCGATCGGTGCGCTCGAGGTGCTGGTCGTAGTCGGGAGTGGGCTCTCGGCACGAGGATGCGGAGGTCCTGCGCTCGTTCGCCGCGCAGGTGCAGGTCGCGGTCGAACGTCGGCGGCTCCGAGCCGAGGTCGCGGCGGCGGCCGGACTTGCCGAAGGCAACGAGCTGCGCACCGCGCTGCTCGCGGCGGTCTCGCACGACCTCCGTACTCCGCTGGCGTCGATCAAGGCCTCCGTGACGAGCCTGCTCCAGCGGGATGTCGAATGGACTCCCGAGGCGACGCACGAGCTCCTCGAGACCATCGACGAGGAGAGCCGACCGTCTCAACCACGCTCGTCGGGAACCTGCTCGACATGAGCCGGCTCCAGACCGGCGCGATGCAGCTCGTCGATGCGCGACGTCGGGCTCGAGGAGGTTGTGCCGCGCGGCGCTCGACGGCCTGCCGGATCGCCCGGCCGGAGTGGTCCTCGACCTCCCGGAGACACTCCCTCGGGTGAACGCCGATGCCGGGCTGCTCGAGCGGGCCGTCGCCAACATCGTCGACAACGCGCTGGTCTGGTCGCGGACCGGGCCAGACCGGTGCGAGTCGAAGCGGGTGTGGTGCACGAGCGCGTCGACCTCAGGGTCATCGACCACGGTCCCGGGATCCCGGCCCCGGACCGCGACCGGATCTTCCAGCCGTTCCAGCGGCTCGGCGACAACCCGACGAACGGAACCGGGGTCGGACTCGGTCTCGCCGGTAGCCCGCGGCTTCGTCGAGGCGATGGGTGGCGAGCTGGCGGTGGATGACACCCCGGGCGGCGGCATCACCATGGTCATCAGCCTGCCGGCGTCATCGCCGTGAGCCGGGTCCTCGTCGTCGACGACGAGCCGCAGATCCGCGCGCGCGCTCGGAATCAACCTGCGCGCCCGCGGCTACGACGTCGACCTCGCGCCGAGACCGGCGAGCAGGCGACTGGAGCTCGCGGCCCGGCGACCATCCGGACGTCGTCGTCCTCGACCTCGGCTTGCCCGGGATCGATGGCGTCGAGGTGATCCGGGGCCTCCGCGGGTGGAGCCAGGTCCCCGTCATCGTGCTTTCGGTGCGCGAGGAAGAGGCGGACAAGGTCGCGGCGCTCGACGCGGGCGCCGATGACTACGTCACCAAGCCCTTCGGCATGGACGAGCTGCTGGCGCGGCTGCGTGCGGCGTTGCGCCGCGCCGCGCCGGCCGAGGAAGAGGCCTCGGTCGTGACCGCGGACTTCACGATCGACCTCGCGGCGAAGCGGGTGACCAACGCCGACGGCGAGGAGATCCGGCTGACCCCGACCGAGTGGCACATCGTCGAGGTGCTGGTGCGGCACCGGGGGAAACTCGTCGCCCAGCGCAGCTGCTGCAAGAGGTCTGGGGTCCCGAGTACCAACGAGACGAACTACCTGCGGGTGTTCATGGCGCAGGTACGCCGCAAGCTCGAGCCGGAGCCCGGGCGGCCGCGGTACTTCTTCACCGAGCCGGGCATGGGCTACCGGTTCGAGTCGGGTGCCGCCTGACCCGGCGCTACTCGTCGATCGCTTCGTGGAGACGCTCGGCGACCTCTTCGGCTTCCTGGGCCGAGAGCGCGTGCGCCTTGGCCTTGCGGCGGTGCTTCAACACCTCGAACACCGCGGGGAGGATCGAGATGAGGATGACGAGGGCGATGATCGGCAGCAGGTACTTGTCGATGTTGTCCGTGCCGATCTGGTCACCGAGGAGATAGCCGAGCGAGGTCACGCCGACGGCCCACAGGAATCCGCCGATCAGGTTGTACATGAGGAACGTCCGGTACTTCATCGAGCCGACCCCGGCGAGGATGGGCGCGAAGGTTCGGACGACGGGAACGAAGCGGGCGAGCAGGATCGTCTTCGCACCGTGACTCTCGAAGAAATCGTCAGCCCGTTGGATGTACTCCTGTTTGAACAGCTTCGAGTTCGGACGGCTGAAGATCGACGGGCCTACCTTGCGGCCGAACAGGTAGCCCACCTGGTCGCCGATCACCGCCGCGGCGAAGCACCCCACCAGGATCACCGCGATGTTCAGATCGCCCTTGGAAGCGAACAGGCCGGCCGTGAACAGCAGTGAGTCGCCGGGGAGGAAGAAGCCGAACAGGAGTCCCGACTCGGCGAAGATGATCAGGAACAGCCCAATGGTCCCGAAGGACCGCAGGAGCTGCTGCGGATCGATGATGTCGGAAATTCCCCCCAAGACCATCGGGACAGGTTAGACGGGGCGTTTTGGGAATCTCGCTCCGGTCGGTTTGACACCGTTCGGAGCCACGTGTCACTACGGAAATACGGTCCGGGGCTACGGTCGCCCCGTCGTCGAACCGAAATCGAGTCCCGTGCCCAAGCCACTCGTCATCGTCGAATCCAAGACCAAGGCCGACACCATCGGCCGGTTCCTTGGTCGCGACTACACGGTCATGGCCAGCGTCGGACACATCCGCGACCTGCCCCGGAAGGGTCTCGCGATCGACGTCCAGAACCACTTCCAGCCCGAGTACGTGATCTCGCCGGAGAAGACGAAGGTCGTCAGCAGCCTGAAGCGCGCCCTCAAGGATGCGGACGAGCTCTACCTCGCGACGGACGAGGATCGCGAGGGCGAGGCGATCGCGTGGCACCTGCTCGAAGTGCTGAAGCCGAAGGCCGGATTCCCGGTCAAGCGGATGGTGTTCCACGAGATCACGGCGGAGGCGATCGAGGAAGCAATCTCCCATCCCCGTGACCTGGACATGAAGCTCGTCGAGGCACAGGAGGGGCGGCGCGTCCTCGACCGCCTCGTTGGCTACGAGGTCTCACCGGTGCTCTGGCGACGCGTCGGCGGCGCGCGTTCAGCCGGCCGGGTCCAGAGCGTCGCCACCCGTCTCGTCGTCGAGCGCGAGCGCGAGCGCATGGCGTTTCGTGCCGCGGACTACTGGGACCTCGACGGCCGGTTCGCGGCTCGCGGTGTCTCGTTCAACGCGCGCCTGGTCGAGCTCGACAGTCGCCGCGTCGCGACCAGCCGAGACTTCGATCCTGCGACCGGTGGGTTGGCCGAAGGTTCCGGCGCGGTGCACCTGCGCGTGGCCGACGCGGGTGAGCTCGTGACCCGGCTGCGCGACGTCGGCTACACGGTGGACTCCGCGGAATCGAAGCCGTTCACGGAGCGGCCGAAGCCTCCGTTCAAGACCACGACGCTGCAGCAGGAGGCCGGCAACAAGCTCCGGTTCAGTGCGGGGCGCACGATGTCGGTGGCGCAGGGCCTCTACGAGCGGGGCTACATCACCTACATGCGTACCGACTCCGTGAAGCTGTCGGAACAGGCCGTCGACGCGGCCCGGGCGCAGATCGTCGAGCGGTTCGGCCAGGCGTACCTCCCGCCCGCGCCGCGCGCGTACGCCAACAAGGTCAAGAACGCGGAGGAGGCCCACGAGGCGATCCGGCCGTCGGGGGCGCGGTTCCGCACTCCCGAGCAGGTCCGCGGGGAGCTCAGCCGCGACGAGCAGGCGCTCTACGAGCTGGTCTGGATGCGCACGGTCGCCAGCCAGATGCCCGATGCCCGCGGTCGCAGCCTCACCCTGCGCCTCGCCGGCACGTCGACCACGGGCGAGCACGCGATCTTCCGGGCGTCGGGCCGCACCTACGAGTTCCTCGGCTTCCGCATGGCCTACGTCGACATCAGCGAAGAGCCCGAGTCCGAGGAGGGGGAGATGAACCTCCCCGCGGTCGGCCAGGGCGAGGGCGTGGCCTGCGAGGGGATCGAGGCCGTCGGTCACTCGACGCAACCACCGGCGCGCTACACCGAGGCGAGCCTGGTCAAGGAGCTCGAGGATCGCGCGATCGGCCGGCCGTCGACCTACGCCTCGATCATCAACACGATCACGAACGAACGCGGGTACGTCTGGAAGAAGGGCAACGCGCTCGTCCCGTCGTGGACCGCGTTCGCGAAGACGCAGCTGCTCGAGCGCTACTTCCCGCACCTCGTCGACTACGACTTCACCGCGACGATGGAAGAGGCACTCGACGAGGTCGCGGCCGGCCGCGGCGAATCGGAGAAGTGGCTGCACACCTTCTACTTCGGGAACGGCACCGCCGGGTTGCAGGAGCTGGTGTCGGAGGAGAACCTCGCGAAGATCGACATGAGCGAGGTGAACAAGATCCACATCGTGGGCGGCCACGACGGCGAGCCCGAGATCATGGTGCGGGTCTGGAACACCGGTGAGTCGCTCCATCGCGGCGAGGACAAGTGCCCGCTCCCGGCGGACATGGCTCCCGACGAGCTGACGGCCGAGCGTGCGGTCGAGCTGCTCGCGAAGGGCGCCGCCGGCCCCCGTGAGCTCGGGGTCGATCCCGCGACGGGCCAGAAGGTGCTCGCGCTGAACGGTCGCTTCGGCCCGTTCGTGCAGCTCGGCGAGCTCGAAGAGGGATCGAAGGCGAAACCACCGCGCGCCTCGCTGTTCAAGTCGATGGATCCCGAGACGATCGACCTCGAGAGCGCGCTGAAGCTGCTCTCGCTGCCACGGGTCGTCGGCGCCGACAAGGACGGCGCGGAGATCACCGCGCAGAACGGTCGCTACGGCCCGTACCTGCGCAAGGGCACGGACAGTCGCAGCCTCGAGTCCGAGGACCAGATCTTCAACATCACGCTCGAGGGCGCGGAGGCGATCTTCGCTCAGCCCAAGCAGCGGCGCGGTCAGGCGAAGCCGCCGATCGCCGAGCTCGGGCCCAGCCCGGACACCGAGAAGCCGGTGCGGGTGCTCGACGGTCGCTTCGGGCCGTACTGCACCGACGGCACGACCAACGCCACGATCCCGCGCGGCATGGATCCGGCCGCGATCACGCTCGAGGAAGCGATCGAGCTGCTGCGCGAGCGGGCGGCGAAGGGTCCGTCGAAGAAGAAGGCCGCCAAGAAGAAAGCGGTCAAGAAGAAGGCGGTCAAGAAGAAGCCGGCGAAGAAGGCGGCCAAGAAGGCGGCGAAGCGGCCCGCCAAGCGCGTCGCTCCGTCGGTGGAGCCGGTCGATCCGGCGCCGTCGGCTCCGTGATTCGTTCGCTCGCGTCTTAGTCTGAGGAGTGCGTGAGCCCGGAGCCCGCACCTTTCATTCCGCCCTCGTCCGAGGAGCACTCGATTCCGCCGGCTCCGTGGCGGCTCTTCGGGACGCGCCCGTTCTTCAAGCTCTGGCTCGCCCAGGTGTTCTCGAGTCTCGGCGACTGGGTCGGGTTCTTCGCGATCCTGCAGGTGACCGACAACGTCTCGGGCGGCTCGGCGGCCGCGTTCAGTCTGGTGATCGCGGTCCGGATGGTGCCCGGCTTCTTCCTCGCGACGCTCGGCGGGGTGATCGTCGACCGGTTCGACCGGCGCAAGGTCATGGTGTGCTGCGATCTCGGGCGCGCCGCACTGATCTCGACACTGCCGTTCGTCGACAGCCTTGCCTTGCTGGTCCTCGTCTCGTTCTGCATCGAGATCCTCACGCTCCTGTGGGGACCGGCCAAGGATGCGTCGGTGCCGCACTTCGTCCCGGAGGAGAACCTGGCGACGGCGAACTCGCTCTCGCTCGTCGCGTCGTACGGCACGTTCCCGGTCGCCGGCATCATCACCGCCACGCTTGGCGTGATCGCCGGCTGGTTGGGTGGATTCGAGGCACTCGCATCACTCAAGGACAACTCCGCGATCCCCGCGCTCTGGTTCGACGCGATCACGTACGTGGTCTCCGCCATCATCGTCTTCGGGCTCCCGATTCCTCGCCGGCCGAAGCGCGGCGACCGCACGTTCGAGTGGAAGTCCACGTTCTCGGACATCACGGACGGTCTCTTGTTCATCCGGACGGATCGCTTCGCCCGCGCGGTCATCGTCGGTCTCGGTGGCGGCGTCATCGGTGCCGGGGCGATGGTGCCACTGAGCACCGTGTTCGCCACCGAGGTGCTGGGCAGCAAGTCGGAGTTCGGCGTCTTGCTGTTCGCGCTCGGGACGGGCGCGGCGATCGGCGTGTTCGGCCTGCTCGCGTTCCAGAAGCGTCTCCCGCGCGACACGGCCTTCGAATGGTCGATCATCGGCGCGGGCATCTGCCTCGCCGTCGCGGCTGCGTTCAACGAAGGAGGCCTCGCCGCGGTGATGATCGCGGGTGTCGGTGCGTTCGCCGGAGCCGCGTACATCACCGGGTTCACCGTGTTGCAGGAGACGGTGACCGACGAGCTGCGAGGTCGAACGTTCGCGACGCTCTATGCCGTCGTCCGGCTCTGCCTGCTCCTCTCCCTCACGGTGTCGCCGTTGTTCGCAGACCTCTACGAGTGGCTGTTCAGCCTCGCCGCGGGCGAGCCGCGCATCGCACTCGGCGGGTTCCACTACGGCTTTCCCGGCGTCCGCCTCGCGCTGTGGGGTGGCGCGCTGGTCACCATCGCCTCGGGCCTCTACGCGTGCCACGAGCTGAAGGCGATGCGCGCGCTCGTGGGCGTGCCCCGCCACCCGGCCAACGGTCACCCGTCTCCCCACCTCAAACCGGAGCCCGCGGAGCCGAGCCTCGAAGAAACGGAGCCGGGCGAGTGAGCGGCCGGTTCGTCGTGCTCGAGGGTGGCGACGGGAGCGGGAAGAGCACCCAGCTCCCGCGCCTCGCCGAGTGGCTGCGGGGGCGGGGGCTCGAAGTCGTGATGACCCGGGAGCCGGGTGGCACTCCGCTCGGCCGGGCGCTTCGGTCGCTCGTGCTCGAGGGTGAGGACTCGATCGACCCGATCGCCGAGGCGCTTCTCATGGCCGCGGATCGGGCCCAACACGTCGCCGAGGTGGTCCGACCGGCGCTGGCCCGGGGTGCGTGGGTGCTGAGCGACCGTCACGTCCCGTCCTCGCTGGTGTACCAGGGGGTCGTCCGCGGGCTCGGCGTCGATGCGATCGAGCGGGTGAACGCATGGGCGACCGGTGAGCTCGCGCCGGACCTGGTGATCGTGCTCGACGTCGGCGAATCGGTTGCCGCCGCCCGCCTCCCGGGGACGCCCGACCGGCTCGAGCGTGAGGGCGGCTCGTTTCACGCCGGCGTGCGCGCGGCGTACCGGGATCTGGCTGCGGACCGGGGTTGGTGCGTCATCGACGGCTCGGGCTCACCCGACGAGGTCGAGAGCCTTGTCACGGCCGCGGTGGCCGAACGTCTCGCCCCGTAGGCTCGGATCTCCGGTTCACTCCGGCCTCCGCACTCTGTGCGCGCTCCGGCCTACGCTCGGCCGACATGTGGGAACAGGTGATCGGCCAGGACCGCGCGGTGGCAATGCTGCAGCGCGCTGCACAGCGGCCGGTCCACGCCTACCTGCTCGTCGGCCCCCGCGGTTCCGGCATCGAGATCGCGGCGCGGTGCTTCGCCGCTTTGCTCATCGGCGCGGACGGCGACGAGCGCGTGCTGCGCGGCCGCCACCCCGACGTCGTCGAGTTCCGCCCCGTCGCGACGACGTACTCGGTCGAGCGCGACGTGCGAGATGCCATCCTCCCGGCGGTCCACGCGAGCCCGGTGGAGACCGAACGCAAGTGTGTGGTGCTGCTCGAGGCCGACCGGCTCAACCCGGAGTCGTCGAACACGTTGCTCAAGAGCATCGAAGAGCCCCCGCCCCGCACGATCATCATCCTCGTCGCCGAGTCCGCGGCCGAGCTGCTGGACACGATCCGATCGCGCACGCAGCAGATCGACTTCGGCGCCCTCGGAACGGAGGTCCTCCTTGCGGAGCTCGAACGGCGCGAGGTCCCGCAAGCACGCGCCCGGCTCGCCGCGGCGCTCGCGGGTGGCCGACTCGACCGCGCGGTCGCGTTGGCTGGTCCGCTCGCCGGCCTGCGCGACGCGTTCGTCGACGTTCCCGCGCGGATCGACGGAACGGGTGCGACCGCGCTCGCGCTCGCCGAAGGACTCGGCGAGGTGGTGAAGGACACGCTCGCCGAGCTCGAGGCCGGCCAGACCATCGAGCTCGAAGAGCTCGAGGATGAGATCGAGCGCCGGGGTTACGCACCGCGGACGGCCACCGCGATGCGGAAGCGGATCACCGATCGGCAGCGCCGCGAGGGGCGGCGGGCTCGAGTCGATGCCGTGCTGGAGGGCATCACCGCGATCGAGTCGGTGTACCGCGACGCACTGTCGGACGGGGTGCCGTCGCTCAATCTCGATCGCGATCGACTGACCGTGAACCCCGCCGATGCGGCCGAGGCCCTCGACGCGTGCCGCGAGGCGCGGGCCGCCTTCGAGTTCAATCCCAGCGAAGGTCTGTTGCTCGAACGGCTGCTCCTGCACCTTCCGGCCGTCGCCGTGAGCGCGCCTCGATAAACTGCCCCACCCCCCGCCGGGATAGCTCAGTCGGTAGAGCAGCTCACTCGTAATGAGCAGGTCAGGAGTTCGAATCTCCTTCCCGGCTCCGCACGCAGGTCTGACGCGGGGCCTGTGGCCAGTCGACGGTTTCGGTCCGGTGTATGAGGTGATGTCCTCTCAGGCCTCGACCCAGGACGCGACGTGGCATGCACGGCACCATCTCGCTTGCATCGAAGCCGTCCGAAGCGAGGTGGCCCGCCGGGGTTGGACCGACTGAAGCGAGAGTGGCGGACACGATGGACACGCGGCTATCCACTATCGGGTGATCGAGCGCAGTGAGATCCGCTACGCGGTGGGCGGGCGAGCATCACATCGCGTATCGGGAATACGTCGGCGATACCTCGAGCGACGTCGAGATCGTCATGGTCAACGGGTTCTTCTTCCCGATGGAGTCACTGCCGGACGACCCGATCGCGAACCGGCTGCTGGAGGGCCTGGCCGGGCTCGGCCGCCTGATCGTGTTCGACCGTCGGGGGATTGCCCTCTCCGATCCGGTCACGGACTGGGAGACGCCGCTGCGCGAGCAGTGGGCGGACGACCTCGCCGCGGTCATCGTCGCGGCCGGTTGCGATCGCCCCGCCGTGTTCAGCTGGCACTTCGGCGCGGTCGCCCGGACATCTTCGGTCCGCCATCCAGAGCTGATCGGTCGGATGGTCCTCTGGAACCCGGGCGCGCCCGCCACCGACGACAGCGACAGTGCGTGGCGTGCGGAGTTGGTGGAAATCCAGCGGCTTCTGCTGGCCGGGGAAGGGTCGGAATACGGCGACGCGTTCGCGGGCGGGCGGGCCGACGATCCGGCGTTCCGGGAGTGGGTCGACGCGGCCGGCCGGGCGGGCGCGAGTCCGAGCCAGGCCGCCCGCCTGGGCGAGAAGGGCTTCTCGGATCCGGTGTTCGACAACACGACGGTGGCGACGCCGACCCTGGTCATCACGCGTGTGCCATCGGACTGGTTCGTTCCTGCGGAGATGTCGGAGCGGGCCGCACGCCAGATCCCCGGGGCCCGGCACGTGGCGTTGCCCCCTGGCGACGGATACGCGTTCGGGGTCGGGGTGGACGATGTCCTGGCCGAGATCTCCCGGTACCTCACCGGCGACATCCGCCTCCCGGCCCCCGAACGCCAGATCGCGGTCATCCTCTTCACGGACCTGGTCGGTTCCACCAGCCGGGCCGAAGCGACCGGCGACGCCGGGTGGAAGCGGCTCCTCGACCGTCACGACGAGGTGAACCGGACCGCGGTGGGCCGCCGCGGCGGCGAGGTGATCAAGACGACCGGCGACGGCGTCCTCGCGCTTCTGCCGTCCGCGACGGCCGCAATCGAAGCGGCCCAGACGATCCGTGCACAGCTCGGCGACCAGGACCTCGAAGTGCGCGTCGGGATCCACGTGGGTGAGATCGACCGCCGCGGCTCGGACGTGTCAGGCCTCGCGGTCAACGTTGCGGCCCGGATCATGGCCGAAGCCGAACCGGGGCAGATCCTCGTCAGCGAGATGGTGCGATACGCGACTGCGGCCGCGACGTTTGCCCCGCTCGGTTCCCGGAGTCTCAAGGGCGTCGACGGTGACCGGGAGCTCTTCGTCGTTCACTGAGCTGCGCGGCAGGCAGTCTGGCTCGCGGTGCTCAGCTCCAGGCTTCGAGCGGCGGCCATTCCTCGAACGCGTCCGCTGCCGGGCACCGGTGGGATCCAGTGGTGGCGGAGTCCGGTGTGGACGTCCATGGTGGGGATGAGGGAACTGGGGATCGACGAAGTTGCCGACGGCGATGCCGTAGATGCCGGGAAACTCGTCGATCGTCCAGTAGACGGTCGATCCGCAGGTCGCACAGAAGCGGTAGGCGATGCCGGGACCGACCCCGTCGATCTCGAGACCGTTGAAGGTGTGGGTCTCGCCCGAGATGTCGTCGACCTTGTCCGTCGGGAACCAGCACGAGACTTGGAAGACGCTCCCGGTTCTCTTCTGGCAGTTGTCGCAGTGGCAGGCGATCACCTTGATGGGCTCGCCGTGTGCCTTCAAGCTGACTCGACCGCATGCGCACCGCGCGACCCGATGGCTCATCGGAGACTTCTTAGCGCCACCGCGCGGCGGGTAAAGCTCACGGAGCGGTGGGCGAAGCATTCGAGAGCTCCTTGCCACGCTCCTCAGGCGTCGATCCCGACCGTATCCGGCGACTCTGCCCGACCTCCTCAGCATCGGGGTCCGAGTGACCGGGCCGAAGCGCAGTGCGAAGGTCCGGTTCTACACTTCCGACCGGAGGGGGCGATGAGACCCGGCGCGCTGATTGTGATTCTGCTCCTGGCGGGATACGTCGTCGCGCTGCCTGCACTCCTGTTCGGCCTGCACGATCTCTCCCGGATCCCCGGGGGAGTCTGGCGCCATGCGGCCCAGCGGCCGCGCGAACAGTGGCGCTTCGGGATGATCAGTGCCTACGCACTCGCGGGATGGCCCGCGATCGCGTCGGTGATCGTCTGGCGGTTGAGTCGGGAACGCGCGGACCTCCTCGACGAGTGGGTTGTGCTCAGCGAGCGAAAGCGCGCCGCGTGCCGGCGTGCCGCGCCTCCACGAGCGGCCGCGGAACCGTCCCGGCGAATCGGGCGGGCCGACGCGTAGGGTTTGGGCATGACCCAGATCCTCCGGATCGAGCTGCTCATCGGCATCGTGGTCCTGGGGTACATCGCCGGACTGCCCTTCCTGCTCTGGGGCATCAAGGACGCGCGCACCATCTCGCGGCGGGTCTGGGCGGCCGTGGGACTGCGTCGCAGCCGCTGGGAGCACAAGATGATTCTCGGCTACCTCGTGACCGGTTGGCCCGCGATCCCCCTTGTGTGGTCGTGGCGCCGGGGTCGGCTGCGCCACGAGCTGCATCGCGAGCGGGCCGCGGAGCGGGAGCGTGGCCGCTACTGACCCGGGGCGCGGTGGGCGAGCTCCCAGCCGTACCAGAACAAGAACGCGAACACCGCGAGCACGACGACCTTGGGTCCGCCGAGCCCGTCCTGGATCGTCGACAGCGCCTCGGCGACGAGGCCGATCAGGGACGCCACGACCAGGACGACGCCCCGGCTGCGCTCCCGCATCTCCTCGCCCCTTCCCTCCGGCGGCCGCTCGTTCAGGACCGCGGTGACGGTAGTGCCGGCCCCGGTGGGGTTTGGCTCAACCCGGGGCGATCCGCTGCCGATGATGGCGGAGCGCGGCTGGGTCTATTTGAGAGGAACCTCCGAATAATGGGACTCATTCAGATTGTCGGGATCATTGCCATCATCGGGCTCATCGCCGTCCTCGTTGTGATGCGCAAGAAGGACGCGCAGGGCGCCAGGACGACGAAGTCGTCCAGTCGGATCTGAGCCGTCGGCGCGGCGCGATCAGCGCCGCTCGGTTCCCGAGTCTGGGCGCGTCGCGCCGACCGGTCAGGTTCCGAGAACCCGGGGTAACCTCCGGCCATGGCCGATCAGGCGCAGTTCGCTGAGCTCGCGATGCCGTTCATGTCGGCGTTGTACTCGGCTGCGCTGCGCATGACGCGCAATCCGACCGATGCCGAAGACCTCGTCCAGGAGACGTATCTCCGGGCGTACCGGGGGTTTCCGGGCTTCAAGGAGGGCACGAACCTCAAAGCCTGGCTGTACAAGATCCTCACGAACACGTACATCAACTCGTACCGGGCCAAGAAGCGTCGCCCCGAGCAGGTCGAGCTCGACGACGTCGAGGATTTCTACCTCTACAAGCGCATCGGCGGGCTCGAAGCGGTCGAAGCAGACAAGGGACCCGAGGCCGAGGTCCTCGACTCCATTCCCGACGAGACGGTCAAGAAGGCGCTCGAGGACCTGCCCGAGCAGTTCCGGATCGCCGTCCTGCTCGCTGACGTCGAAGGTTTCTCCTACAAGGAGATCGCCGAGATCATGGATGTTCCGATCGGTACGGTCATGAGCCGGCTGCATCGGGGAAGAAAGCAGTTGCAGAAGCGGTTGTGGGATTTGGCCGAGGAACGTGGTCTCGTCCCGAGTGGTTCTTCTTCAGGGGGATAGGTCGGGGGATCGACGGATGGATTGCGAAGGCGCGGTACCCCGCGTATATCACTACCTCGATGGTGAGCTGACGGTCTGGAAGCGCCGGGCCATCACCCGCCATCTGGACGAGTGCCCGCCCTGTGCCCAGGGCTTCCACTTCGAGATCGAGATCCGCCGGGTCGTCGCGACCCGCTGTCGCGACGAGGCCCCCGAGGAGCTCCGGCGCCGCATTCGCGACGCCCTCGGCGAGGAGTAGATCCCGGCCGGGACCGGCCGCTTTGCGGCGAGTTCACGCGGTCCGGAACCACCGCCCTACGATGCACGGGTCGTCCGTTGAGCCGGTGTGGGGAGCCCAGGTGAAGAGCGCGATTTCAAAGGCCGCAGCGATCGTGTCCATGGCGCTGGCCATGGTGGCGTTCACCGCGTCACCCGCAGTCGCGAGCACGGGCGCCACGCTCGGGGACGCCCAGCCCTGGCACTACTGGATCGCCTGGGTCCTCATGCTCAGCGCCCTCGGCGTCGTGCTGATCGCGCTGCCGGTCGGGTACTACATGCGCGTCTACCGCCTGAAGCACCCACGCTCGAAGTAGCGCCTTGACCTCGACCCCCGCGCGGACGAGCACCACCCCGGAGCCGGTCGACTGGGGTCTCGCCGAACGGGTGGCCCGCCGCATCGCCGGCAAGGAGCCGATCGCCAGCTCCTACCTCGGAGTCTCGTTGCAGCGGGACTTCGCCCAGGTGACGGTGGAAGCCGAAGCTGCAGTCACCGAGCTCACCGGCCTGCGCCCGCCCACACCGGCGGTCGCGACAGTCCTGGACCGGACCGGCTGGGTAGGTGCGAACCTCGCGTCGATGCGCAGCCTCCTCGCGCCCTTCAGCGACCGGGTGGGCGCGCGGATGGCATCAAGCCCGGTGGCCCCGGTCGGTCGGCGCATCGCGGGAGCCGAGCTCGGCTTCCTCCTCGGCTACGTCGCCCAACGGGTCCTCGGCCAGTACGACCTCCTCGTCCCGGAGGATTCGTCGCTCGCGGTCTCGGACGACGCGGTCTACTACGTGGGCCCGAACGTCTTGAACCTCGAGAAGCGGTTCGCGTTCCGACCCCGCGACTTCCGGCTCTGGATCGCGTTGCACGAGCTGACCCACCGAGCGCAGTTCACGGGGGTTCCCTGGCTCCGCCCGTACTTCCTCAGCCTGGTGGGGGAGCTCGTCGGCGGCATGGAGCCGGACCCGCGGCGCATGCTCGGGGCCGTGGTGCACGCGGTTGACGAGATGCGCCAGGGTCGCAATCCCATCGACGAGGGCGGCGTGGTCTCGCTCTTCGCGTCGGCCGAGCAGCGCGAGACGCTGGCCCGGGTGCAGGCGCTCATGTCGCTGCTGGAGGGGCACGGCAACGCGGTGATGAACCGGCTCGGGGTCGAGCTGGTCGAAGGCCAGGCGCGCATGGCGCGCGTGCTCCAGGCCCGGCGCAACGCGCGGGGCGCCACGGCGATCATGCAACGGCTCCTCGGGCTCGAGCTGAAGATGAAGCAGTACGAGGTCGGTGAGGCGTTCGTGGACGCAGTCGAGCGGGAAGCGGGGTTCCCGGCAATCGACGCGGCGTGGCAGAGCCCCGAGATGCTTCCGACCCTGGACGAGCTGTCGAACCCGCGGGCCTGGCTCACCCACGTCGACGGCGCGACGCTCGCGACGCGCTAGGAGTGCCGATGCCGGCGCAGGGCTGCGAAGGCGTCGAGCTCGAGGGGCTCGTTGCCCCGGTCATCGTCGCGTGCTCGGGTGGTGCGGACTCGCTCGCGCTCCTGATCATCGCGGCCGAGGCGGGGCTCCGCCCGATCGCGGTGCACGTCGATCACGGGCTCCGTCCGGAGAGCGCGGGCGAGGCGGACGTCGTGCGCGACGCGGCCTCCCGGCTCGGCGTCGAGGCGCGCTGCGTCGCGGTGGACGTTGCGCCGGGTGGGAACCTCGAAGCGCGCGCCCGGGATGCCCGCTACGGCGCGCTCGAGGCCGTTCGCGTCGAGCACCGGGGCACCGCCGTGCTGATCGCGCACACCGCCGACGACCAGGCGGAGACGGTGCTCCTCAACCTGTTGCGCGGGAGTGGCGCGAGCGGCCTTGCGGGCATGCCCGTACGTCGCGGTCACTTGGTTCGCCCGCTGCTGGGAGTGCGCCGAGCCGATGTGCGCGCGGTGTGCGCGGCGCGCGGGTCTCGAACCCGTCGAGGATCCGACGAACGAGGACCGGATCCACCGGCGCAACTGGGTCCGCCTCGACGCGCTGCCCGCGCTCTGCGACGGCGCACGGAGGGATCTGGTGCCGGTGCTCAACCGTCAGGCGGCCGTGTTGCGCGCCGAAGCGGACCTCCTCGACGAGCTGGCTGACGCGCTTCTTGCGGAAGCGGGAGGTGAGGAGCCGTCGGCCCGCGCGCTGGCGGCGGCCCATCCGGCGTTGGCGCGTCGAGCCGTCCGGCGCTGGCTCGGAGTGCCACCGCCTTCGCTCGCCGAGGTCGAGCGCGTCCTCGCCGTGGCGCGGTGTGAGCGCAAGGCCGCGCAGCTCTCGCGGGGGCGCCGGGTCTGGCGGGAGGCCGGGGTGCTGCATCAGGCGGTACCGTGGCAGCCGTGACGGACCCGGCGTTGGGCAAGATCGTGGTGCCCGCGGAGGAGCTTCGCGAGCGCATCCTCGGGCTGGGCAAGGAGATCACCGCCGACTACGCCGGCCGTCCTCCGTTGCTCGTCGGCGTCCTCAAGGGCGCGTTCATGTTCATGAGCGACCTCGCCCGTGCCATCGATCTGCCCGTTGAGTTCGACTTCATGGCAGTGTCGTCGTACGGATCCGCGACGCGCACGAGCGGCGTCGTACGGATCATCAAGGATCTGGATCTGGACCTGACCGATCGCCACGTCCTGATCGTCGAGGACATCGTCGACTCCGGCCTCACGCTCGCGTACCTGCGTCGAAATCTCGCGGCGCGCCACCCGGCGTCACTCGAGATCGTCGCGCTCCTGGTGAAGGACGGCCTGCAGAAGTCGGATCTCGACATCAAGTACGTCGGCTTGCAGATCTCGCCGGCGTTCGTCGTGGGCTACGGCCTCGACGTCGCGGAGCGCTATCGCAACCTGCCCGATGTCGTGGAGTACAACGGCAAGGCGGAGTAGTCCGCGGCCCCTGCGGGCCCGGCATTGTCGGGACGCGGAATGGCCCGGGTAACCTGGGCTGCCCGATCGCCTGGCCCATCCGGAACCCGTGACCCAGCGACGCCGCATCCTCCTGCTCGGCATCCTCTTCGCCGTGATCGCCGCGTTCGTCATCGCGCGCGTGGTGGACCGAGGCAGCGTCGCGGCGCACGATCGACCTGGCCGCGTTCGAACAACGACTGGCGGACGGCACGGTGCGGACGGTGACCCTCCTGGACCGGGACCACGTGGTCCAGGGCGATCTGACGAACGGAACGAAGTACCGGAGCCGGTTCCCCGAGCAGTACACGGACGAGATCACCCGCGATATCCGCCGTTCCGGCGTGCGCGACTTCGATGTCGACGGGCAGGGCCAGAGCCCCTGGGTCTCCGGGTTGTTGAGCCTGCTCCCGTTCCTGCTCGTCGTCGGCATCGTCTTCTGGTTCATGAGCCGGGCCCAGGGCGGGGGCCGCGGGATCCTCGGCTTCGGCCGGTCGCGCGCGAAGCCCGTCGGGAAGGACCGACCGTCCGTGACCTTCGCGGACGTCGCCGGACTGGACGAGGCGGTCGAGGAGCTCGGCGAGATCAAAGAGTTCCTCACTGCACCGGCGCGCTTCGAGGACCTGGGCGCGAAGATCCCCAAGGGCGTGCTCCTGTTCGGTCCGCCCGGCACCGGCAAGACGCTGCTCGCGAAGGCGGTGGCGGGTGAGGCCGGCGTCCCGTTCTTCTCGATCAGCGGCTCGGACTTCGTCGAGATGTTCGTCGGGGTCGGCGCGTCGAGAGTCCGGGACCTCTTCACGAAGGCGAAGGAGGCGGCACCCGCGATCGTGTTCGTCGACGAGATCGACGCGGTCGGTCGGCATCGGGGCGCGGGCGTGGGTGGCGGCCACGACGAGCGGGAGCAGACGCTCAACCAGCTCCTCGTCGAGATGGACGGCTTCGACCCGAAGACCGGAGTGATCCTGCTCGCGTCGACGAACCGCCCGGACATCCTCGATCCCGCGTTGCTGCGCCCCGGGCGCTTCGACCGCCAGATCGTCGTGGACCGCCCCGACCTCGAGGGCCGCAAGGCGATCCTCGCGGTGCACGCCCGGGGGAAGCCGCTCGCGGACGGGGTGGACCTCACCGTGATCGCGCGCCGCACGCCGGGCTTCACGGGTGCCGACCTGGCGAACCTCGTCAACGAAGCCGCGTTGCTCGCCGGTCGGCGCGGACTCGACCGGATCGGTGTGCACCAGCTGGAAGAGGCAATCGACCGGGTGATGGCCGGGCCCGAGCGCCGCAGCCGACTCATCTCCGACGGCGAGAAGCGGGTGATCGCCTACCACGAGGGCGGGCACGCGCTCGTCGAGCCACGCGCTGCCGCACACCGACCCGGTGCACAAGGTGTCGATCATCCCGCGCGGCCGCGCCCTCGGGTACACGCTGACCCTGCCGACCGAGGACCGGTTCCTCGTCCGCCGCAGCGAGCTGGTGGACGAGCTCGCGATGCTGCTCGGTGGCCGGTCGGCCGAAGAGCTGATCTTCGAGGACCCGACCACCGGCGCGCAGAACGACATCGAGCGTGCGACGACGATCGCCCGCCAGATGGTCACCGAGTACGGGATGAGCGAGCGGCTCGGCCCGCGCCGCTTCGGCCACCCGCAGGGTGAGGTCTTCCTCGGTCGGGACTTGACCTCGACACCGGACTACTCCGACGAGATCGCGGCCAGCATCGACGACGAGGTGCGGGTGCTCATCGACGGTGCCCACGACGTCGCCCGGAAGATCCTGACCGAGAACCGGGTTGCCCTGGACCGGCTGGCCGACGCCCTGATCGAGCACGAAACCCTCGAAGCCGACCACGTCCGCGAGGTCCTCGGCGACGTAGAACCATGGACGCACCCGCAGGACGCCGGGGGGACCCGGCCCTCGGCCGTCGCCACGAGCGACCACACTTCACCGGGACCGGCCTCGCCGGGCCCACCCCCGAACGGGAGGACGACCCCTTGACCGACCCCAATCCGCTGCACGCCGTCCCCGAAGTCGGCCGGCCGCACCCGGTGGACAAGGCCCGGATCGAGCGGGCGGTGCGCGAGATCCTCGAGGCGATCGGCGAGGACCCGGCCCGGGATGGGCTCGAGCGCACCCCGGCGCGGGTCGCGGCGATGTACGAGGAGATCTTCTCGGGTCTGCACGAGGACCCGAGCCGCCACCTCACCGTCACCTTCGAGGCGAACCACGACGAGATGGTGATGGTCCGCGACATCCCGCTGTTCAGCGCGTGTGAGCACCACCTGACCCCGTTCCACGGCATGGCCCACGTCGCGTACATCCCGGGTGACGACGGCCGCATCACCGGGCTCTCGAAGATCGCGCGCCTCGTGGAGGGCTACGCGCGCCGCCCCCAGGTGCAGGAGCGCCTGACCACCCAGATCGCCGATGCCCTCGTCGAGATCCTGAAGCCGAAGGGCGTGTTCGTCCTGATCCAGTGCGAGCACCTCTGCATGTCCATGCGGGGCGTCAAGAAGGCCGGATCGCTGACGGTGACCTCCGCCGTGCGGGGCCTGTTCAAGGACAATCCGGCCACCCGGGCCGAGGCGATCAGCTTCATCGGCCACCCGGGAAATCGCCTCTAGCAGAGGGGCTTCGCGGCCTTCCCCCTGTACGCTGCCTGACCTGATGTTCGACTGGGGCGAGGTCACGGGCGCGGTCATGGGCGTCGTCAACGTCACCCCGGATTCCTTCTCCGACGGAGGTCTGTACCTCCATCCCGACGCGGCGATCGCGCACGGGCTCGAGCTGGCCGAATCGGGTGCGGCCGTGCTCGACGTCGGTGGTGAATCGACCCGGCCGGGCGCGGCGCCCGTCACCGCGCCGGAGGAGGCCGCCCGGGTGATTCCGGTCATTCGCGCCCTCGCCGACGGCTCGTCCGTGCCGGTGAGCATCGACACGACGAAGGCATCGGTCGCCGCCCGCGCGCTCGAAGCCGGCGCGTCGATCGTGAACGACGTCTCCGCGGGTCGCAACGACCCGGACCTGTTGCGGGTCGTTGCCGAGGCCGGTGCGGGATACGTCGCCATGCACATGCAGGGCGAGCCGCGCACGATGCAGCTCGACCCGAGCTACGACGACGTGGTGCGTGAAGTAGCCGACTTCCTCACCGAGCGGCTCGACGTGGCGGCCGGCGCGGGCATCGCGCGCGAGTCGCTCATGGCCGACCCGGGCATCGGCTTCGGCAAGACGGGCGCGCACAACCTCACCCTGCTCGCGGGCACTGCCGCGCTGGCCGAGCGGGTCGGCGCGCCGATACTCGTCGGTGCGTCGCGCA
This sequence comes from uncultured Acidimicrobiia bacterium, assembly GCA_963770095.1. GTDB lineage: Bacteria > Actinomycetota > Acidimicrobiia > IMCC26256 > JAENVU01 > Chersky-806. The sequence continues at coordinate 465,759 of CAVYOO010000003.1, forward strand.
AGACGTTCATCGGTCGGCTGCTCGGTGTCGACGACCCTCCGGGCCGGGACGACGGCACGCTCGCCACCGTCGTCTGGGCCCTCGATCAGGGAGCAACGATGGTCCGGGTCCACGACGTGCGCAGCGCGACCCGTGCCGCCGCACTCCTGTCCGCTCTCGAAGGAGCCGCCGCGTGAAGAGGAACCTGCTGTGACGACGTTGCGGGGTCGGTGGGCCCAGGGCCTGGAGCCGCGGTTCTTCTGCTGGATCGTACGGGACCGCCTCGCGGCGTCCGAACGTCCCGGCGGGTTCGCGCGCAGCCACCGCAAGATCCGCCGCCAGGAAGAGCTGATCTGGCTCGGCCAGAACGGGTTCACGCGTGTGATCTCGATGCTCGACTCGACCCACAACCTGCAGGCGTACGAAGAGGCGGGCATTCCGTACGAGCACGTTCCGCTCGGCCGGCGTGACGAGCTCGGTGACCGGCTCCCCTTGATCTACGAGGCGATCGCCCGACGGATCGACGTACCGACCGAGAAGGTGCTCCTCCACAGCGAGGAGTTCGGCGACCGCCTGCTCGGCGTGATCGCCGGCTACCTCATGTACTCGGGTCTCGTCGACGAGGGTCCGCAGGCGATCGTCACCGCCGAGCGGCTCGCCGGTCGGGAGCTCGGCGCCACGGGCCGCGAGATCGTTGCGGTCACCGTGGACGAGAACATCGTCCGGCAGTCGCGCGCGGCGCGCTCGGACTCCTGACGCATGGGCAAGATCATCGTGATGGGCCTGCGCGAGCTGGGGGTCCACGGCGTGCTCCCGGAGGAGCAGAGCCGGCCGCAACCGTTCGAGGTGGACGTCGAGCTCGAGGTGGACCTCGGCCCGGCGGGCCAGAGTGACAACCTCGATGACACCGTCGACTACTCGGCGGTCTCCGAGGCGGTGAGCCGCGTGGTCAAGAACGAGCGTTACCAGCTGCTCGAGCGACTCGCCACGCGCATCGGCGAGGTGTGCCGCACCGACGACCGGGTGAGCGCGGTCACGGTCACGGTGCGCAAGCTCCACCCACCGGTGCGGGCCATGCTGGATCACGTCGCGGTCCGCGTCACGGTGTGACCCGGGCCTACCTCGGGCTCGGCTCGAATCTCGGGGATCGGCTCGAGCACCTCCAACGGGCGCTGGACGCGCTCGGAGCAGCCGACGGGATCGAGGTCGTCGCGGTCTCGTCGGTGTACGAGACGGCGCCCGTCGGTGGGCCGGCGCAGGACGACTTCCTCAACGCGGTGGTGGCAGTCGACACCGATCTCGCTCCGCCGGCGCTCCTCGCCGTCGGCATGACGCTCGAAGCGCGCGAGTCCCGGGTCCGGACGGTCCGCTGGGGCCCGCGCACGCTGGACGTCGACATCCTCCTGTACGGGGACGAGCACGTCGACGCGCCCGATCTCCAGATCCCGCACCCGAGGATGCACGAACGCGGCTTCGTGTTGGCGCCCCTGCACGACGTGGCGCCGGATCGGGCGGAACGACCGCCGGAGGGCTGGCCGGGGGTCACGCGGACGTCGCTACGATTGCTGCTCCCCTGATCCCGTGCCGGACGGCACAGGTCCGGACCTGCGGGCCGGAACCGCAACGGAAGGGACTGCTGTGAACGGCGTTGACGAGACGGGTGCGCTGGCGCTCGTCGGTCCCGGGCGGGCCGGCACCACCATCGCCGCCGCCCTCCAGGACCAGGGGTGGCGAATCGTCGGGGTGGCGGGGCGCAGCCCGGAATCGCCGAGCACCCGCGCGGCCGCGGTCCGGTTCGGCGCGGCGGCGGTGACGGTGGAGGCAGCCGCGACCGACGCGGACCTCGTGATCGTGGCGACGCCGGACGCCGTAATCGAAGCGGTCGCAGCCGTCCTCGCGTCCAACGTCCGACCGGGAGCGCTCGTCATCCATCTGTCCGGCGCGCGCGGACTCGACGCGCTCAGGGCGATACCGGAACGCATCGGCGCGCTGCACCCGCTGCAGACCTTGCCGTCAGCCGAAGTGGGCGGGGAACGTCTGGCCGGCTCGTGGTGCGCAGTCTCCGGGGACCCTCAAGTCGCGACGCTGGCCGAGTCGATCAACCTGCGCCCGATCGAGCTCGAGGATGCAGATCGCGCCCGCTATCACGCGGCCGCGTGCATCGCGTCGAACCATCTGGTGGCGCTGCTCGATCAGGTCGCGGCCGTGGCTCCGATCCCGTTCGAGGCGTACCTTCCGCTGGTGTGGGCGACCGTGGAGAACGTCGCGACCCTCGGTCCGCGGGCGGCGCTGACCGGCCCGGTCGCGCGCGGTGACGTGGAGACCGTCCGTCGCCATCTCGAAGCGCTCGAGCCTTCCGAGCGCGGCGCGTACCGCGCGCTGGCCCGCCGGGCCCACCAACTCGGTGGGCGATCCGATCCCGAGCTCGACGCGGTGTTGCGATGATCGTCGTCGAGCGGGTTCGGACCCTGCGTGAGCATTGTGAGCAGGCGCGCCGGTCCGGTCTCACCGTCGGGCTCGTGCCGACCATGGGCTACTTCCACGAAGGGCACCGGTCGCTCATGCGTGCCGCTCGCGACGCCACCGATCTCGTCGTCGTGACCCTGTTCGTCAATCCCACCCAGTTCGGGCCGAACGAAGACCTCGCCGCGTACCCCCGGGACCTCGACGGTGACGCTGCGGTCGCAACGGCCGAAGGCGTCGACGTCCTGTTCTCACCGCCGGTCGAGGACATGTACCCCGACGGGTCACCGCGCACGGCCGTACACGTGGCCGGGCTGACCGAGGGACTCTGCGGCGCCGCCCGGCCGGTGCACTTCGACGGCGTCACCACGGTCGTCACCAAGCTGTTCTCGATCGTGGGCCCGTCGATCGCCTTCTTCGGACGCAAGGACTACCAGCAGCTCGCGGTGATCCGGCAGATGGCGCGCGATCTCGATCTCCCGGTGGAGGTGCGCGGCTGCCCACTCGTCCGCGAAGCCGACGGCGTCGCGATGTCGAGCCGGAACGCGTACCTGAGCGACGACGAGCGAGCCGCAGCGCGCGCGCTGTCCGAGGCGCTCCAGGCCGCGGTGACGGCCGCCGAGGGAGGCGAGCGCAGCTCGCGCGCGATCGAGACGCGAGTCCGTTCGATCGTCGGCGAACAGCGGCTCGTGGCGCTCGAGTACGCCGAGGTGCGGGACGCGCGGACGCTCGAACCTCGTGACGAGCTCGCCGGCGAGCTCGTCCTGGCGGTCGCGGCCAGGGTCGGCCGGGCCCGGCTGATCGACAATGTGGTCCTCCGGGTGGACGGCCCCCGGGTCGAGGCGGACCTCGGGGTCCGGGTGGGCGAGCGCAGCACCCGTCAGGTTCCGTAACCTCTCGCCAATGGCCGACCTCCTCGTTCTGGGCAGTGGCATCGCGGGACTCTCCGCCGCGATCCACGCGGCCCGCAGCGGCCTGTCCGTCGTCGTCCTCACCAAGGGGGAGCTCGCGCTCTCGGCCACCCGGTACGCGCAGGGTGGGGTTGCGGCCGCACTCGAAGCGCCCGACTCCGCGGAGCTGCACCTGTCGGACACGCTGGCGGCGGGAGCCGGGTTGTGCGACGCCGACGCCGTGAAGGTGCTCGTCACCGAGGGGCCGGGTCGCGTCCGCGACCTCATGGCGCTCGGCGCGGTGTTCGACCGTACCGGCGACGGTTCGACCGCCGCGCTCGCGCTCGCACGCGAGGGCGGTCACTCGGTCTCACGGGTCGTGCACGCGGGCGGCGACGCGACCGGCGCGGAGATCGAGCGTGCGCTGGTGGCCGCGGTGCATTCGCTGGATCTCGTCGAGATCCGCGAGCGGTGCTTCGCGGTCGACCTGATCGTCGAGCATGGTCGATGCGTCGGAGTGAGGGCTCTCGATACGAGCGGGGCTGCGATGGACATCCGGGCGCACGACACGATCGTCGCGACCGGCGGCGCGGGCCAGCTGTTCGCGGTGACCACGAATCCGCTCGTGTCGACCGGCGATGGGATCGCGCTCAGCCTCCGTGCCGGCGCGGCGGTGGCGGACGTCGAGTTCATGCAGTTCCACCCGACGGCGCTCCACCACCCGTCGATGCCGCGCCCGCTGCTGTCGGAGGCGCTCCGAGGTGAGGGTGCGGTGCTACGCGACGAGCACGGCGTTGCGTTCATGGCCGATGACCACCCGCTCGCGGATCTCGCCCCTCGGGATGTCGTGTCGCGGGCGATCGCGCGCCGGCTCGTCGACCGCGGGCTCGACAACCTGTGGCTGGACACGACCGGGATCCCGGAGTTCCCGGACCGGTTCCCGACGATCTGGCAGTCCGCGCAGAGCGTCGGCCTCGATCCACGTCGCGACTGGCTGCCGGTGGCGCCCGCCGCGCACTACCTCTGTGGGGGCGTGGCGACGGACCTCGACGGCGCCTCGACACTGCCGGGACTCTGGTCCTGTGGTGAGGCGGCGTGCTCGGGCGTCCACGGCGCCAACCGGCTGGCTTCGAACTCGCTTCTCGACGGGCTCGTCTTCGCCCCGCGTGCGGTCGACGCGATCATGGCCGGCAAGGACGGTCCCGAACCGACCGGCGTGTTGCGATCGGGACACCGCGAGGTCTCGTCCGTGGCGGAGGTCGGGCGGGCAGCTCGTGCCGGTTCCATCGCGATCGCGGAGCTCCAGCGGGTGATGACGGCAGGAGCCGGGGTGCTGCGCAACCGCGCGAGCTTGCAGGGCGTCCTCGACGCGCTGCCGTTCGACGTCCGAGCCGATGACCCGGAAACCCACGAGCTGCGCAACCTGCTGACGGTCGGCCGGGTTCTGGTCCGTGCCGCGCTCGCCCGGGAGGAGTCGCGCGGCACCCACACGAGACTGGACTTCCCCGAGCGGTCGAATGAGCTGCTCGGACGGTTCTTCGACGTCGGAGGGCAGCTGAGCTTTCATCCCCTGCCCGTCGAGGTCCGGCAGCCGAGCGCATGATCCGCGACCTCGATCCTCCGTTCACCGCGATGCGCGAGGTGGTGGCACGCGCGCTGGCCGAGGACTTCGGCCTGCTGGGCGACCTGACGTCGCTTGCCGTCATCGACGAGTCCGCGACCACGACCGGGAAGTTCGTCGCTCGCAACGAGGGGGTGCTGGCCGGCACCGCGGCCGCGACGGAGACGTTCGCGCACATGGACCCGGCGGTGCGGGTGGAATGGCATCTTCGCGACGGTGACGCGGTGCTCCCGGGTCAGGTCCTCGGCGACATCAATGGCCCCTTGCGTTCGGTGCTCGGTGGCGAGCGCACCGCGCTCAACCTGCTGCAGCACTGCTCAGGGATTGCCACCACCACGCGGCGATACGTGCGCGCCGCGCGCGGCAAGGCTCGAATCCGCGACACCCGCAAGACCCTCCCCGGCCTCCGGGCCCTGGAGAAGGCGGCGGTCCGAGCGGGCGGGGGCTTCAACCACCGCGAATCCCTCTCCGACGCGATCCTGATCAAGGACAACCACCTCGCCCACCTGGATCTCCGCCAGGCGGTGGAACGGGCGCGGGCGCGTTGGCCGGGACGTTTCGTGGAGGTGGAGTGCGACACGCTCGACCAGGTCGGCGAAGCGGTCGCGGCCCGGGCGGACCTGGTGCTGCTCGACAACATGAGTCCCGAGCAGGCCAGTGAAGCGATCCTGGTCATCGACGGGATGGTGCCCGTAGAAGTCTCCGGGCGCATCTCGCTGGAGAGCATCGGCGCGTACGCCCAGGCGGGCGTCGACTACATCTCGGTCGGCGCCATCACCCACTCGGCCCCGGCGCTCGACATCGCGCTCGATCTCGACTGACGGAAGCGGATCATGCTGCTCGCGATCGACACCGGGAACACGCAAACCGTCATCGGCTTGTTCGACGGCGCGGAGCTTGCCGACCACTGGCGCATCGCAACCATCGCCTCGCGCACCTCGGATGAGCTTGCGCTCATGATCCAACAGTTCCTCGGGTTCCATGGCTTCTCGTTCGACGCGCAGGTGACCGGAGTCGCGATCGCGTCGGGCGTTCCGAGCGTGACTGCCGCGTTGCGCGAGATGACGAAGCGTTACTTCGGGTTCGAGGCGCTCGTGCTGGAGCCCGGTGTGCGCACGGGAATGCCGATCCTCTACGACAACCCGAAGGAGGTCGGCGCCGACCGGATTGCGAACGCCGTTGCGGCATACGACGGCTACGGTGGACCGACGATCGTCGTGGACTTCGGAACCGCGAACACGATCGAAGCCATCAGCGCAAAGGGTGAATACCTTGGCGGCGCGATCTTCCCCGGCATCGAGATCTCGATGGACGCGCTCTTCGGGCGCGCGGCGGCGCTGCGCCGAGTTGAGCTCGTACCGCCCAAGAACGTCATCGGCAAGACGACCGTCGAGTCGATCCAGTCGGGCTCGGTGTACGGCTTCAGCGGTCAGGTCGATGCCATCGTCGACCGGTTCCAGGACGAGCTGGGGGACTGCACCGTGATCGCCACCGGTGGCCTGGCCGAGCTGATCCTCCCCTTCTCCCGCACGATCCAGCATCACGAGCCGTGGCTGACGTTGCGCGGACTGCAGATCGTCTTCGAGAGGAACCGTCCGTGATCGCCGCGGGGACCGCGAGCTCTGGCGGCCGCTCGACCCACGGGGCGTGGCCCCGGCGGCCCCGGGCGTGGGAACGATGAGGCCCCGGATCAACGAAGAGGAGTTCGACCGGCGGTTCGCCAAGGTCGAGAAGCTGCGCGCCACGGGGCTCGATCCCTACCCCGTGCGCTTCGACCGGGACCGGACGATCGGCGAGCTGCGCGACGAGTTCGGTGACCTGGGCGAGGGCGAGGAGACCGACGTCTCCGTCAAGGTCGGGGGCCGGCTCCTCTTGATCCGCCGGCAGGGGAAGCTGACGTTCGCGACGCTGCGCGACGGCACCGGCGAAGTGCAGCTCTTCGTTTCACAGAAGGTCATCGGCCCGGAGGGCCACGATGCCTTCGACGATCTCGATCTGGGCGACTGGGTCGGCGTCGAGGGAACCGTGATGACGACACGCAAGGGCGAGCTGAGCGTGAAGGTCCGAGAGTTCGCGCTGCTGTCGAAGGCGCTGCGCCCGTTGCCGAAGTGGCACGGTCTCTCTGATGTCGATACTCGCTACCGGCAGCGGTACGCCGATCTCGTCGTCAACGAGAGTGCCCGGCGCGTGTTCGAGATCCGTTTCACCGCGCTCAACGCGATCCGGGAGTTCCTCGCGGCACGCGGCTACATCGAGGTCGAAGGCCCGGTGTTGCACGAGCAGGCCGGCGGCGCGACCGCGCGCCCCTTCTTCACCCACCACAACACGCTCGACCTCGATCTCGTGCTGCGCATCGCGCTCGAGCTGCACCTCAAGCGGCTGATCGTCGGCGGGTTCGAGAAGGTGTTCGAGATCGGGCGCGTCTTTCGCAACGAAGGACTGTCGACGCGGCACAACCCGGAGTTCACGATGCTCGAGCTCTACGAAGCATTCGTGGACTACACGGACATCATGGTCCTCACCGAGGAGATGGTCGCGCACGCGGCCCGGGCGTCGATCGGCGGCACGGCCGTCACGTTCGACGGAGAGCCGCTGGACCTCGCGCCGCCGTGGCGCCGGCTCACGATGCGCGAAGCGATCCTCGAGCACGCCGGGGTCGACGTGCATCCCTCGATGCCGGTCGCGGAGATGGAGGCGATCGCCGACCGGTTCGAGGTCCCGCGCGAGCCGGGCTGGGGCGCCGGGAAGCTCATGCTCGAGCTCTACGAGAAGACGACGGAGCACCGGCTCCGGGGCCCGGTGTTCGTCATCGACTACCCGCGCGAGGTCTCGCCGCTCGCCCGGGAGCACCGCGACGACCCGTTGCTCGTCGAGCGGTTCGAGGTGATCGTGGGGGGCCGCGAGCTGGCGAACGCGTTCAGCGAGCTCAACGACCCGGTGGACCAGCGGCGCCGGTTCGAGGCCCAGGCCCGGCTCAAGGAGCTCGGCGACGCCGAGGCGAACGACGTCGACGAGGACTACCTGCGGGCCATGGAGTACGGCATGCCGCCGACCGGCGGCCTGGGGGTCGGGATCGACCGTTTGATCATGCTGCTCGCTGGAGTCTCTAGCATTCGTGAGGTGATCCTCTTCCCGCTGCTGCGTCCCGAGCACGATGACGACGAAGCGCGCGACGACGAAGCCCTGAACCTGGACGCCGACTGATGCGCGTGCTCGTCACCGGAATGGGCGGCGAGCTCGGTACCCGCGTCGCGCAGCTGCTCGAGGAGCGCACCGAGGTTCGGGAGATCATCGGCGTGGACTTCGTGCCGCCGCGTCGTCGCCTCCGCCGCAGTGAGTTCCGCCGCGTGGACCCGCGCGACCGCGAGAAGCTCACCGACCTCGTGACCGAATTTGCGCCGACGGCTGTCGCGCACTTCGGCGTCTACGAACCCGCATCGCGCGTCGCGCCACGGCTCGCAGCTGAGTACACGCACGCCTGCACCGTCGCCGCACTCGGTGCCGCGGCGCGCACGGGAAAGCTCGAACGGGTGGCCCTGCGCAGCGGCCTGGTCGTCTACGGCAGGGGTCGGGGCCGTCCGGGAGTCCCGGACGAGACCGCACCGGTCGCGCCCACGACGCCGTACGGACGGACCTGTCTCGACGTCGAGGCGATGGCGGTGGATCTCGGTCGCCGCCACGGGTTCCCCGTCGCCGCGTTGCGGATGGCGCCCGAGGCCGGCTCGCACGTCCCCGCGCCGCTCGGGCGGTTGCTGAGGCTGCCGGTCGTCCCGGTCCCCGCGCTCACGGACCCGGTGTTCCAGCTGCTGCACCAAGAGGATGCGGCGCGCGCAATGGTCGCCGCGCTCATGCTCGGCGCCGACGGCCCGCTCAACATCGTCGGCCCGGGCGCGGCCAGCGTGTGGCAGGCCGTGCGCCTCGGCGGACGGATCCCGTGGCCGGTGTTCGGGCCCGGGTGGCGGGTGGCGACGAGGGTCGCCGAGGTTGCCGGTGCGCCGGTGCCGCCACAGATCCTCGAGCTCATGACGAAGGGTCGCTGCGCGGACGGCTCGAAGGCGATCGAGTTGTTGGGGCTGGGGACGATGCGGCCGACCCAGGAGGTCTGCACCGAGATGTTCGAATGGGCCAAGGTCACGCCACTCCGGCCCACCCTCCCCCTGGCGCAGGCGCAATGACCGCGGAGGTGCCGAGCGTCTCGGTGCTGCCGGTCTACGGGGTGGATCCGGACCGGACGCAGTCGACCGATCTCGTGACCGTGGTCCGTCGCCGCATCGAGGGTCGCTATCCCGTTGATCCCTTCGGCGCCGACCCCCAGATGCAGGATCTGATCGCACCGTTCGTGACCGCCACGGTCCACGTGCAGGTCGATCACCCGGAGCGGTTCCCGAGCGATGGGCCGGCGGTTCTCGTCTCGAACCGCGGTCTGGGCGTGTTCGAGCCGGCCGCGCTCGCGGTGGCGCTCCGCCAGGAGGCCGGCCGCCGGCTCCGGGTCGTCGGCGCCCCGGACTTCCCGGTCGTCGGTGACCTGATGCGCAAGCTCGGGGCCGTGATGTCGTACCAGGGTGATCTCGCGGCGCTGCTCAGAGCCAACCACGTGGCGGCGATCCCGCTCGGGCCGACCTGGCTCCGTACCGGGGCCGGGACCCCACCGATGCAGCTGCTGGTCGCCGCCCTGGGCTATCCGGTCATCCCCGTGGCCGTCCGCCCCGGCGGCCCGTTCGGGCTGCCCCTGCGGCCCTGGAGGGTGGCGGTGGGCGAGCCGCTCCCGGTGCGGGCCACACGAGGTTCGGGCGACCCGTTGGCCGCCGCAGAGATGGCCGAAGCGGCGCGCGAGACCGTCCAACGCCTCATCGACGGCTTGTAGGCACCCCCCCCGTCAGAGTCGAGCGGTGGCGCAGAGTGGGTAGGTACGCGGTCTAAGGTGGGGTTCGCGTCCGCGAGCAACTCGCTTGCGGCAGTGGCGGACACGAAGGGGGCTTCGGTGTCGGAGGTGGTCGCCGGCGACGGTGTCACGATCCACTACGACGTCTTCGGTCGCCGTGACGGTCCACCGTTGCTGCTGATCCAGGGTCTCGGCACCGACTCCCGGGGCTGGGCGCTCCAACGCCTCGCCTTCGGGCGCAAGTACCGCTGCTACACGCTGGACAACCGGGGCACCGGCCGCAGTGGCCGCCCGGACGGGCCGTACTCCCTTGACCAGATGGCGCTCGACGCACTGGCGGTGCTCGATGCCGAGGGTGTGGAGCGGGCCCACGTAGTCGGCGCATCCATGGGCGGGGTCATCGCGCAGATCATCGGGGTCCTCCATCCCCAGCGCGCCCGGTCGCTCGTGCTCGCGTGTACCGCGTGCCGCCATCATTCGTGGCGCCGCGAGCTCCTTGCGGAGTGGGCGGACGCGGTCGACGAAGGCGGGATGGCCGCACTCGGCGACGAAGCGCTCGAGTGGCTCGTCGGGCCCCGGTTGCGGAAGCGCTTCGGCATCTGGCTCAACCTGCTCGCGCGCATCGTGCTCCAGCAGCCGCCGGAACCGTTCATCGCCCAGGTCGGCGCGATCCTCGACGCGGCGGACGACCTGCGGCTCGAGCTCGTGTCGGTTCGCGTCCCGACCCTGGTGATCACCGGATCGCAGGACTCGCTCACGCCGGTCGGCGACGCCGAGGAGCTCGCCGAGTTGATCCCGCACGCGCGTCTCGAGGTGCTCGGCGGCGCGGCCCACGGCCTGATGGTGGAAGCACCGAACGCGTTCAACGACGCGGTGCTCCGGTTCCTCGCGGACGTCGACGCGCTCGACGCGGCTATCGAAGAGCGCGCGGCCGAATCCGCCTGACCCCTACTGGCTTCGGGGCGCGCACGCGTTGCCACAGCCCCCGACGTACGCCCCGAAACGGGGTGTGGATCAGGAGTCGCGGGCGACGAGGTTGTCGACGAGACGGCGCATTCCGGCGATCACCTCGGGGTCGAGTCCCTCGGTCGCGGCGAGCACCTTGTCGGCGCGAGCCGCCTGCTCGCGTGCCGCATCGAGCGCAGCATCGACCGCGCCGTCGGAGGTCGCGAGCTGGCGCGCCTCTTCGACCTGGTGGTCGTCGAGCTTGCGCCCGAGGAGATCGCGCAGCGCCGGAGTCCGGTCCAGGGCCAGGATCACCGGAAGCGTGTACACGCCTTCCATGAGGTCGTTTCCCGCGGGCTTTCCGAGCGACGCATCCGAGCCCGTGACGTCGAGCACGTCGTCCACGATCTGGAAGCACACGCCGAGGTTCTGGCCGAACTCGGTGAGCGCGTCGAGCGTCGGACTCTCGACCTCGGCAACCATCCCGCCGATGCGGCACGCCGTCGCGAACAGTGCTGCGGTCTTGCCGCCGATCGCGGAGTAGTAGATCTCCTCGGTGCGGTCGACGTCGAAGAGGTGTTGCAGCTCGAGCACCTGCCCGCGGCACAGCTCGCCGATCGTCTCCGCGAGGAGCGCGGCAACGGGTGCACCCAACGACGCCGCGAGCTCCGATGCGCGCGCGAGGAGATAGTCGCCGGCAAGGATCGCGACGATGTTGCTCCAGCGCGCGTTCACGCTCGGAACCCCGCGGCGGGTCTCCGCTTCGTCGATGACGTCGTCGTGGTACAGCGACCCGAGGTGCACGAGCTCCACGGCCACCGCGCCGGTGATCGCACTTTCCGACGCAGGGCCGATGCCGTTCGCGGCGTATCCGGTGCAGAGGGTCAAGGCGGGGCGAAGGCGCTTGCCGCCGGCCTTCACGAGGTGGGCTGCGACCTCCCCGAGGAACGGGTCCTCGGAGCGGACCGCCGCGGCCAGCTCGGTCTCCACCCGCTCGAGATCGGTGGCCAGCGGCTCGACCCCGAGCGCGGCAAGCGGCTGCATTTGCGCAGGGTACGGCGTCGTGGGAACAAACTCCAAGCCGGAAGCGTCCTTCTTCGTCCACACTTCCTGCACCACGCCCTACCTTCAGGTGGCCCAGTGACCCGCCGATGGGTAGAGCACGCAGCGTGGCGTAGAAAATGCCGCGTCGGTGCAAAACCGGCGTGGCCGATACAATGGTCGAAGTCGACGAGAGGCGGATGCCACAGTGTTCGAGCGCTTCACCGACCGAGCACGACGTGTTGTGGTCTTGGCGCAGGAGGAAGCGCGCCTGCTCAACCACAACTACATCGGTACCGAGCACATCCTGCTCGGGCTGATCCACGAAGGCGAAGGAGTCGCCGCGAAGGCACTCGAGTCGCTCGGGATCTCCCTCGAGGCAGTGCGCGCGCAGGTGGAGGAGATCATCGGGCACGGCGGCTCCGCGCCGTCGGGCCACATCCCGTTCACTCCTCGCGCGAAGAAGGTGCTCGAGCTGTCACTCCGCGAGGCGTTGCAGCTCGGTCACAACTACATCGGCACCGAGCACATCTTGTTGGGATTGATACGCGAGGGCGAGGGAGTCGCCGCGCAGGTGCTCGTGAAGCTCGGTGCGGATCTCTCCCGCGTGCGTCAGCAGGTGATCCAGCTCCTCTCCGGCTATGCCGGGGGCAAGGAGGGCGCCGTCGCAGGGAGCCGGGCCCGGCGAGAGCGCGCCTTCCGGCTCACTCGTGCTCGACCAGTTCGGTCGCAACCTCACGCAGCTCGCGCGCGAGAAGAAGCTCGACCCGGTCATCGGGCGCGAGAAGGAGATCGAGCGCGTGATGCAGGTGCTCTCGCGCCGCACCAAGAACAACCCCGTGCTGATCGGTGAGCCCGGTGTCGGCAAGACCGCGATCGTCGAGGGCCTCGCGTCGGACATCGTCGAGGGCGACGTGCCCGAGACGCTGGTCGGCAAGCAGCTCTACACCCTGGACCTCGGTGCCCTCGTCGCCGGGTCCCGGTACCGCGGTGACTTCGAGGAGCGCCTCAAGAAGGTGCTCAAGGAGATCCGCACCCGCGGGGACATCATCCTCTTCATCGACGAGCTGCACACGCTCGTCGGCGCGGGCGCGGCCGAAGGCGCGATCGACGCGGCCAGCATCCTCAAGCCGATGCTGGCTCGTGGTGAGCTGCAGACCATCGGAGCCACGACGCTCGACGAGTACCGCAAGCACCTCGAGAAGGATGCCGCGCTCGAGCGGCGCTTCCAGCCGATCAAGGTCGAGGAGCCGTCGGTCCCGCACACGATCGAGATCTTGAAGGGTCTGCGCGAGCGGTACGAGAGCCACCACCGCGTCACGATCACCGACCAGGCGATCGTGGCCGCGGCGAATCTCGCCGACCGCTACATCTCGGACCGCCACCTTCCCGACAAGGCGATCGACCTCATCGACGAGGCCGGCTCGCGCCTGCGCATCCGTCGCATGCAGGCACCGCCGGACTACCGCGAGCTCGAAGAGCAGATCTCGACCGTGCGCAAGAACAAGGAAGCGGCGATCGAGGGCCAGCAGTTCGAGTCCGCCGCGGCACTGCGCGACGAGGAGAAGGAGCTCCTCGAGCAGCGGGCCGCCAAGGAGACGGAGTGGAAGGCCGAAGGCGTCGACCTCTTCAACGAGGTGAACGAGGAGTCCGTCGCCGAGGTGCTCGCGATGTGGACCGGCATCCCGGTGTACAAGCTCACCGAGGAGGAGACGGCCAAGCTCCTGCGCATGGAGGACGACCTGCACAAGCGGATCGTCGGCCAGAACGCAGCGGTCAAGGCCGTGTCGCAGGCGATCCGGCGCACCCGCGCCGGCCTCAAGGACCCGAAGCGCCCGTCCGGCTCGTTCATCTTCCTCGGCCCCTCGGGTGTGGGGAAGACCGAGCTCGCGAAGACGCTCGCAGAGTTCCTGTTCGGTGACGAGAGCTCGCTGATCCAGCTCGACATGTCCGAGTACATGGAGAAGCACACGGTCTCCCGTCTGGTCGGGTCGCCTCCGGGCTACGTCGGCTACGACGAAGGCGGCCAGCTCACCGAGGCGGTGCGGCGCAAGCCCTTCTCCGTCGTGCTCTTCGACGAGATCGAGAAGGCGCACCCGGACGTGTTCAACGCCCTCCTGCAGATCCTGGAGGACGGCCGCCTCACGGACGCGCAGGGCCGCACGGTGGACTTCAAGAACACCGTGATCATCATGACCTCCAACCTCGGTACCGCCGATCTTCGCAAGGCGAACATCGGCTTCAGCCGGGCCGACGAGCAGCTCACGTACGAGAACATGAAGGGGAAGGTCACCGAAGAGCTCAAGCGGCACTTCCGTCCGGAGTTCCTCAACCGGATCGACGACGTGATCGTCTTCAGCGAGCTGAGCCAGGCCGAGGTCACCGAGATCGTCGACCTGCTGGTCAAGCGGGTGCAGACTCAGCTCGAAGGCCAGGGCCTCGTCCTGGAGCTCACCAACGACGCGAAGCTGCTGCTCGCCGACGAAGGGCTACGACCCCACGCTCGGTGCTCGTCCGCTCCGGCGGGCGATCCAGCGCATGGTCGAGGACCCGCTCTCGGAGCGGATCCTGTGGAAGGAGTTCCACGCCGGCGAGACGATCATGGTGGATGCGCTCGGGGACGAGATCGCGTTCCGGACGATCGAAGCGGTGGAGCCGCCGCCGGTGGAGCTGGCGGGCTCGGGGTCCGAGGGGCAGTAGCTCGAAGAACCTTTGAGGAAGCGGCGGATCCGTTCGGGTCCGCCGCTTCTTCGCGGTGCGGCGCGGTTCGCGGGTTGAGCCGGGTCCGGCGACGGTGCCCCCTTCCACTCGGGTCTGGATCGCTCCCTCGGAGAAGAGAGGGGAAGAGGGAGGTGGGCTGGCAGACTCGGTCGGTGCGGAGGTTGGCAGTTCTTGTCGCGATCGTGGCGGTCGGGTTGGCCGGGTGTCGGGTTGATGCGGACGTGACGGTGGCGGTTCGAGATGACGGGTCGGGGACGGTCACGGCGCGGGTGCGGTTGGATGCGGCGGCGGTACGGGCGGCGGAGTCGAGCGGGGTGGATCTGGAGGCGGCGGTCCAGCTGGACGACCTGACGGCTGCGGGGTGGCGATCCTCGGGATGGAAGCGGAGCGGTGGCGGCGCGGTGCTCACGATGTCGAAGGGGTTTGCCCGGGCGCAAGACGCAGGCGCGGTCGTCGCGGAGCTGAACGGGACGGACGGACCGCTACGGGCGGTGCGCGTGACGCGCGCGACGTCGACGTTCCGGACCGAGTGGTCGTTCTCGGCGGTCGCGGACCGCAAGGAGCTCAAGACGGGTATCGGCAGCGACCCCGACCTGTTGTCCCGGCTGACGGCTGAACGGATCGATGTCGCGGCCCTCGACCAGCGGCTTCTGGTGGACACGCAGGCCGCACTGCGGCTGAAGGTGACCGCGGATCTTCCGAAGGCGTCGGCTCAGGTCTTTCCCGTGCCTCCGGGCAAGACCGTGGCGATGCACACGAGCTCGAGCGACACCGCGACGGGTCGCATCGCGATGCTCGCTGTCGGTGTCGTCATCGGGGTCTTTGCAATCCTGATCCTGGTGGCCGGCGAGCTCCGATCCCGCCGCCGCCGCCGTCACGCCCACGCGTAGGCAGACTCGTTTCGGGGCGTCTCACCGTCGTCATAGCGACGGTGTTGCACCCCGAAACCAGTGGGGGAACTCGAGGAGGGAGTCGAGCACGACGTCGGCGCCGCACGCCGCCAGCTCGGCGGCCGAGAACGGGCCGCTCGGGACGCCGACCGCGATCGCACCCGCGAGGCGCGCCGCCTCGATGTCCGGCGGTGTGTCGCCGACGTAGATCCCTGCGCCGCGTTCGGCGAGGGTCTCACCCTTCTGCGGACCGTGGCGCGAGCCCACGACGTCGTCGACATCGAGGTCGGTGTGCGCGAGGCAGAGCCACACGTTCGGCTCGAACTTCGCGGTGACGACGAGCGTCCGCCCGCGAGCCGCGCGGACCGCGTCGAGGGCGTCCGCCGCGCCGGGCAGCGCGGAGGCACCTTTGATGCCGAGCTCCGCGTACAGCTCGCGGTAACGGTCGGCGAGTGCGGCGATCTGCCCGGCCGGCACCCAGTGCGCCAGCTCCTGTTCGAGGGGCGGACCGAGGCGTGCCACCACGACATCGGGGTCGATCACCACCCCGGTCTCCGCGACGAGGGCGCGGAACGTGGCGTGGATCCCGGGTCGCGAGTCGATAAGGGTCATGTCGAGATCGAAGCCGACGACCAGGTGGTCCATCGAGCGACGCTACCGGTTCCAGGCCACCACGGACCGAGGCTTTCGGTGGCGTTTGAACACGCCCGGGCGTGTCGAAGTGACACCGAAACGAGGGCGTTCAGGACTCGGGGACCCGGTCGGGCCACCGTCCGCAACGGTGTCCCACCCTCGGGCTACTCTCGCCCTATGACCCGAACACGCGTTCGCTTCTCCTGCAGTGAGTGTGGCGCCCAGGCGCCGAAGTGGCTGGGCCGGTGCCCCGAGTGCGGCGGCTGGGACACCCTCGCCGAGGAGACGGTGCCCGCGACCGGCACGGCCGGAGGAGGCGGTTCCAGTCCCTCGGACCGGCCGGTCCCGCTGGGCGACGTGGACACCGGCGTCGCCGCGATGCGCCCCACCGGGATCGAGGAGCTCGACCGGGTGCTCGGCGGTGGGCTCGTCGGCGGCTCGGTCACGCTCCTCGGGGGTGAGCCCGGGATCGGCAAGAGCACGCTCATGCTCCAGGCCCTCGCGCGCATGGCGACTGCGGGGGCGCGCGTGCTTCTGGTCACCGCCGAGGAGTCGAAGGAACAGGTCCGCCTGCGCGCCGAACGACTCGGGGCACTGCATCAGAACCTCCTGATCGTCGCCGAGACCTCGCTCCCGCACGTGCTCACCCACGTGGCCGAGGTCGCGCCGGACGTGCTCGCGGTCGACTCGATCCAGACCGTCGCCGACCCGGACGTGCCGGGGGTGCCCGGGTCGGTCAGCCAGGTGCGCGAGTGCGCGCACCGGCTCGTCCGGATCGCGAAGGAGCGCAACATCCCGACACTGCTCGTCGGCCACGTCACGAAGGACGGCGCGATCGCCGGACCCCGCACCCTCGAGCACATCGTCGACACCGTCCTCGCGTTCGAAGGCGACCGTCATCACGCGCTGCGGATGCTCCACGCGCTCGAAACACCGGTTCGGCTCGACGCACGAGCTCGGGCTGTTCGCGATGGAGGAGACCGGGCTCACCGACGTCTCGGACCCGTCGAGCCTGTTCCTCGCGGACCGGCGCACCGGTCTTCCGGGCTCGGTCGTCACCGCGGTGCTGGAAGGCGCGCGCCCGGTGCTCGTCGAGGTGCAGGCACTGGTCACCCCGTCTCGAGTGCCGGTCCCGCGGCGTTCCTCGCAGGGGCTTGACCCGAACCGGCTCACGCTGCTGCTGGCGGTCCTGGCCGCGCGCGCCGGCCTCCCGGTCGCGGATGCCGACGTGTACGCGAGTGTCGCCGGCGGCATCCGGGTGACCGAGGCCGGCGCGGATCTCGCGGTCGCGATTGCGGTCGCGGGTGCCCGGCTCGGCCGGCCGGTCGCGGCCGACCTGGTGGCGGTCGGTGAGATCGGGTTGGGTGGCGAGGTGCGCCAGGCCGCGCAGACGCCGCGCCGGTTGGCCGAAGCGGCGCGGCTCGGATTCCGGTACGCGATCGTCCCCACATCGGTGGCCGACGCGCCGGGTCTCCAGCTCATCCGGGTCGGTACGGTGCACGAGGCGCTGCAGGCGGCGGGCCTCGGCGAGGACGCGTCGAGGCCCGCTGGCCAGCAGAAAGCTTCGCTCGCGCTGCTATCGTGAGCGCAGTTCTCGTACCCGAGAGCCCAATTTGTTCGGTTTTCGGCCGCGATCCCGGCAGAGCAGGAGGACCTACGCCCGTGCCGGCAGCGCCCCGATCTGAAGCGATGCTCTCCGCACTGCGGCTGGTGGCCCCGGGCCGCCCCCTGCGGGAAGGCCTCGACCGCATCGTCCAGGCCAAGATGGGCGCGCTGGTCGTCGTCGGCGACGGGCCCGACGTCCTCGCGCTGTGCTCCGGCGGCTTCCTGCTCGACGCCGAGTTCACCCCGCAGCGGCTCTCGGAGCTGGCGAAGATGGACGGGGCGATGATCCTGTCCTCGGACTGCAGCCGGATCGCGCGCGCCAACGTCCAGCTGGTGCCGAACCCCGACATCCCGACGTTGGAGACAGGTACCCGGCACCGCACCGCGGAGCGCGTCGCCAAGCAGATCGACGCGCCCGTCATCACGATCTCGGAGGAGCTCGCCCTGGTCGCGGTTCACCGCCGCGGGCTGAAGCGGACCCTGGAACCGGTGGTGCGGGTGCTCTCCCACGCCGACCAGGCGCTCCAGATCCTCGAGCGGTACAAGTCTCGTTTGGACGCGGTGAGCAACTCGCTCTCGGCGCTCGAGGTCGAGGACCTCGTGACCGTCCGCGACGTGAGCACGGCGCTCCAGCGCGCGGAGATGGTGCGGCGCATCGCCGAGGAGATCGAGGAGTACGTCATCGAGCTGGGCGCCGACGGCCGGCTGATCCTGTTGCAGCTCGAGGAGCTCATGGGTGGGGTGGAGGACGACCGGCGCCTGTTCGCCAAGGACTACTTCGCCCCCGCGGTGGAGTACGAGCTGCACGACGTGATGAATTCGTTGGGCGAGCTGGACACGGAGACCCTGCTCGACCTGCGTGAGGTCGCCGAAGTGCTGCACCTCCCTCACGACGCGGGCCTCGACACCGCAGTGCAGCCGCACGGCTACCGGCTCCTGCACAAGATCCCGCGGCTTCCCGAGATGGTTGCGGACCACGTCGTCGAGCGGTTCGCGCACTTGCAGAAGATCATCCGCGCCGGCGTGCCGGACCTCGTCGAGGTCGAGGGAGTCGGCGAAGCTCGCGCCCGGGCGATCAAGGACGGTCTCGCGCGCCTCGCCGAGACCTCGATTCTCGAGCGGTACGTATAGGAACGATGGCCGCACTCCGGGAAGGGTCGATCGAGGCCGAGTTCGAACGCATCACGCTTCGGGGCGAGGGCGGCGAGCCCGTGGACGCGATCCACGCGCGACCGACCGGCATGCCGACGACCGGCATCGTCCTTCACCCGGACATCATGGGCATCCGTCCGCTCTTCGACGATGTGTGCCGCCGCCTGGCGACCCACGGGTTCGCGGTGTGCTCACCGGAGCCCTTCCCGTACCTCGAGGGTGCCGAGGCCCAGGACGCGATGGCGCGCATGGACCGCGTGAAGGACCTCGAGGACTCGGTGCAGATCGGGAACCTCGAGCGTGCCGCGGACTGGCTCGTCGTGCACGACGACGTGAGCGAGGTTGCGATCATCGGCTTCTGCATGGGCGGGATGTACGCGCTCAAGGCGGCGGCCACCGGTCGCTTCGATCGCGCGGTCGCGTTCTACGGGATGATCCGCGTGCCCGAGGCGTGGCACGGACCGGAGCTCGCGGAACCGCTCGACACCGCCGCTGACGTATGCCCCACCCTCGCCATCTTCGGCGCCGAAGACCACTGGACTCCCGCCGTGGACATCGACGCGTTGCGCGGTGTGTGGAGCAACCGGCCGGATTGCGAGGTCGTGGTCTACGACGGTGCCGATCACGGGTTCGTCCACGACGCCGAACGACCGGCCCATCGGGCGGACGACGCGGCGGACGCCTGGTCGCGCGTGCTCACCTTTCTCGGGGTGGCGCCGGCCGAGGCCGACCCGGCCGAGGAAGGCCCGCTCTAACCCCTACGGATTCGCGCGGAGCTCGAGCGCTTCCCGGTCGAGGATGTGGTAGCGGCTGCGCCCCGTGACCTCGACCCAACCGAGCCGGGTGAACATCGCGAGCGCCTTGTTCACGCGTTCACGTGACGCGCCGACGAGCCCGGCGAGATCTTCCTGGGTCATCGGGAGCTGGAACTCGTCGTCGGGGCCCGCGAGCTCGAGCAGCCGCTTCGCGGTGCGCGCCGGTACATCGAGGAACACGGCATCGGCGAGCGCTTCGTCGGTGGCACGGAGCCGGCGCGCCAGCAGGCGCACGATCACCCACAGGATCTCGGGCCTCGCCTGCAACACTGCCCGCACGTCGTCGTACGCGAGCGCGACCACCTCGGAGTCCGTGAGCGCGCGGGCGTCCGCCGAGCGCGGCTCCTCGTCGAACAGACCGAGCTCGCCGAACAAGCCGCCGGCTTCGAGCACGGCGACCATCGACTCGCGCCCGTCGTTCGAGCGGGTGGCGATTGCGATCCTGCCCTCGGCGATCACGAAGAGCTCGTGCGACGGGTCACCCTGCGAGAACAGCAGCTCGCCCTTGGGGAGGGGAAGGATCTTGGTCTGGCCGCGGAGCTCCTCCATCGCGTCGGCGGGAAGGGCGGCAAAGAGCTCGGTGGCGTCCAGGAGGCGTCGCTCGGGCACCTGGCAACACTAGTGGTGGCCGTGCCGATTGCGGCCCGGTCAACGACCGGGCCCACCACGGCGGCGGGACCGGATTCTCGGCTTTCCGCGAGGTCCGGTACAATCGAGGGCTTCCCCCCGGTGGTTTCTCCTGAGGAGCGTTATGCCGTTCGACGTCGGCGACAAGGTCGTATATCCGCACCACGGAGCCGCGACGATCGAGAAGCGAGAGAAGAAGGAAGCCTTCGGGAAGAAGCAGGAGTACCTGGTCCTGCGGCTCGCGTACGGCGATCTCACCCTCATGGTGCCCGCGGACAACGCCGAGGAGATCGGCCTCCGCGACGTCATCAACGACGAAGAGGTCGAGGAGGTGTTCGCGGTCCTGCGCAAGAAGGAGGCCCGGATGCCGACGAACTGGTCGCGGCGGTTCAAGAACCACGTCGAGAAGCTGAAGAGCGGCGACATCTACCAGGTGGCCGAAGTTGTCCGGAACCTGACGATCCGTGAGAAGGACAAGGGCCTCTCCGCCGGCGAGAAGCGGATGCTGGGCAAGGCCCGCCAGATCCTCGTCTCCGAGCTGACCTTCGCGTTGAAGCTCGACGAGGAGACGGCCGAGGAGAAGCTCGACGAGGTGCTCGGCAAGGGCGAGCCGGCTGTGGCCATCGACGACGAGTCGATGCCCGTGCGGCCCCCGGCGAAGGCTGCGGCGAAGAAGGCTCCCGCGAAGAAGGCTCCCGCGAAGAAGGCGGCGAAGGCCCCGGCGAAGAAGGCCGCGGCAGCCAAGAAGGCCCCCGCCAAGGCCAAGTAGGGCCGCGTAACCCCAGGTAGAACCACCTGGTTCAAGCCGGAGCCGCATCCCGCCGATCCCTGAGGGGTTGGGAGGGAGGCTCTGTGTTCGTTGAGGTCACGCGACTCTTCACCGTGGTGCTGCTGACCGCGGCCGGGTTCATGCTGGGCAAGGACCTCGCCCCGAACAGCGCCGAGCTCTCCGGAATCGGCGGAATGCTCGGCTGTCTCGTCGGCTACCTCAGTGGCGGTGTGCTCGGCCGCTTCCTCGAGCGCGCGGCCGGTGTCGTCGAGCGTCGCGTCGACCGGGTGCCGCTTCCGCAGGTCATCGCCGGAATGGTCGGGGGTGGCATCGGCGCGGTCTTCGGTCTCACGATCGCCGTGCCCCTCGTTCTGACGGTCCGCCCGATCGCGATCTCGATCGGCATCGGCGGTCTGCTCGTATGGCTCGCGATGTATCTCGGATTTCGGATCGCGTCGCGCAAGAGCGAGGAGCTCTTCGCGATGGCGGGGCTGTCGACGCGACCTTTGGTACGCGCGCGCCCGTACGATGACGACGACGGGTTCATCGTCGACTCGTCCGCGGTGATGGACGGCCAGCTCCTCCCGCTGTCCCGTTCCGGCCTGTTCCGTGACGACCTCTACGTCCCCCGCTTCGTGCTCGACGAGCTGCAGGGAATGGCCGACGCGAATGACGAGCGGTCGCGCCGCGCCCAGCGTGGCCTCGAGATCCTCGAGGTGCTGCGACGCGAAGCGCCCTCACGAGTGCTCGTCCTGGACGACGAGGTGCCCGAGGTCGACGAGGTGGACGCCAAGCTGGTCGCGCTCGCGCGCAAGCTGCAGCTCCGCCTGCTGACGAACGACGTCAACCTGGCCAAGGTCGCCGAGATCCAGGGAGTCCCCGCGGTGATCCCGCGCCGCCTCGCTGCCGACCTCATCCCGGGGGTGCTCGCGGGCGAGACGCTCGTCGTTGCGCTGAACCGGCCCGGCCGTCACCCCGGCCAGGGGGTCGGCTTCCTCGAGGACGGCTCGATGGTCGTCGTCAATGGCGGTGAGGATCTCGTGGGTGCGGGCCCGGTCTCCCTCGTCGTGTCCTCGATCGTCCCCACCAGTGCGGGCCGGATGGTGTTCGCGCGGCCGAACGATTCGCGGCTCGGGGCCCATGCCTCCCGCGCCCAACCCGACCCGAGCGAGTCCGAGCCACCCTCGTCGCGCCAGTATTGACGGGTGGAGACCTGGGCGATCGTCGTGGCGGCCGGTGCCGGCGCCCGATTCGGCGGGGCCAAGCAGTTCCAGGTCGTCGATTCCGAGCGACTGGTGGACCGGGCGGTCCGGACGGCCACGCGCGGCTGTGACGGCGTTGTCGTCGTACTCCCCTCCGGGACCGAGTGGCGCGGGCCGACGGTCTCGGCGGCGGTGACCGGCGGTGCGACGCGAGCCGCGTCCGTGCGGGCCGGGCTGCGCGCGGTGCCCGAACGAGCCGAGATCATCGTCGTTCACGATGCCGCTCGCCCCCTCGCCGGTGACGCGTTGTTCGCGGCGGTGATCGACGCGATCGCCACGGGTGTGGACGGCGCGGTCCCCGGGCTGGCGGTGTCGGACACGATCAAGCGGGTAGCCGGCTCCCGCGTGATCGCGACCGTCCCGCGCGACGACCTCGTCACCGTGCAGACTCCGCAGGCGTTCCGCGCCGCGGCGTTGCGGGCTGCGCACGGCGACGAGGGCGAGGGCACTGACGACGCCGCGCTGATCGAGGCCAGGGGAGGAACCGTCGTGGTGGTACCGGGCGAGTCGACGAATCTGAAGGTGACGGGCCCGGAGGACCTGATGCTGATCGCCGCACTGCTGGCCCTGAAGAGCGGCGCATGATCCGCGTCGGCCTGGGCTTCGACGTCCATCCCTTCGGCGGTGATGGGCCCCTCGTCCTCGGCGGGGTGACCATCGCCGGTCCCGGGCTCGTCGGCCACTCCGATGCCGACGTGATCGCGCACGTCGTGGCCGACTCGCTGCTCGGGCCGGTCGGGATGCCCGATCTCGGCGCGCTCTTCCCGGCATCCGACGAGCGGTACCGCGGCGCGACCTCGATGGACCTGCTGCGCGACGTGGCGCAGCGCATCCACGGCGAGCGGTGGTGGGTGACCAACGTGGATGTCGTCGTCGCGGCCGAGCAACCCCGGTTGGCGCCGCACCTCGCCGCGATGCAGGAGAACCTCAGCGCGGCGCTGAAGCCGGTGCGCGAGCCGATGGGTACCGGCGTTCACATCTCCATCACGCCCAAGCGGGGGGAGGGGCTCGGCTTCGTCGGTCGCACGGAAGGGATCGCGGCGTGGGCCGTCGCCCTGCTCGAACTTGGCTGAGGCGCTCGAACCGGCTGAGTAGCCTCGTCTGAATGCTCCGCATCCACGACACGATGGCCGCGCGCGAGGTGGACTTCGTCCCTCGCATCCCCGGACGCGCTTCGATGTACGTCTGCGGACCGACCGTCTACGACGTTCCCCACGTCGGTCATGGGCGCACCGCGTTGGTGTTCGACGTCATCCAGCGTTACCTCGAGTGGAGCGGGCTGGTCGTCACCTACGTGAGCAACGTGACGAACGTCGAGGACAAGATCATCGCCCGGGCGGCGCGCGAGGGTGCCAGCGAACGTGAAGTCGCCGACCGGTACGAGAAGGAATACTGGGACCAGCTCGACCGGCTCGGGGTCCGGCGGCCCGACGACGTCCCCCGGGCGACGGAGTTCATCGACGAGATGGTCGGGCTCATCGGCGAGCTCGTCGCGCGTGGTCACGCGTACGTCATCGAGGGCGAAGGCGTCTACTTCCAGGTCGACACGTATCCCGGGTACGGCGAGCTTTCGGGGCGCAAGGTCGACGACCTCATCGAGGGGGCGGGCTCGCGCGTCGACGTCGACGAGCAGAAGCGCAGCCCGGTCGACTTCGCGTTGTGGAAGGCCGCCAAGCCGGGCGAACCGGCCTGGGAATCCCCGTGGGGTCGTGGCCGGCCGGGCTGGCACATCGAGTGCACGGCGATGTCGCTCCAGATCCTCGGCGAGAGCTTCGACCTGCACGGTGGCGGCGACGATCTCGTCTTCCCTCACCACGAGAACGAACGCGCCCAGGCCGAAGCGGCGGGCCATCCGTTCTCGCGTCACTGGATCCACGGCGGCATGGTCGAGATCGGCGGCGAGAAGATGTCCAAGTCGCTCGGAAACTTCACGACCCTCGCCGAGGCGATCAACGACCACGGCGCGCGCGCCTTCCGCATGGCGGTGCTGCAAGTGCACTACCGGTCCCGCACCGAGCTGGGCCCGCCCGAGCTCCGCGCCGCCGGGGAGGCCGTCGTGCGGCTCGACGCGCTGGTGCGGCGCGCCACCGGCGCCGGCATCGATTTCGAGTCCGCTGCGTTGGACGGACCCACCGTCACCGCATTCCGGACCGCGATGGACAACGACTTCGGTACGCCCGCCGCGGTCGCGGCGGTCTTCGACGCGGTGAAGAAGGCCAACGTGGCGATCGATCGTGGCGACCCGGGCACCGCCGCGGGTCTGGTTGCGACCGTGCGCCACCTGGCGGGCGTGCTCGGTCTGGAGGTCGGTGTCACTTCGGAGTCCGACGATGCGGCTGAGATCGACGCGATGGTCGCGGCCCGCGTCGCGGCGCGCGCGGCCAAGGACTTCGCGGAGGCCGACCGGATTCGCGACGAGCTCGCCACGCGTGGCATCACCCTCGAAGACACCGCCGGCGGCACGCTCTGGCATCGATGAGTGGCAGGCGGCCCGGCCGCGGCGACTCGAATCTCGGTGGTGATCAGGTCGAGGGCCGCAACGCGGTTCGCGAGCTCTTGCGCGCCGGGAAACGGCGCGTCTCGGAGCTCTGGGTCGTTCCTGCTCGCGATGCGCCGGTCGTCGACGAGATCATGGCGCTCGCCGGCGCGGCGGGCGCGCGTGTCCGCCAGGTGCGTCCCGACGAGCTCGACGACAAGGCGCGCACCGATGCTCCCCAGGGCGTGCTCGCGCTGGCCGCGCCCGTCCCGAACCATGACGTCGACGATCTGCTGAGCCGGCCGGATGCGTTCCTGCTCGCCCTGGACGGTGTGACCGACCCGCAGAATCTCGGTGCCGTGCTCCGGGTGGCCGAGACGGCCGGCGTGACCGGTGTGGTGCTGCCACGGCACCGGAGCGCCGGGTTGACCCCATCCGCGGTCAAGGCGGCCGCAGGGGCGGTGGAGTACCTGGCGCTCGCCACCGCATCCGGGGTTCCGGCCCTGCTCGACCGCGCGTCGCGCGCCGGCGTGTGGTCGGTCGGGCTCGACTCGGGGGGCAACGCGGACGTGTTCGCGCTCGACGTCGCCGACCGGCCGCTGATGGTCGTGCTCGGAGCCGAGGGGCGTGGGCTCGGAAGGCTGACCCGGGAGCGCTGCGACCTGGTTGCCGGCATCCCGATGTACGGCGCGATCGAGAGCCTCAACGTCGCAACGGCCGCGGCGATCGCGTGTCACGCGATCGCGCGTCGGCGCCACGAGCAGTGAGCCAGCACTAGCCTCGCTCCGTCGCCGGAGTAGCTCAGTCGGCAGAGCAGCGGTTTTGTAAACCGCAGGCCATCGGTTCGATCCCGATCTCCGGCTCGAACAGAACAGTGCCACCTGCGCCGATCCTCGAGCCGATAGGGTCGAGGGGCCAGGATCGACCTTCACCGGAGCCTCCGACCATGAGCGACTCGAGCATCGGCCCCGGCGGGCCGCGCGGCGACAAGACCCGAACCGGAAAAGGTGTGGGCTTCGGTCGCAGCGTCGCGTTCTCCGCGGCACGTGGCGCGCTGCTGATCGGTGTCGCAGTCATCATCGGCATCGTGCTGCTGCAGGTGATCGACGACGGGACGAGCGGTCCCATCGGTGACGGCAGCTCGGTCGGCGCGGGTGGAACCACCGACACGACCGGGGCGACGGGTGACTCCGGCGCGACGACTACGACGACCGCGGCGACTCCGGTGAAGCCGCCCGCCGAAGTCGCGGTGTTGGTCCTGAACGGCTCCGGTCGCCCGGGTGCCGCGACGTCGCAGAGCAACGCATTGAAGTCGAAGGGCTACCAGACCCTGGTTCCGGCCGATGCGCCCGAACGCACGGGCAACATCGTGTACTTCAAGCCCGGCCTGGACCGGGAATGCACGACGGTCGCGGCCTCGGTCGACGGCGCGCCGAAGGTGGAACCGATCCCGAGTCCCGCGCCGACCGGGAGCGAGACCGCCAGCTGCGTCGTCATCCTCGGCACGTAGCGCGCGCCCGCCGCCGTGCCTGCCGCGCTTGACCCCCTGGTCGAGCACGCATCGCGTGCCGCGCTGCTCGTCGATTTCGACGGCTCGCTCTCACCGATCGTCGACGATCCCGACGCCGCGCGAGTGTTGCCCGCCGCCCGAGCCGCCCTTGCCGCGCTCGTCGGCCACGTCGGCCGAATCGCGGTGGTGAGTGGGCGCCCGGTCGGCTTCCTGCGGGGGGCGCTCGGCATCGACGACGTTGGGTACTTCGGCCAGTACGGGGTGCAGCGATGGGATGGCGAACGGGTCGTCACCGACCCGAGGGTCGAGCCCTTCATGGTGGTGGTCGAGAACGTCGCGGCCGCCGCGATCAGCGAGCTGCCCGACGTCCGGGTCGAGCGCAAGGACGGGGTGGCCGTGGTGCTCCATTGGCGCACCCGGCCGGAGCTCGCGGACCAGATCCAGGCGTGGGCCGGCCGGGCGGCGCAGGAATCCGGGCTCGAGACGCATCCGGCGAAGATGGCGATCGAGCTGCGTCCGCCGGTCCCGATGGACAAGGGCGGCGTGGTGGAGGAGCTGTGCGCCGGTCTCGAAGCCGCGGCATTCGCCGGCGACGACGCGGGTGACCTCACGGCGTTCGACGCGCTCGACCGCCTGACCGCATCCGGTCGTCTTGGTCATGCGGTACGGATCGGCGTGGAGTCGTCTGAAGCGCCACGCGCGCTGATGGCGCGCGCCGACATTCGGGTTGACGGACCGGCCGGGCTCGCGGTGCTCCTCACGGAGCTCGGCGCGCGGATTAGGCGTGCGCCGCCCTGAGCTGGGTCTCGAGCCAATCGGCTGGTGGGTTCGCCCGCGCGTGGGCGCGCAGCTCGGCGGCCCGGCGCGCTCGTTCGACCGGGTCCATCACCAACGCCTCGTGCATCACGGCGGCCGTCTGCACGAGATCGAAGGGTTGTACCGTCAGGCACGCGTGGTGCAGCTCGTCGTGCGCACCCGCTTCGCGCGAGAGGCACAGGACACCGTCGTGCCGGTTGGCGAGCGGACCCTCCAAGGCGATGAGGTTCAAGCCGTCGCGCACGGGATTGACGAGCAGGACGTCGCTGCACGCCAGACCGGCGAGCGAGCGCGGGTAGTCGTCGCGCTGGTCGAGGATGACCGGCTCCCACCCCGCCGTCCCCCAGCGTTCGTTCACCTGGGCCGCGGCCTGCTCGACCTCGTTGCGGTACGCGAGGTACTCGGGCAGGGACTCGCGTGACGGGTTGAGGAGCGCCGCGAAGATCACTCGCTCGCGCAGCTCCGGGTGCTCTTCGAGCAGGAGGTCGTACGCGAGGAACCCGCGCACGATGTTCTTGGACAGCTCCATCCGATCGATTCGCACGATCAGCTGCCGGTCGCCCACCCGATCTTGTAGCCGCGCGATCTCGGCGTCGACCGTCGGGGTGTTGATCTCCGATGCGAGCACGGCTGGATCGGGCCCGAACGACGCCGCGAACGTGTGACCGATCGCCGCGTCGGAGCCGAGCACCTCGCGGGCGGAGGCGCGAAACGCGCGGGCCCAGCGTTCGGTGTGGAACCCGGTGGTGCAGCTCGCCATCGAGGAGCAGATCGCGTGCGCGACGTACTCCGGGAGCACGCGGACGGAGCTGGGCCCGCAGAACGGGGTGTGGGTGAAGTGGACGACGTGCAGGTCCGGGCGACCCTGCCGCACCATCTGGGGCACCAGCGTGAGCTGGTAGTCCTGCACGAGCACGCTGTCGCCGTCCGCCGCACTCTCGATGACCGCATCCGCGAACGAACGGTTCACCGAGACGTAGCCCTCCCACGCCTCGCGGAACCGGCGGTCGAACCGGGGCCGCCGGGTCAGGTCGAAGAGCCCGTGGTGGAGCAGCCAGAGGACGCCGTTGGAGACGACGTCGTAGTGCAGCCGCGAGGTGTCCGGATCGAGCGCGAGGAGCTGCGCGTGCACGCCCCCCGTCGGAGTCGGTACCCCGGCCGCGACGGCCGCCCGGTCGTCCTCACCGATCGCGGCGGCGATCCAGGTCGCGTCCGTCGCGTCGACCGAGCAGCGGCATCAGTGCGGACACGACGCCACCGGCACCGCGGTGGGCGGAGAACGTGCCGTCCTCGTTGCGGGCGAACTTGAACGGCCCGCGGTTGGAGACAACGATCACAGCGCCGGCTAACCGTTGATCGTGCCGAAGAGCCGGAGCCAGTCCTCGAGCTCACGGGTCGACAGGAAGTTCGCCCGGACGTGCTCCTTGCCCGCTCTTGCCCATGGCGTCGGCCCGCTCGGGGTCGGCGAGCAGCTCGATCGTGCGGTCGGCACATTCCTCGACCGAGTCGACGAGGTAGCCGTCCTGGCCGTCCCGGATCTGCAGCACGATCCCGCCGGCCCGTCCACCGATGACGGGCCGGCGCTTCCAGAGCCCTTCGGCGACCGTGAGCCCGAACCCCTCACGCAGGGACTTCTGGATCACGACGTCGGCGGCCCGCTGGAACGCGTTGATCTGCACGTTGCCGACCTGCTGGATGTTCGACAGCAGGTGGATGTCGCGGTCGTCGGCCCGCGCGGCCTCGACCTGCTCCCAGACCTGGAAGCCCTCGGGGTCGTCGGTGGCCATCGAACCGGCGAGCACGAGCTGGGCATCGGGCACGGCCTCCCGTACCTTCTTGAACGCCTCGATCACCCCGACCGGGTCCTTCCACGGGTCGTACCGGCTCACCTGGCAGACGATCGGCCGGTTCGTGTCGATCCCGTACTGCTTGCAGATCTCGTCGGACGAACGGGTCCGGGAGCTCGAGGTTCTTCACCGACAGCGGGTCGATGCACGGCGGCGCGGTGGTGACGTTGTCCATCGATGAGCGAGTCGGGGATGAACTGGTCCATCGTCCAGACGGACGCGTCGTAGCGCTCGACGTACGGACGGAAGAACTCCCAGACGTCCTCGCGGGCGTCGGTCAGGTCGATGTGGCAGCGCCACATCCACTTCGTCTCGGGCCGGTTGACGCTGGAGTACCCGATGAACGTGAGCAACGCCGCGGGCTGGGGGTCGTGCACGATGACGTAGTCCCACTCGCCGTCGAGCAGCAAGGCGTTCTCGAGCACCTTCTCGAGGTACACCTTCTGCATCTGAGCGTCCCACGGCGACGTCCGCGCCCTGCAGCGCGTTGTGCACCGACTTGGTGACCGCGAAGAACTCGTCGCTCCCGTGGATGACCTGCCACTCGGCCTCGATGCCGAGGCTACGCAGGAGCGGGACGTGGGTCGCGAGGAGCTCGGCCACACCGCCGCCGTAGGCCGTGGCATTGATGTGGAGGACGCGCGCCCCCCGGAACGGCTCCGCCAGCGCCCGGATGCGCTCGATCGCCTCGACTCCGGCGATCTCCTCGTAGTCAGCCAGCTCCTTTTCGAGAAGCGGGACGCGTTCGAGCATGTGGGAGTTCCTCACGAGGGGTCGGGGACGAGTTCAATCTATCCAGGATGAATGCCCATGCTGTCGCTTGTCCGGACAAGTTCCGCGGATCGCTCGATGCGGCGTCGGCCGCGGCCGCGATGGCGCGAGGCCTCCGCACGGCGGGATTCGAGGATGTGGCCGAGGTTCCGTTGGCCGATGGGGGCGAGGGAACGCTCGATGCGTTGCTCGCGGCGCGTGGGGGATCGCGCCGTCACGTGCCGGTCACCGGTCCGCTCGGTGGCGAGGTCGACGCGGTCTGGGGCCGGCTCTCCGACGGCACCGCCGTCATCGAGATGGCCCGCGCGAGTGGGCTCGCACTTGTCGAGGGCCGCAAGGATCCACTGCGCTCGAGCACGCGGGGAACCGGTGAGCTGATCGCGGCCACGCGGCGCGTGCAGGCGCGACGCGCATCGTCGTCTGCGTCGGTGGCAGCGCATCGACCGATGGAGGGTTGGCCGCAGTCGAGGCGCTCGGCTGGTCGCTCGCCGGGCTCGACGTGGTCGTTGCGTGCGACGTGGGCACGACGTTCACGGCCGCGGCGGAGGTGTACGGCCCGCAGAAGGGCGCATCGACCGCGCAGGTTGCGCTGCTCACGCGTCGGCTCGAGCAACTGGTCGGCGTCTACCGGCAGCGCACGGGGGTCGACGTTGCCGCGCTGGAGGGAGGTGGCGCGGCCGGCGGCCTCGCGGGCGGTCTCGCGGCGCTGGGTGCGCGGCTCGAGCCGGGGTTCGAAGTCGTCGCGCAGGCGGCGGGACTGGATGCGGCGTTCGACGGTGCAGAGCTGGTCCTGACCGGTGAAGGCAAGCTCGACGTGACGAGCTTCGAGGGCAAGGTCGTCGGCGGCGTGCTCGAGTGGGCGGCCGATGCCGGGGTCCCACACCGTGCCGTGATCGTGGGCCAAGCCACCGACGCGGCTCGTGAAGAGGCGAGCGTGCTCGGCGACGTACAGGTGCTCGCGCTGACGGACCGGGTGTGGCAGGCCGGCGAAGCCTTCGCCCGGGCTGCGATCCTGGTCGAGGAAGCCGCGGTCGAAGCCGGCCGCCGTGCCCTCGGCCGCCCCTTCCCCTGATTTTGGCGCCACTTGCATTGCGCTGCGCGCGTGTAAATGGCGCCAAAACGACGAGGGGAGGGGGTTAGGCGGTCAATTCGCGGCCGTGCTTGCGCTGGTATGCGGGGATGGTGTCGATCGGTGGGCGCTCGCGAACCTCGACCGCGATCGCTTCGGGTTCGAACTCGGCCGTGTAGCGAATCAGCTCCGCGATGTCGGGTCGGTCCGCGATGAGCCCGGCGCGCCGGAGCGCGGTCACCAGGATGGCGGTTGCCTGCGGTCCGAGCTCCTCGAGGCCCCGGTTGCGGTGCTCACGCACGCCGAGGTCAACCTGCGCGGTGGACGCGAGCCCGAACCGTTCGACCATGTCGACGAGCAACGCGAACTCGACGCCCCACCCTTCGACGAACGGAAGCGTCTCGAGCGCGTCGCGCCGCCCTGCGTACTCGCCCGAGAGTGGTTGCACGAAGCGGGCGAGCTGCGGGAACAGGGTGGAGATGAGTGGGCGGGCCATGAGCTCGGTGACGCGACCCCCGCCACTCGGCTGGTCGTGCAGCGGGCGCCGGTAGAACCCCTTGACGAACGCGACGTCCGGCTGGGTGAGGAGCGGGCCGAGCAGCCCGGTCACGAAGTGCGCGCCGAAGTTCCTGATGTCCGCGTCGAGCCAGCAGAGGATGTCGCCTTCCGCGGCGTCGAGCGACTTCCACATGGCGTTGCCCTTGCCCGAACCGGGTCCGGTCTCGGGGAGCACGTCTCGGGTCGCGACGACTCGGGCGCCCTCCCACGACGCGACCTCGGCAGTGGAGTCGGTCGAGCCGTCGTCGAGTACGAGCACCTCGTCGACGAGGGGTACCTGCTCCATGAGGGTGCGCCGAACGGTGGCCACGATGTGGCCGACGGTCGCCTCTTCGTCCCGGGCGGGCAGGCACACCGACACTTCGAGACCGAGCCGCGCCTTGGCCTCGGCCAGACCGGCGGGGTCGAAGTCGTCATGGCGCCAGGGGACGGGGAGCAGTGGCACGGCCCCGAGATTAGGGCCCCATCGCGCACCCCCGGGACGCCCCACCGCCGGAATGACTGGCCCGGGCACCGGGGGTCGTGCGAAACTCTCCGGCGAACAACGCGCTCATCCAGAGCGGCTGAGGGACGGGCCCTGTGACGCCGCGGCAACCAGCACCCCCCACCAGGGGAGCCAGGTGCCAATGCCCGAACGATGAGAGAGCCCTGAGTGTGGGCCCCGGACCTCCGGAACTCCGCTCGAGGCGCTCGAAACCAATGCGAGCGCGTCGAGACCGAACGGGAGACCGTTCACCAGGAGAAGGGAGACGGCAGACATGGCGTACGTACAGGGACTTCGGTGCCGGGAGTGTGGGCGGGAGTACGAGATTGCCCCGATCTTCACCTGTGAGTGGTGCTTCGGACCGCTCGAGGTGGCCTACGACTACGAGGCGATCTCCGGTGCGATCTCGCGGGAGAAGATCGCGTCAGGGCCCTTGAGCCTCTGGCGCTACGCGGACCTGCTGCCGGTGGAACGGAACCCCGCGGTCGATCTCGGCGCCGGGTTCACGCCCCTGGTCCGCGCCGACCGCCTGGCCGCGGAGCTCGGTCTCGGTGAGCTGTGGATCAAGAACGACACGGTGAACCCGACCAACTCCTTCAAGGACCGGGTCACATCCGTTGCGCTCTCGAAGGCGTTGGAGTTCGGGTTCAAGACCGCCGCGTGCGCGTCGACCGGCAACCTCGCCAACTCGGTTGCGGCCCACGCCGCGCACGCGGGCCTGCGCAGCTTCGTCTTCATCCCCGCGAACCTCGAACCGGGCAAGATCATCACGACCGCGGTGTACGGGGGCAACGTCGTCGCGATCGACGGCAACTACGACGACGTGAACCGACTGTGCGCCGAGCTGGCGGGCATGTACCCGTGGGCGTTCGTGAACGTCAACGTGCGCACCTACTACGCGGAGGGCTCACGGACGCTCGCGTTCGAGACGGCGGAGCAGCTGGGCTGGGAGACGCCCGACCACGTGGTGGCCCCGGTCGCGAGTGGCTCGCTCCTCACCAAGATCCACAAGGGTTTCGGCGAGCTCCACAAGGTCGGGTTGCTCGACGAACCGGTGACCGTGCGCGTCTCCGGCGCGCAGGCACTGGGTTGCTCACCGGTCGCGTCGGCGTGGCTCAACGACACCGACAACATCAAGCCGGTCAAGCCCGACACGATTGCCAAGTCCCTCGCGATCGGCAATCCCGCCGACGGGTACTTCGCACTCGACGTGGTGCGCCAGACGGGCGGCGGCTTCGCCGCCGTGACCGACGAGGAGATCGTCGACGCGATGCGACTGCTGGCCCGGACCGAGGGCATCTTCGCCGAGACCGCGGGGGGCGTGACGATCGCGACGCTGAAGCGCCTCGCCGACGACGGGGTCGTTCGGCCCGACGAGCGGGTCGTCGCCTACATCACGGGCCACGGGTTGAAGACGCTGGACGCGGTCGCGGAGCAGGTCGGTCCCACCGCAACGATCTCGCCCTCGCTCGACGCGTTCCACGCCGCGTTCGATCCATCGACCTTCGACCAGTAAGGAGCACGACCGCCATGGCTGTGACCATCCGCATCCCCACGCAGCTGCGTGAGCTCTCAGGCGGCGCGTCGGAGGTGGCAATCGAAGGGGGCACCGTGAAGGAGCTGCTCGCCGGCCTCGACGCCGCGCATCCGGGCTTCGCCGGCCGCCTGCACGACGACTCCGGTGGCCTGCGCCGGTTCGTGAACATCTTCGTGGCCGACGAAGACATCCGGTTTCTCGACGGGGTCGACACCCCGGTGCCCGATGGTCAGACGATGAGCATCATCCCCGCCGTTGCCGGTGGAGAGGGTCCCTGACCTCGACCGGTGGTTCGGCTTGACCGTGCCGATCCATCAAGTTGGGGACGAGCTGATCTCCGCCGCGTCAGTCGGGCCGCGAGCGGAAGCGATGAGCGAAGCGGGGCGCTCGCCGAGTCTGTGCCGTTCGATGAGCGGAGTGGGGCCCGAGCGGCCCGGCCCGCCGGGCCAGGAGCGGAAGCGATGAGCGTGCTGGGCGCACGGGCCGGGGCTTTCTGGGTGGTGCCGCGGGGTCTCGGCGCGGGTGCGGCACTCGGGGCGGCCGGCCCGAAGGGCGTCCTGGCGAGCGCGCGGAAGCGGCGGTGGGGACGGGTCACGTCGCGTTCGGCGGCAAGCACCAGGCGGGGATACTCACCCCCGCTCCGTCGAGCGCGCTCATCGCCGCCTTCGACGTGGTCGCCACGGACACGCCGGAGCTCGCCGGCGCGCTGCGGGACCTCACGGCGGCGGCCCGGTGGCTCACGGGCGGTGGTCCGGCGCCGAAGCGGGATCCGTTGTTGCCGCCGTCGGACAATCTGATCCTCGGACCCGACCCCGATCCGAGCAACCTGACGGTGACGGTCGGCGTGGGTGCGTCGCTCTTCGACGAACGCTTCGGCCTGGCCGCGCGGAAGCCGAAGCAGCTCCGGTCGATGGAGCACTTCCCCCACGACGAGATCGACCCGGAGCGCACGCACGGCGACCTGCTGCTCCAGCTCTGCGCCGACTCGCCGGACGCCTGCGTGCACGCGCTCCGGATCCTGATCCGCGCGACTCGGGGCACGTTGGTGCTGCGGTGGATGCTGCCGGGCTTCCTGCGTCCGAACACGCTGGGGCACGGTCGCACCTCCACCCGGAACCTCCTCGGGTTCAAGGACGGCACCGCGAATCCCGACGGGTCGGACCCGGCGCTCATGGACCGCCTGGTGTGGGTGCCCTCGAGCGGGTCCGGTGAACCGGCCTGGACCGCGGGCGGCAGCTACATGGTCGTGCGGATCATCCGAACGAAGGTGGAGTTCTGGGACCGCACCGCGCTCGCGACCCAGGAAGACATCATCGGTCGGCGCAAAGCATCTGGAGCACCACTCGACGGTCGACGTGAGCACGATGTGCCGGACTACGGAACGGATGCGCGCGCGGCAAGATCACTCCGACCGACGCGCACATCCGCCTGGCCAACCCGCACACCCGCGAGGCGGAGGCCGCGAGGATCCTCCGTCGCGGCTTCAACTATTCCAACGGACTCGCGAAGAACGGTCAGCTCGAGCAGGGACTCGTGTTCATCTGCTTCCAGCGGGACCTCGACCGGGGCTTCGTCGCGGTGCAGAAGCGGCTCGACGGCGAGCCGCTCGAAGAGTACGTCCAGCCGGTCGGCGGTGGCTTCTTCTTCGCGCTCCCCGGGGTCCGGAACCACCGCGATTGGCTCGGTTCCGGGCTGCTCGGCTGAGGCCGTGCCCGACCCGGTTTGCGATCCGTCCGCGGTCGGACCAATGCGACGCCGTCGGGTCGTGCGACCAATGACCGGCGCGCTCGACGACGCAGCATGGATCGGCCCGACGCAGCGCAAGCGGCTGGAGGACGCGCTGGCCGAGGTCATCGCCGGCGCGCGGGCGAAGGTCACTGTCGAGCGATACCGGAAGCTCGTGGACGCCGCCGTGACCGGCATCGACGGCGGATTCGGGATTGACTGAGGCATGGACTGTGACCGTTCGCCCGGCCGGGGCCAGGTGACGACCCGGTCGGGTTGGTCGCGCCGCCACCGGGGTGGGTCGTGGGCATGACCCGGGCGCGGCTCGGAGGTCGTTCGCCGAGAACCCGCCACCGTTGGCGCGCCGTTGTCGCGGCCGGCTTGGTCGCGCTGCTCGCAACCGCGTGTGACTGGACCGTCATCCACTCCACGCTGGGGAACAGTGGCCAGGCCGTCGACGACGGCTTCACGCCGACGCAGGCCACGAACCTGGTGCGAGAGTGGCGCTTCCATGCAGGCGGTTCCGTCTTCGCGACGCCGGTCACCTTCCTCGGCATCGTCTACGTGCCCGCCGGCAACGGCGTCCTCTACGCCCTCGACAGTCGCCACGTCGTGAACGGCGCCCCGACCGCCATCTGGTCGAAGGACTACGGCAAGGCTGTGAACACGACGTGCCCGACGAGTCCGACCGGTCTCGTGTCGTCGGTGACGGTGCGAGGCGACGCACGCGGCGTTCCGATCCTCTACGTGTACACGCCCCAAGGGACGCTCCAGAAGCTCGACGGCCGCGACGGCTCGGTCATCTGGGAGAGCCGCGTCTTCACGGTGCCGGCCGACGGGCAGAACGACTACTTCAGCTGGGCCACCCCGACGATCTCCGGCGATCGCGTCTACGTCGGGGTCTCGTCGAACTGCGACAGGCCGTTCGTGCGCGGTGAGCTCAAGTCGTTCGATGTCGGCACGGGCGCGCTCGTTGCGACGTACGAGTCGATGCCGAACGCCAAGGACCCGGACGTTGCGGGACGTGACCCGGTCCCTCCGACGGACCGGTACGTCGGAGCGGGGATCTGGACGACGTCGGCGTCCGGCGACGGCAACTCGATCTACGTGAACACCGGCAGCACCTACGACGACACGAACGCGGCGCACCCGCCACTCGACGACAACGACTTCGATCAGTACTCGCTGCTCAAGCTCGACGCCGACACGCTCGAGAAGCAGGGGAAGTTCGCGATTCCCCAGCCTGACGGCGGCGACCCGGACTGGGGATCGGGCGTGACCCTGTTCAACGCGTCGCTCGGCGGCACCGCGATCCAGATGGCGGGTGGGTGCAACAAGGACGGCATCTTCTACGCGGTGCGCACCGACACCATGAAGCCCGTCTGGGCGGCGCGCGTGGGCACGAGCTCCGCGGCCGGTGAGGTGGGGTGCCTGAGTGGAGCGGTGTGGGACGGGTCCCGGCTCTTCGTCACCGGAAACGACACCCGCATTGGGGGGACGTGGACCAGCACCACCGCATCCAACACGAGCGGTGACACCTACCCGCTCTGGGTCCCGTCCGGCGGCGTCGCGGCCCCGAGCGCGACCCGTTGGCTCGATCCCGCGACCGGTCTGGACCTCAGCGGCGCGGTCCCGAAGCCGTACTGGGAGGCCGCGCAGCCCGAGCGGGTCATCGGAGCGTGCTCGATCAACGGCACCTCGACCTTGATCGCGTGCCAGACGACGAACTGGGACTCGGACGCCAACGCGCTGGTCCTGCTGAACGCGAGCAGCGGTGTGCAGGTGGTCGCGCTGCACGACATCGGCGAGTACCCGGGGTTCAGCACGCCGATCTGGAGTGACGGGCGCCTGATCGTGGCGAACACCGACTCGGTCCGCTCGTACAAGCCGCGAACCTGAGTCGAGTGAGGACTAAACGGCTTCGGCGGTGACCCACATGAGTGTCGCGATCGAGGTGGGCACCTCGTGTTCACCCGACGGGGTCTTGACCGTCACGCCGTTCGGCCCGTGCTCGCCGACGATCGCGCGGATGCCCGGGATGAGCATCGCGTTCGCGAGCAGGTTCAGCGCGTCGTCGTCGAGCTCGATCTTCTCGCTGATGCGCACGATCTCCACCGGGCCGTCCTTGGCCTCGACGAGCGTCGTGCGGGGCTTCGTCGCCTGCTCCCGCTTGGTTCCGGGGATGGGGTTGCCGTGCGGGCAGGTCGCGGGGTCGCCGAGCAGCTCCACGAGCTTCTGCTCGACGTCGGCCGAGATCGCGTGTTCCCAGCGGTCTGCCTCCCGGTGGACCTTCTCCCACTCGAGTCCGATGACGTCCACGAGGAGGCGTTCGGCGAGCCGGTGACGGCGGACCACCGACGTGGCGAGGTCCCGGCCCTTCTTGGTGAGCCGGAGGCTCCGGTCGCCCATGAGCTCGGTGTAGCCCCCGCCGACGAGGCGGTTGACCTGCTCGGAGACCGCCGGCGCCGACACCTTGAGTCGCTCGACGAGGCGGGCCCGGATGGGCGTGATGCCCTCCTCCTCGAGCTCGAGGATGGTCTCGAGGTACTCCTCGGTGGCGTCGTGCATCTCGGCCATGGCGGATTGAGCGTACGCCGTAGCGGCCCGCGGTGCGGAGGTGGGAGCGACCCCGGAGCCCGTGAGCGTGCCGCTCCTCGGACTTGCACTCCCCCTGGGAGAGTGCCAACATGAACTAGCACTCAGACAGATCGAGTGCTAATCCGCTGCGAGGTTTCCCGTAGCCGTTCCGTCCCACGAAGACACCCCAGGGAGTTCCGTATGCCCAAGCAGATCGCCTACGCCGAGCAGGCCCGCCGGTCGCTCGAGGCGGGCATGAACAAGCTCGCCGACGCAGTCCGAGTCACGCTCGGCCCGAAGGGCCGCAACGTGGTCCTCGAGAAGAAGTGGGGTGCACCCACGATCACGAACGACGGCGTCTCCATCGCCAAGGAGATCGACCTCGAAGACCCGTACGAGAAGATCGGTGCCGAGCTCGTCAAGGAGGTCGCGAAGAAGACCGACGACGTAGCCGGTGACGGGACGACCACCGCGACGGTGCTCGCATGGGCCATGGTGCGCGAGGGTCTGCGCAACGTTGCCGCCGGCGCCAACCCGATGACCCTGAAGAAGGGCATCCAGTCGGCGGTCGTGACCGCGGTCGAGTCCATCAAGAAGGACTCGAAGAGCGTGAAGACCGACCCGGCGCAGATCGCCAACGTCGCGGCCATCTCGGCGGCGGACGAGGAGATCGGCCAGATGATCGCCGAGTCCCTCGAGAAGGTGGGCACCGACGGTGTCATCACCGTCGAGGAGAGCCAGACCTTCGGCATGGAGCTCGACCTCGTCGAGGGCATGCGCTTCGACAAGGGCTACATCTCCCCGTACTTCGTGACCGACCCGGAGCGCATGGAGGCCGTCCTCGACGACGCCTACGTGCTCCTGGTGAGCTCGAAGATCTCCGCGGTCAAGGACATGCTGCCGGTGCTCGAGAAGGTCATGCAGGGTGGCCGTCCGCTCGCGATCATCGCGGAGGACGTCGAGGGCGAGGCTCTCGCCACGCTCGTGGTCAACAAGATCCGCGGCACCTTCAAGTCGGTCGCCATCAAGGCCCCCGGCTTCGGCGAGCGGCGCAAGGCCATGCTCGAGGACATCGCGGTGCTGACCGGCGGTCAGGTCATCTCCGAGGAGGTCGGCCTGAAGCTCGAGGGCATCGGGCTCGAGCTGCTCGGCAAGGCCCGCAAGGTCGTCGTGACCAAGGACGAGACCACCGTGGTCGAGGGTTCCGGCTCTCGTGCCGACGTCCAGGGCCGGATCAACCAGATCCGCGCCGAGATCGACAACACCGACTCGGACTACGACCGCGAGAAGCTCCAGGAGCGCCTCGCGAAGCTGTCCGGCGGTGTGGCGATCATCAAGGTGGGTGCGGCCACGGAGGTCGAGCTCAAGGAGAAGAAGCACCGCATCGAGGACGCGGTGCAGACCACCAAGGCCGCGGTCGAGGAGGGTGTCGTCCCCGGTGGGGGTGTGGCGCTGCTCCGGGCCCAGGCCAAGGTGCTCGAGCTCGCCAAGACGCTCGAGGGAGACGAGGCAACCGGCGCCAAGCTGGTGGCTCGTGCGCTCGAGGAGCCCCTCAAGCAGATCGCGCTCAACGCCGGTCTCGAGGGTGGCGTGATCGTGGAGAAGGTTCGCAACCTCAAGGGTGCGAACGGCCTCAACGCCGCCACGGGTGATTACGAGGACCTGGTCAAGGCCGGCGTCATCGACGCGGCCAAGGTGACCCGCTCGGCCCTGCAGAACGCAGCGTCGATCGCGGCCCTCTTCCTCACCACCGAGGCAGTCGTCGCCGACAAGCTCGAGGAGAAGGGTGCCGCGATGCCCGGCGGCATGCCGGACGGCGGCATGGGCGGCATGGGCGGCATGGGCGACTTCTAGTCACCCGGTTCCAACCGAACGCAGAGTGGGGCGCCCTCCGGGGCGCCCCACTCGCGTCGGCAACCGTGACCCTTCTCGGATCTGGTCCGCGAGTTCTTCGCGCGGGTCGACGCTGCAGTCGAGCTCCGCCGCCTGATCGATCGGCCGCGACGGTCGGCCGGTAGCCTGGCGGGCATGCCGCTTCAGCCCGTGACGCCGTCGATCGGGTGGGGAGTGCTGCACCTCTTCTACCGGGTCGACCGCGAGCGCGCCGAGCACGATCCGGGTGCGGCCAAGCGGGTGGTGGACGCGATTGCATCGCTCGAAGCCGACGATCACCACGCGCTGGTGTTCGCGGTGCTCGGACACAAGGCGGACCTCGGCGTCATGGCGTACGGGCCGGATCTGGCCCGGCTGCACGCGTTCCAGCAGGACCTGCTCGGGGGCCCGTTGGTCCCCGACTACTCGTACGTCTCGTTGACCGAGCTCTCCGAGTACTCCGCGACCGAGGACGACGAGCGGTCACGGCTGCGCGAGGAAGAGGAGCTCACGGATCCGGAGATCGAGGAACGGCTCACTGTGTGGCTCGAGCGGATCGAGCACTACCGCGAGAACCGGATCCACCCGCGGCTGCCCGCGCGCAAGGTGATCGGCTTCTACCCGATGTCGAAACGCCGCCTCGGCGCCGACAACTGGTACCGGCTCCCGTTCGAGGATCGGAAACAGCTCATGGCCGGCCACACGCGCATCGGGCGTAGCTACGCCGGGCGGGTGCTGCAGCTCATCACCGGCTCGACCGGGATCGACGACTGGGAGTGGGGGGTCACGCTGCTCGCCGACGACCCGGTCGTGCTGAAGGAGATCGTGAACGAGATGCGCTTCGACGACGTGTCCGCCCGGTACGGCGAGTTCGGTCCGTTCTTCACGGGTCTCGTTCTTGATCCGGCTGACGCGCTGGAGCGCGTAGGGCTGCGATGAGCACGAGTGTGCGCCTGTACGTGTCGTTCCCCGAGGCGCTCGTCGACCGTCCGATGATCTACGAGATCGTCAAGGAGTACGACGTCGTGCCGAACATCCGGCGCGCCGGCATCGAGGCGCACGAGGGTTGGGTGATCCTCGAGCTCACGGGATCGCAGGAATCGCGCGATGCCGCGATCGGGTATCTCGAGGGACTTGGCTGCGCGGTGAACCGCATGGAAGGCGACATCCTCGAGGGCTGACGTGGGGGACAACGAGCTTCCGTCCGAGGAGACCCGTGGGCTGGAGATGTTGGCCGAGACCGGTGCCGCGATCATCGCGGGGGTGGCCCGGGAGGCCCCGCGCTGGGTGATCGCTTCAGTCGGGCGGTTGCTCGACGCGTGGGGTCGCGCCGAGGACGACGTGCGAGATCACGCGATCGGCGAGGCGTCGCCCGCGGGTGAGCGTGCCGCCCGCCGGGTCGGCGCACGACTCGAGTTGCTGCTGGCTACGGACCCGGGGGAACAGCGGGCAACGCCGCTCGAGATCGTCCGCACGCTCTACATCGAGCCGACCGAGATCCTGGTTGCCGCGGGGGTGCCGGCGGTCGTTCGTGACCCCTTCGACGAGCGCGCCTGGCCCGACGATCGCTACGACCTCGCGCCCCGGACGCTCGGCGACCTCGGGGACCCCGATCTGGGGCCCCTTCACCTGGCGTGGGGGTTGGCCAAGGCATCCGTCCTTCGGGCCCGTGCCGGCGAAAAGCCCCGCTGAGCAGCGATTTCGGGGTGAAAACCGGACGAAATTCCCTCAGGGTCCGTGCTGACGACGCCGAGAGTTCCTGAAGGACGAACAGGGGGAACCCCGATCGACACCATGGGAACAGCGAGCTCGTCGCCCCGTGAGGAGACAGCACCCTCGACACCGAGCCCGCGCGCGCCC
The DNA here is from genome assembly GCA_963770095.1 of uncultured Acidimicrobiia bacterium. Lineage (GTDB taxonomy): Bacteria > Actinomycetota > Acidimicrobiia > IMCC26256 > JAENVU01 > Chersky-806. Next base: position 507,156 of record CAVYOO010000003.1, read on the forward strand.
GAATCCCTGCTCGATCACTTCGATGCCGTCACCGACCTGGACGTTCTCGCGCTGTCGACGCCGCTGGGTGTGTTCCGTAGCACCGCCACCGAGGGGCTCGTCTGGGTCAACCGTCGGTGCCGCGAGCTCCTGGGGGTCGGAGACGAACAGATTCTCGGGAGTGACTGGCTCCGTGTGGTGCACCCACTCGACCGAAAGCGGGTCGATGCGGCCCGCCGCGCGCTGTACGCGCAACCACGCGACTTGAGTCTGCAGTTCCGGATCGTCCAGCCGGACGGGGCGTTTCGGCACGTGCGCGTGCGCGTGTTGCCCCAGCCCGAATGTCCCGGTGAGCAGCGGGTCTTCGTCGGCGCGATGGAGGACATCTCCGATCGAGCCGAAGCCGCGTCCGGCATGCGGAACGGAGACGGAGCCGACCCGTTCCGGACGCTCGTCGCCAGCTCGGCGCTCGGCGTCGCCTACGCGGATGTCGTCGGCCGGATCGAGTACGTCAACGAACGATGGCTCGACATCTGTGGCGTCCACGCCGAGGACATCCTCGGTTCCGATGGCCTCCGCGTCGCACATCCGGACGACCGGGAATCGGTCTTCGAATCGATAAGTGCCGCCGCGGCTGCGGGCGAGGAGTGGTTCGGCCAGATCCGCGTGGTGCGGCCCGGCGGCGAGGTGCGCCAGACCCGAGCGAGCCTCGCGACGATTCGGAACCTCGATGGATCGGTGAACGGCTACGTCGGCACGCTCGAGGACGTCACCGACGAGGCCGCCGACCGGAGGCGCGTCGAACTCGCCCTGAAGCACCGCGTCGCCGCGGAAGCCCTGGTCTCCGAGACGTCCCGCGCCCTCGCGACCGCATCAGTCGAAGACGTCGACGAACGGGTTGTCGGCGTGTTGGAGCGGATGGCCCGCTTCGTCGGCGCCGACTCGGCCGTTTTGGCGGCGCGTGCGAACGAGGTGGAGCTCGGTCGCGTCCTCCCGCACGCGTGGCACGACCCGGAGATCGGCCCACCGCAGCCGGGCACGAACGCCGACTGGCTCCTGGGGACCGAAGAGGCCATCGGTTCGGTCACCTTGTGCTGGCGTCGGGGCGAGCCCCGCGGTCCTCGTGAGGAACGCGAGCCGCTCGCGGTCGTCGGTGACGCACTCATCTCCACGCTGGCCCGCGTTCGTGCAGAACGAGCGGTGCGGACGAGCGAGGAACGGTTCCGTTCCCTGGCCGAGCATTCGTCCGACTTCATGCTCGTCTACGGCGAGAACGGCGACGTCAAGTACGTGAGCCCGGCCACCGCCCGGTTCTCGAAGCTGCATGTCGGCGCGACCTTCGCGGATCCGGGCCTGGTCCACCCGGACGATGTCGGGCTCGTGGCCGAGGTGTTCGGTCGCCTTCGAACCGGCGAACCGGGCACGACGTCTCGGCCGTTCGAGGTTCGGATTCGCAGTGGCGTCGGTGAGTACCGATGGCTCGAGATGGTGGCCACCAACCTCGTCGGAGACGGTCTCGTCGACGGGATCGTGGTGAATGCGCGCGACGTCACCGACCGGCGTCAGGCCCGCCTGGAGCTCGAAGAGATCAACGAGTCGCTCGCGCAGACCAACATCGCGCTGAGCCGGATGGTCGAGGAGAAGCTGGAGATCGAGGCCCAGCTCCGTGAAAGTGAGGAGCTGTTCCGCGCGATCGTCCAGAACTCGACCGACGCGATCACGTTGATCGACGCGGACGGCTCGGTGCGGTACGGAAGCTCGCTCGGCGAGAAGGTGCTCGGCTACCCCGAGGGGTTTGCGGCCGGGCTCGACGCGCTCGAGCTGGTTCACCCCGACGACCAGGAGATGGTGGGCGAGATCATGGCTCGGGCGTTCACCGAGCCTGGTGTTCACGGGCCGGTGGTCGTGCGGGTCGAGCACTCGAATGGCTCGTGGCGCTTCCTCGAAGCGTTCGGGAACAACCTGCTCGACAACCCTGCCGTGCACGGCATCGTGGTCGCGGCTCGCGACGTCACCGAGCGCGTGGCGACCGAAGAGGCGTTGCGGCACAGCGACGAACGCTTTCGCGCCCTCGTCCAGAACCTCTCGGACGTCATCACCATCGTCGGTCCGGACGGACAGCTGAACTACTCGAGCCCGGCAGCCAAGCGCATGTTCGGGTTCGAGGAAGATGATGAAAGCTGGTCCGATCCGATGGCGCGGGTGCACCCCGACGACGTGGAGCGCGTCGTCGAGGAGATGACCCAGATGCTCGAGGTCGGTGACTCCGATCCGGTGGCGTTCCGGCTGCGCGTCGCCGATGGGTCGTACCGCGATGTCGAAGCGATCGTGCAGGACCTCACCGACGACCCGTCGGTCGGTGGCATCGTCGCAACGACCCGGGACGTGACCGAGCGCGCACACGCCGAGGCGCTCATCGCGAGCCAGGCCAAGATCCTGCGGCTCATTGCCGAGGGCGCGCCGCTCGACGAGACGCTCGCGACGATTTGCTCGGTGGTCGAGAGCCAGATCTCCGACGCGCTGTGCGTCGTGATGCTGGTTGACGACGTGGACCACGTGTTGCGGACGGGCGCCGCCCCGAGCATGTCGCCGGAGTACGTACGGGCCACCGACCGGGTGCCGATCGGCCCGAACGAGGGTTCGTGCGGATCGGCCGCGCACTTCGGAACACCGGTCGTCGTGGAGGACATCGCCGTCGACCCGCGTTGGGACGGATATCGCGAGGTCGCGCTCGAACATGATCTCCGGGCGTGCTGGTCCACACCCGTGATGGCGTCGAGCGGTGATCGGGTGCTCGGCACGTTCGCGGTGTACTTCGGGAAGCCGCAGGGTCCCGGCCCCGAGTCCGAGGCGGATGTCGCGATGGTCAGCCCGCTCGCGGCCATCGCCATCGAACGCAAGACCTTCGAGGACCAGCTCGCGTACCAGGCCCAGCACGACCCGCTGACGGGATTGCCCAACCGCGTGCTCTTCGTCGAGTTCATGACGCTCGCGATCGCCCGCGCCGAGCGGCGCCGGACGACGTCCGCGGTCCTGTTCCTGGACCTCGACCGGTTCAAGGTGGTGAACGACAGCCTGGGTCACGACGCCGGCGACGAGTTGATGGTGAAGCTCAGTACGCGCCTGTGCGCCGCGGTACGGCCGGGCGACACGGTGGCGCGCTTCGGCGGCGACGAGTTCACGGTCCTGTGTGACGACCTGTCGCTCGAGAGCGCCCGTGAGCAGGCGATCGATGTTGCGCAGCGGCTCCTCGAGGTGATCGAGGCACCGGTCCAGCTCAACGGCGAGGACCAGCACCTCAGTGCCAGCATCGGCATCGCGATCGCCGGGCCTGGTGACAGCCCCGAGACGCTTCTGCGTGATGCCGACGCCGCGATGTACCGGGCGAAGGCGGACGGCAAGGGTCGGTGGGAGCTGTTCGACGAGGCGATGCGATCCTCGGCGCGCTCGCGCCTCGAGACCGAGAACGCGCTGCACCACGCGCTGCACCGCGACGAGCTGCGGGTGTACTACCAGCCGATCATCGAGCTCGACGGCGGTACCTGCGCGGGCGCCGAGGCGCTGGTGCGCTGGCAGAACCCCGAGCGCGGACTGGTCGGGCCGGACGCGTTCATCGAGCTGGCCGAGGAGACGGGGCTCATCGTCCCCATCGGCGCGTGGGTGCTCGAGGAAGCGTGTCGTCAGCTGATGCAGTGGCGCGCGGCCGGTGTGGTCTCAGAATCGTTCTCGATGGCGGTGAACCTCTCCGCCCGGCAGCTCGCGCAGTCGGACCTTGTCTCCCGGGTCGCGGCTGTGCTGGCTCGGACCGGTGCGCCCCCCGAGCAGGTGTGCCTCGAGATCACCGAGAGCGTGCTGATGGCGGAGACGACCATCGACGCGATCGATGCGTTGCGCGCGCTCGGCGTCCGGCTCAGCATCGACGACTTCGGCACCGGCTACTCATCGCTCGGATACCTGCGCCGCTTCCCGGTGGACTCGGTGAAGGTGGACCGTTCGTTCGTGGACGGGCTCGGAACCGAATCCGAGGACTCCGCGATCGTGACGGCGGTGGTCGGGCTCGGCCACACGCTCGGACTGAGCGTGGTCGCCGAGGGGGTCGAGACCGAGCGCCAGCTCGCCGAGCTCGGTGCCCTCGGATGTGACCGGGCCCAGGGCTTCTTCTTCGCGCGGCCCCAGCCGGCAGACGTCTTCGCGTCGATCGTCGCGAACTCGCGTCGCTGGGCGATGAATCCCGGCTCCTGATGCTCGCGGGCGCGGCCCGCGAATAGGGTCGGCGCCATGAGCGATCCCGACCCGGTAGCGGCATCCGACCTTCTGCGTTGGGCGGAGACACTCGCCGGCGTCGCCCGGACCGGTCTGGGCTTCACCAAGAGCCTCTACGAGCAGGAGCGGTTCGAGGAGGTGCTGAAGGTCGCCGCGGACATCCGCGCCGCCGCGATCGAAGAGGCCGAAGCCGACGTGCTGTACGACGAATGGCTGTCGACGGTCGGAGAAGGCGTGGCCGGATACGTCACGCCACGCGTGGCGGTGGCTGCGGTCGTCGGGAACGAGAAGGGCGAGCTGCTCCTGACGCAGCGTTCCGACAGCGGGATCTGGCTCTATCCGGTGGGGTGGGCCGATGTCGGATACTCGCCGTCCGAGGTTGCCATCAAGGAGGTGTACGAGGAGACGGGCATCGAGGTCGAGCCGGTGTCGCTCATCGCGGTCCTCGACGGCCTGCGCCTCGGCTTTGCCCGCATGCCGCTCTACTCGCTGGTGTTCCATTGCCGGATGATCGGCGGCGAGCTCGTCGGCCATCCGCTCGAGACGCGCCAGGTCGGCTTCTACGCCCGCGACAACCTGCCGCAGCCGCTGGCCGGGCAGCACCGCTGGGCGGACCTCGCCTTCCGCGCGATCGACGGCGAGAGCTTCCCCTCGGACTTCGACGCCCCCCGTACCCCACCCTGGCGCGAACAGCCCCCTGACGCCAAAATCGCGGGGTCGGGGTCGGGGTCGGGGTCGGGGTCAGGTCTGGAGCTGGTCGCCGAGGAGACGGACGATCGACACCGCACCCTTCGTCGCTTCCCAAGCGTCGGCCACCTTGTCGTGGTCGACCAGCCCGCAGAGACCCGGCGCGACGCCGAGCAGGTCGGTGGCACGACGCGACAGCGTGGCCGGCTCCAGGTCGTCGCCGTACGCGGGGAAGCACTCGAGCCCGTCCCACAGCCCGGCCAGCGGCCGGGTCTCGGTTCCGAGCTGGAGCGCGCCGGGGTCGCGGCCGGAGGCAAGCTCGTCGACGACCCGCTCCCACAGGTCGTAGTGCGACAACCCGTCGGGCAGGGTGAACGCACCGACGGGGTGGAGCCGCCATTCGAGCGTCTGCTCCTCGCCCGTGAACCAGGTCTGGGACCCGTTCACGTACGAGTCGACGGGGGTGCCGAGCCGGCGGTCGAGCGCGCCGACGAGCTCGGGGGTCATCCACCACAGAGCGGTCGCGATGAGCACGCCAGCAGGGTAGGGGTTGCCAGTGGGTCCGCGTGGCCCCCCTTGCTCGTCGCGGGCGCGCTACGGTCCCGCCCGAGCGGGGGAGACGGGTTCGGGCATGAGACGTGCACTGTGCGGAGCGAGCGTCGTGCTCTTCCTGCTGGCCTGCGGCGGGCGCGGCGGGATGACCAGAGACGAGTACGTCCAACGGGCGAACGCGGTCTGCCATGACGCGGCGAAGCAGGTCGCGGCGCTCGAGATCCCCGGCGCGGGGGACTTCGCCGACACGCCCAAGGCCGCGGCGGCGGTGGTCGCGGTGCAGCGCGAGGCACTCGATCGCATCCGCCACATCAAGGTGCCGAAGCGGGACCGGTCCCGGATCGCCAAGTGGATCGCGCTCGTGGATCAGACGATCGACCAGGCCGAGGTGTCCGCCCGGTCCCAGAAGGACGGGGACATCACCCGGGCGCTGACCGCGAACGTGAACGGGGCAGCACTCGATCGTCGGGCCGACGAGCTGGCCCGCTCGTACGGGTTGCAGACCTGTGTGCAGGCCGCGACCGCACCCAGCGCGACAAGCACGACCACGAAACCCGACGCGTAGGGCCTTCCGATCCGCCCCTGACGAACGCCCGGAACTCCCGGTACCATCGGGGCCATGCCGCGATACGACCGGCTGAGTGCGCTCGACGCATCGTTCCTGCACTTGGAGCGGCTCGAGACGCCTATGCACGTGGGGGCCGTCAGCATCTTCGAGGGCGCTCCCTTCTTCGACGACTCCGGCCGTTTCCGCCTCGCGGAGACCCGCCGGCTCGTCGGGTCGCGGCTGCACCTGATCCCGAGATTCCGCAAGCGGATCATGCCGGTTCCGTTCGAGCAGGGCCGGCCGATCTGGGTGGACGACGCGCGCTTCGACATCGCGTATCACGTACGGCTGACGGCGCTGCCGTCGCCGGGGAGTCGGGAGCAGCTGCTGGCGCTCACCGCGCGGATCCAGGCTCAGCTGCTCGACCGGACACGGTCGCTCTGGGAGCTCTGGTTCGTCGAGGGGCTCGAAGGTGGGAACGTCGGGCTGATCCAGAAGACGCACCATGCGCTCGTCGACGGCGTGTCCGGCGTGGATGTCGCGACCGTCCTGCTCGACTTCACGCCGGATCCCACGTTCCTCCAACCGCCGCGCTGGATCGTCGAGCCACCGCCGAGTCCGGGTCGCCTCCTCGTGGACACCTTCTACGAGCGGACGACGGAGCCCGCTGAGATCGCCCGCACGGTTCGCCACCTCGTACGGACCCCGCAGCGGACGCTGGAACGCACCGGCCAGCTGGGCCACGCGCTCGGGACGCTGGTCGATCGCAATTCGATCGCGCCGCGCACGTCGATCAATGTCACGGTCGGTCGCCGCCGGCGATTCGAAGGCGTGAAGATCTCGCTCGACGACGTGAAGGCGATCCGCAAGGGTCTCGGCGGCACGGTGAACGACGTTGTGCTCGCGGGTGTCGCCGGTGGTCTGCGCGCACTCTTCGAGGCCCGCGGTGACGGTGTCGACATCCACATGAAGGCGCTGTGCCCGGTGTCGGTGCGCGACGACTCCGAGAAGATGCAGCTGGGAAACCGGGTCTCGGCGATGTTCGTGGACCTGCCGATCGGCGAGTCCGATCCCGTGGAGCGGCTTCGTTCGATCCGCGCGACGACGGAGGACCTGAAGGACCGGGAGCAGGCGGTCGGCGCGGCCTTCCTGGTGGACCTCACCGAATTCGCGGCGCCGACGCTGCTCGGGCTCGCGGCCCGGGTCGCGCACCGCCAGCCGTTCTTCAACCTCGTGATCACCAACGTTCCCGGTCCGCAGGTGCCGCTGTACTGCATGGGGGCGCGGATGCTCGAGGCGTACCCGGTGGTGCCGCTGACCCGGAACCTGGCCCTGGGAATCGCGATCCTGTCGTACTGCGGCGAGCTGCACTTCGGGCTGTACGTCGATGCGGACGGCGTACCGGACGTCGCGGTGCTGGCCGGAGGGCTCGAGAACGCATTCGCGGAGCTGAAGAAGATCGCGGATGAAGTTGACGAAGCGGGGGATTCCGAGTGACTGATATTGCGAGTCGGGACGCATGGGAGCTGGCGGACGGGGTGCGAACCGGTGAGCTGTCGGCGGTTGAGCTGCTCGACGTCTCACTCGAGCGGATCGCGTCGTACAACGGCGACCTCAACGCGGTCATCTACCTGGACGAGGAGGGGCGCGCGCACGCGCCGCCGAGATCGATGCCCAGGTTGCGGCCGGGAATGACCCCGGTCCGTTCGCCGGAGTCCCGATGGGAGTCAAGGAGCTCGCGCAGGCGAAGGGCTTCCCCGACACCGCGCGCATCGGTCCTGTACCGCGATCGGGTCGCGGCGACCGACTGCACCGAGGTCGCTCGGCTGCGCGGCGGCAGGCGCGGTGATCGTCGGTCTGACCACCGCACCCGAGTTCGGCATCCCGAGCTTCACGAACTCGCCGTTGCACGGCGTCACCCGCAACCCGTGGAATCCCGAGGCGACTCCCGGTGGGTCGTCGGGCGGATCCGCGGCCACGGTCGCGTCGGGCATGTTCCCGGCCTGCACCGGCAGCGACGGTGGCGGTTCGATCCGCATTCCGTCGTCGTACTCGGGCCTGCCCGGGCTCAAGACCACGTTCGGTCTCATCGGTTGCGGCCCCGAGCCCTTCGACACGGGGCTCACGTCGGTGCACGGTCCGATGGTCCGCTCGGTACGCGATGCGGCGCGCTACGTGGATGCCACTGCGGGGCCGACCGGCTACGACCCGACCTCGCTGCCGAAGCCCGCGCCGTTCGAGCCGCTGACCACGTCGCTCGATGCCGCGCGTGACCGGCTGCGGGGCAAGCGCGCCGCGTGGTCGTCGACGCTCGGGTACGGCGTGTGCGATACCGGCGTCGAACAGCTCACGTTCGAAGCCGCGCAGCAGCTCGTGAAGGAAGCCGGCCTCGAGCTGGTGGACCTCGACGTCGCGCTCCCGAAGCCGGGCACCGCGTGGGGGTTGCTGAGCTCTCCGAACCTTGCGGCGTGGGCCTACGACGACGCGAAGGACAATCTTGATGACCTCGACATGCTGCTGCGAGTGTCGGTCGAGGGGCTTCCTCATCTTCGTGCGCACCACCTGGGTCGGGCGGTTCGCCGGCGCCAGGAGCTGCTGAACGCGACGGCCGCGGTGTTCGAGCACGTCGACCTGCTGCTCACACCGACGACCGCGACGACGGCGTACGCGGCCGAGGGTGTGCTCAGCGGTCCGGTGAACGGCGAAGAGGTGGACCTGATGATCCTGTCCGCCGCGTTCACTGCGCCGTTCAACATGACCGGCCAGCCGGGGTTCAGCATTCCGGCCGGTCTCGTCGACGGCATGCCCGTCGGGATGCAGGTCGTGGCCCGCCGGCACGAGGACGACCTCACCGTTGCGGCCGCCGCGCTCATGGAAGCCGCCCGCCCCTGGCCCAAGCTCGCCCCCGGCTACAGCTAGAACCCTCGTTTCGGTGTCGTTTGAACACGCCAGGGCGTGTTCAAACGACACCGAAAGGGGGAGGTGCGGCGGGATGTGGGGGGTGTGGGAGGGGGTAGCCTCGGCGCTGTGACCGATGTGGTGCGTCGGCCGGGCGACTCCACCGCGAGCGCCCAGGCCCCCCAAGCAAGAACAGGAGCCGGCTTCCGAGGAGATCACGGAGGTCGCCCCCGGCGTGCTGCGCATGCAGCTGCCGATCTGGATGCCGGGCCTGGGCCACGTGAACATGTACGGCCTCGTCGACGACCGCGGCCTGACCGTCGTGGATCCGGGGTTGCCCGGCCCGAAGAGCTGGCGGTCCCTCAAAGGACGGCTCAAGTCCGCCGGGTTACAGCGTCAAGGACATCCACACCGTCGTCGTCACCCACTCGCATCCCGACCACTTCGGCGGCGCCGGCCGCATCAAGAAGGAAGCCGGCGCCGATCTGATCACGCACAAGGCCTTCACCACCTGGTCGCTCGACCGAAAGGGGAAGGGCACACTCTCCGAAGCCGAAGCCGAACGCCTCGAGCAGGCGGCGATCGACGAGGCGGACAGCTACAGCGGCCCGTCGCTCGAGGAGCTGCCCGCACTCCGCGACGAGGACGGCAGTGCGCTCGACGAGTTCACCGAGGAGCACCAGCGCCAGTCGGTCCCCTGGGGCGGCACGACACCCTGGGGTGGCAGCAAGCACCCGATGCCCGCGTTCGAGCAAGCGGGTGATGATCCGCGCGATGCGGCTCGTGTTCGCGCCGCCGGACCCGACCCGGCGCGTGAAGCACGGTGCACCGATCCAGCTCGCCGGACGTACCTGGCTCGCGATCCACACGCCGGGGCACACCCTTGACCATCTGTGCCTGTACGACCCGGAGAACGGGATCCTGCTGTCGGGCGATCACGTGCTTCCGTCGATCACCCCGCACATCGCCGGCTCGGGCCAGGGGGATGCGTTGCACTCCTACCTGGCGACGCTCGATCTCGTCGCGGGCCTCGACGGGGTGAAGCTCGGGCTGCCGGCCCACGGTCATCCGTTCGACGACGTTCCCGGGCACGTCGACGCGATCAAGGAGCATCACTACGAGCGCATGGAGAAGCTGCGCGAGCGCGTCGCTCGCGCTCGGGCCCGCCAGCGTCGTCGACCTCTCGCACGAGCTCTTCCCGGAACGGCACTGGGGTGTGATGGCCGAGAGCGAGACCTTTGCCCACCTCGAGCATCTTCGCGGCGAAGGTCAGGCCGAGCGGTGGGACGCCGACGGCACCCTGATCTACCGGGTGGCTCCGACCCCGTAGCGCAGGGCCACCGTGCCCGCTCCGGCCGCCGCACTTCCTTCCGGGTCGCTCCGGCCGCCGCACTTCGTGCCCGCTCCGGCCTACGCTCCTCGCATGAAGGATGATCCCACTGCGGAAGCGACTGCGCTCCTCCAGGACCTGATCCGCAACTCCTGTGTGAACGACGGCAGCCCCGAGTCGGGAGAGGAGATCCGCAGCGCCGAGCTCCTCACCGGCTATCTCGCCGGCGCCGGTCTCGACATCGAGATCTACGAGCCGTCGCCCGGCCGGCGCAGCGTGCTCTCGAAGATCGAAGGTTCGGACCCGACCGCGCCGTCGTTGCTGCTCATGGGCCACACCGACGTCGTGCCGGTGAACCCCGACGGATGGTCACGGGACCCGTTCGGCGCCGAGCTCGTCGACGGGATGATCTGGGGGCGCGGCGCGGTCGACATGCTGAACCTCACCGCGTCGATGGCGGTCGCGTTCCGCCGGCTGGCGGACTCCGGCTTCACGCCGAAGGGGACGATCTCCTATCTCGCGGTCGCCGACGAAGAGGCGCCGCGGCGTCTGGGGCGCCGACTGGCTGATCGACCACGAGCTCGATGACGTCAAGGCCGATTACGTGATCACCGAGTCCGGTGGGTTCCAGGTGCCGACGGCCAACGGACCGCGACTGCCGGTCATGGTCGAGGAGAAGGGCACGTACTGGTCCAAGCTCACGGTGCGGGGCACTCCGGGTCATGCGTCATCGCCGTACCGGACCGACAACGCCTTGGTGACCGCGGCGGAAGTCGTCCGGCGGCTCGCAGAGTTCCAGGCCCCGCCCGAGCTCAGCGGGACCTGGCAACGGCTGGTGCAGGGCCTCGGGCTCCCGGAGGTTCTGCTCCAGGAGGAGGGCTTCCGCGAGACCATCGACGAGCTGCCCCTCGGGCTCGCGCGCATCGCCTACTCGTGCACCCACACCACGTTCGCGCCGACGGTCGTGCACGGCGGGACGAAGACCAACGTCATCCCCGACCGCGTGGACATCGAGGTCGACATCCGGACGCTGCCGGGCCAGGACGGCGAGCTCGCGCGCAAGATGCTGGAGGAGGCGATCGGCGACCTGATCGACAAGGTCGAGATCGAGTCGGGCGACGACCCGGCGTCGCGTTCCGAGATCGACACCCCTCTCTGGGACGCGCTGGGTCGCGTCACGGCGCGGCTCTGCGAGGGCTCGGCCCTCGTTCCGTGGCTCATGACCGGCGCGACCGACAACCGCTTCTTCCGTCGCGCCGGGTCCGTCGGCTACGGGTTCGGACTGTTCAGCAAGCGCCTGGCATTCGAGGACTACGCCACGATGTTCCACGGCAACGACGAACGCGTCGACCAGGAGAGCCTGAAGCTCTCGACGGAGCTGTGGCTGGCGATCGCCGAGGAGTTCGTCGGCCCGCAGTCGTAGGGCCCCGCTACTCGAGGCCCTGCTCGCGCAGGTACTCCTCGAATGCCTCGGCGAGATCGTCGCCACTCGGGATCTCCTCGATCACGTCGGCGGCCTCGTCGGCTTCCGGCGCGTCGCGCTGCTCCTCCAAGGACCGCACGTACTCCTGCATCTCGTCGTCGCCGGCCACCGCGCTGTCGACCCGGGTGCGCCAGGCCTCGGCGGCAACGCCGAGCTCGCGCAGGTCGAGCGTCTTCCCGGTGAAGGTCGCGAATCGGTCCAGAGCACGCGGGTCGCGGGCGGGTTCGGAGGTGTCGCGACATAGTGCGGGACGGGCGCCCAGAACGAGGCGGACGTGAGCCCCGCGTTCCGGCAGGTGTCGTGGAGCACGCCGACGATTCCGGTCGGGCCCTCGTAGCGTGACGGTTCGAGCCCGAGCTGCTCCATCATCGAGGGATCAGTGGTGCTCCCGGTGACGTGGATCGGTGCAGAGTGCGGGGTGTCCGCCAGCAGCGCGCCGAACGTCACGATGGTCCGGCAACCCGTCTCGCGCGCGACCTCCAGCACCGTTGCGCAGAACCCGCGCCAGCGGAGGTTCGGCTCCGGCCCGGAGAGCAGCACGAGATCCCGGCCCTCGCCCGACCCCGGAGCCGCGGAGAACTCCAACGTCGGCCACGAGATCCGCCGCGTCACGCCGTCGACGATCTCCACCTCGGGTCGGTTGGACTGGTAGTCGTAGTGCTCGTCCGGGTCGATCGAAGCGAACGGGCGGGCCGTGTGGTGTGCCGCGAGCCAGGCGACGGCGTCGGACGCGGCATCGCCCGCGTCGTTCCACCCGGTGAAGGCGGCCACGAGGACCGGGTCGCGCAGCTGCGGGCGAGACGTCCACTGCAGCCCGGTCACCCGGCCACCTCGCCCGGAGCGCGGCGATCGAGGACTGGTCGGCCCGGTCCATCGCACCCTCGACGAGCGCCACGACGGTCTGGCCCATCGAGTCGAAACCTTCACCGAGCGTCTTGCCCATCTTGAACCGGGCGTGGATGCCCTCGACGATGATCGCGAGCTTGTAGAACGCGAACACCACGTACCAGTCGAGCGCGTCGACCGGGCGGCCACTCTGCTCGCGCGTAGCGCTCGACGATCTCATCGGACGTGAGGAACCCCGCCTGCGCGTCGATCGCCGAGCCGGTCGCGATGATCTGGGCACCGGCGTTGCCCCAGTAGAGGAGGAACAGGCCGAGGTCGGCCAGTGGGTCGCCGAGCGTCGACATCTCCCAGTCCAGGACCGCGACGATCTTGCCGGGGTCGTCGGTGGCCATCATCGTGTTGTCGAGCCGGTAGTCGCCGTGGACGATCGTCGGCGGACCGGACTCGGGGAGCGCCACGTTGAGCCTGCGGGCCAGCTCGTCCACCGCCGGGAGCTCGCGGGTCTTCGATCGCTCCCACTGCTGGCCCCAGCGGCGGACCTGCCGTTCGAGGAACCCGTCGGGGTGCCCGAACTCCCCGAGGCCGACCGCGTCGTAGTCCACCCGGTGGATCTCGCGCGAGCACGTCCACCAGCTCAACGGAGAGTCGGCGCGGCGTGGGCCGGGTCGACGGTGGCGAGCGCGGCCGCGTCCCGGTAGATGATGCCGTCGACCTTCTCCATCACGTAGAAGGGGGCGCCGTTGACCTCGAGGTCCTCGCACAGCGCGTCGGTGCGCGGCACCGGCACGCCCGTCCCCGCGAGCGCGGTGAGGACCCGGTACTCCCGCACCATGTCGTGAGCGGTCGGGAGCACGTGACCGAGCGGTGGCCGCCGCAGCACCCACGTGCGCTCACCGTTCGAGGATCGCGTAGGTGAGGTTCGAACGACCGCCCGCGATCAGCTCGGCCGTCAGTGGCTGGTCGCCGGCGTGGGCGACGTGCTCGGCGAAGAACCTGCGCAACCGCGCGAGGTCGACACCTTCAGGGGTTGCGTCGGGCATCGTGCTCCTGGAGTCCGCGTGCGGACCGGAGCGTAGACCGGTCGTGCTCAGGCAACCCGCGGGGTTCGGGGCTGGACCGGCGTGCCGTTGCCCTTCGGGTACCGCGCGACCCGGCCGACCGGCATGTCGACGCGGAACCCGGCCGCGGCGCGCTCCTCTTCGGACTCGCCACCCCAGAAGCCGTACTCGCGCTGCTCGCGGGCCCAATCCCGGCAGGGGACCAGCACCGGGCACTCCATGCAGATGGCCCGCGCCTTGTTCTCACGAACGACCCGGGCCTCGGGCCGCTCGCCGGCGGGGGCGAAGAAGAGCTCGGTGCGGCCTTCACAGGCCGCGTCGACGGTCCAGGACAGTGGACCGGTGAAAACCAGGCTGGAGAGCGTGTCGATAGCCACGACAGTTCCTCGTGTTTCTCGTGGGCCCCGGGGGAGGGCCGCAAGCGGGGGGAGGGAGAATCGGAAGCCGGCGGGGGGACCGGCTCCCCGATTCGTCCTGAGCACCATGGAAGCACTACCGCGCTGATCTGTCCAACAGGTTGGACTGATAGCTTCTATCAGGAATCACGATCGAACCGACGGGCCCAAGATCCCCCCTGGGCATAGGAGCAACGCGTGGAGCTGCGGCATCTCGAGACGCTGATCGCGATCGAAGAAGAAGGCACATTCACCGCAGCGGCTGACATGTTGCGCACGGTGCAGTCGAACGTGTCCGAGCAGATTCGCCAGCTCGAGGCCGAGCTGGGGGTGACGCTGCTCGCACGGGGGCGGTCCGGAGCCACCCCGACGGAATCCGGCGCGGTCGTCCTGAACCACGCGCGCCGCATTCGACGCGAGGTGCAGCTGCTGCTCGAAGACGTGGCCGCGCTGCAGGGCCTGCAGGTGGGGAACGCGAGCTTCGGCATCGTCGGAACGGCGAGCCGCTGGTTGGTCCCCGCGCTGGTCGCGGACCTCCGCCAGCGCGCCCCGGGATCGAGCTGCGCGTGAACGAGGGCGCGTCCGAACGACTGCTCGCCGAGGTCATCGACCAGGAGCTCGCACAGGCGGTGGTCACGGAGCCGGTGCGCGACGAACGGCTCGCGGTGGAGCACCTGCTCGACGAGGCACTCGTCGGGCTCGCGCCGCCGGGTGCCCGTCTTCCGCCGGAACCGGTCCCGTTCGAAGCTCTCGCGGAGATGCGTCTGGTCCTTCCGCCGTCCAACAACCCGCTCCGCATCGAGATCGAGCACGTCGCGCGGCGACGCGGAGTCACACTTCCGGTGCCGGTAGAGGTCGAGGGCATCCGGCTCATCGCCGACCTCGTCGTCGCGGGCGCCGGAGTGTCGGTGTTGCCCGAGACCGCGATCCCGCCCGAGCTCACCTCGGTGCAGATCTTCTCGATCGCCGATCTACCCCCGCGGCGCCTCGCCCTGATCTCACCCAAGGCGTTGCCGCTGTCACTCGCGGACCAGGCCGTGCGCGAGACCGTCCTGCGGATCGTCGCCGACGCGCGGGACCGTTCGCAGCGAGCCTCGCGTCGGTCGCGCTGACGATCAGTCGAACCGGAAGGACGCGCCGCCGACCGTGAGGTTGCCGGGCGCCGCGGCGTGGTCGCCTTCGGCGCGGAGGAACCCCGGCGGTGCGTCCGGGTGCAGCTCCAGCCGGATCCGACCGGAACCCGGCCAGGCCAGCTCCACCGCGGAATCGTTCTCGTCGACGATCACGCCGTCGAGCAGCCCGGCGAAGAATCCCACCGCGGCCGGGAGCGACGGCGTGGACATCACGACGCGGCGCAACCGTCCGCAGCGTCGTGGCGCGGGGCGGCGGCATCGGCCACCACTCGGGCTCGAAGAACGCTTCGCCGGCCTCGGCCGCTCTCACGGCATCGGGCGTGCCCGGGTGGTCGGGATGGACCTCCGCGAGCTGTACCACCGTTCCGTGCGCTTCACGGGGCTCGAGGAAGGCTTCCTTCCAGAACGGGTCGCGCAGTTCCACGCCGACGGGCCTGAAGCCCGCGGTACGGAAGCGCTCGAGGGTTGCCGCGAGATCCTTCACCTTGAACGTGAGGTGGTGCTGGCCGGGACCGTGTTTCGCGAGGAAACGGGCGAGGAAGTCGTTCTGCTCCGGCTTCCACACGACGAGCAGCTCGACGGTCATCGCGTCGGCACCGTCGCCGACGCGCACCTGCACCCAGCGAAAGCCGTAGCCGTCGCCGCCGGAGAAGATGGTGCCGCCGAGTCGACCGACCAGCGTGTCGAGTGCAGTCTCGATGTCGGTGGTGGCGATCGCGACGTGATCCAGGTCGATCATGCCTGCTGCACGGCGGTGGCATCGGGTTCGATGGCCGGGCCGCGCCCGGCCCGCGTGACGAGCCGAGCCGCCACGTAGCCGATCCCGAAGATCGTGAAGCCGCCGAGCGCGTCGAGGAAGTAGTGGTTCGCCGTGATCACGATCACGGAGACGGTCATGACGGGATAGAGCGCGGCGAGCACCTTGGCCCACACGTGCTTGAGCCGCGGCACGAGCACGCACGCGCACCACAGGGCCCAGCAGCAGTGGACGCTCGGCATGGCCGCGTACTGGTTCGAGATCTTCTTCATCGCACCGGAATTGAACGCCCACAGCGTCGGATACTTCGCCAGCGTGTCGACGAAGCCGTAGTGCGCGCCGGGTACGGAGTCGAGCAGCCGGGGCGGCATGAGCGGCCAGAACCGGAAGCCGATGAGGGCGATCACGGTGGCGATGCCGATGGTGTTGCGCCAACGCGGATAGTCGTTGGGCCACTTCGTGAACAGGTAGATCCCCACGCCGATCGTAACGACGAAGTGCAGTGAGCCGTAGAAGTAGTTCGCGCTGACGACGAGCGGCTTGAAGTGCAGTGCCCACTCGTTGATCGTTCGCTCGTGGTTGATGCCGAGCGACTGTTGCCAGCTCATGATCGTCTGCGCGTTGTGGAACGCCGCGACCGTCTTGATCCGGTCCGCGTTCCGAACCGCCGAGTAGAGGAAGTAGAAGATCGCGATCGCGAGAATCTCGGCCCACCAGTAGATGACGTGGCCGTCGCGCAGGATCTTGGCCGCCCAGAGCTTGCGATGGACTCTGGGGGTACGAGGCTCGGCGCGTGTGCTCACGGTTGCGATCCGGCGCCGACGGTCGCGTGGTGGCGGTTGCCGACCGCGAAGGCCGGCGCACCGAGCAGGCTCACGAGAAGCATCGTGAGGTACCAGAGCAGCCCGATGCCGATCGCCTGGCCGTTCGGGATTCCGAGCGGGTGCAGCAGCAGGACGAACATGCCCTCACGGACGCCGAGACCGCTGAGCGAGATGGGCACGACCTGGGCCATGGCGACGACCGGTACGAACGCGATCACCGCGCCGACCGGGACCGGAGCCCCGATCGTGAGGATGACGCACCCGACCGTCAGCACGACGGATACCTGGTAGATCATCGCGGTACCGAGGATGCTGAGCGCGGCTCGCGGATCGGCGCGCAGCCGTTCCACCCCGACGTGTGCCGCGCCGATGAAGCGCATCCAGTTCTCGTGTTCGCGGAAGCGGCCGGCCATCTTCGGATGCGCGGCGAGGAGCACGATCGCCGCGAGCGCGGCGAGTGCGATCCCGGACACGAGAAGGGCGACCCAGGCGGTGCTCGACTCGAGCAGGGCGGGGTCGACGAGAAATCCGAAGAGACACAGGACGGGCAGCGCGAGAAATCCGCTCAGCCGCTCGAGTGCGACGGCAGCGAAGGCGGTCTCGCTCGAGCCGATGTTCTTGCTCGAGCGGCTGATGCGGAGCACGTCGCCGCCGATCGTCGACGGCAGGACGTTGCCGACGAACTGGCCCGCGAAGTAGTGACCGGTGAGCGACCGAAGTGGCACCGGAGTGCCGAACACGAGCAGCACCCGCTGCCAGCGCCAGGCCGACAGGACGATGCCGATCGTGGCCATGAGGACCGCCGCGGCGAACCACGCGAGCGTCGAGAGGTGGCGGTCCTTGGGCATCGCGCCGTCGAAGTCGATCCGGGACACGAGGACTGCGAGCAGCACCGCGCTCACGATCATCCGGAGGCCGAGACCCCACCGCGCCTTGCGCCGAGGCGCGGGCTGCTCCGATTCTTCCGGGCCCATGCCCGTAGCCTACGGGGTCCGGCTCACTGGCCGGGTGCCCACCCGGTCGGCAACCATGGTCGGGCACGGACACCACGACGGTGTCGAGGAGGGGGTCCAGATGCGGGTGGTCACTGACGACGGGGTCGGTCTCGAGGTGGCGGAGCGGGGCACCGGCCCGACGCTCCTGCTCGTGCACGGGTTCGGCGGTGCGAAGGAGGACTTCGCCGACCAGGTCGACGCGCTGGCGGCGCGCCACCACGTGGTGACGTTCGACCACCGGGGCCACGGCGAGAGTGACGGGCCCGACGACCCCGCTTCGTATTCGCTTCACCGGCTCGCGCTGGACACGCTGGTAGTCGCGGATGGTGTCGGTGCCGACCGCTTCCGCGTCCTCGGCCACTCGATGGGCGGGATGGTCGTCCGCCGTCTCGCCCTCACGCATCCGCAGCGGCTGGACGCGCTCGTGCTGATGGACACGTCGCCGGGGCCGGTGCCCGGGATCGACGGCGAGCTGCTGGAGATGGCCGCGGTGATCGCGCTCGGTGAAGGGATGGGTGAGCTGAAGCGGATCATGGACGCGTTCCAGCCGCTCGGCACACCGGCCTACGAGAAGTTGATGGCCGAACAGCCCGGGTACAAGGAGTTCAACGACCGGAAGTGGGACGCGCTGTCCGCCGTGATGTGGGCGACGATGGGACGGGCGATCCGGGACCAGCCCGACGATTTGGCGGCGCTGGCCGGCGTGCGGTGTCCGACGCTCGTGATCGTGGGTGATCAGGATGTGCCGTTCCTCGGCGTGTCGAAGGACATGGCGGACACCATCCCGGGCGCGGAGCTCGCGGTGATCCCGGACGCCGGGCACTCGCCCCAGTTCGAGAACCCGGAGGCATGGCTTCAGGCGCTCCTCGGTTTCCTGGACGCGCAGCTTCGCCAGTCTCCCGCCGCGTGACCGAAGAGATACTCGGCTCCGGAGGGCGGCTGGCCGCCGAGGTGCTCGGTCGGCACGACGTCGACACGGTGTTCACGCTGTCCGGCGGTCACCTCTTCCCGTTCTACGACGGGTGCGTCCAGACCGGCATCCGCCTGGTCGATGTCCGACACGAGCAGACCGCGACCTTTGCCGCGGAGGGCTGGGCGAAGGTCACGCGCCGGGTCGGTGTCTGCGCGCTGACCGCCGGCCCGGGAGTGACCAACGGGGTCAGTGCGCTCACTGCGGCTCAGCTCAGCGGGTCGCCGATGATGGCGATCGGTGGCCGGGCTCCCGCCGAGCGCTGGGGTTCGGGATCGCTGCAGGAGCTGGATCCGGTTCCGATCCTGTCACCGGTGGTGAAGCACGCGGCGACGGCGCCCACGACGGAGTCGATCCCCGAAACGTTCGACGCCGCGCTTCGCGCCGCCCGCCGGCCGCATCGGGGTCCGACGTTCGTCGATGTCGCGCTCGACGTGTTCGTGAACGGCACGATGGCGGAGATCCCGGACGCACCGAACCCCGAGCAGCTCACGGGCGGCGAGCCCGATCCGAGCTCGATCGCCACCATCGCCGGACTGGTGCGTGAAGCGGCGCATCCGGTCGTGGTGGCCGGCGGCGACGTGTACTGGGACCGGGCCGAGCTCCCGCTGCGGGCCTGGGCGGAGACCGCGCGTCTGCCGGTGTTCGCCAACGGAATGGGCCGGGGCACGGTACCGGCGAATCACGAGCTCGCGTTCTCCCGGGCGCGCTCCGTCGCGCTCGAAGGAAGCCGATCTCGTGATCGTGGCGGGGACCCCGCTGGACTTCCGACTGGGGTTCGGTGCGTTCGGCGACGCTTCGGTCGTGCACCTGTGCGACACACCCGAGCGCGTCGCGAAGCACGCACCCTTGGCCGCCTCGAGCGCGGGCAGTCTCGCGCTCGACGTTCACCGCGCTCACGGACGCGGTCGCGGGTGGCGCGCACGAAGGCTGGATCGAACGGCTTCGCGGTGGAGGAGCGCGCGAAGCGGGCGGCAGATGCCGAAGCCATGAATGCTGCGGCTACCCCGATCAAGCCGCAACGCATCTACGGAGAGCTGCGGTCGCGGCTCGCGCGCGACGCGATCGTGATCGGCGACGGTGGTGACTTCGTGTCGTACGCGGGCCAGCTGATCGACAGCTACGAGCCGGGCTGCTTCCTGGACCCCGGCCCGTTCGGCTGTCTCGGGATGGGCCCGGGGTACGCGCTTGCGGCGGGCGTCGCCCACCCGGACCGCCAGCTCGTCCTGCTCCTCGGCGACGGAGCGATCGGGTTCTCGCTCGGCGACCTCGACACCCTCGTGCGGTTCGGCATCGACGTCGTGATGGTCGTCGGGAACAACGGCATCTGGGGCCTCGAGAAGCACCCGATGGAGTTCTTCTTCGGGTACTCCGTCGTGGCCGAGCTGCGGCCGGGCACCCGTTACGACCTGGTCCTCGAAGCCCTGGGTGGCCACGGGGAGCTGGTCGAGGACCCGTCGGACATCGGCCCGGCGTTGGACCGCGCGTTCGCGACGAAGGGTCCGTCGCTCGTGAACGTGATCACCGACCCGGGTGACGCCTACCCGCGGTCGAGCAACCTCGGCTGATCCGCATCCCGTCGAGCGGGTTCAGCCTCGTTCGCTCGTGCTGCAGACCCGCCACTCGTCGTTCTCACGGCTGAGGTAGACGCGAATGTCGTAGGTGAAGCCCCCGCGCACGACGGTGCCGGTCGTGATGATGTCGATCACGTCGTTGGCGTCGTTGCTGTTGGGAAACTCGATGCCGGTGATGTCGTACGACGTGATGCGACCCAGGTCGTCCGCCCGTCGTCGCTCGAGCGCGGCGACATCGGTCTCTCCGAGCCGCGCCGGCGCGCACAAGCTCGCGTACGCCGCGTCGAACCGGCCGGCCTTGAGCTTGGCGAGGTACTCGTTCGATGCATCGACCGGCTCGATGGCGAGTCGCGTGGCGAAGACGCCGACGACGACGGTGCTCGCGACCAGCACGAGGAGCACCGGGATCAGGATCCACAGCCACGTCAGGCGGCGTCGCTTCGGTACGGGCCCGGACGGCGGTTGCCAACCCCCGGCGGTGCCCGGCGGTGTCGGGCCCCCGGGCGGCGCGCCCCAGGTCGGGGGTGGCGTCCCCCACGGCGGAGCCGCCACCGGCGGCGGCGTGGGGACCGGCGCCGGGACCGGAGGCGGATTCGGCGCCGCCCAGCCCGCCGGCTCCGGATCGGGCTCGGCGCCGGGCGCGGCGCCCGGCTGGTGCGGATTCCCCGGGTCGCCCATGGCGCCGAGGGTACCGGTGGATCAGGCCGCGCCGGCGGCTTTGCCGAGGAACCGCGACCGTTCGACGACGACCCGGGTGATCCGTCCCGCGGCGACGAGGCCGTCCTTGTGCTTCACCGAGACGCGAAACGTCAGCCGGCGCCCTTCGACCGACTCCAGGACGGCCTCCGCGAGCACGTTGTCGCCGACGGGAACCGGTGCGAGGTGGTCGAGCTGCACCCGGTAGCCGACCGTGGTGTGACCGGCGTCGACATGGCCGTCGACGGCCTGCATGCTCGCCCGCTCGGCGAGGAGCACGACCCTCGGGGTCGCGAGGACCGGGACGTCGCCGCTGCCGAGGTGGAGCGCGGTGTCGTCGTCGCAGACGGTGAGCTCGGCCGATCCCACGAGTCCAGGTTCCAGGGGCACCGGCGTACGATACGCACCCCTCGCAGTCGGTAGCACTTCGGAGGCAGCCGGTGATCGAAGAATCCGTACTGCAGCGGACCTTGAGTCGTGCTCTCGCTCACGGGGGCGACTTCGCCGAGGTCTTCGCCGAGGACCGTCGATCCTCCACTGCGACGTTCGACGACGGCAAGGTCGAGGAGCTGCGATCGGGGCGTGAACGGGGGGCCGGCGTCCGGGTCGTGCGCGGGGAGACCACCGGCTATGCCCACACCGCGGATCTCTCCGAGGCCGGGCTGCGAGAGGCGGCCGAGGCGGCGGCCGCGGCTGCGAGGTCCGGCGGACCCGGCGCGAGGGTCGTGCCGCTCACCCGGCGGCCGGTGGCGCCGCCGCACGAGGTGAAGGTGCTGCCGGAGGGCGTCGAGAAGGCCCGCAAGGTCGACCTGTTGCAGCGCGCCGACGATGCCGCGCGGTCGGAAGGCGGCGCGATCAGCCAGGTGACCGTGAGCTACGCGGATGGTCGCCGGCGCATCCTCGTCGCCAACTCCGACGGGCTGCTCACCGAGGACGACCAGGTGCGCACGCGGATGTTCGTCAACTGCGTGGCGGTCGGCGACACGGGCATGCAGACGGGGATGGAAGCGCCCGGCTTCACGGTCGGCTTCGAGTACTTCGACGAGCACCCGCCCGAAGCCATCGCGCACATCGCCGCGGCGCGAGCGCTCTCGAAGCTGAACGCCCGTCCCGCACCGAGTGGCAAGGTGCCGGTGGTGCTCAAGCGCGGTGCCGGGGGAGTTCTCTTCCACGAGGCCTGCGGGCATGGTCTCGAAGCCGACCTGGTCGGCCGCGACGCCTCGGTGTTCCGCGGCCGGGTCGGCGAGCAGGTCGCGTCACCGCTGGTCACACTCGTGGACGACGGCGGGCTGGCACGCGAGTGGGGCGCCTCGGCGATTGACGACGAGGGTGCACCCGCGCAGCGCAACGTCCTCATCGAGGACGGCGTCCTGACGGACTACATGTGGGACCTCGTGCGAGCCCGCAAGGAGGGGCGAGCAAGCAGCGGGAACGGTCGGCGCGAGACCTACAAGCACCTCCCCATGGTGCGCATGACGAACACGTTCCTGATGCAGGGTGAGGAGGACCCCGAAGCCATCATCAGCCAGACGCCGTACGGCCTCTACTGCGTCGCGCTGGGTGGTGGGCAGGTGAACACCGCGACGGGCGACTTCGTGTTCGGCATCACCGAGGCCTACATGATCGAGGACGGCCAGATCACCGATCCGGTACGCGCCGCGCAGCTCATCGGCAACGGACCCGAGACGCTGCTGGGGGTCGACGCGGTCGGTCGGGACTTCGACACGTGGGCCGGCACGTGTGGCAAGGACGGACAGGGCGTCCCGGTGTCGTCGGGCCAGCCGACGCTGCGCATCCGTGAGCTCACCGTCGGCGGGACCGCCGCGTGAGCCGCGAGCAGTCGCTGCTCGAGATCGCGCGCGATGTCGCATCGACGGCGCGTCCGGGGGAGCAGATCGAGGCGTACGTGCTCCGGACCCACGACACGGAAGTGTCCGTCTTCGGCGGCGAGGTGGAGTCGCTCTCGATCGCGGAGGTCGAGGGTGTGGGGGTGCGCCTGATCCAGGATCACCGCCTGGGGTACGCGTGGGCGGGGTCCCTCGACCCGGAGGTCGTCGCCGAGACCGTCGCCGAAGCGCGCGACAACGCAGGTTTCGGCACCCCGGACGAGGCGCTCGGGTTGCCCGAGCGCGCGGACGTCGACGCGGTCGCGGCGCCGGATCTCGATCTCTGGCGGGAGGAGCTCCTCTCAGTCCCGGCTCAGGAGAAGGTCGCGCTCGCGCTCGAGGTCGAGTCGGCCACCCGCGCGGCGGACGCGCGGGTGCGCGGCGTCGAGTCGGCGTCATACGACGACGGCGCGGTGGAAGCCGCGGTCGCGAGCTCGCTCGGCATCGAGGCATCGGCGCGCCGAACGGTCTGTTCCATCGCCTCGTCGGCGATGGCGGGCGACGGTGACGAGACCCAGACCGGATACGGGTTCTCGGTCGGGCGGGCCGTGGCCGATCTCGACGTGGCGCAGGCCGCGCGCGATGCCGCCGAACGGTCGACCCGGCTGCTGGGCGCACGCCAGCCCACGTCGCGGCGGATACCGGTGATCTTCGATCCCCTGGTGACGCAGTCACTGCTGGGCCTGCTCGGAAGCGCGCTCAGCGGCGAAGCCGTGCTCAAGGGCCGCTCGATGTTCGCGGGGCGCGAAGGCGAGGAGGTCGCGGCGCTCGGAGTGACGCTGATCGACGACCCGACGATCCCGGAGGCGTTCCGCGCGGCGAGCCACGACGGCGAAGGGGTGCCGACCCGGCGGGTCGAGCTCATCGTCGACGGGCATCTCCGCGGCTTCCTCCACAACGTGTACACGGCACGCCGGGCGTCGGCGCGCACGACGGGTTCCGCCATGCGTGGCTTCAAGTCCACGCCCGCGGTCGGGGCGCGTGCGTTGCACCTCCGGCCGGGCGCGAAGTCGCCGGAGGAGATCCTCGCGTCGGTGCCGGAGGCGCTCTACGTCCAGTCCGTGAGTGGGCTGCACTCGGGGACGAACGCGGTGAGCGGAGACTTCTCGGTCGGCGCCGAGGGGCTCATGGTCCGGGGTGGATCGTTCGCCGAGCCGGTGCGCGAGCTCACGATCGCGTCGACGCTGCAACGCATGCTGCTCGACGTGGTCGAGGTCGGCCGCGATCTCACCTGGTTGCCCGGCGGGGCGGCCGGCGTCACGCTCCTTCTCGCCGACATGACGATGAGCGGAGCCTGATCGATCGGTCGATCGAGCGACCGAGCGTGCGCGCGCATCCACGCGCGGCACGCCGGGGCTCAGCCCATGTGGTCCATGTGGCCGCCAGACGTCCAGCACGGATCATCCGCCGCGGCGGGTCCGCTGGCCAGCAGGCACGGGTGGTGGCCGATGAACACGTCGGGGTGGAACTGCATGCCCGGGATGATCCACGCGTGCACCATCCAGTAGTTGCCGAGGTACACGCTGTTGCCGTTCTGGCCCGGCTGGCACTGTCCGTCGAAGATCACTATTCCGGTGGTGTTCGACAGGCACAGGTACTCGTGGGTGTGCCACCAGTCGTTGTTGCCCGGGAATCCGGCCGGAGGGCCGTCAGGTCCGTTGTTGACGTACCAGCTCATGCCGACGAGCTTGGCGTTGGGACCGTTGCCGTCGTACTGCAAGAAGTTCGGCTGCCGCGGGTTGAACGCGCCTTGGAGCGGGTTGCCCAGGGAGTGGTGGGTCCCCATGCCCATCGCGTAGTTGGCGGTCGCGGTCCAACCGGCTGCCTCGGCCTCCGCTCGCGTCGGCCACTGCATCGCATAGAGGAGCGCAGCGTCGAGATCGCTCGACAGCTCCAGGCAATCGTCCCAGCTGAGCATGCCCTTCTTGATGCCCTGGTTCACGTAGTAGTCGCTGCCGTGGGTCCCCTCACCACCGGTCGAGTGGCACCACCACGGCCGCGTGTCGGGCATCGCGGCCTGGTGCTTCTCCGCGAGCGGCCGGAAGCAGCCGCTGAGGAGCAGCGCGAGCACGGCGATGCCCGCGAGGCGCACGCCGGCCTTCATCCGCTTGTGATCAGACCCCATGACGATTCCCCCACTTGGTCGCGAGCCCACAACGATCCGTTCGCACGCGGTTGCGCGACGGCTCCCTCGTGCCCGACGGGCCGGAACCGAGTGGCTCCCGACCCGTGGCGACGTGCCCCGAGGAAACGACGAATCTGAAGATCGTCGAACAGTGTTCCGGCAACGGGTTGCTCCGGTCAATATGAAGCACGTCAATATGAAGCACGACGGCGATCTCTGACTCGGAAGCTAACACGTCGAGGCCTGCACGCCGCGGCGTTCGAGGATGGTGTCGAGCTCGCCCACCGCGGTGAACGGATTCTCGCCGAAGTGGACGGTCTCCATGCCGAGCGCGCGGGCGGCCGCGATGTTCTCCGCGTTGTCGTCGATGAACACCGACGCGTCGGGCGCGACGCCGAGCCGCTCGCAGGTCAGGAGGTAGATGCGCGGGTCCGGTTTGCGCATTCCGACCTCGCAGGAGTCGACCACGACCTCGAACAGCTCGTCGACCGGGAACGTCGCGCGCCAGTGGTCGCCCCACTCCTTGACGTTGTTCGTGAGCAGCGCGATCGGCACGCCGGAAGCGAGCAGCTCACGCGCCCGGTGCACGACCGGCCAGTGCACCCCGACGGGCATCTCCGCCATGAACGTGAGGTACGCGTCCATGTTGATCGGCTGGCCGAGGACCTCGGGCGCCCGTTCCTGGACCCCCGCGAACCACTGCTCCAGCGTGATCTCGCCGACCTCCATGCGATGCCAGTCGTGCGTGACCGCCTCGCGGCTCTCGGTCGCCGGTGCGACGGGGGTGTCGTGGCCCCAGCCCTCGACCCCGATGTAGCCCTTGTCGCCGAAGAGCAGCTCGAGCACGCCGCCGGCCGGATAGCCCATGTCGGCCTCGAACTTCCCGATCCCGCGGAAGAGCGGGCTGGAGAAGACGCCGCCGTAGTCGAAGATCACCGCCTCGATCACGGACGGGAGGGTACCGGCTCCCACCTCGTTGCCTCGATCCACCCCCGTTCCGCCGCGCCGTCGGTTGCGTTCGGGTCCTCCGGGAACGTTTCGCAACCCACCGCGGATGGCGGGAGGGTCAGGGGGTGGCGGCTTCGGGTGGGGCGATCGCGATCGCGAGGGTGCCGGCCGCGGTCGCGAACGCGAGCCGCTTGGCCTCCGCCGGGGTCACGAGAACGGTCACGCCGATCGCGGCTGCGTCGTCGCGGTCGACCGCGACCACCGGCACCGCGTGCGCGACGGTGAGCGTGGGCTCGACGTCGCGGCCGACGGTCTGGGGATCGAAGGTTGCGTACACGTCGACCGGGTCGCCGGGCCGGGGCCGGACCGCGCCTTCGACCACCACCCGCATCGAGCGCAGGCCGGCGGGAACCGTGCCGTCGCGCCCGTCCCGCCGATGCGCCGCGAGGTGGCGATTCCGTGACGACGGCGCCGCGCAGCAGCGGGACCGCGACGACCCGGCCGACTGCGGCCTCGCTCCGGGCCACCGCGGCGGCCGGCTCGGCCTCGCCGCGCACCGAGCGGCGGCCCAGGTCCGAGGCCCGGACCCGGGCGCCGAGTGGGAGGTCCCGGGCGGCGATCACGACCGGGTGGACCCGGCCGTAGGCCTGATCCTGGTGACGGAGCGACACGAGGACGTCGGCGACGTAGGCAGCGGTGGCGATGGCGACGATCGCAGCGGCAACCCAGAGCAGGAGCGTGCGCGGGGAGCGGCGAAGCATGGCTGACCCCTTTCCGGCATGGAGCGGGAAATGGGGGGAAGTGAAGGGGAAGAGCTAGGCGGACTTCTTCGCCGGCTTGGCGGTTTCCTTCTTGCCGTTCGACGAGCTCGACGAGCTGTCCGACTTCTTGGACTCGGACTTGGACTCGGACTTGGTGTCCGACTTGGTCCCGGACTTCGTGTCCGTCTTGGTGTCGGTGCTCGAGTCCGACGTGCTCTCCGAGGCCTTGGACGCGGCCCGGGAGGCGTTGCGGCTGTCCGTCTTGTAGAAGCCGGAGCCCTTGAGGACGATGCCGACGGGGGAGAACACCTTCTGGAGCGTCCCCGTGCACTTGACCCCGTCGACCTGGTTGTGGCGCTTCAGGGGATCTTCACTGAAGGTCTGGTACACCTCGGCATGCTCACCGCACTTGGTGCAGGCGTAGTCGTAGGTGGGCATCGGGGTTCGACCTCGTGATCATGTGCGGCGCTCGTTCGACGGCCACCGCTGGCACTCGCGCCTTGCGAGTGCCACACAGTACCCGAACCCCCATCGGGGCCTCCTTTCTTCCCGCTCCCGCCTCCGTGCGGCCGCATCGCCTTGAATAGGCACGTGAGCGAAACGGACAGCAGTCGCACCGGCAGCCGATGGACCAGTGGAGCGTTCCGCCGAAGGAGTGGTCGTCGGCCCGGCCCGCAGGGCCAGGAGCGGGACCGATGAGCGATCTCGCCGTGGCCGCGATCCTGGTGCTCCCCGCATACTTCCTGGGCACCTTCCCCAGCGCGTTGCTGGTCGCGCGCGTCGGGGGCCACGACGTCCTGACCGAGGGTTCGGGGAACCCGGGGGCATCCAACGTCGCCCGGCTGATGGGGTGGAAGGCGGGCCTGGTCGTGCTCGCGGCCGACTTCGGCAAGGGGGCGATCGCCAGCGGGGTCGGGCTGGCCGTCGCCGGACGGGGTGGGGCGTTCGCGCTCGGCGTGGCCGCAGTGGTCGGGCACATGTTCCCCGTGACCCGGAAGTTCAAGGGTGGCAAGGGGGTGGCCACCGCCGGGGGGATGCTCATCGTGCTCTACCCCTGGATCGTGCTGATCCTCGCGGTCGTCTGGTACCTCGTCGCCCGGGTCCTGAAGCTCGCATCGGTGGGCTCCCTGCTCTGCGCGGTGCTGTTCCCGATCCTCGTCGCCGTGGGCGGATACGGGCCCGAGGAGGTGGCCGCGATCTCCGTGCTCGCGGTCGTCGTGATCGCCCGGCACGCCGCGAACCTCCGCCGCCTGTTCCAGGGCCGGGAGCTGCGCACGGGCGAGGGTGACCCACGACCGGGGCCGCCCGCGTAGCTGCGGGTCAACTCCGGGCCGTCACCGGTCGAGAACCCAACCAACCCCGGTAGCCTTGGCGCCGCGTGAGCGCGCAGCAGGGGCGATTTCGACGCATGAGGAGCGCATGGCGATGACCAGCCCGGTTCGCAAGGCAGTGATTCCGGCCGCGGGGCTCGGCACCCGGTTCCTTCCGGTGACCAAGAGCCAGCCCAAAGAGATGTTGCCCGTCGTCGACAAGCCGTCGATCCAGTACGTGGTGGAGGAGGCGGTCCGCGCCGGCCTCACCGACATCCTCATCATCACCGGGCGGGGGAAGCGGGCGATCGAGGACCACTTCGACCGCAACTTCGAGCTCGAGTACTACCTGGAGCAGAAGGGCGCCGACGACCTGCTCAAGGAGGTCCAGGAGACCTCGGACCTCGGCAACATCCACTACATCCGCCAGAAGGACCCGCTCGGCCTGGGTCACGCGGTCTCGGTCGCCCGTGAGCACGTCGGCAACGAGCCGTTCGCAGTGCTGCTCGGCGACGACATCATGGTCGACGATTCGCGGCTCCTGCGCTCCATGCTCGACGTGCACGACCGCTACGGCCGGTCGGTGCTCGCGCTGATGGAGGTCACCGCGGACCAGATCTCGTCCTACGGGTGCGTGGAGCCCGAAGCGGTGGAGGACGAGCTCGTGCGCGTCCACTCCATCGTGGAGAAGCCGAAGAAGGAAGATGCACCGTCGAACCTCGCGGTGATCGGCCGCTACGTGTTCACGCCCGAGATCTTCGACGCGCTCGATCGCATCGAACCCGGCGCCGGCGGCGAGCTCCAGCTCACGGACGCGATCGGCCTCCTCAACGAGACCCAGACCGTCTACGGCCGCACGTTCACCGACGGCCGCTACGACATCGGCCAGAAGGTCGACTTCCTCCGGGCGAACATCGAGCTCGCGCTCGACCGTCCGGAGATCGGCCCCGAGCTCGAGCGGTTCATGGTCGAGCTGATGAAGCGACGGGGCCTGGCCTAGCGGCGGCCGGGCGACGGGCGTACGGTCCGCCGGTGATCCCGCTCGAGGAAGTACAGGCCGAGGTCCTGCGGTCGATGTCGGTGCTGGCACCGAAGCCGGTGCCGCTCGCCGACGCACTGGGTCTGGTGCTCGCCGAACCCATCGTCGCCGCGGAGCCCGTTCCGCCGTTCGCGAACACGGCAATGGACGGGTACGCGGTGCGCGCCGCGGACACGACGGGCGCGCTCAGCCGAGGAGCCGGTGCTGCTGCGAGTGGTCGCGGATCTCGCGGCGGGGCACGCGCCGACGCTCCCGTCGGTCCCGGTGAGGCGATCCGGATCATGACGGGCGCGCCGATCCCGGAAGGTGCGGACGCGATCGTCATGGTGGAACGTACGTTGCGCGAAGGCGAGGACGGGGTCTTCGTGCACCATCCGGCCGATAGCGGCGACCACATCCGTGACGCCGGCGGTGATGTCGTCGCGGGCCAGCGCGTCTTCGAGCCCGGGACCGCGCTCGGGCCCGCGCATCTCGGCGTGATCGCGAGCCTCGGGCTCGAGTCAGTTTCGGTGATCCCGCGGCGCGGGTCGGTGTGCTGTCCACCGGTGACGAGCTGCGCGAAGGCCCGGTTGCGCTCGCGCCGGGTCAGATCCGTGACTCGAACCGGCCGATGCTGCTCGCGATGCTCGAAGCCGCCGGTGCCGACGCGGTGAACCTCGGCATCGCGCGCGACGACGAGGCGTACGTCGAACGCGCAATGGAAGACGCGCTGACCACCTGCGACGCGGTGATCACCAGCGGCGGCGTCTCCGTCGGCGACTTCGACGTCGTCAAGGCTGTCCTCGACCGGCTCGGTGTCCTGCAGTGGTGGCAGGTCGCGATCAAGCCGGCGAAACCGTTCGCGTTCGGGTTGCTGCGCGGGCGTGCCGCTGTTCGGGCTGCCCGGGAACCCGGTCAGCTCACACGTGAGCTTCGAGCTCTTCGCGCGCCCGGCGCTGCGCCGCATGTCCGGCCACGCCGTCCTTTCCCGGCCCGAGGTCGACGCCGTGGCGGCAGTTGCGATGCCGCGCCGGCCCGACGGCAAGCTGCACCTCGACCGCGTCGTCGTCCGCTACGAGGACGGCCGTTACGTCGCGGCACGCAGCGGCGCGCAGGCCAGCAACGCGCTCGCCGCGATGGCCGAACGCGAACGGTCTCGCCCTGCTCCCCGACGGCGACGGGGTTGCCGCCGGCGACACCATCCGCGTGATGCTCCTCGAGGAGTAGGAGCAGAGGAGCGGAGGAGGGAGCGGGCACGAAGTGCGGACGCTCGGAGCGACCCAGAGAGGTGACGTGGGAGTGCCCGGGGTTCAAACCCCGGGCACTCGCCTCCCTAGCGCAATCTGTCGTGCAAATCTCAGTGGCTGCGTTGCTCGCTCCGGCTCGTGCGCAGGAGTGCCCAGGCGGCGGCGGCGCACAGCGTGAGGAACACGCCGCACATCACGAGCACCGTCTCCGAGCCAGTGGTGTCGGGCAGTGCGGCTGCGGACGCCCCCGTCACAGCCGCACCGCCCGTCACGGTCGCGGTCGCTGCTGTGGCCCCCGTCCGAACCACGCTGCTGACCGCGGCCGCGATCAAGAAAGAAACGGCGAGGGCGGCGGAGGTGAGCGCCACCGTGCCGGCGGTGAAGGGCCGGCGAGCCGAGTCGTTGGGGGAGGACAGTCGCATGAGCACCTCGGTGCGGATACGTGCAGTCGGCGAGAACAGGCCCCAAAGTGGCTTTGGGGCCGGTTTCGCACTGGCTCCCCGCAGGCTCATGCGACCAAGTGGATCGCCTGCGGATCAACGCCTCCCCGAGGTGTGACCTGTCTCAGTTGTCAGGACCGGCACCCGCCTCCCAGCGGCACCGGCTGAGAAGATCTAACCACTCTGCGCGCGGAAATGAAATAGGGCAACTGGCCCAAAAGTGACGAACAACCACCAGCTCGGCCCGCTCGAGCGGCTCCAACCGGGCCCGGAACGGTGGAAAAGTCGGGCGGTACTCTGGGCGGGTGACGTCGGTTCCGGTTCCGTTGATCGACCCGTTCGCCCGCCGGGTGCGGGATCTGCGGCTGTCCGTGACGGACCGGTGCAACTTCCGGTGCACGTACTGCATGCCCGTCGAGGGGATGGCGTGGCTGCCCCGGTCCGAGCTGCTCACCTACGAGGAGCTGGCCCGCGTGGCCCGGATCTGCGTGGAGCGCTGGGCCTTCGACGGCATCCGCATCACCGGCGGCGAGCCGACCGTGCGGGCCCACCTGCCCCGCCTGCTCGAGCTCCTGGCCCCACTGGGCGTCGATCTCGCGATGACGACGAACGGCGTCAGGCTCCCCGAGCTCGCCCACGACCTCGCCGCCGCGGGCCTGCGGCGGGTCAACGTCTCCCTCGACACGCTCCACCCCGAGACGTTCCGGGTGCTGACCCGGCGCGACGAGCTCGACCGGGTCCTGGCCGGGATCGACGCGGCGCTCGAAGCGGGTCTCGACCCGGTGAAGATGAACGTCGTCGTGATCCGCGGCATCAACGACCACGAGGTCGTCGACATCGCCGGCTTCGGCCGCGACCGGGGCGTGGGAGTGCGGTTCATCGAGTTCATGCCGCTCGACGCCCCCGGCGACTGGGCGATGGACCAGGTCGTCCCCTCCCGGGAGATCCTCGACCGGATCCACGCGGTCTACCCCCTCGAGGACGCCGCGGCGCAGCACTCGGACGCGCACATCGAGCCCGCGGCGCGGGTCCGCTACCAGGACGGCCGCGGCGACGTCGGGGTGATCGCCAGCGTCACCGAGCCGTTCTGCGACAGCTGCGACCGGGTCCGCATCACCGCCGAGGGGAAGTTCCGGACCTGTCTCTTCGCGCTCGAGGAGACCGATCTGCGGGCCACGATCCGGGCCGGCGGGTCCGACGACGACGTTGCCGCGGCGATCGAGGCGGCAGTGGGGACCAAGTGGGCGGGGCACCGGATCGGGCAGGTCAACTTCGTGCGCCCGGCCCGGTCCATGAGCCAGATCGGCGGGTAGCCGCCGGCTCCACCTCTACAATGCCCGGATGGCTTCGGAGTTCACGCATCTCGACCCGCTCGGTCGTGCCCGCATGGTCGACGTGTCGGCCAAGGACCCGAGCCATCGCCGGGCCGTGGCGCGCTGCCGGGTCTACATGGAACAGGACACCGCATCCCGGATCGCCTCCGGCGCGATCAGCAAGGGCGACGTGCTCGCGGTGGCCCGGGTGGCCGGGATCCAGGCGGCCAAGCAGACCGCGAACCTGCTTCCGCTCTGCCACCCGCTGCTCGTCGGCTCGGTGTTCGTGAACTTCCGCATCGAGGAGCGTCACGTCGAGGTCGAGAGCCAGGTCGACACGTTCGACCGGACCGGCGTCGAGATGGAGGCGCTCACGGCCTGCACCATCGCCGCGCTGACCGTCTACGACATGTGCAAGTCCCTCGATCGAGGGATGACCATCGGCGACGTGGCGCTCTGGGAGAAGACCGGTGGCCGTTCCGGCGTGTGGCGCCGGCCCGGGCGCGACGGCGACGACTTCGCGCTCTGAGCCCAGTTTCTTCAGGTTCGATGCGGGTTTGACGCGGATCCGGTGCGCGCCGGCGGCACCGTTTCCGAACGTCTGTTCGCCTCCCGGCTCGACACCGGAGAGTGACCCGGCGTAGGGTCGGTTCGGTTCTGCGGGGTCGGAGAAGCTGGGAATCCACCGTTTCTCGCCCCTTGCTTGTTAGCGTCCGCCTCACGGAAAGCGACAGGGAGCCTTGGCGATTCCGGTACTAGTTGTTCTCGCGGTGCTGTGGGCGGCCTTCTTCTTGTGGCCCATCCTTTCGGGCCGGAGCTCCGGAAAGCGGGCCGACTCCATCGGCGACTTCAGCTACCGGCTGGGCGTCATCGGCAAGACCGGCGGTCACAGCCTCCGCCGGCGCCGGGCGCCCCAGCCGGAGGCGATCCCCGTCGCGATGCCGCCGTCCATCCCCCCGGCCCGCCCGCTCGGTGCCGCCGGTGCGCCGGGCTCGCCCCGGGTCGCGATCGCGCGGCCGGCCGCGATGAGCCGTTCCCAGCGCCGCCGCCGCGACGTCCTGCTCGTGCTCGGCGTCGGGGTGCTCAGCTCCCTGCTCCTCGCGATCGTCGCCGGCAACCCGTTGTTCTGGCTCGTCCAGGGCCTCACGGACGTGCTGCTGGTGGCGTACCTCGCGCTGCTCCTGCGCATGAAGCAGGTGGCGATCGAACGTCAGACCAAGGTGCACTACCTGCCGGCGCCGCCCTCGGCACCGCAGCTCGTCCTGCGCCGCACCAGCGTCTCTTCGTAGCGGTACGTAGTGTCGGGTCCGATGGACCGGGCTGAAGAGATCGCGAGGGTGGGCTCGGCCGTGCAGGCCGTCCTCGACGCGAAGCACGAGGCGCGCGAGGTGACGTTGCGGGCGTCGCGCTCCACGATCCAGTGCTCGGCCGCGTCGATCCGGGCGACGCATCGCGGGGAGTTCGATCGGGCGGAGGCGCTCGCCGCCGAGGCCGCCGGGCACGTAGCCCGCGCGGACGAGGCCGTCGCCGCGCACCTCGACGTCCGCCACGGCGGATACCTGCACGACGCCAAGAAGGAGTACGCCGAGGCGCGGATCACGCTCGCGTTCGTGCGCGGCGACGCCTTGCCGATGCCGGCGGAGCTCGGGGTCGAACCGCCGGCCTACCTCAACGGTCTGGCGGAAGCGGCGAGCGAGCTGCGCCGTCACCTCCTCGACTGCCTGCGCGCCGACCAGCTCGAGCGCGCGGAGATGCTGCTCGCGACGATGGACGATGTCTACGGGCTGCTGGTGACGATCGACTTCCCCGACGCGCTGACGGGCGGTCTGCGGCGCACGACGGATGCGCTGCGGGCGGTGATCGAGCGGACGCGGGGCGATCTCACGAACGCGCTCGTCGCCGCGCGGCTGCGCGCGGCGATTGAACGGGCGGAGAACCCTCAGGCCTAAGATCGGGCGAATCGGACACCGGGGGGTGCGCGGCATGAAGGTTCGGCGCGTGGCAATTGTCGTCGCGATGGTGCTCGTCGCCGCGTCGTGCGCACAGCTTCGCGGCGGTGGTCCGGGCGACGAGGGCCTCGTCGTCACCGTGGGTGTGGCCGGGCTCGGTGGTGACCGGGTCGTCACCGTCACGGCGCCGCGCCCGCCTGCCGCGGGAACGTTGACGGCGTCGGTGTGGATGGACAAGACCGAGGGTGCGCCGATCGCGAGCGGGGCATTGCCGCTGAAGTTCACGCTCGCCGGTGCCACGACACCAAAGGGTGTCCACGAGCTGATCGCGACCTCGGCGGCTTCCGACGGGCCGCGCTTCGGCATCGCGTTCTTCTCGACCGAGCTGCGGCTGAACCAGATCCAGGCGCTCGGGTCGCACAACAGCTACCACGTCGCGCCGGATCCCTCACCGCTCAAGGAGTGGGAGTACAGCCACGACCCGCTCGACGTGCAGCTGCAGTCCGAGGGCGTGCGCCAGTTCGAGCTCGACGTGTGGGCGAACCCGAACGGATTGCAGGTGTTCCACATCCCGTCGGTCGATGCCGGGGTGACGTGCGGACTGCTGAAGGTGTGCCTGCAGACCATCAAGACCTGGTCCGATGCCCACCCGGCGCACATGCCGATCGCGATCCTGATCGAGATCGAGGACGTGCCGTACACGCCGGAGATCCTGCCGTTCGATGCCGCGGCCTTCGATCAGCTCGACGCGGAGATCCGGTCGGTGTTCCCGCCGTCGCGCGTGCTCACGCCCGATGACGTCCGCGGGGGGCACGCGACGCTCGCCGAGGCGGTGACCACCGACGGTTGGCCGACGATCGACTCCGTGCGGGGCCAGGTGATGTTCCTCATGGACAACGCCGGCTCGTACCGGGACACGTACACGGCGGGTCACCCGACGCTCGAGGGCCGGATGATCTTCACGAACTCCGAGGTCGGTCGGCCCGACGCGGCGTTCATCAAGCTCAACAACCCGGTGAACGACGCGACGGCGATCCACGACGCGGTTGCCGCGGGTTACGTGGTGCGCACCCGGGCGGACGGCGACACCTATGAGGCCCGGGACAACAACACCGTCCCGCGCGACACCACGCTCGCCGGCGGTGCGCAGTGGGTGAGCACGGACTACGAGGTCGCCGGACGCGCGTACGGCCAGCCGTATTTCGTCTCGATCCCGGGCGGCACACCGGCACGCTGCAACCCACTCAACGCACCCGCGTGGTGCACGTCGGGAATGATCGAGTCCCTGGGAGGCTGATCGCGACCCGGCGTTTGGTACCCTCCGGGGTCCCTCGGGGGTGTAGCTCAGCCCGGTAGAGCGCTACGTTCGCAACGTAGAAGTCGTGGGTTCAAGTCCCATCACCTCCACTGACTGCCGCCAACTCGTACCCCCGTATTCTGCGTCGCCCCTGGTGAGACGAGCGGGCGCCCGTCCGATCGCTTACCCGGTCGCTCCAGGCACCTTGGCAGTGCTACTCGAACCCCGAAGGACATTCCGTCGAGGCCTTGTCGACATCGCACCTTATCCCCGAACGGCACTTCGGGGAGGCTGCCGAGGGAGAGGGTGGGCTCGGGCTCCCGCGTCCTGGCCGGGCGATCGCGAGTCCCTGCCCTGCGGCGACGTGGTGTCGGAGGGCTGGACTTGGACAGTCCGACCGGCGATATCCGGTCGTGGTCGTCAAGCGGCCGATCGCCCCTCAGGGGTCGATGACGTATCGGTTTATGAGCCAGTCCGTGATCTCATCAACGATGGTGTCCCGGTTCATCGGGCCGTCGAGGTACGTATCCCCCAGGATCGACATCCCGGCGACGAGAGCGAGGAGAGCCACCGTCGCCATGGCGTGGGTGTCCTCGGGGACACGAGCCCCGTGCAGCCGCGCCTCTTCAGTTCCGAACACCACCAGACGCTCGATCTGCCTTCTGACCTCGTCGAGCACTCCGGCTTCGGCGAGGCCACTTCCTTCATCACGTCCGCGGTGAAGAGCGCCGTCGCGAGAGTGCGTGTGGAAGGTGTCGTACATGTCGGCGATGAAGGTCCTCGCGGCTTGGCGTGGGTGATCGAACCGTTCAGGGTCGGCTAGGCGTCGCTCGATGTGTCGGTCCACGAGTTCGACGAATGGCACCACCATCGCCTCGTTGAAGAGGCCCGCTTTCGAGCCGAAGAAGCGGAAGATCTGCTTTTCACCGACGTTGGCGTGCTCGGCGATCTCGCGGGTCGTGGCGCCTGAATAGTCCTTACGGTTGAAGACGTCGGCCGCGGCGCTGAGCGCAGCCGTCGCGGGCTCGCCCGCTGGCCGTCGCTTCGCAGTCTTGGCTTCCCGGCTGAGCTCACGCTGGCTGCCTCCTCAGCGGCAAGGACTCACGGTACCGGACGGAGCGGGTTGTGAAGCAAGTGCTTCATCCCTAAGATTCGGCGCTGACCGCACCCGTCGAAAGGCACGCCCGTGACCACCACCGTCGAGGAGCCGAAGGCCCCAGGCGTTCCAACGAGGAACGGGCTATCCAGCCTGCAGAAGGCGCTCCTCGTTGTGCCGATCGTCTGGGTCGCGACCGTACCGATCTTCTGGTACTTGGAAGTGCACGTCGGGCGTCTCGCATGACATCGCCGGCAACGCCATGACCGTGATCCACGTGCTGCTGTTCATCACGGCGCTTGCGCTGCCCTGGTTGAAGCTCCCCGGGCAGGGTGAAAGGACACGCTCGGAGCGGCTCGGAGCGATGGTCATCGTCTGGCTCTTCATCTGCTAGTGCCGCGATTCGTCTGGGAGCTGCCCTGGCTCCTCGCCCTCGATCAGATCAAGCAGGGCGTCCACGACGAGGCGCTGTGGAGCTATATCTGGTCCCCGTACCTGCTCGGCGGCGACACCCGCTACCTCACTGGCGACGCACTGATCGTGACCCTCGAATGGATCGCAGTGTTCGTCGGCGCCTTCGAGCTGTACGCGCGTGGTCCAGTTCTTCCGGCAGGGCAAGCGCTTCACCAATCTTCAACTGTCGTTCGTCATGGGAGGAATGATCGTGGAGGTCATGCTGCCCGCGGTCTACTTCGGCATGGAGATAGCAAGCGACTCGAACAGCACTGGCAGCGCGGCCGACCTTTGGATCAAGTTCATCCTGCTCAACAGCTTCTGGTGCACGATGCCGCTGGTGACGTACTTCTGGGGCGTCCGACGCCTTTCGACCCAGCAGACCTCGAAGTCGCCTTCTGACGTCCGCTCGGTAGCCAGCTCGACGCACCCCCACAACGTTCACGGCGACCAGCTTCGATCGCTATCCCATAACGCCGGATCAAGGTCACTTCGAGATCGGCGGTCCCGATCTTGGGCCGGCACCAGGTCTCGGACGCATCCGTACGCCTGCCCCGAGCAGCGCTTCTCGCACAGTGGAGGCGTAGACGCCGTAGTACTTGCCAATCCCAGCCAGCGACCATCCCTGCTTGTAGAGCGAGCTGGCTTCTTCGATGCGCCGGTTGACGATTCCTCGGCGAGATTCGGCACCCAGTCGGTTGAGGTTGGCCATCACAGCCGTGCGGCTCAGATCGAACATGGCAGCCAGGTCGTTGATCATGACGCCCTGCTCGTAGGCCGAGAGCAGTTGCGCCTGTTCCTGGTCATCGAGACGGCGTTGGTGTTGGAGCGACCGGGTAGGTCGATCGGGTGGGCGGTCACGCCCCTCACCAGCGAGGATTGACAGAAGTTTGGTTACGTTGTCTCGTTTGGAGTAACGACCCAGGAGCTCCACCAATGTGATGTCGCTAGACATCGAGGACAGTCCGCGTGCAAACGTTCTCCAGCCGATCGATGACCCGACCGGTCGGCGTGGGTGATGCGCGCCTGGTCTCGGTGCAGGAGAATTCGTAGGCTGACCACCGCCGATGGGGGCGCAGGATGAGCGATTCGGTCGCGAGTGTCGGCGATCGAGTCGCCGACCAACGAACGAGGAGTCCAATGGCCACTGATCGACGCAATGCGATGGACCACGTCGTGGTCGTGCTGTTCGAGAACCGCTCGTTGGACAACCTGTTGGGCCACCTCTACGGGCCCGACGACGGCAAGACGTTCGACGGGGTCATCGGCAAGAACCTGTCGAACCCGATCCCCGAGTGGGCCGAGCACGGAGCGGACCGCAAGGTCGTCCCCTACTCCGTTGCGACCGACATGGACAGCCCGAACCCGGACTCGGGTGAGGATTACCCCCACACCAACACGCAGCTCTACAACATCCTGAACGACGGAACCGTTTCAAGCTGGGCGACGACATCACCGCCCAGATCACTGCCGAGCCGGGGCAGACCCCGACGATGGACGGGTTCGTCACGGACTTCATCAGCTGCTTCACCGCGGAGGAGGGCCGGCAGCCGACCTACGAGGAGTAAGCGCAGATCATGACCGGGCTCACCCCCGAGCAGGTCCCGGTGCTCAACGGGTTGGCCGGGTTTTCGGGGCGTTCGATCACTGGTTTTGTGAGGTCCCGTCGCAGACCTTGACCAACCGGTCGTTCTGGACGAGCGCCACGCGTCGGGGTTCGTGGTCAACCACCCCGCCACGAAGTTGACTCGGTCAGAACGCGGCGGAGACGATCTTCAACCGGCTCGACGACCACTCCAAGACCTGGAAGATCTACATCGGCGAGCTGAGATTTTGAGGGACCCGTCGGCGCCTGGGCGTGGCTCCAACCGCACTTCGCCACGCACTTCGTGCCGTTCTCGCAGTTCGAGATCGACGCCGCCAACGGCGACCTCCCCGACTTCTCATTCATCGAGCCGTGCCTCACGATCGGCCACAACGACTACCACCGGCGATACAACGGCTATGGGTCACGACGTCGACATCGTCGGCGTCGATCCGCCGTCCTCGATCCTCGGCGGCGAGGAGTTCCTGTCACGGATCTACGCCGCGTACCGTGGCATGCAGTCCGACACCGGATCAAACGTGTGGACACCACCCTCCTCATCGGTTGGGACGAACCGGGCGGCACCTACGACCATGTGCCACCTCCGCCGTCGCGCCGCCGACCGCAGCCCGAAGGCGAGCCGGCTTCACGTTCGACGGTCCGGGGGGGGAGGGGGGGGGGGAGGGGGGGGGGGGAGCGGGGGGGGGCGAGGGGGGGGGGGGGCGGGGCGGGAGCCTCTGTCACATCGGCTCCGCTCCACCGGAATCGCGACTACGCACAACACGACTCATCGACGGGCTCGAGGACCGACGCCGACATCGCCGAAGACGTCATCGTTGCGCAACTTCGTCGGTAGCTTCTAACTCGTGCGGACACAGTAGGGCTCACGGACGGGCTGCCGGGCGCCCGGCAACTGGAACACACAGGAGGCGAGGGCCGAGGTAGCGAACGGGAACCAGAGGATGTCAACGACGACAATCAATGACACGAATCAGCGAAGGGCAGGCACCTCATGCGCTGCCGGTCGCAGATCTGCGAGTGGTCCTGTCCGGAACCGGGAAGCCAATCGGCTCGCGTGGGAAGTCCACGTGCGTCCGCGACACGGGTGAATCGTGATGGGCTCGACGGAGTTCTGTCGGTCGCCCACTGACCCACTGCCGGTGCGGTGCCGTGCATTGGCCGCGGCTATTCGGTGATGTCGCAGACCACGATCGCCGGTGCATCGCGTCGCGCCTTGTCGGTTCACGCGGGGGAGGTCGGCGAGCGGGATGTACATGATCCCGTCGGGGTCGAGGCCGAGGACCTTCGCATCATCTGGATCCAGCCGCTCGATGAGCGACTTCGAGGCGAGCATGCGGCCCCCCGTTGCGCAGGCCTCGATCCGCGCGGCTTCGTTGACCTCGTCGCCGAGGGCGGTGACCTCGGTTCGCCCCGCCGTCGAGATGTTGCCCACGTACAGCGTGGACCCCCAGTGCAACCCGAAGCGGAGGACGACGTCGTCGGGGGCCAAGTCGCTTCGGGCCGCGACCACGCCGACTGCGGCGCCCAGCGCACGAGCGGCCGTGATGCAGGCCCGAGCTGCAGCCGACTCCGAGTCGTACGTCTCGGTGAGGAAGAACGCGACGACGCCGTCGCCGACGTGGCGGCCGACCAGTCCACCGGCCTCGACGACGCACTGATCCGCGACCCGGACGAGCCGGCGACCGAGTGCGAAGTAGCTCGCGGTCGAGAGGCGCCGCGCCAGGGGGGAGGAAGCTTCCAGATCGGCGAAGAGGACCGCCGCCGGACGCCGGGCGGCTATGGCGACCCGCTGCATGCGCTCGACGTGGTGCTCGTCCATGGAGGTCAAGGTGGCGATCGTTCCCATGCCCAACGCCGGCTTCGAGATCATCGCGGTCCCGACGAGCCGCCCCGCGGGGTCGCGGATGCGGATCGCGATGATGGGGATGCCCACTGCCTCGTCCAGACCCATGCCGCTCCCGGCGAACGACACCGCGCCGGCCTCGATGGGAGTCAGCTCATCGACGAGATCCCGAAGCGATGGATCCACGATCTCGCGGAGCGCTTCCCGGCCTCCGGGCGTGTCGGCGAGGGCGTAGCCACCGAGGCCGGCGAACAGGTCTCGGAAGAGCGCCGTCGTGGTCGTCCCGAATCGCCACTCCTGGCTGACGCGCGCGTACTCGGATCCGAAGAAGTGCTCACCGATCGCGAAGTTGGCGAGGTCCTGGTTCCCGCTGAAGGTGAAGCGGATCTGATCCGTCGCGAACAAGATCCGCCATTGATCGTCGACGACCCAACCCCAATGGCCGGCGTCTTGCAACGCCCTCGCAACGTCCGCGAGCAACGGATGCTCGGGGAGCGGGTACGACTCCTGACCATCGGTGGGCATCACCGAACCCTAACCATGGGTTGCGGGTCGCAATGCGAGGCGTTCCGCCGACATGGGTCGACCGTCACCCGGCCACCGCTCCCAAGATGAGGTCTCATCTTCCCGGGTGAGGACCTTCGGCCCTGCGCGGCGGCCCGGTCCGGAGTCATACTCCGAGGCGTGGACGATTCAACATCGGTTGAACTGCAAGCTACGCGGTTCCGCGCGCTCGGTGATCCGACGCGGCTTCGCGTCGTCCGGGAGCTCGTGCACGGCCCCCGCTGCGTGTGCGAGCTGCGGGACCGGATCGGGGTGTCGGGACCGTTGCTGTCACACCACCTGATGGTGCTACGCGACGCGGGTCTCGTCGTGGCAAGCCGGCGCGGCCGATGGATCGACTACACCCTCGATGTCGAGGCCCTCGATCGCACCCTCTCGGAGGCAACGCCCGTTGGCGCGGGAGCGCTCCGATGACCGGCGCTCGCACGGAAGTCGTGTCCGCGAAGCTGTCGACCCTCGACCGGTTCCTGCCGGTCTGGATCGGGCTCGCCATGGCCGGCGGAATCGTGCTGGGCCGGCTGATACCCGACCTGAACCGTTCACTCGAGGGCATCAAGGTCGACACCGTCTCGCTGCCGATCGCGATCGGTCTGCTGGCGATGATGTATCCGGTGTTGGCCAAGGTCCGCTACCGCCACATCGGCGACGAGCTGGCCGATCGCCGCACTCTTGGGCTGTCCCTCGTTGACTGAACTGGGTGGTCGGACCCGCGTTGATGTTCACTCTCGCGTGGGTGTTTCTCGCCGATCTGCCCGAGCTGCGAACCGGGCTGATCATCGTGGGCCTCGCTCGCTGCATCGCGATGGTCCTGATCTGGAACGACCTGGCGTGCGGGAGTCGCGAGCTCGCTGCCGGGTTGGTCGCGATCAACTCGGTGTTCCAGATCGTCATGTACTCGGTGCTCGGTTGGTTCTACCTCTCGGTGCTTCCGGGCTGGTTGGGCCTCGACACCGCGGCTCTGCACGTGTCGATCTGGGCCATCGCCAAGTCGGTGCTCATCTTCTTGGGCATCCCGCTGCTGGCCGGGTTCTTGACCCGAGCGATCGGCGAAGCCCGCAAGGGCACCGAGTGGTACGAGCAGACGTTCCTGCCCCGCATCGGTCCCGTCGCGCTGTGGGGTCTGCTGTTCACGATCGTCGTGCTCTTCGCCCTGCAGGGCACAGCAGATCACCACGCATCCGCTCGATGTCGCCCGTGTCGCGATTCCGTTGCTCGTGTACTTCGCCCTGATGTGGAGTGGCTCGTTCCTCGCCGGCTACCGGCTCGGGTTCCCGTACAGCCGCAACGCCTCGGTCGCGTTCACGGCCGCGGGAAACAACTTCGAGCTCGCGATCGCCGTGTCGATCGCCGTGTTCGGCGTCACCTCGGGCCAGGCGCTCGCCGGGACCATCGGTCCCCTGATCGAGGTCCCGGCCCTCATCGCGCTCGTGTACGTGTCCCTGTGGGCTCGTCGCCGCTTCTACGCCACCGCATCGAGGAACATCACCGAGAGCGAGTCTTGACCTTCTTCATGCGGCATCGGTGACGGAGGGAGCGCGGTGAACGACGCTTCGAGGATCGCGTTGCAGGCCCATGTGTACCCGTTACCGTCGATCGCATGCGAGGAGACGGGTGGTCGGAGGAGCCGGCCGATCAGGTGTCCTTCACCGAGCGGTTCGATCGGATCTACGGCCGGACGGCGCGCCTGTACGCGGCCGGGGTGCGGATCGCGCCCTTCTGGCGGTCATGGTTGTGCTCCGTGCTCCCGCACGTGCGCGGGCCACGGGTGCTGGAGTCGTCGTTCGGAACCGGATGGCTGTTGACCCAGTACGCCCGTGAGTACGAGACCCACGGGATCGATCTCAACGCCGCCATGGTCTCTACAGCGCAGCGTGCCTGCCGGCGGGCGGGAGTCTCGCCTCATCTGCTCCGGGCGGATGTCCAAGCGTTGCCGTATCGCGAGGGCCGCTTCGACACCGTCGTGTCGACCATGTCGTTCAGCGGCTACCCGGACGGCGCAGCGGCGATGGGAGAACTGGCACGCGTGCTCGACACGACGGGAAGAGTCGTGATGGTCGACGTGTCGTATCCGCCCGACAACAACCGACTCGGCACCGCGCTGGTGCAGGCGTGGCGAAGAAGCGGCGACCTCATTCGGGACATCCCCGAGCTCCTCTCGTCCTCCGGCTTCGAGGTGCTGGTCGACGATGTCGTCGGAGGACACGGCAGCATCCACCTCTACGTCGCGCAACGCGCCACCTGACGCGACTCGTGTTTTAGGGATGTGAGTTCTGTTGCGATGCCGGTCCGCTGAGCCGGGCGGCTCGCTGGGTGGCATGGTGGGCGGGTGAGGACGTTGATCATTGGCGCCGGACCTGCAGGGCTCACCCTCGCCGGCTACCTTTGCCGGCAAGACCGTCCGCCGGTGATCGTCGAACGAGCCAGTGCAGCCGACGGCGGCTACGCCATCGGCCTCTACCCGCTCGGCAGCTGTGTGCTCCATGGCCTCGGGCTCTACGACCAGCTCGTCGCGAACTCGCACGAGGTGGAGCGTTACGAGCTGACGTCGCGGACGGGGCAGGTGCTGCAGGCGATTGACATGTCGATCCTCACCGCCGCAGTTGGTCCGATGTTGATGATCAGCCGCGCCGCGTTGGTCGAGATCCTCGAGTCGGGCTGCTCCGGAGCGGATCTCCGGCGAGGCGTCACGGTCCAGTCGCTCGTCGACGACGGCAAACGCGTCGCGGTGACCTTCAGCGATGGCAGCTCGGATCACTTCGACGTCGTCGTTGCCTGCGACGGGATCGGGTCCGCGACACGCGAGCTCGTGTTCGGACCCGCGAAGGGCTTCGACTCTGGATGGGTCTTGTGGACGTGGTGGGCCGATCCTGGTCACTTCGCCCCCGAAGTGGCCCGGGAATGGTGGGGGGCGGGTTGCTTCTTCGGGGTGTACCCGACGCCGGGTCAGTTGATGTGTGCTGCTGGTGGCCCCCACGATGCGGTCGACCCAGAGCATGTGAGACCGTCGCTTCGCCGTCTGGCCGCGACGTTGGCGGACGAAGATGCGATCGGCGGGTTGATCGATGATTTCGAAGACGCGTACGCGTGGCCGATGCGCGACGTACGCAGCGATCGCTGGGTCGAGGGGCGGGTCGCGCTGTGCGGCGACGCCGCCACCGGGTTCCTGCCCACCGCCGGCGTCGGCGCGTCGAACGCGATGCGGGCCACGGCGGCACTGGCCGACGAGCTCTCGCGTGCGGACAACACGATGGTGCCCCTCGCGCTCGAGCTGTACGAGAAGCGATGCCGTTCGGTGATCGAGCGCAATCAGACCGACTCCCGCCGGCTCGGTCGGTTGATGTTCGTTCGTCGCGGTGCGCTGGCGTGGGTCCGCGATCAGGTCGCGAGCCGCTACCCCGCGGACAAGGCGCTCGCGCAGATCATTGACAGCGTGCACCAGCCCTTCTGAACCGACCACTCGCCCAAGCAGGCCGCGCTCGACGACTGGTCGACGCGAGGCCCCAGATCACGCCGCGATCACCCGGTTCAGCCGCCGGGTCGCGCTTGACATCGACCCATCGAAATGGTCCAATGCCTGACAATGTCAGGAAACACGAACGGCGACAGGAAAACCAGACGGCGTCAGGCAACGGCGGACGAGATCGTCGCCGCGGCGTGGGAGCAGGTCCGTGCCCTCGGACTGGCCGGCCTGTCGATGCGGGACCTCGGGGCCCGGGTCGGGATGCGGGCGCAGTCGCTGTACTCGTACTTTGCGTCGAAGCACGAGATCTACGACGCGATGTTCGCGCAGGGGAACCAGGAGTTCCTCGAGTGGATGACCGACGACTCGGATACGGAGGGGAACGTCGAGACGCGACTCGACGCGGCCCGCCGCAGCGGTCACCGCTTCTTCGAGTTCTGCGTGAGCGATCCGGTCCGCTACCAGTTGCTGTTCCAGAGAACGATCCCGGACTTCGTCCCGTCGGAGCGCAGCTACGCGGTTGCGCAGGCCGCGTACGAGCAGACCACGGAGCGGCTGAAGGCCGTCGGTCTTGACCAGTCCGGTGTCGATCTGTGGACCGCAGTGCTC
This sequence comes from uncultured Acidimicrobiia bacterium, assembly GCA_963770095.1. Taxonomy (GTDB): domain Bacteria; phylum Actinomycetota; class Acidimicrobiia; order IMCC26256; family JAENVU01; genus Chersky-806. Next base: position 552,068 of record CAVYOO010000003.1, read on the forward strand.
GCCGGTCTCGTCGCGCAACAGTTGTCGAACGAGCCGGGCGGGAACCGGTGGGCGGTCCTCGTGGACCGGGCGGTCGACATGCTCGTCGCGGCAACTGTCCCCGTTCGTAAGAAGCCCAAGACTTCAAGGAGCAGATGATGACCATGACCATCACCGACATCTCGACCGTTGCACCGCTGACCCACGACGAGGCGATGCGCCTCCAAGCCGCGGAGCTGGATCGGACCCTCATGGTGCTGCGTGGGCTCGATCCTGCCCAATGGGCCACGCAGACCGAGTGCCCAGCCTGGGACGTGCGCGCGATGTACCAGCACGTCCTGGGTGCATGCGAAGCCGGCGCGTCGATGCGTGAGAACGTCCACCAGCTGCGGGCCGGCTACGCCCATCGCAAGACGCACGGCGGACCGCTCGAAGCCGCGCTCTCCGACGTCCAGGTTCGCGAACGCGCCGAGCTCACGCCGGCGGAGGTCGTCGACCGGCTGACGGCAGTTGCGCCCAAGACCGTGCGCGGCCGCCGGCGCACCCCCGGGCTCGCCCGCAACCACGCGAAGCTCAAGGTCGACGGCCCGGTGTACGAGACGTGGAAGCTCGGCTACCTCATCGACACCATCTACCTGCGCGACGCCTGGATGCACCGCGTCGACGCCGCGCATGCGCTCGGTCTCCCGCTCGAGCTCAGTGCCGACCACGACGGTCGCATCGTCGAAGACGTCGTCGCCGAATGGGCGCGCCGCCACGGCCAGCCGTTCGTCCTGGAGCTCTCCGGCCCGGCCGGTGGCACCTACACGTATCAGCCCGATGCCGCAGCCGCGGAGCGGCTCTCGCTCGACGCCGTCGAATTCTGTCGCACGCTCGCCGGCCGCGAGCCCGCGACCGGCCTGCTCACCACCATCGTCCCGTTCTGAACCATCAATCACAAGGAGCACACCACCATGACCACCTCGTACACGGCCGCATCAGGCATCGACGTCCTCACATCGAACGTCCCGATCCCCGGGCTCGGGCTCGTACCCGTCAACGCCTTCGTCCTCCACGGCTCCGAGCCGGTGCTCGTCGACACCGGTACCGTCGTCGAGCGCGACGAGTTCATGACCGCGTTGCAGGCGGTGATCGATCCCGCCGACGTGCAGTGGATCTGGCTCACCCACACGGACTTCGATCACATCGGCAACGTGCACCGTTTGCTCGCCGATCACCCGCAGATCCGGGTGATCACCACCTTCCTCGGGGTCGGCATCATGGGGCTCGCCGACGGGCTCCCGATGGACCGCGTGTATCTCGTCAACCCCGGCCAGAAGATCACGGTCGGCGACCGGACGCTGACCGCGATCAAGCCACCCGTGTTCGACAACCCGTCGACGACGGGATTCCTCGACGACCGGTCGGGCGCGTTCTTCAGCTCCGACTGCTTCGGCGCGCTCCTGCAAGAGGTGCCCGAGAACGCGGCCGACCTGTCGGACGACGACCTCCGAGACGGCCAGGTGCTCTGGGCGACCGTCGACTCGCCGTGGCTCCACAAGGTGGACCGCACCGCCTTCGCCAAGGAGCTCGACGGCATCGCGAGCCTTGCGCCGTCGATGATCCTGAGCAGCCATCTCCCTGCAGCCTCCGGAACCATGACCCAACGGTTGCTCTCGTCGCTTCGCGCTGCCCCGGACGCCGCGCCCTTCGTCGGACCGGACCAGGTCGCGCTCGAGCAGATGATGGCGGGGATGACCGGTCCCGCTCAGTAGGACGGGACCCGCTCGTCGAACGCCGAACGCGGTTTTTCGGGCGCGACGGTTGCACTCCATTCGATGCTCAGCGTCGTACGTGGCGTGCGAGGCGCGTGGTCATTCGAACATTCGCGCTCAGGTCTTGACGTTCTGGTGTCGTGTTGACGAGATGTGATCGCGTCGGTCGACATCGACGTCGGCCAGATATGCAGTCCGGGAGCGCGGTGGTCACCGCGACGGGTAGGGTCCGGCTCGTGGAGCGGGGGCCGCCGGGCACCTGCGCAGGAGGGGTCCCAGCGGTGCCGATGACTCGCGTAAGGGGATTGGGCGCGTTGGTTCTCGCCCTCGGTTTGGGCGCCTCGGCGTGCGGGGGCGGAGGCGACAGTGGACCCGACGCGAGTGGCGCCGGCGGCTCCACGAGTTCGACCGACGGCAGCGGTGGCGCGACCGAGATCGGAGCCCCGACCCTCGAGGCGGATGCCGGGAAGGCGTGGGTCGAAGTCGACGGTGATCGGTTCGACTACGAGGCGGCCGGCTCCCTGTATTACGAGTGCTCCATCAAGAACAACCAGATCATCGTGAACTTCCAAACCGCGGATGGTCACGACCTGTCGGTCACCGGCTCGCGCATCTCGGGCACCCTGAACGTCACGACGAACTTCAGCGACGGCGGGGGTGCCGGCATCTCCTACGGCGGGATCCTGACGGGAAGCGACGGCGGCCGGCTTGGAATCGGCGACTCGCAGCTCAGCTACGAGGGCCCGGTGAACCGGACTCCCCGATCGGATCCGAGGAACACCAAAAAGGTCGACGCACAGATCGCCGTGAACTGCACCGCGGCGGGCGACGATCCGACGGTGACGGTCGATGGGCAGACGTTCTCGGTGCCGCTGGCCGGCGCCCAGAGCGTGAAGTGCGACGTCGGTCCCGCTTCCATCGACGTTCTCATCAACCGACTGTCGAGCGACGACCTCCAGATCCAGGTCTCGGTGCGGACCGAGAGCTCCGGGCTGGTCGGTGCAGTCTCTCTGATCACCCCGGACGGTTCGTACACGGGGACGATCCCGCTCGACGGAACGGGACTCGAGGTTGACGGCAACACCGTCACCTTCGAGGGCACGTTCACCACTCCGGACGGTGGCGAGGTGCAAGGCACCGCCGACGTCACCTGCCCGTAGGCGCACCTTCCCGGACGGGGCCGGTAACGTGCGGAGCGTGTCGTCTTCTTCGCCGAGGTCGCGGCTCCGGGCGTTGCGACGTCATCGCGTTCCCGCCTGGTGGCAGGACGCGAAGCTCGGGATCTTCGTGCACTGGGTCCCCGCGTCGGTGCCGGCGTTCGCGCCGGTCGACATCGACGTCGGCCAGATGATGCAGTCCGGTCGGCGCGACGCGTTCGCCTACTCGCCGTACTCCGAGTGGTACGAGAACTCGCTGAAGTTCCCCGACAGCCCGGTCGCGCGCCACCATCGTGAGACGTACGGCAGCCGGCCGTACCTGAAGTTCGCCGCCGACTGGGAAGCCGGTCTCGACCAATGGGACCCCCAGGAGTGGGCGACGCGGTTCGCCGCGACCGGCGCGCGCTACGTCGTGCTCGTCACCAAGCACATGGACGGCTACTGCCTGTGGCCCACCGACGTCACGAACCCGCACCGCGCCGGATGGAGCTGTCGCCGCGACGTCGTCGGCGAGCTGAGCGAGGCCGTGCGCGGCGCGGGAATGCGCTTCGGGATCTACTACTCCGGTGGGCTCGACTCGACCTTCAACGACCGGCCGATGGGATCGCTGTCCGAGATGCTCGACGCAGTGCCCCGCGGTGACTATCCCGCCTACGCCGAGGCCCAGGTCCGTGAGCTCATCGCCCGGTACCGGCCGAGCGTGTTGTGGAACGACATCGCGTGGCCGGCAGAAGGCAAGCGACTCTGGCCCCTGTTCGAGCACTACTACGAGCAGGTCCCCGACGGAGTCGTGAACGACCGGTGGATGCCGTGGAGCCCACTGTTCGGTGCGACCCGGTCGCAGCTCGCGCGGCAGGCGATCGACGCTGTAGTCCAACGACAGGCTCGCCGAGACCGTGGGGTCGTCCCACCGGCGCCGCCCCACTCCGACGTCCGCACCCCGGAGTACGTCACCTTCGATGACGTGCAACGCAAGCCGTGGGAGTGCGTGCGCGGAATGGACCACAGCTTCGGATACAACCGGGCCTCGCGTCCCGAGCACTTCATCGAGCGTGCCGAGCTGCTCTGGATGCTCACCGACATCACCGCCAAGGGTGGGAACCTGCTGCTCAACGTCGGCCCTCGCGGTGTCGACGCGCAGATTCCCGACGAGCAGATCGCCCGCCTCGACTGGCTCGGCGAATGGGTCCGGCCCCACGCCGACGCGATCATGGCCACCCGACCGTGGGTCACGCCGGGGACCACGACCCAGGCAGGCGAACCCGTCCGCTACACCGCCCGCGACGACACCGTCTACGCCATCACGCGGAATGCCGCGGCCATGATCACTTTCCCCGACGTGCGCGCGACGCCGACGACGGCGATCACGACCGTCGCCGGAACGGCGCTCGGGTGGAAGGACACCGCGGCCGGCATCGAGGTCGACGCCGCCGCGGTGGGTGACGATCCGTCGGTGTTCGTGCTGCACCACGTCGCCGCTCACGCGGCCACCGCGTGAGCGTCTGATCGCCACGATCACCGCCGAGAGGAGTTCCCGTGACCGCGACGTTGACCGAGATCCTGATCGACTGTTCCGACGCCGAACGTCTTGCGGCGTTCTGGTGTGACGTCCTCGGCTGGAAGGTCATCGACCGCGACGAGGGGGACGTCGAGATCGGTGCCCCCGGACCTCGAGGTGGTGTGACGATCCTTTTCCAGCCCGTGCCGGAGGCGAAGGCGATCAAGAATCGGATCCATCTCGACGTGAAGGCCGACGACGGGGACCAGGCCGCGGAGGTCGAACGGCTGATCGCACTCGGCGCGCGCCGGGTCGACGTCGGCCAGGGCGATGTCAGCTGGGTCGTCCTCGCTGATCCCGAAGGCAACGAGTTCTGCGTGCTCGCGGGGTCGCCGCCGTAGACCGTGCGGTTCTCCCCGAGCTCGACCCCCCCAGCGACGGTCCGGCCATCGCGGCGAGCGCGGCCTGGTCCGGTGCGGCCGAGCTCGATGCACAGATCGCCGATGGTAGGTACAGGCGCGGGTTCTCGGTCATCCCCGGCGTAGAACGGAATCGTGACGATCAGGCGCGCTCCGCGCCGTCGACGGGCCGGTTGGATAGCCTCCAGATCCACGTCAGGGGCGTCTCTGCTTCAGGGCGGTCGGCCGCTCCGGGCATCGCACGCGGGCATGCGTGCACATCGGGCACAGCAACGGTCGGGTCGCGGTCGCGACCGGGCCGCTCTGGAGAAGGGGACGGGATGACTCGGATCGGACGTGGACACCGGCGTGCCGGGCGCGCGCTGGCGGTGATCGTGGTCGTCGTGGGGTTGGTGGCCGCGGGTTGCAGCTCGAGTGATGGCACCGCATCCCCGGGGACCGAGGCCGATGTCGGTCAGCTGCCGAAGGCGGCCCTCAAGGACATGGCTCTCCCGGGGTTCGCCAATGCCCGTTGGTCGCTGCAGGTCTCACCGATCGACAATGGGAACCCGGTGTACGCATTGGCGCCGAAGGCCATCTCGGGCATGGGCTCCAACGGCAAGCTGTTCAGCGTGTCGACGTGGCTGAACGCCTACGGGGCTGACTCGACGCTGACCACACCGGTCTACGCGGTGGGCGAACGCAGCGGAGGCACGCTGACCGGGAACCTGGTGTTGCGGGCTTCGGGTGATCTGGTCATGGGTGGCCGCAACGCCGGCTCGGGTGAGCTGGGTTACAGCGTGCCCCCGCAGCCGGACGCCAACGGGCTGCCGGGCGCGAAGCCCGCACCCGGCGATCCGCTCGCCGGCCTGAACCAGCTGGCGACCCAGGTGAAGGAGAGCGGCATCACCGCGGTCGACGGCAACGTCGTGATCGACGACCGGCTGTTCGAGACGTGGGCGACCTACGGCGTGGAGGTCTCGCCGATCGTCATCGACGACAACCTGGTCGCCGTGGTCACCACGCCCGGCGGCGAGGGCGAGCCGGCCGACCTTCGAATGATCCCCGAGACCAAAGCGTTCACCGTCGTGAACCAGGCCAAGACGGTCGCGGCCGGCGGCGACACGTCGCTCGACATCACGCCGGAGCTCGACGCCAGCGGCGAGCCGACGAACACCCTGGTCGTGGCCGGCACCGTGGCCGCCGACAGCAAGCCCACGCTCAACGTCTACGACGTGCCCGACCCGGCCTCGTACGCGCGCACCCTGTTCATCGAAGCCCTCGAGCGTGCCGGCGTCACCACCACGGCCGATCCGGCGGCCCAGAGCTCGACCGCCGGGCTGCCGGGCTTCAACGACTACGCGGCTGGCGACCAGGTGGCCGCGCTCGAGTCCCCGCCGCTGTCGGAGATGGCCACGCTCATCTGGAAGATCTCGCACAACTACGGCGCCAACCTCACGGTGTGCCTGCTGGCGGTGAAGGCCGGTTCCACGGACTGCGACGACGGCATGGCCGTCGTGCGCAAGCAGATCCGCAAGATCGGCATCGACGACAAGTCGGTGTGGACCCTGAACGGTGCCGGCGCCAGCTTCTCGTCGACGACCCCGGCCGCCGTGGTGAAGTGGATTCGCTGGATGCACCGTCAGCCGTGGGGCGAACAGCTCCCCAAGATGTTGCCGATCCTCGGCAAGGACGGGTCCTTGACCCTTGCGCAGACGGACGGTCCTTCGGTGGGCAAGGTCCAGGCCAAGACCGGTACCTGGGGTGGAATCGACCCCGGCTCGGGCAAGCTGTTGATGCCCGGCCAGGCGCTGGCGGGGCTCATGGAGTCCGACAGCGGCAAGCTGTACGCCTTCGGCATCTACATGAACGGCGGGACGTTCGACTCGCCGGCCGACATCATCCGGGTGCTCGACGAGGTCGCCGGCGTGGCCGCGGCCATCCAGCAATCCCTGTGATGCATCGCCCGTCGTCGGGAATCCGATATTCGAAGCCGTCGACATGTTCTCGCGATCCTGTGACGAACCTTGACATTCACCGCGGACATTCCCTACCGTTCGTGCCGTTCCGCACAGAAGGTGTGAAGGGTAGGAACAGCAACAAAGCAATGACGCGGGCTGAGAGGAAGGCATCGACCCGGGGGACCGATTCGGTCACCTGACCCCCCGGCGAGCCGAGTGGTGAGACCGGCCTCCTGCACTGCATTTCTTGTACGGGCGAGGAACCTGCATCGGGAGTGCATCCATGAGGTCCTTGCCGTGGCGTACCCGCGACGTGTCGGAATCCGCGTCGCCCGACCCGCACGACAGTCACCGGGGGACGCGTTCCCGGCGGCGCTCGCTCATGCGCATCGCGTTGACGTTGGCGGTCGTGGTGCCGACGCTGCTCGTCGGCGCGCTTCCGCCGATCGCCGAGGCGCAGACGATCAACTTCGTCTCGACCGAGAGCCTCGGTACGCCGACGAACACGTCGATCCGGGTGAACATCATTCCGGCCGAGACCGTGAACATGTTCGTCGAGTACGGCACGACGTCGGGCGGCCCCTACAGCAACCAGACGCCGACGGAGACCGCGACGGCGAACCAGCCGCACGAGGTGCTGATATCCGGCTTGTCGCCGAACACGCGGTACTTCTACCGGGTTCGCTACATCCACCCGAACGAGCCGGGGGTCACCGAGGCTCGCCCGGAGCAGACGTTCCACACTGCGCGCCCGAAGGGTGAGGCCTTCACCTTCGACGTCACCTCGGACACCCACTACAACAACCTCGGCAACAGCGCGCGGGTCGCGGCCGCGGTCGACAACATCGCCGCGGACCAGCCCGACTTCGTCATGGACAACGGTGACACGTTCATCGACGACAACCTGACGACGCAGGCGGCGGTGGACCAGAAGAACCTCGACGTACGGGCGGTCTTCGACGGCTACACCGGTTCCTCGCCCGTCTTCCTCACCGCCGGAAATCACGAGGAGGAGGAGGGCTGGAACCTCGACGACACCAACAGCGCCGGTGTCTTCAACATCCGGGCGCGCAAGAAGTTCTGGCCGACCCCGACGACTGACAGCTTCTACAGCGGGAACACCGATCCGCTGGCACTCGCCGGTGCCGACATGCACGACTCGGCGCGGGACAACCTGCGTGAGGACTACTACTCCTTTGAGTGGGGCGACGCGCTGTTCGTCGTGATCGACGAGTTCCAGTACACGATGACGAAGCCCTACGCCGGTGCGGTCGCCGGCGAGCAGAACGACGAGGCAACCATCGGCGACCAATGGAGCTGGACCCTCGGTCAGCAGCAGTACGACTGGCTCTACAACACGTTGAAGAACAGTGACGCCAAGTTCAAGTTCATGTTCTCGCACCACATGCTCGGCGGCCAGATCGCCGGCGGTGGCACCGCCGGACCGGCCGGGTACGTGCGCGGCGGGGCCGCGGCCGCGGACTTCTTCGAGTGGGGTGGCAAGAACGCGGACGGGAGCGATGGGTTCGCGGCGAACCGGCCGACGTTCACGCACGGGCCGATCGCGCAGATGATGCAGGAGACCGGGGTCACCGGCTACTTCCACGGTCACGACCACCAGTACGCCTACGAGGTTGTCGACGGCATCACCTACCTGTCGATGCCCGGCCTCGGCATGAACGGCAACGGCTTCAACCTCTACACCGAGGGCGCGAACAACGGCGAGACGATTCGCGTCCTCCCGAGCGGCGGTCACCTGCGCGTGACCGTGGACCCGAACGCGGACACCGCGACGTCGGAGTACGTCCGGGCCGACGAGACGAACGCCCAGGTGAACGGCTCCGTCTCGCACACGTTCGCCATGGCCGCGAGCGGCATCGGCCCCGGTGGTGGTGACCCGCTGTACCGCATCAACGCGGGTGGGCCGACCTTGAGCGACCCGGGCGGTGACTGGGTCGGAGTGGGGCAGGCGAACCCGACGTGCTGCAGCGGGAACGTCACCCTGACCAACGACGCCAGCGCGGCCGATGGGACCAACACCGATAGCTGGGACATGTCGCAGATCACGACGGGGGCCCCCGTCGAGCTGTGGGGTTCGTTGGCTCGTACGACCCAGACCGCGGGCAACCAGATGAACTGGGCGTTCAACGTCCCCAACGGCTCCTATGAAGTACGCCTGTACTTCGGTGAGCACACCAGCACGACAATCAACGACATCGGGGGTCGCGTCTACGACGTGGCGCTCGAGGGCAACACGGTCCTCGACGACTTCGACAAGCTCGCCGAGACCAGCGGGGTCAAGGGCGTCGCGCTCGAACGGATCTTCCCGGGAACGGCCGTGACGGACGGCGTGCTGAACCTCGACATCACCTCGGTGGTGAGCGTGGCGACGATTCGCGGCATCGAGATCGTCCCCGAGGCCGGGAAACCTCGCGCCGACGATCACGGCAAACCCGAACCCGGCGACCGCAGTCGCCGGCCAGACGACGGTCGTGGATCTCAACGTGTCCGACGTCAACGGTGACCCGATCACGGGTCCGTCGATCACGTCGGGTCCGGGCTTCGCGAGCAATCGTGAACGGTGACCTGTCCCTGTCGCCGCAGGCCGGTGACGTGGCGGGCTCGCCGTACACGGTGACGGTCGAGGCCAGCGACGGTCAGGAGACGTCGAGTGTGGACGTCACGGTGAACGTGATCGGCGCCGGGCTCGGCCGTGTACCGCATCAACGCCGGTGGGCCGACGCTGAGCGACCCGGGCGGTGACTGGGTCGGTGTGGGGCAGGCGAGCCCGACGTGTTGCAGCGGAAACGTGACGCTGACCAACGCGACCAACGCGGCCGACGTCACCACCACCGATTCGTGGGACATGTCGCAGATCACGACGGGCGCCCCCGTCGAGCTTTGGGGGTCGCTGGCTCGGACCAACACGACGGTGGGCAACCAGATGAACTGGGCGTTCAACGTCCCGAACGGTGCCTACGAAGTGCGGTTGTACTTCGGTGAGCACACGAGCACGACGATCAACGACATCGGGGGCCGGGTCTACGACGTGGCGCTCGAGGGCAACACGGTCCTGGACGACTTCGACAAGCTGGCCGAGACCAGCGGGGTCAAGGGCGTCGCGCTCGAACGGATCTTCCCGGCGGTCGACGTGACCGACGGGGTGCTCAACCTCGACATCACCTCGGTGGTGAGCGTGGCGACGATCCGCGGCATCGAGATCCTCGCCGCCGGCAATCCGAACCAGGCGCCGTCGATCACCGCGACGCCGGAGGAGATCTCGGTGACCGCAGGTCAGTCGGAGGTGGTCGATCTCACGACTTCGGATCCCGATGGTGATCCGCTCACCACGCAGATCACGTCGGGTCCAGGGTTCGCCGGCCTGGTGAACGGGGATCTGGTGCTCTCACCGCAGGCAGGGGATGTGGCCGGGTCGCCATACACGGTGACGGTCGAGACTTCGGATGGTGACCTCACGGCGAGTGTGGATGTGACGGTCACGGTGCTACCCGCGACGCCGGTCGAGGGTGGCGTGTTCGGCGACTTCGATGGTGACGGCACGACGGACTTCGCGGTGTGGCGCTCGTCGACGGGCCGTTGGTTCATCGAAGGCGTGGCGGGCTCCACGGCATGGGGCAAGTCGGGGGACGTCCCGGTGGTGGGTGACTTCACCGGGGACGGCACCACCGACGTCGCGGTGTGGCGGCCCGCGAGCGGCCGCTGGTACGTGAACGGCATCGCCGGCTCTACCCAGTGGGGTCTCGCGGGTGACGTTCCGGTGCCGGGCGATTACGACGGGGACGGCACCACGGACTTCGCGGTGTACCGGCCCTCGACCGGTCGCTGGTACGTCGAAGGCATCGCGGGATCCACCCAGTGGGGCAAGGACGGTGACGTCGTCGCGCCGGGCGATTACGACGGGGACGGCACCACGGACTTCGCGGTGTGGCGACCCACCAACGGTCGTTGGTACGTCGAAGGCATCGCGGGTTCTACCCAGTGGGGCCTCGCGGGTGACGTTGCGGTGCCGGGCGATTACGACGGGGATGGCACCACGGACTTCGCGGTGTGGCGGCCCTCGACCGGTCGTTGGTTCGTCGAAGGCATCGCGGGTTCCACCCAGTGGGGCAAGGACGGTGATGTCGTCGCGCCGGGCGATTACGACGGTGACGGCACCACGGACTTCGCGGTATGGCGACCCACCAACGGTCGCTGGTACGTCGAAGGCATCGCGGGCAACACCCCCTGGGGTGTCGGCAACAAAGACACGCCCGTCACCGCACCCATCCACGTGCTGCCCGGACTCCTCGGGGCCTGACCTCGTCGGTTCCCGGTTCCCGGTTCACCGCCGGGAACCGGGAGCGCTTCTCAGGCCTCCCGGAATGTCGACGTCGGCATCCATGGGAAACCGACTCTCGTACGGGACCGAGTCGTTGTCGAATCACACGATCACCGTGTTCGCCATCAGGTCCGCTCGGACCGTGATCGAGCCTTCGTTGACCGTCCAAAAGCTCCCCGGTTCCAACCCCAGCCAATGTCGGACGGGTCTTCTCTGACGGTTGCATTACGACATCTGGGACCCTGATACACTCAGTGCATTCGAACGGTTACCGCCAAGACCCTGCGGTTGATTGACCCCTCATGGCAGGTAGATCGTGTCGAAGCAATGGCCCGTCCCGGAAGGTTCGTACGAGCAATCGCTCGTCACCGCGAACGGCGCGGTGGCATCCGGCGAAGTCCCGCTGTCGCACTGGCCGGACCGGCGAGAGTCCGATGTCGCCCGCGTCGAGAGTGGCGAGCTGCAATCCGAGCTCCGGGTGTTGATCGCGGATGGTGCACCGACCCGTTGTCTGATCCGGGACGCGCTCGCTGGTGCGGAGATTCTCGAAGCTGGGAATGGTCTGCAGGTTCTCAACGAGATTGCCCGGGAACCGATCGATGTCGTGGTCTTGGACCTCGGAATACCGTCGGGAGGGTTCGATTTCCTGGCACATGTGCGCAAGGTAACGCGCGCGCCAATCCTGATCGTGACCAGCTGGATTGACGTCGCGGATCGCGTCTGTGGGCTCGACCTTGGCGCCGACGATTACATCGTGAAGCCGTTCGCCCCACAGGAGCTCCGCGCCCGCGTTCGAGCAGCAGTTCGCCACGGAGGGAGCAAACGCTTGGATGACGATTCGACGCTCGACTTCGGGGACCTCGTGATCAATGAGTGCGCACACGAAGTACGGCTCCGTGGCCGATCGATCGGACTGTCCCCGACCGAGTACTCGCTGCTCGACTTTCTCGCGGGTCGCCGCGTGTCGCCTTCTCACGTGCTGAACTTCTCGCCGCGGTGTGGCACTCATCGCCTGCATACCATTCGATCGCAACAGTGACTGAGCATGTGCGCCGGCTGCGAGCGAAGCTCGAGGTCGATCCGGGCCAGCCAAGGTGGATCGCCACCGTTCGGGGAATGGGCTACCGCTTCGATCCCAGCGCGATCTGAAAGCAGGTCGCTCGCCTGAAGGTCACCCGGGTTCAGTCGGTCTCGTACTTCGTGCCGGCCGTGCTTCGACGTGTCGAGGCGTGGTCTGAACTGTGTCACAACGTTGTCTGAAGCGGTCGCCGCGGGCGGCCGAATGTTCAGTATGAAATTTCGCGAGGCGCGACGACGACCTCGGCCGTCGAGAGCGGGCGGACTCGGTCGCGACAGCAGCAATGGGTGTACCTCGGTCGGCGGCAACGCGCATGCGGATCCCGACACTGCAGTCGAAGCGGTCATCGTCATCGACGAGTCCCAGCGCATCGTGCGCTTCAACGCCGCTGCATCGAAGATGTTCGGCTACGACGCGGCAGATGTACTGGGCGAGCCGCTCGCGGTGCTCCTGCCTCCGGTGTGGGCCTCGCGGCACAGCGCGCACGTTCTCGCATTCGGCGCGTCAAGGACATCTCAGCGGTCCATGGGAAATCGGCGGACGGTCACGGCGTGCCGGAGTGACGGAAGCGAGTTCCCTGTCGAGATCAGCATCGACAAGACGAACACCGATGGCCGAATGCTCTTCAGGGCAGTGGTCCGCGAGGCGGCCAAGCGGAGGCTACGTGATGCAGAGCTCCGCGACTCGATCGACCGTTTCATCGCACTGACCCGAAACGCTGATGACGGGGTCATCATCGTCGCCGCCGACAGTTGCATCACGTACGTCAGCCCATCGATTCCGGCACTGGTAGGCCGTCCGGAAGCGGAGCTACTCGGCGCGTTCGTGCGATCCCTCTTCGGGCCGAGTGACGCCGAGAACATCGAAGCGATGATGCCGCAACTGCTCCAAAGTCCCGGCAGCTCCATGACGGCCGAGGTGAAGCAGTCCAAATTTGGCCCGAGGAAGCGGTGGATGGAAATCACCGCGACGAACCTGATCGCTGATCCGATGGTTGGCGGAATCGTGCTCGGCCTGCGCGATGTCTCCGCGCGTCGGAATGCCGAGGCGCAGCGGGAGTCAGTCGCCGCGCTTGGGCTTCGAGCGCTCCGCGGCGCCTCCGTCACCGAGCTTCTTCAGGCAGCAGTGGAGCTGATCTTCGAATTGCTCAGCGCCGATGCGGTGACGATTCTCGAAGCTCCCGTGGGTTCCCCAGAGGTGTTGACGGTGCGCGCCGGGACCGGGTGGTCCGGCGTGCTCGGCTCCCGGATTCCGGCCCCGATCCACTCGCCCGCCGGACGCACGCTCGCGCAGGAGAAGTCCGTCATCATTGACGACTACGCGGTCGAACCAGAGTTCCCCTCGAAGGAGCTGCTTGACCTGGCGGGGGTCCGCAGCAGCCTTGGAGTGAAGATCGAGGGCAAGTCCGATCCGTGGGGCCTGATTGGTGTGATGTCGTTTGAGCCCCACGGCTTCGGGGAGCCGGACGTGGCCTTCGTTCAGGCGGTATCGAACGTTCTGGCTTCTGCACTTGAGCGTGACCGCGTGGAGCAGGAGCTCACGACCCAGTCAATGCGCGACGCCCTCACCGGCCTCCCGAATCGTCGATTGCTCCACGATCGCATCAGGCTCGGACTGGCGCAGACACGTCGTTCCGGCGACGATGCCGTCGCGGTTTACTTCATCGATCTCGACGGCTTCAAGCAATGCAACGACACACTCGGTCACGAGGCAGGTGACGAGCTCCTACGTCAGGTAGCGCAACGCCTCAGCTCACCGCTGCGGGTCGAGGACACGGTCGCGAGATTTGGCGGCGATGAGTTCGTTGTAGCAATGACGGTGTCGCGGGACTCGCCGATCGCGTTCGTTGTCGCCGACCGGATCCTCAGCGCGTGCTGCGAAGGCCGTTTGCCATCTGCGGCAACGATTACTTCATGAGCGCCAGCATCGGAGTCGTGATCTCGACGCATGAAGACGATGGCGTAGAAGGATTGTTGCGCGACGCGGATGCCGCGATGCACGAAGCGAAGACTGACGGTGGGAACCGGTTTGTGATGTTCAACCGTGAGCTCCGCGCTGCGCTCTTGCGCCACTCTGAGATTGCACGAGACCTGCGTTCGGCGCTGAAACGCAACGAGTTCCGCGTGTACTACCACCCGGTCGTCGATTCCTTGAACGAAAGGACAGTCGGCTGCGAAGCGCTCCTGCGCTGGGTGCATCCTCGACTTGGCATGATCGGACCGGACGAGTTCATCCCGATTGCCGAGACCACCAGCTCGATCGTTCCGATCGGACGATGGGTGCTCACGCAAGCTTGTGAGCAGCTGGCGAAGTGGCAGCGCGACCACTCTCGACCGGACCTTTCCGTCTCGGTGAACCTGTCGCCACGGCAGCTCAGTGATCCCACGCTCGCTGGACTGATCGAAGAGACGCTCAAGAACACCGGAATCGTACCGGTGACTCTCCGACTCGAGATCACCGAATCCATGATCATCAAAGACCTCGCACATGCCACCAACGTTCTCGAGTCGATCACCAAACTCGGGGTGGGCATCACCATCGACGACTTCGGAACCGGCTACTCGTCGCTGACGTACGTAAAGAGGCTTCCAGTCGTCTGCATCAAGATCGACCAGAGCTTCGTCAATGACGTCTGTACGCAACAAGTCGACCAAGCCATTGTGGCGGCGGTGAGCGAGCTCACACGCACACTCGGCATCGATGCCGTCGCGGAAGGCGTGGAGAATCAGGCTCAGCTTCAGATGGTGAACGACCTCGGGTGCTCGCTGATCCAGGGCTACATCTATACGCCCCCGATCCCCCCGCCGCTGCTCGACACCTGGCTGAGCGAACACCCCCAATCGAACTGGTTGCCCGCCGTCGGCGCGGCGGCGGGGCAACGCACGCTGCCCTGTCCTAGGACGGTCAAGCGACTCACACTCAGCTGTTGTCGGAACGACGTCGTTCTATCGTGTGCCGACGATGCATCGGGCGACGCCGGGAATCCGGACCTCGCCGTTCTTCTCGTACTCGCCGACCTTGGCGATGACGGCGGCCGCGATGCGCGCTCGGGTTGCTTCGTCGACCTGATCGAGTACCGCTACGGCGGGAGCGACGACCTCGCTGACCATCTCCCAGTACTTCGCGGGGGAAGGTGTCACCTGTTCGATCGCGACATCCCACTCCGCGACGTCTCGGAGCCCCGCAGACTCGAAGAGGGCGCTGACCATCCCCGGGGCGTTGCACCGGAACAAGCCCGGACCGTTCGGATCGGGCGCCGGCATCTCGACCTCGGCCGCGATGGCCTGCATCGGGATCGACGACCAGGCGTTCTGCTCCGGATTGACCCAGACGGCCGCACACACGCGCCGGCCCGGCTTCAGCACCCGGGCGAGCTCGGCTGTCGCCTGGTCGAGGTCCGGGAAGAACATGTACCCGAAGCGCACCGAGATGCTGTCGAAGGTGGCGTCGTCGAACGGGAGATCGTCGGCGCTGCACACCTTTGTCTCCACGTTGGTGATCCCCTGCGCGGCGGCTCGGCGCTTCGCCACCTCCAACATCTCCGCCGCGAGGTCGGTCAGGACGACGCGCCCGTTCGGACTGCGTCGGGCGATGCTGAGGCCGGGCTCGCCCGTGCCCGCCGCGATGTCGAGGTGCTGCTGGTCGACGGTGACGGCGAGGCTGTCGATGATCGCCGCGCCGACCGGACCCAGCTGATCGACGATCACCGGGTCCCACTTCTCCCACCCGGCGGAGAACCGGGCCCACGTCGCACGCTGGTTGTCACGGATCTCATCGGTGGTGGGCATCTCGCTCCTCCTCATCTGGCCACGCATTCTGCCCGGGCGGACCGCGCAACACCAGACGGCTCGCGACGGCAACCGGGCGCGCGTCCTGCCTTCATCGTCGTCTCATTTCCCGGGGACTAATTCGTTGGGGACACGATCGATGCGCTGCGGGTCGGGCGCGGGCATCTCGCTGATCGGGCGGAACGGACGCCGAGGAGGAGGTACGGACCATGAAGACGTTGTGCGGTGTCGTGGTGACGACGGTGGTGATCGCGTTCGGGATCGTCGGGATCGGCGGCTCGGTCGCGGGAGCCAGCGGAGGTGGCCCGTACTTCGGCGGCCGGCTCTTCGTCTCGGCTTCGCACGGAAGTGATGCGTGGGCATGTACCGCGTTCCGGCCGTGCCGGACCATCGGCCATGCCGTCTCGGTCGCGCCAACGGGTGGCACGATCAACGTCCTGCCCGGTACCTACGCGGAGAGCGTTGCCGTCACGAGGCGGCTCAACCTCCGGGGGATCGGTGCGACCGTCGACGCCAGCGGCGAGATCAACGGAATTGCACTGACGGGTCCCGGGACCGCTGGGAGCAGTGTGTCGGGATTCACGGTCGAACATGCGCAGGGCGAAGGAATTCCGCCTTCAACACATCTCACATCGCGCTCAGCTGGAACCACATCCGGGGCAACGATCTCGGAACGGGAACGGACGTGACGATGGAGTGCCAGGACCAGGGCGAGGTTCCGGGCGACTGCGGTGAGGGTCTTCACCTCATGAGCGTGACCGACTCTTGGGTTCTGGCGAACCGGGTCGAGAACAACGTCGGTGGGATCCTCGTCACGGACGAAGCCGGACCGAGCCACGGCAACCTCATCGCCTTCAACCGCTCTCTGAACAACGTCGAGGACTGTGGCATCACGCTCCCGTCGCACAACGGAGATGCGCTCGGCCATCCTGAGCTCGGCGGGGTCTACGACAACACCGTGATCGCCAACGTTTCGTCCGGAAACGGTGGAGCGGGCGTCGGGATGTTCGCGCCCTTCCCCGGCACGGCGTCGTACGACAACCACGTCATCGGCAACACGTTGCTCAACAACGGCGAGGCCGGCGTCGGGATCCATGCCCACGCTCCGGGCCAGAACGTGTCGGGCAACGTCATCGTCAACAACACCGTCTCGGGGAACGGGATCGACCCGGACTCGGGTAGCGGCCACCCGACCGGCATCGCGCTCTTCACCGCGGCGGTACCGGTGAACGTCGTCGTGGCCGGCAATCGGATCAGCAACGAGTACTGGGGGATCTACGTGAACGGCCCCGTCTCGATCACGGGCCTTGCGAGCAACCACTACAGCTCCGTCACCCACCCCGTAGGACCCTGAGCCAAGTCCCGCAGCGCACCCGCTGGGCCCGACCTCCGTCACGACGGAGGTCGGGCCCCGCCACGTCGGGCAGTCCGCCGACAGTCCTGAACAGTCCTGGTCTTCTCCGGCCGGGATGTCGCATGATGCCGGGATGCGCGATCCGTCCCCGCCGCCGACGATGGCCTCCCTTCCTCGAACGAGCGCGGAGCGGCCGTTTCGGCCGGACGCTCCGAACGTGGTCGTGGTGGTGTTCGACGATCTCGGCTTCGGGCACCTCGGGAGCTACGGATCCGACCTGCTCACGCCGAACGTCGACGCGCTCGCAGCTCGCGGCCTGCGGTTCACGAATTTCCACACGACCGCCGTGTGCTCGCCGACCCGAGCGTGCCTGCTGACCGGACGCAACCACCACCGGGTCGGGATGGGGATGCTGCCGGATCTGCCGACGAACTTCCCGGGCTACTCGGGGACGTTCCCGCGGTCCGCGGGAACGCTCGCCGAGATCCTCCGCGCTCTGCGGCTACGCGACCTTCTGTGTCGGGAAGTGGCACCTGGTGCCTCGTGATCAGCGGGTGACCGGCCCGTACGACATGTGGCCGACCGGTCTCGGCTTCGACCGGTACTACGGGTTCCTCAACGGCGAGACGAACCAGTGGACCCCGAACCTCGTGCGGGACACGAACCACGTCGAGCCGCCGCGCACCCCGGCGGAGGGGTACCACCTGGACGCGGACCTGGCCGACCAGGCGATCGGCTACCTGCGCGAGCTGCGACTGTCGCATCCGGATCGACCGTTCCTGCTCTGGTACGCCACGGGTGCGCCGCACGCCCCCCATCAGGCGCCGGCGGAATGGATCGACCGATTCCGCGGCCGGTTCGACGACGGATGGGATGCCTGGCGCGAGGCCACGCTCGATCGTCAGCGCGCGCTCGGGATCGTGCCTCCCGACACCGAGCTGTCGGAACGTCCGTCGTGGGTGGAACCGTGGTCGGAGATCGATGCGGACCGCAGGCGGCTCTACGCACGAATGATGGAGGTCTGCGCGGCGTTCATCGCCCACGCGGACCACCAGCTGGGACGCGTGCTCGATCACATCGAGGCGACGGGCGAGCTCGACAACACCGTCGTGGTCGTCGTCTCCGACAACGGCGCTTCGGCCGAGGGTGGACCCCACGGCGCGTACAACCAGCTCGGTCACTACATCTCCGACGCGACCGATGACGTCGCCGACGGCCTGGCGCACATCGACGAGCTCGGTGGCATCCATTCGAGCGGCCACTACCCCTGGGGCTGGGCGCTCGCGGCGAACACGCCGTTCCGGCGCTGGAAGCGCTACACCTACGAGGGCGGTGTCCGCGGCCCGATGATCGTCGCGGCCCCCGCAGTCGCCGACCGCGGCGGTCTTCGCGACCAGTACTGCCACGCGATCGACGTGCTACCGACGGTGCTCGACCTCTGCGGGGTCGCGCGGCCCGACGACCTCGACGGCGTCGCGCAGATGTCGTTCGACGGTGCAAGCCTGCGTGCAGTGGTGAACTCGGAGGAGGCGGCGGGCCCGCGGACCAGTCAGTACTTCGAGTGCTGGGGGAGCCGGGCGATCTACTCGGACGGGTGGAAGGCCGTGACGAACCACGTCAACCAGCTGACCGCGGCCGAACGGGACCTGCTCATCGGCAGCCACGACTTCGCCACCGATGAATGGGCGTTGTTCGACACCCGCGTCGACGCGACGGAACAGGTGGATCTCGCCGCGCAGGACCCCGAGAAGCTGCGGGAGCTGGTGGAGCTCTGGTTCGCGGAGGCCGAACGCAACGGCGTGTTCCCGCTCGACGACGGCGCGGTGAACCGGATCACGCACATGCACGTTCCCTGGACGGCATACCGGCCCAGCTTCCGGCTGCGGTCCGGCGACAAGGTGCACGAAGTCGCAGGCCCGAACCTCGCGGGCGGGTTCCGCATGCTCGCGGCGTTCACCGGTCCCGTTCCCGACGAAGGTCGGTCGGTGCTGTGCGAGCAGGGCGATTGGCTCTCGGGGTGGGCGTGGTACCTCGTCGACGGCGAGGTCCGGTGGTGCATCGCGGGTGGGCACGGCGCGTCCGTCGCGGCCGCTCGAATCCCCGCGGGGCGCGGGTGCTCGGAGCGGAGGGAGCAATCACCGACGGCAGCCTCGTCGTGGCGCTGAGCGCCGACGGCGTCGAGCTCGGGCGCGCGGATCTCGGGGTGTCGATTCCGCTCGCCTGGTCCCCTGACGGTGCGTTCCTGACGGTCGGTTACGGCCGACCGTTCCCGGTGAGCACGGACTACGAGCCCCCGGCCGCCGCGCCCGCGAGCCTGCTCGACGTCGAGATCACGGTCGGGCCGGCGCCTGCGTTCGATCTCGAGACGGAGCTCGCCCGCATCCTCCGGCACCAGTAGCCGCGACGCGCTCCGGAACCGGCGCCGAACCCGCGACTGGAAGACATCGTTTCTTAGAATCATTCAGTGCGGAGGACGACGACTGGACCCAGGCCGGCATGCTCGTGCGCGACGTGTTCGACGACGCCGCGCGCGACCGCTTCGTCGACACCGTCGTCGGCGCCCTTGCGGGTGTGCAAGACGACGTCCTCAAGCGGGCATTCCGGTACTGGCACAACGTCGACACTGCGATCGGCGCCCGCATCGAGGCCAAGGTCCTCTCAGCGACTGAAGCGTCCGCCGGGCCGGCATAGCCCCGCCGGCGCCAGCCGCGATCGACGTCTGCAGGTTCGATCTCTGCGCTTCACGGTGCCATGCGTGTGGGGGTCACGTTCTCGGCGGGAAGTCGGGGCTAGGTTCTCGCCCGATCATCGAAGAGCGCGTGCGGCATTCGCGCGCCTTGAAGGGGAGCTCCATGAGATCGAGGCAGGCCGTCGCGGCGTTCGCATCGTTGGCGCTCATCGTGGCGCTCGGCGCGTGCGGGAGCGACTCGAAGGACAAGACGTCGGGTTCGACGAGCACGAGCGGCAAGCCGAGTGGTCCTCCGAGCATCGACTCGTTCAAGGTTCCGTCGGAGGCCGACTGCTCGACGAGCCCGGGTCGCGTCGATGTGGAGTGGAAGACCACCAATGCGACCGAGGTGGCGCTCTTCGTCGACGGGAACCAGGAGGCATCCGGTCCCTACGCCGACGGCAACGACACCCTCCAGGTTGCCTGCGACGGCGATCAGCACCAGGTTCGTCTGGATGCCACCGACGGGTCCGAGAAGGCATCGCGTTCCGCTTCGGTCACGACGAAGAGTGGAGGTGGCCAGCCCACCCAGTGCGCCGACAGCCAAGGCATCGGCCAGGCCGCGGTCGGGGCCTACGGCGCGCACATCGGGAACACCGATCCCCAGGTGACGGTCTTCTCGATCCGATGCGCGCCGGCAACCGGCTCGATTCCGGGCGAGTACGCCCTCGTGACGTTGACGACGCACGTCTCGAGTGGCCGGTTCCGGGTGCTCATGGTGCAGCCGCCGGCGACGGCCGACCAGGGCGCAACCTCGATCGGCTACGACACCGAGGAGGGCCAGCCTCCCCTCTTCACGTACACCGACTGCTCGCTCGACCCGGCCGCGCTCGCCGCGCTCGGGCTCCCGACCCTCCAACCCGACGGTGGGACAGGCACCAAGAACTGCCCCATCACCGGGTAGACCCGGGTGCCTCGGCGGGAATGACGACTCTTGGAGGCGCGCTCTCCGCGTGGGGCAGCTACGACCGCGATCACCCGTTCCCGTTGTTCGACCAGGTGCGCGGGCTCGGCGCGGTACACGCAGTCACGCTCGCCGACGGGCACGGCGCCTGGCTCGTCGTTCGGTACGCCGAGGCTCGTGCGGCGCTCAGCGACCCACGCCTGTCGAAGGACATGCAGGCCGCGGCTCGCGTCGAACGGCGATGTCGTCGCCGAAGGTCTCCCCGGGCCGGCCTTCGCTCGTCACATGCTCGTCGTCGACCCACCCGACCACACCCGGCTCCGGCGGCTGGTCTCGGCCGCGTTCTCGGTTCGCCGGATCGAAGGGCTGCGGCCGCGGGTGGAGAAGATCGTCGCCGATCTCCTCGACGACATCGCCGCCCACGCCCCGGACGATGTCGTCGATCTCGTCGCGTCCTACGCGTTTCCGCTGCCGTTCACCGTCATCTGCGAGCTGCTCGGCGTCCCGGATGCCGAACGTGGCCCGCTCGGGCGCGCGCTGACCCAGCTGCTCGAGCCGACCGCGACCTCCGAGGAGCATGAGCGGGCCCGGCAAGCATCCGAGACCGCCGTCGGGCTGCTGAGCGCGCTCGTCGAAGGGAAGCAGGATGCCCCCGACGACGCGCTCGTCAGCGCGCTGATCGGAGTCCGCGACGGCGACGAACGGCTCGATCAGGACGAGCTGATGTCGACGATCTTCCAGCTGATCGTCGCGGGTCACGACACGACCGCAAGCCTGATCGGCAACAGTGTCGTCGCACTTCTCCTTCATCCCGAACAGCTCGAGCGCCTCAGATCCGATGGGTCGCGGATCTCGACTGCGGTCGAAGAGCTGCTTCGCTATGACGCGCCGGTACCGCACGCGACGTTCCGCTACGCGCTCGAGCCGATCGACATCGGTGGGGTCACGATCCCGGCTGGAGCACAGGTCATCATCAATCTCGCATCGGCGAACCGCGATGCAGAACAGTGCGCGTACGCGGAGACGCTCGACATCGACCGCGACGACATACGACATCTCGCGTTCGGCCATGGCATCCACTTCTGTCTCGGCGCACCGCTGGCTCGGATGGAGGCGCAGGTCGCGCTCAACGCGTTGATCCACCGGTTCCCCGAGCTGCAGCTGGCGGTGCCCTCAGAAGAGCTGCACTGGGGGCACGGCGACGGCCTCGTCCTCCGAGGCCTCTCGTCCCTTCCGGTCGTGCCCGGTCGAGCGGTCCCCCGCCGCTAGCGGCCTTCGAATCGAGGCCGGCGCTTCTCGAGAAACGCCTTCATGCCCTCGATCTGGTCGGCCGAGCTCGCGCATCTCCGAACCGCGTCGCGCTCGAGCCGAAGCGCGGCGTCGATCGGGAGGTGCTCGGCGCCGACGACCGCGCGCAAGACACCGGCGACGGCGATCGGCGGCTGAGCGGCGAGCTCCTCGGCGAGCTCGAACGCCTTTTCCTTGAGCTCCGAAAGGGGATGGAGCTCGTGCACGAGACCGATCGCGAGTGCCGTCGGTCCGTCGATCTTCTTGGCTCGCAGGATCATGTCGAGTGCGTGCGCACGCCCGACCGTCCTGGTCAATCGAGCCGTGCCGCCCCACGCGGGAACGGTGCCGAGATCCAGCTCCGGGAGACCGATGCGCGCACCCTCAGTCGCCGCGAGCCGGAAGTGACACGAGAGCGGCAGCTCGAGCCCGCCACCCAGGCAATAGCCGAACATCGTCGCGATCACCGGCTTGTCGAGATGCTCGATCAACGAGAGCACGCGCAGACGCTGATCGAGCACCGCCTCGAACCCGCCCCGATCTTGGGCGACCGACATCAGCTGCTTGAGATCCATCCCGACGCTGAAGTCCTGGTCGCCCGCCGCAGTGAGAACGACCGCGCGCGCCTCACGGTCCTCCCGAAGCGCGACGACGGCGCGCTCGAGCTCGTCCATGTACTCGAAGGTCATCCGGTTCCTCGGCGGATCCTGGTTCTCGAGGATGACCACCGGGCCTCGCCGATGGACGCGCAACGCCGTGTCTTCCATGGACTCCTCCTCCGGTCCGGAGGCGGTTCCCCGGATCGCGCCATGACCCGTCGCCGGACGACAAGCTCAGCTCTAGGATCGCCCCCATGCGCGTCGCCGGGCCGGAGCGAATCCACGAATACCGTAACCATCACCTCGACAGCACGCGCTGGGACCACTTCAACGTGCGCGACGGTGACATCGTCGTGACGACGGCATACAAGGCGGGCACGACCTGGACCCAGCGGATCCTCGCGGCGCTCGTCCTGGGGTTGGATTCGGGCCAACGTGGCCTCGGCGAGGTCTCACCGTGGATCGACGCCCGGTTTCACGGCCCGATCGAGCCGATGATCGAGTCACTCGACGCGCAGACGCACCGACGGTTCGTGAAGAGCCATCTTGCCGCCGATGGACTTCGCTTCTTCCCCGAGGCGAAGTACGTGGTGGTCGGACGCGATACCCGCGACGTGTTCATGTCGCTCTGGAACCACTACAGCGGGTACACCGACCTCGCGTACTCGCTCTTCAACGATCCCGAACGCCCGGGCGCGGAGTTCCCGCGGTGTCCTGAGCACCCACGGGACCTGTGGCCGCGCTGGATCGGCGAGGGGTGGTTCGACTGGGAGCCCGACGGCTGGCCGTTCTGGTCGCACCACCATCACCTCTCGTCCTGGTGGCAGTGGCGAGACCTGCCCAACATCCACTTCATGCACTTCGGCGACATGCTCGCGGACACCGAAGGCGAGATGCGCCGACTCGCGGCGCATTGCGAGATCGACGTCGCCGAAGACGCGTGGCCGGCGATCCTCGGTGCCGTGCAGCTCGACGCGATGCGCGAAGAGGCGAAGGCCGCGAGCCCCGACGGAGATCCGGCCTCGATGATCTTCGAAGGTGGAACCGACCGGTTCCTCTACAAGGGCACGAACGGACGTTGGCGCGGCGTGCTGACCGAGGACGACCTGGTGCAGTACGAGCAGGCCGCGGCGACGCTCGATCCGCAGCTTCGGGTCTGGCTCGAGGGTGGCCGAAGCGCCCGGGCTGAGCGGCAGAACCAAGAGTAGGGAGACGTCCCGATGTCCGGGCGCCCGGATCGGCGCAGGATCGATGGCAGGCGAATGGCAGACTCTGGCGGTGAGTGACATGCGCGCAGGAGAGCTCGGCCCAGCTCGACCCGTGCAACGACCACTCCCGTGTCAAGCATCTTGGAGGGGTGAGGTGACCGATCTCGATCCGTTGATGTTGTTGTTCGTCGATGAAGGTGCGAGCGACGATCCGGCGCCGGCGTACGCGCGGCTGCGGGACGAATGCCCGGTGGCCCGGACCCCGGGCCTGGCCGGAGGCATGACCGTCTGGATCAGCAAGTACGACGATGCGCTCTGGGCGCTCAAACATCCCGAGGTGTTCTCCTCGGCTGCGGAGGCCGTGAACATCGGCCAGAGCCACGACCTCATCCCGCTGCAGGTCGACCCGCCGCTGCACACGAAGTACCGGCGCTTCCTCGCCGAGTGGTTCAACTCGCGAGCGATCGCACCACTGGAGCCCGAGGTGCGCAAGCTGGTCAACGAGCTGCTCGACGGCATTGCCTCGCGGTGGGAGCTGCGATTTTCATTCGGACTTCGCGACACCGCTTCCTTCAACGGTGTTCCTCGCGATGATGGGGCTTCCGCAGAGCGATCTCGACGTTCTCCTGCGCTGGCGCGATGACATCATCCGGCCCGCAGTCGACATGGAGGAGGCCGAGGCCGTGCGCGCCCGCACCGGCGCTGAGATCACGGCGTACTTCGACGCGCAGATCGACGGGCTCCGCGAGAACCCGCGAGCCGGATTCTGGTCGGATCT
The DNA here is from genome assembly GCA_963770095.1 of uncultured Acidimicrobiia bacterium. Taxonomy (GTDB): domain Bacteria; phylum Actinomycetota; class Acidimicrobiia; order IMCC26256; family JAENVU01; genus Chersky-806. Next base: position 576,878 of record CAVYOO010000003.1, read on the forward strand.
CGTCAACGCCGAGTTCGACGGGCGTCCGCTCGAACGGGGCGAGCTGCTCGGAATGGCGTTCCTGCTCATCATCGCGGGGCTCGACACCGTCACCGCAACCCTCGACTGCATGGTCGAGTACCTCGCGCTGCATCCGGACCGGCGGCGCGAGCTCGTGGCGCGGCCCGAGCTCATGACCGATGCGGTGGAGGAGATGCTGCGGGCGTTGACCCCGGTGCAACTTGTCCCGCGACTGATCGTTCAGGACGCCACCGTCGGTGGGGTCGAGGTGAAAGCCGGAGACCACGCGACGATCGTGCTCGGTGCCGCGAACCTGGATCCGGACACCTACGACGGTCCCGACACCGTCGATTTCGAACGGGACCGGTCGATCAACCTGGCGTTCGGTGGCGGGCCCCATCTCTGTCTCGGGATCAACCTCGCGCGCCTCGAGCTTCGCGTCGCGCTCGAGGAATGGCACCGCCGCATTCCCGAGTACTCGATCGCCCCGGGTGCGGCCATCGCCCATTCGCCCGGCATCCGCCAGACCGACCAGCTGCCCCTGGTCTGGAACACCGCCTGACCGGGCTCAGCCGCGGCTCGCGATGTACTTCGCGTAGCCGTCGGCGAGCTCGCGTAGCGCCGGGTCGGCCTGGAACAGTGGCTCGAACTTGGCCCGGGCCTGCTCGCGCTTGGCCGGGAAGTACTCGGTGGGCCAGTAGCCCTCGTGCGGGCGGTAGCCCTTGAGCACGTTGCGGGCGACCGTCGCCTTGTGCACCTCGTCGACGCCGTCCGCGATGCCCATGGTGGGCGCGGCGGCGTACATCGCCTGGAGCGGCGTGAGGTTCGTCGTCCCGAGTGAGCCGAGGATGTGCAGCGCGTTGAACGAGACCTCTCGCAGCACGTTGGCCATTGTGTACTTCACGGCCGCGATGTCAGTCCGCGTCTCCTGCGTGCTCGTGTTGTCGATCTTCCACGCGGTCTCGAGCACGAACAAGCGCAGCATGCGGATGGCGGCGTAGGAGTCGGCGATCTTCTCCTGCACCATTTGGTGGTCGGCGATGATCTTGCCGTGCGACTCGCGGCTCAGGGCGCGCTCGCACATCATGTCGAAGGCGAGCTTGCACTGGGCGATCGTGCGCATCGCATGGTGGATGCGCCCGCCACCGAGCCGGCGCTGCGCCAGCACCTTGGCACCGTCCTCGGGGCCGAGCAGGTGGTCGAGCGGAATCCGGACGTCGTTATAGATGATGTGGTTGTGGTTTCGGGGCTCGGGTTGGATCTCGACCCCTGGTGTCTTGCGCGGCACGACGAACATTCCGTTGGTGCACATGACGAAGAGGATGTCGGCGACGCGCCCCGCGCTGGTGAACCACTTCTCACCGTTGATGACCCACTCGTCGCCGTCCCTCGTTGCGTACGTCTTGAACAGGTTCGGGTCTGACCCACCCTGGGGCTCGGTCATCGAGTACGCCGACCAGATCTCCTGATTGAGCATCGGCTTCAGCCAACGCTCCTTCTGCTCCTCGGTGCCGTACGCCGCGAGCATCTCCATGTTCCCGGTGTCGGGCGCGGCTGCTCCGAACATCTGCGGTGCGCTCGGGTACCGGCCCAGGATCTCGTTCAACAGCCCGAGCTTGAGCTGGCCGTACCCGGGCCCGCCGAGATCCTCGTCGAGGAAGATCGCCCAGAGGCCCTGGGCCTTGACCTGGTCCTGCAGTCCCTTGACCAGCGCCTTGATCTTCGGGTCCGGCGACCGGACCGCGTACGGGAACACGAACTCGAGTGGCTCGACCTCCTCACGGCAGAACACCTCGACCCAGTCCAGCTTCGCCTGGAACTCGGGCTCGTTCGAAAAATCCCACGCCATCAGATGACCTCCGTTGTCGAAGATTGCATGATTGCAGGATTGAGCCGCCGGTCGCCGAACGCGTCAGCCGGTGGCGGTGACCAGCCACGTGGCCGCACCCAGGCGCACGCCTTCAGGCGTCAGGTGTGGCTCCAGTGCGACCTTGACCGCTTCCAGGGCTCGTTCGATCGTGTCGGCGGGCGCGTCGGAGAACAGCGCTCGACCCATGCCGGTCGATCGGAGAAAGGTGGATGCGTCGTCGAGTGTGCCACCCCCGCCGAGCAGGATCGTCGTCTCGAACGGATCGATCGTGATGTCCGAGTAGCCCGCCGAGACCAGGAGCTCGCGCGACGCGATCGCGATCACCGAGGGAGAACGGACCGGGCGCGCCGACGGGACCGCGATCCGGGAGGGGGACGTGCTGTGCGGCGGCCAGGCCCGGTATTGCCATCCACTCGTTGACGAAGAGGTCCTGCCAGCAGACGAACGCCAGCCGCCCGCCCGGCGCGAGCGCGGTGCGGAGGTTGGTGAAGGCGGCGTCGGGATCGTCGAAGAACATGACGCCGAACCGGCTCATCACCACGTCGGACTCCGGCGTGAACGCGTTGACCTGCGCGTCACCGACGTCGAAGGTGACGTTGGTGATCCCCAGCCGCGTGGCGCGCGACCGTGCCGCATCGATCATCTGGCGTGAGATGTCGAGACCCCGGGCGTGGCCCCGAGGCACTGAGGCGGCGGCCGCGCAGGTGGTCGGTCCGGTCCCGCAACCGACGTCCAGGACGCGTGCGTCAGACGCCGGCGCGACGACATCGAGCAACACGGTCTCGAAGGGCGCGAGCATCCGCTCGTATCGGTCCGCCCCCGTGACCCAGTGCTCGGCCTCGACGCCGTTCCAGTACTCGCCCTGGGCTTCGTTGGCGTCGGCGCGGGCGGTCATTGGGTTCTCCCTCGGGGTAGTTGGGCGATGTGCCAGCTCCAGCGGTAGGTGCCGGCGCCGATTCGGTAGTGGGCTTCGGTGTCCGGGCCGCACGCGGCCGAACCCAGCCCGCGGTGGCGAACGTCGAGGTGGACATGCGTCGCACCGCTCGGCGTCAGCAGGTGAGCGTGCGTCGCTTCGTCGATGTCGACGGCCGACCAGGGGAGCGCGGAGAACGCCATCGGCGCATCGCCCCAGATCAGGATCGTCGGCGGGCCGCCGGCGCGGCGGTCATGAGGACCGAGCGTGAGCCATCGAGTGTCGAGGTGGAGGCCGGACTCCTGCGGGACCATGAACGGCATGCCGGCGCGGTCAACCTCGGCGGCGAAGCGTCCGACCCGGCTCGCGGCCCGGCGGTCGGGATAGCTGTCGCCCGGGCCGAGCCCGAACCACTCGAGCCCGCTCATCTCGCCGGGAAGGGTGAACATCACGCCGACGCGCGGGACGTCGAAGTCGGCTTCGACGACGATGCGCTCGTCGATGTGGAAACCCTCGTCGTCGAGTCGGACCGCTTGGCGATGCCGGGCCAGCGCATCGCCGGTCCGCCCCTCGAGCGTGATGGTTCGGATCCACTGGCCGCCCCGCCGGGAGCACCCGGCATCGAGGACTCCGGGCTGGTCCAGGCCGAGTTCGCGCCAACGGGCCGCCGAGGTCTTGCCGTCCCGCCACGCGCCCGGCGGGTCGTCGTTGTCGGTTGGTGGCCGCCAGAGCGTGGCCCGGGGCCAGCCGAGCGTGATCCCGCCGATCGTCAGCCCGGACTCGTCGATCGTCGAATCGGATCCCGGCGCGCCCGCGGTCGGTGCCGGTCGCGATCCCCGTGCACCCTTGGCCTCGAGCTGGATCGATGCGACCGTCCACCCGGCCGGTGCCCAGGATGGGCGGCGCCGGGCCCGGAAGGTGAGTGTGAGGAACGCTTCGCCCTCGGGGATTCGCCGCGTGGACGACGGTGCCGGATCGGCGACGACCGCGACTCCCTGCGGGTCGATCGTCGGCAGGTCCAGTGCGCCGTGGGCCACCTGCTCTCCGTCGAGCTCGAGCGACCACGAAGCGACGAGGTCGTCGAGCCCGACGAACCACCGTCGGTTCGTGATCCGCAGCTGGCCCGAGGGCGCGCGCTCGACCGCGACCGGCGCGGTCAACGCCGCGAGCTCCTCGAGCAACGGGTGCGGCTCGCGGTCGGGGGAGACGAGGCCGTCGCAAACGAACGTCCCGCTGTGCAGGGGTTCGTCGAAGTCACCGCCGTAGGCCAACCATGCGGTTCCGTCCGGTTCGTGACGGCGGAGGCCGTGGTCGGCCCACTCCCACACGAAGCCGCCCTGCAATCCGCGCTCGTGGCCGAAGAGTGCCCAGTACTCGTCGAGACCGCCGGCCTGACCCATGGCGTGTCCGTATTCACACAAGATCAGCGGCCGCCGCGGATCCCGACCCGATCGCGACCAGTCGACGATCTCTTCGGCCGATGCGTACATCGGGCACACGATGTCGGTGACGGGCGCGTCGGCATCGAGGCCGCCGAAGAACGGTCCTTCGTACTGCACCGGTCGGCTCGGATCGATGCGCCGGATCGCGGCGGCCATGGCGTCATGGGCGGGACCGTCGCCCGACTCGTTGCCGAGTGACCACACGATCACGCTCGGGTGTGAGCGGTCGCGGAGCACCATGCGTACGCCACGTTCGACGATCGCGGAGAGATAGGAGGTGTCCCACGCGAGTGAGCTCCAGCGCCCGTGCGACTCCACGTTCGCCTCGTCGATCACGTACAGCCCGAGCTCGTCGCACAGGTCGTACAGCTCGTCACCATCGGGGTAGTGCGCGGTGCGGATCGCATTGATGTGGTGCTGCTTCATCAGCTCGAGGTCTCGGCGCATGTCTTCGCCCGTGACCGTGCGCCCGGTGTCGGGATGGTTCTCGTGTCGGTTGACGCCGTTGATCACCACGGGCCGACCGTTGATCACCAGTGCGTTGTCGTGGACCTCGACCCGCCGGAAGCCGACGTGCGTCGACTGCACCTCGAGCACGTCGTCGCCGTCACGCAGGATGACGAACGCCCGGTAGCGACGTGGAGCTTCGTGCGACCACGGTTCGATGCCGGGGATCCGGACCCTCCGCCGGACTCGGTGACCGGGCCACGCGTAGCCGCCGATGGACGCATGCTCGTCGTCGAAGCGGGGTACCGGGGTCCTCGGCAGTCGTCCCACGACTCGCCGTCGCTCGCCCTCGACCACGACCTCGACGGTGAGCTCACGGTCGTCGCGCGGGCGCGTCGATCGCCACGTCGATCGCGAGCGTGCCCGTCGTGTTGTCGGCTTCGAGGCCAGGGACGAGGCCCGCATCGGCGATCGAGGTGGTGGGCACCGAGACGAGCTCGACCCGACGATGCAATCCGGGCAGCCACCACTGGTCCTGATCCTCGATCCAGCTTGCGTCGGACCACTGCGGGACCACGATGCACAGGTTGTTCTCACCGCGACGAAGGTGGTCGGTCACGTCGAAGGTCGATGGAAGGCGGCTGTCCTTGCCCAGACCCACGAGCTCGCCGTTAACCCACACGATCGCGAACGAGTCTGCCGACCCGATGCGCAGGTGCGTTCGTCGCTTCCGCCACGCCACGGGAACCTTGAAGGTGCGCCGGTACACGCCGGTCGGGTTGTCGGCCGGAACGTCCGGCGCATGGAGGGCGAACGGCATCTCGATGTTCAGGTACACGGGGGATCCGTGACCCTGGCGCACCCACGTCCCGGGCACGGTGATCTCCGACCAGCCGTCCGTCGGCCCGTCGACGTGTCTGGCGCGCACGTCGTCCGGCCCGGCCACGAGCTCGAAGCGCCACTGCCCGTCGAGCGAGCGGACCCACGGCGAAGGCTCGGCGCGGCGCGCGTCAGTCATCGAGTCGTACGGGGCGAACGGCGCGCCCATGGGGCGGCGGCCGATGCCCGACACCTCAGGGGTCAGCAGGCGGGTGATGGCGCCCAACTCGATCACGGCGCAAACCTACGGGCACACCGCGGTCCGGCCAACTTCCCGTCCACTGGACGTTTCGCTACCGGACCGGGAGCAGAACGTCCAATGAACGGAGGGGGCATGATGGTGCACCTGGCGACGTCGTCGATTCGGAGGAGACGCGGATGGCCCACGACCTGGTGATTCGGGGCGGGACGATCGTCGACGGCACGGGGGCCGCGCGGTTCTCCGGTGACGTCGCGGTCGACGACGGGCGGATCACCGAAGTCGGTGGCCGGCTCGAGGGTGACCGCGTGATCAACGCCGATGGCGCAGTCGTCGCGCCCGGATGGGTCGACGTGCACACGCACTACGACGGCCAGGCCACCTGGGACGACGAGCTTGATCCCTCCTTCAGCAACGGCGTGACGACGCTGGTCATGGGCAACTGCGGTGTCGGCTTCGCTCCGTGCCCGCCCGGTGAGCAGGCGAAGCTGATCGAGCTGATGGAAGGCGTCGAGGACATCCCCGGGAGCGCCCTGCACGAAGGGGTGCCGTGGGGCGCGTGGGAGAGCTTCCCCGAGTACCTCGACTTCCTTGGTTCCCGCCACTACGCCCTCGACATCGGTGCACAGCTCGCCCACGGGTCACTGCGGTTCCACGTGATGCGCGAGCGCGGCATGGCGAACGAGGATGCGACCTCCGACGACATCGCCGAGATGCGGCGGCTCGTCGCGGAGGCGATCGCCGCGGGCGCGGTCGGGTTCTCGACGTCGCGCACCATCTTCCACCGATCGATCAGTGGCGAGGCCGTGCCGGGCACCTACGCCACCGATGCCGAGCTCGCCGAGCTCGTGCATGGTATGGCCGACGGCGGGGGAGGTGTGTTCGAAGCGATCACGTCGTCGTCCATCGGCAACATGGCGATGCTCGGTGGCGAGCGCTTCAGCCAGGAGGAGGAGCTCGCGCTGCTCGCGGACATCTCGCGGGCGACGGGTCAGCGGATCACCTTCACGACCGTGCAGCACGTCGACGATCCCGAGGCGTGGCGCGCGGTGCTCGACTTCACGGTGGAGATGAACGCAGCCGGCGCCCAGCTCTACCCGCAGGTCGCCTCGCGACCGGTCGGGATCCTCGGCGGACTGGCCGGCTACCACCCGTTCATGCGCCGGCCGTCCTACCGCGAGCTCGCCGCCCTCCCGCTCGCGGTGCAGGCGGAGCGGTTGCGCGACCCCGAGGTGAAGGCGCGAATCCTCGCCGAGCTCGATGTCGTGCCGGACGATGCCGGCTCGATGGAGATGTTCGCAGCGATCATGGCGGGCGCGGCCGACTTCCTCTTCGGGCTCGACGAGGTCGTGGACTACGAGCCGGGTCCGGAGCGCTCGTTCGGGGCCATTGCGGCCGCACGCGGCGTCCCAGCCGTCGAGGCGGTGTACGACTTCCTGGCCGAAGGCGACGGCGCCAACATCGTGTCGCTCCCCGGCGCCGGATACATGCACGGAGACCTCGAAGCCGTGCGCGAGATGCTCACGCATCCAACGACGGTCGTCGGCCTCGCGGACGCGGGTGCGCACGTCAAGCTCATCTGCGACGGGTCGAGTCCCAGTACGCAACTGACGCACTGGACTCGTGACCGCACCCGGGGGGCGACGATACCGCTCGAGTTCATGGTCGAGCAGCAGACGCGCCGGACCGCGCGCCTCTACGGGTTCGACGATCGCGGAACCATCGAAGTGGGCCAGCGCGCCGATCTGAACGTGATCGATCTCGAGCAGCTCACCGTGCGGCGGCCCGTAATCCACTCGGACCTCCCCTCGGGTGGGCAGCGCTATCTGCAGCCGGTCACCGGCTACGTCGCCACGTTCGTCGAAGGGGTGCAGACCCGTTCCGACGACCGCGACACCGGCGCCCGGCCGGGGCGCCTTCTGCGCGGGGCGCGCTCAGCGCGATGGGAGTCTGGACCGATCACGTCGTCCCGCGCATCGTGGAGATGACGATGCGGTCCGCCCCGGTCGCGCAGCTGCGAGCGCGGGCCCTCTCGGGCGTCGAGGGAGAAGTCCTCGAGATCGGCTTCGGTTCGGGCCTGAACCTCGCGCACTATCCACCGGGGGTTTCGGCGGTACATGCAGTCGAACCGTCGGAGGTCGCGCGGCGAATTGCCGAACCGCGGGTTGCTGCCTCCAGGTTTCCCGTCGACTTCACGGGACTCGACGGGCAGTCGCTGCAGTTCGCCGACGCGTCCGTCGACTCGGCGGTGTCGACGTTCACCTTGTGCACCATCCCCGATGCAGACGCCGCGCTCAGCGAGATCAGGAGGGTGTTGCGTCCGGGTGGCCGATTCCACTTCCTCGAGCACGGGCAGTCGGACGACCCGAAGATCCGCAGGTGGCAGGACCGTCTGAACGGGTTGCAGAACCACATCGCGGGCGGCTGCAACCTCAACCGTCCGATCGACACCCTGATCGAGCGCGCCGGGTTCGAGATCGAGCATCTTGAACACCGGTACATGCCCGGTCCGGCGCCGTCGAAGCCGTACGGCTACCTGTACCTCGGGACCGCGCGCGTCAGATCGTGAACGCGAGGTTGTCGACGATCCGGTTGCCGAGCTCGGTGTCGCCCTCAACGTCGATCGTCCCGTACGTGCGCGCCCGATCACCGTTCCATCTCCCGGCGGCAAGGCGCGAGAACGTCCGGCGATCCATCGCGATCGTGACCGACCGCGCGTCGGGCGGCGCTTCCAACAGCACTGCGCGACCTTCGGGTGGCACCGCAATCGTCGCGACGATCGGTGTCATTCCCGAGATCTCGAACACCACGGTCGACTCGGGCGGCGCGCCGGCCTTCTTCCCCACCACGTAGCCGAGCGCCTTCGCGGGAATGCGACCGAGGGACAGGTCGGCGACGGGCCCGTCGAGGAAGCCGGGCCGATCGAGCGCCTCACGGATGTCCTGGTCGTGGTACCAACAGTCGAACAGCCGGATCTCCATGAACTGCCGGTACGGGCCCGCGCCTTCGGGCGTGAACCCCTCGCGGTCCCAATCTTCCGCCGACATCGCGCGCAGCGCTTCGAGCCGGCGAGCGGTCACCGACCTGAACTCGTCGAGCAATCGCGCGTCTTCCCATGATCGATACGTCGCGATCCATTGCTCGTTCGCCTTGCCGATGTCGTTGCGCACGTACGGCGCGTCTCCAATGGCGCCGGCTTCGGGCTGTTCGCCGAGCAACATGCGTTCGGTGCCGATCATGTGGGCGACGTTGTCGTGGACCGTCCAACCCGGACAATCGGTCAAGGTCTTCCATTGTCCGGCAGTCAGGTCGTCGCAGGTGTTGGCGACGTCGCGCCAGCACCCGTCGAGCAAGGAGATCAGGGGCTCGGTCATGCGCGCACCGTAGCGCGCGGAATCGGCGCGAGACTCGGGGGCGTGACCGAGCAGATCAGCTTCTACTTCGATCCGATGTGCCCATACGCGTATCAAACCTCGCGTTGGATACGGACGGTGCGCACGGCGGTGGACGTCGACATCACCTGGAAGTTCTTCTCACTCGAAGAGGTGAACCGGGTGGAGGGGAAGCGGCACCCCTGGGACCGCCCGTGGTCGTTCGGGTTCGGCCAGATGCGGGTGGGAGCGCTGATCCGCCGCGAGGAGGGAAACGACGCGGTGGACCGGTGGTACGACGCCCTCGGCAGCGCGTTCTTCTATGACGGCGTCAAGACGCATGTGCCCGAGCGGCACGCCGCGGTCATCGAACGTGCGGGCTTCGACCCGGGTTACGTGGAGCGGGCGATCGCCGACGAGTCGACGCTCACGGAGGTTCGCGACGAGCACCTCGACGCAGTGGCCCGGTACGGGGCGCACGGCGTCCCGACGATCGTCTTCCACCCGGGCGATTATGCGATCTACGGACCCGTCGTGGTCCCGGCCCCCGAGGGTGACGACGCGGTCGAGCTGTGGAGTCTCGTCAAGGCGATGCAGAAGTTCCCGCACCTCTACGAGCTGCGCCAGCCCAAGACGACGGACGACCTCCTCCACATCGGCGATCAGTTCCGCACCTACCTGACGACCCGGGACTGGAACACCATCGAGAATCCCGCGCCCTGAGCCCGATCCCGGGCGAAGGGTGACCGGCGTCACCCATCCGATCGGCTGACCGCTCCGGAAACGAGGTGTGAACCGCCAACCGGGTCGAGTGCAGTGAGGATCGCCGTCGTGGGCACGGGCGTGTCCGGGCTCGTGGCCGCCCGCCTGCTGGTCCGGGATCACGACGTCACCGTCTTCGAGTCCGACGCGCGGGTGGGCGGGCACGCGAACACGGTCGACGTCGACGTCGACGGTGAACGCCACGCGGTCGACACCGGCTTCATCGTCTACAACGAGCGCAACTATCCCGGGTTCGTCACGTTGCTCCGCGAGCTCGGAGTTGCGTCGCAGCCCACCGAGATGAGCTTCGGTGTCTCGGACCAGCGCTCGGGGCTGGAGTTTCGTGCGTCGAATCTCAACTCGCTCTTCGCGCAGCGGCGCAACATCGTCAATCCGTCGTTTCTCCGCCTGCTCACCGAGATCGTCCGGTTCAACCGGGCCGCGCGCCGGCTCGTCGCAGATGACGCGCGGTGGGAAGGTGCGGATCGGCTCGGTGTAGCCGAACCGGCCGCCGAAGACGAAGAGTCGCTCGCGGAGTTCGTGCGCCGCGGCGAGTATTCCGACGCCTTCGTTCGCGACTTCCTGGTCCCGTTCGGTGCTTCCATCTGGTCGGCGGATCCCGAGACCTTCACTCGGTTCCCGGTGCGGGCGTACGCGCGCTTCATGCACAATCACGGTCTGCTGGAGATCACGGGCCGCCCCCAGTGGCGGACGATCACGGGTGGCTCTCGCAGCTACATCGACGCGCTGGTCGCGCCCTTCGTCGACCGCATCCGGCTTTCGACCCCGGTACACAAGATCGTGGCTCGTGGCGCGGACGCGGGGGAGTCGAAGGTGGAGATCCTCACAGAGCAAGGACCGGAGTCCTTCGATCGAGTCGTCATCGCGGCGCACAGCGATCAGGCGCTGCGCCTCCTCGGCGACCCGACACCGGCGCAACGTTCCATCCTCGGTGCGATCGGGTACCAGCCCAACATCGCCACGCTGCACACCGACGCGCGCATGCTGCCCGCCAATCGTCGGGCGCGCGCGAGCTGGAACTACGCCGTCGATGCCCGCGACCGCCGGGCGACGGTGACCTACTGGATGAACCGGTTGCAGGCGATCGAGAGTCGTCGGCCACTCCTGCTCACGCTCAACCGTCGCGACGCGATCCACGACGGCAGCGTGCTGGCCGAGTTCGAGTACGACCACCCGGTGTTCGACGCCGCCGCCCTGGCCGCGCAGCAACGGCGCCCGGAGATCCAAGGTCGGCAGGGCATCTACTTCGCCGGTGCGTACTGGGGCTACGGATTTCACGAAGACGGCGTCCAGAGCGCGCACGAGGTCGCAGCCGCGATCGGCAGTGCACCATGACCGCGATCGCCACCGCGCCGACCGCGCCGACCGCTCGCCGATCGTGGGATTGCCGATGGCCCACGACCAGGCTGCCGTCGCGCTCTACGAAGGCACGGTGGGTCACCGGCGGCACGGCCCCGCCCCGCGGCAGTTCACGCCGAAGCTGTTCCTTGCGTACCTGGACGTCGACGCGCTCCCCGGGTCGCTCGACGCCCTGCCGTTCTGGTCGGCTCGTCGCTCGGCACCAGTGCGGTTCCGTCGGGCCGACTTCTTCGACGGCGGTACGGCACCGTTGGGCGACGCAGTTCGAGATCTGGTCGAAGCGCGCATCGGCATACGCCCGTCGGGGTCGATCTTCCTCCTGGCACACCTGCGCACCTTCGGATGGCTCGCCAATCCGTTGGCCGTCTACTACTGCTGGGCTCCTGGAGGTGCCGGGCTCGAAGCGCTCGTGCTCGAGGTCACCAACACGCCTTGGGGGGAGCGCGAGTGGTACGTGTTCGACGCGCGCGGTTCGCGGACAAGCGCGAGCACGAAGAAGCTGATGCACGTCTCGCCGTTCCTACCCATGGACGTGGAGTACCGCGTCACCTGGAGCGCTCCGGGGGCCGATCTCCGGCTGCGAATCGAGGTCCGGCGCAACGACTCGCCGATCTTCGAGGCGAATCTGGCCCTGCGACGCTCGACGGTCGACCGGCGCCACGCGATCGGCGTCCTCGCTCGTTACCCCCTGATGCCGCTCCGAGTGTCAGCCGGCATCTACCGCCAGGCCGTGCGCCTGTTCCTCGGGCGGGTGACCCGGTACCGTCATCCCCGACGGTCCCCGCGAACGGGGCGACAATGAGCGCGCACACTCGCACGAAGACCAGAGTCTCGCTGGCCCGCCGGATCTTCGATGGGCTCCTGGTGCGCATCTCCGGCGGGACGCTGGAGCTGGTCGATGCGACAGGAGCGCAGCGGTTCGGCGATCCCTGTCCCGCGCTCGGGGGGATACCCAAACCCGTCCGGGTGACCGTCCACGATCCGCGTCTCTACCCGCGGCTGCTGCGCGATGGGAGCGTCGGTCTGGGCGAGTCGTACGCCGATGGTTGGTGGGACACCGACGATCTGGCCGGTCTGCTGAGGCTGGCCCACCGGAACCTCACCCGGACGCATGGGTTCCGTGACCGGATCCATCGGCTCGCCCGACCGCTGGTCGATCCGGTCGCCCGCCGCCGCGGCGTGGACAAGCAGCGCGACAAGACCAACGTTCGCGCGCACTACGACCTGGGCAACGAGCTCTTCCAGCGCATGCTCGACGACACGATGATGTACTCCTGTGCGGTCTTCGAGTCGCCCGAAGACTCGCTCTGGACCGCATCGCTGGCCAAGCTCGATCAACTCGCGCGCATCCTCGAGCTGGCACCGGGAGACGAGGTCCTCGAGATCGGCAGCGGTTGGGGCGGCTTCGCGGTCCACGCCGCCGAACGCTACGGATGCCACGTCACCACGACGACGATCTCGCAGCAGCAGTACGAATACACGCGAGCGCGAGTTCACGATGCGGGCTTGGATCACCTCGTCACCGTGCGGGCCGACGACTACCGCGACCTCGACGGAACCTTCGACAAGGTCGTCGCGATCGAGATGATCGAAGCGGTCGACTGGCGCGAGTACGAATCGTTCTTCGCGCACGTTCGACGCCTGCTCTCGGATACCGGGCTGTTCGCGATGCAGGCGATCGTTGTGCCCGATCGCAGCTTCGACCGGACCAAGCGCCGCACGGACTTCATCAAGGCCTCGATCTTCCCGGGTGGCTGCCTGCCGTCGGTGGCTGCGCTCACCGCGGCTGCCGCGTCGGCCGGTCTGTCCGGTGTGCACCTCGACGACATCGGCATCCACTACGCCGAGACGCTCCGGCGCTGGCGGGCGAACCTGCTGGCCCGGCGGGCAGAGCTCGAGTCGATCGGTTTCGACGAGCACTTCACTCGGCTGTGGGAGTTCTACCTCTCATACTGCGAGGCCGGCTTTGACGAGCGGTACATCGAGCGCGGTCCAGGTCGCGTACGCCGCGCCCGGTCGCGAGCACGCGCCGCGCGGGATCCAGCCGCGCGCCCCGACCGACACCTCTCGATGGTGTGACCACAACCCTGCTGGCGAGGAACCTCATGTCGCACTACCAAACCACTGTTCGGTCGCCGTGGGCTGCCGCTCGAGCGTTCGAGTATCTGCTCGATCTCGAGCACTTCGCGGATTGGGATCCGGGCGTCAAGCACGCGAGGCGGGTGTCGGGTTCCGAACCCGGCGTCGGAGCCGTCTTCGACGTCACGGTGTCCTCGCCGGGCCGCGACCTGACGCTGCGCTACGAGACCGTCGCCGTCGATGCACCGCGCCGCTTCGAAGTTCGCGCCGAGACCTCGACGCTGCGCTCAGTCGACGTCATCACGATCGACGCAGACGCGGGTGGAGGCTGCCGGGTGACGTACGACGCGGACCTCTCGTTCAAGGGGGCACTCCGGATCGCAGCACCGGTCCTCGCACTCGCATTCCGCCGCATCGGAGACCGCGCGGCCGCCGGGCTCCGGGTCGCGCTCGACGGCGTGGCGGCGTGACCACCCTCGCGAGGCTCGCCGACGCCGCGCTGGAGATCCCGGTCGCCCCGAGCTTCACGAAGATCGGGTACGAGGCGCGGCGACGGTTGTTCCACTGGTCGGACCTGTCGCGCTACGACCTGCGCGGGAGAGTGGTGGCGGTGACCGGCTCGACCTCGGGACTCGGCCGCGCGGCGGCCGAGCAGCTGGCCCGCGACGGAGCCACGGTCGTCGTTCTCGGGCGCGACGCGGCCAAGTCCGCCCGCGTTGCCGACGAGCTCCGCGACTCGACCGGGAACCAGGAGATCAGCTCCATCGTCGTCGACATGGCCGATCGCGAAATGGTGCACCGCGCCGCCGACCGGCTCCTTGCCGACTACGAGCGGCTCGACGTGTTGATCCACAACGCGGGCGCGTTGAGCGCCGAACGGACGATGGGCCCCGATGGTGTCGAGCTGACCGTCGCGAGCCAGGTCGTCGGCCCGTTCCTGCTGACCGGTCTCCTCCTCGATCGGTTGGCCGCGTCCACACCGGCGCGCGTGATCACGATGTCGTCCGGTGGCATGTACACCGCGAGCCTGACCGTCGATTCGCTGCAGATGGACCAGGCGTCGTATCGCGGATCGAAGCAGTACGCCCTGGCGAAGCGAGCGCAGGTGACGCTCAACGAGATGTGGGCGGACCGGTTCCCGGACCGCTCCGTCGTGTTCCACTCCGTGCATCCCGGTTGGGCCGATACGCCCGGCGTCGCGGCTTCGTTGCCGACCTTTCATCGGCTCGTCGGACCACTCCTGCGCACGCCGCGCGAGGGCGCGGACACGATGGTGTGGTTGGCTGCCGACGACGGCGATCCGCTCGCCACCTCCGGCCGCTTCTGGCTGGACCGCCGGGCCCGGTCGATTCACCGGCTGCGGGCCACGACACGCTCCGACACGCCGGACCGTCGCCGGGAGCTCTGGGACTGGGTCGTCTCGGCGAGCGGCTGGACCCCCTCGTGACCCCGGCCGGGATCGCCCCCGGCGGCCTGGTCCTCGTCGCGGGGGCCTCGGGCTACGTCGGGGGCCGCCTCGTCGGCGAGCTGCTCGAGGCGGGGTATCGAGTGCGGTGCCTCGTGCGGACGCCCGCGAAGGTTGCCGGCACGTCGTGGGCCGACCGGGTCGAGATCATGCAGGGCGACGTGCTCGAAGAACTTGATGCCGCCATGGCTGGTGTCGCGGCCGTGTACTACCTCGTGCACACGATTGGTGCGTCGGCGGACTGGGTCGAGCGAGATCGTCGTGCTGCACAGAACGTGCGCGACGCGGCGGCCGCCGCGGGCGTCCGGCGCATCGTCTATCTCGGTGGACTCGGCGACGGGGCGAACGAAGGCTTGTCGCCCCACCTCGCGAGCCGCCACGAAGTCGGGCGGGTCCTGGCGGCCGGGCCGGTACCGGTCACGGAGCTGCGCGCGGCAGTGATCATCGGTGCCGGCAGCGCGTCGTTCGAGATGCTCAGGTACCTCGTCGACGTGCTGCCTGTCATGGTGACCCCCCGTTGGGTCGAGACGCGATGCCAGCCGATCGCCGTCCGCGACGTCCTGCGACTACTTGTCGGAGTCCTCGCGGTACCGGATGCGGCCGGCCACGTGTACGAGATCGGCGGTCCCGACGTCCTGAGCTACCGCGAGATGATGAACGTCTACGCCGAGGAGGCCGGGCTCCGGCGCCGGTGGCTGATCCCGGTTCCGGTGTTGACGCCGAGCTTGTCGTCGCACTGGGTGGGTCTCGTGACGCCGCTGCCGCGGTCGCTGGCCCGGCCACTCGTCGACAGTCTGATCAACGAGGTGATCGTGCACGACGACGACATCTCCAACGTGGTTCCCGGCCGCGCGCTGACGTATCGGGAAGCGGTGAGCGCGGCGCTCGGCCGGATGCGGGCCGGCACCGTCGACACCACGTGGTCGTCGGCGGAGATCGGTGGCCGCCACCCCGCGGATCCCATGCCGACGGATCCCGACTGGTCGGGAGGCACCGTGCTCGCGGACCGGCGGGACCGCCACGTCGACGCGCCCCCCGCCACGGTCTACGCAGTGTTGAGCGCGATCGGCGGGAAGCGGGGTTGGTACTGGGGAGACTGGCTGTGGTCGATCCGTGGCTTCGTGGACCAGCTCGTCGGCGGGGTCGGGATGCGACGCGGCCGGCGCGATGCCACCGTGATGCACGTCGGGGACGCGGTCGACTTCTGGCGGGTCGAAGCGCTCGAGCCCGCGGCACGGGTCCGGCTTCGCGCCGAGATGAAGCTTCCGGGTGAGGCGTGGCTCGAATGGCGCATCGAACCCGAGGGCGGGGGCAGCCACGTCTACCAGCTGGGTCGGTTCCACCCCCGGGGTCTCTGGGGCCGCTGCTACTGGTTCGTGGTCGCCCCGTTCCATCGCTTCGTGTTCCCGAGCCTGCTCGATGGCATCGCCGACGACGCGCAGCGGCGCTATGACGCGCGCGTGGCGTGATCAGGCTCCGGGCTTCCAGATCATGAGGACGAGGATGGCGACGAGGAGGAGGTCGAGGAAGCCCGACGACGCGCCGAGGGTCTTGCCTCGGCGCTCCATCTCGGCAACCTGCGGCGGCGGCCCGGGAGGCGCGTCCGCGGGCGGCGGCCCGGCGGCCACCATCTCGGCGGCCAGGTCCTTCATCCGGCGCGCGTTCGGGAACACGATGGCGTGCGAGACGGCGATGCCCACCGCGTAGAGGACGATCGCCAGCCATATCCAGGTCTGGTCGAACTTCCAGGCCTTGTCGCTCATCCCGACGAGCGCCAGGCCGAACACGAAGACCGCGTAGATGAAGTATTCGGCGACCCCCGACACGACGAGATTCGCTTCGGAGATCGCGAGCCCGCCGGGGCCCGGTCGCCGCTTGGCCTCGCGTCCGTACAACCCGTTGAGCAGCACGGTGCCGAAGCCCACGATCGCGCAGAGGATGTGGAGCAGCAGGACGATCTTGTAGCCGGTGCTGTCGATTCCCATCTTCTTCTCCCCCTCGACGACCCGGGCATCGTAGGAGTCCGGCGTGTCCCGTTGCCGGATCGGCCCGTCACGTTCGCCACTGCGGTCCGAGCGCGGGCAGACTGCGTCCCAACTGCCGGCCTCGAGAGGACGATCCCGTCATGATCCGATTCAGCGTTCTGTACCCGACGACCGAGGGCGCGAGCTTCGACCACGACTACTACCGGGACCAGCACGTGCCGCTCGCGGTGAAGACGTGGGGTCTCGGCGGCGCGGACATCGACAAGGGAATCGACGGCCCGTACGTCGCCGCCGTGCACTTCACGTTCGAGTCGATCGACGCGATGGGTGCGGCGATGGCGGCCGAGGGAACTGGCGCGGTGATGGCCGACATCGCGAACTACACGACCATCGCGCCGGTGATCCAGACGAGTGAGATCGTGAGCTGATCGAAGGCGGCGGCGCGAGTCAGCGCCGTCGCTCGCGGCGGGCGCCCTCGTGCTCCGGCACGTCCCGGTAGAGGCCGAGGAGCGCCAGGTCGTACGTGATCTTGACGGTGCCGGCGATCAGCAACGGCCACCCGAACGTCGAGTGGGTCAGGAGCACACCTGCGAGCAGGGGCGTGGCGGCCGACGCGAGGCTTCGAGGAACGTTCGTGACGCTGGCCGCAGCCGCGCGCTCCTCGGCCGGAACGATGGCCATGACGAATGCCTGGCGCGCGGGCACGTCCATCTGTGCGAACAAAGCACGCACGAGCAGCAGTGCCACCGCGATCTCACCGGTGGGGGCGAACGCCGCGGCCGCGAGCAGCAGGTTGGCGGGGATGTGGGTGAAGACCATTGTGCGGATGAGCCCGAAGCGCGCGGCGAGGCGGGGGGCCAAGAGCTGGGAGCACGCACCGAGCAGCCCCGCGGCGAAGAAGACCGTCCCGGTCTGCCCCGCGGAGAGGTCGAAGCGAAGGTGCAGCCACAGCACCAGGAGCGACGTGACGACGAGCCCACTGCCGGCGGAGTCGAGGCTGAACAGACCGGAGAGCTCCAGGACCGTTCTCCGCGACGAGTGGAGCACCCGCCGCGCCCGAGCTGGAGAAGCCAGGTCGAGGGTCTCGCGGTCGCGGTGCAGCCGGACGTAGATGGCGAAGATGACGACTCCGCACCCGGCGTAGAGGAGGAACGCGGTGCGCTGGGTCGTGGTGACGTCCCAGCCGAACTGGTGCGCGATCGCCTCGGGCGCGACGGAGACCAATGCACCGATCGCACCTGCGACGATGGCGGCAAGGTTGTAGACCGCGAAGAGGTGCGCACGGCGCGGCGTCTCGACGTGGCCGGCGACGAGCGCCTGCTCGGTCGGCAGGAACACGCTGACGTCGCCGGCCGACGGGTTGAGCGTGCCCACGACGGCGACGAGAAGCAGCGGCCAGAACCACGTGACGGTCGCGAAGCCCAAACCGGTTGCGGTCATGAGCGTGGCGGCCGCCAGCAGGAGCGTGCGCAGTGGGAACCGGTGGGACGTCAAGCCGAATCCCAGCGTCAGGGCAGCCGAGCCGATCAGTGTCCCGGTGACGATGGCGCCGATCTCAACCGGCGCGAATCCAAGCCCGGTCAGGTACTGCGCGAGGAGCACGCTCACGAACCCGTCGGCGAACCCACGGATCGTCCGGCCCACGATGATCCTCGGGACGTCGGGGGAGCGAGATCCGAGACCACGTCGCATGCAGGTGCCGCTCAGGGTTCGACTACGACCGTGTGGCGGCTCGCAGATCGGGAGCGTCACACACGTTGGCCAGGCACGGTACGCCCAGCATCGACTGCCATGCTCGCAGCGTCGCCGCCGCACCGGCACCCGCCACTGACTGGCCACCCGGTCGGGCCGTCGGTGTGATCCAGAGGTTCGGGACGGGTGTGTCCTCGTCGTACCAGACGAACACAGCCACCTTGCCGGCCCGGTACGCGGAGCTGTCGAGCACCGGTTGGATGTGCGCATGGGCCCAGGCGTCCACGGTGTGGTCCCCGCAGTCGTGGCCGTCGTTGCACTCGGTCGGGGTGACGAACGCGAAGGCCGGGAGCTTCTCGGGGTCCAGATCGGTCAATGGACGAACCTGGCGGTCGCAGAACTTTCGATCGATCGGCGCCCAGAGATACATCGCCGGCACGTGGCGGACGGCGTTGCCCTCCGCGCTGCAGGGTTCGGTCGCGCCCTCGACGAAGTTCACCGCGCTCCGGCCGGATTGGCGGACCTGGCGGAAGATGCTGTCGGCGCGCGTGCTGCACTGTCGAGACGGCGAGCAGTCGTTCCCCGTCCCGGGTTGTCGCGCGCCGGTGATCTGCCCGACGTACTGCGTCAAGCTGTTCTGGGTCGGGTCGGTCTCGGTCCAGCGCCGGAACCAGCTGCACTGCTTCCCGAGCTCGTGGAGGTACGGCATCGCAGGGCCGAAACCGGCGCCGACGTCACGCCACGTCCGGTTTTCGAAGCTGAACACGATGACCGAGGTGTAACACGGCGGGGCCGGACGTCCGGCCCCGCACGACCCGGACGACGGCCCGGGCGACGGCCCGGACGAGGTACCGCTGCTGCCGCAGGCCGTGGCGAACAGGACAATCGCCGCGCCCGTGGCGATTGCGGTGCGGATTCTCATCGGCGGCTCATGCTCGAGGGCCCATCGTTGGAGAGTAGAGCCCCTCCCCGGGTTGGACAGATCGAGGCGACAGACTTTGCCGATCCTTTACCGCTGCCGGAGCGAACGCTTCCGCACGGACGCGTAGGTTCGACCGGTGATGCTCCCGCGGCCGACCGTGCCGCTGAGGACTGCGCTCCTCGCCACGTTCGGCACGCTCGTCGTCGCGGCCCTCTTGGAAGCCGCGGTCTACGCACCCGGTGGCCACACGGCACTGAGCGACATTCCCGGGCGGTTCATCGCGTGGAACGTGCATCCTTCGTTGCTGCCGTACCGCGGCCGACCAATTGAGTACCCGGTCGTCATCGGCTACCTCGAGTGGCTGACGGGATGGCTCGGTCGCAGCGCGGGCTCGTTCTTCGTCGCGAACGGGGTCATCAGCGCGGTGCTGGCGCTGCTCATCACGGCGATGCTGCGTGAGCGTGGCGGTGACCGGATCTGGCGTTGGGCGCTCGGGATCCCGCTCGCGCTGTATGCCTTTCACAACTGGGATCTCGTGGCGATGGCGCCGGCGGTTGCGGGGCTCATCGCGTTCGACCGGGGCAAGGACCGCGCGAGTGGGGTGCTGTTCGCGGTCGGCGCATCGGCGAAGGTGTTCCCCGGCTTGTTCCTGCCCCCGCTCGCGGTGCTGCGCTGGCGAGCCGGCGATCACCGCGGCACGCTCCGCTTCGTGGGCGCGTTCGTCCTCACGACGGCAGTCCTGAACGGCCCGGTGGCGATCTGGAACTGGGCATCGTGGATCTACCCGGTGTCGTTCCAGGGCGGCCGGTCGGCGACGTGGGGCAGCCTCTGGCATTCCCTGCTGGCCACCCCATTCGTGAGTCCCTTGATCGGGAGCCACACGGACGGCGTCACCGACGTACTGGCCGCGACCGCGCTCGCCGGCGGGCTGGTCCTCATCTCCGTGTTTGCCGTACGGCGTCACCTCGGTGCGATGGCCGTAGGCGCGGCGGTCGTCGGTGTGTTTCTCCTCTCGAACAAGGTGTACTCGCCGAACTACGACCTCTGGATCGTGCCGTTCTTCGTGGTGCTGCCCATCGCGCGACGCGTCTGGGTGGGGTTCGCCGCGAGCACGCTGGCGATCTTCGTCCTCGTCTACGGGCACTTCCACATCGGCTGGTCGACCGGCGTCGTCGATGCGCTGTTGCCGCCCTTGGTCTTGATCCGCGCGGTCACGATCGTCGCGGTCGTCCTGACCGCCCTGAAGGTCGGTGCGATCAGCGACGGTGCGCTGCGGTCGCCGTTGCGTACGCGTTCGCCGGATTGATTCGACCGAGGCGCATCAGACCTGGACGGAAACGCGGTCGGGGTCAGCGGTCGAGCCGCTCGAGCAGCGGGGCCCTCCACTCCTCGGCCAGGGCCGCGTGCCCGGCGACGGTGCGGACGAGCTCGGGCTCGACCAGGTGACGGTCGCTCATCGCCAGATGCGCGGCTTCGACGGTCACGCCGGCCGGATCCTCCGAGATGACGTCGATCGGACCTGCCGCCGGAACCTCGCCGGGTTCGAGGACCCGCAGGTACCAGCCGGTGCGACCGGTCGACCGCATCCTTGACTGGATGTCCGAGCGGGCGCGGTGGAGCGCCAGCTTGAAGCACGGCCAGCGCGGCTGGCATACCTGGAGCACCGCGGTACCCCACGACCAGATGTCGCCGACGCGGACGTCGCGTTCGAGCGCGCCGATGGTGCTCAGATTCTCGCCGAACGGTGCCGGCCCGAGCGCTTCACCCAGCTCCTCGCTCCATGGACCGAGATGCTCGGAGGGATACGCGTACACGGCCTTGTCCGCGCCGCCGTGCACGGTCAGGTCCGCCTGCCCGTCACCGGTGAGGTTGATCGCCGAGAGCCACAGCGCGGCGGACGACGGCACGGGTTGCTTCCGGATCCCACTCCACACGTTCTCGTCCCGGGTGGTGGCGAGGATCGTCGGAGTTCCCACGTTGACTGCGGCGAGCTCGATCACGCGACCCGAGGGTAACGGCGAATCACGCTCCGGGCGTCGGTCTGGATACTCTGCAGGACACTGCACGCCACGCATCCAGGAGCGAACCACCATGCGCACGCCAATCTGCGATCAGCTCGGCATCGAGTTCCCGATCTTCGCCTTCACCCACTGCCGGGACGTCGTCGTCGCAGTGAGCAAGGCCGGCGGCTTCGGTGTGCTCGGCGCGGTTGGGTTCAGCCCCGAGCAGCTCGAGATCGAGCTCAACTGGATCGACGAGCACATCGGTGACCGCCCCTACGGCGTCGACATCGTGATCCCGAACAAGTACGAGGGCATGGACGCGGACATGTCGACGGAGGACCTTACGAAGATGCTCCAGGAGATGGTGCCGCAGGCCCACCTGGACTTCGCCCGGAAGCTGCTGAACGACCACGGCGTCCCGACGCCCGAAGGTGAGGACAACTCGCTGAAGCTGTTGGGCTGGACCGAGGCGACCGCGACTCCACAGGTCGAGATCGCGCTGGCGCACCCGAAGATGATGCTGATCGCCAACGCGCTCGGCACCCCGCCCGCGGACATGATCGATCACATCCATGCGGAAGGGCGCCAGGTTGCCGCGCTGTGCGGATCGCCGTACCAGGCGCGCAAGCACGCGGACGCCGGCGTGGACATCATCATCGCCCAGGGCGGCGAAGGCGGTGGCCACTGCGGTGAGGTCGGTTCGATCGTGTTGTGGCCGCAAGTTGTCAAGGAGGTCGCGCCGGTACCCGTGCTCGCCGCGGGCGGCATCGGCAATGGTGCGCAGATCGCCGCCGCGCTGGCGTTGGGCTGCCAGGGGGCGTGGTCCGGTTCGCAGTGGTTGATGGTCGAGGAGTCCGAGAACACACCCGTGCAGCAGGACACCTACGTGAATGCGTCGTCGCGCGACACGGTCCGGAGCCGCTCCTTCACGGGGAAGCCGTGCCGCATGCTGCGCAACGACTGGACCGAGGCGTGGGAGGCCGCCGGAAACCCCGAACCGCTCGGGATGCCGCTGCAGTACATGGTGTCGGGCATGGCGGTGTCCGCCACCCACCGATACCCCGACCAGTCGGTGGACGTTGCGTTCAACCCGGTCGGCCAGGTCGTCGGTCAGTTCGAGAGGGTCGAGAAGACCGCCGCCGTCGTCCAGCGTTGGGTGGAGGAATACCTCGACGCAGTCGAGCACCTGAACTCGCTCAACGCCGCTGCCGGCGTCTAGTCACCCGGCACGAACGCTCACATCGTCAGCTCGCCGCCGTGGCGGAGCCACGTCAACACCTCGCGACGGGTCAGGGGCCCTCGCCGCGCCACGGCGTGAGGACGCCGTCGCGGGCCAGTGCCTGTGCCGCGGGCCGTGCCGCGGTCAATGGGTCGGTGCTGAGGCCGCAGTAGGTCGCGGCCGGGTCGAGGCCGAGCAGCCGGGCCGCATTGAGGCCGAAGACCTTCTGCTTGAGCGAGGGCGTCAGCGCGGGGTACCCGTACTGCTCCTGCAGCTCGGGTGAGATCTCGAACGCCCGGAACGCCATGATCTGCGGCTGCGGCGATCCGTACCAGATTGCATCGGTGCCCCAGAGCACCCGGTCTTCGCCGACCCGGGTCAACAGCTTCCCGAGCACGTGCGCAGCTTCGTCGGGGTGGCTGAGCACCTCGCGCCACGTCGTCCCGAGCTCGCACCAGACATTCGCGTTCGGCGGGATCTCGTGCCGATCGAGGGCAGCCAGCAATGAGCTCGTTCCCCGGCCGGCCCGTGCCGGATCGTACGGACCTTCGCTGAGCTCGCGTTCGTAAGCCGAGTGGTACACGACGAACTGCATCGCCGGGAACAGCTTGGCTGCGGCGACCAGATCGTCCGGGCCGTTCCGGGCGAGGTCGAATCCCTGGAGTGGCAGACCCTTGTGCGCGCACACGATGCGGCCGCCGAGACTCTGAATGCGTTCGATCACCGGCAGGCCGATCATCGGATCTACCAGTGAGTACCCGCGACCTCCGGGCCCCCATGCGGTGTACGCCTTGAAGGAAGCGGGACGGCCGGTCTCGACCTGGGCGGTGACGGTGTCGAGCGCGGCTTCGATGGGCCCGAAGTTCGGTGCGAGCACGATCTGCGGGAGCACCCGGGGCGCGCTCCCCGTGGCGAGCGACGCGGCGAACTGGGCGGTCCCGAGGTTCTCTGCGTAGGGCACCGGCACGTCGCCCGGGCCCGAGTTCGGAACGTCGGTCAGCATGGAGACGGTGGTGTCGCTGGCCAGGAACAGATCGTGGACGTAGTGCGCACGATCGAGGCACTCGAGCGGATCCGCGGCATCGCAGCCGGCCGGGACGAGCCGCAGGATCATCTCCTCCATTGCGGGCGCGGCTCGACGCCACGGGCCGTCCGGCATCACGTGATGCGTGTGGACGTCCACGATGAGCTCTCCGGTCCCACCGAGCGCGGCGGCGCACGCCGGAGCATCATTCGGGTCGGGCACCACGAAGTGGCCACCCGAGGTGGTGGTGGTCCCGACGCGACGCGCGGCCTTCCCGCCGCTGCCGGAGCAGGCATTGAGCACGCCCAGCGTGAGCGCGACGCCGCCCGCCGACTGCAGGAAGCTCCGGCGCGACACTCCGGTGCGGCGAGCGATCTCGTCGGCCCGGCGCAGGACCTGGGCCACGATGAAGCGGTCCCGGGCGGTCGGCGGGCGAGGGACGAACTCGCCGTTGCTGACCTCACCGGGCAGGATCGGCAGTGTGAGTTCCTGCTCATCGAGCTCTCGGCGCCGACGCGCGGACCACACCACGCCAACGGTACCCCGCACGCACCGTTCGGGTTCCCGGCGGGATCGTGGAACCAGAACGGCCGGCGCGGGGTAGCACGGGTACTGGGATGATCCCTACCGACAACGACCTGGTCGGCCGCGCGCAGGCCGGCGACATCGAGGCGCTCTGCGAGCTCGTGGAGCGCCACCGGGTGGTCGCGCTCCGCGTCGGCTACGCGATCGTCGGCCCCGAGGCGGAGGACGTGGTCCAGGAGGCGTTCGTGCGGGCCGCGAGGAACATTGACCGATTTCGAGGCGAGTCACCGTTCCGGCCGTGGCTGTTGACGATCGTGGCGAACGAGGCACGCAACCGTCGCCGATCGGCGTCACGACGAAATGCACTGCAGCTGCGCATCGCGCATCGGGACGTCGCGGATGAGGTCGGGAGCGGCGACACCAGATCGAGCGAGGAGATCGCGATGGCCAATGAACGACGGCAATGGCTGCTCCATGCGGTTGCCGGATTACCCGACCGGGACCGTGAGGTGATCGCGCTGCGCTACTTCGCCGATCTCTCGGAAGCCGAGACCGCGACGGCACTGGCCGTCCCGGTCGGAACGATCAAGTCGCGGCTGTCCCGCGCGCTGGTGAGGCTCCGCGCATCCCTCGGTGTGGCGGTGGTCTCGTGATCGACGTCGAACAGGACCTGCGCGAGCTGGGCGAGCACCTGGATGTTCCAGCGGGCGAAACGATCATTCCGCGTCTCCCGCGCGTCCCTTACCGCGCCGGGCTCGGGTACGGCCGCGAGATCGCGCCGGCTTCGCCGCCCGCTCGTCACCGTCGTGGCGTCCGTCGCCGCGGTGGTGCTCGTCGCGGTCGCGATCCCACCCAGCCGGGATGCGGTCCTCGACGCGTTGGGAGTCGGCTCGGGATCGAACGGAAGCGGTGCCACGGAGCACTCGGCGGTCCGTCGTCCTCACCCGGCTCCCCCGCCGACCACCGTCCCGCTTCCCGCAGTGCTCTCGCTCGATCTCGCGTCCGCGCGAGCGGCGGTCGGGTTCCCCATCGGTGTCCCAGGTCCGGCGGGGGTGGTCCCCACCAAGGTCGTGATCGACCGTCGCGTTCCGGGCGGTCTGGTCGTGCTCGAGTACCCGGCGTTCAACGTCGTCGAAGTGGCGTCGCCTCCGAACGCCGCGGCCGACCTCGCCCCGACGATCGCCGCGGAGCGCGACGTGCGGATCATGTCGGTGCGGGGCCGCCCTGCGCTCTGGATCACCGGCACCCACCAGGAGATCCCGTACCTCGATCGCGATGGCATCCTCCGTCGGGGAGTCACGCGCGCGACGGGTCACGTGCTCCTGTGGGAGGAGAACGGTGTGACCTATCGGGTCGAAGGCTTCGACAACGAGGCGTCGGCGAGAGCGATGGCCACCTCGATCAGCTAGTACGACACCGGCCCCGGACGGTCATTGGATCAGGGAGGTTCCCATCTCCGCGATCAGCCACCCGGGCCGCGCTCGGGCTCGCTCAGGTCGGGTCACGCGATCAGCGTGGCAGATGGGACTCGAGGACGCGCGGAAACAACACGCGAGACGACGCTCGGAGGATGCGCGAAGGTGGGGGGCCGAAAAGGCCGTGACGGAGGGCGTCCGTGTTCGACATCGACGATCTGCTCAGCCGGCTCCAGGAGGCCCGGGCCGAATCCGAGCCCCGGCTCGCGGTGCGCGCGGTGCTCGAACGGGCGCTGAAGGACCCGGCGGCAGTCGCCGACCAGCTCCGCCCCCGGGAGGGTGGCATCACGATCTTGCACCACGAGCCGGAGCTCACCGTGCTCCATCTGGTGTGGGCACCCGGCATGCATCTCTACCCCCATGACCATCGGATGTGGGCCGCGATCGGGATCTATGCCGGCGAGGAGGACAACTCGTTCTACCGCCGGGCCGTCCCCGGCGCGGGCGAGCTGGTTGAGGCTGGTGGGAAGGCAATCGTCGCCGGTGACGTTCTCGTGCTCGGCGACGACGTGATCCACGCGGTCGCGAACCCAGGTGACCGGCTCACCGGTGCGGTGCACGTCTACGGCGGCGACTTCGTACGCCAGCCGCGCAGCCAGTGGGGGCCCGGACCGCTCGAAGAACGACCGTACGACATGGACGACCTGCGCCGGCGCTTCTCGGACGCCAACGACGCGTGGCGGGCGTCGTCAGCGCGCTGATCGCCGAGCAGGGGCTGCCGACCTGACCCGCGGGTAGGTTCTTGGGATGAGTTCGCCCGGCTCGATTCGCCACGACGCGGGTCGTGCTCGCTACGAATTCGTCGTCGACGGTGAAGCGGTTGGTGTGGCCGACTACCGGCCGGGTGTCGACCACGTCGTCATGCACCACACCTTCACGTCCCCTGAGCACCGCGGTCAGGGAATTGCCGCGCAGCTCGTCGCCGGCGCACTCGACGACCTTCGTGAACGCGGGCTTCGTGTCGATCCCACCTGTTGGTTCGTGGCCGAGTTCATCGACGATCACCCGGCGTACGCGGATCTTCTCGTGGAGCCGCCACCGCCACTCGATTGACCCGCAGCGGGGCGGATCCACGAGTGTCGTTACTCGCGGGTAATGAACGAGCGCGAGACACGGACGAAACATTTGCGAGGTTCGATGTAACCGTGCCGAGCCCGGCGAGTCGAATCCCTCGGTAGCCCCCGAAGAAGGTTCGCAGTTGAACACCATTTCGATCCAAGGCGAACGGATGCACGTTCCCGAACGTCTCGTCGTCGCCCCGTCCGCCGGCGTGTTCCTCCTGCTCCCACCCGAGGCGACCTCGACGGAGGGTGATCTGGTCGCGCCGGGCCAGTCGATCGGGATCATCGACGGTCCGGGGACGTCGACCCAGGTGCGCAGCCCGTTCGCGGGATTCCTGATGGGCATGCTCGCCGAACCGGGTCAGCGACTCCGCGCCGGAGAGCCGGTCGCCTGGTTGCGCAGCGCGTGAACCCGCGCCTCGCCGGCTCCATGACGCCGATCATGGATCGCCGGAGCGAGTCTGCCGCGGCGCGCATCGTCGAGTGGGCCGGTAGCCCGATCGTGGAGCTGCGCGTAGAAGGTGGGAAGCACCATGGCGCGGTGGGCGCAGCCGGTGCCGAGACGATGGAGCGGGCGATCCGCCTGGCCACCGAGCTCGGGATGCCGTTCGTCGCCCGGCTCGACACGACCGGCGCCGACGTCGGCGAAGGCGTCAGCTCGCTGCACGGCTGGGGCCGGTGCGCACGCGCGCTGGTAGACGCTTCGGGCGTCGTCCCGACGATCATCATCGTGACGGGCGCCTGCGTCTCGGGACCGGCGCTCTGCCTCGGGCTCGTCGACCACGTGATCATGACGACCGCCGCCTTCGCGTACGTCAGCGGTCCTGAAGCGGTGGCTGAGCTCACTGGCGTCACGCTCGATCGCTTCGAGCTCGGCGGCGCCGCGATGCACTGCCGCGACAGTCGGGGTCGCGTCGCTCGTCGTCGAGGACGAACCCGCGGCAGATGACGCGCTCGCGGTCCTGCTGGCGTACCTCCCACCCAACCACGTTGAAGACGCCCCGTCGTGGTACTGCGACGATCCGGTCGATCGCGATTGTGAGGAGGCCGCCGGCGCCGTCCCGGGCTCACCGACCGCGTCGTATGACGTTCGGACGGTGGTGCGCGACGTCGTCGATGCCGGCTCGCTGCTCGAGCTGCGTCCACTCCATGCGCCGAACATCGTCGTTGGGCTCGCGCACCTCGACGGGCGGTCCGTCGGCGTCGTCGCCAACCAGCCGTTCTCGCGAGCGGGTGCCCTGGACATCTCGGCATCGCAGAAGGCAGCGCGGTTCGTGCAGTGGTGTGACGCGTTCAACCTTCCCGTCGTCACCTTCGTCGACACTCCCGGTTTCGAGCCGGGGAAGGACCTCGAGTGGCGGGGGATGATCCGCCACGGGGCGCAGCTCGTGCACTCGTACGCCGCGGCAACGGTGCCGCGGTTGTGCGTGGTGTTGCGCAAGGCGTACGGCGGCGCGTACATCGTCATGGACTCGAAGCAGCTAGGGAACGACTACTGCCTCGCGTGGCCGGGAGCCCAGATCGCGGTGATGGGAGGGTCCGGCGCAGTGCAGGTCCTGCACGGCAAAGCGCTTGCCGCGATCGACGACCCCGAGACGCGTCGCCGCGGAGCACGAGCGCCTGCTGACGGAGTACGACGAACGCTTCAACCACCCGTATGCCGCGGCCGAGCGTGGGTACGTCGACGAGGTGATCGACCCCCTCGATACCCGCCGCGCGCTCTCGGGCGCACTCGATCACTTCTCGCGCAGGCGCGAAGGTGCCCCCAGACGCCGGCACTCGAATTCGCCGCTCTGATCAGTCCGCCGGCTTCATGCGTTCGAGCATGGCTGCCATCTGCCGGTGAACGAGGTTGACGGCCTGCAGCGGGCGGATCATCACGCGGAACTCGACGATGCGTCCCTCGTCGTTGCACCGGATGATGTCGACACCGTTGACGTACTTGCCTTCGACAGTGGTCTCGAACTCGAGCACGGCGGTGTCCCCGGCGAGCACCTGCTTCGTGTACCGGAACCCACCGCCCGGCTTCTCGTCGCCGCCGGCCGGCGCGATCGTTGCATCGCCCGGCAACGTCTGGCCGGCGGCTTCCAGGTACAGCTTCGTGATCGCCTTGCCCGCCTGCGGCGTGTAGACGATCGGCGAGAAGAACACGACGTCCTCGTCGAGGAGCTCGTCGAGCCCGCCCGGCAGCTTGCCGCGCAGGTGGGCGTGCCACTTCTCGATCACGTGCTCGATCATCGGGTTCTCCTTCCTCGCGCGCCGAACGTAGTCGCGCCGAGCCGCCCAGGTGGCGACGTTCGGTGGTCGCCTGGGGTGTCGGTGATCGACGGTCGGCGGACGGGCAACGACAAGTTCCGGATCAAGATCTGGAAGACGCCCACCGGTGAGGTGCTCTCTACGACAATCAGGCGGGGGCGGACGACACGGCCGACGCCGTGACGAATGTGTCCTGCGGATCGATCGTGATCCACAACGCGTAGGCCGGGCAGTCCGGGGGAGGCGGTGACCTGCCACACTCGTTCGTCATGATCAACGACGACATCGTCTCCACCCGGGCCCACGCTCTGGGCGCGGTGCTCGAGCCGGTTGCGGGGCAGGTGTACTTCTCACCCGAGTGCCACCGTGCGTACGAGGCGCTCGGGTTCGGACCGAGTCCCGCCGAGGTGGCTGGGGTGGCCATGCCCGACGGGCCCGCGTACTTCTGCAGTCGCGGTTCCGTCCTGGGGCAGGTCCCGGGCGAGGTTGTCGCCGCGGCGTTCGGTGTCTTCAACCCCGCGATCGTCGTGCCGCTCGTCGCCGACGGTTGGGCGCTCGTCAGCGCGAGCGAGATCGGTGTCGCCCGGACCGCGGGCGCCGTCGGCCAGCTCCGACGGATTCTCGGCGCCGGCCCCATCGGACTGGACCGGGGGACCGAGCTGCTGGCGCGGGCCAACGACCGTCTGCGACCTGAGGGCCGGCCACTCTACGCGGGCCTGCTGGCGCTGGGCCTTCCCGACGATCCGCTCGGAGACATGTGGCGACTCGCCGATCGGCTGCGCGAGTTTCGCGGTGATGCGCACATCGTCGCGTGGAGCTCCGCGGGATTTGACGCCACCGAGATCGGGCTGCTGACAGAGCTGTACTGGGGTCTGCCGTTGCGAACCTACGTGCGGACGCGCGCGTGGAGCGACACGGATCTCGACGAGGCGGAGGCGAGGCTCGTCGAGCGCGGGTTGGTTGCTGACGGCGCCTTCACCCCCGAAGGTCGCACCGCGCGTGAACGGGTCGAATCGGTGACCGACGAGCTGTGCCGCCCGATCATCGAAGGTCTCGGCGACCACTTCGACGAGCTCGTGGCGATCGTCGGCCCGTGGAGCGAGCGCGTCAAGGCGGCGGGCGGCTATCCCCGATCGGGCCCGCACGACCTCGCCGGGCTGTCCCGCGATTCCTGACCCGGGGGGCGGTTACCGCAGCGCGGCGCGGACCTGGCTCCGCCACGGTTCGGGGCAACCCCAGTAGGTGATGCCACCGGCCGCCGTCTCGGCGGGGTACAGCACCCACGCGACACAGTCCGCCACCTTCTCGGAGTCGTCCCATGCGCTCCCCGCGCGCACCACGGGTGCGCCGGCGACCGCGGCGGTGAGCGCGGCGGCTCGTACCGTCTTGATGTGCACACTGTGGGCGAGCTCGTGCACGGTGACGTAGGTCAATCGTGCCGGGCTGGCGAACGCCGTCTGGCCGATCCACACGTCGTTCGGCGCCGGGTTGTACCCGCCCGCGTGGCAACAGGTGTCGAGCGGGTTGTAGCCGTAGTGGACGGTTGCACCGCCTTCGGACAACAACCGCGGCAACGTCGGGAGCAGCGCGTCGAGCTGGGCGTTCCCGGTGGCGTAGGCCACGGCCGCCAACACCTGTGCCGGCGGAGCAGTCGTGGTGGTCGTGCTGGGCGTACTGGACGTGCTGGTGCTCGTTCGCAGCTGCGACTGGTCGGGCGGCGCCGATCGCGCGGCGTCCGCGCGATACCCGCAGCCGGCGAGCGCGGCGACGGCGATCCCGGCGGCGAGCCAGCGAGCCGATCGAGGGAGCGGGCGCACGGATACCTCGGTTGCGAGTCAGTGAGCACAGGCCCCATCGAGCTGGGGCCGGTTTCGCACTGGCTTCCCGCAGGCTCATGCGACCAGTTGGATCGCCTGCGGATCAACGCCTCCCTGAGGTGTGACCTGTTCCCTCCAGTGTGCGCCAATTGCCACAAAACGGCCATAGGGCGCTGGACCTGGATCTCACACGGATCGGACCCGGGTCAGCCGCGGCGCCGCCCGGCGTTCGAGAACGGAGATTCCGGGCGTAGGGTCGCGAGGTGCAGCGGATCAGGGGTCGTCGGTGCGGGCTCGTGAAATGACGAAGTCTGCAGACCGGTGGCCGTTCGGCTCCAGTGACGGCGGGCCGGCGAGTCGGCCGGGCGTGGTCGAGATGGAAGGCGTGCTCGTCGCCATCTTCGAGAACGACGCGGCGGGGGACCACGCCCTCTCGGCGCTCCGGGAGCAGGGCATCGACGAGCAGAACCTGCGGTTCTACACGAGTGCGCAGATCCTCGTGTACGAGGAGCACTTCCAGAGCGACCGCACGCTCTCCGGTCGGCTCATCGGCGGCTTCGTCGACGATGCGGACTCGATGGCGCAGTACGTCGAGTTCGGTCGCGAAGGACGCTCGGCCGTGTGGGCGCTGGTGCCGATCCGCGAAGATGCCAACCGGGTCGTCCGCAAGCTCGCCGACGAGAAGACGCTCTTCATCTGGTACCACGGACAGGATCAGGTCGAGACGATCCCGATGGCATGACGCGGCTCGAGGCGGGCACGCGCCGGTCGGCTCAGCGCAGCGCCGCGTCGAGTCCCTGGGCCGCGCCGTGGAACGCGGTACCGATGAGGTCGCGTGCACCCGCGAACAGCTCCGCGGTCTCGCGGAGCGGCTCGAATGCGAACGTCCACCGCAATGTCGAGCTGTTGCCGGCCGGTTCGATCACCCAGTCCTCCAGCAACACGGCGAACAGGGGAGCCGAGGTCTCATCGACCCGGTAGGCCCAGCGGCGCGGTTCGTCCCAGGCGAGGATCGTCTCCCGGTACTTCACCCCACCGGTGCGCACCCATCGGCGCGTCCCGATCCCCGGCGTGGCGTCGCCCTCGTATTCGCCTTCATCGAGACCAGGGAACCAGCTCCACGTGGACGGATCCGCGCTGATCGCCGCGAACACCGCGACCGGAGGAGCGGCGAGCGGTGCGTGGTACTCGTACTTCTGCGCCGCGGTGTCGAGGAACTCGAGCCCGACCGGGCGCAGCCGGGTCGTCGCTTCGGTCATCGCCGGAGTCTGTCACCCGCGAGCCCACCGAGGTGTGGGGCAGACTCTCACCGGCTCGCCGCCGCCGAGCATCACGTTGCGGCGAGGAGCCACGAACGTCATCGCCGGGTGAAGCATCAAGGAGCCCGGAGCCAGGCCGGGATGAACATGATCGGCGACCACGAGGGCAACGACCCCTTCCTCGGTACGGTCGCGCCGCCCGGTCCATGACGCCCGGGCCCGGCACGGACGACGTGGTGCGCCGGCGGCTCGTGATCGAGGGCCGGGTCCAGGGCGTGGGCTACCGGGTGGCGTGCGCCCACCAGGCCCGCGCGGCCGGGCTCGCGGGCACCGTCCGGAACCTGCTCGGCGGCGGAGTCGAAGCAGTCTTCGAGGGCCCGCCGGCGAAGGTCGACGCGCTCATTGGCTGGTGCCGGCGTGGGCCGAGCCATGCCGAAGTCCGCCGCGTCCGGGTCTCCGAGGTGGTTCCCACCGGAGCGACCGACTTCCGGATCGAGGGCTGAGGCGCGCGGCCCGGAGCGGGAAGCGGAGCTGCCGTGCGAGGGTTGCACCTCCCATGGTGCCTCTTTCCGTGCTCGACCTGGCCACGGTGACCCGCGGCTCGACACCGGCGCGGGCCCTGGCCGAGACGACCAAGCTCGCCGCGGTCGCCGAGGGGCTCGGCTATCAACGCCTCTGGGTCGCCGAGCATCACGGCATGCCCACGGTCGCGAGCTCCGCGCCCGCGGTGCTCATCGCGCACCTCGCGAATGCCACCGAGACCATCCGGGTGGGCTCCGGTGGTGTCATGTTGCCGAACCACGCGCCCCTCGTCATCGCCGAGCAGTTCGGGACGCTCGAGGCGCTCCATCCCGGCCGTATCGACCTCGGGCTCGGACGCGCGCCCGGCACCGACCCGGTCACGGCCCGAGCGCTGCGGCGTTCGCCGGACCTCAGCGCCGACAGCTTTCCGGACGACGTCGTCGAGCTCATCCGGTACCTGATGGAGATCGACGGTCCGGCCGGTCACCCCGCCGCGGTCCCCGGCCACGGCTATCTCCCCGAGGTGTGGCTGCTCGGATCGTCGGTGTTCAGTGCCGAGCTCGCCGGGATGCTCGGGCTGCCGTTCTCGTTCGCCTACCACTTCAGCCCGAAGTTCGTCGACGCTGCGTTCGAGCGGTACCGCTCGTCCTTCCGGCCTTCGTTCGTGCTGGCGCAGCCGCGCGCCATGGTGGCGGTGTCCGTGCTGTCCGCGCCGGACGCCGACGAGGCGCGGTGGCTCGCAGGTCCGTCCACGCTCGCGATGCTGCAGCTGCGCAGCGGCAAGCTCGGTCCGTTGCCGACGCCCGAGGAGGCCGAGGCGTACGAGTACTCACCGGCCGAAGCCGCCGTGGTCGCGGAGACGACGGCGACCCACCTCGTGGGGGACCCGGAATCCGTGCACGGAGGGTTGGTCGAGCTGCAGCGTCGGACGGACGCGGACGAGATCATGCTGTCGACGCGGGCGCACTCGTTCGCGGCGCGAGCGCGCTCACTCGAGCTCATCGCCGAGCGTTGGGCCTCGGAGCCGGCGCCGGCACGTACGGCCTGACCCCCGGCCCGTACGACGCTGTACGATTCATACCGAGGCGAGCAGATCATCCCACTGGGTGACATTTGTGGGCGCAGGCTGCATGAGGACGGACCGGTGCGGAACGGGCAGAAGCGGCGACTCGCGCGGGTGCTCGCGGGAGTGGTTTCGAAGCGGGATCTCGGTCGCGCCGAGATCGCGCCGGCCAGCATTGCGGTGGCGACGTCACCGCAAGCGGGGCCGCGCCTCCCCGACGGTGATTACGTGCTCGCACTGGTTGATTCGGTGCTGTATCTCGCCCGTTGCGGCGGCGATGGCCGCCCGGCGGCCGGTGCACCGAGTGGCCCACGCCACGCGCGGCTGCGGTTGGCGGAGGTCCAGATGGCCATGGCGTTCGGCGGGCCGCCCTTCCACTCGACCCTGCACTTCGAGCACCCGGCGGTCGGACGCCTGGTCGTCTCGCTCCCCGAGATCCGCTTCGCGACCCTCACCGAGGCCGCCGTGCAACGGGCGCGCGCCGGCGGGGCCTGGTAGCCGCAAGCCGGCTCGGCCCGGGCGTTCCCAGGTGCGGAGGGTGCACGGCCTAGATTGAGGGCTTGCGGTGGATCGTGTCGTTCGCCCTCTTTCTCGCCGTGGGCGCGACCTGGGCTCTGGCGTCGCCGATCTACTCGGGACCCGACGAGCCGTCACACGTCATCCATGCCGCGGCGATCCCGCGTGGTGATCTCATCGGGACCTCCCGCAAGGGTGAGCCCAACGTGTACGTCACCGCGCCGCGCGTGTATCGCGAGGGCCCGGACTGCTTTGCGTTCCATCCCCAGATCCCGGCGAACTGCTTCCACCTGGCGGACGCGCTGTCCGGCAACGGCTCGCTCCCCACGTACACCGCTCGCTACCTCCCGCCCTACTCCGCATACATCGGGTTCGGGAGCTACTGGGTCCCGCCGGGCTCGGGCCAGATCTATCTCATGCGTCTCCTGGGTGCGGCGTTGGTAGCTGCGTTGCTCGCGTCGGCGGTGTCGACGGTGACCGCGGTGGGAACGCTCGGTTTCTCGTTGGGGTTCCTCTTCGCGCTGACGCCGATGGCGTTGTACTTCAGCGGGATCGTGAATCCGAGCACCCCGGAGATCGCAGCGGGCATCGCGTTGTGGACCCATGGAATCGCGCTCAGCGATACGGGCGTCGGGGACGATCCGCGCGTGCTGCGAAGATTCGGGATCGCGGCATGCGTCCTCGCGGTGACGCGTCCGCTCTCACCGCTGTGGCTGCTGCTCACGGTGATCATTCTCGTGTTCGTCGCGGGCCGCCCCCGCGTCGAGTCGCTGATCAAGCGCCGCGCGGTGCAGGCCTGGGCCGCCGCGGCCATCGGTCTCACGATGGTGCAGGTCGCCTGGTCCGCGTGGGCCAAGCCGCTCAGCGAAGGCAACACGGCTCAGAAGGGCCTCGACCGGCCGATCAGCTTCATCTTCGAGCAGAGCATCGGGAAGCTCTACTGGTCCAACACCCGCGAGATGATCGGCATGTTCGGCTGGCTCGACACGGTGACCCCGATGGCGACCACGATCTTCTGGCTCGTCGCGGTGGGCGCGCTGGTCCTCTTCGCAGTCACCGCGGGGAATCGTCGCGTCGCCTGGACAGTGGGAGTGACGCTCGCACTCACCTACGTCGTGCCCGTAGCGATCGAGACGGCTCGGGCGAGCGCAAACAACCTGGTGTGGCACGGCAGGTACACGTTGCCGTTCGCCGTCGGGATACCGCTGCTCGCGGGCTACACGCTGCGCGAGCTCGTCGGCACGAAGCTCGCGATCAAGCGGTTCGCGTGGTGGCTGGTGGTCGCGTTCGTGGTGGCGCAGATGCTCGCGTTCAACCAGGCACTGCGCCGGTACACGTCCGGGGTCAACGGGCCGTTCTGGTTCTGGACCTCTGACACCTTCTGGTCACCTCCGGTCCCGTCGTGGATCCTGGTCTTCGGCTACCTCGCGCTCATGATCGGGATCGTCGCGTCGGTCATCCGGATACCGATGGCGCCGCGCACGACCGCGGCACCAGTTGGTGCGCAAGACTCCCCGCTCAACTGAACTACCGGGAGCTCCGAGCGTGTCGACACGGTCAAGGCGAGGGTTGCGCGCGGTGTTGCACTACCGCGACTACCGCTTTCTTGTCGCGGCGTCTTCGGTATCGCAGACCGGGGACTGGCTGTACAACGTCGCGCTGCTCGTCTGGGTCTACGGGGCCACCGGATCGGCGGGCTGGGTCGCATTCGTCACGGTCGCGCGGACTCGTTCCGTACGTGGTGGTGGGTCCATTCGGCGGCCTGGTCGCGGATCGCTACGACCGGCGCACGATCCTCATCGTCTCCGATGTCTCACGCGCGGTGCTCATGTTCGTGCTCGCGATCGTGACGGCGCTCGACGGACCAGTCGGCATCGCCGCCGCGGCCGCCTTCCTCACGACTGCCCTCGGGACTGCCTATCGACCTGCAGTGGTCGCGATGCTCCCCGAGATGGTGGACGAGCGTGACCTCGCGAGTGCGAATGCGGCCGAGAGCATCGTCGAGAACCTGTCGGTGGTTCTCGGTCCCGCGATCGGCGCCGGTCTGCTCGTCATCGGAACGACCACCTTCTCGTTCGCACTCAACGGCGTGACGTTCCTCGCGTCCGCGGCCCTCGCGGGGGCTCTGCAGATCCGCAGCCGCGGAGGCGCCCGGCTGCACGAAGAGGGAAAGAGCTTCTGGTCCGGCCACGTGGTCCACGGATTTCGTGAGCTCGGCCAGACCGCCGATGCACGGGTGCTCGGCGGGTTCATGCTCGGCACGTCGTTCATCTACGGCATCCAGTCGGTCGTCCTGGTGCTGGTCGCCGGCGAGCAGCTCCAAGCCGGGGTCGACGGCGTCGGGATCTTCTATGCCGCGCTGGGAGTCGGCGGCGTTGTCGGCGCCGCATTCGTCGGCCGTCTCGCCCGCTCGGCCCGACTCGGCGCAGTCCTCTACGGCGCGTTGCTCGTCGCGTCGGTACCGATGGCCGCGCTGGCCATCACGAGCTCCGGTGGCCCCGCCTTCACGCTGGTGGTGATGTCGGGCATGGGCATCGTGGTCCTCGACGTGCTCGCGCTGACCCAGCTTCAGCGCGCGGTTTCGGTCGACGTTCTCGGGCGCGTCTGGGGCGCGCTCGACGCACTGACAGTTGCCGCGATCATCGTGGGATCGCTCGTCGTGTCACCCGTCATCGACGCGCTGGGCGCCGACTCCGCGTTCATCGTGCTCGCGCTCGCAGTTCCAGCACTCGGGTTGCTCGGCGTCGGTGGGCTGCTGAGGGCGGATCGTGAATCCGTGGAGCTCCTCGACCGCATTGGGCCGGCGGTGGAGGTCTTCGAGCAGGTGCCGGTGCTCGAGGATGCCGACCGCGCCGTGATCGAACGACTTGCGTCGGCCGCGGTCGTCCAGCCCGTGCCGATCGGAACAGACGTCGTCGTACAGGGGGAACCGTCCGAGCACTTCTACATCGTGGAGTCCGGGCGCCTCGACGTGCTCGTCCAGAGCGACGGCGGTGTACCGGAGCAGGTCAACGTGCTCGGGGCCGGGGACTGGTTCGGCGAGCTCGGGCTTCTGCACGACCTGCCCCGGGCCGCGACTGTGCGCGCCCGTTGGCCGTCGCAGGTCTGGCGCATCGACGGGACCGAGCTCCTCGACGCGGTCAACGGCGCGCCGACGCTGGCCGCGACGCTGCTCGAAGGCATCGCGGGCCGCATCGGTTCCGGCGACCGCTGACCCGGCCGGCCAACCCGCGCTGTCGTGACGCTCTGCAACGATGGGAAGATGACGACGCCGATCACACCCAGGCACTACAGCGCCGAGACCGCCGCCGCGATCGCCGGATCCGACAGTCAGCTGACCGGGTTGCCTGCATATCTGGGCATCCGTACGGTCGAGGTCGGGCCCGCCCGCATGGTCGCGGAGCTCGACGTTCGTCCCGAGCTGCTCAATCCCTTCGGCACCGCGCATGGAGGTGTGGTGGCCGGGTTGGTGGATCACGTGCTCGGGTCGGTGCTCTACCCGGTGATCGACCGCGGTCAGTGGGCAGCCACGACGGAGTTCAAGCTCAACCTGGTCGCGACGGTGCGCACCGGTGTCTTGCGCGCCGAGGCGACGATCGTCGCGATGAGCAGGCGGACCGCAGTGGTGCACGTCGAGGTGACCAACGACGGCAAGCTCGCCTGCATGGCGCAAGGCACCGTGCTCATCCCCGAGGCGCCCAGCTAGTCCCCGTGCGGCTCGGCGTCGGGTCCGCCGAGCCGTCGGGAGGCGTCTCTCACGCATCTCCGTGAGTGCACACCTCCTCGACACACGACACCGGGGCCCGGGTGCGTGCCCGTGAGAGGATCAGCCGCATGACCGGAGCAGCGTCGGGCGCGCGGATTCGCGACGCTCTGGTCGCGGCATGTCACCCGGAACCCATGGCGGATGCGTCTGTCGGGACGATGACCGTCACGGGGTTCCTCGCGCCGTGGTACCGGTCCGACGCCGTTCCGCTGGATCTCGGTGTGACTCCGGCGATCGGGGTCGAGCCAACCACGATCGACGTCGACCGTTTGGTTGTGCGCCTCTTCGAGCAAGAAGGGCAGTCGCTCGTGCGGCTGGCGCGGATCTTCGTTGACGACCGGAACGCCGCCGAGGATCTGGTGCAGGAGGCGTTCATCCGCCTCGCCCGCTCTGCGCACCGGATCAAGGACGAGGCCAAGGCGGCGCCGTACCTGCGGTCGATCGTCCTCAACCTCGCTCGTGACAACAATCGCCGGGGGTTGGTCTCGCTCCGCCATCACCTCCCCACGGACGAGCGTCGGGCGTCGACCGAGGACGAGATCGAGCTGCGCGAAGACCAGCAGCAGGTGATCGACGCGTTGCGCGAGCTGTCGTATCGGCAGCGCAACGCGCTGGTGCTTCGCTACTACGAAGAAATGGGAATCGACGACATCGCGGCGGCGATGGGGATATCCCGCAACTCGGTGAAGACGCATCTCAAGCGCGGACTTGCCGCGCTCGAGGCGCGGCTCGGCGAAGCGAACGAGCTCGTCGGCGAATCGGAGGTCACGACGTGACTGCCGTCGAGCAGCGCCTGCGTGACGCGCTCATCGACGAAGCGGACGCGCTCGACGAGAGCGAGGACCTCTTCGCGCGTGTCGCGCTGAGCATCGGGGACGACCGGCAGCTGCGCCGCCAGCGACGTCGTCGCGTCGCGGTCATCGGCTGTCTCGTCGGGGCGATCATCGCTGTCGTACTTGCGACTACGGAACGAACGAAGGGAGAGATCGTCATGGACTGGTGGGTCTTGGAGCTGATCTGGTTTGCCGGGATGGTGTTCCTGGCGTTGTGGCTCGGACCGTTCATCCGGCGGTTCGGCAAGAGCTATGCGGCTGACGTCTTCCGCGCGAATCCGCGGACGGGCAAGAGCTTCATCGTGCTGATGGACGTGGCGTACTACCTGATCTTCTTCGCATTCATCCTCTTCACGGTGCGGTTCGAACCCGACGTCGGCTGGGGTGAGACCGTGAACGCGAACCAGCTGCAGGCGGTCACGGTTCGGCTCGGCGGGATCCTGCTGATCGTCGGGGTGCTGCACGGGCTCAATGTGTTGATGCTGCCGATCATCGGGCGGATACTCACGCTGAACCGCCGCCTGGACGAGGACACCCCACCACCCGCGGCGCGAGCGCGCCAGGACTGAGCGGGTCCAATGCTCCTCGTGCTCCTGCCACTCGGCGCGGCGCTCGTCGTGATCTCCGTCCTCGGGCTGGCCGGGTTCGGGCCGCTCACCGCTGAGCGTCGCGCGCAGCGAGATGGCGGACTGCGTGCGATCGGTCCTGCGGTCGGGCTGCTCGCGGGGATCGGGGTCATCGCGTTGACCATCGTCGCGACCGTCGGGTTGGCCGGGGTTGACGGTCTTGACGATCGTGAAAGTGATGAGCGCGCCGATCAAAGCGAGGTGAAGCCCACCACCACGACGACCGTGTCGATCACGACGGGTGCATCGAGATTCACGCGCCAAATCCCGGCCCTCGGACCGGAGATCACCATCGAGGCGGACCGAGGGCGGTCTTTCCCCCATTCCTACGACGTCGCCGACCGCCTCGAACCCGCCACCGTGTTACAGATCACGGCGCGGGGATTCGATTCGTTCGGACGGGCGATCGTCGAACAGTGCGGAAGGGTGGGCGCCGCCAACGCATGCTTCAACCCGCTGCCGGTCCAGCTCGACGCCGACGGCGTCGCTCGGTTCCAATACTTGATCACCGCCGAGTTTGTATTCGGTCGTTCACCGCGAGGTGCATGCCGCGCCGCCGCGTCGCCATGCACCGTTGTCGTGCGCGCGGTGACGGGACCTGCTCGCGGCGAGGTCCAGACAATCTTCGGCGACGAGATCCCGCCTCCCGGCCAAATCAGGGTCACTCCAGCCACGGAGCTCTCCCTCGAGGGTGGACCGGTGACCGTCGATGTCCGCGACTATCCGCCGGGAGCCCCGTGTGACCGCGATGCTCTGCGCGGCGCCGCATGCCTCCGGCCCGGGCTGCGGCGCGCCGGGCCCGATGGCTCCGCTCGTCGTCGGTCGCGATGGTCGGGGGAGCACCGAGCTCGTCATCAGCCCGGGTCCGGTCGGCAGCCGAGGCCTGCCGTGCGCGCGGGGTGACGATTGCGGGGTGACGGTCGTCTCCGACGACGTGTTCGCCCGTGCTCCCGTGGTGCCGATCTCGTTCGCCGCGCCGCCCGGGGCCGACTACGACCCCGCGCGGCTGGTGCTGGGGCTCGCCATCGCGACGATCCTCTCAGGCATCGGCGCGTGGTTGATCCTGCGCACGGACTGGTCGGCGGTCGGCGAGGCCGCGGCGCCCGAGATCGACGACGCAGAGTTCGCAGACCTGGACGCGATCGTCGCCGCACTGCCACCGGAAGAAGACGAGCTCGTCAGCGCGAAGTAGCCGAGACGGATTCCGGGCCGGCCCGTCGTCTGAACCGAGGTTTCGCGCCGGCATGTCACCCGGGTGGGCCGGCGCGGCGTCTGTTGGTTGACGAGCCACGACGGGGAGACGAGCCATGGCCGAGAACGTCATCGAGATCGAGGGGCTGCGAAAGGAGTACCGGCGCCGACGTGAGAACACCGTCGCGGTGGCTGGGCTGGATCTCGCGGTGCCCGCAGGCGGCGTCTTCGGATTCCTCGGGCCGAACGGGTCGGGCAAGACGACAACGATCCGATGTCTCCTGGGTCTGGTCCGGCCGACCAAGGGATCGCTGCGCCTCCTCGGGCGGACGGTGCCGGGCGGGCTGGCCGAGTCGCTCCGGGAAGTTGGTGCGATCGTCGAGTCACCGGCGCTGTTCCCCTCGATGAGTGGCCGCGACAACCTCGCCCTGCTCGGCGCAATCGATCGCATCGGCACGAAGCGGGTCGACGAGGTGCTCGAGACGGTCGGGCTCACAGAACGCGCGAGCGACCCGGCCGGGAAGTACTCACTCGGCATGCGTCAACGGTTGGCTCTCGCCGCGGCGCTGCTGAAGGACCCCGCGTTGCTGATCCTCGACGAGCCGGCGAACGGTCTCGATCCGGCCGGCATGCGCAGCGTGCGCGAGCTACTTCGTACCCTTGCCGACGAGGGGCGAACGGTCTTCGTGTCGAGTCACCTGCTCGCCGAGATCCAGCAGACCTGCGACCGGGTCGCGATCCTCAGCCGGGGTCGATGCGTCGCTCGGGGCACGGTGGCCGAGGTGAGCGCGGCCGCGGGGCACGGCGAGGCGATGCTCGTCACCGTCGACGACCCGACGAGCGCGCTCGTAGTTCTCGGTCGTGCCGGCATCGCCGCCGAACCAAGGGACGGACGGCTCCGGGTCGCGCTGGGGGCCTCGGACGCGGCACGAATCAGCAGGACGCTGGGTGAGCGTGGCTTCTGGGTGTCCGATCTACGCCCCGACGAACACAACCTGGAGGACGTCTTCCTCGAGGTGACGACTGATCTCGGCCGGCGTGCCGATGAGCTCGAGGAGGTCGAGCGATGAACCTGTTGTTGGTCGAGATGCGTCGGGCGCTGCATCGCCGTGTGCTCCGTGTGATGGTGGCGCTCGCGCTGTTCTGGTGCGCGTTCGCCGGGGTCGTCGCGTTCCTGAGCTCGAGCGGCAAGACCCTCGCTGAGCTGCACCGGCGCGGTGCCACCCATCCCGCAGTGCTCACCGACTGGTGGGCGCCGGGTCAGGACAGCGCCGTGCTCACCGCGGCGATCTTCCTGATGCTCGGTGGCTTTTTCACCGGCGCGGCCGTGGCCGGAGCGGAGTGGCGTGCCGGCACCGTGACAACGGTGCTGACGTGGGAGCCGCGCCGGGTCCGTCTGAACCTGACCCGCACTGCCGCCGGGCTGATCCTTGCGTTCATCATCGCGACATTCCTCCAGGTCATGTTCCTCGCGTCGTTCCTTCCCGCCGTGCTCGCGAACGGCTCGACCTCGGGCGCGGGCAGCGACTGGTGGATCTCGTTGGGACTCGCCATCGCCCGGACGTCGCTACTCACCGCGATCGTGTCGGTGCTCGGAGTCGCGCTCGCGACGCTCGGCCGCAACACCGCGTTCGCGCTGGAGTCGTATTCGCGTGGATCGCGGTGATCGAAGGCGTGATTCGCAGCCAATGGCCCGGGTTGGCCCAGTACCTCTGGGTCGAGAACCTCGTAACCACCGAGGAGTGGGACCAGATGCGCAACGTCGAGTTCACCCGTGGCCCGCTGCTCGCGCTCGACAACCCTGGTGCTCTACACCGGAGTGCTCGTCGTCGTCGCGACGGTCGTCTTCCGTCGCCGAGATGTCGCCGGAAGCTCGTAGGGCTTCCCGGGAAGAAATTCCGTAGATGGGAGTGATCCAAGACTGGGTCCGGCAACGAACCGAAGGTCATGGGGAGGGCCGGGGCGGCGAGTTGGTACGACTACGTCGTCGTGGGCGCGGGTTCGGCGGGGTGCGTGCTCGCGCACCGGTTGAGTGCCGATCCGGGCGTCACCGTGCTGCTGCTCGAAGCCGGGCCACCGGACAAGAAGACCGAGATCGGTATCCCGGCTGCGTTCCCCAAGCTGTTCAAGACCGAGTTCGACTGGAACTACACGACGACGCCACAACCGGCACTCGCCGGTCGGTCGCTCTACTGGCCGCGTGGCCGGACGCTCGGCGGTTCGTCGTCGATCAACGCGCAGATGTACGTGCGTGGGAACCCGGCGGACTACGACGGGTGGGCTGCGGCGGGCAACGAGGGTTGGTCGTGGTCCGAGGTGTTGCCGGCATTCCGGCGCTCGGAGTGCAACTCTCGGGGATCCGACGAGTTCCACGGGGGCGAAGGCCTGCTCCCGGTCGAAGACCTCCGCGATCCGAGCCCCCTGACGCGTGCCTTCCTCCGAGCGGCGGAGCAGGCCGGGATCACGCCGAACGCGGACCTGAACGGCGAGCACCAGGACGGCGTCTCGTTCAGCCAGGTCACGCAGCGAAGAGGAAAGCGATCGAGCACTGCAAGCGCGTTTCTCGCGCCGGCGCGTCGGCGTAAGAACCTCACCGTCCGCACGGACGCGTCGGTGCTGCGCATCGTCTTCGACCGCCGGCGGGCCGCAGGCGTCGAGCTCCGGGGCGGGTTCGGGACGGAAACCGTCGAGGCGGACCAGGTGATCCTCTGTGCCGGGGCGATCAACTCGCCTCAGCTGTTGATGGTCTCCGGGATCGGACCCCGCGCCGACCTCGAGCCGCACGGCATCCCGGTCGTGCACGATCTCCCAGCAGTCGGCCGGCACCTTCAGGATCACCTGTCGGTCCCCGTCATCGCCACGATTCGCGGTGCCGACTCGCTGCTCGCGGCAGAGCGGCCGGTCGAGCTGGTGCGCTACCTGCTGGCTCGTCGGGGGATGCTCACGTCGAACGTCGGTGAGGCCATGGCGTTCGTGCGTTCGTCGCCCGGCGTCCCGGCGCCCGACCTCCAACTGATCTTCGCGCCGGTCGAGTTCATCGAGCACGGGCTCCGGCCGCCTCCGGGGCATGGCGTCACCTGTGGCGTCGTCCTGCTCCAGCCCGAGAGCGAGGGGGAGATCTCGTTGGCGTCCGCCGATCCGCTCGCGCCGGCGCGGATCGAGCCGCGGTACCTCTCGGACCCGGGCGGCCGGGACCTCGAAGTGCTCGTCGCCGGCATCCGGCTCGCCCGGGAGATCCTGGGCGCGCCGGCGCTGGCCGTCGCGGTCGACGGAGAGATGTGGCCCGGTGCCGATGCGGAGACGGACCATGACCTCGCCGACTTCGCGCGGCAGCGCGCCGAGACGCTGTACCACCCGGTCGGGACCTGCCGGATGGGTGTCGACCCGGCTGCAACGGTCGTGGACCCGGCGCTGCGGGTTCACGGGATCGACGGGCTCCGGGTGGTCGATGCGTCCGTCATGCCGAGGATCGTGCGGGGCAACACCAACGCTCCGACCATCATGATCGCGGAGCAAGCCGCGGAGCGCCTGAACGCGCGATGATCCGGTGGGGCCCGCACCCGCGAACTGGAAGTGCGGGAAGGATGCTGACCGCGCCTGCAGGGGGGTGCCCGGGTGGCGATGGAGATGCCGACCGTCGGGTGGGAGCGCCGGACGCGCGAGCGGCTGATCTCCGGCGACGAAGCCGCACTCGGAGACTGCTACGACCAGTTCTCCGCGTTCGTCTACGGCCTCGTGCTGCGCGTCCTGCGGGACGCCAAGGCCGCGGAGGACATCACCCAGGATGTCTTCCTCAGCCTCTGGGAGTGCCCGGATCGCTTCGATCCGGGGAAAGGCGCGCTCCGTACCTGGCTCGGCACGCTCGCACACCGCCGCGCGGTGGATCACGTACGCCGCGAGGAAG
The DNA here is from genome assembly GCA_963770095.1 of uncultured Acidimicrobiia bacterium. Taxonomy (GTDB): domain Bacteria; phylum Actinomycetota; class Acidimicrobiia; order IMCC26256; family JAENVU01; genus Chersky-806. Next base: position 621,344 of record CAVYOO010000003.1, read on the forward strand.
CGCGCCGCCGCCGCGACGAAGCGGGGGCCGGCCGGATCGCGTCGATCCCCGACGTGGAGGAGATGGCGCTGGCGTTGATGACGTCCGAGCGGGTGCGCGAGGCGCTCGAGGGGCTATCGCCCGAGCAACGCGAGGCGATTCACCTCGCGTACTTCGACGGTAAGACGTACCGGGAAGTCGCGGTCTGCATGGGCATACCGGAGGGCACCGCGAAATCCCGGCTCCGGCTCGCCTTGCGGCGGGTCGCGAGCACACTCGAGTCAGAGGATCTGCGCCAATGGCCATGACCAGTTCTCGCGGTGGCGCCGGTGGCGGTTCAGCGTTCGGGAGGTCCGAGGACGAACTCGAGTCGCTGCCAGTCCTGGATGCCGCACGAGTTCGTGCGCTCCACCTTCACATCCACCGGATTGCCGCGGATCACCCCCTTGATCGTGGCGTGCTGCGGTCCGCCGAACACCTCCGCGCACGCCACATCCACGTCCGCATCGTCAACCCCGACCTGTTCGAACACCGCCGCCTGGGCGTCAACCGCGAAGCACACGTCAACCGCGGTCGCTGCGAACATTCCCGTGCCGGTTGACTGGTCCCCGTCACAATCGAGAGTGCCGGAGATGTTCACCTCGGTCGCCCCGCTCTCCGGGATCGGACCCGGTTCGGAATCGGGGTCCGGCGCGACCGAGCCGCGGCCCAGCGTCGCGACCCCCTCGATCTCGAGGTGCGTCCCCGAGCGGGTCGGCCCGCTCGAATCCGATCCACACGCGCCGAGCACCAGGACCAGGAGGACTGTGAGGCCGGCACCCCATCGAATCGGCACGCCTCCATGGTGCCTGACCGGGGCGGTCAGTGGGTGGTCATGCCCCCGTCGATGACGAGGACCTGACCGGTCATGAAGCTCGACGCGTCGCTCGCGAGGTAGAGGGCGCCGTCCGCGAGCTCCTCGGGGGTGCCCATGCGCTTGATCAGGGCGGCGTCCGTCATCCGTTGCTGGGTCGCTTCGTCGTTGTTGCGGACCATGTCCGTGTCGGTCGTTCCCGGTGCCAGCGCATTGACGCGGATGCCCGCGGCGGCGAATTCGGCGGCCATGGCCCGGGTCATCGTGAGCATCGCGGACTTGGCCGCGCAGTACATGGAGACGTACGTGCCGTGAGTGAAGGCGCCCGCGCTGATCACGTTGACGACCGCGGCGTGATCGCTCGCCAGGAGGTGGGGAAGCGCGTACTGAAAGAGGAACAGCGGACCGCGCAGGTTCACCGCGTGCGACTTCTCCCAGGCCTCGGGCGTGATCGAGCCGATCGGGAGGCCGAGTGCGTTGGCGGCGTTGTTCACGACGATGTCGACGCCACCGAGCTGGTCGACGGTGGCGGCAACGAGCGCTTCGAGCTGGCCGAGGTCGCCCGCGTGGGTCGGGACGGCGATCGCCCGCCCACCGCTGGCCTCGATCTCGCCGGCAACCTGCGCGCACGCATCGGCCTTGCGGCTCGCGATGACGACGGCCGCACCGGCCGCGGCATAGGTCTGCGCGATGGCCCGGCCGATGCCACGGCTCCCGCCGGTGATGATGGCGACCCGACCGGTCAGGTCGTAGCGCGCCTGGAGCTCCTGTCGGGTCCGCATCGCCATGTTGCGCACGTTACCCGCCTGCTTGAATCATCCCCTGAGCGAAGTGGGGACACCACGCGGGTTGTGGGGCGCGACGAGCGGAGCGTGGCCCGAGCGGCCCGGTCCGAAGGACCGTGAGCGGGAACGGTGAGCGAAGTGGGGACACGACGCGGGTTGTGGGGCGCGAAGAGCGGAGCGTGGCCCGAGCGGCCCGGTCCGAAGGAAGTTGAGCGGGAACGGTGAGCGAAGTGGGGACACGACGCGGGTTGTGGGGCGCGAAGAGCGGAGCGTGGCCCGAGCGGCCCGGTCCGAAGGACGGTGAGCGGGAACGGTGAGCGAAGTGGTGACACCACGCGGGTTGAAGATCTCCGGCGATCGGGCCCGGCGCATCGCGCTCGGGGGCGCAGGGTTTCGCGGCCTCGCGCCCGAGCGGCAAGGTCGATCGGCGCCACGTGCGCAAGGTGCTGTCGAACGTCGGCCTGATCCAGATCGACTCGGTGAATGTCGTCGTGCGCTCGCAGGAGCTGCCGCTGTTCGCTCGGCTCGGGCCGCATCGTCGGGACCTGCTCGGCGGCATGGTCGCGGACGGCGAGCTGTTCGAGTACTGGGGTCACGAGGCGTCGTTGCTCCCCATCGAGGTGTTCCCGCTCATGCGGTGGCGCATGGACGCGGCGGGGGCCAAGGCCGCGGGTTGGAGCGGGCTCGTCCGCCTGGCTACGGAACGGCCCGACTACGTCGAAGCGGTGTTCGCCGAAGTGCGGGAGCGTGGGTTGATGGCCGCCTCCGAGCTCGACGACCCCGGCGCGAAGTCGGGGCCCTGGTGGGGCTGGCGGCACGGGAAGCAGGCCCTCGAGTACCTGTTCTGGTCCGGGCGCCTCTCCGCCCGCCGCCGTAGCAGCTTCGAGCGGGTCTACGACCTGACGGAGCGGCTGATCCCGCCGGCCTGGTTCGGCGCGCCGGTGCCGACCCCGGAGCACGCGCACAAGGACCTGCTGGTTCGCGCGGCGCGGGCGCACGGCATCGGGACCGCGCGTGACCTGGCCGACTACTACCGGCTCAACGTCCCGTACGCTCGTCCCCTGTTGGAGGAGCTCGTCGCGGAGGAACGGCTGCTCCCGGCGCGCGTCGAGGGCTGGAGCCAGCCGGCCTTCGTCCATCCCGAGGCCCGCACCCCGCGCCGGATCGAAGCGCGCGCGCTGCTCTCACCGTTCGACTCCCTGATCTGGGAACGGTCGCGTACCGAGCGCCTCTTCGACTTTCGCTACCGGCTGGAGATCTACACGCCGAAGCCGAAGCGGGTTTACGGCTACTACGTGCTGCCGTTCCTGCTCGGTGACGCGCTCGTCGCCCGGGTGGACGTCAAGGCCGAGCGGTCCGACCGGGTGTTGCGCGTGCGCGGTGCATTCGCCGAGCCGGGCCACGACGCGGCGACGATCGCGGGACCCCTCGCCGAGGAGCTCGCGCTGCTCGGAGGGTGGCTCGGACTCGATCGCGTCGTCGTCGACAACCACGGCGATCTCGCTCCCGCGCTCCGCCGCGCCACCTAGCGCCGCACCACTGGTTTCGGGGCGGATCACCGTCGCCAGGGCAACGGTGAAACGCCCCGAATCGAGCTGTGGTCAGACCGCGGTGCCGACCAGCGCTCCGATCACCGCGGTGGCCGCCATCGCGAGGCCGCCGCCGATCGTGATCCGCAGCGCGGCCCGAAGCGGTGGCGCCCCACCCAGGCGGGCACCGACGGTTCCGAGAACCGCGAGGAGCACGAGCGTGATCAGCGCGATCACCTCGATGCGCGCGCCGGACGGCGCGACCAGCGCGGCGAGCAGTGCGAGCAGCGACCCGACTGCGAAGCTCGATGCCGATACCGCGGCCGCCTGCACCGGCCGAGCCATCGCGTTCGGGTGGATGCCGAGCTCGTCACGCACGTGGCTGCCGATGGGATCGGCCGCCATCAACGAGTCGGCGACCGCGGCGGCGAGCTCACGATCGAGGCCCCGATCCTCGTAGATCTGGGTGAGCTCCTCCAGCTCGTGCTCCGGGAAGTGGGCGAGCTCCCGGGTCTCGCGGGCGATGTCGGCCAGCTCGGTGTCGCGCTGCGAGCTCACAGACCCGAACTCGCCGGCCGCCATGGACATCGCGCCCGCGACGAGCGCGGCGATCCCGGCGACGAGCATCTGGGATCGATCGGCGTTCGCGGCGACCACGCCGATGACGAGGCTCGCAGTCGAGACGATTCCGTCCTGCGCGCCGAGGACGGCGGCCCGAAGCCAACCGATCCGCTCACCGCGATGCGTCTCACGATGGGTCCGAATGGGCATCCCACCAGCATGGCGCGAGTCGGCGGCAAAGTCCGGTGCGGAGATAGCGCAACCATGCCCATACTGTGCAGGAACGCCCATCGAGAGGAGCAGGTCCATGGGCATCGTCGGAACCGTCATCGTGGTGGCGTTGATCGTCCTGGTCGTCGTGTGGGTCTACAAGTCGATCCACCTGATCGGGCCGACGGAGGTCGGGCTGGTCAACAAGCGGTTCGCCTTCCGCAAGCTGCCCGCGGACAACCCGATCGCCTTCCATCACGAGGCCGGGTTCCAGGCCGCGTTGTTGATGCCGGGCCTGCGGATCAAGCTCTGGCCGATCTTCGCGGTGCAGAAGCACCCGTGGGTGCAGGTGCCGGCCGGCGAGATCGGGGTCGTCATCGCGCAGGTCGGGGACGAGCTGCCGATCGGCGCGAAGAGCGGTGTGTACCAGGAGGTCTTCGGGAACTTCTCGAACCTCGGCCAGTTCATCGAGCTCGGCGGCCAGAAGGGGGTCCAGCGCCCGGTGCTTCCTCCGGGGACGTTGATGCCGGTCCACCCGGTCGCGTTCCTGGTCCTGACGCCGCAAGCCGTGTACGGGTTGCCCGTCTCACCCGACCTGGTCAGCGCGAGCAAGGCATCGGGCGGAGTGCTCAGCCCGGCGTCGTTCGGCCTCGCCCCCGAGCAGCTGCGCGTCGTGGTGATCGCGCCGCAGGGTCCGCTCGACACGGTCGGCATCGTGACCGTGCTCGAAGGTGAGCCGTTGAGCTCCGGTGACATCGCCAGCCGCCTGGGCGGCTACGCGGACATCGCGGAGATGGAGTCGGTTGCGGACACGCCCACGTCAGAGACCGACGCGATGGTCATCGAGATCCTGCTCGGCTCGAAGAACGTCCTGCACAACAACTACCAGGACTTCCAGGCGTTCATGGAGCACGGCGGGAAGATCGGCCTGCAACACGACCCGCTGCTTTATGGCGCCTACCTGCTCAACCCGTTCCTCGTGCAGGTCGAGATGGTTCCGATGCTCGTCGTGAACCAGGGCGAGGTCGCGGTCATCAAGGCCTTCGTGGGTCTGCCGACCCTCGACACCTCGGGCACGGAGTTCAAGTTCGGCTCGATCGTGCGTCCGGGACATCGCGGCATCTGGCAGGAGCCGCTGCGCACCGGGAAGTACCCGATCAACCCGCGCTGTTACGCCGCCGAGATCGTGCCGACGTCGATCCTGACGCTCAACTGGTCCAAGGAGACGAGCGCGTCGCACAACCTCGACGCCCAGCTGGCACCGATCGACGCGAAGAGCCGCGAGGGATTCGTCTTCTTGATCGAGCTGCAGGTGCAGATCCACGTGCCGGACACCAAGGCGCCGAAGGTGATCTCGATGGTCGGGACCATGCTCAACCTCGTGAACGAGGTGCTGCAGTCCGCCGTCGGCAACCACTTCCGCAACACGCTGCAGGACCAGCCTGCGGTCACGTTCATCGAGACCCGCATGCAGGTGCAGGTCTCGGCGCTCGAACACGTCACCGAGTATCTGCAGCTCTACGACGTGGAGACCAAGGGCGTGTACATCCAGAACGTGCACTTCCCCCAGGAGCTCGTCGAGGTGCTCACCAAGCGCGAGATCGCCAACCAGGAGAAGGCGACGTACGAGGAGATGCAGCGTGCGCAGACCTCGCGGATCGAGATGGAGAAGGCCAAGGGCACCGCAGACATGCAAGGGCAGCTCGCGTCGGCCCAGGTGAACGTGGAAATCGAGCAGAACCGCGCGAACGCGCGCCAGGCGGAGGCGCAGGGCGAGGCGGCCTACGTCGAGCTGACCGGAAAGGCCGAGGCGACCCGGGTGGAGGCGATCGGTCTCGCGAACGCCACCGCCACCGAGGCGCTCGGGGTCGCGCCGCGACCGGGTTCGAAGCCCAGAAGGAGGCACTGGGCGAGACCGCGACCGCGTTGGTGGCGGTGGCGAACGCGGTGTCGGAAGGTCACATCACGGTCGTGCCCGAAGTGCTCGTCACCGGTGGAGGCGGCAGCATCGAAGGCCTCGCGGCCACGCTCATGCGCACATTCGGTGGCAAGGGGACGGGGAACGGCAAGGATCCCGCGATCGCGCCGGCTCAGGCGACGGTGGATGCACCCCCGCCGGACGCCGAGATCGCGGACGTCGACATGAACGCAGCTGACGTCACCAACAGTGAGCCGATTCCGCCGCCCGCGCCGTAGCCGAACCTGCGATGGACGCGACCGCGACGGAGCTGAGCGAGGTCCCTTCCGGTCCCGAACGGGAGCGGTGGGTGCCGCTCCTCGAGCTGGCGGACGAAGCTGAACCACTGCGCGGGTATCTGCAGGACGGGACTCTCTACGGGCTCGCCGCGCCCGACGGTGCACCGCGTGCCGCGATCCTCGTCGTCGAGAAATCGCCGGGGGTCGCCGAGCTGCGCGCCGTCGCAGTGGCCGAGGCGGCACAGGGCCAGGGCGTCGGGACCCTGATGGTGCACGCGACGTTGTTCGTGCTGGGCCAGCGCGGTGTGCGGAGGGCAGTCGTCGGCACGGCGAGCTCGGGCGTTCGTCAGATCGCGTTCTACCAGCGATGTGGCTTCCGGCTGTCGCACATCGAGCGCGACTACTTCTCGCCCGAGACGGGCTACCCGGACGAGCTCACCGAGAATGGGATCCCGATCCGGGACATGGTGTGGATGGACCGCGCGGTGGGGCCGGTGTCACTGAGCGGCGAGCGCTAGCCGAACCAGGATCTGGTACGCCGACGGTGTGTCGCCGGCGCGCAGCCCGCGGATCGCCAGCTCCTCGCCCTCGACGGTGACGATCCCGATCCGTCCGGCGCGCACACCGGACTTGTGCGTGATGCGCGCGAGGTCGCCAATCGGGATGACGCGAGTTCCCCTGCTGTCGACGATCACGAGCCGGTTCGTGAACGCGGAGACGAGCGCAGCGCGACCGTTGACCTTGACCGAGTTGAGGATGAGCGCGGCCTCGTCGTCCACGCCCGCACCGTATCCGCGTGTCATATGGTGAGCCCGTGCGCGCATTGATCTTCGGGGTCCAGCCCGATCCGCAGCCCAAGCCCGACACCGACAACCGGCTGCTCCGGGCCCTGGCCCGAACCCCCGTGAAGCTCGTCGAGATGGACGACCCGGGGTTCCTTCGTCCGGACTGGGTGGTCACGAAGCCTCGGCTCACCGGCATCTGCGGTTCGGAGTCCAAGCAGATCTTCTTCGACTACGCGAGCTTCACCTCGAAGGACCGCGGCTCGGGCGACAACCAGGACAACCCGATGAAGAACTTTGTCTCGTTCCCCCACGTGATGGGCCACGAGGTTGTGGCGGACGTCGTCGCGATCGGGCCGGAGGCCGAAGGGCTCGAAGTCGGTGACCGGGTCGTGCTGAATCCGTGGCTCACCTGCGCGCCGCGTGGGGTCGAGCCGCGCTGCCCGGCGTGCGTCGCCGGCGACCTGAGCCAGTGCTGGTCGTTCGCGAAGGGGGACCTGGCGCCCGGGATCCACACCGGGATGTGCAAGGACGTGCCCGGCGGGTTCGGCGAGCTGATGCCGGCCCACGACTCGATGCTGTTCAAGGTGCCGGATTCGATCACGGACGAGCAGGCGGTCTTCGCGGATCCGTTCGCAGTGTCGCTCCACGGGATCACGCGGCATCCGCCACAACCCGGAAGCAAAGTGCTCGTCTACGGTGCCGGGGCGCTCGGCACGTCCGCGATCGCGATCCTGCGCGCGCTCTATCCCGACGTCGAGGTCATGGCGGTCGCCCGGTTCGACGCGCAGCGCCGGCTGGCGGAGGAGCTCGGCGCGATCACCGCCGCGCCCGAGCCGCGGGACGCGCTGATCGAGACCATCGCGGCCTGGTCGGGTGGCGTGCTCCAACCGGCGGACGGTCTGCCGATGGCCTTCCCCGGCGGGATCGACGTGGTGTACGACACGATCGGCGCCGCGGAGACGCTCGAGGTCGGGGCGCGGGTGCTGCGGCGCGCGGGACGCTGGTGAAGCTCGGCATGCACGGCCCGGCCCGGTGGGAGGACACGCCGGTGTACTTCAAGGAGATCACGTTCACCGGATCCAACGCGTTCGGGTTCGAGGAGGTGGACGGCGTACGCCGGCACGGCATCGCGCACTACCTGGACCTGGTCGCTCACGACCGCATCGACCTCACACCGATGCTCACCCACACGTTCCGGCTCGACGAGTGGCGCGCCGCGTTCACCGCGCTCGCGACCCAGGACGAGAGCGGCGCGATCAAGGTCGCCATCGACCAGCGCTGACCCCACCCCCCGTTTTGGCGCCACTTGGATTGGGACGTCCCCGCAGAAATGGCGCCAAAATCCGGGGAGGGGGGAGGGCGGCTAGTTGATCTGCTTGTCCCGGCCTTGCCAGTAGTCCTGGCGGAGCTTGAACTTCTGGAGCTTGCCGGTAGCGGTGCGGGCGAGCGCGTCGCGCCACTCGATGGAGGTCGGGCACTTGTAGTGCGACATGCGTTGGCGGCAGAACTCGATGAGCTCGGGCTCGGTCACCTCGTGGTCCGGCCGCAGCACGACCAGCGCCTTGACCGTCTCACCCCACCGCTCGTCGGGAACCCCGATCACCGCCGCCTCCGCGACGGCGGGGTGCTGGAAGAGACAGTCCTCCACCTCGATCGAGCTGACGTTCTCTCCGCCCGAGATGATCACGTCCTTCTTGCGGTCGGAGATGACGACGTACGCGCCGTCGAGGTCGCCGCCGTCACCGGTGTGGAACCAACCGTCGACCAGGGCCTTCGCGTTCTCCTCGGGTTGTTCCCAGTAGCCCTCGAAGACATGGTTCGATCGGGCCAGGAGCTCGCCCTCATCGTCGACGCGCATGCGGACGCCGATCGCGGGAACCCCGGCGCGGGACAGGCGGCGGGCCCGTTCGGCATCGTCGAGCTTGTCGTACTCGAGCGGCGCCCGGTTGACGGTGAGCAGCGGGGACGTCTCGGTGAGCCCGTAGATCTGCATGAACTCCCAGCCGAGCTCGGCCTCGACCCGTTCGATGACCTTCGACGGTGGCGGCGCGCCCGCGACGACGATGCGCACCTGGTCCCGGCCCGGTACGGGCGCCCCGCGTTCGTGGCGAGCGGCGCCGGCGTCGAGCGTCATCGCCACGACCGCCGGCGCGCCGGCCAGGAACGTCACTCCTTCGCTCCCAACACGTTCGAGGATGTCGTCGCCGTCGATCTTGCGAATGACGACGTGGCGCGCCCCCATGCCCGTCAACGCGAACGGAAGGCCCCAGCCGTTGCAGTGGAACATCGGGAGTGTGTGCAGGTAGACGTCGCGATCGTTGACACCCATGTGCCATCCGAAGGTGGCCGCGTTCAGCCAGATGTTGCGGTGCGTCAGCTGCACGCCCTTGGGTCGCGCCGTCGTCCCCGACGTGTAGTTGATGGTCGCCGTGGCGTGCTCGTCGTCACTCGTGAGTCGGGGAACACCCGCACGCCCGAAGAGCTCACCGTCGCTTGCCGTGCCCAGGACGAATCGATGTTGCACCGGGATGTCCGCAACCAGGTCCGCGTACTCCGGATCGACGAGGAGCACGGACGTGCCCGAGTGCTCGATGATGTACGCGACCTCGTCGCGGTTGAGCCGGAAGTTGATCGGGACCAGCACCCGTCCGAACGCGGGAACACCGAACAGCGCCACGAGGAATCGGGCCGAGTTGGGCGACATGATCGCCACCCGTTCTCCGGCGCCGATTCCGAGCTCGTCGAGGGTGACGGCGAGGCTCCGCGCCATCGCGGCGAGCTCCCGGTAGGTGATGCGTCCGAGACCGCCGCCCGGCGGATCCGATTCGTCGACGACGGCCTCGCGATCCGGGAACACGGTTTCGGCCCGTTCGAGGAAGTCGGTCACGGTCAACGGCACTTCCACAGCGGTTCCCCCTTGCACGCGCCCGACCGGTGCGGGCGGCCCGAGCGTAACGGCCGCGCTCCGTCCCCGTCCGGCCCGATATGCACGTTTCGTGAAGGGCTACCCTGAGGCTCACGGCGGCAACGGGGGGAACGATGCGGCGGATCGAACGGGCGCGCGGCCGGTGCGGAGTCGTCGCGATCGCCACGGTGATCGCGCTGATCGCGTCGGGTTGCGGGTTCCTGGTGGTGGGCAACGCCCGGCCCGGCCAGCCCGGTGACCCCCTGATCGTCACGATCCCCGCCAACGGGACCCAGCTCACTTCGGTGGCCCAGGTGCCGGTCGTCATCGACCTGCCGAAGGTCCAGCCCGCGTCCGTCAGGGTCACCCTCATGACGGGAAGCCAGTTCGGTCACGACATCGACGTCACGAGCCGCTTCACCGTCGCGGGGCGGACCGCGACTGCGACGTTCGGTGCGGCCGACATCGCGGCCGGACTCAGCCGCCTGGCGGTCAGCGCGATCCCCGACTCGGGTGGCGAACGGATCACCCGTGACTCGGTGTGGTCCTACGAACCGGCGATCGACGTCTCCGCGGCAGACCACTGTGAGTTCCTGGGCCAGAGCCGGTGCCAACTCCCGTTCCCCAGCAACTGGTTCACGGTCGCGGACCCGTCGGCGCCCACCGGCCGGCGCGTCCACTTCGGCGCCGCGACCTGGACCCCGGTGGAGGGTTCCGCGCCGCCGATCGACCCGACCGAGTACAACCGCAACGACGGCTTCTCGCCGGGCGCGGCGATCGTGCTGCTCGTGCCGGATGTCGACCTGCTGAAGAGTGGTGCGGCTCCGATCACCGACATCGCGCGGTCGCTCGATCCCGGCCAGCCGATCGTCCTGCTCGACGCGACGACCGGTGAGCGTTGGCCGTTCTTCTCCGAGCTCGACGCGAACGCGACGAGCGACGCGTCCCGGACTCTCATCATCCGGCCGGCCCGCAACTTCCCGTCGGGGCACCGCATCGTGGTCGGGCTCAGCAATCTCAAGCGCGCGAACGGGAGCATCATCCCGGCGAGCCGCGCCTTCGAGGTGTACCGCGACCTGATCCCCACATTCATCCCCCGGGTCGAGCAGCGGCGGGCGTCGATGAACGACACGATCCACGCGCTCGAGGGCGCGGGCGTCGATCGCCACGGGCTCTACCTCGCCTGGGACTTCACGGTCGCGTCGGACGAGAACATCACCGCTCGTTCGCTGCACATCAGAGACGACGCGTTCGCCTCGTTGCAGGGCGGCGCACCGTCGTTCACGGTCACGACCGTCCAGGACGACGTGAGCCCGACGATCTGGCGTCGGGTCAGCGGGACCTACGCGGTGCCCCAGTACCTGACCGGCGACGGAGGGCCCGGGACGCGGTTCAACTACGCGCCCGGAGCCGGCAAGGACGCACTGCCGGTACGCAACGGCACCTACAACGCTTCGTTCATCTGCAACATCCCGCGTGCGACGACAACGAACGGAGCCGACCCCGTCACTCCCGGGCGCGCGATTGTCTACGGGCACGGCCTGCTGGGCAGCAGCACCGAGGTCAACTCCTTCGGCACCCAGGCGAACGAGTTCAATGCGGTCATGTGCGCGACTCCCTGGATCGGGATGTCGAGCGAGGACGTGGCGAACGTCGCCGGGATTCTCCTGGACCTCAACGGCTTCCCGACGCTGGCGGACCGGCTGCAGCAGAGCTTCCTGAACATGCAGTTCCTGGCCCGGGTGATGAAGGATCCGAACGGCTTCGTGACCAACGCCGCGTTCCGGGCCGGCGCACCGTCGAAGCCGGTCATCAAGACCGGCGAGGCCTTCTTCAACGGCAACAGCCAGGGCGGCATCCTCGGCGGCGCGGTGACCGCGCTCTCCAAGGAATGGACCCGCGCGGTCCTCGGTGTTCCCGCGATGAACTACTCGACGCTGTTGATGCGCAGCGTCGACTGGGACGAGTTCAGTGCGATCATGAAGCAGGCGTATCCCGACGAGGTGGACCAGCTCGTCGGCCTCTCGCTGATCCAGATGCTCTGGGACCGCGGCGAGAACGACGGCTATGCGTCGCGGATGACGTCGAACCCGCTGCCCGGTTCTCCCGCGCACGAGATCATGCTGCTCGAGGCGTTCGGCGACCACCAGGTGGCCAACGTCGCGACGGAGGTGCAGGCCCGCAGCGTTCCGGGGATGCACGTGTGGCAGCCCGCGCTCGCGCCGGGGCGGAGCACGGATGTGTCGCCGATGTGGGGAATCCCCGCGGTGCCGTCCACGCCGTTCTCCGGCAGCGTGCTCGTCGACTGGGATTACGGCACGCCGGCACCGCCGATCACGAACACACCTAACCGCGCCGGCGATGATCCGCACGGCGCGGGCGGATCGAACCCGTTGCTGCTGCAACAGGTGAACGCGTTCCTGCGCACCAACGGCACCTTCGTCGACGTCTGCAACAACGGCCCCTGCCAAGGCTGACCCGACCGCCCCACTCGTTTCGGGGAGCAAATCGGTCGCTATAGCGACCTGTGCGCTCCCCGAAACGAGTGGGGTACGGTCCGGGCGTGCCGGTGCGCCATCTCCCGCCGACCGCGACGGTCGATGAAGTGAGCGAGGTCCTCCACGCGGACGGCTGTGTCGTGATCGACCAGCTGGCCGAACCAGCGCGGCTCGACCGGCTCGAGTCCGAGCTCGCGCCGTTCATGGCCAACACGCCGTACGGCGACGACTTCAGCGGTCACCAGACCCGGCGCACCGGCGGACTGGTCGCCCGCGCGCCGGCGTCGCACGAGCTGATCATGCACCCGACCGTCACGGGGGCCGTCGGCTCGGTGCTCGGACACGCGACCGCGTTCCAGCTCCACCTGACCCAGGTGATCAGCATCGAGCCGGGCCAGGCGGCGCAGTACATCCATCGGGACCAGTGGGCGTTCGACTTCTTCGAGTTCCCGGCCGGCTACGAGGTCACGTGCAACACGATCTGGGCGATGAGCGACTTCACCGCGGAGAACGGCGGAACCCGGCTCATTCCCGGCAGCCACCGCTTCGACGACAAGCTGAAGTTCACCGAGGACGACACCGAAGCGGCCGAGATGACCAAGGGTTCGGTGCTCATCTACACCGGGGCGCTCTACCACGGGGGCGGGCCGAACACCACGGACGCGGCGCGCAATGGCGTGAACATCACGTACTGCGTCGGCTGGCTGCGCCAGGAGGAGAACCAGTACCTCTCCGTACCTGCCGAAGTCGCCCGCGATCTTCCGGATGACCTCCTGCGCATGATCGGCTACGCGCCCGGCGCGTACGCGCTCGGCTACGTCGACGATCTCCGGGATCCGATCGCGGTGCTCCGCGGCGGTGGGCCCGAGTCGAGCTTCGGGCCCGCAGGTGTCACCCCCCGCCCGTAGCGAGATGCGCGACTGGGGTTTGGTTGCGCCCTCGGAGCTGGCGCGGATCGTCGTGGTGTCTCCACACCTGGACGACGCGGTGCTCGGTTGCGGGCGCCTGCTGGCCGTCCACCCGAACGCGACCGTCGTCACCGTCTACGCGGGCGCACCGTCGCCGTACCCCGACCCGCCGACGCACTGGGACACGCTCTCGGGGTTCGGGTCGGGTGACGACGTGCTGGCCCGGCGCCGCCGCGAGGACGAGAGTGCACTCGCCGAGCTGGGCGCGACACCGGTCTGGCTGGACTTCGTCGAGCACCAGTACCTCGACCGGACGGACTGGGTAGGAGCGGACGAGACCGTGGACGCTCTCGAAGCCGCGGTGCGCGACGCCGCGCCGACGGCCGTCTTCATGCCGTTCGGGCTCGCGAACCCCGACCACACCGCGACCCACGATGCGGCCCGGGCGGTGCGGGAGCGCTTCGAGGATCCCGCGTGGTTCTGCTACCAGGACATGGGCTACCAGCACATCCCCGGCCTGCTCGCGTGGCGGGTCTCGCAGCTGTTCCGGGCGGAGATCTGGCCCACCCCGGTTGCCCCGACGGTCGATCACGGCGCCGAGCGCAAGTCTTGCGCGCTCGCGCACTACGCGTCGCAGCTGCGCGCGCTCGAAACCGACTGGCAGCTCGGGCCGAAGCTCGAGGCGCCGGCCCCCGAGCAGTTCTGGCGGCTCGCGCCACCACCCCCCGGATGGGAGGGCCTGACGCGGGCGGGGTAACCGCCTACTCTCTGCACAGGTCGTGCAAACCGGGGGGAACACGAATGACAGTGCAGGGGATGTCCGGCTCCGACGTCGGGCGCCGCAGTCCGCGGCCGACGAGCGTCGGCACGGTGCTTCGCTGGGTGGTCGCGGCACTGATGCTCGGATCGGGCGCGATCCACTTCGCCATGATGGGCGAGCACGCCGGCGTCTCGTGGACGCACGGACTGTTCTTCGCCACTGCGGGCTGGTTGCAGCTCGGGCTGGCGGCGATGATCGGCTTCCGTCCGACGAAGCCGGTCATCACCCTCGGTGTCGTGCTCAACGTCGCGCTGCTCACGGTGTGGGTGCTCACGCGCACCGTCGGCATCGCGATCGGTGGTGACGGCACCCCCGAGGCATGGGGAAACGTCGACGGGCTGTGCGCGGCCTTCGAAGGGCTCGCCATCGTCGCCAGCGCGGGATTGCTGAGCACGAACATCAGCCGCCGTCCGCTCAGTGCCGGTGTCGGGTTCGCGGGTGTCGGCGTGCTCCTCGTGGCCGTCGCGGTGCTTACGAGCGTCATCTTCAGCCCCGCAGCCGTGACGGTCAGCGCGAGTGGGATCAGTGCGGACGGTCACGACCACGGCACCGGGGGCGAGACTGCGGCCGGCGAACACGTCCACTCGGCACCGATCGGCCCCGCGGGGCTGATCGATACCGGCAACGGGTTCATCGTCACCGGCGCGCTGACCGGCGACTCACCGTGCGAGCGTTCCGGCCCACCGGCGTCGGCCGGCCAGACCGGCAAGGACGCCGAGGGCCACGACCATCGTGGTCCGTTCAAGCAGACACCCTTGACCCAAGAGGAGACGGTGGCGCTCGAGGCCCAGCAGGCCCAGGCCCGCGCGGTGGCGCTCAAGTACCCGACGGTGGCTTCCGCCGAGGCGGCCGGGTATCGCAGGTCAACCGTGTACGTGCCGTGCATCGGCGCGCACTACACCAACGTGGGGCTGGTCGCCCGGTTCGATCCGGGCGCCCCGTCGGAGCTGCTCTTCGACGGCACGACCCCGGACGCGAAGATCGTGGGCCTCAGCTATCTGTTGGTCCACGTCGGACCACCTGAGGGCTTCGCGGGGCCGAACGACCGCTGGCACCAGCACAACCTGAACGGCGGCCTCTGCATGAAGGGCGGCGAGGTCATCGGGGCCGAGTCGACGAGCAAGAAGGAGTGCGAGGCCCGGGGTGGAGCGAAGGCTGCGCTCGACAACATCTGGATGGTCCACGACTGGATCGTTCCCGGTTGGGAGTGCGGGTGGGGCGTCTTCGCCGGCGAGTGCCCCGAGCTCGGTGGTCGTACCGGCGGCACTGCTTGGGACACGCCCGATCCGCGACTGGCCGGGCAGGTCTCGGTTCAGGGCGAGGCCGCCGGCAAGTAGCGAACGGGTGCGCCGCTACGGCGCGCCCGACCAGAGTCGTTCGAGGACCGCGGCCGAGTCCTGCCGCGCGCGCCCACGGCCACCAATGGCCGCAGTCGTCGAAGACGACGAGCTCGGCGCCGATCCGGCGAGCGAGTCGCTCGCCGAACTCCGGGGTCACGAACGGATCGTCGCGGCCCCACAGCACCGCCGCGGGTCGCTCGGGCATCGCCGCAACCGCGTCCTCCCACTCGTCGCCGACGGTGACGGCCGAGCGGTAGAGCTCGAGGATGCAGTCGGCCATCGTCCGGTCGAGATGCGCCGCCTGCTCCGTGGCGAGATCAGCCGGCGCGCCGGCGGCGGTCATGCCGGCCGCGAGATCCGCCGCCGGGAGCTCCAGCATCCCCGCGACGACCTCCTCACCGACCTCGGGCGTCTGCCAGGCCTGGGCCATCGCGTGCCACTCGTACGCGCGGTCGACCGGTCCGCTCCCGCAGGCGAGGGTGCGGATCAGCTCGGGTTGGGTCGACGCGACCCGCTGGACCAGCAGCGCACCCCAGTCGTGGCCGACCAGATCGACGGGCGTGCCAATGGCGCGCAGCCGGTCGACGATCCACGCCGCATAGTCCTCCTTGGTCGCACCCCATCCGTCGGGAGGCGGAGTCCCGAAGCCGGGCAGCTCGAGGGCGATGACGTCCTGGCGCTGCAGGTGCGCCCGCAACGGTGCCCACATCGAAGCGGTGTCGGGTACGCCGTGGACGAGGACTGCGGGCATCGCGATCTACGCGATCGGGGACCACGTCGACGTGCGAAGCAGGCGGCTCTCCCAGTCGTCACGCACGTTGAGGGCGTCGTGCATCCAGGTTCCGGGGGCGCGGTGCTCGGCAGGGATCTCGCTGGTGAGCAGGCCGAGGATTCCGGCCGGCTTCGTGACCCGCTGCCAGAGGATGACCTCCCGTCGCCGCGCGCTCGTACCCCACGCGGGCGTGAGCACCGCTTCGAGCTCGAGCAGCGACCGTCCACCGTGACGCCCGTCGGCGAGGCTCGGCGCGTAGTTGTCGCGAGCGGCCTCGAGGTACTCCTCCATCTTCCCGGCGTGGGGCCAGGCGGTGTCCTCCATGAAGAGGGTGGGGTCGTGCTCGTCACCGCCGGTCGGAACGTTCTCGAGGTCGACAGCCTGGAGCGGTGACCATTCCACCGGCATCAAGATCTTGCTCGTCACGTCGTGGCGCATCGTGTCGACCTTGGTCATCCACTCTCGCAGGTCGCCCCGGCGCGTCCGCTCGGCGAGACGTTCCCAGGCCGCGCCGTCGGTGATCGCGGTGAGGGTGATCATGTTGTACGCCCGCCCGGTGCCGTGAGCGTGCCTCGCGAAGTACAGCAGCCGCGTGTCGGCGGTCTGCGCGAGCGTCGGCATCCACACTTCGCGGTACGCACGCTCGAACGCGTCCTCGTGCAGCCCCATCACGCGGTGAATCTCGTGCACGAACAACATGGTCGGGATTTTGCCAGACCGGCGATCGACGTGCCTCGCCGACGGTCGCTACGATGCGCGAGACGGTCTGATGAATGCGGCATTACTCCATTTCGGCGGCGTTGCGACCGGCAGGGCACGCTGGGCCGGGGCAGTGGACGAAGGGACGGGACATGCTGGTTGCCGCGCTGCGGGACCTGCAATGGCGCAGGCGCAGGTTTCTGATCGCGGTGCTCGGAACCGCGCTCGTCTTCTCGATGACGTTGGTGTTGGCCGGGCTCTCCGCTGCATTCGTCAACGAGGTCGACCGGACCATTGGGACCACCGGTGCGGATGATTGGGCGATCGCCGAAGGCGCGACCGGCCCGTTCAACTCGTCGGCCGTTCTTCCGGTGGGGACGCTCGCCACCGCGCGTCGCCTTCCCGGGGTGCAAGGCGCGGATCCGTTCGTCGCCATCGGCGCCACGATCCCGGGCGACACTCCGAAGCACGTGACGATGATCGGTGCGGTCCCCGGCGGCGTCGGCAGTCCCAAGGTCGACGACGGCCACGCGCCGCGTGAACCCGGGGAGGTCGCCGTCGGGAGCCGGCTGGGCAAGGACATCGGCGACACGGTGCAGATCGGCACCAAGCAGCTGAAGGTCGTCGGCGTCGTTGACGGGTCGGGGCTCTACGGCGGCATGCCCAACGTGTTCCTCACCCTGAAGGACGTGCAGGCCCTGACCTTTGGCGGCGCGCCGCTCTTCACTTCGATCGCCCTCCGCGGAACCCCGCGGGGTGAGATCTCGGGCGCACGGATCGTCACGATCAGCGACACGAAGCAAGATCTGCTGCAGTCGCTCGGCGCCGGTCGCCAGACGATCAACTTCGTGGGCGTCCTCCTTGCCATCGTGGCGGCGTGCATCGTCGGCTCGGTGATCTACCTGTCCGCGCTGGAGCGGGTACGGGACTTCGCGGTCTTCAAGGCGACGGGAACCGGCACTCCGGCCTTGCTCGGTGGCTTGGCGGTGCAGGCCATGATCGTGTCGCTCGTCGCGGCGGTGATCGGCGCCCTCCTCGCGTTGTTGCTGGCGCCGAGGTTCCCCATGCCCGCGGAGATACCCGCCGTCGCGTTCGCGGTGCTGCCGATCGTGGCGGTTGTCGTCGGCGCGCTGGCCAGCCTCGCCGGGTTGCGCCGAGCTATCACGGTCAGTCCCACGCTCGCGTTCGGCGGTGCGTGATGCCCGAGCTCGAGATCAGCGATCTCGTCGTCGAGTACTCGACTGGCGGCTACGCGGTGCGCCCGATCGACGGGCTGTCCGTGCGATGCGAACCCGGCGAGCTCGTGTTGCTCCTGGGGCCGAGCGGGTGTGGCAAGACCACCTTGCTGTCCTGCCTCGGGGGGATCCTCACGCCGACCGAAGGCCGGATCTCGTTCGGTGAAGTGACCGTCACCGGTCTTGAGGGCGCGCAGCTCACGGAGTACCGACGCAACACGGTGGGCATCGTGTTCCAGGCGTTCAACCTCGTCCCGAGCCTCACGGCGCTGGAGAACGTCGAGGTGCCGCTGCGGGCCGCGAAGATCCCGCGTGCGCAGCGCCGGGCGCACGCGACGGCGCTGCTCGAGCAGGTTGGCCTGGGCGAGCGGATGCAGCACCGACCCGGTGACATGTCCGGGGGTCAGCAGCAACGGGTGGCGATCGCGCGTGCGCTCGCGCTCGACCCGCCATTGCTCCTCGCCGACGAACCCACCGCGCACCTCGACTACATCGCGGTGGAGGAGATCCTGCGCCTCCTCCGGGATCTGGCGTCGGGTGAGCGAGTCGTCGTGATCTCCACCCATGACCAGCGCATGCTGCCCCTGGCCGATCGTGTCGTCGAGCTCGTCCCGCAGTTCGGCCAGGCCGAGGGGGGCGAACCGGAGGTCGTCGAGCTGGCGGCCGGCGAGGAGCTCTTCGCCCAGGGCTCCTTCGGCGAGCTGATCTACATGCTCGAGGCGGGTGAGATCGAGATCCTGCGTCGGCTCGAGGACGGCCGGTGGGAATCTCGGGCGACGCTCGGCGCCGGTCGCTACTTCGGCGAGATCGGCCCGTTGTTCGGCATGCCCCGTTCCGCGAGCGCACGCGCGAAGACCGCGGCTCGGGTTACCGGATACTCGGTCCGGGACTTCCGCCAGCGCATCGGTCCGCAGGGGATGGGAGACCTGCTCTCCCAAGCGGGTGACTCACCCGCGTAGTTGGAGCGCGGACTACAGGCGTTCGACGAGCCAGTCGATCGCCTGCGTCAATGTCGCGACGTCTTCGGGCTCGATCGCGGGGAAGGTGCCGATCCGGAGCTGGTTGCGACCCAGCTTGCGGTACGGCTCGGTGTCGAGGATGCCGTTGTCGCGCAACGCCTGCGCCAGCGCCTTGGCATCGACTGCCTCGTCGAAGTCGATCGTCGCGGTCACATGGCTGCGCTCGTCGGGCTTCTCGACGAACGGCGTGGCGAAGGAGCTGGCCTCGGCCCAGCCGTAGAGGGTCTCTGCGCTCCGATCGCACCGGGACGCGCACCACTCGAGGCCGCCATTGCCGAGCATCCAGTCGATCTGGTGCGCGAGGAGGAAGAGGGTGGCCAGCGCGGGTGTGTTGTAGGTCTGGTCGAGGCGGGACTGCTCGAGCGCGATCCCGAGGTCCAGACTCGGCGGGACCCACCGACCCGTCGCGGTGATCCGCTCGATGCGAGCGATTGCGGCGGGGGAGCAGGCCGCGAGCCACAACCCACCGTCACTGCCGAAGCACTTCTGCGGCGCGAAGTAGTAGACGTCGGCCTGCGTGGCGTCGAAGCGGAGACCACCGGCGCCGGACGTCGCGTCGACCAGCACCAGCTGATCCGCGGTCATGTCTTCGGGCCGGCGGACGTCGAGCATCACGCCCGTCGACGTCTCGTTCTGCGGGAAGCAGTACGCGTCGACGACATCCGACGCCACGGGCAGTGGGTGGGTGCTCGGCGGGCTTTCGATCACTTCGGGGTCGTCGAGGTGCGGCGCGTTTCGCGTGACTGCGGCGAACTTGGAGGAGAACTCGCCGAACACGAGGTGTTGACTGCGTCGCTCGATGAGACCGAGCGCCGCGGAGTCCCAGAATGCCGTCGTGCCCCCGTTGCCGAGCAGGACCTCGTAGCCGTCGGGCAGCTGGAAGAGGTCCTGGATCCCGTCGCGCACCCGGGCCACGACCGAACGGACCGCCGGGCGCCGGTGCGAGGTTCCCATGTAGTCGGGTGCGGCCTCGACGAGCGCGGCGACGGCGGCGGCCCGGACCTTCGAGGGGCCGGACCCGAACCGGCCGTCGGCGGGGCGGAGATCGGCGGGGAGCACGAGTGCTGGGGGTGTGGGCGTCACCCGGCGAGCCTATTCGGTGAGGTCCTCACCATCTCCGGTTGTTTCCTCGTACCACCGGGGCCGGTGCGTCCGGGCCCATCGGGCGCTGATCGTCCCGCGCCACATCGCCCGCAGCGCCTCACCGTCCGCGAACGCGAACCAGATGTGGCCGAGCACCGCGATCCAGATGAAGAAGGCGAACCAGTCGTGGACGAACGTCGCGCCGGTCCGCACGTCGATGGGGAACGGATCGAACCAGTGCATGATCGAACCGGTCGCGACCATGACCAGCGCAGCCGCGACGACGAACGCCGCGTTCAGCTTCTGACCGGCGTTGAACTTGCCCAGCCGGACCTGCTTGTCGCGGCCCATCGTGACGAACCACCGCTTGTCGTCCTTGCTCCAACGGTTGATGCGGCTGAAGTCCCGTCGCAGCGCCCGTCCCCAACGCGGGGCGAAGGCGACGAGGAACGCGACCGGGATCGCGAGCCCGCAGTAGACGTGGATGAAGCGGACGATCTCGCGGTTGCCGAACAGGACGGACAGCTGGCCGATGTAGAGGATCGAGCCGGTCAGCATCACCATGCCGAACAGGGCTGCGTTCACCCAGTGCGCGATGCGCTCGACCCGGTCGAAGCGAAGGATCGGGGTCTCGGGCGGGAGGCCGCCGGCGTCAGGTGGCTTGGTCGTCGCGACCATTCGACCTCCCGACCCATGCGTCGACGTCGTAGCCGTAGTGCTGCCAGTACCCCGGGAAGACCTCGGCGGTCACCTCGATCGTGTCGAGCCACTTGATCGACTTGTAGCCGTACATCGGCGCGACGTAGAGGCGCGCCGGACCTCCGTGCTCGGCGGAGATGTCGTCGCCCTCGAGCTTGTACGCGACGATCACATCCTTCCGGCGCGCCTGGCTCATCGTGAGGCTCTCGGTGTACGCGCCGTCGAAGCTCTTGAACCGGATCGCCTTGCCTTCGGGCTTCACGCCGGCGCGGTCGAGGAGGTCGCTCAGCAGGACCCCCTTCCACTTGACGTCGTGCACCCGCCAGCCGGTGACGCACTGGAAGTCCCGGGTCAGCCGGGTGGGCGGGAGGGCGGTCAGCTCGTCGTAGGTCAGGGTGTACGGCTGGTCGACGAGCCCCTCGACCCTGAGCTTGTACTCGGCCTTGCTCCGGTCGGGCAGGTCGCCGGTGACCGTGTAGATCCGGAACCGGCCGATCGGGAGGAAGGCCGACAGGCCGGTGCCGTCCTTCGCGACGAGGGGCGCCACCGCGTTCTCGAGCCAGTCCTGGGCCTTGGCGCCCCAGAGCACCCCCGCGGCGCCCACGCCGAGCACCCCGAGAAACACCCGGCGCCCGATCGGCGTGCCATCCATGCCCGCCAGCGTAGGACCCCTCCCCGCCACCGCACCGTCGCCGCGGCGAGTGTTTCGCACTTCGAAAGATCCTCTTCCCGGCTGGTTGGGGTCAGGCGAGGGCGAGGATCTCGGCGAAGCCTTCGTCGAGGCAGCGCAGGAAGGTGTCGGAGTCGGGGACGGCCACCGAGTCGACGTTCACCCCGATGCAGCAGGTACCGGCGTTCGACAGCAGCGTGACGTTGATCGCGGCGCCGGCGAGTGGGGCAAACGCGTACATGCGTTCGAGTGCGGCGCCGGCCGAGAAGATCTCGAACGGCGCGCCCGGCACGTTGCTCGTGATGAAGTCCGCGCCTTTCAACATTGATCCGAACACCGCGGTCGTGATGGTCGTGGGGAGCTGGTTGAGGATGCCGGCGAGTGCGTCCGTCAGCTGGACCGCCGGCTCGGCTCGGACCTCCCGAGTGAGCTTGCCGACCGCGACGATCCGATCGCTCGGGTCCTTGATCGTGAGCGGGACCAGGAAGCGGGCCGGCGTGAAGTGGTTGCCGCCGAGCGCAGCCCCGTTCTCCCGCAGGTTGATGGGCATCACCATGCGCAGGTCGTCGATGCTCGCGCCATGGAACTCGTGGTACCGCTGCATCCCGCCGAGCACCGCCGCGACGAACGCATCGTTCAACGACCCGCCGACCGTCTTCGCCGAAGCCTTGAGACCGTCGAGCGGGACATCGAGGGTGCCGAGCTGCCCGCAGGGTGCGCGAGCGCATGATCGGCGAGTGGGGGTCGGTAGCCGGCGCGAGGAACCGCACGATCGAACCCGCGGCACGCAGCGCTTCATGCAGGACACTGGCGGGATCGTTCATGACCGCACGCGCCACCTCGACCGAGTCGATCACCGTCCGGCGCACGATGCCGAGCGTGCGCCGCTGCCGGTGCCCGATCGCACCGAGCACGAGGTCCATCGGCGTGAAGATCCGGACGGCCTCGACCCGGTCGAGCGCGGCGGCCGGTTCGGGGTCGCGCTCGAAGTCGAACAGCATCAGGAGGAGCTTCATCCCGCCGACGCCGTCGGTCATCGAGTGGTGGACCTTCAGGATCATCGCCGACTTCCCGCCTTCGAGACCCTCCACGATCGTGTACTCCCAGAGCGGTCGGGCGCGATCGAAGCCGGCCATCGCCGACGTTCGGGCCAGGTCCAGCACCGCGTCGAGGGTGGGTTCGCACGCCTTGACCCGGCGCAGGTGGTAGCGGAGATCGAAGTTCGCGTCGCCGGACCACCGCGGCGGACCCATACGCAGCAACGGCGTTGCGACGCGCTGGCGCAGGCGCGGGATCAACCACGTCCCCCGTTCGATCTTGTCGACGAGCCGGTCCCAGTCGGGAGGCTGGTCGAGCAACAGCACGGTGACGATCGTCGAACGAAGGAGTGGATCCTTCTCGATGTTCCACATCAGCGCGTCGGAGTCACTCATGTGAGTCTCGAAGCGCTCCGCTCCCGTCATTGTTGATCACGCCCGCGTTCGACGATGCCCTCGCGCCGCCGTTCGATCTCGGACGGGTCGATGCGCCAGGCGCGGAAGTACTCCTGCTCCTGGTCGATGGCCGTCCCGACCGTGACCTTCGTGTTCGCGTCGTAGAGCTGCTTGAGGTTCCGCACTGCCGCTTGGTCGTTCCCGACGATGTCCGCAGCGAGGTTGCGCGCGGCAGGGAGAAGATCGTCGTGCGCGACGACGTGGTTCACGAGCCCGCGCGCGAACGCCTCGTGCGCACCCATGAAGTTGCCACTGAGGCTCATCTCTTTCGCCTTGCGCACGCCGACGACCTGGGGGAGGAACACGCTCATCCCACCCGCCGGCATCACGCCGACGCGAGCGTGCGTGTCCGCGAACGCGGCCCGGTCGGACGCGATCAGGAAGTCGCACGCCAGTGCGAGCTCGAAGCCACCGGTGACGCACGGTCCGTTGATCGCGCCGATCACCGGCTTCGTCATCTTCCAGAGCGCGGCGAACGGTGAGATCGCCGCGTCGTCCGCCCCGCCGACGAGGTTGGAGGCATCCTTCCCGAGCTCGCGGAGATCCAGGCCTGCGCAGAAGGCCGGATCGGAACCGGTCAAGATCACCACGTCGACTCCGGGATCCGCATCGGCGGCCGACAGCGCCGCTCCGGCCTCACGCTGCAAGGCGACGCTCAATGCGTTGCGAGCTTCCGGCCGGTTCAGCGCGACGGTGCGAACCCGGTCCTTCGTGTCGACCAGCACGAGCTCTGCCATACCCGACGGTAACGCTTATTCGATTCCGAACACCACGGTCACGTCCACGGTGAGCTCCTGGCTCCCGGCTTCGATCGGCACCTGCGAGGCCGCGACGTCGGCGGAGAAGAGCCGCTGAGCCCCCATCACGGAGGACCCCGGCCTCCGCTCGGTGATCTTCTCGACTTCACCGAGCCGGACGTCGGCGGCCCGGGCGAGCTGGCGGGCCTGCGCCCGCGCCCGTTTCACGGCGTCCGCACGGGCCGCGGCGACGAGCTTGCCGGTGTCCTCGATCGACAGGACGACGCCCTGTACCCGGATGTCGTCACCGGCTTGTGCGGCGGCGGCGTCGACCACGGACCCGGCGTTGGCCACATCGTGCACCTTCGCGGTCACCAGGTTGGACACCGAGTAGCCGTCGACGTGCCCCTGACGGTCGAAGGTGGGGTTCAACGACAGCTGCGTGGTCTGGACGTCCTTCGGCGCGACCCCCGACGCCTTCAGGGCTGCGATGACCTTGGTGGACCGATCCGAGTTCTGCGCGAGCGCGGCCTGAGCGGACGCGGCGCGGCTCTCGACTCCGAGCGTGACGGTGAGCGTGTCGGGGATGCCTTCGACCTTCCCGGTTGCCGTGCCGGTGATCGTGCGGTTCACCTCGTCCGATGACGCCGACGCGCTCGGCGCGGCGCAACCGCCGAGCACACATGCTGCGGCAACGATCCCGATGATCAAGCTGCGTCCGTGGGTCATGTTCGTCTCCCTCTCGACGGACTCCCGTGACCGGGAGCGACGGTTGGACGTCGGCGGCGCGCTGGTAGGTTCCCGGACCGTGACGATTCCTCCGGGCGCGCGGCGACGGCTACGTGGTCACGAACGGCATCCGGATGTACTTCGTCGAGCAGGGAACCGGACCGCTGGTGCTGCTGTGTCACGGGTTCCCGGAGCTCTGGTACTCGTGGCGCTTCCAGCTCCAGCCGCTCGCGGACGCGGGGTTCCACGTCGTCGCCGTGGACATGCCCGGGTACGGTCGCTCCGACAAGCCCGACGTGCACTACGACATGGAATGGGTCAACGTGTGCTCGCCGGTGTGATCACCGGGTTGGGTCACGAGCGTGCGGTCCTCGCCGGCCACGACTGGGGCGGTCTTCTGGTCTGGCCGTTCGCGCGGCGCCATCCCGAGCTGACGGCCGGGGTGATCGGGGTCAACACACCGGATCTTCCACGAACGCCCATCCCGTTCGTCGAGATGCTGCGCAACATCTTCCCGGACGAGCCGCCGTACATCGTGCAGTTCCAGGAGCCCGGGGTGGCCGAGTGGGTGCTGTCGTGGGGTCGCGGCGCGATCGACTTCCTCGAGCTGATGCTGCGCGGGCTCGTCACGGTGAACAAGGACGCGTTCCCGGACGACGTGCTCGCGGTGTACGCCGACGCGCTCAGCCCCCGCGGCCGCGTTCACGCCGCCCCTCGAGTACTACCGGAACCTCGATCGCTCTTGGCACCTGACCGCGGATCTGGCCGACCTCACGATCGACGTCCCCTGCCTGATGATCAGCGCGGAGAACGACCCGGTCACGACGCCGGCAATGGCGGAGGGCATGGAGGCCCGGGTGCCCGATCTCGAGAAGGTCGTCATCCCCAATTGCGGCCACTTCACCCAACAGGAGCGGCCTGCGGAGACCACGTCGGCCATGCTCGGCTACCTCCGCCGGCTCGATCCCTGGCCGTGACCGGTCCGACCGGTTCTTGCCCGTAGGTCCGGATCTGTTCCAAAGTTGTCGCCGGCATGCAATCGACACCGTCCGACTCCGGCCCAGCAGGGGCGGGTACGGACCCTTGGCTCGACCCGCGCCGTGACTTCAGCGGTGAAACCTCGGGCGACACCGTCCTCGAGCCGAGCGAGCATCCTGGTACCCCGACGGTCGTCCTGCGGGCGCGTCTCCTATGGCGCCTTTCCGTGCTCGGGCTCCCGATCCTCGGCGCGGCGGTGGTCGCGTCCGGGCGCTGGTCCGGCATCGCCCTGCTCGCCGTCGCCGTCCCGTTCGCGCCGGCGCTCTGGATCCGCATCGAGCTGGGCGAGGCGTCGATCCGGCGCCGCGACTGGCGCGGGCGGAAGTCCACGGTGACATTCGACTCCGTGGACGCGCTGCGCTTGCGGCGCGTTCCGTTCGCGGCGTTGAGCTGGTTGCCGCGCGGCTATCGACTGGGGCGATTTTGGTCCGTGCCACTCACGCTCCGGTTGCAGCACGGGGAGAACGTGTCCTTCGAGATGCGCTGCGTATGGTGGGACGGGTGGCGGAACGTCGCTCGCTACGTTGCCGCCCGGCCCGGCATCGATCTCGACGCACGGACTCGTGGACGGCTCGGGCGCTACGTGGGCCCGATCGCGTTCGCGTCGGCCGACCAGCCGTAGACGCGGACCGGCGTGTCCCACAGGACGGTCGCGGCGTCGGCTTCGGTGAGCCCGTGCTCGGCCGATTCGCGCAGGAAGCTGGTGACGGCCTCAGGGTAGAGCGCGTCCGGATGCGGGAAGTCGGACGCCCACATGACGTGGTCCGCGCCGACCTGGGTGACGACCCACGCCGCGAGCGGGTCGTCGGGGTCCGTGCAGATCGCGCACTGCCGCTCGAAGTACTCCGACGGCGCCAGGCTCAGGTCGCGGGTCTCTGAATCGGCCATCCATTCGGCGTGGCTGTCGAGGCGGGACAACCAGTAAGGGAGCCAGCCGGTGCCCGACTCGAGGAACGCGACGAGAAGCGACGGGTGGCGTTCGAGCGCACCCAGCAGCAGCAGGCTCCCCATCGCGGCCATCTGCTCCATCGGATGGCTCATGGCGTGGCGCAACGCGAAGGTCTCGGACCGGTCGCGGCCGATGGTGGGGCCTCGCACGCCGAGACCCTCGTGCACGGACAACGTGAGCTCGCGCGCCTCGAGCACGTCGTAGAGCGGGTCGTACTCCCGTTCGCCGAGGTCGCGGCCGTAGAGCGGATTGGGCCGCACCATCACACCCGGTAGTCCCAAGCCGGCTGCGTGCTCGGCCTCGCGCGCCGCGAGCCCGGGATCGACGGTGGGGACGAGCGCCATGCCCGTCATCCGTGTCGTGTCAGTCGCGCAGTACTCGGCGATCCACTCGTTGTACGCGTGCGGCACGCGCCGGCCGACGCTTCGGCGGACAGCGACGGGAGGAACGGAACGAACAACCCGATGGAGGGGTAGAGCACCACCGCGTCGATGCCCTCCCGATCCATGCAGCGGAGGTACTCCCGGGCGGAGCAGCCGTCGGCGAGGAAGTCGGCGAGGACCGCGGGATCGCCGCACGGGATCATCGGCGTCGTCGGGGGCAGGTCGATGACGTTCAGGCCCGCCCCGATGGCGCCGAAGAGTCCGGGCGGCTCGATGACGTGTGCGTCCGCATCGAGGATCCGCAGCCCGTCGCGCATCGCCGGCTCAGGCTCTCCGGGCCGCGAGCCCGCCGTCGAGCGGGATGGTGGTCCCGCTGATGTACGCCGAGTCGTCCGTGGCCAGGAACATGATCGTCTCGACCACGTCCACCTCGGTGCCGAGCCGACCCATCGGCGTGCGCGACGCGACCATCTGCTTGATCGACTCGGGGTCCGGCGCCTTCGAGACCATCTCGAGGAACAGCCCCGTCTCGCACGCGCTGGGCGAGACCACGTTGACCCGCACGCCGTCGGCCGCGTGCTCGATGGCGGCCTGCTTGGCCAGGTTCACCAGCGCACCCTTCGAAGCGCAGTACGCCGCGTAGCCGGGTGAGCCGATCGCACCGAGGATCGAACCGAGCAGGATCACCGAGCCGCCACCCGTGCCCACGATCGGCGGGAGCCCGTGCTTCATGCACAGGAACGGACCCTTGAGGTTCACGTCGAGGACCTGTCGCCACGCGGCGTCGGTCGTGTCGATCACGGACGCGCGGGTCTCGACCGCGGCACTGCAGACGAGCACGTCGAGCCGGCCGTGCTGCTCCACGATCGCCTCGAACATCGCGGCAACCTCACCCTCATGGGTGACGTCGACCGTGCTCGGTTCGGCATCCCCACCCGCGTCGGCGATGGCGATCGCGACGCGTCGGGCTTCGTCCTCGTCGATGTCCGCCACGATCACCGTGGCGGACTCGCTCGCGAGCCGCTGGGCGGCCGCGGCGCCGAGCCCGGATCCACCACCGGTGACGACCGCGACCTTGCCGGCGAGACGTCTCATCGCAGTGCCGCCAGCCCACCGTCCGCGGGGATGACCGCGCCGGTCGTGTACGCGGAGAGGTCCGATGCCAGAAACAGCGCGATGCCGGCGACGTCCTCCGCGGTGCCGAGCCGGTGCAGGGGGATCGTCTGCTCGAGATCGGGCAGGAAGTTCACCGGCATCGTCTCGGCGACCTTCCGGAATCGTGGCGTGTCGATCGAGCCGGGCGCGATGACGTTCGCCCGCACCGCGGGCCCGTACTCCGTGGCGATCTGGCGCATGAGCGCGACCAGCCCCGCCTTCGCCGGGCCGTACGCCGCGTAGCCCTCGGACCCGATCAGGCCGAGCACCGACGCCGTGCTGATGATGCTGGCGTTCCCGGTCTCGATGAGGTGGGGGAGCGCGGCGCGACACGCCCAGAACACGGCGTCGAGGTTCGTCGCCATCGTGAGATCCCAGTCGTCCTCGCTCGTGTCGACGAGGCGGCCCGACATCTGGACCGCCGCGTTGTTGTAGAGGATGTCGAGCCGCCCGAAGTGGTTGATCGCCATCTGGACCATCGCGTCGCAGTCCATTCGCTGGGAGATGTCGGCGTGCACCCCGATGCCGCTGCTCCCGGCCGCGTCCACCCGCGCGATGGTCTCGCCCGCGCCGTCGTCGTCGAGATCGGCGACCACGACTCGCGCGCCCTGATACGCGAAGAGAACGGACGCGGCGCGGCCCTGACCCGACGCGCCCCCCGTGATCAGCGCGACCCGTCCATCCAACAGTCCCCCGGACACGGCCCGACAGTACGCCGGTCGCCGTAGGCTGCGCGCTCATGTCGATTCCCGAGAGCGTCTACCTCCCCGATGGCGACGGGTTCTTCGCGACCGACCTCGCTCGGGGCCCGTGGGATCCGGACGCCCAGCACGGCGGCGCACCAGCCGCGTTGTTGGCGCGGGCGATCGAGCGCCACGACCCCGGCCCGCCGATGCACATCGCCCGGCTGACGATCGAGCTGCTCCGCCCGGTGCCGCTCGGGCGCATCGACGTCGTGACCCGCACCATCCGGCCGGGCAAGAAGGTGCAGCTGATCGAGTCGACGTTGCTCGCGAGCGGAACCGAGGTCGCGCGCGCCACGGGTCTCCGGATCCGGGTGAAGGAGCTCGACCTCCCCGTCGAGACCCTGGTCACGGATCAGCTCCCGATGGGTTCGACCGTGGAGAGGTTCGCGTTCGAGCGCGTCGGGCCGGTGATGTTCGGCGCTGCGATGGAGTTCCGGCCCGCGCGCGGGCGCATCGACGACCTGGGGAGCGCGGCCATCTGGTTCCGGCTCCGCGCGCCCATGGTCGCCGGGGAGGAGAACTCGCCGCTCGTGCGCGTCGCGGCCGCCGCGGACTTCGGCAACGGCGTGAGCTCGGTGGTGAGCTGGAACTCGGGCTGGATGTTCATCAATCCCGACCTCACGATCACGCTCAGCCGCTACCCGACCGGCGAGTGGGTCGGGCTCGACGCCGTCACCTACCCGTCCGACGACGGAGTCGGGTTCGCCGAGTCGGCGCTGTACGACGAGGACGGGCGCATCGGCCGCTCGGTCCAGAGCCTGCTCTTCGACACGATGTAGCCCTGCCTCCCGCGCGGTCATGTGAGCTCGGTTCGGTCGGGGCGGATGACGCGGAGGTCGCGGCCGTCGAACTCGACGATCCAGTCGGGTTGGTGGATGACGTGGTGGTGGTGGTCGCAGAACAGGATGAGGTGGTCGAGGTCGGTGGGCCCGCCGTGGTGCCATGGGGTGGTGTGATGGGCTTCGCACCAGCCGGGTGGTCGGTCACAGCCGGGGAATCGGCAGCCCTGGTCGCGGGCGATGATCGCTCGCCGTTGGGCGGGGGTCGGGGTGCGCCGACTCCGACCCACATTCAGGGGTCGGGAATCGGGGCCGGTGACGAC
Source organism: uncultured Acidimicrobiia bacterium (assembly GCA_963770095.1). Taxonomy (GTDB): domain Bacteria; phylum Actinomycetota; class Acidimicrobiia; order IMCC26256; family JAENVU01; genus Chersky-806. Next base: position 651,222 of record CAVYOO010000003.1, read on the forward strand.
CCGGCTGATCGAGCTGTCACAGAGGAGCCGGTCGATGGCGTGGGGGTGGATGGGGCCGGTGAACTGGCCGTCGAGGCGCCCGAGCCGGCCTTGGGTGAGGGTGGCCCAGTCGATGACGACAGTGACCTGGGTTTGGGGTCGTTGCTGGTCGTGGAGGTGCGCGAGCGCGACGTCCGAGATCCGTACGAGGGCGTCGGCGTAGCGCTGTGCCGTGGTGCGCGGGTCGTCGACCCTCGGTGGGTCGACGTAGGCGTGGAGGGCGGTGACGACTTTCTCGGCGCCGAGGTCGGAGAGGTCTCGGCGGAGAGCACGACGCGCCCGGCGAAGGTCTTCGAGACGTGCAGGCCGTCGCGGTCGCCGGGTGCGGTCCCATCGGCGGTGGCGAGGTTCCGGAAATGCGCCGCCGCGCGGCGCAACGACCGCAGGTCGCCGCGGCGGGCGAGGGTGAGGAGCTCGGGTTCGCAGGCGACGAGGGTGTCGTCGTGACCCGCGACTTGGGCGGCGACGATGGTGCGGGTCGCGCCGGTGGAGATCTCCCCGGCCCGCCACGCCCGTCCCGTCTCGGCGAGCAGCTCGCAGACCTCACCACATTCGATCGCGGCTTTCGCGTCGCCTTCACGCATCCCGGCCCGGTGCCGTAGCCACGACGCGGTCGACGCCGCCCCATCGGTCGAACCCACCCCCCGGACATGAGCGGCATGGGCCAGGCGAGCGAACACCGCCTCCTGACGGTCCATCTCCCTGCGCAACGCGATCAACTCCGCCGCGAGCCCACCATCCGACAACTCGACCGGATCAACCTCGCGCGAGGTCGTCCACGACGCCGCGCAACCGGTCGACCGGACGCGCCACCGGGTACGAAACACCAACCGACACCGTTCACTCCCCACAGCTCGAACCCGTGACGCGGACTGCACCGCGGGCCGTGCGACGGGGGAAGCGTCGGGAAGGTCCCATCACCCTACACGAACATACGTTCGCATTTCAAGCGGACCCGAGAAACACGTTGACTCCGCTAATCCGGATATTTATTATCCGGATAATGAAGCTCTCCGAAGGGGTCGAGTGGGGACTCCACTGCGGGGTCCTGCTGGGGTTCCTGGGGCCGGAGGCGTCGCTGCCGACCGCTCGCCTGGCCGAGTACCACGGGGTCCCGGCCGCCTACCTGGCCAAGCACCTCCAGGCCATGAGCCGGGCCGGGCTGCTGGCGTCGGTGCCGGGCCCCAAGGGCGGGTACCGGCTGGCCCGGCCGGCGGCGGACATCAATGTGCTCGAGGTCGTCGAAGCGATCGACGGCCGGGAATCGGCGTTCCGGTGTGCGGAGATCCGTCGCCGGGGGCCCGCCGCCCGTCCGGCGCGTGAGTACCGCGTGCCGTGCGCGATCCACACCGTGATGAACCGGGCCGACGAGGCGTGGCGCGACGAGCTCGGAGCGGTGTCGCTCGCGGACCTCATGCAAGAAGTTGTTGCCGGCGCGTCACCCAAGGGCCTGGAACAAGGCGTCAGTTGGATGCAGGAGGTATTGGGATGAAGGTGTTCGTGACGGGCGCGACCGGAGTCGTGGGGACCCCGACCGTGGCGAAGCTCGTGGAGGCCGGCCACGAAGTGCGCGACGATCGCGCGCCGGGAGGAGGCCGCGCAGAGGTTGAAGGCGGCCGGCGCCGAGCCCGTGACCGTCGATCTCTTCGACGCCGCCGGGATCAGCGCAGCCGTCGCGGGGACGGACGCCATCGCGCATCTCGCGACCAACGTGCCCCCGTTCCCGCAGCTGGTGCGTACCAAGGCCTGGGCGACGCACAACCGGATCCGGACCGAGGGCACCCGCAACCTGGTCGACGCGGCGCGCGCGAACGGCATTGGCCGCATCCTGAAGGAGTCGATCACGTTCGTCTACGCCGACGGTGGGGACGCGTGGCTCGACGAGACCGCGCCGATCATCGCCCAGCTCGGGCTGATGGCGCCGACGATCGACGGGGAGAAGATCGCCCTCGAGCTCGGCGAAGACGGTGGCGCGGCGGTCGTGCTCCGCTTCGGGCTCTTCTACGGCGGCGCCAACCGCGGCACCGACGAGATGCTCCGGCTCGCGCGCTGGCGCGCGTCGATGGTGGCGGGCAAGGGCAGCTCGTTCATGAGCTCGATCCACGCCGAGGATGTCGCGACCGCGGTCGTGGCCGCGTTGGACGCGCCCACCGGGATCTACAACGTCTGCGACGACGAGCCCCTCACCCGCCGCGACGCGCTCGACGCGTTCTCCGCCGCGTTCGACGTCGGTCGGTTGCGCACGAACCCGACCTGGATCATGAAGCTGTTGGCCGGTCCGGCCGCGGCATCGCTCATCGCGTCGCAGCGGGTCTCGAACCGGAAGTTCCGCGACGCGACCGGGTGGTCACCGATGTATCCGAGCCTGCGCGAAGGCTGGAAGGCCGAACGCACGAAACGGGAGCTGAACCATGCGTGAGACGGTGTTACGAATCGGACTGGCGGTCCTCGCGGTTCCCGCATTGATCATCGGGGTCTGGGCGGCGTTCGCCCCGCGCTCGTTCTTCGACGACTTCCCCGGCCTCGGCCGCGTGTGGGTCGCGCCGGACGGCCTCTACAACCAACATCTGGTTCGTGACGTCGGCGAGCTCAACCTCGCCCTCGTCGTCGTGACCACGGTGGCGTTGGTGACGCTCGCACCGATGCTCGTGCGAGCCGTCCTGGCGGGCTGGATCGTCTACTCGGTGCCCCACCTCGTGTACCACCTGCGCAACATGGAGCCGTTCGCGACCGACGACCAGGTGTCGATCGCGGCGAGCCTCGCGCTCGTGCCGATCCTCGCGATCGTCCTGTTCGTCATCGAGGTCCGAGCCCCCCAGGAGGCGACGGTCGAGCCGGTGACATGATGCGCCCATCACGGTCGACCGCCCGCTCTTCACGTTCGAACACGCCGGCCTCGTCGGAGCCGACGGTCGGGACCGGTTGGTCGATGTCACCGGGGAGGTCGCGCCCGATGGCGTGACCGTCGTCGTCGGTCCGTCCGGCGCCGGGAAGTCGAGCCTGCTGCGGCTTTGCAACCGACTCGAGGTCGCGGACCGGGGTTCGGTGCGCTTCCGTGGTGAGGATGTCGCAGGCATGGACCCCCTCGCGTTACGCCGCCGCGTCGGGATGGTCTTCCAGACGCCGACCCCGTTTGCCGGGACCGTGTTCGAGAACCTCCGCGTCGCGCGTCGCGATCTGGACCCGGCGGCGGCGGAGCAGGCGCTCGAACGGGTCGAGCTCGACGCCTCGTTCCTCCCCCGACCGGCGTCCGAGCTGTCGGGCGGTGAGGCGCAGCGCATGTGCCTCGCGCGGACCCTCGTGACCGGCCCCGAGGTCCTGCTCATGGACGAGCCGACGTCCTCGGTCGACCCGCAGGCGACCGTCGCGCTCGAACAGCTGGCGCGGCAGCTCCTCGACCACGGAGTCGTCTGCATCTGGGTGACCCACGACCTCGCGCAGATGCGCCGCCTCGCCGATCAGGTCCTCGTCGTGCTCGACGGCTCGATCGCGCAGGCCGGCCCACTCGCCGACCTCGATCGGGACGCATCACCGGCGGTCGCTCAGTTCCTCCTCGGCGCGGACGATCCTGCGCCCGGCGAGCGAGCTCACGGAGACCCGGGGGAACATGGCTGACATCGGCTGGAGCGGGCTGGCGATCTCGCTGGTGCTCGTCGGGATCGCGATCGGACTCTCGATGTGGCGCGGGCTCGGCCTCGAGCGGAGCATCGCGTGGGCAACCGTGCGCGCGCTCGTGCAGCTGCTCGCGGTGGGCCTCGCGCTGCAGGTGCTGCTGCGGCCCGAGACGTCCCTCGGGTGGTCGGTGCTGTGGGTGCTCGGAATGATCGTGTTCGCCGCCGAGACCGTCCGCCGCCGCGCCGCGAGGTGCCGCAGGTGTTCCCTCTCGCGCTGGCCGCGTTCGGCGCCGCGGCGGTCGTCGTGCTCGGGGTCCTGTTCGGCTTCGGAGTGTTCGAGCTCGACGCGCGGACGCTCATCCCACTTGCGGGTCTGATGATCGGGAACTCGATGACCGCGACGGTGCTCGTCGCGCGCCGGCTCGTGGAGGAGCTGCGCGACAAGCGGGCCGAGGTCGAGGCCCGGCTCGCGCTCGGTCAGCCGTCCGTCGACGCGGCCGCTCCGTACGTCCGCAACGCGCTGCGGACCGCGCTCGTGCCCCAGATCGAGACGACGAAGGCGGTCGGCCTGATCTTCCTGCCGGGGGCGATGACCGGCCTGATCCTCGCCGGGGTCGACCCGCTGGAAGCGGTGCAGGTGCAGGCCGCGGTGATGTTCGTGGTGCTCGCGTCCGCGGCGACGACCACCGCGGTGGTTGCCCTCGGGGTCCGCCGGCGGCTGTTCACGGCGGATCACCGGTTGGTCCGGCTGGAGCGGACCGCCGAGCGCTGAGCCCGGCTCCGGACGTGGTGGCTAGCGCCGGCCCACGTTGGGGCGCTTGCCGTGGTTGGCCTTGTTGCGGCGGGCCCGCAGCTTGCGCTTCTTCGTCTTCTTGCTCACGGTTCTGGCTCCTCCACGGCGAAGCGGGTCAGCGTAGTCCAGGGTCCTAGAGTCACTCCCATGGAACACCTCGGGCTCGTGGGGCTCGCCGACTCGGGGCACGCCCGGCTCTTCTCCGCCCTGACCGGTCTCGACGCGGCCACCTCCTCGGACAAGGTGCTCGGCGTCGTCCAGCTGCCGGATCACCGCCTGGACCAGCTCGCGGCGATGTCGGAGTCCAAGAACGTGGTCCCGGCGACCTTCGAGATCATGTACATCCCGGGCCTCTCCACCGAGCCCGGCAAGGGGCTCGGGAGCCGCCTCCTGGGCCAGCTCCGGGACTGCGACGCCGTCCTCTTCGTGCTCCGCGCCACCGACGGCAACGACCCGGCCTCGGACCTCGAGACCCTGGAGTACGAGCTCGTCCTGGCCGACCTCGCGTCGGTCGAGCAGCGGTTGGGCAAGCAGCAGCGCCTCTACAAGGGGGACAAGACCCTCGGTCCGGAGATCAAGGCGCTCGAGCGGGCGATCGAGGTCCTCGGCGACGGCACGCCGGTCTACCGCTCGGACCTCACCGCCGACGAGCGCGCGCTGCTCGGGCCCGTCTTCCTCCTGACCAACAAGCCGGTGCTGCCCGTCGTGAACATCGGGGTCGAGCAGCTCGAGGAAGCGGACGCGATCGCGAAGCCGCTCGGCGACGACGCGCTGTCGGTCTGCCTCGAGCTCGAAGGCGACCCGGACGTCGTCGCCGCGGAAGGTGCTGATCGCGCCGAGCTGCTCGCGGACCTCGGCGTCCCCGAGAGCGTCGTCCCGCGGCTCGCCGCGCGGCGTACCAGCTGCTCGGGTTGCGCACCTTCCTCACGACGGGGGACAAGGAGAGCCGCGGCGTGGGGATTCCGCGCCGGTGCACGCGCGCCGGAGTGCGCGGGCGTCATCCACTCGGACCTGGAGCGGGGGTTCATCCGCGCCGAGGTCATCCGCTGGGACGAGCTGCTGGAGCTCGGTTCGTGGGCGAAGGCCAAGGAGGCGCACAAGCTGCGGGTGGAGGGCAAGGAGTACGTCGTTGCCGACGGTGACGTGCTCGAGATCCGATTCAACGTGTGACCGTGGATCGTGAGGTTGCCGGACGTGTGGCTCGTACGTGACGGTGAGGTGCTCGCAACCGCGGAGTCGCGCGCGCACCCGGCGGGAGCGTTCACGCGGGCTGCTCGGTCGCGACGGGTTCGAAGGCGCGCTCCTGTTCCGCAAGTGCCGCCAGGTGCACACGATCGGGATGCGCTTCGCGATCGACGTCGCGTTCTGCGATGCCGACGGAACGGTGATCCGCACCTCGTGCCTGCGCCCCTGGCGCCTCTCGCCACTCGTCTGGCGATCGAAGCTGGTCATCGAAGCCGAAGCCGGCGCCTTCGAACGCTGGAACCTCCGCCCCGGCGACCGCATCGAGATCAAAGAGTGACCCCCACCCACCCCCGTCTGTTGCATTCGGTTCCTCTGGGGAACCGAATGCAACCAACGACGGGCTCCGACCGTGATGCTCGTGGTGATCGGGACTCCGATCGGGAATCTGGGGGACCTGTCGCCGCGGGCAATCGACGCGTTGCGGGACGCGGACGTGATCGCGTGCTGAGGACACGCGGCGGACGCGGAAGCTGCTGTCGCACACGGGGATCTCGGCCGAAGGGCGGCTGCGCGCGGTGCACGCGCACAACGAGGCGCAGGCGGCGGAGCGGATCGTCGACGAGGTGCGCAGCGGGTTGACCGTGGTCTACGCGACCGACGCGGGGATGCCGGGCGTCAGCGACCCGGGCGCGCGCATCGTGCTCGCGTGCCGGACCGCGGGGCTCGCCGGTGCAGGTCATCCCGGGGCCGAGTGCCGCGCTCGCCGCGCTCGCGCTGTCCGGGTTCCCGGCCGACCAGTTCGTGTTCGAAGGGTTCCTCCCACGCAAGGGGAAGGAACGAAGGGAACGGATCGCAAACATCAAAGGTGAAGCGCGCACTGTCGTCATCTTCGAAGCGCCGAACCGGGTTGCCGCGACGCTCACCGACCTGGCCGCGGTCTGCGACGGCGAACGACTCGTCTGCGTCGCGCGCGAGATCACCAAGCTCCACGAAGAGGTGTTCCACGGCCCGCTCGAGACCGCGGCGGCAATCGCGCACGCCGGTGAGCCACGAGGCGAGCACGTCATCGTCCTCAACGGGCAGCCCGCGGACATCACGCCCGCGACCGAGGAAGCGCTCGACGACGCGGTGCGCGCCGCGCTCGACCGCGGTCTCTCGGCCAAGGACGCGGCGGCGGAAGTCGCCGCGAGCCTCGGCGTGCCGAAGCGCCGGGCCTACGAGCTGGCGGTCACGCTCCGGAAGCGGTGAGCTTCGCCACGCAGGGCTCGCACACCATGTGGTGCTCGAACTCGCGCAGCTCGACCGTCGGCGCAGTCGCCCGGCAGAACACGCACCGCTGGGCGACCTTCTCGAGCACGATCCGCCCGTCGTCGTCGACCGCGATGTCGACGAGGTCGCCCTCGTTGATCTCGAGGTCCTTGCGCAGCTCGGCCGGCAGCACGACCCGACCGAGCCGATCGACCTTCCGAGACACACCCGAGCTCACGAAGAACAGCCTTTCCGAAGATCTCCCTCGGCCGATCGGGTCGAGATCGGTTGCCGGCCGGCCGAGGGCGGTTCGATTTGGAGCAAGCCGGTCGGAGAACCGTCGGTATCGTAGGCGTCGTGGGTGAACCCTTCTTCCTGACGACGCCGATCTACTACGTGAACGACGTACCCCACATCGGGCACACGTACACGACCGTCGTCGCGGACGTCCTCGCCCGCTGGCGCCGGCTCTGGGGCGACGACGTCGTCTTTCTCACCGGCACCGACGAGCACGGGCTCAAGGTGGCGCGGGCGGCCGAGGAGCGCGGGCTGAGCCCGATCGAGTGGGCGGACCAGACGAGCGAGCGGTTCCGGGACACCTGGAAGCTCCTCGACATCACCAACACGGACTTCATCCGCACCACCGAGCCCCGCCACCAGGCCGGGGTCGAGCAGTTCCTCCAGCGGGTGTACGACAACGGCGACATCGAGCTCGACACCTACGAGGGCCTCTACTGCGTGGCCTGCGAGCTCTATTACACCGAAGCCGACCTGGTGGACGGCAACTGCCCGATCCACGGCATCCCGGTCGACCGGGTCTCCGAGGAGAACTACTTCTTCCGCCTCTCCCGCTACCAGGACCGCCTCCTCGAGCACTACACCAAGCATCCGGAGGCGATCGAGCCGGCGGGGAAGCGCAGCGAGGTGCTCGGCCTCATCAAGTCCGGTCTCCTCGACTTCTCGGTGAGCCGGACCTCGATCACCTGGGGCATCCCGCTGCCGTGGGACCCGAAGCACGTCACCTACGTCTGGTTCGACGCCCTGGTGAACTACTGCACCGCCATCGGCTACGGCACCGATCCCGAGCGCTTCGCCCGCTACTGGCCGGTGAATTACCACCTCATCGGCAAGGACATCCTCCGCCAGCACGCGGTGTACTGGCCCGCGATGTTGATGGCGGCCGGTGAGGCCCCGCCGCAGCAGGTGTTCGCGCACGGGTTCCTGCTCGTGGGCGGCGAGAAGATGAGCAAGACCCGCATGAACCAGATCGCCCCGGCGGATCTCGTCGCGGAGTTCGGCGTCGACGGTTACCGGTACCACTTCGTCGCGGACCAACGCTTCGGCCCCGACGGCGACTTCAGCTACGAGGCGATGGTCGCGCGCTACAACAGCGATCTCGCGAACAACTTCGGCAACCTCGCGAGCCGCGTGCTGAACATGGCGGCCAACTACGTCGGTGGCGCGACCCCCTCGACGCGCGAGGACGGGCCGTTGGTGCAGTCCTCGGTGTCGGCGTTCGACGGGTTGCGCGGCGGCATCGACGCGCTCGACTTCTCGGGTGGGTACGGCGCGCTCTGGCAGCTCATCAAGGATGCGAACGCGTACATCGAGGATCGCCAGCCGTGGGTGACGCACAAGGCCGGTGACTCGGTCACGACCGCGGCCGTGCTCGGCGACTGTCTCGAAGCGTTGCGGATCGTCGCGCTGCTCGCGTCACCGGTGATCCCGCACGCCGCCGCGGAGCTCTGGCGCCGCCTCGGCCTCGCCGGCGCGCCCGAGGAGCAGCGCCTGCCCGATGCCGCGGCGTGGGGCCGCGCTGGCCACCGCGGGCAACGCGCTCGAGAAGGGTGACGCCCTCTTCCCCCGCCTCGACCGGTCGTGACCCCGCCGACCTGGGTCGACAGCCACTGCCACCTCCCCGAGGACCCGGCCGAGGCGGACGCGATCCTCGATCGGGCCCGGGCCGGCGGGGTGGAATGGGTCGTCTGCGTCGGGACGGATCTGGCGACCTCGCGCGCGGCGGTGACCCTCGCCGGGCGCCACGACGACGTCCACGCCACGGTCGGGTTGCACCCTCACGACGCGAGCCGTCTCGCTGACGAGTGGCCGGCCCTCGTCGAGCTGGCGAACGACCCGAACGTCGTCGCGATCGGTGAAGCGGGCTTCGATCTCCACTACAACCACTCGCCCCACGCCGAGCAGGAGGCCGCGTTCCGCGCACAGATCCAGCTCGCGCGCACGACGGATCGCGCGCTGGTCATCCACTCCCGTGAAGCCTGGGACGACACCTTTCGGGTGTTGCGTGACGAAGGGGTTCCGGCGCGCACGGTGTTCCACTGCTTCACCGGCGGCCCGACCGAAGCGCGCATCGCGCTCGACCTCGGTACCTACCTCTCGTTCAGCGGGATCGTCACGTTCAAGACCGCGGACGACCTGCGCGCGGCCGCCGCGCTCGCACCGTTGGAACGCGTGTTGGTCGAAACCGATTCGCCGTACCTCGCGCCGGTGCCGCATCGCGGGAGCCCGAACGAGCCCGCGTACGTCGCGGTGGTCGGTGCCGGAGTTGCCGCCGCGCGTCGTCAACCGGTCGACGAGATCGCGGCCGCGACCACGGCCACCACCGCGCTCGTCTTCCGGCCCTGACGGCATCCTGAACCGGATTGCGCCACCTGCCCCGGCGGGAACTCCCTGGTCCCGGGAGATTCTGGGACCCGGATTGACCCCCCGCCGGAGCCGTCGGTACGTTCCGGCCTTCCCCCCGGTTCGACTCGAGGTGAGTCGGCGCGGGAGCAAGGCGGAGTACTCGCAAGGCGAAGGTACGGGAGGCGGACCCGATCGCCGAGCACGGAATTCGGAGACCGGCGCGGCACGCGCACGGCCATAACCACGATGCACGAGCGCGTCACTACGCGCTCCGCGCCGTACGTCCGTCACCCGCGCGCGTCGACGCGCCGGAGCCGGACGTGTGGTTGCCGATCCTCGACATCACCGGCGAGCTCGAGGCGCTCGACATCACCGCAGAGCTGGAGCTGCTCGACCTCGACATGCACCGGGCCGAGTTCGATGCCACGCTGCGGGCGCACGAGACCGATTTCTGGAGCCGCGCGCCGCTCGGTCTCGAAGCCGCGATCGCTCGGGTCACCTTCGTCGAGCCGGCCGAGGTCGAGGATCCGCCGGTGCCGGCCGCCCCGGCTGCGCTCACCGCCCCCGAGGCACCGGCCGCGCCGTCGCCCGCCCCGCAGCCGGAGCCCGAACCGGCGGCACGCCTGACCCATGCCCTGCACTCGCTCACCGGCGCCGAGCTCCGGAACCGGCTTCTGGGGATGTTCCTCGTCCTGGCCCTCATCGGCGCGTTCGCCACGATCCTGCCCAGCGTCGTCGGTGCCTCGCCGCCGCAGCGGTACGTCACCATCTCGATCGACGGGCGCACCGTCTCCCGCACGGTCCGGGCCACGACGGTCGCCGACGTCCTGGCGCTCGAGAACATCACCGTGCGAGAGGACGACCGCGTCGTTCCCGCCGCGTCGACCGAGCTCCGCGAGGACATGCACATCGCGGTCCTGCGTTCGTTCCCGGTCGATGTCGACGTGAATGGCGAGATCGCGACGATTCGCACCACCGTCCTGACTCGTGGCGCGTTGCGCCGCGAGCTCGGCATCGACGACGCGCTCCTCGCGCGCGGTCCGGAGAAGCTCGCGGCGGGAACCACGGTTGCGTTCCGCACCCCGCACGCCGTCACGCTGCAGGTCGACGGCCGGACGATCAATGCGCCGCGCACCGCGGCGCTCGACGTCGCCGCCCTGCTGCGCGAGCAGGGAGTCCCGCTCGGCGCGCGTGACGAAGTGATGCCCGCGCCGTCCACGCGCCTTTCCGACGGGATGCGCGTGAACGTGTATCGCCTCGCCGACGACCAGGTGGCCGACCGGGTCACCGTTCCGTTCACCACCGAGGTGCCGCGACGACCCGAACCTGCAGGTCGGCCAGAGCAAGACGATCCAAGCGGGGGTTCCGGGCGTCCGGCGCGACATCTACAAGGTGACGACGCGCGACGACGGTTCCGTGGTGTCACGGACCCAGATCGGGTACGAGCTGCTCACCCCGCCCGTCTCGCAGGTGATCGTCAAGGGCACGCAGCCCATCCCTCCCCCGCGACCGGCTCGGCCACCTGGTACGGCACGGGGCCCGGTCCGGGGACCTGCGCCCACCTCTCGCTGCCGTTCGGCACCGTTGTCACCCTCACGAACCGGGACACCGGGGCGGTGGCGCAGTGCCGGGTGCAGGATCGGGGCCCCGAGACGTGGACCGGCCACATCATCGACCTCGCCCCGGACGTCTTCCGGCGGCTGGCCCCGTTGAGCCAGGGGATCGTCCCGAACATCGCCCTCTCCTGGTAGCGAGCCCATTCCCGGAAGCCCGTCCCGCCTGGCCGATCCGGCGCGCGAGCGGGAGCGGCCACGAGGTGCGGACGACGGGAGCCCCGAAGTGGAGGTCTGCGAGCATGGCCCCGTGGCTCTGCTGACCCCGGCGTCGATCTCCGAGCTGCTCGACCGCCACGACCTGCGTCCGAGCCGGGCGCTCGGCCAGCACTTCCTCGCCGATCCGAACACGGCCCGGCGGATCGTCCGGCTCGCCGCGGTCGAGCCGGGTGACCACGTGCTCGAGATCGGTCCCGGGGTGGGATCGCTGACGGTCGCGCTCGCGCCGACCGCCGCCTCGGTAACTGCGCTCGAGCTCGACCGCCACATGCTGCCCGCGCTCGAGGAGGTCGTCGCCGATCTTCCGAACGTCCGGGTGGTCCAGGGCGATGCGCTGACTGCGGACCTCGACGCACTGCTCGCCGGAAGCGCCGGGAGCTGGAAGCTCGTCGCGAACCTTCCCTACAACGTCGCGACGCCGATGGTCGCGCGGGTGCTGGAAGAGGCGTCGGTGGTGCAGTCGCTCCTGGTCATGGTGCAGCGCGAGGTCGGCGAGCGCCTGGCGGCTCCAGCGGGCGGAAAGGACTACGGCGCCATCTCGGTCAAGGTGGCGTACTACGGGACCGCGAAGGTCGTCGGCGCGGTGCCGCGCACCGTGTTCCTCCCTCCCCCGAACGTCGACTCCGCGCTCATCCGCATCGATCGCCACGCGGCCCCGCCCGTCGACGTCCCGTCGCCGCAGGCGCTGTTCGGCCTTGTGCGCACCGGGTTCGCGCAGCGGCGGAAGATGCTCCGGCGCGCGCTGCAACCGCAGCTGGGCGAACGCACCATCGAGGTGCTCGAACTCGCGGGGGTCAACCCGCAGGCGCGCGCCGAGGAGCTCGATCTCGACGCGTGGGCGGCCGTCGCGCGGGCGGCTGCCGCGTGACCTTCGAGCTCATCGCGCCCGCCAAGCTCACCCTGACGCTTCGCGTGCTGGGTGTCCGCGCCGACGGCTTCCACGAGCTCGAAGCACTGACGGTTTCCGTCGACGCGCCCGCCGACGTTCTCACGGTCGATCCGGGCCCACCCGGCATCCGGATCGACATCACCGGTCCGGCGGCGGCGGGCGTGCCCGGTGACGGGGACAACCTCGCGGTCCGTGCCGCGCGCGCCGTCGTGCCGAAGGACGCGGGTCTGACGATCAGCCTGCGCAAGCAGATCCCGCCCGGCGCCGGGCTGGGCGGCGGATCGTCGGACGCGGCTGCGGTGCTCCGGTTCTGCGCCGAGCACTACGGCGTCGACGGGCCGGAGGTGGCCGAAACCGCGGCGTCGCTCGGCTCGGACGTGCCCTTCTGCGTGCACCGCGCCCCGGCCTGGATGCGGGGCCGGGGCGAGATCATCGACCCGGTGGCCCTCGGCGAGCGGCTGCACGTGCTCGTGGTCACGCCGCCCTTCCCGATCTCGACCCCGGCGGTCTACCGCGCGTGGGACGAGATGGGGACACCGCGGCGCGAGCGCACCCTGCCGCCGCCGGTCGCGGTGGCCGGTCTCGTGGACGAGCTCTCCAACGACCTCGAACCGGCGGCCGAACGGGTCGAGCCGCAGCTCACCGCGTTCCGGGATGCCCTCGAGGCCGCGGCGGGCGCGCGGGCGCTGCTCGCCGGGAGCGGCTCGGCGTGCTGGATCCCGTTCGAGGACCCCGACGAGTGGCGGGCGGCCGCGACCCGGGTCGAGGCCGCCCTCGACGTCCCGGCGCACCTCGCGCGCTCGATCAGCTGAACCGGGGCCGGACACGTCGGGAGCCGCCCGGAGGCGGCTCCCAGAGTTCGTATCGGGCTTCCGACCGGAGCCTTGCGGCTACCGGCCCTGCTGCCGACGCTGCCAACGCGTCTTCTTCAGCAGCTTCTTGTGCTTCTTCTTGCGCATGCGCTTGCGGCGCTTCTTGATCAGGGAGCCCATGAGGGCCAGAACGCTACTCGGGGTCGGCGCGGGAGTCACATTCGGGCCTCGACGCAGGCCCCGTTGCGGCGCACGAAACCGGGCGCGAAGTGGTCGAGGGGCCGAGGTAAGGTCGATCGGGTCGGTCGGGGGTGGTGTAACGGCAGCACGGGGTCCTTTGGAGTCCCAAGTCGAGGTTCGAAACCTCGCCCCCGAGCACCGGAGCGCCCGGAGCCCCCATCGTCATCAGGACACCCAGGGGATGGTGAGAGATGGAGTGGACGCAGCGATGAGTGGTTACCGGCCGTTGGCCGCGGTTGTCCTCGCGGCCGGCGAGGGAACGCGCATGCACTCCGAGACCCCCAAGGTCCTGCACCCGCTCTGTGGCCGCCCGATGCTGCTCCACGTCGTGGACGCGCTCGTCGCGTTGCCCCTCGAACGGATCGTGATCGTCGTCGGCCACGGCGCCGAACGGGTGACGAAGACCCTGCAGGAGCAGATCGCCAGCGAGATGCCGATCGAGTTCGTGGAGCAACGTGTGCAGCGCGGCACCGGAGACGCAGTCAGCGTGGCGCTCACCGCCTTCTCCGACGACCCGGACCTCGACGGTGACGTGCTCGTGATGCCCGGTGACGCCCCGCTCGTCCGGCCCGAGGTGCTGGCCCGCCTCGCCCGCGAGCACCGCGAGGCCGATGCCGCGGCGACCCTCCTCTCCGCCGATCTCGACGAGCTGACCTTCGGCTTCGGGCGGGTGGTGCGCGACGACAAGGACCGGGTGGACCACATCGTGGAACGGACCGACGCCAGCCCCGAGGAGCTCGAGATCGCGGAGGTCAACACCTCGATCTACTGCTTCCGGCGCGGCCTGCTCGCCCCGTCGCTGCGGCGGCTCAGCCCGGAGAACGCCCAGGGCGAGTACTACCTGACCGACGTGGTCAGCGTGTTGCGCCAGGCGGGCCACGACGTCCGCGCCGTCGCCGCCGAGGACCACACCGCGGCGATGCACGTGAACGACCGCGCCCAGCTCGCCGCGGCCGAGACCGAGCTGCGCTCGCGCATCAACCTGCGATGGATGCGCGAGGGTGTGTCGATGGTGGATCCGGCCGCGACCTACGTCGACGCCGGGGTCGAGCTCGAGCCGGACGTACGCCTGCTCCCGGGAACCATCCTGGAGGGTCGCACCGTGGTCGGCGCGGGTTCGGTCATCGGTCCGGACACCCAGCTCGTCGACACGATCGTCGGCGAGCGCGCGGTCGTGCGCCAGACCGTGGCGCGCGAGTCCGAGATCGGCGACGACTGCACCGTCGGCCCGTACGTCTCGCTCCGACCGGGTACGAGGCTCGCTCCGGGCGCGCACGTCGGCACGTTCGTCGAGACGAAGAACGCCGAGATCGGCGAAGGTGCGAAGGTGCCCCACCTCTCGTACATGGGCGACGTGGAGATCGGTCCACCGCGCCAACATCGGTGCCGGCACCATCACCGCGAACTACGACGGCCGCGAGAAGCACCGCACGATCGTCGGCGCGGATGCCCGCATCTCGTCGAACACCGTGCTCGTCGCCCCCGTCGAGGTCGGCGACGGTGCGTACACCGGCGCGGGGGCCGTGGTGAACCGGGATGTACCGCCGGGCGCGCTGGCGAAGGGCGTCCCGGCCGAGATCGACGAAGGTTGGGCGGAACGCCGCGCCGGGCGAGACGAGGAAGGCGACTGATGGAGCTGGTCACCAAGAAGCGGCTGATGCTGTTCGCCGGTTCCGGGAATCCGGAGCTGAGCGACGAGATCGCCACCCACCTGAAGGTCCCGCTCGGAGACATCGAGCTCTCGCGCTTCGCGAACGGCGAGCTGTACTGCCGGTACGGAGAGAACATTCGCGGCGCGGACGTGTTCGTGCTCCAGAGCTTCTGCGACCCGATCAACGATCGGATCATGGAGCAGCTGATCATGATCGACGCGGCGAAGCGCGCGTCGGCGAAGCGGATCACCGCGGTCCTGCCCGTTCTACGGGTACGCCCGCCAGGACCGCAAGGCCGAAGGGCGCGAGCCGATCACGGCGCGGCTGCTCGCCGACATGCTCACCGTCGCGGGCGCGGACCGCGTCGTGACCGTCGACCTGCACACCGGGCAGATCCAGGGCTTCTTCGACTTCCCGGTCGACCACCTCACCGCGGTGCCGTTGCTCGCCGACCACATGGCCCAGGGCCTCGACCCCGCGCAACGGGTCACCGTCGTCTCCCCGGACGCCGGTGGCGGCAAGCTCGCCCGCCGGTTCGCCAACTGCCTGGAAGCGATCAACGTCGAGACGGACCTGGCGTTCATCGACAAGCGCCGGCCGAAGGGGACCCACAACGTCGCCGTGGCCGAGGAGGTCGTCGGAGAGGTCGCCGGCCGCCAGTGCCTCCTCGTCGACGACATGATCGACACCGCGGGCACCGTCGTCAGCGCGGCCGAGCTCCTGACCGGCCGCGGGGCGCACTCGGTCTCCATCGTGGCGACCCACGCCCTCCTGTCGGGCCCGGCCGTCGATCGGCTGAAGAACGGCCCGATCCGCGAGGTCGTCGTCACCAACTCGCTGCCGATCTCGGACGAAAAGCACTTCGATGCCCTGCGGGTCCTCTCGATCGCGCCGATCGTGGCGACGCGATCGACGCCGTCTTCGCCGATGCCTCGGTCAGCGAGCTCTTCAAGGGCGACAACGTCTAGGGGAGTTTGGATCGGGAGGCCCGGAAGGGCCACAATGGTGGGTCCCCACCGTTTTCTCGAAGGACCTCACGCGCCATGGCCGACGTCATCCTCGAAGCTGAGCCCCGCACGAAGCTGGGCTCCCGCAACGCCGGCCGCATCCGCCGTGAAGGTCTCGTCCCCGCAGTCGTCTACGGCCTCGAGACGGATTCCGTCTCCGTGACGGTCTCGGCCCGGGAGCTCGACCACGCGCTGCACAGCGCCTCCGGGGCCAACACCCTGATCACGCTGAAGCTCCAAGGCCAGGAGGACGCGCTCGCCCTGGCCCGTCAGATCCAGCGGCACCCCACCCGCAACGAGCTCGTCCACGTCGACTTCGTCCGCGTGCGTCGTGACGTCGCCGTCGCCGCCGAGATCCCGCTCACCATCGAGGGCGAGCCGCCGGGTGTGAAGGAAGGCGGCATCCTCGAGCAGCTGTTCTTCACCATCACGGTCGAGGCGCTGCCGGGCAACATCCCGACCTCCATCTCGGTCGACGTCTCGCACCTCGCGCTCGGCGATCAGCTGCACGTCGCGGACCTTCCGATCCCGGCCGGGGTCACGGTGCAGCACGAGCCGGACGAGCTCGTCGCCCAGATCTCGATTCCTCGTGGGCTCGAAGAGGAAGAGGCCGAAGCGGCCGAGGGCGAAGAGGGCGAGGGCGAAGAGGGCGAAGAGGGTGCCGAGGCCGGCGCCGACAGCGACGGTGGCGACAAGGACTCCGAGGACTAGTACGTGTTGCGGCGGTCACGTTCGCCGCGCACCGGAACCCCGGCCGACCTGCTCGTCGTCGGACTCGGCAATCCCGGCGACGAGTACGCGCGGACGCGTCACAACGTCGGCGCCGAGGTCGTGGAGCTGCTCGCGGCGCGCCACGGCGCCAAGCTCAAGAAGGGCAAGGAGCGCGCGCGGGTCGACGAGGTGCGCATCGAGGGCAAGCGCGTCGCGCTCGCCATCCCGCTGACCTACATGAACGACTCCGGGGAGTCGGTCGGCCTGCTCGCCCGCCGGTACGGGGTGGAGCCGGAGCAGGTGGTGATCGTCCACGACGAGCTCGACCTTGCGGTCGCGGTGCTCAAGGTCAAGTCCGGTGGCGGTCTCGCCGGCCACAACGGGCTCCGGTCGATCAAGTCCCACCTGCACAGCGACGAGTTCCAACGCGTGCGGATCGGGGTGGGCAAGCCCGTCAGCAAGGAGAAGGGCGCGAACCACGTGCTCAACAAGTTCGCCAAGCGCGAGCGTGCGGACATCGACGTCACCCTCGAGCAGGCCGCCGACGCGGTCGAGATGATCGCCGCCGAAGGCGTCGACGCCGCGATGAACCGCTTCAACCCCCGCGACCAGTAGCTCCCCCACTCGTTTCGGGGCGGAATTCGGTCGCCATAGCGACGCGGGCACGCGCCCCGAAACGAGTCAGGTGGGTTGCTCGAGGAGCCAGGTGGTGAAGGCGAGGAGGTCGTCCCAGGCGGGTACGTCCGGGTAGCGGGGCTCGGTGGCCGCACCCTTGCCGGTGCGGACGAGCGCGGGACGGACACCGGCCCGCCGGGCCGCTTCGATGTCGCGATCGGCGTCGACGACGAACCACGTGGACGCGGGATCGAAGGGCCACGCGGTTCGCGCCTGCTCGATCAGCAGAGTTCCCGGCTTCCTGCATGCACAACGCTGCTCCGGGGTATGAGGGCACACATGGAAACCGTGAAGCGTGTCTCCGAGCCGGCGGTCGAGCTCCCGGTGGATGGCGTGGAGGGTGTCGAGGTCGAGCTGGCCGCGCCCGACCACGGCCTGGTTCGTGACGACGATCAATCGGAATCCGGCCACGCGCAGCGCGGCGGTCGCCTCGACGGCACCGGGGATGATTTCGAGCTCTTCGACCCTTTTGACCGAGTCGGTTCGGTCGACGTTGAGCACTCCGTCACGATCGAGGAGAACTACCCGGTTGCTAACCTCAAGCACAGCAGCGCGCCAGTCGAGAGACGATTCTTGGACTTCCAGCAGGCTATCGACGACCATCAGGCGGTCATGACGAAGCTCGCGGGCCTGGTCCCCCGGCTGGGACAGGTCGCGCAGCGCATGACCGAAGCGCTGCGCAGTGGCGGGACCGTGTTCTGGTTCGGAAACGGCGGCAGCGCTTCGCAGAGCCAGCACTTCGCGACCGAGCTCGTCGGTCGTTACCTCGTCGACCGACCGGGGCTCGCATCGATGGCACTCACCACGGACGGCGCGTTGCTGACCGCAGTGGCGAACGACGGTGCCTTCGACGACGTGTTCGCGCGCCAGCTCGAGGCGCTCTGCCGTCCGGGCGACGTCGCGGTCGGCCTCTCGACGTCCGGCACGAGCCCGAACGTGGTGCGCGGGATCGAAGCGGCTCACGAACGGGGCGCGTTCACGGTCGGCATCACCGGTGCCGACGGCGGGAAGGTCGCCCTTGTCGCAGACGTGTCGCTCGTGGTTTCGAGCACGGACACGCCCCGCGTCCAGGAGGCTCATCTGTTCCTGGGCCACGAGCTCTGTCACCTGGTCGAAGCAGCCATGGCGGGCGAAGATCCCGATGTTTGACCGCTCGGACCTCGTCCACGCCAGCGTGCGCGGCGGCTTCGCCGGTGCGCGCATGCTCGTCGTCGGCGACCTGATGCTCGACCGCTACCTGGTCGGTGAGGTGGCGCGCATCTCACCCGAGGCGCCCGTCCCCGTCGTCCGCCTCGGTCGCGAGACCGCCTCGGTCGGTGGCGCGGGGAACGTCGCGCTCAACCTCGCGGGCCTCGGCGTTCACGCCGACGTCGCGGGTTGGACCGGTGACGACTCCTCCGGGCCGCGGATCCGTGAGCTGCTCGGCACCGCCGGAGTTCGCGTCCACGGCGTCGCGGTGGTGCCCAACCGCACCACGACCACCAAGACCCGGGTCCTGTCCCGGCACCAGCAGCTCGTCCGGATCGACGACGAAGACACGGACTTCCCCGACCGCGCCGAGCGCGCGGGCTGGGACGAGCGGGTCCTGTTGATGCTCGACGACGGCTACGAGGCGGTCGTCCTCTCGGACTACGCCAAGGGTGTCCTCGATGCGTCCCTGTGCCGCCGGATCATCGAACGCTGTCGGGAGCGCGGGATCCCCGTGCTCGTCGATCCCAAGGGGCTGGAGTACGAGAAGTACGCCGGCGCCACCACGATCACGCCCAACGAGGGTGAGCTCGCCGTCGTCAGCGAGACGTCCGAGTTCGATCGCGACGCGCTGACTGCCGCGGCCGGTGAGCTGTGCGAGTCACTCGGCCTGGACTTCGTGACGCTGACCCGGGGCGAGGCCGGGATCACGATCGTGGATTCCGAGGGCGCGCACCACGTGCCGGCGCGAGCTCGAGAGGTCTTCGACGTGTCGGGCGCGGGAGACACCGCGATCGCGACGCTCGCGGCGTCGATCGCGGTCGGCCTCGACCGCCACGACGCAGCCGCCCTCGCCAACCTCGCGGCCGGGATCATCGTGGGCAAGACGGGCACCGTCCCGATCACCCAGGCCGAGCTGCTCGACGCGCTCGGCCGGGGTGAGCAGCACGCCATCGTTCCGTTGGGCGAGAAGGTCTCCGAGCTCCGCCCGCTCGAGGAGACGGTCGAGCGGTGGCGCAGTGAAGGCGACGTCATCGGCTTCACCAACGGTTGCTTCGATCTCCTCCATGCGGGCCACGTCAATTACCTGGACTGGGCGCGTCGCCACTGCGACCGGCTGGTCGTCGGCTTGAACACGGACACGTCGGTGCGCGCGCTGAAGGGCCCGGACCGGCCGCTCAACTCCCAGTCGGCTCGTGCGGCGGTCCTCGCCGGACTCGCCGCGGTGGATGCGGTGGTGCTCTTCGACGACGCCACCCCGCTTCAGCTGATCACCGCGCTGCGGCCGGACGTCCTCGTCAAGGGCTCGGACTACGCCGAGGGCGACATCGTGGGTGCGTCCGAGGTGCGCAGCTGGGGTGGACGGGTGCTGCGCGCGCCGATGCTCGAGGGGTACAGCACCACGGACCTGATGGGCAGAATCGGCCCGGTTACGCCCGGCTGACCCAGCGACGGGCAACTCCATGAGTCAACCAGCGCAGCTGCAAGCGGATCGTGGCAACGCACGGCTGAAGTTCCTCGACCGCTACGCCGGGATCCCGGTGATCGCCACCCTCGGGGCGGTTCGCCGGGTGCGCGGGCCCGCGCGGTTCCGTCCGACTGGAAGACGATCGGCCTGGTCAAGACGGTCGGCATCGGTGATCTCGTCCTGCTGACGCGGTGATCCATGACATCCGCACCGCGCGGCCCGACGCCCGCATCGTGCTGTTCGTCGGCGCGAACAACGCGGGGTTTGCCGATTTGCTCGACGACGTCGACACGGTCGTCACCGTGCCGGTCCGGAACATCCCTGCGCGGTGAAGCTCGTGCGGGCGGAGCACTGCGACGTCGTCGTGGATTTCGGGGCGTGGCCACGCTTCGAGAGCCTGCTCACCGCGCTTTCGGACGCGCGTGCCACCGTCGGGATGCGCACCCCGGGCCAGCACCGGCACTTCGCGTACGACGTCGTCGTCGACCACGGCACCGGCCACGAGATCGACAACTACCGGCGCCTGATTGCCGGGGCGGGGATCGAATCGAAGAGCAACCCGTCGTTCCGGACCGACCCGGCGGCAATCCGACCGCACCCGGGTCCGTACGCCGTCCTGCACCTGTGGCCGGGAGGGGCGAACTTCGAGGAGCGCTCCTGGCCCGTCGACCGGTGGTTGAAGGTCGCCGAGGCACTCAACGCGCGCGGCTACGACGTGGTGCTGACCGGCGGTCCCGGCGACGCGGCGCCGAGCGAGGCCCTGGTTGCCGAGTGGCGCGCGTCGGGCGTCCGGGTCGAATCGATCGCCGGCACGAAGCCCGCGGAGACGTTGGTCTGGCTGCGGTTCGCCTCGGGCGCGGTGAGCGTGAACACCGGTGTGATGCACCTCGCGGCCGCGGTCGGGATCCCCGTCGTTGCGCTCAACGGCCCGACTCCGGTGACCCGGTGGGGACCGCTCGGTGACGCATCGCGTTCAGTGGTGTCGCCGATCGTGCCGGATGGCTACCTGAACCTCGGCTGGGAGCGCGACGAGCGGTACCACGACGCAATGTCCGCGATCACGGCCGACACCGTGATCGCCGCCTGGGACGACCTCATGACCGAGGTCGCCCCCACCACCGACCGTTTCGGCGTCGAGGAGGTGCCGTAGAGGCACCTTGGCGACGCCAAAATCTGCCTGGTGGGGTGGGGAAGGGTCATAGTGCGGACGTGACGTCTGCTCCGCTCTCCAAGCTGCCGCGACTCCTGGGCGAGGACCCGAGCGTCGTCGCGGTCGCGTCGGGTCGCAGCGAGGTGGTCGCGGTGTCCGAGGCGGCCCGCGCCCTGTTCACGGCCGGCATCCATCAGCTGACCGGCGCGCGGCCGATCCTCCTCGCGGTCCCGACCGCGGCCGAGGCCGAGCGCATCGCGGGCGACCTCGTCCCGATGCTCGGTGCCGACGCGGTGGAGCTCTTCCCCGCGTGGGAGACGCTGCCGTTCGAGCGCGTCTCGCCCACGCTGGAGACAATGGGTCGTCGTCTCCGGATCATGTGGCGGCTCCGCGAAGGCGGCGACGGCGCGCCGGCCGTCGTGGTCGCGCCCGTGCGAGCGCTCGTCCAACGGCTCGGCCCGCACGTGGAAGACGTCGACCCCGTCGTCCTGCGCAAGGGCGCGCAGATCGATCGGGACGATCTGCTCGCGCAGCTCGTCGCGATGGGCTACCGGCGGGAGTACCAGGTCGAGGGGCGCGGTGAGATCGCAGTGCGGGGCTCGATCGTGGACGTGTACCCGTCGACGGCCGACCACCCGGTGCGCGTGGATCTCTGGGGTGACGAGATCGACCGGCTCTCGATCTTCTCGGTCGCCGACCAGCGCAGCGACCGGGATCTCGTCGACGCCCTGATCTTCCCCAGCCGCGAGCTGCTTCCGACGCCCGAGGTGCAGGCCCGGGCGGCGAAGCTCATGGACGCCGCGCCGTGGGGCCGGGCGCAGTGGGAACGCCTCACCGAGGGCCACGTCTTCGATGGCATGGAGTCGTGGCTGCCCTGGCTGACCGAGGACGAGCACCTCCTGCCCGATCTGCTCCCGGCCGGGTCCCGCGTCCTGCTCGTCGAGCCGCGGCGCATGCGCGACCGGGCCCAGGAGCTCCTCGACGAGGAGGCGAACCTCGCCGAGACGCTGTCGGTCACCTGGGGCGCGGAGGGACACGAGTTCCCGCGGTTGTCGCTGCCGTTCGAGCGGTTGCTCGCGCACACCAAGGCCGGCGCGACGAGCCTGCTCGCGTCGCCGGACTCGCCGGACACCCCGCAGCTCGCCGCGGCGGCGTTCGATCCGGTGGTCGGCGACGTCGAGGCGCTCGCGGGTCGGATCCGCTCGCTGCGCGACGACGGGAGTCGCGTGGTCATCGCCACCGAGGGCGCGGGTTCCGCCGCGCGGCTGCGCGACGTGCTCGCCGGTGAGGGTCTGATGGCACCGATCACCGAAATGCCGAGCCTCGAGCCCGGGACGGTGTCCGTCGTCGTGGCTCCGCTCGAACGCGGCGTCGTCGTGCCGGGGGCGGGGCTCGCGCTCATCGCGGAGGCGGACCTCACCGGCCGCCGGCGCGTCCACCGCCGGCCGCGAGAAGCGCGCAAAGCGGTCGACTACTACGAGGACCTCAAGCCGGGAGACTTCGTCGTCCACCAGGTGCACGGCGTCGGTCGGTACGAGGGCATGGTCGCGAGAGCGATCGGTGGGGTGGAGCGGGACTACCTGCTGCTCGCGTATCGAGGTGGCGACAAGCTCTACGTGCCGACGGATCAGGTCAGTACCATCCGGCGCTACACCGGGGGTGACTCGCCGTCGCTCAGCAAGATGGGTGGCACCGAGTGGCAGAAGGCGCGGAGCAGGGTGCGCAGCGCGGTCCAGGAGATCGCGGCGGAGCTGGTCATCCTCTACCGGCAGCGGCTCGCGTCGCCGGGCTTCTCGTTCTCGCCCGACACGCCGTGGCAGCTCGAGATGGAGGACGCGTTCCCGTACGAGGAGACGCCGGACCAGCTCCAGGCAATCATCGAGGCCAAGGCCGACATGGAGCAGTCCGTCCCGATGGACCGGCTCATCTGTGGCGATGTCGGCTACGGCAAGACCGAGGTCGCGATGCGCGCGCGACGTTCAAGGCCGTGCAGGACGGCAAGCAGGTGGTCGTCCTCGCACCGACCACGCTTCTCGCGAACCAGCACGGTCAGACGTTTCGCGAACGGTTCGCCGGCTACCCGGTCCGGGTGGACGTCATCAGCCGCTTCCTCACCCAGAAGGAGCAGAACGCGGTCGTCGCGGACGTCGCGAGTGGAGCCGTCGACGTGATCATCGGTACCCACCGGTTGCTCTCGGACGACGTGAAGCTCAAGGACCTGGGATTGCTCGTGATCGACGAGGAGCAGCGGTTCGGGGTACAGCACAAAGAGAAGATCAAGCGGCTGCGCGCGAACGTCGACGTCCTCACGCTGACGGCCACGCCGATCCCGCGCACGCTCGAGATGAGCCTGACCGGGATCCGCGACCTCTCACTCGTGCAGACTCCGCCCGAGGAGCGCCAGCCGATCCTGACCTACGTCGGCGAGTACGACGAGCGCGCGGTGTCCGAGGCGATCCGGCGCGAGCTGCTTCGCGAAGGCCAGGTCTTCTACGTCCACAACCGCGTCCAGGACATCGAGCACGTCGCCGCGCGGGTGCGTGAGCTGGTGCCGGGCGCGCGGGTGGCGATCGCGCATGGGCAGATGGACGAGAGCCGACTGGAACGTGTCGTGCTGGACTTCGCGGCCCGCGACTACGACGTGCTCGTGTGCACGACGATCATCGAGAGTGGCCTGGACATGCCGACCGTCAACACGATGGTCGTCGATCGCGCGGACCTGCTCGGTCTCGCGCAGCTCTATCAGCTGCGGGGCCGGGTCGGCCGGCGGGGCCAACGCGCGTACGCGTATCTCCTGCACCCGGCGGACCGGGTGCTCAGCGAGGAGGCGTACGAGCGGCTCAAGGCGATTGGCGAGTTCACCGACCTCGGCTCCGGCTTCAAGCTCGCGATGCGCGACCTCGAGATCCGCGGCGCCGGCAACCTGCTCGGCGGCGCGCAGAGCGGCCACATCGCTGCCGTCGGCTTCGACCTGTACTGCGAGCTCGTCACCGAGGCCGTCAGCGAGCTGAAGGGCGAGACGGTCACCGAACCCTTCGAGGTCGTGATCGACGTGCCGCTCGACGCCCACCTTCCGCGTGACTACGTCAGCCGCGACGACGTCCGCATGGAGGCGTACCGGCGGTTGGCGGCAGTCACGGTCCCGACCGACGTCGACGACGTGCGTTCCGAGTGGCTGGACCGGTACGGGCCGCTGCCCCCGTCCGCCGAGGCCCTGCTCGCGGTCGCTCGGCTCCGGGCCGAATGCGTGCGGGTGCGCGCCACGAACGTGTCGGTGCAAAAGGGGATGGCGCGGATCGAGGGGCTCGAGCTCAGGGAGAGCCAGAAGGTCCGGCTCCGGCGGTTGGCTCCGAAGGCAACGGCAAAGGAAGACGGCGAGGTCGCCGTGCCACTGTCGGTCGCCCCGGCGGCCGTACCGGACTCCCTGGTGGCGCTGCTCCAGGAGCTCGTCCCGCCCGGATCCGAGCCGGGTGCACCCGCCCCGTGAGGGCGTATGACCGACGCGGGCCGATAGAGTCCCGAGTCCTGTGAGCCGCACGCCCTGGGTCCTTGTTGTCGTGATCAGCGCGGCCCTCGTGCTGTCCGGATGCGGTCGGGTCTCCGACCCTCCCGCGGCCACGGTCGGTTCGCAGACGATCAGCCGCACGGAGCTGAATGACCAGCTCACAGCCCTGATCGACAACACGACGTGGATGGCGTCGTTGCGTCAGACCTGGCAGACGGATCTCAACGCGCCGGACGGTGCCGTCAGCACCAAGCTCTCGGCCGCGTGGCTCAGCACGATGATGAACCAGATCGTCGTGGACCAGGCGTTCGAGCGGCTGAACCTGAAGGTGACCGACAAGGACCGAGCCACCGCCAAGGATGTGGCGCTCGGCCTCTTCTCCGGTCAGAAGATCTTCGACAAGTTCCCGCGTTGGTTCCGCGACGAGGCGCTGCGCAACGCGGAGCGGTCCTCCGCGGTCGCCAACACACTTCCGCCCCCGGACCCGCCCACCGACGAACAGCTCCGGGCGACGTTCGCGGGCAACGGGCAGCTGCTCTGCCCGTCCGGGCTGGCGATCCTGGAGATCAAGTCCGCCACGCCGGAGGACGCCGCGGCGATCGAGGCCGAGCTGGCGCAGGGCGCCGACTTCGGCACCCTGGCGACGCAACGGTCCACCGACGACCTGTCGGCGCCCAACGGGGGCCTCTCCGCGTGCCGGGACACCCCGCAATACCAGCAGCTGGCGGAGGAAGAGCGCCTGGCGGTCGGTTCGCTCCCACCCGGCGGCGTCACCGCGGTCGTCCCGACGAACTCGGCCTTCTACGTCTTCAAGGTCGTGCCCTGGACCTTCGAGATCGCTCGCCCGCTGCTGGTCTCCCAGTACATGCAGAATCTTGCGTCGCCCATGGACGCCTTCGTCAACCGCCGTCTCGTGAAGTCCAAGGTCTGGATGGATCCGCGGTACGGCACCGCGAAGGCCCGTGGCGGTCGCCTCGTGGTCCAGCCGCCGGTGGCTCCGACGCCGAAGAGCGACCCGACGGAACCGACCACCACGACGGCGGCGTCCGGCGCGACGGGTCAGTGACCCACGGGCACGTCGTCGTCGTCGGGCTCGGTCCGGCCGGCGTCGACCTGATGCTCCCCTCCGCGCGATCGAAGCTCTCGTACATGGCCCATCGCTACGCGCGTACCGCGCGCGCATCCGGCGATCGACGAGCTCGGTCGCCATGGGCTGGACTTCGAGTCCTTCGACGACCGCTACGAGATCGCAGAGAGCTTCGACGACCTGTACCGGGGGATCACCGACGACCTGGTCGCGGCCGCGGCGGAGCACGGCGAGATTTGCTACGCAGTGCCGGGGAACCCGGCCGTCGCCGAGCGGACCGTGACGATGCTCCGGGAAGCTGAACGGCGGGGCGCGGTCACGCTCGAGATCGTGCCCGGCATCTCGTTCGCCGACCTGGCCTGGTCCCGGCTCGGAGTGGATCCGATGGACGGCGCGCGCCTGGTGGATGGTCAGGCGTTCGCGGTCGACGCCGCGGGGCTCCACGGACCACTGCTGATCGGGCACTGCATCAACCAGATGGTCCTCTCGGACATCAAGCTGGTCCTGCTCGAGGCGCTGCCGCCCGATGCTTCCGTCACGGTGCTCCAGCGGCTCGGCCTCCCGGGGGAGACCGTCAGCACGCTCGCGCTCGAAGACCTGGACCGCGACGTCGAGGCCGACCACCTGACGTCGATCTTCGTCGACGCGGGACAGGCGGCCGTCGCCGGCGAGCTCGCCGCACTGGTCGCGCTCTCGGAGCGGCTCCGCGCGCCGGGTGGATGCCCTTGGGACGCGGAGCAGACCCACCACTCGCTGGCGCGCTACCTGCTGGAGGAGTCCTACGAGACGGTCGAGGCGATCGAGCGCCTCCCGAGTGACGCACCCGCGGGCCCGGTCGATCCCGGCGCCTACGCCCAGCTCGAGGACGAGCTCGGTGACCTGCTGTACCAAGTCGTGTTCCACTCGGTCCTCGCGCGCGAGGCGGGTGCGTTCACGATCGCCGACGTGGCTCGCGGCATCCACGAGAAGCTCGTACGCCGTCATCCCCACATCTTCGGCGATGTCGAGGCCGACACCGTCTCCGAGGTGATGACCAACTGGGAGCAGATCAAGAAGCGCGAGAAGGGTTCGGACTCGATCGTCGAAGGCATCAGTCCGGGACTGGCGTCGCTGCTCTACGCCCACAAGCTGTACCGCAAAGCTGCGTCGGTCGGGCTCGAGCCGGGAACGGACGCCGAGGCCATCGGCCGGGCCGAAGCCGCCGCTCGTCACCCTTCGGGACGCGGACGGCGCCGGGACCGAGGCGGCGCTCGGCGACCTGCTCGCGGCCGCGGTGGTGCTCGCCCGGTCCCGTGGGGTGGACGCCGAGACGTCGTTGCGCGGCTGGGCTGCCCGCTTCCGGGACCGCTTCGTGCGCATGGAGGACCTCGCCGCCCTGCAGGGCGTCGACATCGCCGCCGCGCCGACCGATCGGGTGGCCGCGCTGTGGATCGAGGCCGGACCGTGACGCCGACCGAGTACACGATCCAGGGCCGGGGAGCGTCTCGTTCCCGGTCGAGGTGCGCGACGCACGGTCGCTCGGGTTCCCGCGGCCCGCGCTGATGAGCGGTTCGCTCACGAATGTCCGAATAGAGCGCGCCGCCGCCGAGGTCGTCCGACCCCCATGGTCGGGGTGATTGCCCGGATCGTGCGGATGCAGACGACTACATTCGACACTCCGACCACAGCAGCACCACACCTCGGGGGCCCGTGAGCATCATCGTCGACGTACTGGCACGCGAGATCCTGGACTCCCGCGGCAACCCGACCGTCGAGGTCGAGGTCGAGCTCCTGTCGGGGGCCCGGGGCCGCGCCGCAGTCCCGAGCGGGGCGAGCACCGGCGCCCACGAAGCGGTCGAACGGCGCGACGGCGGCGACCGCTACGGCGGCAAGGGCGTGCAGGATGCGGTCGCGAACGTCAACGGCGAGATCGGCGAAGCGGTGGTTGGCATCGAAGGCCTTGACCAGCGCCTCCTCGATCAGGCGCTGATCGAGCTCGACGGGACGGACAACAAGTCTCGCCTCGGTGCGAACGCGCTGCTCGGTGTCTCCCTCGCGACGGCCAAGGCCGCAGCCGACGAGTGCGATCTCCCGCTCTACCGCTACATCGGAGGAGCGAACGCGCACACGCTGCCGCTCCCGTGCATGAACGTGCTCAACGGTGGCGCTCACGCGGATTCCAACGTGGACCTGCAGGAGTTCATGCTCGCGCCGGTCGGGGCCGCCTCGTTCGCGGAGGCGCTTCGCATGGGAGCGGAGACGTACCACACGCTCAAGCGCATGCTGCACGACCAGGGCCTCTCCACCGCGCTCGGCGACGAGGGTGGGTTCGCGCCCAACCTCCCGTCGAACGAGGATGCAGTGAAGCTGCTCGTCGCGGCAATCGACTCCGCGGGCTTCATCCCCGGCGAGGACATCGCGATTGCGCTCGACACCGCGTCGAGCGAGTTCTACGAGAACGGCAAGTACATCCTGGCGGGGGAGGGCCGCGAGCTCACGTCCGCCGAGCTCGCGGGCTATCTGGGGGATCTCTGCGCCCGGTATCCGATCGTCTCGGTCGAGGACGGCATGGACGAGGACGACTGGGACGGTTGGGCCGCGCTCACCCGGGAGATCGGTGACCGCGTGCAGCTCGTCGGCGACGACCTGTTCGTGACCGATCCCGAGCGGCTGCAACGGGGCATCGATCTCGGCGTGGCGAACTCGATCCTGATCAAGGTCAATCAGATCGGCACGCTGACCGAGACGCTCGACACGATGGAGCTGGCGTCCCGTCACGGGTACACGTCGATGATGTCGCACCGCAGTGGCGAGACCGAGGACGTGACGATCGCGGACCTCGCGGTCGCGACGGGCTGCGGGCAGATCAAGACGGGCGCGCCGGCGCGATCGGACCGCGTCGCGAAGTACAACCAGCTGTTGCGCATCGAGGAGGGTCTCGGTGAGGCTGCGGCGTTCCCGGGAGGCGGCGCGCTCGCTCGCGGAGGGGCCGCATGAGCGACATCCACTGGAGTCGGGCCGCGGTGGTGCGGCTCGCCGTCGCCAGCCTGGTGTTGATCGGCGCGTTGTTCGTCTTCGTCTTCCCCACCAGCGCGGTGCTCCACCAGCGCGGGCAGCTCAAGGCAGCCGAGCAGCGCCTCGCCACCCTCAAGGACCAATCGGAACGGCTCACGAAGCAGACGAAGCGGCTTCGCAGCGACGACGAGATCGAGCGGCGGGCGCGTGACCAGTTCAACATGGTGAAGCCGGGCGAGCAGGCCTGGGCCATCGTCCCTGCGCCGCTCCCGACGACAACGACCACCGCGGCCCCGCCCGCCCTGCCGGCCGTCCCCTGAGCGAGCGGGCCGGATCCGTCCCGGCCCGCTGAACCGCACCCGGTGCGAGTGGACGGGCCGAGAATGGGGCGGAGGCTCACCTACGCTCGGCCGGTGGCTTCCTCTGCCGACATCGAGCGGGTGACCGAGCTGCTCGGGCGGCCGCCGCGAGCAGAGTTCGACGTGGTCGTGCGCGCGGCCGACGGCGATCCGGTGGTGATCCGCAACGCCCCGCTGCTTGCCGACGGTACCCCGATGCCGACCCGCTACTGGCTTGTCGCGGCCGACCTGTCCCGCGCGGTCTCACGGCTCGAGGCCGATGGCGGGGTGCGAGCGGCGGCGGCGACGATCGACGCCGAGGCGCTCGCGGCGGCCCACACCGAGTACGCACGCGAGCGGGCACGCGCCGTGCCCGCGGGCTGGACCGGTCCTCGACCGTTCGGGGGCGTCGGCGGCACCCGCATCGGGGTCAAGTGCCTGCACGCCCACTACGCCTGGTTCCTGGCGGGCGGTGCCGACCCGGTCGGCCGCTGGGTCGACGAGCACATCGATGCGGGCGTGACGGGAAAGGACACGTCGTCGTGAAGGTGGCCGCGATCGACATGGGTACGAACTCGACCCGCTTGCTCGTGGGCGAGGTCAGCCACCGCGACGGGCGGCTGGTGACGCTGGACCGCCGAATGACGATCACCCGGCTCGGTGCCGGTGTCGATGCCAGCCGGCGACTCGCACCTGACGCGATCGAGCGCACGCTCGCCGTACTGCGTGAGTACCGCAGTGCGATCGCCGGCCTCGGCGGAGTCGACGCGATCCGCGCGACCGCCACGAGCGCGGCTCGTGACGCGACGAACCGCAAGGAGTTCTTCGACCCGGCCGCAGAGATCCTCGGCACGGTCCCTGAGCTGCTTGCGGGCGACGAGGAAGCCGCGCTCTCCTTCCTTGGTGCGACCAGCGAGCTCGACGGGGCGGGCGAGGCGCCGTACCTCGTGGTCGACATCGGTGGTGGCTCGACCGAGTTCGTCGTCGGTACGACCGCGCCCGAAGGCTCGCGGTCGGTCGACGTCGGGTGCGTGCGCATCACCGAGGCCTGGCTGCGCTCGGACCCGCCGGCGCCCGAGGAGCTGAGTCAGGCGGTGCACGTCGTGCGTGAGCACGTCGTCGACGTCATCCGGGAGGTCCCCGCGGTCAAGAACGCCAAGACCCTCATCGGGCTCGCCGGGACCGTCACCACCGTCGCCGCGATCGAGCTGGGCCTGGCCGAGTACGACCGTGACCGCATCCATCACGCCCGGCTGACCCGTGGGGCCGTCGAGGACGTGTTCCGGACGCTCGCGACGGAGTCGGCGGAGCAGCGCCGCCACAATCCGGGGCTGGAGCCCGGGCGGGTGGACGTCATCGTCGGGGGCGTGATCGTGCTGGTGACGATCCTGCGCACGATGGGCTTCGACGAGGTGCTCGTCTCCGAGGCCGACATCCTCGACGGGCTGGCCCGGAGCCTGGCCCCCGCCCCGTGACCAGCCCGGAACGCGCCGACCCGGGAAGTTTCCCTCAGCCCGGCGCCTCCGGTGAGCCGTTAACCCATCCGTGCAGCTCGAAGGATTCGTCAACGCATTGCAGCGAATGGATGGCGACGACATCCGCGCAATCGCCTGTGCCATCGACGAGCACCACCAGACCGTGGCCGACGAGGTCGCGGCGTGGGAAGCCGTCATGTGCATCGACGACGCGCTGCGCGAGGAGAGTCGCTCCCGTGACGCGGCCCGTGCCGCCCACGAGGCGGTCCGGGCGATCCAGGCCGCGGCCGCAGCGTCGGAGATCGATATCCCCGACGCAGTCGTGATCCGCGTCGCCCGCGAGGCCGCACTCCTGGCGCGCGCACTGGTCGCCGGTACCGGTGCCGATCCGGCGGTCGAGCGCCTGTCCGTCGTCTGGGCCAACGTGTCGACCGTCGCCGCCTGACCGCTCCATCGTTCGCGCGTCACCGACTCGTCCTACGATGCGTCGATGCCGCTGACTGACCGGTTGTTGCTCGGCCCGGGCCCGTCCAACCCGTACCCGGAGGTGGCGGCCGCGTTCGCGCGCCCGCTGCTCGGCCACCTCGATCCGGATTTCCTGGCCATCCTCGACGAGACGTGCGACCGGCTGCGCACCGTCTTTCGAACCTCGAACGCGCTGACGCTCCCCGTCTCCGGAACCGGCTCGGCGGGCATGGAGGCGTGCTTCGTCAACCTGGTCGAGCCCGGCGACACCGTCGTCATCGGTGTGAACGGCGTCTTCGGGGCGCGCATGTGCGAGGTGGCCCGCCGCTGCGGCGCGGAGGTGGTGCGGATCGATGCACCGTGGGGAACTGCGCTCGATCCGCAACGGTTGCTCGACGCCCAACGCGACGAACCCGGGGCACGGCTCGTCGCGGTGGTGCACGCGGAGACGTCGACGGGGGTGGAGAACGATGTCGAGCCGCTGCGCGCGCTGCAGGCGACGGACACGCTCCTGCTCGTCGACACCGTCACGTCGCTCGGCGGGATCCCGCTCGACGTCGATGGCTGGGGCATCGACGCGTGCTACTCCGGCACCCAGAAGTGCCTCGGTGTACCGCCTGGTCTGGCCCCGCTGACCTTCTCGCCCCGCGTGGTCGAACGGGTGCGGACCCGGGAGACGCCCCCACAGTCGTGGTACCTCGACCTCGGGCTGATCGGTGACTACGTGGGCGGCGCCCGCAAGTACCACCACACCGCGCCGACCGGGATGATCGTGGCGCTGCACGCCGGGCTCGGCGCCGTGCTCGACGAAGGGCTCGAGGCTGCGTGGGCGCGTCCACCGGGCGGTGGGCACCCGCCTGCAGGACTCGCTCGTCGAGCTCGGGTGGTCGTTGATCGCAGAAGAAGGTCACCGGCTTCCGCAGCTCACGTCGACCCGGCTTCCCGAAGGAATCGACGAGGCCGTGCTGCGAAAAGCGCTGCTCACGGAGTACGGGATCGAGGTCGGCGGGGGTCTGGGCGAGTTCGCCGGGACCGCCTGGAGGATCGGGCTGATGGGGCATTCCGCCCGGGAACGCTCGGTCACCACCCTGCTCGGGGCCCTCCGGGAGCTGATCTGACGGGGGAAAGCCGGCCCCTTCGGGCCTCCAGTGCCCGGGTGAACGTGTCGACAACCTGAAGGTGAGCACTCCCGCCCATGGTGGCTTCCACCCGATGCGGCGCCTCGTGCAGTGGTTGGCCGCGATCTCGCCGCACCGGCAGATCCAGCTGCTGTTCGCGGTTTCGCTCACCATCCTGGCCGTCATGGCCATGGCGGTGCTCGGCTCGTTGCTCCCCGTATCGCGGTCGTTGAAGGACTCGACCTCCGATCTGGTCCCGGCCATCGAACGTCTCGACGCCGCCCGCACGAGCTACAGCTCGGCAACGAGCTCGCTCCAAGGGACGATCAGCGTCGATCCAGCGGTGCGCTCCGCCGCGGTCAGCGAGCTCACGGCCAAGAACAACGCGGGGGAGGTTGCGTGGAATGCCTACCGGCGCGGCAGCCTGCAAATGCCAGGGCGAGCGCGGGTTGCAGCGCAGCTTCCTCGACAATCGGAAAGCGGCGTTCGACGCCGGCGTCGTGGCCTTGAGCGACCCCGCGCCCGGTCCGGCAACCCTGAGCCAGGTGAGGACGTACTCCAGCGCCTTTCTGACCGACCTCGACCACATCAAGGAGCTCTACGAGACGAGGGTGCAGCACACGCTCACGGACTCGGGTGAAGGGCTCGAGGCGACCGAATCCAGGATCGTGCTGATCTGCGGGGTCAGCCTCCTCGTCCTCATGATCGCGTTCGGTGTGGCCTCGAGGTCGGCGCGCTCCCGGGAGGAGCGCGTTGACGCTCTCGATCGAGCCCTGCACGAGGACGCGGAGCACAACGACCTCGAAGCTCGCATGCAGCGTGCACTGGAGATGGCGGCCACCGAGACGGAAGCCTGCACGCTGGTCTCGCGTGCGCTGCTCACGGTCGCGCCGGGAGTGCCGGCCGAGCTGCTCGTGGCGGACTCGAGTCGTGCCCACTTCCGCCAGGTCACCTCGACCGACGAGCACGGCGGTCCCGGGTGCCCGGTCATGGCACCGGCGGACTGTCCCGCGGCCGCCTTCGGCCAGACGCAGACCTGGAACAGCAGCGGGGCACTCGACGCGTGCCCCAATCTCCGGGATCGCCCGGACGGTGAGTGCTCGGCGGTATGTGTGCCGGTCAGCATTGGTGGAAACACGGTCGGGGTGGTGCACGCGGTGGGTCCCGACATGAACCCGCCCGATACTGACGTCGTCGTCAAGGTCGAGCTGATCGCCCGCAAGGTCGGCGAGCGAATCGGCCTGCTCCGCGCGTTCACGCGTTCCGAGACCCAGGCTCACACCGACCCGCTGACCGGGTTGATGAACCGGCGCAGCCTCGAGTCGCGGGTGCGCGAGCTGACCGAGAACGGCCAGTCCTTCGTGGCTGCGTACGGCGACCTCGACCACTTCAAGCAGCTCAACGACGTCCATGGTCACGACGCCGGCGACCAGGCGCTGCGGCTCTTCTCCCGGGTCCTGCGCGACACGGTCCGGCCGAACGACCTCACCGCCCGCTACGGCGGCGAGGAGTTCGTCGTCGTACTGCCGGACTGCGGGATCGACGACGCCTACCTGGTCGTGGACCGCATTCGGGAGCGGCTCGCGCTCGCTCAGGTCGGCGGGGCGGTGCCGCCCTTCACCGTGAGCTTCGGTATCGCTCTGACCCGACCGGAGCAGACGTTCAGCGAGACGCTCGACGCCGCCGACGCGGCACTGCTCGACGCCAAGGCCACCGGTCGCGACCGGATCGTGATCAGCCGAGACACAACCGTCGGCGCCCCAACCGACCCGGAGCTCGTCCCGGACCCGTCACTGACGTAGCCGCCCACCCGTTTCGGGGTGAGCTACGCGCGCCATGGCGCGGACACGTCACCCGGAAAAGACGGGTCAGGTCTTGGGGGGCTTCTTGTTGCGGGTGCGGCCGCGAATGGCCTGCTCCAGCACGACCTTGCGCAGGCGCACGCTCTCGGGTGTCACCTCGACGCACTCGTCGTCCGCGATGAACTCCAGCGCCTGCTCCAGCGACATCGGCCGCGGTGGGGTCAGGCGCACCGTGTCGTCGGAGCTCGACGTGCGCTGGTTGGTGAGCTTCTTCTCCTTCGTCGGGTTGACGTCCATCTCGTCCGAACGGGCGTTCTCGCCGACGATCATCCCCTCGTACACCTCGACGCCGGGACTGAGCAGCATCTGGCCGCGCTCCTGCAGGTTGAACAGCGCGAACGAGTTCGTGACGCCGCGCCGGTCCGAGACGAGTGAGCCCGTCGGCCGGTTGCGCAGATCGCCGAACCAGCGCTCGTAGCCGTCGAAGACGTGGTGCAGGATGCCGGTCCCGCGCGTCTCCGTGAGGAACTCGGTTCGGAACCCGATCAGCCCGCGCGCGGGCACGATGTACTCCATGCGCACCCAGCCCGTGCCGTGGTTCACCATCTGCTCGAGCCGGCCCTTGCGGAGCGCGACGAGCTGGGTGACGACGCCGAGGTAGTCGTCCGGCACGTCGATCGCGACGCGCTCGACCGGTTCGTGCAGCTTGCCGTCGATCTCCCGGGTGACGACCTGCGGCTTGCCGACCGTGAGCTCGAAGCCCTCGCGCCGCATCGTCTCGACCAGGACCGCGAGCTGGAGCTCGCCCCGACCCTGGACCTCCCATGCATCCGGCCGCTCGGTCGGGAGCACCCGGATCGACACGTTGCCGACGAGCTCCTGATCGAGCCGCTGCAACACTTGGCGGGCGGTGAGCTTCGAACCTTCCTGACCCGCGAGCGGGGAGGTGTTGATCCCGATCGTCATGGACAGGCTCGGCTCGTCGACGGTGATGGCGGGCAGCGCGACCGGATTGTCCGCGTCGGCGAGCGTTTCGCCGATCGTCACCTCGGCGAGCCCCGCGATCGCGCAGATCTCGCCCGGGCCGGCCTCGGCCGCGTCGACGCGGTCGAGCGACTCGGCGACGTACAGCTCGGTGATGCGCACCTTCTCGATGGAACCGTCGAGCCTGCACCAGGCCACGGTCTGGCCCTTCGCGATGGTCCCGTGCTGAACCCGGCACAACGCGAGACGACCGAGGTACGGCGACGCGTCGAGGTTGGTCACCAACGCCTGGAGCGGGTGGCCGTCTTCGTAGGTCGGCGCGGGGATGTGGTCGAGGAGGAGCTCGAAGAGCGGCTTGAGGTCGCTCCCTTCGGCATCGGCGTCGAGCGACGCCCAACCCGCACGCGCGTTCGCGTAGATGATCGGGAAGTCGATCTGGGTCTCGTCGGCGTCGAGGTCCAAGAAGAGCTCGTAGACCTCGTCGACGACCTCCTGGATGCGCGCGTCGGGGCGGTCCACCTTGTTCACGACGAGGATGACGGGCAGGCGTGACTCGAGTGCCTTGCGCAGCACGAAACGGGTCTGGGGGAGCGGGCCCTCGCTCGCGTCGACGAGCAGGAGCACGCCATCCACCATCGTCAGGCCCCGCTCGACCTCGCCGCCGAAGTCCGCGTGGCCGGGGGTGTCGATGATGTTGATCTTCACTCCGCCGTAGCGCACCGCGATGTTCTTCGCGAGGATCGTGATGCCCTTCTCGCGTTCGAGATCGTTCGAGTCGAGGACCCGGTCGTTGACCTCCTGGTTGTCCCGGAACGCGCCCGTCTGCCAGAGCATGGCGTCCACCAGGGTCGTCTTGCCGTGGTCGACGTGGGCGACAATTGCCACATTGCGGAGATCATCTCGCTGGGCGCGCGCGGACATGAGCCTTCTCTCGAACCTGGGCCGTTTCGGCCCTGCGCCGCCGGGGTGCAGCGCGAGCCGAAGATTCTAGCTGGTTGGAGGGGCTTTCTCGTCCTCGGCCGGTGGTTCCGCCGCGACCTCCGGCGGGAGCAGCATGTTGTCCCGGTAGAAGCGCATCTCCTCGATGGACTCCCGGATGTCGTCCAGCGCGCGGTGGCTCTCCGACTTGTCGGGCCGCCGCTTGTAGACCGACGGGTACCAGCGCCGGCACAGCTCCTTGAACGAGCTCACATCGACGCTGCGGTAGTGCAGGTACTGGTCGAGCTCCGGGAGGTACCGGTCGAGGAAGCGCCGGTCCACGCCGATCGAGTTCCCACACAATGGTGCGGTCTCAGGCCCGGGGAGCTGCGTTCCCAGGTACTCGATGACCTGGGCCCCCGCGTCCGGGAGGGAGAGTGTCGACGCCTCGATCGCCGGGAGGAGGCCGGACTTCGTGTGCATCTTCCTCACGAAGTCGTCCATCAGCTCGAGCGCTTCGGGTGGCGCGTGGACGATGAGGTCGATGCCGTCGTCGACGAGCTCGAGCTCGGAGTTGGTCACCAGCACCGCGATCTCGACGATCGTGTGCCGGGCGGTGTCGAGCCCGGTCATCTCGAGGTCGATCCACACCAGCCGGTCGGACATCTCGGGGCGGGCCACGTACGAACCCTATAGGGGGACCACTCCGAAGGTCGGCGGTCCACGACATAGCCTGACGCCCGTGTCGGACATCGTGTGGCGACCCACGGCGGAGTCGGCGGCGGCGAGCAACGTCGGCCGCTTCATGGCCGAGCACGGGTTCGACGACTTTGCGGAGCTCCGCGCCCGCTCCATCGCCGAGCCCGAGTGGTTCTGGGACGCGTTCGTACGGTTCGTCGGGATCGAGTGGTCGACGCCCTACACCCAGGTGCTCGACACCTCGGCCGGCATCGAGTGGGCCACCTGGTTCACCGGCGGCAAGCTGAACGTCGCGCGTGACTGCGTCGACAAGTGGGCCGAGCGCGACGACTGGCGTGACCGGCCGGCCGTCGTGTGGGAGGGCGAGGAAGGGACCACGCGCACGCTGAGCTACGGCGAGCTCCGCGTGCTCACGGACCGCATCGCGCACGGGCTCGAAGCGCGGGGCATCGGTGAAGGCGACGCCGTCGGCGTCTTTCTCCCCATGATCCCCGAGACGGTCGCGTCCGTCATGGCGATCGCGAAGCTGGGCGCGATCTTCCTGCCCGTCTTCTCCGGCTACGGCGCCGACGCGGTCGCGATCCGGCTCCGGGATGCCGACGCGAAGGCGCTCATCACCGCGGACGGCACACTGCGCCGGGGCAAGCTCGTTCCGATGAAGGAGACTGCGGACGCGGCGGCCGCCGCGGTCCCGTCGGTCACCACGGTGGTCGTCGTACCCCGCATCGGTCGCGTCGACGCCCCGATGACTTCCGGTCGCGACCTCACGCTCGCGCAGCTCACGGATCTCGGACCGGACGTGCCGTTCGACGCGCGGCCGGTGGACTCCGAGCATCCGTTGTTCGTCGCGTACACGAGTGGGACGACCGGTCGGCCGAAGGGCGCGGTGCACGTCCACGGCGGTTTCCTCGCGAAGATCTCGGAGGAGGCCGGCTTCCAGGCGGACTGCGGGCCTGACGACGTCCTCTTCTGGCTGACGGACCTCGGTTGGATCATGGGGCCGTGGCAGATCTTCGGCACGCTCTCGTGGGGCGCGACGATGTTCTGCTTCGACGGCGCACCGGACTTTCCCGACCCGGACCGGCTCTGGTCGATGGTCGAGCGGCACCGGATCACGATCCTCGGGGTGTCGCCGACGCTCGTGCGCGCGCTCATGGCCAAGGGAGACGACTACGTGGATCGTCACGATCTCTCGTCGCTGCGGGTGTTGGCGTCGACCGGCGAACCATGGAACGAAGGCCCGTGGCGGTGGTACTTCGAACGGGTGGGCGGAAGCCGATGCTCGGTGATCAACGTGAGTGGCGGGACCGAGGTCGGGTGCTTCCTCGCGCCCCACGTCGTCGAACCGATCTCACCCTGCTCGCTCGGTGGCCCCGCGCTCGGTTGTGACGTCGACGTGGTCGACGACGACTGCCAACCGCTGCGGGGCGCCGTGGGCGAGCTGATCTGCCGCCGGCCGTGGCCGGCCATGACCCGCGGGGTCTGGAAGGATCCGGAGCGCTACCTCGACACGTACTGGTCGCGTTGGCCGGGCGTGTGGTGGCACGGGGACTGGGCATCGATTGACGAGCGCGGGCAGTGGTTCCTGCACGGGCGTTCGGACGACACGATCAAGCTTGCCGGCAAGCGGCTCGGCCCGGCCGAGGTGGAGACCGTGCTGGTGGAGCATCCCGCGGTCGTCGAGGCGGCGGCGGTCGGGCTGCCCGACGAGCTCAAGGGCGAATCGCTCGCGTGCTACGTCGTGCTCGCCGCGGGAGTGGAGCCGACCGAGCCGCTGCGCGAGGAGCTTCGGGGCTACGTCGCGGACCGGTTGGGCAAGTCCTTCAAACCGGCCGCGATGCGGTTCACGACGATGCTGCCGAAGACGCGCAGCAACAAGGTGATGCGCCGGACGATCCGTGCGGCCGCGCTGGGCCAGCCGGCCGGCGACGTCTCCGGGCTCGAAGATCCGGGCTCACTCGATGCGATCATGGACGCGCGATGAGAGCCCAACGCGACGCACCCTGCCTCGAGGGTCCCCGGGTCCTGTTGCGGCCGCTGCGCGCCGCGGACTTCAACGACTGGCACGAGGTTCGCAAGCGCAGCCGGGACTGGCTGGAGGCGTGGGAACCGTTGCCCGAGCCCGGCAGCCCCGATCCCGCGACCGACCCGGACGCCTTCCGCGCGCGTTGTGGTGCGTGGGATCGCCAGCGCCAGTTCGACGCGGCCTACGGGTTCGGGGTGTTCCTTCGCGACGGCGAACGGTTCGCGGGCGAGGTGAGCCTCGGCAACGTCCAGCGCGGTCCGTTCCAGTCGGCGTACGTCGGCTACTGGATCGACGAGGCCGCGGCCGGCAACGGCTACATCCCCGAGGGGGTGGTGCTGATGCTCCGCTACGCGTTCGACGAGCTGCGCCTCCATCGCATCGAGGCCGCGATCGTCCCGCGCAACGCGCCGAGCCGCCGCGTGGCCGACAAGCTGGGGCTGCGCGACGAGGGCGTCGCCCGGCGGCTGTTGCAGATCCGCGGCGTCTACGAGGACCACGTGCGCTACGCGATCACCGCCGAGGAATGGGCGGATCGCCGCGACGAGCTCTCGGCGGCATTCCTCGACGGGAAAGCCGGCCGGGCCTAGCGCGGTCCGATCCGGGCGAAGGTCTTCCAGAGCCGGTTGAACGGGGCTGCGTCCTTGCCCTTCACCATCGCCTGCACGATGTAGAGCCGGTCCCGGGCGAGGACGAGCCGGTTCCGGTAGTACTGGTTGCCCTTGCGGAACACGACGTCTTTGACCGCGACGTCGATGTACGGGATCGGGTCGGTCTGGCTCACGATCTCGCCGCCGACCGAAGCCGCGACGGCCCCGGCCGCCGTGTTCAGGGTCGTGACGTAGTTCTCGAGCCCGGTCTCGGGCTGGGGGGAGCGGGTCACCGAGAACGAGTACCCGGCGCCCGGGCGGCTGTCGACGACGATCGTGGTCCCGTCGGCGCGGTCAAGCTCGCGCCGGCGCGGCGTCGTGGGGAGCTCGACCTTGAATCCGTCGCGCACGGACGAGTACAGCTCACCCGAGGTGCCGGCGGTGTACGACTCGACCGTCGACGTCCCGCTCTGGTCGATCACGTTCGTCCAGAACAGCCAGAGCGCGAGCCCGATGACCAGACCGACCGCGATCCATGCGGCGGCGATGCCGAGCGTCCGGCCCGGGTTCGGACCGACGGGGATCGCGTCGAGCGCTTCCGGATCCGCGGGATCGATCACCTCGTTCACGAAGCCGGAGGTTAGGCGGGCGCGAGCACGAGGTGCCTACGCGGACGCGCCTCGATGCCGGGGTTCTACGAGTTCCGGCGCGGGGCCTTCATGCGTTCGGTGAACTCCGGTTGACGAAACGACCACACCTGGTGCTCGAGCTCGAAGCGGAGGGCGTCGTCGAACGCGGCTTGCCAGGGCACCTGCCGGAGTGTGGCCTTCACCCGGGTCGCCAGCTCCCGCGGTGCGTCCGCCGCCCGGGTCGCCATCTCGATGGCCCGGTCGAGGAGCTCCGAATCGGGAACGCACTCCCACGCCAGGCCGCAGGCGGCGGCGCGCTCGCCGTCGAGCCGGTCGCCGAAGAGGTTCATCGCCGCGGCCGCTTGCGGGCCGACCGCACGGTCCAGCAGCCAGGTGTGGCCGCCACCCGGGTGGATCCCGATACGGAGAAATCGCGCGTCGAAGCGCGGCGCTCGTGCCCGCGATGCGCACATCGCACGCGAGCGCCAGATTGAATCCGGCTCCGACTGCGGGCCCGTTCACCGCGGCGAGGGTAGGGAGCGGGCACTCGAGCACGCGGAAGAACCCGGAGTAGATGTCGCGTACGTCGTGCGGGTTCTGACCATCGGCTCCGAGCGACGTGAGCGCGCTCGACGTCCGCGCCCGAGCAGAACGCGGGTGGGGCCCCCGTGACGACGAGCGCGCCGATGGAATCGTCGGATTCGAGCGCCGAGACCGCGTGGGTGATCTCCTCGACGAGCTCCTGGCTCAGGGCGTTGCGCCGCTCCGGGTCGTCGAGGGTGAGCACGGCGACCCGGCCGCGTCGTTCGACGTGCAGCGGCATCGCTAGTTGTCGCCGCGCTGCACGGCCGGCGAGTGCCGGAAGAACGTCTCGACGTCGCGCTCGAACTTGTACGCCGGGTGCTTGTCTCCGACCGCCTTCTCGAGTCGCAGGCTGCGGGCGAACGCGTCGACGGTGCCCGCAGTGCTGTATTGGTAGCGGAATCCCGTGCGCTTGAACGGGCTGTTGTCGATGCCCCGCCCGTACCGCAACAGGGAGAGCACCTCGGGTGGGAGGTCCACCACGCGGAACATGCGCAGCGGTTCCGCGGCCCAGGCCGTGAGCACCGGAGGGAGCGCGACGCGGCGCTTGCCGACGATCGTGCACACCTCGCTCCAAGGCATCGCGCCATCACCCGCGACGTTGTAGATGCCCGGCACATCCTTGAGGGTCGCGTGGAGCAGCGCGCCGTTGACGTCGTCCTCGTGCGTGAACTGGAGGCGCGGGTCGTAGCCGAAGATCTCGGGCACGAAGGGGAGGCGGAGCGCGTTCGAGAACGTGGTGGAGATGTCGTCCCCGAGCACGTTCGAGAACCGCAGCTTCGTGACGGTCATGTGCGGGTTGTCGATGGCGAAGTCGCGGACGAACGCCGCGGCGTCGAGCAGCGAGCGCTCGACGCGGGTGCGCGGCGGACGGGTGCGGGGCATCGTCTCGCGGAAGAAGTACGGGTCCTTGTAGTTCGAGCCGTACATCAGCGTCGAGCTCTTCACGATGACCTTGCGGACCGGGCTTCCGGCGGCGCCGGCCGCGGCGAGAAGGTTCATCGTGCCGATCACGTTGATCTCGTGCAGCGCCCGGCCGGAGATCTCGGTCGAGTCGACGATGAGGTGCGTGTGCAGGATCGTGTCGACGTTCGTGGCTCGCACGATGCGCTCGAGGATCGAGTAGTTGGAGTCGGCCCGCACGAACTCGGTGCGCTCGAGCGGCAGGCGGGGCTCAGTGGTGTCGAGGCCGACGATCGTCTCGACGCCGTCGATCTGTTCGAGCTGCTGCGCGAGCCGGCTTCCCCAAAAGGTGCCGAGCCCGGTGACGAGAACGCGCATCCGGGCTCAGCCGAACCACACGCTGCGACGAGTGCGCAGCATGTCGTAGAGGGCTTCCTGGATGCCCTCGCGGATCTTCTCCGCCTCTTCCATCACGAGCGCGCGGGTATCGCTCCTGGTCCGGGTGCACGTCGAAGTGCACCGGGGGCAGCACCCGGAGGCGGAACTTCGCGGGGAAGTACATGCCCAGGCCCATCGGACCGAACGCGAGCATGTTGGCGGTCACGGGGAAGTACGGGATGTTGAGGAGTGCCGCGGCCCGGCGGCTCTTGAACAGGATCGGCATCGACTCTTCGGCGCCGACGACGGCGATCGGGACGATCGGAACTCCCGAGCGCATGGCGATCTCGACGAATCCGCCGCGTCCGAAGCGGTGCAGCTTGTACCGGTCACGGAACAGCTTCCCCGTGCCCTTCGTGCCTTCGGGGAACACGAGGGCGAGCTGCTGGTCGTCGTGCATCAGCCGGTACGCGTTGTCGGGGTGCGCGGGGACGCCGCCGGCGCGGGCCCACAGCGTCCCCACCACGGGCAGCGCACGGAACAGGTACTCCGCCAGCCCGTAGACCGGCCGGCCGAGCTCGGTTTCGATGCCGTGCATGATGACCGGCGCGTCCGATGGGATCGCGGCCGTGTGGTTCGCGATCAACAGCGCACCACCCTCGCGGGGATGTGCTCGAGCCCTTCCCACTCGGCGCGGAACCAGTGCTTGTAGACCGGGTCGTAGATCCGCCGAACGAGCGCCCGAAGGCCCTCGCTCCGACCCCACGCGTCGACGTCGCCCTTCCGGATCTCCCGGTCCTCGGGTTCGAGGTCGAGGCGTTCGGGCGCGGCGCGGGCACGAGGGACAAGCCTGGCGCGCTCGGGTCGAGCGCGTCGACGTCGAGCGTCTCGATCGCGTCGTGTGGTTCGCGCTCGGCGACCGGTTGCGCCATGCGTTCGGCCTCGGAGACGGCGCGCTCGGTCGTCGTGAGGTACTGGACGTCGCCGTCGGGGGGCAGCTCGGGCACCATCAGAGGAAACCGCGTCGTGGGTCCGATCGCAAGCCGGAGGCGAATGCCTCGAGGATCTCCCTCGGCCGATCGGCCGGACCCGTGGTGGCTCGGTGGCCGAGGGCGGCGCCCGGGTCAGAGATCCCGCACCGCGCCGGTGACCAGCCAGCGGTCGGTGACGAACCGGGCGCCCATCCCGACGAATCGCGCCACCACCCAGAGTGAGAAGGCGGCCCAGAGCATCAGCAGGCCACCGTCGAGCGCCGAGACGAGCGCGACGGCCGGGACGTACACGAGCGTGGCGACCGCCATGGCCGCGGCGAGGTACCGGGAGTCGCCGGCCCCGATCAGGATCCCGTCGAGGACGAACACCGCGGCGGCGACCGGTTGCAGTGCCGCGACGAACCACAGCACCTGCTCCGCGAGCGCCTCGACGGCCCGGCTGTCGGTGAACAGCGGCACGAGGACGGGACGGAGCAGGGCGGTGAGGATGCCGAGCCCGAGCCCGGCGACCAGGCCGAGCTCGAGCATGCGGCGGGACGCCGCCCGAGCGCCGTGGTCGTCGTCGGCGCCGAGGAATTTCCCGACCAGAGCCTGGCCGGCGATGGCGATCGCATCGAGGGCCAGGGCGAGGAACGTCCAGATCTGGAAGGCGATCTGGTGCGCCGCGACCGCGATGTCCGAGATCCTCGCGGCGACCGCCGTCGTCAGCAGGAGGGCGAACAGGAGCGATCCGGTGCGCACCATGAGGTGGCTCCCGACCACCGCCGTCGCCTTCACACCCGCGGCGCGCGGCGCAATCGATGCATCCGCCCGCCGGGCCGACCGGTGCACGATCACGAGGAACGCGAGCGCCGCGAGGACCTGGGCCGCGACGGTGCCCCAGGCGGATCCGGCGATCCCGCGGTCGAGGCCGTACACGAGGAGCAGCTCGAGCGCGAGGTTCACCGTGTTGGCGGCGATCGCGATGACGAGCGTCGTCTTCGTGTCCTGCATGCCGCGGCAGGTAGCCCGCGCCGGCGAGCGCGATCAGCACGAACGGGGCGCCGAGCAGGCTGATCCGCAGGTAGGTGAGCGCGAACGGGCGGATCGACGGCGAGGCGCCCATCACGTCGACGATCTCCGGCGCGAGGAGGATGCCGGCCACGGTGAGGAGGATGCCGAGCCCGGCCGCGAGCCAGATGCCGTCGATGCCCTGTTCCGCCGCGGCGCGCTGGTTTCCCGCTCCGAGCTGGCGGGCCACAGCTGCCGGTCGTGGAATAGGCCAGGAAGTTGAAGATGCCGAACACCGCCGTGAGCACGATGCCGGCGATCGCGAGCCCGCCGAGCGGGCGGATCCCCAGGTTGCCGACGATCGCCGTGTCGGCCAGCAGGTAGAGCGGCTCGGCGACGAGCGCACCGAACGCCGGGACCGCGAGCCGCACGATGTCGCGGTCGTGCTCGCTGCGGCGGGCCGGGAGGC
Organism: uncultured Acidimicrobiia bacterium; assembly: GCA_963770095.1. Taxonomy (GTDB): domain Bacteria; phylum Actinomycetota; class Acidimicrobiia; order IMCC26256; family JAENVU01; genus Chersky-806. The sequence continues at coordinate 695,309 of CAVYOO010000003.1, forward strand.
GGGGACGCATCCGTCGGGACGCTACCGGCGTTGTTGTCCCAGGCCCGTGAGATATTCGACGGGTGGAAGGTGTCCCTGCGCTTCGCTTCGCTACGGCCGCTCGGCGGCTCGGTGCGGCCGCGCGGGCATCGGGGCTCGTGGTGCCGGCGTTCCGGAGCCCGCCGCGAGTCCGAGGGGCCGGCCGGACGCTGCGGCGCTACCCGGGTGGGGCCGTGGTCTCGGTGCGGCTACGGGACCGCACCTACGCCGAAGTGGTCGACGACATGATCGACGGGGTACTCGCGGCCAACCGGGTGGCTGCGGAATCCGTCCCCCGGCTGCGCCGCGCCTTCCAGCTCGCGCTCGGCGAGACCGAGATCGACCTGACCGCCGAGCGCGGGGCGGACAAGGCGCGATGTAAGGAGGCCGGAACGACCCGGACCGCGGCGGAGCAAGGTACGCCTACCCTGGCTCCCCAGGCCCGGGTGGCGGAACGGCAGACGCAGGCGGCTTAAACCCGCCGGTCCCCTCGGGGGCGTACAGGTTCGAATCCTGTTCCGGGCACCGGCTGGAAACATTGAGTTTCAGCGCCTCGTCGATTTTGTTCGTCGGTCAGGGTGGTGGGACCGGCCGGTTCGGCGCTCTGCCGCGCCGGCGTCAGTCTTCAACCAAGTGGTTGACAATGGTTGGGACCTTGGCATACGTTGTCTTCAACCATCCAGTTGAGCAAGGAGGTCGTCCGTGGACGACGACCAGCTGTCGCGGGTCTTCGCCGCTCTCGCCGATCCGACCCGGCGCGACATGGTGGCCCGCCTCGCCGTGGGCGACGCCACCGTCGGGCAGCTGGCCGATCCCTACGACGTCTCGGTCCAGGCGGTGTCCAAGCACATCAAGGTGCTCGCCGACGCCGGCCTGGTCAGCCAGAGCAAGGACGCCCAGCGCCGACCGTGCCACCTCGAGGCGGAGGTCTTCGACCTGATGACGAAGTGGATCGAGCGGTACCGCGAACAGGCCCAGGAACGCTACGTGCGCCTCGATGCCGTCCTCGCCGAGATGCGCGGCGACGAACGACCCACCGACCACCGGAACCGACAGCAAGGAGCAGCGTCATGAACGTCACCGGCAACCGCTACCAGGTCTCGATCGAGGCCGACCCCACCCTGCCGATCATCCGCATGACCCGCGACTTCGACGCCACCCCGGCGGAGCTGATGCGGGCCCACACCGATCCCGAGCTGTTCGCCCGCTGGGTCGGGCCGAACGGGATGGAAACCGAGATCCTCGACTGGGACGCGACGACGGGCGGCCGCTGGCGTTACGTCGCCGCGACGCGACGGCGTGGAGTACGGCTTTCACGGTTGCTTCCACGAGGTCGGTGACGACCAGCATCGTGCAGACGTTCACGTTCGACGGTCAGCCCGACGACGTCGCGCTCGAGACGCTGCGGTTCGAGGACCTCGGCGACGGCCGCACCCGCCTGCACGCGCAGTCACTGGTGGACAGCTTCGAGGGCCGCGACCAGTGGCTGGCCAGCGGCATGGAGACCGGCGTCGACGAGGGCTACGCCAAGCTCGACGCCCTCGTCGCGGAGCTCCGATGAGCGGCCCGGCCGACGAGCACCGGGGCATCGCCGGTGCGTTCACCGCGACCGTCGAGGGCACCGCTCCGGAGGCGTGGGACCGGCCGGCACCGGTGGAGGGCTGGGTTGCGCGCGACGTCGTGCGTCACCTCGTCGAGTGGTTCCCGGCGTTCCTCGACGGATCGGTCGGGATCGCATTGCCCGCGGGTCCGTCGGTCGACGAGGACCCGGTCGGCGCCTGGCGCACCCAGACCGACGCGGTGCAGGCACTGCTCGACGACCCGGACACCGCGGAGCGCGAGCACGATTTCCCCCACATCGGCCGGATGTCGCTCGGGCACGCGATCGACATGATCTACACCAGCGACGTGTTCCTGCATCGCTGGGATCTGGCCCGAGCCACCGGCCAGGACGAGACGCTGGACTCGGAGAAGTGCGCCGAGATGCTCGAGGGCATGCTGCCGATGGACGAGGCGTTGCGACAGAGCGGACAGTACGGGCCGCGCGTCCACGTCCCGGACGACGCAGACGTCCAGGCCAAGCTGCTGGCGTTCATCGGCCGTACCCCATAGACGCCACCGTGGCGGCGTCCACCCGCCCTCTCATCGACGCGTACACGCGTCACCTACCGCCGGGAGTGAGCGGAACCTCGGCGCGAAGGGCGTTCGAGGGCACCAGCGCAGCGGCCCGGCCGCTTCCACTCGCCGGTTCCCTGGGCGGGGGCTTGACTCTCACCGTGGGGGAGGGCCCATCCTCTCTGGATGGACGATCTGATGCCGATCGGCGCGTTCGCCGAGCGGTCGGGACTGTCGCCGAAGCGCCTTCGCAGCTACGCCGCCGCGGGCCTGCTCGTGCCGGCCGCGGTCGATGACGAATCGGGCTACCGGTATTACGCGCCGGGCCAACTTCTCGAAGCGCGGGTGATTGATGCGCTTCGACGCGCCGATCTTCCCGTCGCGGAGATCCTCGCTCTGATGCTCGACCCGTCAGCTCGTCGGCTCGACGAGTGGGAGCGACGGGTCGAGCGCCACGGTGCGCAGCGCCGAGAAGCGCTTCGACAGGCTCGGGACCTCCTCGCACTCGGTCACCGGTCCGACGCGCCAGACGCAACCGCCGACAGCGAACAGGAGACGTCGATGTACCTCAACGCAGTCATGTGGAGTGATGTCGGTCGGGTGAGGGAACGGAACGAGGATCGAGCCGTCGGAACTGATCGGTTGCTCGCCGTGGCCGATGGGATGGGCGGTCCTCCTGGTGGCGACATCGCGGCGAGCACGGCAGTCGCGGTCGTCGAGGCGGCGTTTGCCGGCCGTTCGCTCGATGAGCTCGCGGCAGGTGTACGGGCCTCCAATACCGTCGTGTTCGAACGTGCACGAGATGATCGGCGGCTCGAAGGGATGGGCACGACGTTGTCCGCGGTTGGGCTCACCGACTGCGGCGAGCTCGCGGTGGTCAACGTTGGTGACAGCCGTGCCTACCGGCTGCGAGACGGATCGCTCGAGCAGTTGACGACCGACCACTCGCTCACCGCAGAGCTCGTTCGGCAGGGCAGGCTGCGCGCGGACGAGGCAGTGGATCATCCGGACCGCGCCATCCTCACTCGGGCGCTCGGCGTCGGCCCCGGCGTCGATGTCGATAGGGAAGTCCACCCGGTGACGGCCGGTGACCGGTTGTTGTTGTGCAGCGACGGCCTCTGGAGCGAAGTCACGGACGACGAGCTTCGAACGTCGATCGAATCGGACCGCGATCTCGACTCAGTCGCCCGTGCCGTTGTGGATCACGCCCTCGCCGCTGGCGGCCGCGACAACATCACCGTCGTCGTCGCCGAGGTCCTCGCCTGATCGGGAGCTCCAGGCGTAGGCCAGGTACTTGCCCGCGACGTCGGGAACCTGCAACTCGAATCGCGGTCGCAGATCGGTGCCCTCGATCGCCGCTACTTGTTGCCCGAACTGCTCATTCGTGACGATGACCGGAGCTTTGAAGCTCCAATCCCCATCGAACCACCGCAGTAGCGACTCCAACACGACGCGGTCAAGACCCTCGGGCAACCTTGACTTCCTCACCCAGAAGAAGACTGTGGCGTCGCAGTCTGACCACTGATCGGCACCAGTGCTGGTCACCTGCGCACCGGTGAACATCTTTGCGTCGGGCGGTAGTACATAAACACACCCGAGGCACTCGGTCTGATCGAGGTTCATCACCGTGTAGGTGAACGCGTCACCGTTGGAGTGTTGCCGTTCGTGCTTCAGCAGATCTTCTCGGTTGGCTTCGACGGTGAAGTCGTCCTCGGGCCACGTCGACTGTTCCCACTTGCGCAGGAACTCCCTGCTCTCCATCACCGCGTCGTAGTCGAGCTCGGCATCGGAAGCCAGCAACGGCCTCAAGACGAACTGTCCGGTCTTCAAACCCGCTGGAGCGCTGATCTCCAGTTCGCCGAACACGAATGCGATCGTACGCGACAGGACCGGGGACTGGTCAGGAGCTGAGGATCTCGGCGTCGCCGGACCCGGCCGTGGAGCCCGCCCGCTTGAAGCCCCAAGCCAGCACCCCTATGACCCAGGCCATACCGATGACGCCACCCAGATAGAGGTTCATGGCGCCGCCGGGCGCGAGGAAGCCGCTCTCACCGAACACCGTGACGGTCTCGATGGCCTGCTCGACGAAGAAGAGCACGCTGAGCCACCCCAGCCAGCGAGGGATGATCGGCGATGTACCGAACGCGAGCGGGGCGAACGCTGCCGCCATCGTCATCGTCGACCCGTTGACGATCGGCCCCCAGTACTGCGGGATGTCGAAGAGGGTGCGAGCAGTTGCCGGGTCGAGACCTTGGGGATGAAACGCCAACCCCGCCCAGAACCAGGCCTGAACCTGTCCGGTGATGACCCACCCGAGAATTCCGCCGAAGAAGATGTAACGATTCGGCTTGGGCAGCAGGGTCGCCACCATGCCACCGAAGACCGTGAGTGCGAGAGCCGCGAAGGCCGCCGTCCAGGCATACGCCTGGGCATTCGTCGCGTGGTCCGTGAACCAGCGGACGATCTCCTGACCGCTCGACTCGATCGTCGGTACCGAGCTCCCCAACGCGGTGAAGCTGGCGACGTAGAAGACGATCCAGGCCACGCCGGACACGAGCAGGACAGCCGGTGCCTTCTTCATCCGGGACCCTCCTTGATCGCCGCTACCCATTGACCGCTCGACCCGCGATGACTGCGAGGTCCTCTCGGGAGTCGGCGGCGCTGAACGTAATGGCATGGCCCGAACTCTGACAACCGTCCGAGTGAGCCCGTCGGTCATCGATGAGCAGTTCGATGTCGCGCTCGCTCAGGTCCCTCGGCATCGGTCCAGCGCCCCCGAGTCGACTGCCCCCGATGGACCTGCTCGAGACCTCGGGTGCGTCGACGACGCCCGCCCGGAAACGCGTTTCGGTGTCAGTTCGACACGCCAGAGCGTGTCCAAACGACACCGAAAGCCGGGCGCGGTGGGGCAGGCCACGGTGCTCGCGCCTTTTCTTCTCGGCGTTCGCACGAGCGCGACCGTATGCCGGGCGCGGCCTGCGCTTGCGCCGGCTGAGGCCCGCCTGACCCCCTGGGCGCACAGCTTCGAATCGTGGTGTTCCGAGCGCGATCGTGGTCGGGTCCGGCCTCGGGCCGTTGTTCGCTGCCGGTGCGCGGTGATAGGACACTCGATGGTCGAGCACGCGCGCTCTCTCGGAGTCGCGGGCGGTAGCACTGCAACACGCTGAGGAGGCGCACAGTGACGAAGGCGTTCAAGGGAAAGATCGAGCTCGACGTTCGGGACTCGACGCCGGACTGGGATCCCTACCTTGCCCCCAAGGCGCCGGAGGGTGCGCCCAACGTGTTGTTCATCGCGTGGGACGACCTTGGCTTCGCCACGATGGACACGTTCGGGGGTCCGGTCGAGTGCCCCAACATGCGACGCATCGCCGACATGGGGGTGACGTACTCGAACTTCCACACGACGGCGCTGTGCTCCCCGACTCGGGCGTCACTGCTGACGGGCCGGAACGCCACGAGCTGCGGCATGGCGACGATCGCCGAGTTCTCCTCCGGATTCCCCGGCATCTCGACCCGGATCCCGTTCGAGAACGGCTTCGTCTCCGAGGTGCTCGCCGAGCACGGGTACAACACCTACTGCGTCGGCAAGTGGCACCTCACGCCGGGTGAGGAATGCAATCAGGCTGCGTTCAAGGGTCGCTGGCCGCTCGGTCGGGGCTTCGAGCGGTTCTACGGCTGGCTCGGTGGAGAGACGAACTCGTACTTCCCGGATCTCGTTTCCGACAACCACCCGATCGAGCCGCCCGCACGCCCGGAGGACGGCTATCACCTCGCGGACGACATGGCCGACCGGGCGATTGAGTTCATCCGCGACGCCAAGGTGATCGACCCCGACAAGCCGTTCTTCATGTACCTCGCCCCGCAAGCCGGCCACGCACCGCACCTGGTGCCGCTCGAATGGGCCGACAAGTACAAGGGCACCTTCGACCAGGGCTATGAGGCGATCCGTCCCGGGATCCTCGCCCGGCAGAAGGAGCTCGGCCTGCTGCCCGCCGACACGGAGCTCTCGCCGATCAACCCGCACGGCGAGCCCGAACGCACCGGTCCCGACGGCCAGCCCTGGCCCGTGCTCGACACGGTGCGCCCGTGGGACTCGCTGAGCGCGGACGAGCGCAAGCTGTTCACGCGCATGGCCGAGGTGTTCGCCGGCTACATCTCCTATTACGACGACCGACTCGGACGTGTACTCGACTATCTCGAGGAGTCCGGCCAGATCGAGAACACGATCATCGTCGTGGTCTCCGACAACGGGGCGAGCGGCGAGGGAGGACCGAACGGCAGCTTCAACGAGTGGCGCTTCTTCAACGGTGTCGCCGACACCACCGAAACGACGATGCCCCACATCGACGAGCTGGGCACACCGGCGTCGAACAATCACTACAACACCGGGTGGGCGTGGGCGCTCGATACGCCGTTCCCGTACTGGAAGCGCTGGGCCGGTGCGGAGGGTGGTGTCTCGGACATGCTGGTGGTGGCATGGCCCGCCAAGCTCGCCGCGTCGAGCGAGGTTCGCCATCAGTACGTGCACGCGGTCGATGTCGTCCCGACGATCTACGACGCTGCTCGGGATCGAGCCCCCGAGACGCTGAAGGGCTACCTCCAGAACCCGATCGAAGGCGAGAGCTTCGCGGCCTCACTCACCGACGCGAACGTGCCCGGCAAGGACACGCAGTTCTACACAATGCTCGGGCAGCGTTCGATCTACCACGAAGGTTGGCTCGCGTCGACGGTGCACCCGCCGCTCAGCGGATGGGGGAACTTCGACAAGGACGAGTGGGAGCTCTTCAACCTCGAAACGGACCGCTCGCAGTCGAAGAACATCGCGGCCGATCGACCCCGACCGGCTCGAGTCGCTGAAGGGTCTCTGGTTCTATTACGCCGGCATCTACAACGGGCTGCCGGTTGACGACCGCAGCGCGCTCGAACAGGTGCTCGCGGAACGCCCGCGTGGAGCTCCCGAACGCGACCAGTACATCTTCTACCCGAACTGCGCCGACGTCCCGGAGTCCGCGGGACCCGCGGTCCCCGGGCGCTCCTACACGATCGCCGCCGGCGTGAAGGTCGAGTCGGCCGACGTCGAAGGCGTGATCTGGGCGGCGGGTGGTGTGCCGGGCGGGCACAGCCTCTACGTCAAGGACAAGCGGCTCCGCTACACGTTCAACTGGATCGGCACCAAGCTCCAGGATGTCGTCGCGGACCGTGATCTCACGCCCGGCCCCCACGTCTGCACCGCGGAGTTTCGAGCGAGCGGGCCGAGCGGGGATCCCGACATGCCCGGGACTGCCGGCACCCTCACGCTCTACGTGGACGACCAGGCCGTCGGGTCCGGTCAGATCGTCACCCAGCCCGGCTACTTCTGTCTCACCGGTGACGGGATCTGCGTCGGGCGCGACTCCGCGTCCGCCGTCAGCCCGGAGTACAACGCCCCGTTCCCGTTCACCGGCGGCACGATCGACAAGGTCGTGGTCGACCTTTCCGGCGACAGGTACGTCGACCACGAAGCACAGGTCCGCGGCTGGTTCATGATCGACTGACCGGAGGACGGTCGCCCGCACTTCCAGGCGCGTTGGCTGTCGAGCCGCGACGACTCCTACCGCGGGTGAGTTCCGGTACTGCTGGGAGAACCGGTAACGCGGCCGAGGGGTGCAGGGCAGTCCCGGGTGAAGTCGAGTTACGGTGCCGGTCCACGTCGGTGACCGGGGGGACGGCTGACCGGTGAACTGCTCGACCGTTGCGTTGCGCCGGAGCTGGCGCGGCCTGTGCGCCGTGCTCGCGGTGTGCAGCGTCATCGCGGCGTCGACGGCTCCATCGTTCGGTGACGCATCGAGGGGCACACGTACCCGGGGCCCGGCCGCCGATCTGTCCGAGGCGATCACCGGTGGGAACGGTCCCTTCATGGGTTCCGCAACCCCACCGAGGCTGAAGCGCGCGGGCTACGTCCAGCACGAATACGTCGCGTCGGGTACGGCATCGTCCTACCGGGCCGAGGCTGAGCTCTCGAAGGACGGCCGCTGGACGTTCGCGCCGGACGGCACCGCCGGCTACCGCACCCGGGTCCTGGTGCGGAGGCCCACGAAGGCGGCTGACTTCAGCGGCACCGTCGTGGTCGAGTGGCTGAACGTGAGCGGCGGGCTCGACGCCGATCCCGACTACACCAGCCTGCGCGAAGAGCTCCTGCGCCACGGCGATGCGTGGGTCGGTGTCTCCGCGCAGCTGATCGGTGTCGAAGGTGGACCGGTGCTGGTCACGGTGCCGAACACCGCCGGGCTGCAGGGCGAGGGCCTGAAGGCGATCGACGCCGCGCGCTACGGATCACTCGATCACCCGGGCGACGGCTACTCCTTCGACATGTACACCCAGGTCGCACGGGCGATCCGCGCCGGTACGCCCGCGATGGGCCGGCTGAAGGCGCGGCGCATCATCGCCGCCGGCGAATCGCAGTCGGCCATCGCGCTCACGACGTACATCAACGGTGTGCAACCCCTGACCCACGCCTTCGATGGCTTCTTCGTGCACAGCCGGGCTGCGGTGCCGCTTCCACTGGTCGGCCCGGGCAAGTACGCCGACCTCGCCGGAGGGATCACGACCCAGACGCCGACGATCTTGCGCACCGACACCGACGTGCCCGTGCTCGACCTGCAGGCGGAGAGCGACGTCACCGGCGTGCTCAGCTCCGTCGACGGCTCGCCAACCCGACAACCGCCGGTTCCGGCTCTGGGAAGTGGCGGGGACCGCGCACGCCGGATGCCCACCTGCTCGGTTCGGTGGCCAAGACGATTGATTGCGGGGCGCCGGTCAACAACGGAACGCTGCACATCGTCGCGAAGGCCGGGTTGCACAGCCTCGACCGATGGATCCGGACCGGCGAACCACCCGCCAAGGCGTCCCGCCTCGAGCTGGCACCGGGCGCGAGTCCCCAGATCCGCCGGAACCGCGACGGCATCGCGCGCGGCGGGATCCGCACGCCTCCGGTCGACGTCCCGGTCGAGGTTCTCTCGGGTGTCCCCGGTCCCAATCCCGATCTCATCTGCATCCTGCTCGGCTCGACCAAGCCGTTGTCCGCCGGCCGGCTCGCCGCTCGGTACCCCTCGCCGCGCCGCGTACCGGAACCGTTATGACGCCGCCGTCCGAAAGACGATCAAGGCCGGGTTCGCGTTGAACGCCGATCGCGCGGCGCTCGAAGACTTCGCGATCCCATCCCGCGTCGAGAAGTAGCCGGTAGGCGCGGCCAACGGTTCACCGCCCGAGGATGGTGGCAAGGACATCGTCGACGGTCGGAGTGGCACCCATCTCCGCCGCGATCGCCGCGGCCGCACGCCGGTAGGACGGATCCCGTCGGGCGTCCTCGACCGCGGCAGTGATGCGGGGCGCGTCGGCCTCGGAGATGATCGAGCGCAGCGCCGCGTCCTCGGTGTGTTCGGGTTCGACGATGAGCCCTGCGCCCGCCTCGGCCACACGCCGACCGTTCTCGAACTGGTCGGCGAAGACGGGGACCACGACGACGGGGATGCCGGCGGCCAGCGCGCCGTAGACCGTGCCCGAGCCGCCGTGGCATACGACGAGATCCGCCGGTTCCATCACCCGGGCCTGGTCGACCCACGCTTCGACGTGGACGTTGGGCGGTACGGGCCCGAGGTCGGCGCGGTCGAACGTGTTGCCGACGGTGAGGAGCACGCGCGCATCAAGGCCACTGACTGCGGAAAGCGCGGTCTGGTACACGCCGGCGGCGAGCGTCATGTGCCCGAGGACCGTCCCGAACGTCACGTACACGAGCGGCGCCTGGGAACCGTGCCACCAATCGGGGAGCGGAACCTCGACCGCAGCCACCGGTTCCCGGAACCGGATGGTCGTCGGGAACGGGGACGGATCGAGCGCGGCGGGGAAGCGGGTCAGGTATGGGGACGCCCACAGCTCCTCGACCAATCCGCGGCGGTGCTCCTCGAGGGCCGGGGACGCGACTCCGATGGAGGCAGCCTCGCCTTCGGCCACGGAGATGGCCACCTCCGCGACCGGGATCCCGAGCCGGCCGGCGACGACCGCGGATGCGTACTCGCACGGGTCGCGCAGCACCACGTCCGGCGCCCACTCGGCGAAGGCGCGTTCCATGTGCGGCAGCATCGCGGTGGTCGCCAAGCGACCGAAGAGATCACGGTTCCCGAGAATGGATGCTTCGAGCGGTGGCGCCACCGGGAGTCGCTCACGGATCGGCGCGACCTCGGCCTCCGGCGGTTCGCCCCCCGACCGGAACGCGGTAGCCCGCGGCCTCGACCATCTCCTGCATCGACGGTGGCCCGATCACGAGTGTCTCGTCGCCCCGGCGGCGCGCCGCGGCGAGGAACGGGAGCAGCGGATTCAGGTGCCCGGCGCCGCCGAGCGAGCAGGCCGCCAGGATCCGCACCGGGCCGTGGACCTACTCGTCGACGGGTTGGTGCGGATCGTCGAGCGTCAGCCCCAGCTCCTCGAGCTCGGTCTGGTCCACCTCGAGCACGTCCTCCGCCTCCTGCTCGTCGGAGTCCAGATCGGTGCGCGGGATGGCTCCCGTCCCGTCGTCGACGAGGTCACTGAAGTCGTTGTCGTCGCCCGGGGTCGTCTCGATGGTCATGATGGGACTCCAATCGTTGCCCCCATCATGCCCGGTCCTCGCGGCGATGCCCCTACGCCGATGACTCACGCGTCGAAGTTGCCCGTTTGAGGACGTCGAGCCAGAACGGCGCGCCCTGCGTGAAGGCCAGTCCGGCCAGGACCCGGCCGAGCAACACGACCAGGTCGAAGCCCCCGGGCGGGGTCCGCTCGAGTCCGCCCGTCTTGCGGGTAGTTCCACCGGCAAGAAAGATGCCTTCGACACCGTGACGCGTTCCGGTGGCGACGGCAAAGGAGCCTGCGTGGAGCCGATCAGGATTGGGTGGTTGGGTTCGGCGCTCGACGGGCCCGGCGGTGGCTACGACAAGATTCACCGGCTCGCGTTCGACGAAGCGGCGGAACAGGGCCTGTTGGACCGCCCGGTCGAGTTCGTGTTGCACCCGGAGAACGGGCTGCCGCAGGGCTCGGCGAAGAACGCGACCGACGGGTTCCGGTTCCTCGTCGACGAAGGTTGCATCGGTGTGGCCGGCGCGTACAGCTCCGACAACGCGATCACCGTCGGTCCCCTCGCGAACGCGCTCCAGGTCCCACTCATCAGCTGGTGTGGGACTGAGCGGCTGCAAGGCGACTATTGCTTCCGGCTCGGCAACGGTGACTGCGGCGGTGATGCGGCACTCGTCGTCGGCTGGCTGAAGCGCAACGGGCACAACCGGGTCGCGGTGCTGAGCGAGATCTCACCGAACGGTGAGGAGTACTTCCGCTTCTTCCGCCAGGAGTGCCGGCGGCGGGGGATCAGCATCGCGGCGGTCGAGACCGTGAGCCAGAGCCCGGAGAACCTCGCGACGAACCTCGACAACCTGCGCCAGGTGAACGCCGACGCACTCGTCTACATGGGCTACGGGATGCTCGCCGCGAAGGGGCTGCTGCGTGAGGCGCTCGACAAGCTCGGCTGGGACCCCCCGCGGATCATGGGCACCTCGTTCATGTTCTACCTGATGGGCTTCGAGAAGTTCGAGGGTTGGGTCGGCGTCGACCAGTTCGATCCGAGGAACCCGATGACCGCCGGGTTCTACGAACGGTTCGTGGCGCGCTACGGCGAGGATCCGCCGTTCTGGCCCAACGCGATCCCGGGCCTCGCGTACGACACCGCTCGCGTGCTCGTCGAAGGCCTCTTCCGCGCACCGATCCTCTCGGGCCCCGGCCTCAAAGCCGGGCTCGAGACGATCCGCTTCATGCCGAGCACGTCCGGTGGCCCTCAGACGCACATCGCCTGCTCGCCGTACGAGCATGGGATGTTCCGGGGCGACTGGCTCCTGTACGGCCGGGTCACCGACGGCAAGCTGGAATTCGAGGGCCTCTTCGAACCGTGGGAGCAGTGATGACGACTTCCGATCCGACGCCGACCGACCGGTACACGTTGATCTCCGTCGACGGCCACGCCGGCGCGGAGCTGCGCGCGTACAAGCCGTATCTCGCGTCGCGCTGGCACTCCGAGTTCGACGCATGGGCCGATGCCTACGTCAATCCCTTCGCGGACCTGCTCGCGCCCACCGCGTACCGCAACTGGGACAGCGATCGCCGCCTGGCCGAGACCGAGTCGAACGGCGTCGTCGCCGAGGTGCTGTTCCCGAACACCGTGCCGCCGTTCTTCGCCCAGGGGAACCTCACCGCGCTCGAGCCGACCGACGAGGACTACGAGCGCCGGTGGGCCGGCCTGCAAGCCCACAACCGCTGGCTCGCGGACTTCTGTGCCGAGGCGCCGGGCCGGCGGGCCGGCTGCGCGCAGGTGTTCCTCAACGATCTGGACGACACGCTCGCCGAGATTCGCTGGGCCAAGGAGAACATGGACGTGTTCGGGGGGATCCTGCTGCCGAACGTCCCGCCGAACTCCTCGGTGCTGCCACTCTGGGATCCGTACTACGAACCGTTGTGGGATCTCTGCGAAGAGCTCGACGTCGTGTGCAACATCCACGCGGGGAGTGGCCTGCCCGACTTCGGCGAGCAGGAAGCGGCCCGGGCGATCATGCTCATCGAGATCGCGTGGTTCGCCCACCGCGCGGCCTGGCACCTGATCTTCGGTGGTGTGCTCGAACGGCACCCGAAGCTGCGGGTCGTGCTGACCGAACAGGGAACCGGCTGGATCCCGCGCGGCCTCGACACCCTCGACTGGTTCCATCGCCGGATGACCATGGGCGGCGCAGCCGAGACGGTGTTCTTCGGAGCTGTCGCGAAGCAGATGTCGTTGACGCCGAGCGAGTACTTCCAGCGCAACTTCTGGGTCGGCGCGAGCTTCCTGCGCCCGTCGGAGAGCGAGCTGCGCTACGACGTCGGCGTCGACCGCATCATGTGGGGTGCCGACTACCCGCACTCGGAGGGCAGCTACCCGTACACCACCGAGGCCCTGCGTGCCGCGTTCGCCCCGGTGCCGCCCGCCGAGACCCGCCAGATGGTGGAGACGACGCCGGCCGCGGTCTACCGGTTCGATCTCGCGCAGTTGCGGGAGATCGGTGACCGCGTCGGGCCGACCGTCGCCGCGGTGCAGCAACCGCTGGCGCCGTCCGACTACCCGACCGACTCGACCTGCAACGCGTTCGACCTCGAGCAGGTCATCAAAGCCTGGTAGCGCGCTTCAACCTTCGAGCTGCTTCTGGAGCGGGCTCGGGAACCGCGGCTTGACGCGTACCGCACCGAGCCACGCCTGGAGATCGGCGGCGGCCCGGGTGATGGCAGTCGTCGACGAGCGGCCGACCCGCTCGAGGAGCTCGTAGACCACTTCACCGGTCGCGCGCTGCGCCCAGCCGCCCACGACCCGGCCGTCGACCCACACGGTGGGTCCGGCGTTCCCGTTCCGGTCGAACAACGCGGGACCGTGGGCACCGAGGTACCAGGCGCGCTCCTTCCAGCCCATCGTGGTCGGATCGAGCGCCGGGAGCAGTGCGACCCATGGCTTGGGTGACCGGACGGGCGCTTCGTCGTCCGGCAGCACCCAACCGGGACCCGACTCGAGCTCCACTTCGGTCGCGCCGACCTCGGCGAGTGCCGTCCGGGTCTGGCCCAGCGGCCAACCCGTCCACCATTTCACGTCCGCGGTCGTCGCCGGCCCGAACCGGGCGAGCCAGCGCCGGGCGAGCTCGGCGCGCGCCGCCGCGGGCTCCATCGACGGGATCCCGTCGGGGAACCACGAGTCCATGGATGCCCAACGATGTTGGCTGCTTGTCCACGATCCCTTCGGGCGGGCGCGCACGACGCGCTGTTCCGTGGAAAGGAGGAAGAGCAGGCGGGTCGACACACCGACGTTGCCGGCCCACTTCGTGTTCCCGCCGGACACCATCTGGCGACCGAGATCGGGGACGACCTTTGCGAGCTCCACCGCGGTCGGCTCGCCGAGCGCGTCGATCGCCGCGATCGTCTCGGCCTCGACGCGCTTCAGCCACCGCTGTCCGTCGCGCGCGAACCCACTCGTCTCAACCATGTCGACGAGTCGCTTGCGCTGAGCCGGCACGAGCGCGTCAGTGCACGCGGCCTGTACTACCGGTACGAGGTCGAGCGGCACGACGAACATGGTCCGGCGCATGCCGAGCGTTCGCACCGCGCTGCGATCGACGTAGAGCGCGCGCTCCATCGCCGCGACTGCCGCACGTCGGAGTCTTCATTCGGGCGGCGGCGGCGAGGTAGACCGTGGCGGGATCCGTGCCGTGCAACCCCACGAGGTCACCGGCCAGATCCACGACGTTCGTGGCGCGCGCGGAGCCGGCGAGGTGGTGGCGGACGGAGAGCCGGGCCCGTCGTTCCTCGTCGTCGATGCGGCGCACGGGCCCCATGCTGCCAGCGTCGATCAGACTTTGAGACTTATCATCTGATAGAAACATCATATTGTCGACAACCAGAGGGGTGGTCATGCCGGAACGAGCTGATTCCGCGGCGCTGAATCGGCCGATCTCGGAGATCAAGGCCGAGCTGTTCAAGGCTCTGGCGCATCCGGCCCGGATCCGTGTCCTCGAGCTGCTCGCCGAGGGCGAACGCTCGGTCGGCGAGATCCAGCCGCTCGTCGGGATCGAATCCTCCCACCTCTCCCAGCAGCTCGGAGTGCTGCGCCGGGCCGGGCTCGTCTCGACGCGGAAGGAAGGTTCGTCGGTGATCTACGCGATCCGCGATCCGCAGCTCGTCGAGCTGCTCGCGGTCGCGAAGCGGGTCCTCATCAGCTCGCTGGCCGAGACCGAGGATCTGCTCGCGGATCTCCGTTCCGCCGGCGGCCACTGATGATGCGGCTGCTGCCCCGTCGCGCGGACTACGCCGGCCTGCGCCGGTCGTGGCGAGGAGATGTCGTAGCCGGCATCACGGTGGGTGTCGTCGCCCTTCCGCTCGCGTTGGCGTTCGGCATCACCTCCGGGCTGGGCGCGACCGCCGGCCTCGTGACCGCGATCGTCGCCGGAATTGTGGCCGGGGTGTTCGGTGGCTCGAACGTGCAGGTGTCGGGACCCACCGGCGCGATGACCGTGGTGCTGGTCCCGATCGTGGCTCGCTACGGAGCCGACGCCGTCTTCGTGGTCGGGATGATGGCCGGCGTGCTCATCGTGGCGGCCGCAGTGTTCCGGCTCGGCCGGTACATCGCCTTCATCCCGTGGCCGGTCGTCGAGGGCTTCACCGTGGGCATCGCGATCATCATCTTTCTGCAGCAGGTTCCTGCGGCACTGGGCGTGCCGAAGCCTGACGGTGAGAACACGGCGGCGATTGCCGTTCGGGCGATCGCCGATGGCGCGAGTCATGCCAACTGGGAGACGCTGGCACTCGTTGCCGTCGTCACGGCGGTGATGCTGATCGCGCCGCGAATCCACAAGTCGCTCCCGGCGTCGTTGCTCGCGGTCGTCATCGCGAGCGTGGGTGTGGCGGTGGCCGGTTGGGACGTCCCGTCGATCGGCGCGCTCCCGAACTCGTTGCCGCTGCCGTCGCTTCCGTCTCTCTCCGGCGGGAAGGTCGGCGATCTGCTCGGTGCAGCGTTCGCGATCGCGGCGCTCGCGGCAATCGAGAGCTTGCTGTCGGCGAAGGTGGCGGACGGAATGTCTGACACCGCGCGGCACGACCCTGACCGCGAGCTCTTCGGCCAGGGGCTTGCGAACCTCATGTCACCGCTCTTCGGTGGCATGCCCGCCACCGGTGCGATCGCCCGCACCGCGGTCAACGTGCGGGCGGGGGCGCGCACGAGGGTCTCCTCGATCGTTCATGGTCTCGTGCTGGTGCTCGTCGTGCTGTTTGCCGGTCCGCTCGTCGCTCGGATCCCGTTGGCTGTGCTCGCTGGTGTGCTGATGGTGACCGCGGTGCGCATGGTGGAGATTCACAACGTCAGAGCCGTGCTGCGATCGACGCGCTCCGACGCCTTCGTGCTCGGGCTCACCACCGTGGCCACCGTCGCGTTCGACCTCATCGTGGCGGTCGAGATCGGCGTAGCGGTCGCAGCCGCGCTGGCGTTGCGCGCGATCTCGCAGTCGGCCACTGCGGTCGTCGAGCCGATGTCGGCAGTGGAGATCGACGCCACCACCGAAGCTGCGCTGCTCCACGAGCACATTGTCACGTACCGGCTGGACGGAGCTCTCTTCTTCGGAGCCGCACAGCGGTTCCTGACGGAGCTGACCGCGGTGAGCGACGTACGTGTGGTCATCCTTCGGCTTCCTCAGCTGCAGGTGCTCGACGCGACCGGCGCACACGCGCTCGGAGAGATCGTGGCCGAGCTCGAGGCCCGGGGCATCACGGTGTTGCTGAAGGGGCCGAGTCCCGAGCACCTGCGGGTCCTCGAGGCGGTCGGGTCCCTTGATCGGCTCGCCCACGAGAACCACGTCTTCTCGCAGCTCGATGAGGCCATCGCACACGCGCGCGTGCACCTGGCGCGTGAGCCGACGCCGCTGCGTTCGACGACGCCCTGAGCCAACCGGGCGCAAATTGGTGGACGTGGATTCGGTACGGCTGGTAGCAACGGCCGCATGCTGATCCGCGATGCCGACCGCGACGAGGACCCGGATCGCTGGCGTGCGTTCCTCGTCGGGCAGGGCTTCGGCACCTTCGTGGCCGGCGGGCTCGGACGGGTCGTCCCGATCGTGGTGCCGACCCAGTACGTCGTGACCGACAGCGAGATCGTCTTCCACCTCGTCGCCACGAACCCCGTCTTCGCGGCGCTCGAGGAGAACCCGCGCGCAGTCATGAGCGTCGCGGGCGACTGGGCGTTCATCCCTGGCGCGTGGAAGGCGATCGGCGGCGAAGATCCCGCCCTCGGCATCCCGACGACCTACTACGCCGCGGTACAGGTCACCGGCGACTGTGTGGTCGAGTCGGAGCCGGAGGAGATGGCGGCAGTGTTACGGACCCAGCTCGAGCTGCTCGACCCCGACGGGGTCTACGTCGACCCGTCGGAGCACCGCGCCCGGCTCCGGGCAATTCGTGGCGTACGCCTCCCCATCGAGGACGTCCGGGCGAAGTACAAGTACGGCGGAAACGTCGACGCCGCTCACCGCGACGCGGTCGCCGAGCACCTCGCGGCTCGGAACGGGCCCGGGGACGCGGCCGCGCTGGCGCACCTTCGCCGTACCCGTTCCTGATTCCTTAGGCTGCATGCCGGAGTCGAATCTCGCCCGGCGCTCGACGAGGGGAAGCAGCGATGGCCGATACGTGCACGCATCTGGAAACGGTCGCTGACGTCGTCCCGTCGAGCACGGGATGTGAGGACTGCCTGGCCATCGGCGCGCGCTGGGTGCACCTACGCCTGTGCATGCAGTGCGGACACGTCGGTTGCTGTGACAACTCCCCCAATCGTCACACGACCAAGCACCACATCGAGACGCACCATCCGATCATCCGGTCCTACGAGCCGGGTGAGGACTGGTGGTGGTGCTTCGACGACCAGCTGTTCTTCGAGATCGAAGGCGCGGAACCGGCGCCCTCCCACCCGTAGCGAGCCTTACTGGCGGTAGCCCTCGACCGTCGAGGGATCGCGCTCCGCGGCTTCGTCCGGATCAAGGCCGGCGTTGCGCCGGGCGCGCCGTTGGCGCAAGAGATCCCAGAGCTGGTCCAGATGCACCTCGAGCGCGTGCAGACGCTCCTTCTCCTCGTCGTCCAACGGAGACGCGTCACCCGCGTGACGCGTCTCGAGCACATGCTCTTCGTCCACAAGCCGGTCGATCTGTTCGATGATGTCGCGGTCGTCATTCATGCGGACTCCCTTGTCTTTGTGGCCGGCGGGGTCGTTGCGAGTGGTTCACACCGTGGCCCAGATGACGATCTCCGCGCCATCGGGTCCGGTGCCGAGGCTCCGCGTGCCGGCATCCGTGAGCCGGGCCGCGTCACCGGTGGCGAGGGCCTCTGTCGCGTCGAGAGTCGCGCCGCCGCACGCGACGAACAAGTGAACGTGCGCCGCGTCGGGGACGGTGAGGAAGTGGTGGGCCGGGGCTTGCGCGATCCAGAGCTCGGCGCCGGCCTGGTTGATGTGGAGCGCAGCGTCGTCACCACCACCGGCGATCTTCACGAGCGCGCCCGTCGCGAGCTCCGTCGCGACGTCCACGTCCTGGTAGCCCGGCGTGACGCCCTGCACGTCAGGCGGGACCCACATCTGCAGGAAGTGGACCCGCTCGTGACGGCTGGCGTTGAACTCGGAGTGGGTGATGCCGGTGCCCGCGCTCATTCGCTGGGCCAAGCCCGGGTAGATCACCGCGTCGCTTCCCTGGGAGTCGCGGTGCCGGAGCTCGCCCTCGAGCACCCACGTCACGATCTCCATGTCGCGGTGTGAATGGTTGGGAAATCCGCCACCGCCGGTCACCGTGTCGTCGTTGTGCACCAGCAGCAACCCATGGTTGACGTTGTTCGGGTCGTAGTGGCTGCTGAAGCTGAACGAGTGCCACGAGTCCAGCCAGTCGATGCGGGTGTGGAACCGTTCGGCTGCCCGACGGATGTCGATCGTCGCGCCCATGGTGCGCTCCGTGCGCTCGGTGGATGTCGCGGGTGGATGCCCCGCCTTCGGCGCCTTCAACTCCATGATCGCGTCGCGTGTTCCGACGTCGAGGACCGATCTCCGCTCCGAACCGGGGCCGCCGTGACGCGCCGAGGCCCCGACACCTGGGGGGATACCGGGGCCTCGAAAGCGCGCTCGCTCGGAGCATCGCACCGACCGCCCCGGCAATCTGTCACCACGGCGACACAACGGGCGTCATTCACCCGACCGCGGTAGTGCCTCTACGCATTGCAGAAGCGGCAGAATCATGAAGAATATCGGGCGGATCATGGGTTTAACGGGATAGAATCCCGTAAATGCCGTCCTTTCGACCGAGCCAGGCCGCCGAACTGCTGGGAGTCAGCGTCGACACGGTGCGCCGGTGGGCCGACGAAGGGCGGCTGAAGACGATCAAGGCGGCAAGCGGGCACCGCCACATCGACGGCAAGGATCTCGCTCGATTCCTCACCGAGAACGCCAAGGGCTACGAGCCCGACGGCGTGGTGCAGTCCGCGCGCAACCGGTTCGTGGGCATCGTCACCCGGATCGAGGTCGACAAGCTCACCGCGATCGTCGAGGTGCAATCCGGGCCGCACCGCGTCGTCTCGCTCATCACCCGCGACGGCGCCGACGACCTCCAGCTGGAGGTCGGCGACTTGGCCGTGGCCGTGGTCAAAGCCACGAACGTGATCATCGAAGTGCCGCCGTCGTGAACCACCGAATCCTGCTCGTGGTCATCGTCGGTCTCGCGGTCTCGGCCTGCGGAGGTGGCTCGAGCTCGGCGCGCGACTCCGGTCCGATCAGCACGATCAACGGAAGCATCACGGTCTCGGATGCTGCATCGCTCACGGAAGCGTTCCAGGCGATCGGCCGGGCCTTCTCCGCCGCGCACCCGGACGCAACTGCTCACGTTCAACTCGGGATCGTCGAGCACGCTCGCGCGACAGATCGAACAGACCAATGGGGCGGGAGTCGACACCTTCGCATCAGCCGACCAAGCGAACATGGACCAGCTGGTCGCCGCGGACCTGATCTCCGGCCCGCCGGTCGTCTTCGCCGAGAACCGGCTCGTGATCGTGACGAAGCCGGGGAATCCGAAGCACGTCAAGAGGCTGGCGGACCTCGCGAACATCGGCGTCGTCTCGCTGTGTGGCGCCACGGTCCCGTGCGGGAAGTACGCGGCCCGGATCCTGCGGTCTGCACACGTGACGATCGACCCCACGAAGGTCAGTCGTGCATTGGACGTGAAGGGAACGCTCGCCGCGGTGACGACGGGTGATGCCGATGCCGCGATCGTGTACGTCACGGACGCGAAGACTGCCGGTGCCGAGGTGGACACCGTGCCGATCCCCGATGGTCGGAACGCGATCGCGAGCTACCCGATCGCGACCCTGTCCGCGAGTGGCGACATCGCCACTTCACGGGCCTTCATCGACTACGTCCTGTCGAGCCGGGGCCAGTCCACCCTGAAGTCGTTCGGGTTCCTTCCACCGTCGTGAGCCGGCGGGGGCGGCGCGGGCGGCGGGTGCCTTGGTTGGCCGCGATCGTCGCGGCCATCGGCTTCGCGTTCATTGCGCTCCCGATGATCGGGCTGATCCAGCAGGTCCCGTGGGGGAACCTGTGGACCGATCTCCGAACGCCGGAAGCCACGGCCGCGTTGCGACTCTCGGTCGTCTGCTCGCTCTGGGCGACCGCGCTCTCGGTGTTGTTCGGGGTGCCACTGGCGTGGGTGCTGGCCCGCGTCTCGTTTCCGGGCCGGTCGATCGTGCGCGCGCGCTCGTCCTGTTGCCGCTGGTGGTGCCGCCGGTGGTCGGTGGGGTCGGGCTGTTCTACGCGTTCGGCCTGAACGGGCTCGTCGGGCAATACCTCTACGACTGGTTCGGCATCCAGGTCACGTACTCGACCGCGGCCGTCGTGATGGCCGAGACCTTCGTTGCGATGCCGTTTGTCGTGATCACCGTCGAGGCGGCGTTGCGGTCGATGGACGGGCGGTTCGAAGACGCCGCGGCGACGCTCGGAGCCAAGCCGTTGACGGTCGCTCGCCGCGTGACGTTGCCCATGATCCTTCCCGGCCTGATCGCGGGAGTCGCGCTCGCGTGGGCCCGCGCCCTCGGTGAGTTCGGCGCGACGATCACGTTCGCCGGGAACATCCAGGGTCGGACGCAAACGACGCCGTTGGCGGTCTACGCCCTGCTTCAAGGGCCGAACCCGGACGTGGCAATCGGCCTGAGCATCGTGCTTCTCGCGGTGTGCGTCGCGGTCCTCGCCCTGTTGCGTGACCGTTGGCTCGGCGTCGGATGAGCCTCGTTGCCCACGTCGCACTGCAGCTGGGGACGTTGGCGCTCGAGGTCGACCTTGACGCTTTCGAGGGCGAGACGGTCGCGATCCTTGGCCCCAACGGCGCGGGCAAGACGACGTTGCTGCGTGCGCTCGCCGGGCTCGTGCCGATCGACGAAGGCGCGATCCAGCTCGATGGCGTGGTGCTCGACGACGGTGCTCGGACATTCGTGGCGCCGGAACGCCGACCGATCGGCGTCGTCTTCCAGGACTACCTGCTCTTCCCGCACCTCTCGGTGGTGGAGAACGTCGCGTTCGGACTCCGGTCCCGGGGCAGCCGCCGCCGGGCGTCTCGTGGCGCCGCGGTCGCCGCGCTCGAGCGGGTCGGGCTCGCGGACCGCGGCGCGGTCAAGCCCCGTGAGCTCTCCGGCGGACAGGCCCAACGGGTCGCGCTGGCGCGGGCGATGGCCACCGAACCACGGCTCCTCCTCCTCGACGAGCCACTCGCCGCGCTCGACCAGCACACGCGGGGGTCGGTACGCCGGGATCTTGGCCACCAGCTCGCCGCGTTCGCGGGTGTCCGCGTCCTGGTGACCCATGACCCCCTGGACGCGGCTGCGCTGGCCGATCGGCTGGTGATCCTCGAGCACGGCCGGGTGGTGCAGACCGGATCGTTCGATGACGTGTCGGCCCGGCCGCGATCCAGCTATGCCGCCGAGCTCGTGGGCGTCAACCTGCTGCGTGGGCGTGGCGCCGGCGACCGCATCGAGCTTCCGAGCGGCGCCACGCTCGTCGTTCCCGGCGCCGGGATCGTGAATGCGCTCGCGGTCGTTCATCCGCGATCCGTCTCGGTGCACCGCAACGAACCCGAGGGGAGCCCGCGCAACGTGACCCGCGGGCCGGTCGAGAGCATCGAGCTCCTCGGCGAGCGGGTTCGCATTCGGGTCGGCGGTCCGGTGCCGCTGATCGCCGAGATCACCCCGGCGGCCGTCCGCGAGCTCGGCCTGATCGCAGGGGCCGAGGTCTGGTTGGCCATCAAGGCCACAGACATCACGGTGTTCCCCGAGTGAGCAGGGGAGCGGATGAGGTCAGGTGCTGGCCACGCGCGTCTGGAGGAATGCCTCGATGTTGTCGCAGACGTAGGCCACGTCGTCGTCCGACAGGGCGTGGCCCATGGGTACGAGCATCCCGCGTTCCATGACCGCATCCGCGTTCGGCAGTCCGCCGTCGGGCTGGCGGAACGACACGCCTTGCATCATCGGCTGGCGCGCCGCATTTCCCGTCCACACGGTGCGGGTGTCGATCCCCCGTGGCTCCAGGAACTGTTGGAGATCACTGCGGGCGAACCCGGCGTCCGGGTGGATGAGAAACGACGTAGGAAAGCCACGCGGTGTCGAGACCGGCGAGCTGGCGCGGCGCGACGAACGCGTCGGCATGGCTCGCGAGGAATTCGTTGTAGAGCGTGAAGTTCCGTTCGCGTCGCGCGTAGTTGACGGGGAGCTTGTCGAGCTGGCGGAGCCCGAACGCGGCGCCGAGCTCGGAAGGCTCGAAGTTCCACGCGACATCGTCGAAGATGAACAGGCTGTCGTAGCGGATCCCGTCGAGGTCTTCCCAGAAGTTGCGCTCGCCGCGACGCGTGCCGAAGAGCTGCGGTTCCGAGCGCCGGCCCCAGCGCCGCAGCGACAGGCACCGGTCCCGCAGCCGGTCGTCGTCCAGCAGGACCATGCCACCGTTCCCGGCGCAGGTGATGATGTGCGACAGCGCAAAGCTCGTCACCGAGATGTCGGAGCGCGTGCCGGTCGGGGTTCCGGCGAACCGTGCGCCGAGCGCATCGCACGAGTCTTCGATGACGAGGAGGTCGTGACGGTCCGCGATCGTGCGGACGCGATCCCAGTCGGGCGCGTTGCCCGCGAGGTTCGGGAGCAGGATCGCTCGCGTCTGGGGGCCGACCATGGCCTCGATCGCCGTGACGTCGACGTTGAACGTGTCCGGCTCGACATCGACGAACACCGGGACCAACCCGGCCCGGATCAGCGGTGCGAGATCGGTGGAGAAGGTCAGTGGCGACGTGATGACCTCGGAGCCCGGTTCGAGGTCGAGCAGCTCGACTGCGAGATACAGGGCGGAGGAACCTGAGTTGCACATCACGCCGGCGCGCTTGCCGAAGAGCTCGGCGACCCGCCGCTCCATCTCGGCCACGTTCTTGCCGATCCGAAGCGTTCCCGCGCCGTCCTTCAGCACGCCGAGAATCGCCTCGATCTCCTCGTGGTCGTACACCGCAGTGGCGTACAGAACCCGTCGATCCGTCACCGAATCCTCCCGATCTCAGGAACTTCTTGGGCTGAGTTGCCGTTCAACGGGGACATTCGCGCTTGACTGGTGAGCCATGCCTGAGACCTTCCCACAGCCATTCGGCGCGGCCGAGCCGACTCCCGGCCCCCGTGCCCGGCCCCGCCGCCGCGTCACCGGGTCCCTCGTCGCGCTGCTCGGCGTGCTGGCGCTCGTGCTGGCGGCGTGCGGATCCGACTCCCCGGCGGCTCTGACGGTCGGGTCCAAGACGGTCGATCAGTCGACCGTCAACCAGGAGCTGGCCGCGATCAAGAAGAACTCCGTGCTGAAGACCCAGGCCGTCACCAACGGGAAGCTCGATCCCACGGCCGTCGCCACGTGGCTGACCTCGGTGGTCCAGACCCAGGTGGCCGCTGAAGCCGTCGACAAGGCTGGTACCAAGATCACAAAGGCGGACAAGAACCAGGCGAAGAGCTGGGCCGACACCTTCTTCGGCGACCCGTCCGCATTCAAGGCGTTCCCGAAGTCATTCCGTGACGCCGCAGTGGAGCGCTACACGAGCGTCCCCGCGTACGTGCGCACCCACACGAAGGCCCCCACGGACACCGACGTACGCTCGGCGTACGACTCCTCGCTCGTTCGGAACTGCGCCTCCCGGCGGTACGTCTGGCACATCCTCACGACGAGTGAACAGGCGGCGAACGCGGCCGAAGCCGCGCTCGCGTCCGGCGCACCGTTCGAGGAGGTCGCGGCGAAGACCTCCACCGACTCACAGTCGGCGCAGCGCGGTGGCGCGCTCGGGTGCATCGACGGCCAGCAGATCGATGCCACGTTCGCCGCGGCGGCGGCGGCCACCCCGCTCGGCACCGTGTCCGCGCCGGTCCAGACGCCGTACGGCTGGCACGTCATCAAGGTCGACGACGTCGAGAAGGCCCTTCCGTTCGACTCGGTGAAGTCCGAGATCCGCACCGACCTGATCGAGCAGGGGCCCGAGGGCCGCAAGAAGCTGCAGAAGCTCATGGCGAACACCAAGGTCAAGGTCGCGTCCCGCTACGGCCGCTGGGTCGTCAAGAACGGCGTGGGTCAGGTCGAAGCACCCAAGGCCAGCTCGTCGTCGACGTCGAGCACCACGAAGGCACCGGCCTCGACGACCACCAAGCCCTAGTGGGCTGACCGCCACTCTTCGGCGAGCCCCACGAGGTCCAGTCGGTCGATGGCACCGACCCATGCGTCGATGTCCTCTCGACGCCGCGACTCGTTCGGCGTCGAAGCGGTGTCCCGGCTCCAGCGAGCGAACACTGCGGTCGCACCGCGCGAGCCTGCGAATCGGAAGTCCACTCTCCGGCGCGGGTCCGTGTACGTCGCGAGGGTCAGCGCGCGGAGCGCGGACTTGTCGAGCGCGACGTGCTGGGCGCGAGCGCCGCGATGCGAGATAGGACGCGAGCACACGAAGGTCGGTGAAGCCGCGGCGCACCGTCCGGGTCGTTCGGGTCGCCGCCGCGACTGCCGCCGCGGCGAGCGCCGCCGCGCCCATCGAGGTCGCGGTGCTCATCGCAGCACCTCCCGCCGTTGTTGCGGCGGCTGCGCCGGTCCCGCTCGCGCTGTTGATCGCGGCGGGGACCGCCGCGACCCGGGCGGCCGCGCCGGCGGCCCGGGACCGGGCCGCGAGCTTGGTCACCTGGGAGGCGATCCGGACGAGGGCCTGGCCCTCGAGGTACCGGCCGACGATCCCCATCGGGGGCGCCTGGGTTCCGGACAGCAGCCGGACTGCGGTGGCGGCGTCGGGAACGTCGAACGGCTCGTTGAAGATCCGGTCGAGGCTCCGCTCCAGGCCGTCGGACCCGCGGGCCTTCGCCGCGGCCGCGGCCTGCCGAGCCCGATCCGCCCCGGCCCGGAGCACCGCGGCCGGCCCCGAACGGTCCGAAGACCCGTCACTTCCGGGGAATTGCGCCATGCCCCATCGTCTCACGCTGAGTCGGATGACCCCCTTTTCCTCGTCACGTAGCGCGCGATAGGCTCCCCAATGGGGCTATTTGATGCGCGGACTGGGAGCACGGACGGCAGCGGTGGGGATTGCCGTTTTCGGCGCGCTCACGCTCGTCACGCTCGGTGGGTCCTCGGTTGCGTCGGCCGGGACGAACGTCCACGGCTACCGGGCCCAGGTCGGTGCGCTCAACGTCCAGGTCTACTCCCAGATGTGTGACCACGGCGGCCAGAACCTCCACACCCGTCTCGCGGTGCGCAACACCGGTTCGACCGCGCAGTCGGTCCAGGTGCACGACCCGCTCGGCCCCGCGGTCTACGACCCACCCGGCCCCATCCCGGCCGGCAAGGGAACGCTCGTTCACCTCACGATGACGCGCGACGCCCCGGAGCACACGCTCACGGTCTCGGGCGGCGGTGAGACGGTCACGATGACCGTGCCCGAGTCGCCGTGCAACTCGACCACGACGACGTCGACGAAGAAGCCGCCCACCTCGTCGACGACGAAATCAACGACGTCCACGTCCAAGCCCGTGACGAGCTCGACGATCAACACGACCCCCCCGGTCGTCGATCCCGGTGGTGGCAGCAACGACCCGGGCGGCGGTGTCGTGGTCGGTGCGGGCGTGGTGGGGGTGGGTACTTCGGTGGGCAGCTCGGGTGCGGTCAACGCCGCGTCGACG
The DNA here is from genome assembly GCA_963770095.1 of uncultured Acidimicrobiia bacterium. Lineage (GTDB taxonomy): Bacteria > Actinomycetota > Acidimicrobiia > IMCC26256 > JAENVU01 > Chersky-806. The sequence continues at coordinate 721,226 of CAVYOO010000003.1, forward strand.
GGAACCCTGCCGTTCACGGGCTCGGACATTCGGGGCTTCGCGATTCTGGGCAACCTGCTCGTGCTGATCGGTTTTGCGCTGCTGTTCATCTCGCACCGCTCGCCCAAGGCCGCCGCGTTCTTCAAGCGACTCCGCCCCACCAGCGCTTCCTGACGCCGCGGCTGAAGCGAGGTCCGGCGCCGGGCGCTCGGGCCGCTACGCTGCCGCGCGGATGGACGTCACGACTGCAATGCTCGCCGACTTCGCCCAGGTGCGCGAAGGACTGCTCTTCGTCTCCTCGGGTGGAGTGACCCGCTGCTACCGGGATCAGTTGCCCGCGCCGCTGAACGTGTACCTGGCGACCGTGCTGGAGCTCGACCGGATCGAAGCCGAGAACGCGCACGAGCTTCACGTCGTCGTGGTGGACGAGGACGGCCAGCAGCTCGCCGAGCTCGCGGCGGAGATCCAGCTCGGCGGCACCCAGATGATGATCAACGAGAACCTGAACGTTCCGATCGTCTTCGACCTGCGCAACGTGCCGATCGAGCGCTACGGCTCGGTCGAGATCCGGCTCTACGTTGCCCGTGAGCACCGGCGCACGCTGCCCATCTGGGTGCTGCAGTCGCCGCCCCAGGACGCGTAGCGGCGCTTCGCCGGTCGTCCGCCGCTATTCGGCGTCAGGGACGGGTTGCGGCGGCGGTGGCCCGACGTAGCGCGCGCTCGGGCGGATCAGGCGGTTGTCGGCGGCTTGCTCGAGGATGTGCGCGCACCAGCCGATCACCCGGCTCGACGCGAACGTCGGTGTGAACATCTCCCGGGGGAGCCCCGCCGTGTCCATCACGATGCCGGCGTAGAACTCCACGTTCGTGTAGAGCCGGCGCCCGGGCTTCAGCTCGGCCAGCACCTCGATCGCCTTGGCCTCGATCTGCTTGGCCAGCTCGACCTTGTCACCCCCGAGATCCTCCGCGACGTGGCGCAGCATGACCGAGCGCGGGTCGTCGGTCTTGTACACGCGGTGGCCGAACCCCATCAACCGGTCCCCACGCTCGACCGCGTCGCGCAACCAGGGCTCGGCGTTCTCGAACGTGCCGATTGCGTCGAGCATGTCGAGCGCTCGGCTCGGCGCACCGCCGTGCAGTGGCCCGGACAGCGCGCCGATCCCACCGGTCACCGCAGCCGCGAGGTCGGCGCCCGTCGAAGTGATGACCCGGGCGGTGAACGTCGAGGCATTGAACCCGTGGTCGATCGTCGAGATCAGGTACTGCTCGACCGCGCGGGCGTGCTGCGGCGGCGGAACCTCACCGCTCAACATGTACAGGTAGTTCGCGGCGTACGCGAGCCCGGGGTCGGGGTCGATGGGCTCCAGATCGTGCTGCAACCGGTGGATCGCGGTGAGCAGCGTCGGCACGACCGCGCAGACCTGCAGGGCCTGGGCCCGGAGCTCGGCGTCGTCGATGTCGAGCGATGGCCGAAATCCCGCGTGCGCACCGAGGAGCGAGACGGTGGTGCGCAGCATGTCGAGCGGCGGCGCGTTGCGTCCGAGCCGCGCGACCTCCGGGAGCGCCTGCTTCACCGGGTCCGGGATCGCGCGAAGCGGTGCGACCCGCTCGCGAAACTCGGCGGCTTCGGCGCGCGTGGGCAGGTGGCCCTCGAACATGAGGTACCAGACGTCTTCCAACGAGCGCTTCTCCGCGAGCTCGACCGCGTTGTACTGGCGGTAGTGGTAGAAGCCCTCGAGCCCCCGCACGTCGCCGATCGCGGTCTCCGCGACGACGACGCCCTCGAGGCCGCGTGGCATCTCGTGCGCGAGGTTCTCGGCCGGCTGGATCTGGGCGATGCGCATCAGGTCGCGCATCGAGACGATCCCCACGACCTCGTCGTCGTCCACGACCGGGATGTGGCGGTATCCATGCTGCGAGAGGCGGTCGAACGCGGTGACGGCGTCGACGTCGGGTGCCACCGAGTCGGGATTTGCGGTCATCCAGTCGCGAACCGTCGCGGTGCCCGTATCCGCGCCCGCGGCCGCGATGCGGACCAGGTCCCGTTCGGTGAGGATCCCGACCGGCCGGGCGCCGTCGACGACGACGACCGATCCGACCCGCTGCTCGCGCATGCGGGCCGCGGCTTCGGCGACCTTGTCGTCGGCAGCGGCCGTCACGACGGGCGTGCTCATGATGTCGCCGACCGTGCGGGTCTTGGGGGTTTCGGCCGGGGGCATGCAGGGTCTCCTCGCGGGGAAGTGCTGCCGCGAGTCTAGAAGCGGGCGCACGGCTCAGGAACCGTGCCGCCCCTCGCCGGCGACGAACCGGTGGACAGCTTGGTCGGGCGCGCGCGATCGAGGTGCGGCCGCGGACGAGCTCGTTGTCCATCGCCGCGCCGAACGGGAGATCCCACTGCTCGTAGGACGACAGCCGGTCCATGCGCATGCAGGTCTGCGGCAGATGCGCCAGGTCGTGGGCGAGCTCGACCGCGGTGCGCAACGCATCGCCGGGCTCGGTCAGCCGGTTGGCCAACCCCATGCGCAGCGCTTCGTCGCCTTCGACGCCTCGCCCGGTGAGGATCAGGTCGAGGGCGTGGGAGTGGCCGATCAACCGGGGCAGGCGCACAGTGCCCCCGTCGATGAGCGGCACGCCCCAACGGCGACAGAAGACGCCGAAGCACCGCGGTCCGAGCCGCGATCCGCAGGTCGCACCAGACCGCGAGCTCCAACCCGCCGGCGACCGCATACCCCTCCACCGCCGCCAGCACCGGCTTCGAGAGCATCATCCGGCTCGCGCCCATCGGGCCGTCGCCGTCGTCGCGCACCACGTTGGCGCGCTCGGTGCCGAACGCCTTCAGGTCCGCGCCGGCGCAGAACGTCCCACCCGCGCCCGTGAGCACCGCGACGGAGAGCGCGTCGTCGGCTTCGAACGCGCGGAAAGCGTCGGCGAGCGCCGCGGCGGTCGGACGGTCGACCGCGTTGCGCGCTTCGGGTCGATCGATGGTGACGGTGAACACGGGTCCGTCGGTGGTCGTCGTGACCGTCATGGCACTTCCTCCCTCGTGGCGTAGAGGTGTGCGGTCTCGTTGAGCGATGCGAGCGAGCGCTCGCCGGACCGGGCGGCGCGCACGCGGGTGATGGACGTGTATCCCGGATCGAACCAGAGGTGTTGCGACAGCCCGAGGATCGCCGCCAGGTACACGTTGATCACCCCGCCATGACAGACGACGATCACGGTCTCACCCGGGTGCGCGTCGATGACGCCTTCGAGCTTCGGGACGATGCGCTCCCGAAATCGTTCGGGGTTCTCGCCGCCGTAGTCCTCCCACCGGCCTTCGATCATCGCCTGCCAGCGGTCATCCTTGGTCTCGCGCAGCTCCTCCATCGGGATGTAGTGGTCCGCGTTCGGCATCCCACTCCTGGAGACCGTCGAGGATCTCGACGTCGAGGCCGTGGGCGGCCGCGACGGGTTCGGCGGTTTCCCACGCCCGGCGCAGCGGGCTGCTCACGACGTGGTGCACCGGCTCCCCGGCGAGCCACACGCCCAGCCGCCCGGCCTGGTCGCTGCCGCGCCGGGTGAGCTCCGGGTCGACCGCCTCGCCCGCGGACTCACCCGGGCCGATGCGGATCGGCTCGGCGTGCCGGACGAGCACGAGCTCCATCAGGCGCCGTCCAGCGCGAAGCCGAGGACGGCTGCGAGCTCGGCGATCGCGGCGTCCGGATCCACGACCTTGATCGTGGTCATGCCCATGGCCCGGGCCGGTTTGAGGTTCACGCCGAGGTCGTCGAGGAAGACGGCTTCGGGTGGCGTGATGCCGAGCCGCTCGCACACCAGCTCGTAGATCCGCGGATCGGGCTTGCGCAGCCCCTCCACGGCGGACTCGACCACGACGTCGAACGCACCCAGGTGTCCGAGCGCGTGCGGGCCGCGGTCGGTCTGCGGCTCGCTCGGCGCCCAGTTGTTCGTGAGCGCTCCGACCTTGAGGCCCCGGGCCCGGATCGCGTCGATCGCGCTCACCATCGCCGGCCGGGGCTCGAACCCGCGACCGATCTCGCGCATCAGGTCCGTTGCATCCACCGTGCCCCCGGCCGCCGCGCACTCGGCGCTGAACGCGACCGCGAACTCGTCGAAGCTCAGCTCGCTGCGTTCCAGCCGGGCCCACGCGCCGTGATCCACGCTCGCGGCCACCACGCCGCGGATGAACCGGTCGGGCAGACCGTGGTCACGCTCGTACGTGGCGAAGACGTCGAACGGCGATGGGAAGACCACACCCCCGAGGTCGAAGATCACTGCGCGCACGGCCATACGGGCGGCGACGGTACCCCAGGCCGCGGCCGGGCTCCGGGGGGGGGGGTTGTTCTAGGGCACTTCGCCGCGCTGGTGCGCGATCAGGCGGTCGCGGCCGGGGTGGTTCAGGTCCTCGAGCGCCGCGATGACGGCGTCGTGGTCGTACTCGACTCGTACGTGCTCGATCGTGTGGCCGAGCTCGTCACCCTCCACCACGACGTACGAGGCCCGAAGGTCGGGTGGTACCGGGTTGCTCACACTGCCGAGGTTGATGGCGCGGGTCTCCCCGACCGTGCGGTCCACCGGACGGTGGGTGTGGCCGCCGAACACGACGTCTGCGGCACAACCGTGCAGCCGTGCCGCGAGCTCCTCGTCCCCGTCGCGGGAATTGATCCCGGGTCCGTCGTCGTAACCCGGCGCGGCGTGGACGCCGAGCAGGCGCGTGCCGTCCGGCAGCGTCATGCGCACGTCCTCGGGGAGTTTGGCGAGCCACGCGGTCCAGCCACTTGCCATCATGCATCCCGCCGTCCACGAGAACGTCGCCGAGACCTCCGCGACGACCGGGACCAGCTCGGGATCGCCCTTCGCGTCGTCGAGGGACGGCCGCGGGCGCTCACCGGTGACGACGTATCGGTCGGTGTTGCCCCGCACGAACCTCGCGCCGGGCAGCCTCGTGATTCGATCGGCCACTCCCACCGGGTCGTGGCCCATCGCGACCAGGTCGCCGAGCAGCCAATGGTGTTCGGCGCCGCCGCGGCGTTCGATGTCGGCCAGGACCGCGTCGAGCGCGATCGAGTTGCCGTGGATGTCCGAGAGCAGCGCGATCCGCACCGGCGGAACGTCTTAGAGCGTGAGCTCGGCCATCAGCTGGAGCGCCTCGGGCTGTTGGGCGCCGACGATCATCGTGGTGATCCCGCTCTCCTTCCAGGCCTCGAGCCGGTCGGCGATGCGCTCCTTCGGCCCGATGAGCGAGATCTCGTCGACCAGCTCGTCCGGGACCGCCGCGACGGCTTCGCGCTTGTTGCCCTCGAGGTAGAGGTCCTGGATCTTCTTGGCCGCGGCCTCGAAGCCGTACCGGCACGCGAGGTCGTTGTAGAAGTTCCTCCCGCGCGCACCCATCCCCCCGATGTAGAGGGCCGTCATCGGCTTCACGAAGCCACGCAACGTGTCGACGTCGTCGCCGACGATCACGCTGACGGTCGGGGCAACGTCGAAGTCCGCCAGGCTCTTGTCGCCGCCGGCCTTCGCGAAGCCGGCGTCGATCGCGCCGCCGTAGGTGTCACGGAACCGGGTCGGCGAGAAGAAGATCGGGAGCCAGCCGTTCGCGATCTCCGCGCAGAGCTCGACGTTCTTCGGGCCGATCGCCGCGAGGTAGATCGGGATGTCCGCCCGCCGCGGGTGCACGATGATCTTCAGCGGCTTGCCGAGCCCGGTCGCGTCAGGTCCGTTGTACGGGATGTCGTAGTGCGTGCCGTGGTGTTCGAGCGGCGCCTCGCGCTTCAGGATCGTGCGGACGATGTCCACGTACTCGCGGGTCTTGCCCAGCGGCTTCCCGTACGGCTGGCCGTGCCATCCCTCGACCACCTGCGGTCCCGAGAGCCCGAGTCCGAGCAGGAACCGGCCGCCACTCATCATGTCGAGCGTCGCCGCGGTCATGGCCGTCATCGCCGGGGTACGGGCCGGCATCTGCAGGATCGCCGAACCGAAGTTCATGGTGGTGGTGTTCGCCATCAGCCACGTCAACGGGGTGACCGCGTCCTGCCGTAGGCCTCGGCGGTCCACGCGAGTGGTAGCCGAGCCGCTCGGCTTCCTGTGCGAGCTCCACCGCGGCACCGACGCCGGTGCCCCAGTCCTGATAGCCGAAGTTGATCCCAAGTCGCATAGGCCGGGATCGTAGGCTGGTTTGCATGACCGATCTCGTGACGAACGTGCTGCGCGGCGAAAGCGCCGATCGCCTCCTCCTGCTGGTGCACGGATACGGCGCCGACGAGAAGGACCTCGGTGGCCTGCTCCCGCACCTGGACCCGGAAGGCCGCTTCTGCGCGGTCATGCCCCGGGGTCCGGAGGCGGCCGCCGGCACCCCGGGTTTCGCCTGGTACTCCTGGAGCCCCCAGGGGGAGTTCGACGCCGCCGCCTTCGGCACCTCGCTCGATGCCCTCGACGACCTCCTCGACGAAGCGTGCGAAGAGCAGGGCTTCGACCGGGCCCAGGCCCTGGTCGCGGGGTTCTCTCAGGGCGCCGGGATGATGATCGCCCTGGCCCTGCGGCTGAGCACCCGGCCCCGGCCGATCGGTGTGCTCGCCATGAGTCCGGCGCTCCCGGGCCTCGACGTGTTCAATCCCGACTGGGAGGCCGCGGCGAACATCCCGGTCCTCATCCAGCACGGCGACCAGGACCCGCTCGTCCCGGTCGCCCGGGTCCGCCAGCTGGCCCGGGTCCTCGAGGGCAACGGCGTGCCGACCGTCTACTCGGAGTACCCGATGGGCCATCAGGTGGCGCTGGAGAGCATCCGCCACGCCCGCTCGTGGATCGACGGGGTGATCGCGGGCAAGAAGCCGAGCGGTCCCGTGCCCGACGACCCGCCCGAGGGGCTCGTCAAGGCGGTGACGACCGCGTCGTTCCCGACCGAGGTCCTCCAGAGCCCGCTTCCGGTGATCGTCGACTTCTGGGCGCCCTGGTGCGGGCCCTGCCGCCAGGTGGGCCCGATCGTCGAGCAGATCGCGGGGATGCGCGAAGGCGCCTACAAGGTCGTGAAGATCAACATCGACGAGGAACCTGCGCTCGCGCAGCAGTACGAGGTGCAGAGCATCCCGCTGATCGCGCTGTTCAGGAACGGTCGCCTGGAGCGCCAGTCCCTCGGCGCGAAGCCCCGGCCCCAGCTCGAAGCCGAGCTGGGGATGCTCGTCATCCCGTAGCTTCGGATCCCGGCGCGTCCATCTCGGGCCGGTTGCGGCTGCCCCACCAGAGTGCGAGGGCTCCGATCAGCAGCGCCACGAGCCCGGCCCCGAAGAACGCGAGCGTGCCGTTCCCGGTGAAGGGGAGCTCGGCGCCCGCAGCCGTCGACCGGGTGCTGGTGCGGGTCCGCCGGGTGGTTCGCTCGAGCTGGACCGCGTCCCCGATCTCGGGCCCCTGACCCGAATCCACCAGCGGCGCGATGAGGGTGCTGGTCACCGGGCTCGTGACGGGGGGCGGGGCGACCGTGGTCGTCGTCGTGCTCGTGCTCGTCGACGTGGATGTGCTGGTGGAGCTCGACGTGCTCGACGTGCTCGACGTGGAGCTGGAGGTGCTCGTCGGCGGCTCGGCGGCGAAGACCGGCGCGGCGAATGCGAACCCGACGATCAGGCCGGCCAGCGGCACCGCTGCCCGGGACCCGTACCGCCGGCGCCGCCTGGTATCGGCCACTCATCCCCCACGGGCTCGGGTCGGCGCTGGGGAGCGACGATCCACGAACCGGTCTCTGAACCGAAGCGACCGTAACCCCGGGCCGGCCGGAAGTGGGGGACCAGTGCTGGCGAGAAGGGGTCTAGCGGACCCGTCCGTAGCCGCTGGCCGACCCGTACCGGACCCCGGCCAGCTTGACGCCCGTGGCCGGATTGGAGGCCGAGACGACCATGCCACCGCCGATGTAGATCTCGACGTGGTTCGATCCGCCGGGGCCGTAGAAGACCAGGTCGCCGGGCTGGAGGTCGCCGGGACCGATCCGAATGGTCTGCTGGTACTGGGCGCCGGAGTAGTGGGCGAGGCCGACGCCGGCCGCGGCCCAAGCTGCCGCCGTGAGGCCGGAGCAGTCGAAGGTGGCGGGTCCGGAGGTGGCGTAGCGGTAGCCCTTGCCGACCTGCGCCTTGGCGAAGGCCACGGCCGAGGCAGCCCGGCCGTTCGGTGCCGGTGCGTTCGGGAAGTTCGGCGGGATCCTTCCGGCCGATGAAACGCCGCCACCGCCTCCGCCGGAGCGGATGGTGCGGGTCTGCTGTGCGGCCCGGGCGCGGGAGGCGGCGTCCTGGCGGGCGCGCTCCTGGCGGATCAGGGTCTCCATCTCGCCCTTCACCTGGCTCTTCTGCTGGTTGAGCTGCGCGGTGGTGGCGGCGAGCTGGCGGCGGGCGCTGTCGGCCGCGTCACGCTCGGCCTGGGCCGCGTTGCGCTGGGTCTCGAGCTGCGCCTTCTGGATCGCGAGCACCTCGCGCGCCTGGAGCAGCTTGTTCAGGAGCGAGTCGTCCTTGTCGGCGGCGGCGGACGCGTACTTCGAGCGGGCCGCGAGCTCGGTGACGTTCTTCACGTTGACGGCGTCGAGCGGGTTGCTCGTTCCGGCGCCCTTGTAGATCTCCGCGGCGCGGGCGTTGAGCTGGTCGTGGATCTTGTCGGTCGCGGCCTGGGCCTCGGCGGTGCGCCGTTCGGAGTCCGCGATGCCGGCCTGCGCACGGTCGAGACGGATGCGGGCCCCGTTCAGCTTCTCGGACAGGGTCACCATCTTGGAGCCGTTGGCCTGGATCTGCGCGTCGAGCGCCCGGGCCTGGGCCTGCTTGTCGCTGAGCGGGGATCCCTGCGCGACAACGGCCGGCAGCACGCCGGCCGCTACGACTGCACTCAGGACAACCACCGAGACTTTCGCTCGGAGCTTCAAGACTTGGGACTCCCTTTGGCTCGAGGATGCCGCCGTCGGTCCTTACTCAACGCGGTCCGTTCACCACGGTGCCGACCACGCCTGGATCTCATCACGACGCGCGCCGCCAGAGGTCTGCGCAGCGGGCGGTTCCGGAAACCCTACGCCTGACCCCCTCCATATGCCATTTCTGTCGCCGGAAATCATCCTGACCTGGGGCGACGAAGAGTGTCTGAAAAGTCCCTGACCTGCGAATTCAGACTTTCCAACCACCACTGGGAGTGGGAATTGGTTCACCTGGCGGGGCGATCTCCGGGGTGGACCAGGCCATCGCCTTCGCGACCTCCTTGGCCACGCGCTGCCACTCGGCCGGATCCCAGCCTTCGGTGGCCGCGCCGACCGTCGTGTCCTGGCGCAGGAACACGAACGCGGGCAGTGCCCCGAGCCCGAGCGACTGCACGAGCGTCCGGTCCGGGTCCACGAAGGTCGCCTGTTTCTCTTCCTCTTCGCCGAGGATCCGCCGCGCGATCGCGGCGGTGCTGGGCACGACGTACGCGGTCCGGCAGTCGCTGTCGCCGAGGACGTCGAAGATCCTTCGGGCCACCGGGATCCACTCGGATGCCTCGGGCCGGTCCGGCAGGATCACGAGGCACATCTGGAACATCGTCGACCAGTCGTCGAGCGTCCGGCTCACGCCTTTGCTCGTGACCAGCTCGAGGGTCGGGTCTGGGTTCTTCGCCACGGGCGCAGACGGTATCGCGACGTCCCGTTAGGCTCCGACTTCATGTCGCGAAGAGACCAGATCCGGATGACCGACGACGAGACCCGCGCCTTCCTCGAGGCCGGCCGAGACCTCCAGGTGGCGTCGATCAACGTCGACGGGACGCCGCATCTCGTGACCATGTGGTACGAGCTCGACGGCGGGGACGTCTGCTTCTGGACGTACGCCAAGAGCCAGAAGGTCGTGAACCTCCGCCGGGACCCACGCATCACGGTGCTGGTCGCGACCGGCGAGGTCTACGAGGAGCTGCGGGGTGTCTCGATCTCCGGCACCGCCGAGCTGGTCGAGACGCTGCCCGAGGTGCTCGCGTTCGGCCTCGAGCTGTTCGCGAAGTACTGGGGTCCCGCGGAGGACGAGCTGGTGCGCGCCGGGGTCGAGGCCCAGGCCACCAAGCGCGTCGTCATCCGGGTGAAGGCCGACAAGACCGTCACCTGGGACCACTCCAAGCTCGCCGGCGTCTACTAACCCCCGCCTCCCCCCGCCTTCCCCGCCTCCTTTCGGTGTCATCTGGACACGCTGGGGCGTGTCCAAACGACACGGAAACCGTGGCGGCGGAGAGTGTCCCAGGGTGCTCGTAGCTTTCGGGGATGCTCGACCGGCGCATGGAGGCGCTCGCCAAGACCCAGCACGGACTCGTCACCCGTGCCCAGGCGCTCGATTGCGGGTTGAGCCGGTCGGCGATCCAACACCGTCGGGAGTGTGGTCGGTGGCACCTCGTCGGGCGCGGTGTCTACCGGATGGCCGGCGCGCTCGAGACGCCGCGCCAACGCGCGCTCGTCGCGGTGTTCGCGTCCGGTGCCGCGGTGCTGTCGCACAGGAGCGCGGCAGCGCTGCACGGCCTCCCCGGGTTCGAGATCGAGCCACTGACAGTCTCGTTGGACCGGAACGGTCGTCGCAGCCTGCCTGAGGTGCGCCAGGAACAATCGCTCGAGCTCCCGGCCCACCATCTGACGGTCGTCGACGGGATCCCGTGCACGACCGTGGCGCGAACGTTGTTCGACCTCTGCGGCGACGTGCACGCGCGGCGCGCCGAGCGGGCGTTGGACACGGCGCTCGCCCGACGGCTGGTCACGCGACCGTCGCTGTGGCGGGTGCTGATCGACTTGGCGGAGCACGGGCGCGCCGGCACGGTCCTGATGCGGCAGCTGCTCGAGGAACGGCGCGAGGAATACGTCGCGCCTGAGAGTGAGCTCGAGACTCGCCTGATCGATCTCGCGCGCCGGTACGGGCTCCCCGAACCGGAGCGTCAAGTCGATCTGGGTGACGGCGACGGTTGGATCGGGCGGGTCGACTTCGTCTTTCGCGGTGCGCGCATCGTCGTCGAGGTCGACGGCGCGCAGTTCCATGACGGCCTCGTCGACCAGCGCAACGACGCCGAGCGCGACGCGCGCCTCCTTGCCACGGGTTGGTTCGTGCTCCGATTCCGTTGGGACGACGTGGTCAACCGGCCTCGAGCCGTCGCCCAGTCGATCCGCTTTCGGTGTCAGTTGGACACGCCCCAGCGTGTTGAAACGACACCGAAAGGAGGCGGGGAGGGGGCGGCGGGGGTTAGGGGGTGAGGCCGATGAGCTTGAGCATGGTGGGGGGCATGCCGTCGTCGCCGGCGCGGAGCATCGCGGCCTTCTCGATGTTGATCGGGTCGCGTTCGGCGCGTTCGGTCCACCGGTCCCACGGCCCCGGGGGGATCGTCCCCTCGACGCAGTGCCGCAGGTAGTCCCGGAGATCGCGCACCTCGGCCGGACTCCCCACCGGTCCATGGCCGGGAACGATGACGTCGGCGAGATCTTCCACCACCTCGAGGACGTCCGCCCACGTCTTGGGGTCGCCCTGGAACGCGAGCGGCGTCACGCCGAAGAAGCAGAGGTCGCCCGCGAACAGCACCTCCGAGTCGGCGACGAGCACCATCACGTCGCCCGGCGGTGTGACCGGAGGCCGGAAGCAGCTCGATGCGCGGGGTCAGCTGGGCGGCGTCCGCAACGATGTGGCTCACCGGGCGGGTCCCGATCTCGCCGAGGTCGTCGAACTCGTCGGCGAACGCGGCGAAGAACGTCTTGTACGCCTCGACCGGCATCGGCTGGTCGAGCAGATCGCTCGTCGCGGGTGAGCCGAGCACCATCGCGTTGCGGAACGCCTGTGTCCCACCGACGTGGTCGATGTGTGCGTGCGTGAGGAGCACGCGCTTGACCGGGAGCTCGAGCTGCGGCCACCGCGGCGGCGAAGGGCTCCCACTGCGAGCGGACCATCAGCGTGTCGATGATCGTGAGCCCGTCGGCGTCGACGACGACCCCCGCGTTGCTCACGCCCGACCCGCCTCCAGGTTGGATCCACGCGTAGATCCCGTCGGCCAGGCGCTCCAGCGACGTCACCCGATTGCGGCCGTGACCGGGTGCGGATCGAGGTACTCGTCGATGCGCGTGATGTGGTCTGCGTCGATGCTGATCACGAGGCACGCGGGCATCGAGAACGCCTTCCCGTTGTTGGCGGTCGCGTGCAGAACGTGCTGTTGCAGCACGCCACCCTCGATCGCCACGCGCCGGCTCACCTCGTAGCGCCGATCCGTCGTGGCGCCGACGAGCCACTCGAGGACACCCATCGACGAGTCGACGTTCCGGGCGCGGTCGTCGAAACAGGTCCACACGACGGCACCCGGCGCGTAGAGCGCCCGCACGGTCGCGAGATCGCCGGATTCGATCCCACCCACCAGGCGGGCGACGAGATCGAGCGGGTCCACGGTGGTCGCCATGCGGCCATTCTGGCGGGTTGGGAGCGCCCGAGCGACCTGTCGTAGCCTGCCCGGCATGTCTGAACGCACTCGAAGCCTGCCTCGTCGATCATGTCTCTCGGTCCCCGGATCGAGCGAGAAGATGCTCGGCAAGGGTCCGACCCTCGGCGCCGACATGGTCTTCATCGACCTCGAGGACTCCGTCTCGCCACTGGAGAAGGAGGCGGCGCGCGGCAAGGCGGTCGCCGCCATCCGCGACCAGGACTGGGGCGACACCGTCCTGTGTGTCCGGGTCAACGTGTGGGACACGCCGTGGACCGCCTACGACGTCCTCGAGGTCGTCGGCAACGCGGGGGAGCGGCTCGAGGAGATCATGCTCCCGAAGGTGCAGACCGCGGCCGAGGTCGTCGCCATGGACCTGCTCCTCACCCAGGTCGAGCAGAAGGCCGGTCTGCCCGCCGGTCACATCGGCATCGAGGCGCAGATCGAGACCGCGTTGGGTCTGATCAACGTCAACGACATCTGTGCCGCGAGTCCGAGGCTCGAGACCATCATCCTCGGCCCGGTCGACATGTCGGCGTCGATGGAGATGCCCGGCCTGCGCGGCGGGCTCGAGATCCCCGAGTACCCGGGCGACTACTTCCACTACGTGTTCGTCCAGATCCTCATGGCGGGTCGCGCCAACGGTCTGCAGGTCATCGACGGGCCGTACGTGAAGGTCCGCGACAGCGACGGCTTCCGGGAGTTCTCCCAGCGGGCGCAGATCCTCGGCTACGACGGCAAGTGGGCCCTGCACCCGGACCAGGTGCAGATCCTCAACGAGCTCTTCTCGCCGACCCAGGAGCAGTTCGACAAGGCCTGGGACATTCTCGAGACCTACGAGAAGGCGACGACCGAAGGCGACCGCAAGGGTGCCGTGATGCTCGGCGACGAGATGATCGACGAGGCGAGCCGCAAGGTCGCGGTGAAGCTGGTCAGTCGCGGCGAGCGCGGCGGGATGCAGCGCAGCAAGAGCTGATCCGAGCTCGTCAGGTGGGATCACCCTCGGCCACCTCGGCCGCGGCTTCGTCCAGCTCTTCGGCGATGGCCTCGACCGACTCGATGGGTTCGGTGCTGCTCCGGTTGGTCCACAGCACGTAGACGAACACGCCGGCGAACGACGCGACCGTGAGCCACAGCTGGTTGTTCCCGATCCAGTCGAGGATGTCGAGCAGCGTCCCCTCGATGGCCTGGGCGAGCGTCCGGATGAGGACGAGCCGGACCGCGGTCGATGCCAGTGCCGCGGCCAGGAAGCCGAGGTACGGCATCGCGTCCGCGCCGGCGAAGAGCGCGGCGAGCGTCCCCGGGAAGAAGATGACGAGGGGATAGCGGCCCCGGTGGAACATGCGCTCCATCCAGCGGACCGGGCGCATCGACCGGCGCCCGGTCCGGTCCTCGACCCACTTCAACGCGGCGTCGCCGTAGCGCCGACCGAAGAAGTAGTAGAGCGACAGCACGCCGACCGCGGCGCGAACGGAATGCCGTAGTACTCGACCGGGCTCAGATTGGGTGACGAGAGCAGCAGCCAGCGCAGGCGTGGCGCGAGCGAGAGCAGGAGCGCCGGCTCCTCGGTCAGGAGCGTTGGCGCCAGCGCGTTCCCGATGTTCGCTCCGATCGCCAGCAGCACCATCGGTACCGCGAAGAGCGCGAGCTCGCGCCGCCGGGTGACTGGCTTCGGTCTCAACTCCACGGCTCCAGCCTGACAGGGTGCAACGGGTCGACGCGCCCGTGGTGGGTGTCGACCCGGTTGGCGGTAGCTGGAGCCCGAGTCCGGCTAGGCGCTCAGTGCCTGCTCGGTGAGCCGCCGGGCGATGACCCGCAGGCAGAGCGTCTCGTCGGCGCCCTCGAAGATCGAGAGCACGCGTGCATCGACGAAGTACCGCGAGACCGGGAACTCCTCGGCGTACCCCATCCCTCCGTGGAGCTGCATCGACTCCCGGGTCACCCACTCGGCCGCTCGGCAGACGTAGGCCTTGACCATGCTGGCTTCGAGCGCACCTTCGCCCCGAGCCATCTTGCGGGCGACGTCGTAGGAGAACTGCCGGCCGGCACAGATCAACGCGGCCATGCGCGCGAGCTTCGCCTTCGAGAGCTGATAGTCGAAGATCGGCTTCCCGAACACCATGCGCTCCTGCGCGTACGCGAGCCCGGCCTCGAATGCGGCCTGCATGACGCCGACGGCACGTGCCGCCGTCTGCAGCCGACCGTTCTCGAATCCCTCCATCTGGAGGTAGAAGCCCTTGCCGAGCCCGCCGTCGAGCCCGATGAGGTTCTCCGCGGGGACGAACCAGCTGTCGAACGCCACCTCGTAGGAGTGCATCCCCCGGTAGCCGAGGGTGTCGATGGCCCGGCCCTCCATCCTCCCGCCGCGACCATCGTCGAACGCGAAGTGGTGACCGGGGGCCGGCGGCTTGTCCACCACGAACACCGAGAGGCCGCGGTGTCCGAGGCTGCGGTCGGGGTCGGTGCGAGCCAGGACCATCAGCGTGTCGGCCCGGCCGGCAAACGTGCACCACGTCTTGACGCCGTTGATCACGTACCCGCCGTCTACCGGCGTTGCCGCGACCTTGACGCCCGCGACATCAGATCCGAAGTCCGGCTCCGTGACCATGACGCCGACAACACGCTCGCCCGTCGCGATCTGGGGGAGCCACGCGTGCTTCTGCTCCTCGGTGCCACCCTTGACGATCGCGCGGGTGAGGATCTCCGGCCGGGTGATCAGTGCGCCACCGGCGCCGAGGGAACCCCAGGAGAGCTCCTCGGTGGCCACGCACATCGCGAGGTAGTCCGACTCCCCACCGGCCGCGAACCCGCCGTACTCCTCGGGCACCGACAGCCCGAAGCCGCCGATCTCCGCCATCCCCTCGATGATCTCCTCGGGAATGTCGTCGTTGTGCCGGTGGATGTGCTCGGCGACGGGTCGGATCTTGTCGGCGGCGAACCGGTGGAACGTCTCACGCACGAGGTCGAAGTCGTCGTCGAGATGCGCGGGGCCGGTGCCGTGCTCGGACAGCCGGTCGGCGACGGACTCGAGGAAGCTCGGTGCGCGGTGCTCGGCCACGAAGGGGAGGGCCGGGCCCAGGTCGCTCGAGTCGACGCCCCACTCCGCGTCGCGGCCCATGACGCGTGCGCCGACATCGCTGATGGCATCGGCGATGTACGTGTAGGCGAGCGCGGCCTCGAGCTCGCCGTGGCGGGCGTAGTCCAGCATGACGCGGCAGCCCGCGACGGCGCTGGCTGCGTGGGCGAGGTCGTACGCAACGATCTGGTGCTCGTCGAGCAAGGAGACCGAGATGCGGCCCTCCGCACTGGACTGCTCGGCCAGGCTGCGGGCTGCCGCGTCGACCAGCCTCGTCGTGGTCTCGACCGCGGCGGTCGCCGCGGAAAGCTCAACGTCAGTCATGCGGCGGGAGCCTACCGACGCGGTGGCGAAACCTACGGGCTCGGCGCCGTCGCCGGGGTCGGGGTCGTCGACACCGTGGTCGAGGTGGACGTCGCCACCGTGGGCTGCGTCGACGACGGCGGTGGTGGCGCGACGGTGGCCTGAGTCGTCGTCGTGGCACTCGATGCGCTGCCGGAGCCGTTCGACGAGCCGCTGGAGTGCCACGACTGGTTGCTCGAGCTGCTCGAGCCCGACCCGGAGCCGCCCGACCCGGAGCCACCGCTGCCGTACGCCGAGTCGGAGCTCCGGCTGACGATCACCTTCTTCGCCTGGCCGGGCACCTCCTGCTCGGTGATCCGCCAGAGCGGGTCGAGGAGCGCGTAGACCGCGCGGGCGAGGTGGTCGGCGCCGGGACCGGTGAGGTGGATGCCGTCGCCGGCCCGCATCGTGACCCGGTGGCCGGTCTCGTCTGGCAGCGACGACAGGTAGTCGCCGGTCTCGTCGGCGAAGAGGGTGTGGGCGTCGACGAACGTCACGCCGTCGACTCGGTCGGCCACCCGGCGCTGGATCGCGTCGACCTTGACGATGTTCTCCTCGAGATCCGAGTCCCTCATCACCGGTGCGTTGACCCAGTAGACCTCTCGGCCGTCGCCGACGAGCGTGCGCATCATCTTCTCCGTGAGCAGCTCGTACTTGGCCTCGTCCCGATCGGCGTAGACCTCCGCGTCGTTGGTGCCGATGATGAACACGGCGACCTCGGGATTGACCGTGTCCATCTCCTGCTGCGCCCGTTTCAGCCAGTCGATGTCCCCGCTCATCAGGCCGCTGCCGACGCGGTAGTTGTACTGCGGCTGTACGACGCCAGTTGCCGCGGTCAGCCTGGCGAGCGCCGGGCCGAGGGCACCCCCGAGGGAGTCGCCGCCGATCCACAGCTTCAGGGGCTGGTCCGGCGTCAGGTCGCGACGCAGGGGCCCGGCTGGCTGTCCACCCGCGTCCGTGGTGCCGTCTGCCTTGACGATGACGCCGCCGGCGAACGACGGGCCGTCGGTGGGTATCCGCAGCGTGTCGGTGAACCAGAGCGCGGCCAGGACGACGAGCGCCCCGACGAGGACGCCACTGATGACGCGCTGGCGTAGCTGTCGCCGTTGTCGTTGCCGCTGCGTGCTGCGACGGCGCGACGAGGGTGCTACCGGTTCGGAATCAGGCATGCGAAAGGGGGAACGTGCTGCCGTGGGATGGGGTTCCCGATGCTACCGGCCGCGCCGGCGCCCGGTGGGGTCAGGCCGACTCGAGGGCATCGCGATCGGGGGCGTCGGCGAGCTGGTCGATCTGGGTGCGGTAGAGGTCGGCGTAGAGCCCGCCGCGACCCATCAGATCGTCGTGCGTGCCCTGATCGACGATGCGGCCGTCGTCCACCACGATGATCCGGTCGGCGTTCACGATCGTGGACAGCCGGTGGGCGATGACGAGAGCGGTGCGGCCCGCGAGCGCGGCGGTGAGGGCACGCTGGATCGCATGCTCGGACTCGGTGTCGAGGTGTGAGGTCGCCTCATCGAGGATGACGATCGCGGGCGACTTGAGCAGCACGCGCGCGATCGCCACGCGCTGCTTCTCCCCACCTGAGAGGCGGTACCCACGCTCTCCGACGACCGTGTCGTAGCCGTCGGGCAGGCTCTGGATGAGGTCGTCGATGCGCGCCGCCCGGCAGGCCTCGACGACCTCTTCGTCGGTCGCTTCCGGCCGGGCGTACCGGAGGTTCTCGCGCAACGATGCGTGGAAGAGGTGGGGATCCTGCATCACGAACCCGACCGCGTCGCGAAGCGTCTCGAGGGTCAGGTCGCGGACGTCGTGACCGTCGACTCGGACGGCTCCCTCGATGACGTCGGCGATCCTGGGTACGAGCATCGCGGTGGTGGTCTTGCCGGCACCCGAGGGGCCGACGAGCGCGACCAGCTCGCCCGGTTCGATCGTCAGCGTCACGTCGCGCAGGATCCAGGCGCTGGGTGCGTTGTCGTCGATCCCGGGGAGCCCTTCTTCGAGCGACTTCAGCGAGGCAACTTCGGCGGGCGGGTGGCGGAACCAGACGTGGTCGAGCTCGATCTTCCCGACCGGGTCCACGAGATCGACCGCACCCGGGCGTTCGGTCAGCAAGGCCGGGAAGTCCAGCACCTCGAACACCCGCTCGAAGCTCACCATCGCGGTGAGGACGTCCACGCGTGAGTTCGTGAGCTGCGTCAGTGGTTGATAGATCTGGCCGGTGTAGATGACGAATGCGGCGAGCGTGCCCAACGGGATGGCGTTCTCGATGACGAGTTGGCCCCCGACGAGGTAGACGACCGCGGTCCCGACTGCGGCGACGAAGCCCAGTGCTACGAAGAGCACCCGGGAGTACATGGCGGACGTGACCCCGATGTCGCGAACACGCGCCGCCCGTTGGGCGAAGTAGTCACGTTCGCGATTGTGATTCCCGAAGAGCTTCACGACGAGCGCGCCCGAGACGTTGAACCGCTCGGCGATGGTGTTGTTCATCGACGCGTCGAGGTTGAAGCTCTCACGCGTGACGACCTGGAGGCGGCGCCCGATGCGCCGGGCCGGGATGATGAAGGCCGGCAGCACGATGAGCGTCAGGATCGTGAGTCGCCACTCGAGGACGAGCATCACCGAGAGCGTGACGACGAGGGTGATGATGTTGGAGATGACGGTTCCGAGCGTTCCGGTGACCGCGTTCTGGGCGCCGATGACGTCGTTGTTGAGCCGGCTCTGGAGAGCCCCGGTCTGCGTGCGGGTGAAGAACGAGATCGGAAGGCGTTGCACGTGGTCGAAGAGCGCCACCCGCATGTCGTAGATCAGGCCCTCTCCGACGCGGGATGCGTACCAGCGCTGGACGAGGTTCAGGCCTGCGCTCGCCAGCGCGACCGCGACTGCGAGGGCGGACAGGACGACGACGAGCGACTCGTTGCTGTTCTTGACCGCGTTGTCGATCAGCGCCCGGAACAGCAGGGCTGGGATCACGCCGATGATCGCGGCGGCGATGACGCTGAGGAAGAACCCGATGAGCGCGCCGCGTGTACGGACGGGTCATGCGCAGGACGCGCCGGAGCAGCTGGCGCTCCAGCCGCTTCCCCTTCACCGCGTCTGGATCACGCCGGAAGCTCATCATCGTCTGATGCATCATCGTGGCGGGCAACGTACCGGGTGGCCTGCGTGTTCCATGGACCCGCCTCGTCTCCTACCCTCCACGGCATGACTGCGACGATTGACCCTGAAGTCCGGGACGAGCTGCGGGCCGGAGTGCGGCGCTGGGTCGAGCGCGAGGTGCTCCCCGTAGCGAGCGACTTCGAGCACGCGGACGAGTACCCCGCCGATCTGGTCGAGGCGATGAAGGCGATGGGGCTGTTCGGGATCACGATCCCCGAGCAGCTTGGTGGGCTCGGCCTGGACCTGCTCGCGTACATCGCCGTCGTCGAGGAGCTCGCGGCCGGGTGGATGTCGCTGTCGGGAATCGTGAACACCCACACGATCGCCGCGAGCGTCATCATGAGGAACGGGACGCCCGAGCAGCAGCAGCGCTGGCTGCCCGCGCCTCGCGACCGGTGAGCTGCGGGGCTGTCTCTCGCTCTCAGAATCGGACGCCGGGAGCGACACGCGCAACATCACGTGCAAGGCCGTTCGCGACGGCGACGAGTACGTGATCACCGGTACGAAGATGTGGGTCACGAACGGCGAGCGCGCGGGGTTGGTCGCGCTGGCCGCACGCACCGACGAGGGCATCACGTGCTTCATCGTCGAGAAGGATCCCGGCCCGAAGTTCGGCGGCATCACGGTCTCGAAGAACATCGGAAAGCTCGGCTACAAGGGGATCGAGACCGTCGAGATGGTCTACGACGGCCACCGCGTGGACGCGGACTGCGTGCTCGGCGGTGACGCGGGGCTCGGCCACGGGCTCGGTTGGATCCTCGGCGGCGTTGGAGGTCGGGCGGATCAACATCGCCGCGCGCGCGCCTGCGGTGTGGCTCGCGCCGCCTTCGAAGCGGCGATTCGCTACGCGCAGGAACGCAAGACGTTCGGCAAGCCGATCGCGGAGCACCAGGCGATCCAACAGAAGCTTGCGGACATGGCAACGAAGCTCCAGGCCGCACGGCTGCTGACCGAGCACGCCGCGCGCCTGAAGCAGGACGGCGACCGGGCCGACGTCGAGGCCGGCATGGCCAAGCTGTTCGCGAGTGAGACGGCGTTCGAGATCGCGACCGAGAGTCTGCGGATCCACGGTGGCGTCGGCTACACGACCGAGCTTCCGATCGAGCGCTACTACCGCGACGCGCCGCTGATGATCATCGGCGAGGGGACCAACGAGATCCAACGGCTGGTCATCAGCGGGGCCTCCTCAAGCGGTACGCGATCTGACCCTGCCTCAGGGCACGTACCGCGTGGAGGAACGCCAGGAGCGCGTAGATCGTCATGGCCGAACCCGAGAGCACGAGGATCCCGCGCTCGACCCGGCGGCTGGAGGTCAGGGATGCCACGACGAGGATCAACGGGAACACGCCCAGCGCGTACCGCTCGAACGAGTCGAGGTTCGACGAGACGACGGCGGCCAGGATCGAGACCGCGGCGTACGTGCCGTAGCTCGCCGGCCACGTGCGGAAGCAGACCACCAGCAGGACCACGACCAGGACGAGCCACGGCACGTGGAGCCCGGTGCCGACGGTGTCGCCGTTCCAGAGCCCGCGTAGCGCGTCGCCGATGGTGTCGAGCGGGTTGGTGAACGATCCTCGCCGGCCGGCCTCGGTCTGGATCGAGTACGGCAGCCACATGTCGCCGAAGCGGTCGCCGACCCAGGCCAGGTAGAGGAGCGTGCCGACGCCGGGCCCCACCACTGCCGCGGCGCGAGCCACGTAGGCCTTGACCGGGAGGCCCCTGCACCCGCGCGACCTCGATCAGCGCCGGGACGCGCGAGCAGGAAGCCCGACGGGCGGCTCAAGCCGGCGAGGACACCGATCGCGGCGGCGATCCACCAGCGCTTGGCAGCGCAGCGCGAGGAACATGCCGATCGCCAGCGCGATCGTGGTCGCCTCGGTGTACCCCATGACGAGGACGAACGCGGCGGGCGCGAGCGCGAAGAACCAGGTCGACCGAACTGCGAGTGCGGTGTCCCGGGTTTCCCGCCGAGCGAGGATGAAGAGGAGCATCCCGGCGATGAGCGCGGAGATGTTGCTCACGATCACCACGGCGGCATGCGCCGGGATCCCGGCCCAGATGAGCGGGCGCGCGAGCAGGGGGATCAAGGGGAAGAAGCGCAGCGAGTCCCGGGCGATGGACTCGTAGCCGTGCGCGGCGATGTCGACGTAGTACGCCCCGTCCCACCCCACGAGGCCGTGGTGCACCGAGGCGCGCACCAGCGCGTCGTGCACGTGGAGCTGGTCAGCGAGGTAGTGCGCCAGCACGAGTGCCGTCACCACGAGCACCCGGGCGACGAGCCATCCGGGGAACGCCTGGACGAGCGGGTTCCGGACCCGCTCCCAGGTTCGCGCCAACGCTTCGCTCGGGACCACGAACCAGGACTCTAGGTACGCTCGGCTTCATGACGGTTCATGAGCGACCCTTCGGGCGGTACTTCGAGGACTTCGAGCCCGGCGACATCTACAAGCACTGGCCGGGCAAGACCATCACCGAGTACGACGACCACCTCTTCTGCATGATCACGATGAACCACCATCCGCTCCACACGGATGCGTGGTTCGCGGAGACGCAGACCCAGTTCGGCAAGAACGTGGTGGTCGGGAACCTCGTGTACTCGCTGGTGCTCGGCATGAGCGTGCCCGACGTGAGCGGCGTCGCGATCGCCAACCTCGAGGTCGAGACGCTCCAGCACAAGCGGCCGACGTTCCACGGCGACACGATCTACGCCGAGACCCGAGTGCTGGAGAAGAAGGAGTCCTCGAGCAAGCCGGACCGCGGGATCGTGAGCGTCGAGACCTTCGGCTTCAACCAGCGCGGCGAAGAGGTCTGCTACTTCAAGCGCAAGGTCATGGTGCCGAAGCAGAGGCGGCCAAGCCGCGAGAGCGGCCGTACACGAGCCCGGAGTAGCCGGAATGACCGGGCGCCCGGTTGCCGTTTCTGTGACGTCGTCGCCGGGGACGATCGCGGCGCACTGGGTGCATCGCCCGAGAGGACCGATCCACGCGTTCCTCGATCATCGACCGCTGTTTCCCGGGCACACCCTCGTCGTGCCGGCAGATCACATCGAGCACCTCAACGTGACTCCTGACGACCGTGATGGGTCCGCTGTGGCATGCCGTCCGTGCCCTGTCGCGGGCGATCGGTCGACGTGCTCGGTGCCGAGGGCAGCTTCGCCGCGACGAACACCGTCGTGAGTCAGAGCGTCCCGCACCTCCACGTCCATGTCGTGCCCCGCCGGCGCAAGGACGGGCTCAAGGGCTTCTTCTGGCCCCGGACCACGTACGGCTCCGACGCCGACGCCGCGGCCGTCGCCCGCCACCTCCGCGATGGTGTAATCTTGTAAGCAAGCCAGCGAGTCGGAGGTCGGAACCGTGGACCAGCGAGTGCGAAGACCGTCGGATGGTTCGCCGGGCGGCTCCCGGACGGGTGGTTCAGCCGGGCCGCCGGAGGTCACCTACGACCGGGAAGAGGTGCTCGTGCTCGGCTCGATCGCGGCACCGAGCCTCGGTGGTGATGTGGACGAGGAGACCCGGGCGGCCGCGGTGCAGTCCCGGATCGAGGCGTTCCGGGAGGAGACGCGGGCCGCAGCGCATGGCGCATCGCCGATGCGGCCGGAATCCAGCTTCGGCCGCAAGGTCGCCTGGGCGGTCGAGTGCGCCGGCGAGCGGGTGGTCTTCACGAGCCTCAGCGTGCCGGTGATGACCCGGCTCCGAATGCAGGAACGAGCGGTGCTCGACACGCTCGTGGACGCGAGTGTCGCCCGCTCCAGAAGCGATGCTCTCGCGTGGTGCGTCCGCCTCGTCGGCCAGCACCAGGACGAGTGGATCGCGAAGCTGCGCGACGCGTTGGTCGAGGTCAACAAGGTGCGCGCCGAGGGCCCGTAGCCGTAATCCCGTTAGCCTGCTCGCCGACCGACGGGGTGAGGAGCACAGGCAAATGGCGGAACGATTGGCAGGCAAGGTCGGCGTCATCACCGGCGGCGCGTCCGGAATCGGGCTCGCGACCGCGCGACGGTTCGTCGCGGAGGGCGCGCAGCTCGTGCTGGGCGACCGCAACGGGGATCTGCTCGCGGCGGTGGCCGACGACCTCGGATCTTCGGTCGTGACCGAGGTCATCGACGTGACCGTCGAAGCGGACGTCGAACGGTTCGTCGCGCGCGCAGTGCAGGAGTTCGGCGGCCTCGATCTCGCGGTGAACTGTGCGGGCCTGGGCACGCTCGCCCCCGTCGCGGAGCACTCGCTGGAGGAGTGGAACACCGTTGTCGGGGTGTGCCTCACGGGCACGTTCCTGTCGCTCAAGCACGAGGCCGTCGCGATGGACGCAACGGGGCGCGGCGGCGCGATCGTCAACCTCGCCTCGATCAACGCCAAGGTGCCGTCCAAGGGCATGGCCGCCTACTGCAGTGCGAAAGCAGGCGTCGAGATGCTGACGCGGTGCTCGGCGATGGAGCTCGGTCCGAAGGGGATCCGGGTCGTGGCGATCGGTCCCGGCCTGGTCGAGACCCCGCTCACCGAGTACGCCAAGCTGCTCCCGGAGATCGGCCAGGCCTACCTGGACTCCGTCCCGTTGGGTCGGGTCGGCGCACCGGACGACATCGCGAGTGCCGCGCTCTTTCTGGTCGGCGACGACACGTCGTGGATCTCGGGCGAGACCCTGTACGTCGACGGCGCGGAGTCGACCAACGGCTATCCCGATCTCCCGAAGCTCGCCGGAGCCGGGTAGCGCGAAACGCGCCGGGCTACTCGCCGCTCGCGGGTGCGGTGAACTCGGCGAACGGCGGCACGATGGTGTCGAGGCCGTGACGGCGACGCCACTGGTTCATCTCGCTGATCTCGCCGCGCTGGCCGTCGTCCATGGCTGCCGCCCAACGCCGGGTCGGCGCCTCGTCTCCGTGCGTGGCCGCGTAGGCCGCCATGTGGATGCCGCCCGCGTGATGCTCGATCATCAGGGCGGTGAACAGGTCGTCGAGCTCGGAGCCACGCGCGGCCTCGAGCTCGGCCATCTGGGCCTTGGTGGCGAGACCGGGCATCTGGTCGTATGGGAGCGGGGGTTGCATCCAGCCCATGGCGAGCGGTGGGCGGTTGCCGGCGCGGTCCCACTCGGACAGGTATTCGTTCATCACGCCGATCTCGGAGCTCTGGTACGTGACGATCTCGCGCGCGAGCTGCAGCAGTGTGGGGTCGTCGCCGTGGCGGAGGTAGATCAACGCCATCGAGATCGCCTGTTGGTGATGCGCCGTCATGTCGTACATGAACCCGACGTCGACTGAGTCCTCCGCCGGTCGGGAAGTTTCGGTGTGGCCGACTCGCCAGCCGATGATGCCGGCCACCGCGCAGAGGGCCACGACCAGGGCGACGAGCTGGAGCAACGACGGTCCGCGGGAGCGGCCGTCTCGGCGGTCCGAGGCGTTCGGGGAATCCTGGCGGGGCACGTCGGGGGCGGTTACTCCGGTCACATCGGTCACAACGTAGCGGTCCGGCGATGGGTTCCGGTGTTGTGTTCGTCGTCGTCGCAGCTGTGGCACTCGAGCTCGAGCGTGGCGTGCTCGATGCCGAAGTGGTCGGCCAGCTCCGTCTTGAGCTGATCGCCTCGGGCCTGGGCCTCGTGCAGCGTCAGCTCGCCGGCGAGCACCACGTGCGCGGACAGTGCGGGCGTCTCGGACCCGATCGACCACACGTGGAGATGATGGACGGCTTCGACGCCCTCGGCGGTGGTCAGGGACCGCTCGACCGCGGTCACGTCGAGACCCTTCGGCGCGCCTTCGAGCAGCACCCGCGTTGCGTCCCGGAGCAGCTGCCAGGCCGCGACCAGGACCAGTACCGAGATGAAGATCGAGATGAGCGGGTCCGCCCATTCCGCGCCGGTGGTCAACACCACCACCCCGGCGATCACCACGCCGACCGAGCCGGCGGCGTCGGACGCGAGATGGAGGAACGCGCCGCGCAGGTTCAGGCTCCCGCCGCTCGAGCGGGCGATGATCCAGGCGCTGCCGGCGTTCACGGCGAGGCCCAGCAGGCCGACGACGATCACCCCGAGCCCGTCCACCGGCTCCGGGTTGGAGAAGCGCTGGATCGCCTCGTACACGACCCAGCCCGAGACCAGGACCAGGACGGCCGCGTTCGCTTGAGCGGCGAGCACCTCGGCCCGTTGCATCCCGT
Organism: uncultured Acidimicrobiia bacterium; assembly: GCA_963770095.1. Taxonomy (GTDB): domain Bacteria; phylum Actinomycetota; class Acidimicrobiia; order IMCC26256; family JAENVU01; genus Chersky-806. The sequence goes on from CAVYOO010000003.1 coordinate 746,332, forward strand.
AGGTGTTCCGGACCGACGCCGGGCGGGTGATCAGAGCCTGGGCGAGCAGGGCGAGCGCGAGCGCGACGACGTCCGACGCCATGTGCGCGGAGTCGGCGATGAGCGCCAGCGACCCGAACGCGATCCCGGCCGCGAGCTGGACGGCAAAGAACACGCCGTTCGCGGCCAACGCGATCTGCAACGCGCGGACGCGTGCCCGGTGGGTCGCGTTCGGGTTGTCGGAGGGCGCGGAATGCGCATGATGGTCGTGCGCCACGCCGTAACGGTAACCCTCCGCGCGGCGGCTCAGGTCAGGAAGTCCACGATCCTGCGGTTGACGGCCTCGGGCTGGTCGAGGTGGAGGAAGTGGCCGCTCGCAGGGACGATCTCGAGCTCGAGACCGGCGGGGAAGAAGGGTTGGAGCTCCGATTCCACGACGAGCTCGACGCCCATGCAGCCGTCGTCGGCGCCGTGGAGGTACAGCGAAGGAACCGGCGTGGGCCCGTTGCCGGCGGACTGCACGGCGTCGAGATCGGGGTCCGGCAGCGTGGTCCCCAGCATGTAGCGGTAGTAGCCGATTGCCGCGGCGATCGACCCTTCCGCGCCCAGGGTCGCCTTCAGCGCGGTCATGAACCCGTGCTCGGGGACGTGACCGGGCGACCAGTCGTGCCAGAGCATGTCGATGATCGCGAAGTTGTCACCCGGCACGATGAACTCGGCGAGCGGGTTCTGGAAGAAGAAGATGTACCAGGAACGCTTCAGCTGTGCGGGCGTCGACAAGAACCGCGCCATGAGCGCGGCCTGGTGGGGGACCGCCATTGCGACGAGCTTCGAGAAGCGCTCGGGCCGGTGGCCGACCGCGTTGTACGCCGCGATGGCGCCCCAGTCGTGGCCGATCAACACCGCGTCGCGGTCGCCGCCGAGCTCGTCGGCGAGCGCGAGCGCATCGAGTGCGAGCGAGGCGGTCTGGTAGTTGCCGTCGGGCGCGAGCCCCGTCGGGGAGTAGCCGCGCAGCCACGGGGCCACGACGCGGAACCCGGCCGCGGCGAGGTCGGGCATCAGCTGTGCCCACGTCGGCGCGTGGTCGGGAAATCCGTGCAGGCACAGGGCGAGGGGTCCTTCGGGCGGGCCCGCCTCGAGGTAGGCGAAGTCGATTCCGTTCGCGGTGACGCGCTTCGGCTCAGTCATGCCCGGAGCGTACGCAGCGCGCTGCCCGGGCGAGACCTTGCGCGTAATCGTTAGGTGGCTAATAATGAGGAGCCTATGGAACCACCGCTCGGACGCCGCCTCTACCTGGGTCAGCGGGCCGTGCACGATGCGCTCGACGAACGGATGGGCGAACGCGGTGCGAGCCTGTGGAACTGGATCCTGCTGCGGGCCGCGGCCGAGCACGCAGGGTGCAGCCAGCGCGAGCTCGCCGAGCTCATGCACATCGAGCCGCCGACGCTCGTGCGCCATCTCGACAAGCTGGCGGACGAAGGCCTCCTGGAGCGACGGCGTGACGAGCGGGACCGGCGCATCGCCCGCGTGCACCTCACCGCCGCGGGCCGGCGCCGGCTCGAGGAGCTCCACGGGATCGCGCAGGAGCTCGACGGTGAGCTGCGCGCGCTGCTGAGCGCGCGTGGAGATCGATGTTCTGGGCCGGACCCTGATGCGCATCTACGAACACTTCACCGAGCAGGAAGAGGTACGCGGTGCCGACCAGCGTTGACCAGCACTCCGCGGCGAGCGGGACCGGAGCGGACGAGGTGATCCGAACCGAGCAGCTCACCAAGATCTATCCGGGCGACATCACCGCAGTCGACGGGCTCGACCTGTCGGTACGCCGCGGGGAGATCTTCGGTCTCCTCGGGCCGAACGGCGCGGGCAAGACGACCACCGCGGGGATGCTCACCACCCGGGTGATACCTACCGGTGGCCGTGCGTTCGTCGGCGGAGTCGACGTCGTCGCGCACCCGACCGCGGCGAAGCAGGTGATCGGGGTCGTCCCGCAGACGAACACCCTCGACCGCGCGCTCACGGTCTGGGAGAACCTCTACTACCACGGTCGCTTCTTCGGGATGAGCGCGAAGACGTCGAAGGTCGAAGCGAGCCGGCTCCTCGAGCAGTTCCGGTTGGCGGACCGGGCCGACGCACCGGTGCTCGCGCTCTCCGGCGGCATGGCGCAACGGCTGATGGTGGCCCGGGCGATCATGCACCGGCCGGCGATCCTGTTCCTCGACGAGCCCACGGCCGGGCTCGATCCGCAGAGCCGCATCGCGCTCTGGGACATCCTCGGCGACCTCCACGGCGCGGGCCAGACGATCCTGCTGACCACGCACTACATGGAGGAGGCCGACGAGCTCTGCAACCGGCTCGCGATCATCGACCGGGGCAAGCTCCTCGCGCTCGACACGCCGGCCGCGCTCAAGCAGTCGGTCGGCATCGACGCGATGGTCACCGTGACTGCGGACGGCGACCTCGACCAGCTCGCGAACGTGCTCCGCACCGAGATTCCCAACGCGACGACGGTCGAGCACTCTGACGACGTCGTTCGCATGGGCGTACGGCAGATCAAGGGCGTGCTTCCGAAGGTCGTCGACGCGGCGGAACGACACGGGTTCAGCGTGTCCGATCTCTCCTCGACCGAACCGACGCTCGAGACGGTGTTCATCGACCTCACGGGGAAGGACCTGCGCGAATGACGACCATCACGACCCCTACGACGATCCCCGGCGTCAAGGAGCTGGAGCGCTCCGCCCGCAAGTCGACCCGCGTCGCGTTCCGCGCGCTTCTTCCTGCGCGATCTCACCGTGCTGCGCAAGTCGCTCAAGGAGTTCCTGCCCCGCACGTTGCTGCAACCGTTCCTGCTGGTCTTCATCTTCACGTACGTGTTCCCGAAGATCGGTCAGGGCGTCGGCGGCTCCGGCGCGGCCGCGGCAGAGTTCTCGACTCGACTTGTCGCGGGGGTCATCGGGCTCTCGATCATGTTCCAGGGCATCCAGTCCGTCGCGTGCTGCCGATGGTCCAGGAGTTCGGGTACACGCGCGAGATCGAGGACCGCGTGCTCGCGCCCATGCCGGTCGCGCTCGTCGCCATCGAGAAGGTGATCTCGGGTGCGTTCAACGGGCTGTTCGCCGCGATCCTGGTCTTCCCGATCGCCGCGATCGTCCCGGCGACCCCGGTGCACCTGCACATCAACTGGTTGGTCCTGCTGACCCTCGCGCCCCTGGCCTGCTACATGTGCGGCGCCCTGGGCCTGACGTTCGGGACCCGTTTCGACCCACGGACGGTGCCGATGCTGTTCGGGATCGTCGTGCTCCCGCTGACGTTCCTCGGCGCGATCTACTACTCGTGGTCCTCGCTGGCCCCGATCGCCTGGCTCCAGGTCTTCGTGCTGGTCAACCCGCTCGTCTACATGTGCGAGGGGTTCCGGGCGGCGCTCACGACCAGCGAGCACATGAGCCTCTGGGCCGTGTATCCGGTGATGATCGGGTTCTCGATCCTGTTCACATGGCTCGGGATCAGCGGCTTCAAGCGGCGGGTCCTGTCGTGCAATCTCCAGGTCCGGGCCGATCGGGCCGAGCTTCGTGGGTGTTTTCCGGGCGAGATTGTGGGTATCCTCCCCGTTCAATGTCGGGGGGCATGAAAGTCACCTTTCACGGCGTGCGCGGCTCGACACCGTGCGACGGCCCACAGCTGGCCCGCTACGGCGGGAACACCGCCTGTGTCGCGGTCGAAGTCGAGGGCCAGGCACCGATCGTCTTCGATCTCGGAACCGGGTTGCGCAACTTCGGGCTCGCGCTCCTCGAACAGACGCCGTTCGAGAACCTGGACTTCCACGGGACGGTGCTCCTGAGCCACCTCCACTGGGATCACGTCCAGGGGCTTCCGTTCTTCGTCCCGCTGCACCGGGGCGGGAACACGCTCGACGTCTACGGCCCGCAACAGGCCGAGGGCCCGCTCGGCGAAGTCTTCGGCGGGATGATGCAGCCGCCGTACTTCCCGATCACGCCGCAGCAGCTCGACGGTGAGATCAACTTCCACGACGTCGGCAACGACGACTTCCCCCTCTCGACCACCGCGAAGGTGCGGTCGCGCTGGATCCGCCACGTCGGCCCGACGCTCGGTTACCGCCTCGAGTGGCAGGGCATGTCGATCGTGTACCTCTCCGATCACGGCCAGGGCTGTGGCGGCATCCAGTTCGGGCCACGATCGCCGACGATTGCCCGGACAACTTCATCCCGGACGACGTCCTCGACCTGTGCGACGGCGTCGACCTGCTGATCCATGACGCGGAGCACACGCCCGCCGAGTTCGAGCACAAGCGGCACTGGGGCCATTGCACCATCGACTACGCAGTGCACGTCGCGAAGGAAGCGGGCGTCCAGCGCCTCGCGCTGTTCCACCACGACCCCGCGCACACCGACGACCAGATCGACATGCTCCTCCGGGCCGCCCGCGATGCAGCGAGCGAGATCGGTGCCGGTGAGGTCCTGGCCGCTGTCGGAGGGCCTGTCGCTCGAGCTGGCTCCGCTGCACGCCTCCGGGCTAGACCAGCCGGTGTGACCGAAGAGACTGCCGGCAACCAGAGCTCCGACACCGACATCCTCAAACCGGACGCGGCGTCGTTCCGGTCGGTGCTCGGTCACTTCGCCACCGGCATCACCGTCATCACGGCGATGGATGCCGGCGAACCTGTAGGCATCGCGGCGAACTCGTTCACGTCCGTCTCGCTCGACCCGCCGCTCGTGTTGTTCTGCGCGGCGAAGACATCGAGCACGTGGCCCCGCATCCAGAGCGCGGGTCACTTCTGCGTCAACGTGCTCGACGAGCACCAGGAAGACATCTCCCGGCTGTTCGCGGCCAAGGGTGCCGACCGGTTCGGGCAGATCGAGTGGCATGCCGGGGAGCGCGGTCCGATCCTCCACGACGTGCACGCCTACCTCGACTGCACGATCGAGACCGAGCACGACGCGGGCGACCACGTGATCGTCGTCGGCCGGGTGCACGAGCTCGGGCTGACGGCGGATGCCGGCCCATTGCTCTTCTACCAGGGCCGGTACGGCCGCCTGCTCGGCAGCGAGTAGCGGCTCACGGATCGCGCCGCGGGCCGCGACCACCGCCGCGCCGCGGTTGGTTGCGGCGGTCGATCTCCGTACCCAGGCAGAACAGCCCGGTCGCGCACGCCGCGCTGAGCCCGGCGACGAGGACCGCCAGGATCGCCGCGATGGTCCCCGCGCCCGCCAGCACCAGCAGGGTCGCGATGACCAGGAAGCCGAAGACGCAGAGCGCCTGGGCCCGGGCCGCGCCCGTGGTCTCGAAGCTCCGGGGCGCTCCGAGCCGGGCCGCCACCACCGCCCGCCAGAGTGCCGGGGTCGGTCCGGACCGGCCGAGCGCCGCGTCGAGACCGGTCAGCGCGGCCGCCAGCGGGATCATCCACGGGTTCGAGAAGACGAACCCGGCCAGCAGCAGGACCGCCACCGCGCCCTGCTCGAGGCGCAGGATCCGGGCGTCGATGTCGGGCACCGTGCGACCCTACAACCGGGGCTTTCCTCCCCCACAGCCCCGCGAACAGTGTCTTTAGAGTCACTCTGCGTGGGTCGATACGCTTGGGACTTCGCTTGTACAAAGGGATGACCCGGGACAATGGCCACGAGCACGAGATCGCGGGAGGGCTAGCGGTCGATGGACGTCAGGATGCTCGGCTCGGCCGAGGTGCTCCGGGGCTCGGTGGGCGACGTCGCTGCGCCAGCGGGAGTCCCACCGCCGCCGCCGGGTGTTCGAGGTCGGCCTCGTCCTCGCCGCCGTCGCGCTCTACCTCTACTGGCGGTGGCTGGGTGGGGACCCGGTTCGGCTCGGCTGGCCGCACCTCACGGTGCCCGCCGGGTTGTCGGAGTACCTGCCGGGCCTGATCCTCGTCGTCGTCCTCGGCGGCGTGCTGATCGTTCCACTGGCCGCCGCGGGCCGCTCGCCGCACACGCAGTACCGGCCGAGCGAGATCCCGGTGACCTTCGACGACGTCGTGGGTCTCGGCATCATCCGCGACGAGGTCATCAAGACCTTGAACCTCTTCCTCGCGTACCGGACGTTTCGCGACACGATGGGCGGCACGCCGCGCCGGGCCATCCTGTTCGAAGGTCCACCGGGTACCGGCAAGACATACATGGCCAAGGCCATGGCGCGCGAAGCCGCGGTGCCCTTCCTCTTCGTCTCGGCGAGCGAGTTCCAGTCCATGTACTACGGGCAGACGAACCGGAAGATCCGTTCCTTCTTCAAGGCGCTGCGCAAGGCCGCGCCGCGGAGGGCGGGGCGATCGGCTTCATCGAGGAGATCGATGCGATCGGGATGGCACGAGGTGGGTTGTCCGCCACCGAGCTGCCGGTCGATCTGCGTCGCAGCATGCACCGAACTGCGGTGCATGTCGGACGTCGCCGACAGCCGGAGCGCTGCGGGAACCGGTGCACGGTGAACCGGGCGATGAACTCGGAGGGGTCAGCGGCGTCGTCAACGAGCTCCTCGTGCAGATGCAGTCCTTCGACGAGCCGTCGGTGGCCAGCCGCTCGCGCGGCTGGCGTCGATCGACCGGGTCAACCGCTTCCTGCCGCCGGCCCGCCAGATGCGGAAGCGCCCGACCGACCGGATCGAACATCCTGGTCATCGGCGCGACGAACCGCGCCGACGGACCTCGACCCGGCGCTCCTGCGCCCGGGCCGGTTCGACCGCTCGATCTACTTCGGCCTCCCCGGCCGGGGCGGGCCGCCGCGAGATCATCGACTACTACCTGAACAGGAAGGCGCACGTCCCGGAGCTCGACAAGGACGAGCGTCGGGACCAGCTCGCGGCGATGACGTTCCAGGTACTCGCCGGTGATGATCGAGCACCTCTTCGACGAAGCTCTCGTGTGGTGCCTGCGCGATGGGCGCGACGCAGATGGACTGGGCCGACGTCCAGCAGGCGAAGCTCACCGAGGAGATCGGGCTCGCACAGCCGGTCGAGTACACGGTCGAGGAGAAGAGCTTCATCGCGACCCATGAAGCCGGCCACGCGGTCGTGGCATACCTGGTGGGGGTGGGCCGCAAGCTCGAGGTGCTCAGCATCATCAAGCGGCGCGAGGCGCTCGGGTTGCTCGCGCACTCGGACACGGAGGAGCGGTACACGCGCACCCGGTCCGAGCTGATTGCGAGCATCCAGATCAGCTTCGGCGGCATGACCGCCGAGGAGCTCTTCTTCGGTGAGTCCGGCACGGGGCCCGGTGGCGACCTCATGGCGGCGACGACGCTGGCCGCCCAGATGGTGGGCTCCTACGGCATGGCGGGCACGCTCCTGAGCTTCGACGCGATCGAGCCCGGACCGATCAACCAGGGGATCGTCGCGAAGGTGCTCGGCGACGAGGAGGCGCGCCGCTCGGTCGAACGCATCCTCGAGCGGGCGAAGGCGGACGTGCGGAGCCTGCTCGACACCAACCGGCATCTGGTCGTCGCGCTGCGCGATGCGCTGCTCGACACCGAGGAGCTGGTGGGCGACGAGATCCTCGACGTGCTGCAGCAGGCCGCGGCCGAGCTCGAGGCCGGCGACGAGCCGTCGCGGACGTAACGTCGGCGCGATGAGCGTCCAGCGGGTCGAGATGAACGGCGTCGTGATCCTCGTGGGACCGGATGCCGCGGAGGTCGGTGTCGCCGCGCGCCAGGCCGAGGCCCGGGGGGAGCGGGTGGGGGTGCTGGTCGGATCGCTGGACGATCCCGGGCTCTCGCCGGCGCTCGACGAGATGGCGGCCGAGCTCTACGGGCGCGACGATCCGAATCTCTGACCGACCCGTCAGGGGTCGCTGGTAGATTCGATCCCCGCCCCGAACGCACCCCGCGTCGGGGACGCGAGGGGTGATGTGAGCGCGTGAGCGACGACGGAGAGAGTGGCTCGGCCGAACGGGACGCGCGGCGTGCGGGCTGGCGGCTGATGTACTCGGCCATCCGTCCTCAACGGTGGTGGGTGTTCGGGGGCATCAGCGCCGGCCTCGTCTGGACGATGGCGAAGCTCACCGTCCCCCTGCTCGCGGCGGCCGCGATCGACGACGGGATGCGCAAGGGCGACGGCGGCAAGGTGCTCATGCTGACGCTCCTCATGGTGGCAGTCGGCGTCGTGCAGGCCGTGGCCACGGGCTCGCGCCGCTTCGCGGCGTTCCGCATCGCGTTGCGCACCGAGACCGACCTGCGCCAGCGGCTGTTCGCGCACCTCCAGCGGCTGCACTTCGCCTTTCACGACCAGTCGCAGACCGGTCAGCTGATGGCGCGCGCGAACACCGACATCCAGCAGGTCGAGACCGCCGTCATCCTCATCCCGCTGACCGCGGCGAGCTGCCTGACGATGATCGGTGTCCTCACGATCATGGTGATCAAGAGCCCGGTGCTCGCACTGCTCGGGCTCGGTGCACTCCCGTTCCTCAACATCGCGGCGACGCGGTTCAGCAACCGCATCACGCCGGTGAACCTCGCGCTGCAACAGGAGCTCGCAGACCTGTCGGGGGTCGTCGAGGAGAGCGTCGCGGGGGTACGGGTCGTGAAGGGGTTCGGCGCCGAGCGGATGCAGGTGAAGCGGCTCGAGCACGAGGCGCAGAGCGTGCTCGATCAGGCGCTCGCCGCCGCGTGGCTGCGCGCCGGGTTCATCCCCCTCATCGATTTCCTGCCGACGCTCTCGATGGTCGCGATCCTCTGGTACGGCGGCCACCAGGTGCTCGACGGTCAGCTGCAGGTGGGCGACATCCTCGCCTTCAACCTCTACATCCTGATGCTCATCTGGCCGCTGCGGATGGTCGGGATGCTCATCGCGCAGGCCTCACGCGCGTCGGCAGGCGCCGGGCGGGTGCACGAGATCCTCGTGACCGATCCCGAGATCATCGACCGACCGGACGCGACCTCGCTGCCGCCGGGACCGGGAACGGTGAGCTTCGCCGGAGTGCGATTCGGGTACGGCCCGGGCCGGTCGGTCCTGAACGGGCTCGACCTCACGATCCGCGGGGGAGAGGCGGTCGCGCTCGTCGGCGCGACCGGGAGCGGCAAGACGACCGTCGCGCGCCTGCTGCCGCGCTTCTACGACGTTGACGCCGGCCGGGTGTTGCTCGACGGCATCGACGTGCGCGACATCACGGTGCGCGAGCTGCGGAAGTCGATCGGGATCGTCTTCGAGGACACGTTCCTGTTCTCCGACACGGTGCGCGAGAACATCGCGTTCGCGGATCCGGCCGCGTCGGAGGACGCGGTCCGGCGCGCGGCCCGACTGTCCGGTGCCGAGGCCTTCATCGATGCGTTGCCCGATGGCTACGACACGCTGATCGGTGAGCACGGGTTCTCGCTCTCGGGCGGGCAGCGCCAGCGGATCGCGATCGCCCGCGCGGTGATCGCGGATCCGAGAGTGCTGATCCTCGACGACGCGACGTCGTCGGTGGACCCGACCAAGGAGCACGAGATCCGGGCCGCGCTGGGCGAGGTCATGTCCGGACGGACCACGATCATCATCGCCCACCGACCCGCGACCATCGCCCTGGCCGACCGGGTCGTGCTGCTCGCGGACGGGCTCGCCGTCGCGGAGGGCACCCACGAGGAGCTGCTCGCAACGTCGGAGCGGTACCGGACGGTGTTGGCCGCCGCCGAGTCACCCGGCCCGACCGCGGTCGAAGGGGCGCGGGCATGAGGGGCGGATGGGTCGACGGCGGGCCGGTCGACGAGGACTCGAAGCTCGACCGCGCCCAGGCCCATCAGGTCATGCGCCGGCTGTGGCAGCTGTTGCGGCCCTACCGCAGGCAGATCGCCTTCGCGTCCTTCGTCCTCGTGCTGCAGACGTCGTGCCTGCTCGCCGGCCCGGCCCTGGTGCGCTACGGCATGGACTCGGGGCTGCTCGCGCAACGACGGCGACGCGCTCGACATGGCTGCTGCTGCGTTCCTGGCTGTCGCAGTGCTCGGGCTCGCGACCGGGCGGTCCGTCATCTGGCTCGTGAGCCGGACCGGTGAGCGGTTCCTGCGGGAGCTGCGAGAGCGCGTCTTCCAGCACCTCATGGGTCTCTCGATGGACTTCTACGAGCGAGAGAAGACCGGGCGACTCGTGTCTCGCATGACGTCGGACATCGACGCGCTGCAGGAGCTCATCTCGCAGAGGGCTCGTGATGTTCATCCAGAACATCCTGATCTTCTTCGGCGCGATCATCGTCATCTTCATCATGAGCTGGCAGCTCGCGCTGTGCACGCTCGTCATCGTCCCGCCGGTGATCTTCGCGAGCCGGTGGTTCCGGCGTGAGTCGAACAACGCTTACCTCCAGGTCCGCGAGACCATCGGCCAGAACCTGGCGACCCTGCAGGAGGGGCTCGAGGGCGTCCGCGTGGTGCAGGCGTTCGGTCGGGAAGGCGGCTGGATCCGGCGATTCCAGAAGACGAACGAAGCGCAGTACGAGGCGAACATCGAGACCGTCCGCATCTCGGCCCGGTACTTCCCGTTCGTCGAGTTCACCGGGGTCCTCGGGATCGCGATCATCGTCGGAATGGGTGGGCTCTTCGTCGACCAGGGGATCATCACCGTCGGGACCGTGCTCGCGTTCGTCCTGTACCTGAACAGCCTCTTCGAGCCGATCCAACAGCTCAGCCAGCTGTACAACACCGTCCAGCTCGCGGGCGCCGCGCTGCACAAGGTCTTCGACCTGCTCGACACCGAGCGGGACGGTCGGCGAGAAGCCCGGCGCGGTCGACCTGCCCGATCGGGGCGCGATCGAGGTGGATGCGGTCTCGTTCGCCTACGGCGGCGGGCCCCCGACACGGCGGGGAGCTGCACCGCTCGGGCCCATGGTGCTGCGCGACGTCTCGTTGACGGTGGAACCGGGCGAGCGGGTCGCACTGGTCGGGCCGACCGGGGCGGGGAAGTCGACGCTCGCGAAGCTCATCGCCCGCTTCTACGACCCGCGCGAAGGCGCACGTGCGGTATGCCGGCGTCGACCTGCGCGACGCGACGCTGCAGAGCCTGCGCGAGCGGATCGTCGTCGTGCCCCAGGAGGGGTTCCTGTTCGCCGGAACGGTGCGCGACAACATCGTCGTCGGTCGCCCGGAGGCCACGGATGACGAGGTCGAAGCGGCCGTCGAGGCCCTCGGGATCTACGGACATCTCGACGGCTTTCCCGACGGGCTCGATACCGAAGTGCGCGAGCGCGGCTCGCGGCTTTCGGCAGGTGAGAAGCAGCTGGTGTCGCTCGTGCGGGCCGCGCTCGCCGATCCGGCGCTGCTCGTGCTGGACGAGGCGACGTCGAACCTCGATCCGGGGACCGAGCGACACGTCGAGCGCGCGCTCGAGACGTTGACGGAGGGACGGACCGTGGTCGTGGTCGCGCACCGGCTGTCGACCGCGGCGCGCGCCGACCGGATCGCGGTGGTCGACGACGGCCGCCTGATGGAGGTCGGCACGCACGACGAGCTCCTCGAACGCCGCGGCCGCTACTCCCGCCTGTTCGCGGCCTGGGACTCCGGCCAACCCATGGGCCGCTCCGCCTGACCCCCTCTCGTTTTGGCGCCACTTACCGCGGTATAGCGCGCCTAAATGGCGCCAAAATCGGGGGTGGGGTGGGGTTCGAGGGGGAGGAGCTCGACGACGGGGTCGAGGCGGTGGGCGAAGCGGCGCAGCGTGCGCATGAGGACCAGGCCGGTGACGAGGATGAGCACCGCGTTGGTGAGTGCGGCTGCGGCGTCCCACGCGAGCGACGAGACGACGTAGAACGACCAGTAGTGCGACAGGGTCTGGGAGAGATCGAGGCCCGGCGCCCAGGACAGGGAGCCGCCGTCGCGCTGGAACGGCCAGAACCACAGGTTCATGATCCCGCCGTAGACGAATCCCCACACCCAGCCGTACGCGGCGAGCACGACCACCTCGACCCGGGGCGCGAACCGCGCGGTGGCCAGCCCGATCACCCCGGCGAGCCCACCCATCCACGCGAGGGCGAGCATCTGGAACGGCAGCCACGGCCCGATCCCACCGACGATCACCGCCGACACCGCCATGGCGCACAGGCCGAGCAGCAGGCCGAACCGGGGCCCGAACGCCGCCCCGGCCAGCACGATGAGGAAGAAGATCCCGTTGCCGCCGCCCGGAAGCGCGAGTAGCCGGAGCAAGCCCGCGCTCGCCGCGAGCACACCGAGGATCGCGACGGTCGCGCCCGTCATCGTGCCGCGCCGAACCTCCAACGCGATCGTGGCGACGACGAGCGCACCCACGAGCGCGGCGACAAGTGGCGCATCGCCGGAGTGGGCGGTGTTCGGCAGCGAGGTGGTCGGGAGCCAGAACGGATACAGGAACGCGGCGGAGCCCACGACGACGGCGAGGACGTAGACGAGCACCGGTCGGGTACGCCGACCCACGGAGGACGCGATCGCGACGGCAGTCACGTCCGCTCCATGGCGCCGGCGACCTCGTCGACGGTGAGGAACGGCGGCAGCACCCGGATCACCTGAGGCGCGAACAGCGAACCGGCGAGCACGTCGCGGGCCGTCCCCGCGGCGACCATCTCACCGTCGCCCAGCACGAGCGCGCTCGACGCGCAGCGCGCCGCCAGCTCGACGTCGTGCGTCGCGAGCACCACGGCACCGCCACCGTTCACGTGCTGCGCGATCGCGCGTTCGAGCGCGTGGCGCGACTCGGCGTCCATCCCGCGCGTCGGCTCGTCGAGCAACAGCAGCTCGGCGCCACCGACGGCGACCGCCGCGATCGCGACTCGTTGGCGCTGGCCCCCCGACAGGCTGCGCGGGTGGCGGTCGGCGAGACCCTCGAGCCCGAGCGCGCCGAGCCAGTGGTCGACCGCGCCGTCGTCGCGCCGGCCGAGGAGTCGCAGCGTCTCGGCGATCTCGGCGCGGACGGTGGCGGCGAACAGCAGGCTGTTCGGGTCCTGGGGCACGTACGCGATCGTCGGTGTGAGCTCGATGCGACCGGCGTCGGGTGCGAGGAGCGAGGCCAGGATCCTGAGCAGGGTGCTCTTGCCGGAACCGTTGCGACCGAGCAACGCGACGACCTCGCCGCGGCGGATCTCCAGGTCGATCTCATGGAGCACCGGGCGGCGCTCGAGCGCGACGCCGATGCTCCGGGCGCGCAGCAGCACCTCGCCCGGTGTCCCGGCATCCGTTGGCTCCGGGAGTGGCTCGGGCCGCGCGTCCATGGTCAGGGCGAGCGCACGGGCGTTGCGGACGGTGAGCGGCGGGGGATCCCAGCCGAGCAGGCGACCGAGACGGGTGACGCTGGGCGCGCCCGGGTAGTCGGCGAGTACGGCAGCGGTCTGCGCCGGCGCAGCGGCGATTCGGCCGCGGTCGACGATGACGGCCCGGTCGGCGAGCGGCGCGGCGCGTTCGAGGCGGTGCTCCGCGAGCAGGACCGTCGTGCCGAGATCGGCGTTGAGCCGCCCGACCGCGGCGAAGACATCCTCCGCGCCCTGCGGATCGAGCTGCGATGTCGGCTCGTCGAGCACCAGCGCATCCGGCGCGGCGGCGAGTGCACCCGCGATCGCGGCCCGCTGGCGTTCGCCGCCCGAGAGCGTGGCCGGATTCCGGTCGCGCAGGTGCGCGATGCCCAGTGCGTCGAGCACCTCTTCCACCCGGCGGCGCATCGCCTCGTCCGGAAGGCCGAGGTTCTCGAGCACGAACGCGACGTCGGCCTCGACCCGGTCGACGACGAACTGCGATTCCGGATCCTGGTGCACGAACCCGACGACCTCCGCGAGCTCGCGCGGCTTGTGGCTGCGCGTCGACCGCCCGAACGCGACGACGTCACCCGCGAAGCGACCGCCCGTCGAGTGGGGGACCAGGCCGTTCGCGGCGCGCAGCAGGGTGCTCTTGCCCGAGCCCGACGAGCCGACGACGAGGAGGATCTCGCCGGCGTGCACCTCGAGATCCACTGCGTCGAGCGCGAGTGGGCCGTCCGGGTACCCGAACGACACTCCGGTGTAGGAGAGCGCGCTCATGCGCCGCCCACCGGCTCGGGGAGCAGCTCGGGCTCGGGCATCTCGACGCCGATCCGGCCCGCGGCCGATGGTGGGCGCGGGGTGCGGACGAGCGGGACGAGCAGCGGGATGAGTGCCAGCGCGACCAGCGGCTCGAACGTGGGCCAGCGCAGCGGGCTGGGCACCCAGGTCAGCGAGTCCTCCCCGCCGAAGCCCAGCAGCCCGAGGATCAGCGGCGCGGCGAGCGCACCTCCGGCCATGGCCCAGTCCGCCGTGGTCATCCGGCGGTGGCGGTAGCGCCGCCGGTCCCGGGTGTGGCCCGACGCGAAGGCCGCCGCGAGGACGAGGAGCACGACGCCCGCGAGCCCGAGCCCGATCGCGGCGGGGCGGGCGCGACCGACGAGTGCGACGAAGGCGCCCGCGAGCGCGAGCAGCGCGCCGAGCCCACACCACCCCGCGTAGAAGTCCCCCCGGGTGCTTCCCTCGAAACCGAACCCGCGCGCGTCCATGGATTCCGAGAGCGCGACGGCGCGCTCCATGCCGCGCTCGAGGACGGGCACGACGCTGCGCAGGAGACGGCCGCGCCGGATGGACCGACCGCCCGTCCGCGCGCGGTCGGCTTCCCTGACTGCACCCACCGATTCGATGGTCGACGGGACGAACGCCAGCGCGACCGTCGTCACGACACCGAGCTCGTGGAATGCCCGCGGCGACGACTGCACCAGCTCGTAGTGGGACGCGATCGCGTTCGAACGCGCCGAAGACCGCCATCATGCCGACGATCGCGAATCCCTCGGCGAGCGACTGCAGCACGACCTCGGCTTCGACCGTGCCGCCGATCGTGAAGCCGCCCAGGAGGCGGGGCACCGTCACCTGGGGCAACGTCATCAACACGTCGATCCCATTGTGCGCGGTGAGACCCACGAGCACGACGCGGATGAGCGCGAACACGACCCCGACGGTGAGCAGCGCCGGGAACGCACGACGGAACGGACCGGGTGGCGCGTGCACCTCGACGATGAGCCAGGCGATCCCGATGATGAGCGCGACGTACACGGGGCTCGACGCCAATTGCACCGTTGCCGCGCCCGCCAATGCCCACACGAGCCAGGCCACGGAGTGCCAGGGTCGGGTGGTTGCCGTCGCGGAACGCATTCCTCTAGGGTGCGCGCTCGACAGCGGTCGCGCAAACCCCGGATGGTCTGCGCGGTCCCGGAACCGGGCGGATCCCGGTGCCGGGGCGGGGGAAGCCGGTGCAAGACCGGCGCTGACCCGCAACTGTGAGCGACCCGACCGAGCGTCAAGCGGGCGGATCGTGAGCCAGGACCACCGCCGCGGTCCACCGGTTCTGCCGGTGCTCGCCAGCACGAGCCGCCCCTGGGCGGTCGACACGGAGGCCCTCGAGGAACGGGGCCGGCGGAGGCGCACATGTTCGGTGCCCGGTTCACCCGAACGGCACTCTTCTCGTTGGTGCTCGGACTCGTCGCGGCTGCGGCAGGTGCCGGTGCCGGCCCGTCCATCGCGTCGGCTGCGTCGCCGCACCGGGCCGCGGTCATCGTCGACACCGGAACCACGGTCCACAAGGTCGTCGTCACGTTCACGGAGGATTCGATCTCCGGGATCGAGGCCCTGCAGCGCGCCGGCGGGGATCCGGTGTTGTACTCGATGGGACCCGGGGGCGCGGTCTGTCGGATCTTCGGAGTCGGTCGCGACGCCGGGCCGAATTGCCTCGGTGGCCAGGACGGCGACAACCGGTACTGGGCCTACTTCAAGGCACCGGCCGGGACGTCGAGCTTCACCTACTCCCGGGTCGGCGCGGGTGCGGCCGCGTGCACGACGGTGACGTCGAGGGCTGGAAGTTCGGCACCGGCGCGGCGCCGGCCTACGTCTCCCTCGAGTCGCTGACGCCACCGCCTCCGCCCCGCCCCCGCCGACGACCGCGACGACCAGAGTGCCCGTCGGCACCGTCGCGTCCGGCGAGTCTGCGCCCGGGTCCACCGCCGGCGGGGCGACGGGTCCCGTACCCGGCGGCGTGACGAGCTCGTCCACGTTGCCGGTCACCGGCGGCGGAGCCACCGCGAACCCGGCTCCCGGAGCCACAGGCCCGGCCGGTGCACCTGCTGCGGCGGCGACGACATCCGCCGAGGGAGCGAAGCGATCGCAGCAACGGAGCGACGGGAAGAAGGGCGACGACGGCGAGACGGTGAAGACAGCGCTCGCGAGCTCGAAGCAGGACGGTGGTGGGGGCTCCGCCGGCTCACTCCTCCTCTTCGGGGTGGTGCTGCTCGCGATCGTCGCCGCGATCCTCGTCGTCCGCCGCCTCCGCAAGCAGCCCGCGCCCACGTAGCGGCGGTGGTTGCTCAGACGAGAGGTAGGTAGCCGGGTACCCGCTGATGCGGGGTGTCGAGGTAGATCTTCGCTTCGGGCGCCTGCGCAAACCGCCCGTGACTCCACCGGATCTCGATGTGGCCATTGATCTCGGCATCGTCGTCGGTGTCACGTTCCAAGACGACCGCCCTCCACCGCACGACCGGCGACCAGCCAGGTCGGCCCAGACGTCGAATCTCCGAACCTCGTACCTCTGTTGCCAGTCCCACGGCGTAGCTATTGCAACCGGAGTGACGAGCGTGAGCTTGTGCCGAGAACGAAGTACGGCGCACTCCCGATGCGCAGGAGGCGCCAGAGCATCGTGGCCGCTGGCGCCGTCCGCCCAGCAGCCTGGCCACCGGGCGGCCGAGATCGCGGCTGACCTGGAAGGCGAGCTCGGAATACATCGCGACGGCCGCGCCGGGCCAATCTCCACGGAGCTGGGTCTTCAGGAAGCGCCGGTGGGCGGTCGTCAGCTGCTCGCTGCACCAGGGAGCTCATCCGCTTCGAGAGCACGGCGGACCTCCGCATACAACGCCTGGTACTCGGCGGGGCGCCACCTCGTGGTACCAATCGGTGCGGGACCGTGCATGTGCGCCCAGGAGTCCCTCGTCGAACAGGCTTGCGGGGGCGACATTGACCAGGATGCGCGAGAGGTACTTGCAGCTCACGAGGTACACGTGGTCAATCCGGAGGTCGACGGGAGCGACTTGGTCGCCAACCGAGCCGTGCGGTCCCTTCCACTCCACGAGCAGCGGCCGTCGCCCCCGAAGCCCGTCGCGGGCGAACGCGGCACCGCTCGTTCTCCCACGCTGCCGCGAAGGTACCCTCGTACGCTGGTTCAGCCAGAAGCTGCTCGAGGCGAACCCATTGGTCATCCCGAACATTCTTTACCTCCGCTGGGCGCGCGCGCAACTGGCCCTGGCGTCGGGGAAACCCAACGTCGCGAGCCCGGTGACGATCTCGGTGATCTCGGTCCGTTCCGAAGGCACAGAAGATCAGTCAGTGAACAGTGGCGAGACGGGAGTACGAGGAGGCGCTCGGCGAGGGCCACATCCCGGCGAGCTATCTCGACTACCTCGCGATGCTCCGTGACGTGTTCGCCGAGTGCGTACGGGTCCTCGAACCCGGTGGCCGGATCGCGGTCAACGTCGCGAACCTCGGGCGCCGGCCCTACCGGTCCCTGGCCGGGGACGTGACGACGATCCTGCAGGACGAGCTCGGGTTGCTCCTGCGCGGTGAGGTCGTGTGGGTCAAGGCCGACGGCGCGTCCGGGTCGACCGCGTGGGGGTCCTTCCAGAGCGCGGCGAACCCCGTGCTGCGTGACCTGAGCGAGCGGATCGTGATCGCATCGAAAGGCCGGTTCAGTCGAGCGCCGACCCGGAAGGAGCGTGAGAAGCCGGGCCTGCCGTTCGAGAACACGATCTCGAAGCAGGAGTTCATGGACGGCACGCTCGACGTCTGGCGGATCCCAACCGAGAGCGCGCGCGCATCGGCCATCCGGCACCGTTCCCGGTCGAGATCCCGCGTCGGTGCATCGAGCTCTTCACGTTCCGCGACGACGTCGTCCTCGACCCGTTCATGGGCTCGGGCTCGACCGCGGTGGCGGCCGTCCGGACCGACCGTCGCTACGTCGGCTACGACACCGATCCCGCGTACGTCGAGCTGGCCGAGAAGCGGATCGCCGAGGCCCAGGAGCTCGTCGACGCGGCCCCCGAAGAGGGTGCGGAGGGGTCTCGGCCGTAACCTCGCGGGGTGGTCATCGGTGAGATCACCTCTTCCAACATCTCCATCCTGGTGGCGTTCGGCGGTGGGATCGTGTCGATCCTCTCCCCGTGCGTCCTGCCGATGATCCCCGGCTACCTGAGCCTCGTCACCGGCCTCACCGTCACGGAGCTGCAGGGCGGCGAGCACCGGCACATGGTGCGGATCGCCTACATGACGGGCCTGTTCGCCCTCGGCTTCACCGCAGTGTTCACGATCCTCGGCCTCGCCGCGACGGAGCTCGGTCAGGCCGCGTTCAACAACCAGAAGACCCTCACGCAGGTCTCGGGCTTCATCGTGCTGCTCATGGCGCTGTACCTCGCCGGATCGCAGCTGCTGATCGCGCCTCGTCTGTACCCGGAGGCGCGCTTCCAGATGAGCGACCGCTTCGGGATGTTCACCGCACCGATCGCCGGCGCCGCGTTCGCGTTCGGCTGGTCGCCCTGCCTCGGCCCCGTCATCGCCGCGGTGTTCGGCGTGGCCGCGACGCAGACCGGGGTCCGGTCGATCGCGCTGCTCGTGGCCTACTCGGCCGGGATGGGAGTGTCGTTCCTGTTGGTCGGCCTGGCGTTCGGCCGCTGGGCGACCCCGCTGAACTTCGTCAAGCGGCACATGAAGACGCTCACGCTCGCGTCCGCCGCGCTGCTCGCGATCTTCGGGCTGCTGCTGATGTTCGACCGTCTGTGGTGGCTCAGCGCGCAGCTCACCAACTTCCTCGACTGGCTCGGGCTCAGCGACCTGGTCGAGCTCGGATAGGCATCCGGTCCGGCTCCGGGAGAGCCGTACCCGAATTGTCACCGCAACGGCGCGCCCCGAGGAGTGGTGTCTGGCAGAATCGCCAGACCCGTCAACCTCGTGGAGCCCCCGCATGACCGACCCGGCGACCAGGATCGTCGACACGCCCGAATGGCGTGCGCTTCAGGACCACTTCGACGCCACGCGCGACGTCCACCTCCGGGCGCTCTTCGCGGCGACGCCCGACCGGGGCGAGACGATGAACCTCGAGGTCGGAGACCTCTACTTCGACTACTCGAAGAACCGGCTGACCGCGGAGACCATCGCGCTGCTCGTCGCGCTGGCCCGCCGGGCCGGGGTCGAACAGCTCCGCGACGCGATGTTCGCGGGCGAGAAGATCAACATCACGGAGCAGCGCGCGGTGCTCCACGTCGCGCTGCGGGCGCCGAAGGGTGAGCAGATCCTCGTCGACGGGACGGATGTGGTTCCCGGGGTCCACGAGGTGCTCGACAAGATGGCCGACTTCTCGAACCGGGTCCGGTCCGGGACGTGGACCGGGCACACCGGCAAGCGCATCCGCAACGTGGTCAACGTCGGCATCGGCGGTAGCGATCTCGGCCCCCGCATGGCGACGACCGCGCTGGCGGACTTCTCCGAGCGGTCGATGACGTTCCGCTTCGTCTCCAACGTCGACGGAACCGATTTCTACGAGGCGACCCGCGACCTCGATCCCGAGGAGACGTTGTTCATCATCGCCTCGAAGACCTTCACCACCCTCGAGACCATGACGAACGCGCGCACTGCCCGCGACTGGTCGCTCGCGGTGCTGGGCGACGAGGCCGCGGTTGCGAAGCACTTCGTCGCGGTGTCGACGAACGCCGACGAGGTGGCCAAGTTCGGGATCGACACGGCGAACATGTTCGAGTTCTGGGACTGGGTCGGCGGCCGCTACTCGTTCGACTCGGCGATCGGGCTCTCCCTGATGGTCGCCATCGGTCCCGAGGCGTTCCGCGACATGCTCGCCGGCTTCCACTCGATGGACGAGCACTTCCGGACCGCACCCGTCGAGTCGAACCTGCCGATGCTCCTGGGGCTGATCGGCATCTGGTACAACAACTTCTTCGGGGCCGAGACCGTGGCGGTGCTGCCGTACAGCCAGTACCTCGCGCACCTGCCCGCGTACTTCCAGCAGCTCGAGATGGAGAGCAACGGGAAGTCGGTCGATCGTGGAGGGAACCGGGTCGAGTGGCAGACCGGGGCGATCGTCTGGGGCCAGCCCGGCACCAACGGGCAGCACGCGTACTACCAGCTGATCCACCAGGGCACGAAGCTGATCCCCTGCGACTTCATCGGGTTCGCGCAGGCGAACGAGGTCGTCGGAGACCACCAGGACCTGCTGACCGCGAACCTGCTGGCCCAGCCGGAGGCGCTCGCGTTCGGAAAGACGCGTGCGGAGGTCGAGGCCGAAGGGGTGCCGGCGCACCAGGTGGCCGCACGCGTCTTCGAGGGCAACCACCCGACGAACACGATCATGGCGACGAAGCTCACCCCGAACGTGTTGGGCCAGCTCATTGCGCTGTACGAGCACAAGGTGTTCACGCAGGGCGCGATCTGGAACATCAACTCGTTCGACCAATGGGGTGTGGAGCTCGGCAAGAAGCTGGCTCAGAACATCGTCCCGGAGCTGAGCGGTGGCACCGAGCCACCGCTCGCGCACGACTCATCGACGAACGCGTTGATCCGCCGGTACCGGCGCCTGCGTTCGAGCTGAACGAACCCCGAAAAGGAGCACGACGATGCAACTCGGCATGGTGGGACTCGGTCGGATGGGCGCGAACCTCGTTCGGCGACTCATGCGGGACGGGCACGAATGTGTCGTCTACGACGTCAACAAGGACGCGATCAAGGAGCTCGAGGGCGAAGGTGCGAAGGGCGGCGACACGCTCGACGAGTTCCTCGCCAAGCTCAGCAAACCCCGCGCGGTGTGGGTGATGGTGCCGGCCGCGTTCACGGGCGACACCGTGATGGAGATCGCGAAGAAGATGGATCCGGGCGACATCATCATCGACGGTGGCAACTCCTACTACCGCGACGACATCGACCGGGCCAAGGCGCTCGCGGAGATGAACGTGCACTACGTCGACTGCGGGACCAGCGGCGGGGTGTTCGGGCTCGAGCGCGGGTTCTGCCTGATGATCGGCGGCGAGGACGACGTGGTCGCACACCTGGACCCGGTCTTCAAGACGATCGCCCCGGGCGTCGACGAGGCCCCGCGCACTCCGGGGCTGACCGGCGACCCGTCGACGGCCGAGAACGGGTATCTCCACTGCGGCCCGAACGGCGCGGGCCACTTCGTCAAGATGGTCCACAACGGCATCGAGTACGGGATCATGGCCGCCTACGCCGAGGGCCTGAACGTGCTCAAGCACGCGAACGCGGGCAAGCAGAGCCGGGACGAGGATGCCGAGACCGCCCCGTTGCGCGATCCCGAGTACTACCAGTACGACCTGGACCTGCCCACGGTCACCGAGGTCTGGCGGCGCGGGAGCGTGATCGCGTCGTGGCTCCTCGACCTCGCCGCGCACGCGTTCTCGCAGTCTCCCAGCTCGACGACTTCGCCGGCCGGGTGTCGGATTCCGGCGAAGGCCGGTGGACCGCGTTGGCGGCGGTCGACGAGGGTGTTCCGACCCACGTGTTGAGTGCCGCGCTCTTCGACCGGTTCGAGTCCCGGGGTGCCTCGGACTTCGCCGACAAGATCCTGTCCGCGATGCGCAAGGAGTTCGGCGGCCACGACGAGAAGACGTCATGAGCAAGGCGAATCACGCGGACGCGCTCTGCTGGTTCGGTTGCACCGGCGACCTCGGCCACAAGATGACGTTTCCCGCGCTCTACGCGATGGCGCGGCGCGGCCACCTGCACGTGCCGATCATCGGTGTCGCGTACCAGAACTGGACGCTCGACGACCTCAAGGACCGCGCTCGCGACAGCATCGACAAGTTCGGCGGCGGGATCACGGACACCAAGGCCTGGGACCACCTCATGAAGTCCCTCCACTACGTCGACGGCGACTACGCGGACGCCGCGACCTTCACCGAGCTGAAGGCCCAGCTGGACGGCGTCGGGGCGACGAAGCCGGCCCACTACCTCGCGATCCCGCCCGTGCTCTTCGGAACCGTGATCGAGTCCCTGGGGAGCTGCGGCGCCGCGGAGAACGCACGCGTCATCGTCGAGAAGCCGTTCGGCCGGGATCTGGAGAGCGCGATCGAGCTGAACCGGATCGTACACAGCGTGTTCCCCGAGTCCGCCGTCTACCGGATCGACCACTTCCTCGGGAAGGAGGAGGTGCAGAACATCATCTACTTCCGCTTCGCCAACTCGTTCCTCGAGCCGATCTGGAACCGCGACTACATCGCGAGCATCCAGATCACGATGGCCGAGGACTTCGGGGTGCAGGGCCGCGGCGCGTTCTACGAGGAGGTCGGCGCACTCAGGGACGTGATCCAGAACCACCTCTTCCAGGTTGTCGCGCTGCTCGCGATGGAACCGCCCCAGGGCATCGGCGACAAGGCGCTGCGCGATGCCAAGGAGCGGGTGTTCGCCGCGGTCGACCGGTTGGAGCCGTCCGATCTGGTGCGCGGGCAGTTCGAGGGCTACCGCAACGAGCCGGGGTCGCGCCCGACTCGGACGTCGAGACGTACGCCGCGGTGCGGCTGCACATCGACTCGTGGCGTTGGGCGGGGGTGCCGTGGTTCGTCCGGGCGGGCAAGGAGCTGCCCGAGCACGTCACCGAGGTGATGGTCGAGATGAAGGGACCGCCGCAGAAGGTCTTCGCGGACTCGGAGCCCGAGGTGGGGCGCTGCAATTACATCCGGCTGCGCTTCAACCCGATGATCGAGATCGGCATCGGTGCCCGCGCGAAGGTGCCCGGGGAGGCCATGATCGGGGAGCAGCGCGAGCTGTTTCTCTCGAACGAGTTCCCGGACGAGATGAGCCCCTACGAGCGGTTGCTCGGCGACGCACTCAACGGAATCGGCTTGCTCTTCGCCCGCCAGGACGGTGTCGAGGAGTCGTGGCGGGTCGTCGACCGCGTCCTGACTCACCACCACGTAGCTCACCCCTATCCCCGCGGTTCGTGGGGACCCAAGGAGGCTGACCGCATGATCTCTTCCGCCGGAGGCTGGCACGAGCCGGTCGTCACCCCCTCGTGACCGACCGCGACGAGCTGAAGCAGGCCGCGAGCGAGCGCGCGGTCGACTGGGTCGAGTCCGGCATGGTGGTCGGGCTCGGCACCGGGAGCACGACCCTGTTCGCGATCCGGCGGATCGGCGCGCGTCTGCAATCGGGTGACCTGCAGAACGTGCTCGGCATCCCCACGTCGAGCGCCAGCGAGGCCTTGGCCAAGGAGGTCGGCATCTCGCTCACGACGTTGGCCGAGCATCCCGTCATCGACCTGACGATCGACGGCGCGGACGAGGTCGACCCCGCGCTCAACCTCATCAAGGGGGGTGGCGGAGCGTTGTTGCGCGAGAAGGTGGTCGCGCAGGCGAGTCTCCGGGAGATCATCGTCGTCGACAGCGCCAAGCTCTCGCCGACGCTCGGCTCGCAGCGCGCGCTGCCCGTGGAGGTCGTGCAGTTCGCGTGGCGGCCCGAGGAGGAGTACCTCGCCGACATGGGCGCCGAGGTGAACATGCGGCGCGGCGACGACAACAACGTCTTCGTGACCGACGAGGGCAACTGGATCCTCGACTGCACGTTCCCGCCGATCGAAGATCCGCAACGGCTCTCGACCCAGCTCGCGCGGCGGGCCGGCATCGTCGAGCACGGGCTCTTCCTCGGGCTCGCCACCGACCTGGTCGTCGCGAGCGACGAAGGTGTGGAGCACCGCAGCGCGCCGTGAGCCTGACGCCCGACATCTGGGTGGTCCGTCACGGCGCGACCGATTGGGCCACGGCTGGCCGCCACACCAGCCGCACCGACCTGCCACTCACCGCTGAAGGCCGGCGGCAGGCGGCGGCGCTCGCGCCGCGTGCTGGACCGGCAGCGGTTCACGCTCGTGCTCACGAGCCCGCGCGAGCGGGCGCGCGAGACGGCGCGACTCGCCGGCTTTGCCGGCGCGTCGGTGGACGAGAATCTCGTCGAGTGGGACTACGGAGAGTACGAGGGGCTCACGACCGAAGAGATCCGCGACCGTGATCCGGAGTGGACGATCTTCACCGGCGACGTGCCGGGCGGAGAGTCGGCCGAGGCCGTGGGTGCCCGGGTCGGTCGGGTGCTGGAGCGGGTCGGCACCACGCCGGGGCCGGTGCTGCTGTTCGCCCACAGCCATCTCCTGCGGGTGCTCACCGCCGTGGCCCTCGAGCTCGGTCCCCGGGCCGGCGCCCGGTTCTTCGTGGATCCGGCGACGATCGGCGTGATCGGCTCACAACGTGGCGTGCGGACCCTCACCAAGTGGAACGAGTCCGCGCCTCGCATCTAACCCGCGCCGAAATTGTCGTCGGTTCCGGAGCGTTCGGGGTGCTGGCTCTGCTACACAGGACGGACTTCCAGGGTAAGGCGGCACGATGACCACGATCCTCGACGAAGCCGTCGAACGAGTCTCGATCGGCGGCCACGACGGTCGTTCCGGCGCGTCGCTCGAGCGGGTGCGCCTCGGGGACGGGCGCCGGCTGGTCGTGAAGCGGCTGCACCCGGACTACGACGTCACGATGCGCCTGACCGGCGATTCCGTCGGTCGGGAGTTCCTGCTGTGGCGCGAGGGCGTGCTCGATGCGCTTCCCCCCGGGATCGGTCACGCCGTGGTCGACGGCTGGCGCGAGGAGTCCGGTGACACCGTGCTCGTGATGCGGGACCTGGGCGCGGGGATCCGTGGGTGGGGGGACATCGTCTCGTGGTCCCAGAACGAACGGTTCATGGCTGCGCTCGTCTCCATGCACGAAGCGCTCCGGGACTCCCGCAGCGCCGCGCTCTGCCCGCTCGTCGACCGGGTCGCCTTGTTGAGCCCGGTGACCATGCGCGCGGTGACGGACGCGACCGAGAATCCCCTGCCGATGCTGATCGTCCGGGGCTGGGAGCGGTTCCCGGACCTGGTGCCCGACGATGTCGCCTCCGCGGTGCGCGCGGTGCACGAGGTGCCGGCGGCCTTCGCGGCGCGGTTCGGCGCGCAGCCCTGCACCGTGGTTCACGCCGACGCGGCCCACGTGCACATCGCGTTCGAGGAGCGCCAGGTCACGTTGCTCGACTGGCAGCTGGCGACCTGGGGCCCACCGGCGCTCGAGCTGGTGCCGTACCTGACCGCGTCGGCGGCCGCGATCGACGGGAGCCGCGAGGAGATCCTGGCGAGCTACAGGGTCGCGGCGGGCGCGGCCTACGACAACGACGCCGTGCACCTCGCCTTGTTCCTCGGCCTGGTCGAGCTGGGATGGAACAAGGCGCTCGACATCACCGAGAACGAGGACCGCCTGGTCCGGGAGCGTGAGCGCGCCGACCTCGACTGGTGGGTGACGGAGGCCCGGCGCACCATCGAGCTGGGTTTGCTCGACGGCGTCGTAGTCTGACGGCACTTGAGGTTCCCGCGGCGGCCCGGGTGGGTACGACGCCTGTTCACCGACGAAGGAGAGCGCGCGAGATGGTCGATTACGTCATTCCCGATCCCGAGCCGAAGGAGATCGACGAGAAGCTCGCGATCGAGCTGCGTCACCTGGCCGAGAACGCGGTGCTCAAGGGCAAGCCCCAGGGCGAGGAACAGTGCGAGAACTGCTTGTACTACCTCGAGAACACGGCCGAGATCTCGTACTGCTGGCACCCGAAGCTCCGCATCCTCGTGGGCGAGGAATGGTGGTGCCAATGGTGGGAGAAGCTGCCGGACGGTTCGTAGCGTCGGACGGTCAGCCCCGGAACGTGCCCGCGCCGAGACAGAACTCGTTGCCCTCGATGTCGCGCAGCACGACGTTGCGGTAGGTCGCCGCGATCTCGGGTGGGAACTCCTCCTCCCACGCCACCTCGGCCCCGAGTGCGACGAGGCGCGCGATCTCGGGGTCGAGCTGGTCGAGCGCCGGCACCGAGCATCCCAGGTGCAGCCGGTTCTTCACCGCCTTCGGCTCCGGGACGCGGACGAACTCGAGGTAGGGGCCGCCGTCGACCGGGCCGCAGATCGCGATCGTCTCGTCGTCCGCGATCTCGACGCCACCCCAACCCAGGGCCTCGTTCCAGAACGCGGCGACCGCAACGGGCTCCGCGCAATCGACGGTGATGCAGACCGCGTCCATGACGACATGCTTCTCGACGTCGCCTGGGCGCGCAACGGAGGGAGCGGTAGCGTCGCGCCGATGGCAGCACGAAGGACCCGCCGCGACTCGCTCCGGGAGTTCGCCTTGGCGCTTCCGGGCGCGGACGAGGACCATCCGTGGGGCGAGACCGTCGTCAAGGTGAAGGGCAAGATCTTCCTGTTCCTGGGCCTGGACGAGACCGACACGCCGAAGATCGCGGTGAAGCTGGACGAGTCGCTCGAGCCCGCGTTGGCGGTGGACGGGGCGGAGCCCAGCGGGTACGGGCTCGGCAAGGCCGGCTGGGTCAACGTGCCGCTCAAGGGCCGGACGCCCTCGATCGGGTTGCTGCGCGACTGGATCGAGGAGTCCTACCGTCGCATCGCACCGAAGGCGCTGGTCCGCGAGCTCGACGAGCGCGGATCGCCGTCGGCCTAGGGTCCGGACGTGACCGCGATCAGGACCGAAGACGACGGCGCGGTGCGGCACCTCGTGCTCTGTCGCCCCGGCGAGTACAACACGATCACCCCCGAGCTGCGCGACGAGCTCGTCGCGACGCTCGACGCTGCGGACGCCGATCCCGCCGTGCGCGTCGTGCTCCTGCGCGCCGAAGGGCCCGCGTTCTGCAGCGGGTACGGCCTGGACTGGTCCACCGCCGCGCAGGCCACGGAGGAGAGCCGGACGCGTGCGTGGGACTCGATGGCCGACCTGCGCATGATCGGCCGGTTCGCCGAAGCCTTCGCGGCGCTTGCACACGATCAGCAAGCCGACCGTCGCCGCGGTGCACGGCTGGTGCATCGCGGGCGGGACCGACCTCGTGCTCAACGTGGACTTGATCGTCGCGGGGGAGTCGGCACGGTTCGGGTACCCGCCGGCGCGGGTCTGGGGCATCCCGGAAGCACCGTGGCTGTGGGTCGCGCGGTTGGGGCTCGAGCAGGCGAAGCGCTACCTGCTGACCGGTGACGAGATCGATGCGCAGGAGGCGGCGCGTCTCGGCCTGGTCCTCGAGTGTGTCCCGGACGACGCGCTGGTCGAGCGGGCGAGCGGGCTGGCGCAGCGGATGGCGTTGCTCCCGCTCAACCAGCTGCAGATGCTCAAGCTGGTGTGCAACGACGTCGCCGCGCAGATGTACCGGCCGGAGACGTCCCGGTTGCTCGGCACGCTGTTCGACGGCGTAGCCCGGCACACCCAGGAGGGCCTGGACTTCGTCGAGCGCGCGCAGGACGTCGGCTTCCGCGAAGCGGTGCGCGAGCGCGACGACCCCTTCGGCGACTACGGCAGCCGCCCTCGCCCGGATCGGCCGTAACCCCGCCTCCCAACCTGCTTTTGGCGTCGGGAGTTCACCCCAGAGGTGGAGATGCGACGCCGAAGCCGGGTCGGTCAGTTGGGGAGCGAGGCCTCGAGCGTGTCGATCACCGGGCGGAGGACGAGCGTGTACGTGTCGGCGATCGCCGGTTCCCGGTGGCCCCGGTGCGCGGCCATCCGGTCCGGGTCGAAGACGACGGCCATGAAGGCTTCCCGGCTCGGGAACGCGTTGAACCGGGCCTGGTCCCAGGCGCGACCGTCGCCGATGATGGTCCCCTCGATGCCGAACCAGCCCGCGACGCGCACGCCGTGCGGCACCGCGACCGCGGCGGCTGCGTCGGTGTAGCTCGTCATGTCGGGGATGCCGCCCTCGACGAACTTGATGAGGTGCAGGACGACGACCGGTGGATCGTCGTCGGTCGGCGGGTGGGGAACGTCGGACCA
The DNA here is from genome assembly GCA_963770095.1 of uncultured Acidimicrobiia bacterium. Lineage (GTDB taxonomy): Bacteria > Actinomycetota > Acidimicrobiia > IMCC26256 > JAENVU01 > Chersky-806. The sequence continues at coordinate 774,121 of CAVYOO010000003.1, forward strand.
GTCCGGTGCACCGGGATTCGGGGGCGACGCCATCGGCAGGCCGCCGGCGACAATCGTCTGTTGCATCCCCGCGTCCTTGTGCTCGTGCAGGTCGCGGAACTCCGGGAGCGCCTGCATCTCGACGAACGAGCGGCGGGTCGGGTACTTCACGACCGCGACGCGATCCCACTTGGGTTCGTCACCGAGCAGCTGGTCGGCGACCTCCGCGACGAACACGATCTCGGCACCGACTGCGGCCAACGGACCGAAGGGCGCGTAGATGTCGTCGGCCTCGCGCCCGCTGATCGTGCTCTCGCGCCCGTCGGCGTAGTCGGCGACGTCGCGATAGTTCATCAGGTTGACCATCCACACCGGCCCGTCGTCGGCGGCGGGGGTGGAGGCGAGCCGCTCGAGGTACTCCGGGTCGATCTGGCCGTAGCGAATTGCCGGGATGTCCATCCCGTCACGGTAGCGATGCGGCGATGTTGTGACAACACCTGTGCCAGAAGACCCGAGCGCCGCGTCGACGGTCTCGCGTTGCATCGCCTAGAGTGCGTTCCACGCCGCGGGGTGGAGCAGTCTGGTAGCTCGTCGGGCTCATAACCCGAAGGTCGTAGGTTCAAATCCTACCCCCGCCACCATTGTCATCTCTCAGGAGATGGGAAACGCTTCGAACCCTCAACTGGGTTCGGGGCGTTTCTTTTTGGGTCGGGTGGGGCCTTTGGGTGCGCCGGTGGGTTGGTAGTCGCGGGTGGGGTCGATGGTGAGCGTGCGGAGGAGTTCTCCGGTGGCGGCGTCGACGACGCGGACGTGGAGGTCGTCGACGAGGAGGATGACGTGGGTTCGGGCGTGGGTTCGTCCGATGCCGATGTGATGGAGCTGGCCACCGACGCGGAGGGTGACGACGCCGCTGTCATCGACGCGGTCGCGGCGGACTCGGTAGTGGGGGTTGTCGTTGCCGGTTGGGATGGCTTTCGGTCGCGGCGGAGTAGATGGTCGCGGGGGTCGCTCGATGTGGGAGTGACCGGTGGGGTCGCTGCTGGTTGTAGATCGTGCGGAACGTGTCGAGGAGTGCTTGGAGCTCGGCGAGGTTCTCGGGGGTGGGTTGTTGGTCGAGCCAGCGTTTGAGGGTCTGTTGGAATCGTTCGATTTTTCCGCAGGTGGTGGGGTGGTTCGGTCGGCTGTTCTTTTGGACGATGCCGAATCGGACGAGTTCGGCTTCGAACGCGTTGCGTCCGCCTCGCCCGCCGGCGAAGCGTGCGGTGTAGACCATGCCGTTGTCAGTCAATGTTGATGCGGGATATCCGTGCTCGGCGGTCGCGGCGCGGAACGTGTGGAGAACGACCGGGCCGGTCACGGGCTGGTGGGCGGTGATCCGCAGCGCGTAGCGCGAATGGTCATCGAGCCAGGAGAGGATCTCGGTGTTGGTCCCGTCCGCGAGGCGGTAGTGCGTGAAGTCGGACTGCCAACACTCGTTTGGTTGGTCAGCTTCGAACCGGATGTAAGACGACCGTGGTCGCTTCCTCGGTTCAGGAGTGACGAGGTTGGCGCGGGTGAGGGTCCGGGCGATGGTGGAGACGGACACGATCGTGTGGTGGTGATGTTCGAGGTGCCAGTGGATCGTGTCGGGTCCGGCATCGAGACCATCGGCGACGAGTTGTTCGCGGAGCTCCACGATCAGTTCGACGGTCGCCGCGTCGATCGCGGTGGGTGAGGTCTTGGGGCGACGCGATCTGGGTTCGAACGCGGCGTCGCCTTCGGCGCGGTAGCGGGCAACGAGTTTGCTGACCCAGCCCTTCGATACGCCGTACTCGCGAGCGACGGTGGACTGGGAGCGGCCCTCGAGGACCACCGCGGTGATGATCAACCGGGCCTTGGACATCGCCGAGCCTGCCGACCCGACCGTTTCCTATGTCTTGAGAGACCCGTTTCCTATGTCCTGACGCACAGCACTACCCCCGCCACCATGTCATCTCTCAGGAGATGGGAAACGCTTCGAACCCTCAACTGGGTTCGGGGCGTTTCTTTTTGGGTCGGGTGGGGCCTTTGGGTGCGCCGGTGGGTTGGTAGTCGCGGGTGGGGTCGATGGTGAGCGTGCGGAGGAGTTCTCCGGTGGCGGCGTCGACGACGCGGACGTGGAGGTCGTCGACGAGGAGGATGACGTGGGTTCGGGCGTGGGTTCGTCCGATGCCGATGTGATGGAGCTGGCCACCGACGCGGAGGGTGACGACGCCGCTGTCATCGACGCGGTCGCGGCGGACTCGGTAGTGGGGGTTGTCGTTGCCGGTTGGGATGGCTTTCGGTCGCGCGGAGTAGATGGTCGCGGGGGTCGCTCGATGTGGGAGTGACCGGTGGGGTCGCTGCTGGTTGTAGATCGTGCGGAACGTGTCGAGGAGTGCTTGGAGCTCGGCGAGGTTCTCGGGGGTGGGTTGTTGGTCGAGCCAGCGTTTGAGGGTCTGTTGGAATCGTTCGATTTTTCCGCAGGTGGTGGGGTGGTTCGGTCGGCTGTTCTTTTGGACGATGCCGAATCGGACGAGTTCGGCTTCGAACGCGTTGCGTCCGCCTCGCCCGCCGGCGAAGCGTGCGGTGTAGACCATGCCGTTGTCAGTCAATGTTGATGCGGGATATCCGTGCTCGGCGGTCGCGGCGCGGAACGCGTGGAGAACGACCGGGCCGGTCACGGGCTGGTGGGCGGTGATCCGCAGCGTGTAGCGCGATGGTCATCGAGCCAGGAGAGGATCTCGGTGTTGGTCCCGTCCGCGAGGCGGTAGTGCGTGAAGTCGGACTGCCAACACTCGTTTGGTTGGTCAGCTTCGAACCGGATGTAAGACGACCGTGGTCGCTTCCTCGGTTCAGGAGTGACGAGGTTGGCGCGGGTGAGGGTCCGGGCGATGGTGGAGACGGACACGATCGTGTGGTGGTGATGTTCGAGGTGCCAGTGGATCGTGTCGGGTCCGGCATCGAGACCATCGGCGACGAGTTGTTCGCGGAGCTCCACGATCAGTTCGACGGTCGCCGCGTCGATCGCGGTGGGTGAGGTCTTGGGGCGACGCGATCTGGGTTCGAACGCGGCGTCGCCTTCGGCGCGGTAGCGGGCAACGAGTTTGCTGACCCAGCCCTTCGATACGCCGTACTCGCGAGCGACGGTGGACTGGGAGCGGCCCTCGAGGACCACCGCGGTGATGATCAACCGGGCCTTGGACATCGCCGAGCCTGCCGACCCGACCGTTTCCTATGTCTTGAGAGACCCGTTTCCTATGTCCTGACGCACAGCACTACCCCCGCCACCATTTACGCAGGTCAGGGCCCCTCCCGTCGGAGGGGCTCACTGCCGTCCGGTCTCACTTCTAACCTCGGGACGAAATCGCGTCGCCGCCCTTCTACCGAAGAACCCCGAAGTGCACGACAAGTGGCCACGACGCGTGAGCCGGCACGGTGCCGTTCTCGAGACCGAACGCGAACGTACGGTCGATGTGCCAGTTGTCCGTCGGGATCGACACGTCACCCTCGTGCCGTTCCCACCTCGCCGGACCGAGTTGATTCGTGGCGCTCGTCACTTGGCCCTGGGCGTAGGTGTTGTAGTCGTAGATTGTTCTGCTCGTCTTGTTGAGCGCGCCGAGGACGGTCGACTCCTCCCTCTGGGGCGCGACGAAGTACGCCTGCTGATCGATGTACGGCCACGTGTCGCCACCAGGGCCGCCCGTGAGGTTCGCGTGGAAGTCCGTGATCGAACGCTGACCGTCGAACGCCGTGCCACGCTGCGTCCCGGCTTCCTTCCCGGCCAGTCGATTCCAGTCGGTGCGGAGGGCACCGATCGCGATCCTGACGGTTCGGCGACGCGCCCGGCGTGAGCCGGCAGGCCGCATGTGAGCGTTTGGGGTGATCGGCCAAACGTCAGCCGGCGAGCTGCGCGTCGATGCGGGCCACCAGCGCGGTGGCACCGAGGCCCTGCGCCCGCGTCCGTGCGTCCTGGAGGAGCTCGTCGCGGCGCTTAGCGTCGCCTGGCGCGCCGCGACGCTCGAGGGCGCGGACCAGGTCGATCTGGAGTCGGGGCACGTTGAACAGGACGCCCTGTTCGAGCAGGAGTGACAGCGCAGTGTCGAGGTCGGCGACGGCTTGGTCGAGCGCGCCGGTCGCGGTGGCGGCGAGGCCGAGCGCCCACTCGATCGGGCCGAGCACGATGAAGAAGTAGTGGGCCCACAATCCGCGGTGCTCGTCGAGCGTCTCGATGGTCTGCTCGCCGAGGGCAGCGTCGCCCAGTCCGGCCGCCACAGTCGCGAGCTGGAAGGACATCACGAGGGGATAGGGTTCGGCGACGGCGGCGGCGGGTGTCAGGAGGTTCGTGCGCAGAACCTCGCCGCGTCTCGGCGAGGCGCCCAGCCTCGCAGAGCAGCCACGCGTGCGAGCAGCGCCACGCCGGAGCGCCCGGGTACTGCTCGACCATTTCGCCGGCCGCGTCGGCTAGTGCACCCGCTTCGCCCGTGAGCCACGCCATGCCGGCTGCGCCCGCTGCCCACCACTGGGCGCCGTCGGGTTGGCCCAGCTCCGCCCCTGTGGTGATGAGCTGATCGTTCAATTCGGGTGCTCGTCGGGGGTCGCCGCGCAGCAGCTCGAGACGGATGGCGGTGACGCTGGTTATCCACCGGAGCAAGGGGGAACCCTCCGTGTCCGCGATGGCAACGGCCTGACGGGCGACGCGGTTCGACTCTCCGATCTGCCCGGTGGCGACGAGTGCGCCGCTGTCGAAGAGGCGCGAGATCACCCGCAGAGCTGGGTCGCCGGTTCGGTCGGCGAGCCGCACGCCTTCAGCGGTGCGATCGGTGAGCTGCCGCAATCGACTTCCGGTGATCGCCGCGTAGCCGGTGTTGACGATGACCTCGCACAGCAGGCGCTCGTCGTCGAGCGCCCGAGCCATGCCTACCGCATCGTCGGCCAGGGCGACCCGTCGATCGTGCTGGCCCGAGAACGTGAGCTCGGAGGCGAGCTGCCCGAGCAGCCGGGCCCGGGCCGGGCTCGGCGCGTCACCGACGAGGGCGAGTGCTTCCTCGATCAGATCCACCTGTGCGCGGTCGACGGAGCTGACGACTGCCGCCAAGCCGCGGGTGTTGGCGAGCACCGCCCGCACCACGAGATCGACGTTGCCCAGCTCGAGGGCGCGGCGGGAGGCGGCCAGGAGCACCTCTCTGAAGCTGCCGTCGCCTTCGTCGCGGAGCGCCTCGCCCAGGCCGCTCATCGCCGCGACCCAGGGCGCGCTGCCCGCTTGGTCGGCGTCGTCGAGGAGCTCGAGCGCGGTGCGGAAGCGGGCGCTCGCTTCCGCGAAGGCCCGTGCGCCCAGGGCCTCCTCGGCTGCCGCGAGGGAGTAGCGCAAGGCCCGCGAGAAGTCGGTGCCGTCGGGCCCGGCTTCGATGCAGTGGTGCGCGAGGGCCCGGACGTCGTGGGGCCGCAGCTTCTCGAGCGCGTCGGCCACGCCGCGGTGGAGGCGCCGGCGTCTCGTGGCGGAGAGCTCCTCGTAGAGCGTGGTGCGCACGAGCGCGTGGGCGAACCGGAAGCGATCGATGCCCGTCTCCTCGATGAGCCGGGCCCTGACTGCTTGGTCCAGGGCGTCGAGGGCGGCGGCGTCGCTCGCATCGACCAACGCGGTGAGCACCTCGATGTCGAAGTCCCGGCCGAGCACGGCGGCGATCGACAGCAGGTCGTTGGCGGTCGACGACAGGCGGTCGAGGCGGCGGCCGACGACGTCGCGCACACCCTCGGGCACGGTCACGGCGTCGGGGTCGGTGACCGACCACCGCTCGCCCTCCCGCCGGACACCACCGGTCTCCACCAGGTGGCGGAGCACCTCGCCCACGAAGAACGGGTTCCCCTCGGTCTCCGCGTAGACGGCGTCGGCCAGCCGGCGGGTCGGCTCGTCGAGGTCGTGGCCGGCCGCGGCGGCGATGAAGTCGACGACCTCCGCGGCGCTGAGGTTGTCGACCGCGACGCGGGTGACACCGGTCAACCGGCGGAGGTCGCCGATGGCGGCCGCCAGCGGATGCGCGCGATCGATGTCGGTGTCGCGGTAGGTGGCGAGCACGAGGAGCGGTGCTCCTTGCTCGGTGACGCCGCGCACGACGTGCTGCAGCAGCTGCAGCGTGGGCTTCGTGGCCCAGTGCAGGTCATCGAGGACGAGGACGCACCCGTGCTCGTCCCGGGACATCTCCACGAGCCACGACGTGCACGCCTCGAACAGGCGGTGCTCTTCCGATGCTGGGTCCGAGGCCACGGGCTGGTCGGTGGCCGCGACAGTGGGTCCGAGATCGGGGACCATGCGGCGCAGCTCGCCGGCGAGTCGTCCCAGGACGGGGCTCTCGCAGTGGGTCACGTAGTGCTCGAGCGCCTCCACGAACGGCTGGTACGGCGCGCCGAGGCCCTCGTCGCAGCGGCCGAACAGCACGACGGCGCCGTCGCTGAAGGCCGTGTGGGCCAGCTCGGCGGCCGTGTGCGTCTTGCCCACACCGGGCTCCCCGGCCAGCAGCACGGTGCGGCAGGTGCCGCCCTGGACGTCGTCCCACTCGCGGTTCAGCTCCTCGCGCAGGATCTCGCGGCCGACGTAGGCCGTCGTGGCACCGATGAGCGCGGCGGAGATCGGCACTCGCTCGCGCCGGTCACCATCGAGGTCGAAGAGCGGCTGCCAGAGCACTCGGCACGCGGGGACGGGCTCGGCGAGGCCCTTGAAGTCGATGTCGCCCATCGGCTCGAAGGTGAACCCGCCCCGGCCGCGGGCGAGCGCCCGCACCAGGTCGGCGGCGAGGATCTCGCCTCCGGTGGCCGACGCGCACAACCGCGACGCTTCCACGACAGGGACGCCGAACACGTCGCCGGCCTCGGTCGACACGTCGCCGATCGACAGCCCGACTCGAACCGAGAAGGCCTGGTCCGGGTGGCGGCGGCTGTGGGCGGCGACGGCCTGCTGGGCCGCCACGGCCGCGGCCACCCCGTCGGCAGCCGAGTCGAAGCTGGCCATGATCCCGTCGCCGAGGCCCTTGACAACCGTACCCCCGTGGGCGGTCACCGCCTCGGCGAGGAGCGCATCGTGCGCACGGCGCAGGTTGTCGGCGGCCTCTTCGCCCAGCTGGACGCGCAACTCGGTCGAGCCCACCAGATCGGTGAACAGAACCGATCGTGTGCCGACCTGCGCCTCAACCATCGTCCGTCCCTCTCGGCCCGGGCCGCTCCCGAGGGCGACAGCCCACCCTGATCGTACGTGAGCGGCGGCGGGGACCGATGGGCTGGTCTCTCGGCTGGCCCGTTCGCCTACATCGGGATGCTCGGAGGAGTGTTGGCTGAACTGGGCTACGAAAGCTACCCCCTGGGCTCGCTCCCCGGGCTCGACCAGCGGCCGTCGTTCATCGGAGGCGAGGAGAGCGAAGGTCGAGCAGGCTCAGCTCGAAGCGCCGGAGGTTCCCGGACTCGCCCTCGGGCCCGGCACCAACAGCGTGGGTTCGTTTGGGACGTCGAGCCCGACGATCTTTCCAACTTCGTCGATCTCGTCTGTGCTGCTCTGCACGAGATCCGTCGGTTGACCGACGACACTCTCGAGGTCGCAAGGCGCCAACAGCGGGGCCAACGCTTCTACTGTTCCTTCTACTGTGCGGGCCGGTACAGGGCTGCACGGGACAGGACAATCGGACGACGCTGACCCGCGAAACCCCAGCTCAAGGGCACGATCCGGTACGAAGCGGGACGGGCTGAACTGGTGATCCGAAGGCTCATAACCCGAAGGTCGCAGGTTCAAATCCTACCCCCGCCACCATTTGCGCAGGTCAGAGCCGGTCTCTCGGGGCCGGCTCTCTGCGTCCCTGGCCGGACTTCTCACGCGATCGCGAAATCCTGTCGCGGGACTTCTAACGAAGAACCCGAAGTACCGTTTCGCTCATCCCGTTCTGGGCCATCGCGTGTCGTCGAGTACCAGCGTGTGCAGCGCAATTCCGAGAAGGTGTCCGGGGCGTGGAGACAACCGCTGATCACGTCGGGGAGAGAACCCGAAGGCGGATTGGCGTCGCCTGGTCGTCCGCTCGACTCAGGTGAAGTGTTCTTCGGGGAGCAGGCCGTGTTGCATAGCGAAGAGGCTGGCTTCGGCTCGGCTGGTGGCGCCGGCCTTGGTGTAGATGTGCTCGATGTGGTTGCCGGCGGTCTTGGGGGTGATGTTGAGCCGCGAGGCGATCTGCTTGTTGGAGAGGCCGGTGGCCACGAGCCGCAGCACCTCGACCTCCCGGGCAGTCAATCCTGCCGGTCCCTCGCGCCGTCGGCCGATTCGATGGCCCGCGACCTGGAGGACGGCGTCGACGGAGGGACCGTCCATCCGACCGGCTCGAACCTCGGCCCGAAGCTCGGCGGCCGCGTGTTCGGGGGTGAGGGCGTCACGATACGGGCGTGGCTCTCGCATCGCCTGATAGGCGTCGGCCGCGCCAAGGATGCGTCCGGCACGGGAGATCGCAGGCCCGGTCAGCCCTCGGGGGTATCCAGATCCGTCGAGCCGTTCGCGATGTTGGACGGCGATGCGGCCGAGGGGGGCGAGGGCTTCGGACTGTTGGAGCATCCGTTCGGTCAGGTGTGGATGCAGTCGGACGCGTTCCCACTCACCTGCAGTGAGAGGCGCGGGTTTGTCCCAGATCGCGTTCGACACTCCAAGTCGCCCGAACCCCGTGACCAAGCCGGCGCGGAACAGCGTTCGCACTTCCTCCGGTGGTATTCCGAGTTGTTCGCCGGCTCTGGAGGCCAGTTCGGCGAGCGCATTCGAGTGGCCAAGCGTGTAGGGCGACTTGAGATCGATGAACCGAGCGATCGCTGCAAGCGCCGCGTCGGCCTGGGTCGTTGACAGTGTCATCGTCAAGGACGGTTCGTCGTCGAGGACGGCGTCCCAGGATCCGAGGTCGTCGATCCCGTTGAAGACCTTCTCGACGTCGGCGGTGAGCACCGCGACGAGCTCGGGGTCGAACTGCTTGCCGGAGCGCCGCTCCGCTACGTCGATCGCGCCCGGGATGCCGGCGGTGCGGTGCGCCACTTCGACGAACTCTGCGAGCTGGGTGATCCGCGCGGACATCGGGATTGCTTCCCCGGCGAGCTTGCCGGGGAAGCCCTTCCCGTCCCAGCGTTCGTATGAGGTGGCGAGTGCGTCCAACGCCGCGTCGGAGAGGCCGAGCTGCTCACCGAGCTTGCGGGCGAGCAGCGCGTGGCGGGTGATCATCCCGTCGATCTCCTTGCGGCCGGAGACCGCGAAGTCGAACGCGACCCGAGCCCGGTGCAGCGGCGTCCCTCCGCTTCCGAGCAGCCGGAGCATCGCAGCCACATCAGCGACGCTGAACGGCTCGTATTCGTATTTGGTGGCCTTCATGGCGATGTCGTCGCCGAACCAACGCGCCTGCTCGTAGGCATCGGAATGGCACGCGACATTGGTGAGCAAGGCCGCGTAGTAGACGGACGCCCGTTCGCTTTCCGTCAGTCCGGCGAGCTCGCAGATCCGGAGCGCGATCCGACACTGGCGGAGCACGTGCTCCATGGGCTGGCCGAAGCCGAGGTCGATCCCGAGCGACAACGCGGCGAGGAGCTCCGCCATGCGCACGCGTGCTGCGGGACCGTTCTCACCCACGGGACGAAGGGTAGGGCAGCACGGTCCAGGCTTCTTCAGATCTAGATCGAATCATGGGGTGTTCACCTCATGACGGGCGTGATCGGTCTCCGTACGTTGGTCATCGACCAACCGACGAGGAGAGCGACGATGGCGAAGGTGTCGAGCAATACTGCGGAGAGCGTCAAGGACTTTGGGGTGGCTCTGGACCGCTTCAGCACCCTCGAGGGCTACACCTTCAACTTCGTCTCGATTCGCGAGGACATGGATCTCGCGCCAATGCTGCAGGCGCTTCCGGGTGGCCAGTGCAGCTGCCCGCACTGGGGCGTGATGCTCCAGGGTCACATGACCGTTCGCTACGGCGATCGCGAAGAGACCTTTGAGGCCGGCGACGCCTTCTACATGCCGCCGGGCCACACTCCGAAGGCCGCCGCAGGGACCGAGTTCATCCAGATCAGCCCGGCGGAAGAGCTCGCCGCGACTGAGGCCGCGCTGGCGGAGGCCATGCCCGGCAACTGAACGCGGGCGCTATCGGATTCGGGCGGTCTCACGAACTCCGCCATCGGGTCGGCACGAAGGGCTCGGCTCGAGGCAAAGGCCTCTACCGCAGGCTACGAAGATCTCGCCCTTCTGACGCGTTCGCCGTGCATCGCGACTTCTAACGCGACTTCTAACGGGATCCCTGGTACGGGTTGGGACTGGTTGGTACTGGATGGGACGACGACCGCCGAAACGTGAGACGGAATGCGCTTGGTTGGCACTCGACGTCACTGGAAGGACGGAGGCTCGGTCGCTCACAACCCGAAGATCGCAGGTTCAAATCCTGCCCCGCCACCATCGAAAACCCTTGCAGCGACAGGCCTCTGGGCCTGTCGCTCGGGTTTTGAGAAGGCTCGAATCGAGCGTTGTCTGCCAAATTGCCTGCCAGATTCACGAAATCGTGTCGCTGGACGTGAGGCGT
>CAVYOO010000004.1:0-138550 GCA_963770095.1 uncultured Acidimicrobiia bacterium
GTGTTTATGTACATCTACTTCGACTACGACGTATTGCTGAGCGATCTTCGGTGAGAAGGCACGCGAGGTCCGGGACACGAGCCTCAAGGTCCCCCACGGTGAGACCGGCAAGGTCATCGACGTCCGCGTGTCTCTACGCGACGACGGCGACGAGCTGCCGCCCGGCGTGAACCAGCTGGTCAGGGTGTATGTCGCGCAGAAGCGCAAGATCAGCGAGGGCGACAAGCTCGCCGGCCGCCACGGCAACAAGGGTGTGATCTCCAAGATCCTCCCGGTCGAGGACATGCCGCATCTCGCCGACGGCACGCCGGTCGACATCGTGCTCAACCCGCTCGGTGTCCCGAGCCGCATGAACGTCGGCCAGGTGCTCGAGGCGCACCTCGGCTACACGGCCCGGCACGGCTGGGAAGGCCAGGGCGAGAAGCCGGTCGCGCCGAACAAGACGCGTCCGATCACCGAGCCCGCGGTGTGGGTCACCACGCCGGTCTTCGACGGCGCGCACTGGGACGAGACCGAGGCCGCCGGCCCGCAGGGCACGATCCAGCACCTGTTCCAGACGATGCACTCGGACTGGGCGGGCGACGAGGGCAACGGCCATGATCGGCCCGGAAGCACCCCACGAACCTGGTGAACGACGACGGGAAGGCCACGCTCTACGACGGCCGCACCGGTGAGTCCTTCGACAACCCGGTCACGGTCGGATACGTCTACATCCTGAAGCTGAGCCACCTCGTCGACGACAAGATCCACGCCCGCTCGACGGGCCCGTACTCGATGATCACCCAGCAGCCGCTGGGTGGGAAGGCGCAGTTCGGTGGCCAGCGCTTCGGTGAGATGGAGGTGTGGGCCCTCGAGGCCTACGGCGCGGGCGTACGCGCTCCAGGAGATCCTGACCATCAAGTCCGACGACGTGCTCGGCCGCGTGAAGGTCTACGAGGCCATCGTCAAGGGCGAGAACATCCCCGAGCCGGGAATCCCCGAGTCCTTCAAGGTGCTCATCAAGGAGATGCAGGCGCTCTGCCTGAACGTGAAGGTCATCGACGAGGAAGGTGCGGAGATCCAGATCCGCGAGCTCGACGAGGACGCGTTCCGGACCACGGAGTCCCTCGGCATCGACCTCTCCCGCCCCGAGCGTGGGACCGACGAAGAGGACGAGGCACGCCGGAGCGCGCAGACCTAGATCGACGACGAACCACGACGCAGACGCGCCGCACGCACGCTGGAACATCTAGCAACGAAAGACGAGGCAACGAGTGCTCGACGTCAATGACTCCGCACGGCTCTCCATCTCGCTCGCAACTGCCGACCAGATCCGCACGTGGTCGAACGGCGAGGTCAAGAAGCCGGAGACGATCAACTACCGCACGCTCAAGCCCGAGAAGGACGGCTTGTTCTGCGAGAAGATCTTCGGTCCGACCAAGGACTGGGAGTGCTACTGCGGCAAGTACAAGCGCGTCCGCTTCAAGGGCATCATCTGCGAGCGCTGTGGCGTCGAGGTCACGCGTTCGAAGGTGCGTCGTGAACGAATGGGCCACATCGAGCTGGCCGCTCCGGTCACGCACATCTGGTACTTCAAGGGTGTCCCGAGCCGGCTCGGGTACCTGCTCGACATCGCGCCGAAGAGCCTCGAGAAGGTCATCTACTTCGCCGCGCACCTGATCACGTGGGTCGACGCCGACAAGCTGCACACCGACCTCCCCGCGATCGAGGCCGACATCCGGGCCGAGATGACCGAGGAGGAGGAGCGGCGCGACCGGGACATCGAGAAGCGCTTCCAGGGCCTCGAGGCCGAGCTCACTGCCGCGGAGGAGAGCGGCGCGAAGAAGGCCGACCTCGACCGGGCGCGCAAGGCGTCGGACCGTGACGTCGAGGAGATCCGCGAGAAGGCGCAGTTCGAGCTCGACTTCCTGAAGTCGGTCTACGACGGGATCCGCACCCTCAAGCCGAAGCAGCTCGTCGACGACGAGCGCATCTGGCGCGAGCTGCGCGACCGCTTCGGTGAGTACTTCGAGGGCGGCATGGGCGCGGAGGCGGTCAAGAGCCTCATCGGACGCCTCGACCTCACCGAGGAAGAGGGCATCCTCAAGGAAGTCATCGCGACGGCCAAGGGCCAGCGCAAGGCGAAGGCGATCAAGCGGCTCAAGGTGATCTCGGCGTTCAACCGCCGCGACGACCACGACAACCCGGTCAACAGCCCGATGGGCATGGTCCTCGACGCGGTGCCGGTGATCCCGCCGGACCTGCGCCCGATGGTCCAGCTCGACGGTGGCCGCTTCGCGACCTCGGACCTCAACGACCTGTACCGCCGGGTGATCAACCGGAACAACCGGCTGAAGCGCCTCCTCGACCTCGGCGCCCCCGAGATCATCATCAACAACGAGAAGCGGATGCTCCAGGAGGCCGTCGACGCGCTGTTCGACAACGGTCGCCGGGGTCGCCCCGTGACCGGACCGGGCAACCGCGCGCTCAAGTCGCTCTCGGACATGTTGAAGGGCAAGCAGGGCCGGTTCCGCCAGAACCTGCTCGGCAAGCGCGTCGACTACTCGGGTCGATCGGTCATCGTCGTCGGCCCGATGCTCAAGCTGCGCCAGTGCGGTCTGCCCAAGCAGATGGCGCTCGAGCTGTTCAAGCCGTTCGTGATGAAGCGGCTCGTGGACCTCGAGTACGCGCAGAACATCAAGTCCGCGAAGCGGATGGTGGAGCGGGCGCGCCCGCAGGTCTGGGACGTGCTCGAGGAAGTCATCAAGGAGCACCCCGTGTTCCTGAACCGCGCCCCCACGCTTCACCGTCTCGGCATTCAGGCGTTCGAGCCGGTGCTGGTCGAGGGCAAGGCCATCCAGATCCACCCGCTCGTCTGCGCGGCGTTCAACGCCGACTTCGACGGCGACCAGATGGCCGTCCACCTCCCGCTCAGCTCCGAGGCGCAGGCCGAGGCCCGACTGCTCATGCTCTCGGCGCACAACATCCTGTCGCCGGCGCACGGCCGCCCGATCGCCGTCCCGAGCCAGGACATGATCATCGGTGCCTTCTACATGACCGAGCTCGTCGAGGGCGCGGCCGGTGAGGGTCGCAAGTTCGGCACGCTCGAGGAAGTCCGGATGGCGCACGAGCTGCGCGACCCGTCCTCGGGCAAGCCCGAGCTCAGCCTCCACGCCCGCATCAAGGTCCGCCTGCCCGGTGGTCGGTTCCCGATCGCCGAGTTCCCGGCCCGCGAGATCTGGGACGACGCGACGGGTGCCTGGGTTGAGAACTCGGTCAAGGGCGTCCAGGACCACACGCTCGTCCTGCGCCGTTCGGGCAACAACGGTGACAGCTCCGTGCTCGTCGAGACGACGCTCGGCCGGCTGCTGTTCAACGAGGCGTTCCCGCCGAACTTCCCGTTCAAGGACCGGCTGGTCCGCAAGCGCGACGTCACCGAGATCGTCGGCGAGCTCGTCGAGCTCTACACCAAGGCCGAAGTGGCCACGAGCCTCGACGCGCTGAAGGAGCTCGGCTTCGAGTACTCCACGCGCGCCGGTCTGACGATCTCGATCTCGGACGTCCGCACCCCGGCGGCGAAGCCCGAGATCCTGGACAAGCACGAGAAGGACGCCGAGAAGGTCGAACAGCAGTACGACCGCGGCATCATCACCGACGACGAGCGGCGCCAGAAGGAGATCGAGATCTGGACCGACGCCACCAACCAGGTGACGGAGGCCATGCAGGTCGAGCTGGTGGCCAAGCAGTTCAACCCCATCGAGATGATGGTCGGTTCGGGTGCTCGTGGAAACGTGATGCAGATCCGCCAGATCGCCGGCATGCGCGGCCTGGTGGCGAACCCTCGCGGCGAGATCATCCCGCGGCCGATCAAGAGCAACTTCCGCGAAGGCCTCTCCGTGTTGGAGTACTTCATCTCCACCCACGGTGCCCGCAAGGGACTGGCCGACACCGCGCTGCGCACCGCCGACTCCGGGTACCTCACCCGCCGGCTCGTTGACGTCGCGCAGGAGCTCATTGTCCGCGACCCGGACTGCGGCTCGATCCGTGGCATCTGGGTCGAGGACGTGCTCGACGATCCGGAGCACGCCCGCCTGCTCGAGAACCGCCTGCTCGGTCGATGCCTCTCGGAGGACGTGACCCTCGCCGATGGCACCGTGTTCCCGCGCAACACCGAGGTCACCGAAGACGAGCTGGCCGCGCTGATCGCCGACCCGACGATCACGCGGGTGCGTGTGCGTTCGGTGCTCACCTGCGAGTTCCCCCGGGACGAGCCCGGAGCCGAGGACGTGGCCCCGAAGGAAGACGAGGTCGGCGATCGCGAAGTACAAGGCCGGCGTGTGCAGCGCCTGCTACGGCACGATGCTCGCCACCGGCAAGCTCGTCGAGCTCGGCGAGGCGGTCGGCATCATCGCCGCCCAGTCGATCGGGGAGCCGGGAACCCAGCTCACGATGCGTACCTTCCACACCGGTGGTGTCGCGGGTGAGGACATCACCCACGGACTCCCCCGTGTCGTCGAGCTGTTCGAGGCTCGCACCCCGAAGGGCGCGGCGTTGCTCGCCGAGAGCTCGGGCGTCCTGCGCATCGGGGAGAACGAGAAGGGTGAGCGGACCCTCACGGTCGTCGCCGACGACGGCACCGAGGAGCTCCACGCGGTTTCGATGCGCACCCACCTCGCGCCGGGTCTCGTGGACGGTTCCGAAGTCGTCGCCGGGGCGCAGCTGACCGGTGACGTCAAGACCCCGCGCGACCCGAAGAAGATCCTCGACATCGACGGCATCCGGACCACCCAGAAGTACCTCGGCGACGAGGTCCAGAAGGTCTACCGGGAACAGGGTGTGTCGATCCACGACAAGCACGTCGAGGTGATCGTGCGCCAGATGCTGCGCCGCGTCGCGGTATCCGAGCCGGGCGACTCGGAGTTCCTCCCGGGTCAGAAGGCCGATGCCCGGGAGTTCGCGAACGTGAACAAGCGGCTCGTGGCCGAGTCCAAGCGCCCGGCCGAGGGTCGTCCCGAGCTCATGGGGATCACCAAGGCGTCGCTCGCGACCGAGTCGTGGCTCTCCGCCGCCTCGTTCCAGGAGACGACGCGAGTTCTGACAGAAGCCGCGATCGAGGGCAAGAACGACGGCCTCGAGGGGCTGAAGGAGAACGTCATCATCGGCAAGCTGATCCCCGCGGGGACCGGAATGCCGCAGTACCGCGATGTCGGCACCGAAGCCCCCTTCCACACCCCGCTGCCCTTCTACACCAGCGAAGACGAGGACGATCTGGACCTCGCGGAGCGGTTGCGGGCATCGCTCGTGGCTCAGACCGGGGCCGAAGACGCCTCGTACCTGGCCGTCGCACCGCCGCCCGAACCGCCGAGCCCGATCGCCGTCGCCGCTCCGGTCGTCGACGCCACGTCACTCGAAGCGGTGGTCGAGGCGCCGGCCGAAGTGCCGGCGGAGGCCCCCGTCGAGTCCGGTGGGGACGACGCCGAACCGGAGGCCACCGCCGCCGGAGAATAGAGGCTTGCCTGCCCGGGCGGGCGCTTGTGTATCCTGTGCGGTCGGCCTCGTGCCTGCCCGGGGGACCACGATCCCGTCCGGGTGATCCATGCCGGCCGACCCGCACCACAGCTCAGCCCGTACGAACACGCAAGTTTGCAACCGCCGCGCCACGAAAGCACCAGGAGTCCTGTGCCCACGATCGCCCAGCTCGTCCGCAAGGGGCGGGAGAGCAAGACCGAGAAGTCGAAGACGCCTGCGCTGCGCGGATCACCGCAACGCCGCGGGGTCTGCACGCGCGTGTTCACGACCACGCCGAAGAAGCCGAACTCGGCGCTTCGGAAGGTCGCTCGCGTGCGCCTGACCACGGGCATCGAGATCACGGCCTACATCCCCGGCATCGGCCACAACCTCCAGGAGCACTCGATCGTGCTCGTGCGTGGCGGCCGGGTGAAGGACCTCCCGGGTGTCCGGTACAAGATCGTGCGCGGCGCGCTCGACGCCAGTGGTGTCGCGAACCGCAAGCAGGCACGTAGCCGTTACGGCGCGAAGAAGGGCTGACGATGCCGCGCAAAGGTCCCGCCCCCAGACGAGAGCTCCTTCCCGACCCGGTCCATCGTTCGGTCGTCGTCACCCAGCTCGTGAACAAGGTGCTGCAGCACGGCAAGCGTTCCACCGCCGAGCAGATCGTGTACCACGCACTGAGCGAGATCGAGCGCAAGACGAGTGGCGACCCGGTCCCCACCCTGAAGCGCGCGGTGGAGAACGTGCGTCCCGCGCTCGAGGTGAAGAGCCGCCGGGTCGGTGGCGCCACCTACCAGGTGCCGATGGAAGTGCGGCCCCGTCGCGCGACGACGCTCGCGATCCGCTGGCTGGTCGGCTACTCGCGCCAGCGCCGTGAGAAGACGATGGCTGAGCGCCTGGCCGGTGAGCTGATGGACGCGTCCAACGGCTTGGGCGCGGCGATCAAGCGTAAGGACGATCTCCAGAAGATGGCGGAGTCCAACAAGGCTTTCGCTCACTACCGCTGGTAGGTCCTCCTTTGGTTTTGCTTTTAAGCCTCTAGTTGTCACGGGTTCTCGACCGGGCACCTCCCAGTCGCTCAGACAAGGGGTTCGCAAAGGGCGCTCACCCAACTCGCTTGGTGGAAGGCGCCCGGTCGAACCCTGGGCGACCGGGTGCACTGCCGGACCCGGGAACGTTCGTGGCGAAGAGTTGTTTGACAGGTCCGAAGACGTAGAGAAATAGACGTAGAGAGAAGTAGAGAGATGGCGGATCCGAAGAAGGGTGGGCCGGTCATTCGGGAGTTCCCGCTCGCGAGGACGCGCAACATCGGGATCATGGCGCACATCGACGCCGGCAAGACCACGACGACCGAGCGGATCCTGTACTACACGGGTCGGACCTACAAGATCGGTGAGGTGCACGAGGGCGCGGCGGTCATGGACTGGATGGTCCAGGAGCAGGAGCGCGGCATCACGATCACCAGCGCCGCGACCACGTGCAAGTGGCGTGACTGCTGGATCAACATCATCGACACGCCCGGTCACGTCGACTTCACGGTCGAGGTCGAGCGCTCGCTGCGTGTCCTCGACGGTGCGGTCGCAGTCTTCGACGCGGTCGCCGGTGTCGAGCCCCAGACCGAGACCGTCTGGCGCCAGGCCAACAAGTACCACGTGCCGCGGATGTGCTTCATCAACAAGATGGACCGCATCGGCGCGGACTTCTTCCGCTGCGTCGACATGATCAAGGACCGGCTCGACGCCGAGATCGCGCTCGATCCAGCTGCCGATCGGGGCCGAGAGCGGGTTCCGGGGTGTCGTCGACCTGCTCCAGATGAAGGCGCTGGTCTGGGACGACGGCATGGGCGAGGAATTCGAGACGGTCGAGATCCCCGAGGACATGCTGGCCGACGCGGAGCAGTGGCGTCATCAGCTCATCGACGTCGTCTCCCAGCACGACGAGAACGTGCTCGAGAAGTACGTGGGTGAAGAGGACATCACCGCTGACGACCTGCGCAAGGGCCTTCGCCACGCCACCATCGATGCCGGCACCGTTCCGATCCTCTGCGGCACCGCGTTCAAGAACAAGGGAGTTCAGCCCTTGCTCGACGCAGTCGTGGACTACATGCCGAGCCCGCTCGAGGTGCCACCGGTCGACGGCACCGACGTCAAGGGCGAGGAAGCGTTGGTCCGCCACGCGGACGACGCCGAGCCGTTCTCCGCGCTCGCGTTCAAGATCATGAGCGACCCGTACGTCGGCAAGCTCACGTACTTCCGGGTCTACTCGGGCTCGCTCACCACCGGGTCCGCGGTCCTGAACGCCACGAAGGACCGCAAGGAGCGGATCGGCCGCATCCTCCAAATGCACGCGAACCACCGGGAGGACCTCGACGCGGTCTTCTCGGGCGACATCGTCGCCGCAGTCGGGCCTGAAGAACACCACGACCGGTGAGACCCTGTGCGACCCGGCGCACCCGATCGTGCTCGAGCGCATGGAGTTCCCCGAGCCGGTCATCTCACGTCGCGGTCGAGCCGAAGACCAAGGCGGACCAGGACAAGCTGGGCAAGGCGCTCTCCTCGTTGTCCGAGGAGGACCCGACCTTCTCGGTCCGCACCGACGACGAGACCGGCCAGACGATCATCGGCGGCATGGGCGAGCTGCACCTCGAGGTGCTGGTCGACCGGATGATGCGCGAGTTCGCGGTCGTCGCCAACGTCGGCAAGCCCCAGGTCGCGTACCGCGAGACGATCACCCAGCCGGTCGAGGACGTCGAGGAGCGCTACATCCGCCAGACCGGCGGCCGGGGTCAGTACGGCCACGTCATCATCAACCTCGAACCGACCGGTCCGGGAGGTGGCTACGAGTTCGTCGACAAGGTCAAGGGCGGCGACGTGCCCCGGGAGTACATCTCGGCGGTCGACGCCGGCATCCAGGAGGCGATGGAGGGCGGGGTGATTGCCGGATATGCCCTCGTGGACGTGCGGGCGATCCTCACGGGCGGTTCGAGCCACGACGTGGACTCCAGCGAGATGGCCTTCAAGATCGCCGGGTCGATCGCGCTTCAAGAAGGCCGCTCGGATGGCCAAGCCCGCCCTGCTCGAGCCGATCATGCGGGTCGAGGTGGTCACCCCCGAGGACTACATGGGCGACGTGATCGGGGACCTCAACTCGAAGCGTGGCCACATCGAGGGGATGGAGCAGCGTGGGACCTCCCACGTGGTCAATGCCAAGGTGCCCCTGGCCGAAATGTTCGGCTATGTTGGGGACCTTCGCTCGCGCACGCAAGGTCGCGCGACGTACACGATGCAGTTCGACTCCTACCAACAGGTACCCGAGTCGATTGCCGAAGAGATCCGCCGCCGGATGTCGGGCGAGTGAGATCAGCACCAGCCAATGCCCAATTCAGATGGAGTACGGGTCGCGCCATGAGCACTGAGAGCCGGTCAGGCGCGTACCTCGGCAAGCAACGAACGGAGCGATGAGGAAATGGCGAAGGCGAAGTTTGAGCGGAACAAGCCGCATCTGAACATTGGGACGATCGGTCACATCGATCATGGGAAGACGACGTTGACTGCGGCGATCACGAAGGTTCTGGCGGAGCGGGAACCCGGACGTGACTGCGATGGCGTTCGATCAGATCGATAAGGCGCCGGAGGAGAAGGCGCGGGGGATCACGATCTCGATCGCGCATGTGGAGTACGAGACGGCGAATCGTCATTATGCGCATGTGGATTGTCCGGGTCACGCGGATTACATCAAGAACATGATCACGGGTGCGGCGCAGATGGATGGTGCGATCTTGGTGGTCGCGGCGACGGATGGTCCGATGCCCCAGACTCGGGAGCATGTGTTGTTGGCCCGCCAGGTGGGGGTTCCGTCGATTGTGGTGGCGTTGAACAAGGCGGACATGGTCGATGACGAGGAGATCCTCGAGCTGGTGGAGCTCGAGGTGCGTGAGTTGCTCAACGAGTACGAGTTCCCGGGCGATGACACGCCGGTCATTCGGGTTTCTGCGTTGAAGGCGTTGGAGGGCGACGCGGAGTGGACTCCGAAGATCCTCGAGTTGATGGATGCGGTCGACTCGTTCATTCCGGAGCCGGAGCGTGATATCGACCGGCCGTTCCTGATGCCGATCGAGGATGTGTTCACGATCACGGGTCGGGGCACGGTGGTGACGGGCCGGGTGGAGCGGGGGATCGTGAAGGTGGGTGAGGAGATCGAGATCGTCGGTCTTCGGGATACGACCAAGACGGTGTGTACGGGTGTGGAGATGTTCCGCAAGTTGTTGGATGAGGGTCGGGCGGGCGACAACATCGGTGCGTTGTTGCGGGGCACGAAGAAGGAGGACGTGGAGCGGGGGCAGGTGCTGAGCAAGCCGGGCAGCATCACGCCGCACACCGATTTCGATGCGCAGGTGTACATCCTGACCAAGGAGGAGGGTGGGCGGCACACGCCGTTCTTCACGAATTATCACCCGCAGTTCTATTTCCGGACCACGGATGTGACGGGTCACATCATGTTGCCGGAGGGCACCGAGATGGTGATGCCGGGCGACAACACGGAGATGGTGGTGCAGCTCCAGAAGCCGATCGCCATGGAAGAGGGCCTGCGGTTCGCGATCCGGGAGGGTGGCCGCACCGTCGGCGCCGGCCGGGTCATCAAGGTCAAGCAGTGATGATCCTCCTCGCTGACAACCTCGAGACGCCGAGCCTCTGATGGCTGACGCAAAGGGTCAGAAGATCCGGATCCGCCTGAAGGCCTACGACCACGAGATCATCGACCAGTCGACCAAGAAGATCGTCGAAACCGTTGTGCGCACCGGGGCCCGGGTCCGTGGGCCGGTCCCCCTGCCCACCGAGATCCACCGCTACTGCGTGGTTCGGGGGCCGCACGTGGACAAGGACTCCCGCGAGCACTTCGAGATGAGGATCCACAAGCGTCTGCTCGACATCGTCGAGCCGGCCAGCAAGACGGTGGAGTCGCTGCAACGGCTGGATCTTCCTGCCGGCGTCGACATCGAGATCAAGATCCAAGGCGTCTGAGCGAGCCCGGTGTGGCGCTCGGGCTCCCAGCCTGAGTAGTATTTCCAGGCTTTCCAATCGACGTCCGCGTAGGCCTTCTCCGCCGCTCGGAGAGGGAACCGCACGGCACAACCGAACCAACGCTCCGCCGGGAGGTCTCCGGTGGAGCGTTCGCGTGCGAGCGAAACCAACCATCGCCCCACTCGCGCCAACGAACAGAGAGCACATGGCTACCAAAGGGATTCTGGGCCGCAAGCTCGGCATGACCCAGGTCTGGGACGACGAGAACCGGGTGGTACCCGTGACCGTCATCCAGGCCGGACCCTGTCGCGTCGTGCAGCTGAAGACTCCGGAGCGCGACGGCTACTCCGCGATCCAGCTCGCGTTCGGCGAGACGAAGCCCAGCCGGCTGAACAAGCCCGAGCTCGGCCACCTCAAGACGGCCAACGTCGAAGCCAGCAAGCACCTCGTGGAGCTGCGAGTCGACGACATCTCCGCGTTCGAGGTCGGCCAGGTCGTGCGGGCCGACGTGTTCAGCGCCGGCGACCGGATCGACGTCACCGGGATCTCGAAGGGCAAGGGCTTCGCCGGCGCAATGCAACGGCACAATTTCAAGGGCCAGGGCGCGTCGCACGGAAACCACAAGAAGCACCGTTCGCCCGGCTCGATCGGCGCGTGCGCCACGCCGGGCAAGGTGTTCAAAGGCATGAAGATGGCCGGCCAGAAGGGCAACGTCCGCACCACGACGCTGAACCTCGAGGTAGTCGAAGGCGACGCCGAGCGCGGCCTCCTTCTCGTGCGGGGCTCGGTGCCCGGCGCGAACGGCGGGCTCGTCTTCATCCGCAACGCGGTGAAGGCGCTGACATGAGTGACATCAAGCTCAAGATGAAGACGGTCGAAGGCACGGACAAGGGCTCGGCGACGCTGCCCGAGGCGATCTTCGGCGTCGAGCCGAACGTCGCGGTCATGCACCAGGTGGTCACCGCGGAGCTCGCGGCGGCCCGGTCCGGCACCCAGAGCACGAAGACCCGCGCCGAGGTCAAGGGCGGCGGCGCGAAGCCGTGGCGCCAGAAGGGCACCGGCCGCGCTCGCCAGGGCTCGATCCGGGCGCCGCACTGGCGCGGCGGCGGCGTGGCCCACGGCCCGAAGCCCCGCAGCTACAAGCAGAAGACCCCGAAGAAGATGGTGCGCCTGGCGTTGATCGGCGCCCTCTCGGACCGGGCCTCCGAGTCCAAGCTCCTCGTCGTCAGCGAGTGGGGTTGGGACACGCCCAAGACCAAGGACGCGCTCGCGGCGCTCACCAACCTCGGTGTGCACGTTGCCGGCCGGCGCGACCCGCGCGTCCTCCTGGTCCTGGACCGCACCGACGAGGTCGCGTGGAAGTCGTTCCGCAACCTCGGTGACCGGGTGCGCATCATCCTCCCCGAGGAGCTCAACACCTACGACGTGCTCGTCAGCGACTGGCTCGTCTTCACCAAGGCCACCCTCGACACGACCGTGGCGCGCCTTGCCGTGCCGCCCAAGGGCAACGGCACCGTGGTCGAGATCGAGGCGGCACCCGAGGTGCGAAGACGAAGGGTCCGGCGAATGATCAACGACCCGCGCGACATCATCATCCGGCCGGTCGTGTCGGAGAAGTCCTACGCGAGCTACGACGAGAACGTCTACACGTTCGAAGTCGCGTCGGCCGCGAACAAGATCCAGATCAAGCACGCGGTGGAAGAGATCTTCGGGGTCACGGTCACGAACGTGAACACGCTCAACCGTCGCGGCAAGCGCAAGCAGAACCGGCGCACCGGCACCTGGGGCCAGCGGACCAGCCAGAAGCGGGCGATCGTCTCGCTCGCCGACGGTGACCGCATCGAGATCTTCGGGAGCTGACGATGGCCATTCGCAAACGCAAGCCCACCAGTGCGGGACGTCGCTTCCAGAGCGTCGTCGGACTTCGCCGAGATCACCAAGGACCGCCCGGAGCGGTCGTTGGTCAAGCCCAAGCCGCGCACCGGCGGGCGCAACGCCTACGGCCGCATGACCTCGCGTCACCGCGGTGGTGGCCACAAGCAGCAGTACCGGCTCATCGACTTCAAGCGCAACAAGGACGGTGTACCGGCAACCGTCGCCGCGATCGAGTACGACCCGAACCGCAACGCGCGCATCGCGCTGCTGCACTACGTGGACGGCGAGAAGCGCTACATCATCGCCCCGGCCGGTGTGTCGGTCGGCGACTCGCTGCGAAGCGGGCAGGGCTCGGAGATCCGCGCGGGGAACGCACTCCCGCTGCGGTACATCCCCGTCGGTACCGTCGTGCACAACGTCGAGCTCAAGCCGGGTGCCGGCTCCAAGCTCGGGCGCGGTGCGGGCGCGTCGATCCAGCTCGTCGCGAAGGAAGGCGCCTACGCCACCCTCCGCCTCCCCTCCACCGAGATGCGCCGCGTCCCGATCGACTGCCGTGCGACCGTCGGCTCGGTCGGCAACGCCGAGGTCGGTCTGATCTCCATCGGCAAGGCCGGGCGCAACCGCTGGAAGGGCAAGCGCCCGCACGTTCGTGGTGTCGCCATGAACCCGGTCGACCACCCGTTGGGCGGTGGCGAGGGCAAGAGCTCTGGCGGCCGTCACCCGGTATCCCCCTGGGGCAAGCCCGAGGGTCGAACCCGAAAAAAGGGCAAGGCCTCGGACCAGCTCATCGTTCGTCGTCGCCGCGGCCGCGGCAGCCGGAGGTAGCAGAACATGCCGCGCAGCCTGAAGAAGGGCCCGTTCGTCGACGAGCACCTGAGGATCAAGGTCGAGAAGATGAACGCCGCGGGCGACCGCAAGGTCATCAAGACCTGGTCCCGTCGCTCGACGCTCACTCCCGACATGGTCGGCCACACCCTCGCGGTGCACGACGGCCGCAAGCACGTCCCGGTCTACGTGACCGAGGCGATGGTCGGTCACAAGCTCGGCGAGTTCGCCCCCACCCGCACGTTCCGCTTTCACGCGGGCCAAGAGCGCCAGGGACGCCGGTAGCCATGCCCGAGACACGCGCCACCCTCAGACACGCGGGCTCGTCCGCGCCCAAGGTCCGCCAGGTCCTCGGGCTCATTCGTGGCCTGGACGTGAACGACGCGCGCGAAGTGCTGCGGTTCTGCGAGCGGGGCGCGGCCGACGAGGTCGCCAAGCTCCTGGACTCCGCGGTGGCGAATGCAGAGCACAACGACAACCTCCCCTCCGACGAGCTGTTCGTCTCCCGCGCCTGGGCCGACGAAGGGCCGACGGCGAAGCGCTACCGGCCCCGTGCACGCGGCCGCGGCACCCGGATCCGCAAGCGCACGAGCCACGTCACCATCGTCGTGGCCCGCTACTCCGAGGAAGATCTGATGGCGCGCACCGTGCGCGAGACGGCCTCGGGCTCCGGTGCTGTGGCGGACCGCCGGCGCCGGCTCACGCGCCGCCGCCGGGTTGCAGCCAGCACCGCAGCCGCGACCGAGGCGCACGACCACGATCACGATCACGACGAGGACGAGGCCGAAGCGCTCATCGGTGAGGCCGACGCCCCCGAGGTGGAGGCCGACGCGGAAGCGGCGGAGATCGAGGGTGCCGCGGAGACCGCGGCCGAGACAGAAGCGACCATTGAGGCCGAGGCGGACGATGCGCCCGACGGCGACGAGGGTGACGAGCCGGAAGCGAGCAAGTAATGGGTCAGAAGGTCAACCCGTACGGGTTCCGCCTCGGGGTCACCACCGACTGGAAGTCGCGGTGGTTCGCCGAGGACAAGGAGTACACGGACCAGCTCATCGAGGACTGGCAGATCCGTGACTACCTGAAGAAGCAGCTGGAACGAGCGATGGTCAGCCGCGTCGAGATCGAGCGCACACGTGCGACCGCCTGCGCGTGGACGTCTACACCGCACGCCCCGGCATCGTCATCGGCCGCCGCGGTGCCGAGGCGGACCGGCTGCGCGCGGGTCTGCTGAAGATCACCGGCAACCCGAAGATCCACTTCAACATCCAGGAGATCAAGCAGCCCGAGCTCGACGCGACGCTGATCGCCCAGGGTGTCGGGGACCAGCTCGCCGGGCGCGTGAGCTTCCGCCGCGCGATGAAGCGTGCGGTCCAGACCGCGATGAAGGCCGGTGCGCAGGGAATCCGGGTGCAGTGTGGTGGCCGTCTCGGTGGGGCCGAGATGAGCCGCAAGGAGTGGTACCGCGAGGGCCGGGTCCCGCTGCACACGCTGCGCGCGGACATCGACTACGGCCAGGCCGAGGCGCGCACCACGTTCGGTCGCATCGGCGTGAAGGTCTGGATCTACAAGGGCGAGATCCTGCCGTACAAGACCGTCGGTGAGGACAAGATCGCGAAGGAAGCCGCGATGGCCGTCGGCGAGCCGTCCGGCACTGCGCCGGGTCGCCGGGTCGTCAGCGCCGGTGGCGGCCGTCGTCGTCCCGCGGACGAGTCGACGCCGGTGGACGCGACCAAGGTGGGCGACGAAGAGCCGGCCGAGGCCACGCCGGTCGTCAAGGAAGCCGACCCCGAGTTCGAGCGTCTCCTCGCGGAAGAGGAAGAGATCGAGCGCCGTACGCGCCAGCATCACGAGGCGCCGAAGTTCCACGGCGACAGCGAGGACTGAAAATGTTGGCTGAGCGACGAGCGACCACGAAGGTCGCGTCCAAGAAGTGTCTGGAGCGAGTGCGACCATGTTGATGCCTCGCAAGGTCAAGCACCGCAAGCAGCAGCGTGGCCGGATGTCCGGCGTCGCCAAGGGCGGCACGAAGGTGACGTTCGGCGACTACGGGATCCAGGCGCTCGAGCCCGGTTGGATCACCAACCGCCAGATCGAGGCTGCTCGTATCGCGATGACCCGTTACATCAAGCGTGGCGGCAAGGTCTGGATCAGCATCTTCCCGGACAAGCCCGTCACGCAGAAGCCGGCCGAGACCCGGATGGGCTCGGGCAAGGGCAACCCGGAGCACTGGGTCGCCGTCGTCAAGCCGGGCCGCGTCATGTTCGAGCTCTCCGGAGTCCCCGAGCCGGTCGCCCGCGAGGCGATGCGGCTGGCGATGCACAAGCTGCCGATCAAGACGCGCTTCGTCATGCGACAGGAAGAGGCGTAGAGATGGCATCCAAGGCAGCGGAGCTGCGCGAGCTGAATGACGGCGAGCTGCTCCAGCGGTTGGCCGAGTCGAAAGAAGAGCACTTCAACCTGCGCTTCCAGAACGCGACCGGTCAGCTCGACAACTCCGCGCGTCTCGGCGATGTGCGCCGGGAGATCGCGCGACTGAACACGCTCCTGCGGGAGCGCGAGATCGCGGCGGCCGAAGCCGCCGGCGAGGAGCAGCAGTGACCGAGCCCGAGAACACCACCACCGAAACCGAGGCGGCCTCACGGGGATCGCGCAAGCAGCGTGAGGGGCTCGTCACCTCCGCGAAGATGGACAAGACCGTCGCCGTCGCGGTCGTCGACCGCGTCCAGCACCGTCGCTACCGCAAGACCCTGCAGCGCACCCGCACGCTGTACGCGCACGACGAGGCGAACGAGGTGCGCGAGGGCGACAAGGTGCGGATCGTCGAATGTCGGCCGCTCTCGCGTCAGAAGCGCTGGCGCGTCGTGGAGATCCTGGAGCGTGCCCGGTGATCCAACAGGAGTCTCGGCTCAAGGTGGCCGACAACTCGGGAGCTCGCGAGGTGCTGTGCATCAAGGTGCTCGGCGGAACGCGGCGTCGGTACGCGGCGATCGGCGACATCTTCGTCGCGACCGTCAAGGACGCGGTTCCCGGCGCGGCGGTCAAGAAGGGTGACGTCGTGAAGTGCGTCGTCGTCCGCACGAAGAAGGAGCGGCGCCGCCCGGATGGCAGCTACATCCGGTTCGACGAGAACGCGGCCGTCCTCATCAACGACCAGATGCAGCCGCGCGGTACCCGCATCTTCGGGCCCGTCGGCCGCGAGCTGCGTGAGCGCCGCTTCATGCGGATTGTCTCGCTCGCGCCGGAGGTGCTCTGACCATGAGGTTGAAGAAGGGTGACCACATCCGCGTGATCGCCGGCAAGGACGTCGGCAAGGAAGGCCCGATCACCCGGGTCTACCCCGAGACGGACCGCGTCATCGTGGACGGCGTCAACGTGGCGAAGCGCCACACCGCGCGCGCAAGGCCAGACGATGCAGGGCGGGATCATCGACAAGGACATGCCGCTGCACGTCTCGAACGTGGCGATCATCTGCGACGGGTGCAACCGTCCGACGCGGGTCGGCTACCGCTTCGAGGACGACGGCACCAAGGTCCGCATCTGCCGCAAGTGCGGAAAGGACCTCTGATGGCGCCCCGGCTCAAGGATCGGTACACCACGGAGCTGCTTCCCGCGTTGCGTGAGGAGCTCGGGCTCACCAACGTCATGCAGGTGCCCCGGCTCGAGAAGATCGTGATCAACTGCGGTGTCGGTCAGGCGACCCAGACCGCGAAGCTGCTCGACGGCGCGATCGCCGACCTCGGCGTGATCACGGGCCAGAAGCCGGTGGTCACCCGGGCCAAGAAGTCGATCGCCGGCTTCAAGCTCCGCGAGGGCAACGCGATCGGCGCCAAGGTGACGCTGCGCGGCGACCGGATGTGGGAGTTCTACGACCGGCTCGTCAGCCTGGCGATCCCCCGCATCCGCGACTTCCGGGGGCTCAACCCGAAGTCGTTCGACGGCCGGGGCAACTACACCTTCGGGGTCACCGAGCAGCTCATCTTCCCGGAGATCGACTACGACCAGATCGACACGGTGCGAGGCATGGACATCACCATCTGTACGTCCGGCCGCACCGACGACGAGGGACGCGCGTTGTTGCGTGCCCTCGGGTTCCCATTCCGCCGCACCGAAGCACAGGGGTAACGATGGCGAAGAAAGCGCTCGTGAACAAGCAGCAACGCGAGCCGAAGTTCAAGGTCCGTGGCTACACCCGATGCCGGCGGTGCGGTCGACCGCGCTCGGTGTACCGCAAGTTCGGTCTGTGCCGGATCTGCCTGCGCGAGCTCGCGCATGCGGGCGAGGTTCCGGGCGTGACCAAGGCATCTTGGTGAGGGGGGCGAGCCGATGACGATGACCGATCCGATCGCGGACATGCTCACCCGCATCCGCAACGCGAACATCGCGATGCACGACCAGGCGATCATGCCTTCCTCGAAGGTGAAGGAGAACCTCGCCCGGATCCTCCTCCAGGAGGGCTACATCGAGGGGTGGGACGCGGCGGACGACCCGACGCGACCTGGGCGCAAGCTGACCATCACCCTCAAGTACACGCCCGACCGCCGGCGGACCATCGCCGGCATCAAGCGGGTGTCCAAGCCCGGCCTGCGGGTCTACACCCCCGCCGACCAGGTCCCGCGCGTGCTCGGCGGCATGGGCATCGCGGTGCTGTCCACCAATCAGGGTCTGCTCACCGACCGCCAGGCGCGCGAGCGCAAGGTCGGCGGAGAGATCCTCTGTCAGGTCTGGTAGTCGAACCATGTCCAGAATCGGCAAGAAGCCCATCACCGTCCCGTCCGGCGTCGACGTGACGATCAACGGCAGCCACGTCGCGGTCAAGGGTCCGAAGGGCTCCCTCGAGCTCGACGCGCCGGAGGACATCACGGTCTCGCGTTCGGGCGACGAGATCGTCGTGGACCGGCCGGACGACGAGCGGGCCCACCGGGCGCTGCACGGTCTCACCCGGTCCCTGGTCAACAACATGGTGGTCGGTGTTTCCGAGGGGTTCAGCCGCGACCTCGAGATCGTCGGGGTCGGCTACCGGGCCATCGCCCAGGGCCAGGACAAGATCGAGCTCCAGGTCGGTTACTCCCACAGTGTCCCCGTCCAGGCGCCCGCCGGCATCACGTTCGAGGTTCCGGCGCCGAACCGGATCACCGTGAAGGGGATCGACAAGCAGCTGGTGGGCCAGGTGGCCGCCGACATCCGCAAGGTCCGCAAGCCCGAGCCCTACAAGGGCAAGGGCATTCGCTATTCGGACGAGCGCGTGTTGCGCAAGGCCGGCAAGTCAGCGAAGTAGACGAGGACGCACATGAGCCACACCAAGCCAGTCGCCAGAAAGCGGAGGCACTTCCGGGTGCGCAAGAAGGTGCGCGGCAACGCCGCGCGCCCGCGCCTCGCAGTGTTCCGCTCGAACAAGCACATCTACGCGCAGGTGATCGACGACGTCGCCGGTCGAACCGTCGCATCCGCTTCCACGATGGAGAAGGACGGGGCCAAGGGCTCCGCCGGCACCGTGGCCGCCGCGAAGGCCGTCGGTGAGCGGTTGGGCGAGCGCGCGAAGGAAGCAGGCATCGACTCGGTCGTGTTCGACCGGGGCGGATTCAAATATCACGGTCGCGTCGCCGCGGTCGCCGACGGTGCCCGCAGCGCGGGCCTCGAGTTCTAGCCAGCACAGGAGAGGTCGTCATGGCCGAAGGCCAGTACGAAGAGCGGGTCATTGCGATCAACCGGGTCGCGAAGGTGGTCAAGGGTGGTCGGAGGTTCTCCTTCACCGCCCTGGTCGTCGTGGGTGACGGAGCCGGCAACGTCGGTCTCGGCTACGGCAAGGCCAAGGAAGTGCCGGCCGCGATCCAGAAGGGCATGGAAGAGGCGAAGAAGAACACCTTCGCGGTTGCGCTCGCCGGGTCCACGATCACTCACCAGATCCTCGGCATCCACGACGCCGCCCGCGTGCTCCTCAAGCCGGCCGCACCGGGTACCGGAGTGATCGCAGGCGGTGCGGCCCGAGCCATCCTCGAAGCCGCAGGTGTGCACGACGTGCTCGCCAAGTCGCTCGGTTCTGCGAACGCGATCAACGTGTCACGCGCCACGATCGCCGGCCTGCGCGGACTCCGGCGGCCGGATGACGTCGCCAAGATGCGCGGCAAGTCCGCCGAAGAGGTCAGCACCGCCGGAATGCTGCGCGCCTACCGCGAGCGCAACTCCAAGAAGACCGAAGTCACCGAGGTCGCGTGATGGCGGCGAACGCGACGAGCAAGGCGCTCAAGGTCACGCAGGTGAAGTCGAACATCGGCATCAAGCCGAAGCAGCGCGGGACGTTGCGCGCGGCTCGGTTTGCGCCGCATCGGCAAGACCGTCGAGCACGACGACACGCCGGTGATCCGCGGGATGCTGGCCAAGGTGCCGCATCTCGTCGAGGTCGAGGAAGGTGGGACAGCATGAAGATCCATGACCTGAAGCCGGCGGCCGGATCCAAGCAGGCGCGCCAGCGCGTCGGCCGCGGCATCGGCGGCAAGGGTGGGAAGACGGCCGGCCGGGGCATGAAGGGCCAGGGCGCTCGCGGCTCGGTGAAGCCCGGGTTCGAAGGTGGCCAGACCCCGCTCGCCCGCCGGACCCCGAAGCTGAAGGGCTTCAACAACCCGTTCCGGGTCGAATACCACGTGGTGAACCTCGACACGCTCGAGGAGTTCAGTGGCGGGACCGAGATCGGCCCCGAAGAGCTCCGTGAGCAGGGTCTCGTCGCGAAGCGGGGACTGGTCAAGGTGCTCGGACGTGGCACCGTCACGAAGTCGCTCACGGTGCGCGCCCACGCATTCTCCGCGAGCGCCAAGCAGGCGATCGAGGGCGCGGGCGGGTCCATCGAGATCGTGCCGCCGCCGTGGGGTGACCGGCGCCCGCCGGCCAAGGGCAATGCCCTGACCAACCGATAGTGCTGTGACCAGCAACGTTTCCGCCCTCTCACGCCGGCCAGTGCCGCTCCCGGCTGCGTCCTCCGCCTCAACGCAGAACCCCGCTGCGCCTCGTTGTCGATCCTTGCCGGCAACGACCCTGACTCGGCCTGAACCGGGCCAACGTCACTGGACACAGCACTAGAAACCCCGGCCGGACGACCCGTTAACATCGGGTTCTCGCCGCCCCCGCACCCCACGAGGAGGTCCCACCCACGTGCTCTCCCGGTTGAAGAACATGTTCCGGGTAGCGGACCTGCGCAACAAGATCATCTTCACGATCGTCATGGTGGGGGTGTACCGCGTCGGTACCCACATCCCGGTTCCCTACGTCGACTTCGCGCAGATCCAGAACCTGCAGGACAACGCGAACAACGCCGGGGTCGTGGGCTTTCTCGACTTGTTCTCGGGTGGGGCGATCACCAGCGTCTCGATCTTCTTCCTCGGGATCATGCCGTACATCACGGCGTCGATCATCATGCAGCTGCTCGGCGTCGTCATCCCGAAGCTCGAGGAATGGCAGCAAGAGGGCCAGAGCGGTCAGAAGAAGATCACGCAGTGGACCCGGTACCTCACGGTCGGCTTGGCGCTCATCCAGTCGACGGGCTTCGTCTTCGCGCTCAAGGAGGGAAAGTCGGGTCTGCTCGGCTTCGCCGGCTTCACGGGCACGAACATGATCCCGGGCTTCAACGCCTCCCGGGCGTCGCTGATCATCCTGACCTGGGTTGCGGGCACCGCACTCGTCATGTGGATCGGTGAGCTGATCACTCAGCGCGGTGTCGGGAACGGGATGTCGATCCTCATCTTCGCGTCGGTGGTTTCCCGGATGCCGGCGCAGGGAGGCGAGATCTTCGTCAGCGGCGGATGGTTCCAGGGCCTGGTCATCTGCGCGATCGGCGTCGGGATGATCGCCTCGATCGTCTTCGTCGAATCCGGACAGCGCCGCATCCCGGTCCAGTTCGCCAAACGCGTGGTCGGCAGACGCATGTACGGGGGTCAGAGCACCTACATCCCGCTGAAGGTCAACCAGTCCGGGGTGATCCCGGTGATCTTCGCCAGCTCGATCCTGGCGTTCCCGGCGCTGATCGCGACCGCCACCAACTGGAAGGGCATGCAGTCCTTCGTCAACGACAACATCACCAACCAGCGCAGCCTCTTCTACATGGGCGTGTACACGCTGCTGATCATCTTCTTCGCGTACTTCTACACGGCGATTGCCTTCAACCCGGCCCAGCAGGCCGACATCATCCGCAAGCAGGGTGGGTTCATCCCCGGAATCCGGCCCGGGCCCCCGACCGAGAAGTATCTGGCCAAGGTGCTCAACCGCATCACGCTGCCGGGATCCATCTTCCTCGCCGCCATCGCGATCACCCCGCTCATCGTGTTCGCGTTGTGGGACATCCAGCAGTTCCCCTTCGGCGGTGTCGCGATGCTGATCAGCGTCGGCGTTGCCCTCGAGACGATGAAGCAGATCGACAGCCAGCTCATGATGCGGAACTACGAGGGCTTCCTCTCCTGAGGGCCTGAGGATGATGCCGAAGTGACGCGTGGAACTCGCCTAGTGATCCTGGGCAAGCAGGGTGCCGGCAAGGGCACCCAGGGCGCGCGGCTGGCGAGGCACTTCAGCACCCAGCACCTCTCGACCGGCCAGCTGTTCCGCGATTCCGCCGCGGTCGGAGTGCCGGCGGGCCTCAAGGCCAAGGAGTACATGGACCGGGGCGAGCTCGTCCCGGACGAGATCGTCGTGGACGTCGTCGAGGAGCGCTTCTCGAACCCGGCGGAGGTGCAGTACGGGTTCGTGCTGGACGGGTTCCCGCGGACCGAGAACCAGGCTCAGGAGCTCGACCGCATCCTCGGCGAGGAGCACCCGCTCGACCTGGTCATCGATCTCGACGTCCCCACGGACATGGCGATCGAGCGGTTGCTCGGCCGCGGCCGCGAGGATGACACCCGGGAGTCGATCCGGCGCCGCCTGGAGCTCTACGACCAGGAGACCAAGCCGCTGATCGACCTGTACCGCAAGCGCGGCGCGCTCGTTCGCGTCGACGGAGTCGGTGAAGAGGACAAGGTGTTCCAGCGCCTGCTCGACGCGGTTGCCGTGTCGGGCGACGTCTCCTGAGCTCCGAGGGGGTCCGCGCCCGATGATCACCCGGAAGAAGCGCGGACCAGATCGCGCTGATGCGCAAGGCCGGCCGCGTCGTCGCGGAGATGCACGAGCGGTGTACCCGCGCCGCGAAGCCCGGTGTGACGACCGCCGAGATCGACGCGGTCGCGCGCGAGGTGCTGAGCGAGCGAGGCGCACGCTCGAACTTCCTGAACTACCACGGCTTCCCCGCAGTGATCTGCACCTCGCCGAACAACGTGATCGTGCACGGCATCCCCGGCAACGTCGTGCTCGAAGAAGGTGACATCCTGTCGCT
This sequence comes from uncultured Acidimicrobiia bacterium, assembly GCA_963770095.1. Lineage (GTDB taxonomy): Bacteria > Actinomycetota > Acidimicrobiia > IMCC26256 > JAENVU01 > Chersky-806. The sequence continues at coordinate 22,558 of CAVYOO010000004.1, forward strand.
CGACTGCGGCGCGATCATCGAGGGCTGGCACGCGGATGCCGCGGTCACGGTGCCGATCGGTGAGGTCGACGACGAGTCACACACGCTGATGGACGTGACCCGCCAGTCGCTCGAGGCTGCGATCGAGCTGGTGAAGGTCGGCCACACTCTCGGCGACGTGGGTGCTGCGGTACAGCGGGTCGCGGAGGCCGGGGGCTACTCGGTCGTGCGCGAGTACGTGGGGCACGGGATCGGCACCGCGATGCACGAGGACCCGCAGATCCCGAACTACGCGGGCGGTCCGAATCAGCGCTACAAGTTGAAGAACGGGCTCGTCGTGGCGATCGAGCCGATGGTGAACGTGGGTAGCCCGGCGACGCGCACCCTCGCCGACGGCTGGACGGTCGTCACCGCCGACGGCTTGCGCTCCGCCCACTTCGAGCACACCATCGCCTGCACGGCGAACGGCCCCGAAGTCCTCACGACTCTCTGAAGTTCTCCGGAGGCCGAATGGCCGGGCCGCGGATGTGTCGGTGGTCTCCGGCGGCCTTCTGAAGTTCTCCGGAGGCCGAATGGCCGGGCCGCGGATGTGTCGGTGGTCTCCGGCGGCCTTCTGAAGTTCTCCGGAGGCCGAATGGCGGGCCGCCAGCTCGATCGTGATCCGGAGGTTGCCCTCGAGGGATCGTCAGAAGGTGGCGCCGGCCTCGTCTTCGAGGCGCTCGGTGATGACGATGTCGACGGTCACCGGCGTCTCGGTCGCGGCGTCGTCCGGGATGTCGTTGTCGACGGAACGGGCGAGCTGCTCGAGCGTCGCCAGGACATCGTCACGACAACAGGTCGGGTCCAGGTCCCGGACCCGCGACGGATCGAGCGCGGGGACGTCCACGCAGCGGATGAGCTCGTGGGCGCTGCGGCTTGCGGTCTCCCGATCGCAGAACAGGTCCTCGTGCAGCTTCTCGCCCGGTCGGAGGCCCGTGAACACGATCGGCAGCTCCGGCTTCACACTCGAAGCAAGCTGGCGGGCGACGTCGTAGATCCGCACCGGGTCGCCCATGTCGAGGACGAGCGCGGCGCCGTCGTTGCCGATCGCGCCGGCCTGGATGACGAGCTGCACCGCCTCTTCGATGGTCATGAAGTAGCGGGTGACGTCCGGGTGGGTGACGGTCAGCGGGTTCGACGCCTCGAGCTGGGCGCGAAACGCCGTGAGCACGGAGCCCCGGCTGCCGAGCACGTTGCCGAACCGCACGCTCAGGTACGTGCCCGGGTAGTTCTGGCCGAAGTGCGACGTGAGTCCCTCGGCCGCTCGCTTCGAGTACCCGAGCGCGTTCACTGCGTTCGCGGCCTTGTCCGTGGAGATGTTGACGAAGTGGGAGACGCCGGCCGCGGCGGCCGCATCCAGCACCGAGAGCGTGCCCCAGACGTTCGACTTCAACGCCTCGGAGGGGTGCGCCTGCAGCAGCGGGAGGTGCTTGAGCGCCGCGGCGTGGAAGACGACGTCGGGCTTGATGTCGGCGAAGAGCCGGGTGACCCGCGTGCGCGGTCGCGGATGTCGATCAGGACGAGGCTGTCCGAGTCGAGCATGGCCCGGCCGTCGAGCGACAGCTGCACGCTGTGCAGGCCGGACTCGTCCCGGTCCACCATGACGAGCGCGGCGGGATCGAACGCCGAGAGCTGGCGGCAGAGCTCGGAGCCGATGGAGCCACCGGCGCCGGTGACCACCACCCGCTTGCCGGTGATGTACTCCGCCACCGCGTGGAGATCGGTCTGGACCTTGTGCCGACCGAGCAGGTCGGCCTCGGTGGGCTGGCGCAGGTCGTCGACGCGGACCTCGCCGCCGAGCAGCTCCTGGACCGACGGGACCACCCGGACCTCGAGCCCGACGTCGCGGGCGAGATCGCTGAGCTCGCGGACGAGAGCGCCGTCACCGGTCGGGACCGCGATCACGAGCGCCTGGGCCTTGAACTCCTCGGCGACGGTCCGCAGCGCGGCCCGGTCGCCGATGACCTGTATGCCGCGAATGGTCAGGTTGCGCTTGACCGGGTCGTCGTCGAGCAGCGCGACCGGAACGTACGGGCTGAGCTCGTCCCACAACATGGCCCGGATCGTGCGGTCGCCACCCTCGCCCGCGCCGAAGATGATCGCTCGCTTGCAGCGGGCGTCCGGCTTCTGGCGCCGGCGGTTCTCGAGCATCTGGCGGGCCGCGTAGCGGGCCCCGCCCATGGCGAGGACGGCCAGCAGGCCGGCACCGATGACCGAGCTGACCGGCGCGGGCCGGATGTCGCCGGGCCACAGCAGGTCCACGACGCTGAGCAGGATCGTCGTCGCGAACACGGTGCGGCCGAGGGCCGCGACCTCGTCGAAGGACCCGTTGATCCAGCGGCCTCGGTAGAGGCCGTAGTAGTAGCCCATGATCGCCTGACCCACCCAGGCGATCGGCAGCAGGATGGCGATGTGGAAGCCGTCCAGGCGGGCGAGGTCGAAGTCGAGCCGCAGCAGTGACGCCGCGTAGAGCGCCAGGAACCAGACGCCGCAGTCCACGACCACTCGCAGCAGGCGCCGGTGTTGGTAGGCGCGAAGCGAGAGCCCCGGGGCGACGAATCCCCCCATCATGTGCGACCTTCAAAGGCGCAGTTGTGCTGTACCCAGCGTGCTGCCCGCACACGGCCCCCCAGACGGTCGCAGCCGATGCATTATCGCCGCATTGGGTGACCAGGTGCAAGGGGGGATCTCACTCGCCGTGAGCGGTACAAAGGTTCCGGCTTCGGAGGTCTCGGGCCCGTAGGGTGGCGGCGGAAGCCGCGCGAGGAGCCAAAAATGAGCCCGCTTTCGGACCTTTTCGAGGCGAGCCAGTTTTCCACAGGACTACTGGTGGGCACCTTGGCCGTGCTCGTGACGCTTCCGGTCGCTCTAGGCCTTGCGGCCCTTTTTCCGAAGTCGTTCCGGCGACCGGGCCTCGTCGGGCCCGCTTTCGCCGTTTCGGCGGTCATGGCCCTGGACGGCACTCTCGGCACCGAGGAGATCATCGCGGTGCCCTCCGGGGTCGGGCTCGGGCTGGTGCTGCTGTGGCTGGCGGGCACGATCGCGGCCCGGACCCCGGCCCCCTGGCTGGTCGGGCCGCTCGCCGCAGTCCCGGGAGCCGTGGTCCTGGCCGGCGAGAACAAGGGCCTGGACGCGGGTTGGGTCCCGGTGCTGATGGTGATCGGCGCCGTGATCATCGGGGCGACGGCCGCGGACTTCGACCGCCGGACCGCGCGGTTCGGGCTCGGCCCCCTGCTCCTCGTCGTGACGGTCTGCGGGATCTACGTGACGGTCCCCGATACCGAGCTCATGCGGGCGATGGTCGGGGTCGCGCTCCGCTCGCGTTCCTGGCCTGGCCGTACGCGGCCGCGGCGCTCGGATCCGGCGGGGCCTACGCCGCGGTCGGAGTGCTGCTCTGGATCGTCCCCATCGACGGCATCGGGCGCGCCGGCGCGATCGTCGGCGCGGTAGGTGCGTTCGCGCTCCTCATCGGTGAGCCGCTCGGCCGGGTGCTCGCGCGGGAGCTCGAGGGTCGCATGGTCCTCACCCGGTATCCCATCCGGCGACCGCGCGTGATCGTCGTCGGCGCGCAGCTGCTGATCGTTGCGTACGCGACCCGCGTGGCCGGGCGCGTGGAGACCGCGGCGGCCGCGCTCGTGCTCGTCATCCCCGCCCTGGTCGCGGCCGTCGCATTCGGTGTGTTCCTGGTGATCCCCGAACGACGCCGCCGGCGGCACCGCAAGCGACGGCCCTCCGCCGATGCGGTGCCCCGACCCAGCCGGAACGGCCAGCTCCGGCGAGGCTCGAACGGTCGGGGCGACCCGAGCCACAACTGATTCCGACTGAAGTTCGGCTAGGCAGTCGCACGGCCGAGGAAGCCGCCGGTCGCCGCCAGGACGACCACCCCGGCGAGCGTCGCGCCGGTGATGCCCAGCGCCCAATCGACCTCGAGTCCCGCCGCGAGCACACCCAACGCCGCGAGCGCACCCTGGAGGAGCACGCACACCGCGGTGGACGTCTCCACCCGCCAGCCCTGGTCGACGAGCTGGTCATAGATGTGGCTCCGGTCGCCGAGGAACAGCGGCCGGCGCGCGAGCAGGCGGCGCACGATCGCGATCGCGGTGTCGGCGAGCGGGAGCCCGACGATCAACGGCGTTGCGATCCACACCGACCACTCCGTCGTCCCGTGTTCGGTGAGCGCCGGAAGGGTCGCCAGGACGGTGCCGACCAGGTAGGCGCCGCCGTCACCGAGGTACATCCGCGCGGGTGGGGCGTTGAAGACGAGGAAGGCCGCGAGCGCGCCGGCGAGCGCGAGACCGATCATCTCGGCGTCGCCACCGAGGATCGCGAAGGCCGCGCCGCTGACGAGGCACGCACCGGCGGCCAGCCCGTCCTGACCGTCGAGCAGGTTGACTGCGTTGAGCAGGACGACGACGAGCACCGCGGTCGCGACCTTCACCACCGCCGGACCCGGTACGACGACCGCGGCGCTGATCCCGATCGCGATCTCGGCGGCCAGCCGGGCCCGCGGCGGGAGGCTGCGCGCGTCGTCGACAACCCCGAGCGCGAGCGCGGCCGCGTACGGGATGAGCAGCGCCACCCGGCCGGCATCGATCGGCCCGATGAGGAGGCCGAGGAACACCGCAACGCCGCCGAGGTACGGGACCGGCGATCGGTGGGTCTTGAGCGGCCCCGGGTGATCCACGATGCCGAGCCGCAGCGCGATGCGCCGCACGACCGGTGCGCTGACGAGCGTTACGACGGCGGCGACGACGAATTCCACACCAGCACCTCGGACGACACTCCTTCATGGACCTCGACGCGCGCCGCCACCACAAACCCGCAGCTCTCGTACAGGCGGAGCGCGGCGGCATTGTCTGACCCCGCCACCACCTTGATCGCATTCTCGCCGCGATCGGTGAGTCGCCGGGTCGTTGCCGTCACCATCGCCCGGCCGATGCCCCGCCCCGCCACCGCCTCGTCGACTGCGACGGCGAGGATTTCGGCCGCCGGGAGGTCGGCCCCATCCGCGGCCGGGTAGCGCACGGTCTCCAGCACCCGGCGCCACGACCGGAGCAGGCGGGGGGCGGCCACGATGCCGGCGACGAGCCCGTCCCGGAGTGCGAACGAGCGGTAGAGCCGTCCGATGTCAGCGGTCGCGGCGGTGAATCCGACGACGCGGTCGTCCGGCCCGTCGGTCACCACGTAGGCGAACGAGTCCGCCGAACGCACGACCCGCCGGTACAGCCGCTCCAGGAACGCCGGCCCGAGGCTCGGGAGGAAGCCGTCGGTGATCCGGGTCGCGTGGAGCTCGGCCAGGCGAGCGGCATCGGTCTCTACCGCGAGGCGGGGGATCACGGAGCGACCGCCGCCCGCGGGCCCAGCAGCTGCTCGTACACGCCGAGCGTGATGTCGATCACCGTCTGGTCGTCGAACTCCCGCAGGGCCTTCTCGCGCGGCCTCGGCCCATCGCGATCCGGGTGGCGTCGTCCTGCGCGATCTCGGTGACGGCGTCGGCGAGCGCGCGGGCGTCGCGCACCGGGACCAGCAGGCCGGTGACGCCGTCGTCGACCACCTGGCGGCACCCGCGCACGTTGGTCACGATCACGGGTCGACCGAGCGCGGCGGCTTCCATGGCCGAGCGCGGGAATCCTTCGCGGTAGGACGCGAGCACGTACAGGTCCATGGCCGGGTAGAGCGTCCTCGAGGTCGTCGCGGATCCCGAGGAACGTGACGCCGCCGTCGCGCTCGGCCGCCGAGATGTCCTCGGCCGAGATCCCGTCGTCCTTCGACGGCTCGGAGGGGCCGACGACGACCACCTGCACGCGGCGGGGCCTGGGACCGCAAGCGCCGCGCGGCTTCGAAGACCTCCCGGTACCCCTTCTCCCAGACCAGCCGGCCGACGACCCCGCACACGATGTCGTCGGGACCGGCGCCGAACGACGCCCGCAGCTCGGCGGTGCGCGCCGGGTCCACCCGCTCGGGATCGAAGCGGCGGAGGTCGATCCCGTTGCCGAGGAGGTGCAGCTTGCGCTCCGGGACGCGCAACCGGCGCAGGACGTCGATGTCCTCGACGTTCTGGAGCAGCTCCGCGTCGGAGCACGCGGCGGCGAGCCGCTCGAGCGAGTAGAAGACCGCTCGCTTGGCCAGGGGATCCTCGGGCAGGACGTACAGGCCGTGGATCGTGTTCACGACCGCCGGCACGCGCGCCAGACGCGCCGCGATCCTGCCGTACAGGCCGGGCTTGGGATTGTGCGTGTGGACCAGATCCGGCTCGATCCGGCGGAACAGCGCGCGGAGCTCGAAGAGCGCCTGCACGTCGGTGCGCGGCGTCATGGACCGCGTGGCGTGCGCCAAGGGCTCGTGGCGGATGCCCCAGCTTTCGAGCTCCTCCACGTGCGGCCCGGGTGCCGAGGCGCCGATGACCTCGTAGCCGGCCGCGGCGAACGCTCGGAGCTGCGGACCGAGCAGCAGGGCGAGGCTGATGTCCGAGCTCGTGACGTGGACGATCCGGCGCCGTCTCACGACTCCGCGCCCGAGTACCGCCAGCGGTTCACGGTGCGGCGGACGTCGTCCTCGAAACCCATCCCACCGGCCGCCTTCGCCCGGAACCAGCGCATCTCGTCCCCGGCCTGGATGGGTGAGCGGGCCAGACGGTGTGGATCGGTGCGGCCGTAGCGGTTGGGTCGGGTCCCCGCCAGCGCGGCGGAGCGGAACCGGGCGCGGACCGCCCGGTCCGCGCCCGACGTCGGCGCCACGGATTTCGGGTACGCGAAGTGCACCGGCGTCACGCCGAGGCGGTCCTCGATGAGCGACACGGATGTCTCGAGCTCCGCAACCGCGCGCGCTTCGGGCATCCGGTCGAGGAGCGCGTGGGTGTGGGTGTGCGACCCGACGGTGACCAGTCCGGTGCCGACGGCATCGCGGATGCCGGCCCAGGAGACCGGCGGCGCGCCGGTACGGGAAGGCGCGCTGCTCCTCGACGAACGCGGTCGCGAGGTACATCACGACCGGGATCTGGTGGCGATCGAGGACCGGGAGCGTACGGTCGGCGAAGTCCGCCGGCCCGTCGTCGAACGTCACGACGACGGGGTCCTCGGGCGGCGGGTCCGGTGTCTCGAGCAGCTCGAGCGCTCGATCGAGCGTCGTGACCCGGCCGCCGGCCGCGAGCTCCGCCATCTGGTCCTCGAAGCGCGCGAGGGGCAGGTCCAGCTCGAGGCCGGACCCGGCCCCGACCCGGTGGTAGATGAGCACCACGATCCCGCGCCGGGGCCCGCGCAGGCGGTCGGCCGCCACCGCCGCCGTCTTCAACCCGCGTGCCGCAAGCGCTCTCACCTGCTCCTCACCCTCGTGGTAGGGCGCGAATCCTAGAAGAGCTCGATGTCACCGAGGCTCAGGTCCCACCGCGCCGGGTGGGGTTGAGGTCCCGACGGCACGCCAGGTGAGCAGCGGGCCCTGACCGGGGAGTCGCACCATCCCGCCGGGTGCGAGCCGGCCGCCGCCGAGCCGGATCACGTAGTCGGCGTCGGCGGCGCGGGTCACCGCGGCGTGAGCGCGGCTTCGATGCCGCGGTCGCCACCGCGCGCGATGACAGTGCTCAGCGCAGCCTCGCGTGCCGAGCCACGGCCCCGGATGCGGAAGAGCGCCACGCCATCTTCCAACCCGCCGGCCGCGACCACCGCGCGGTAGGCGAGCAGTGGCGTCCGGTACCGCCACCGGAGGAAATCCGGGCTCAGCCGGGTGCGGATCCCGTCTGGCTCCGGGAGCGTCGCGAGGAGCCGTTCGAGCGCGGCGCGGTCGTCCAGCACCTCCGCTGCACTTTCACCGGCGGTGCTCGGCGACGACCAGCGTTCGGCCGGGACCCGCGCCGTCGCGATGCGAGGGATCCCGGCGAGATGGATCGGGCGCACCGCCGTAGGCAGGCGGCCGATGACTTGCCACCCCATCTTCAGGTACCCGGGTCGGCTCTGGTCGTTCGGCGTGTTGAACACGAAGCTCACGTCGTCGCGCAGCTCCTCGAGCGCGTGCAGCGTGAGCCGCGTGAAGATCCCTTGTCCTTGGAAATCGGGATGGGTTGCGGTATCGACGGCACGTACCGCCTTCACGACCGTGCCCGCCTGCACGAACTCCCAGCGCATCAGCACCCGGAAGCCGGCGAGCTGTCCACCGTCCGTCGCGACCCACGCCGGGGATCGACCGAACGGGTTCTCCTCGTGCTTCCACGCGAACAACGCTTCGTAGCGCGGGTCGGCTTCGCGACCGAGTGAGGTGGCGAGGAGGTCGAGGATGCCCTGACGGTCCGCGTCGGTCGCCCGACGGATCTCCACGCTCACGGCGACGCGAGATCCCGGTAGATCGCCTCGATGCGTTCGACCGCAACGCGAATGTCGAAGCGCGCACCGGCGGCCGACGCCGCGGCGGCCATGTCGGCCCTCAGCGTCGCGTCGACGCTGATCTTCTCGATCGCGTCGGCGAGTGCCTCGGGCTGCTTCGGCGGGACGAGCAGCCCCTCGACACCGTCCGTGACCGCTTCCGGGATGCCGCCCACCGCGGTCGCGGCGATCGGGAGACCGAGTGCGAGCGCCTCCATGAGCGCGACCGGCAACCCCTCGTTGTCCGAAGCCATCGTGAAGACGTCGCAGGCCGCGAGCACGCGGACCGCGTCAGGTCGATGCCCGAGGAGCAGCACCCGGTCGCCGAGCCCCAGGCGGTCGTGGAGAGCTCGCATGTCGGCTTCGAGTGGACCCTGCCCGACCGCCACGATCCGCCCCCGCCAGCCCCGGTCGATCAACGAGCGGGCCGCAGCGAACAGGTTCGGGTAGTCCTTCTGGGCCCGGAAGTTGGCGATCGTCCCGACGCAGATCTCTCCGGCTGCGAGACCGAGCTCCTCGCGGACCGCCTCGCGCCCCGCGAGCTGCGCGCGCACCTCGTCGAGCACCACACCGTGGATGACGACTTCGGTCCGGGCGCGCAACCGGGGCCAGATCGTCTCGTGAACTTCGGTCGACACGGCGAGATCCGCGTCGTCGAGCGGGTAGGTCATGCCGTTCAGGATCCGGGTCGGCGCGGAGAAGCTCGGGAACGTGTTGTGGACGGTGTATACGAGCTTGGGCCGGTTGCGCTTCGGCAGGCTCCGGACCACAAGCCGTGCGATGCCGGCCGGATACGGCGAGTGCGCGTGCAGGATGTCGACGGGCTCCCGCACGAGTCGCGTGCGCAGGCGACGGGCCCAGCGCAGGTCGCGCTCGTCGCGGACGTCGAGACAACGGGTGCGTACGCCGAGCGCTTCGAGATCAGGGACGAGCGCGTCCTTCCATGGGAGGAGGTAGTCGGCCTCGAAGCTGAAGGCTCGGTGATCGTGTGCCGCCGCGGCCGCGACGAGTAGATGTTCCGCGCCACCGGGACCGAGCCCCTTCACCAGCCAGAGCACGCGAATGGGTGCGGTCGGGCGCGCCGGCTCCACCATCGGTCAGGGCTCGGGGACGAACGCGTGAGGGAACTGGGCGAGTGTCTCGCGGATGATCGAGACCTGATCGGCGTCGAGCCGGTCGCGCCACCGGTCGGGCTGCTCCTCGGTGCGCCGCTGCGTCCGGTACGGCGTCCCCTCGCGGTCCGAGTCCGTCAGGAAGCGTTCCGCTTCGTCTCCCCAGGTGAGCCCGACCTCCGCGGCCAGCGAGCGGAAGCGCGTGACCGTATCGACGCAGAGGTCTTCATGACGCGTGCGCGACCACTCGGGATGCTTCGCCGAGGTTTCTCGGAGCGCGGACGTCAGGACACCGAACAGGAAGGCCTGGAGCGCGAGATGCGGCGCCGACTCGTCCGGGGGCTCGATGCCCCAGCGCTTGCGCGCGTAGGCCGAGATGGCGGCGGTCTCGCGCGGGTTGCGGACGTACCCGAGCTCGTTCCAGCTCGACAGCACGTTGAAGGGGTTCCTCTCGATGACGAGCACGCGAGGCTGGAACCGGTCCGCGATCCAGTCCAACGCCAACGCGGACTGCACCGACTTCACCACGACCCGGGCGCCGGGTTCGGCCACCCGCGCGACGGCGAGGCGGGCCGCGAGGCCCGGCTTGCCCGACGCGTGACCCACCGCACGAGCGGCCCGCAGTGCGTCGAGCGGTGTCCGCTCGAACAGGGCCCGGGCGAGCCGGTCACGTACCGTCCCGGCGGGCCGCCCGCCCGCAAATGCACCCGCCCAGAGCGCTTCGACGTCCGGCGCCGCCTGGCCCGGCTCGAGCGCGGGGTTCTCGCCGTAGGTGAGCATCGTGCGGAAGGCCAGTGGGTCGCGGAACCCGTCCGGCTCGTTCACGTAGGCCGTGTTCTCGGTGTGCCCGAGCGCGCGCCCGATCCAGGTCGTGCCGGAGCGTGGGACCCCTGCGATCAGCAACGCCGACATGGGTTGCGAGGATACCGGTCTCCGTGTCAGGCCCGGTTCGGCGTGCTTTAGGCTCGTTCCCGTGCTGAGGGAGAGTCAGGGGACGAGGGAGGTGCGGTCCGCTCCGGACGTCGCCAAGCGCGCGCGCCTCCTCCTGCGCATGGCCTGGTACGCACCGCTTCTGTTGCTTTCGATCGCCCGCATCCGGGAGACCGTGGACGCCGACGTGGCCCGGTGGGTCGGTGTGGTGCGCCCTCCGGTCCCGGACGCGTGGGCGCGGCTCGCGCTGCTGGCGTCGTATCCGGAGTTCCGGACGCTCAGCTACTACCGCCTGCGTCGAGCCGGATTGCTGAGCGCCGCGCTGGCGAGCGTGTTCGCGGTCGTCTATCCCGGCGAGCGGACCCTTCACCTCGACTGCTCCGACATCGGGCCCGGACTCTTCATCCAGCACGGGTTCGCCACCGTCGTGGCCGCACGCCGGGTCGGGCGGAACTGCTGGATCAACCAGCAGGTCACCATTGGCTTCACCCGCGCCGATGACCGGCCCACGATCGGTGACGACGTCTTTGTCTACGCCGGGGCGAAGGTGCTTGGCGACATCACGATCCGCAACGGGGCCCGGATCGGAGCGAACGCGGTCGTACTCACCGACGTCCCGGAGCGCTGCACCGCGGTGGGTGTCCCGGCGCGCATCCTTCCCCCGAAGGACGCGCGGGCGCCGCGGCCGGACTGACCGATCTCTCATGCGCATCCTGTTCGTCTCCGGCACGGCTATCGGTGGTTCCGCGCACAGCACGCGCGAGCTGGCCGACCGCTTGACCGCGCACGGTCACGACGTCGCGATCCTGTTCCGCGTCGACAGCAATCGGGTGCGGACGTTGCACAAGCGGGCGGTGAACCTCGTCACCAAGCTCGGGAGCTCCCGGCTCGCACCCCGCGTGGACCGGCTCGCGTCGATGATCGCGCGGAAGCCCCGGCGTGACCGCGACGCGACGACGTACGAGGTGTGGGAGTCCGTGGTCATCGAGAACTCCATCCGGACGGTGATCCGGAGCTTCGGACCCGATGTCGTTGTCGCGAGCAGCCTCGGTCGCGTCGCGTGGAAGCGGATTCGCCTGATCCTCCAGAGCCTCGGCATCCCGAGTGCCCTCTACATCCGCGAGGAGAACGCGCTCGGTCACCTGAGCATCTCGCACGCGCCGCCAGATCTGCTCTTGACGAACGCGCACACCTACGCCGAACGAGCGGCCGCGCTCGGGTCACCGGCAGTGATGATCCCGTCGGTCGTCACCGTCGACCGGTACCTCGTGGAGAGCACGCGCGCGAGCGCGTGCTCTTCGTGAACCCGGTGGCGAGCTACGGCCTCGAGACCGCGCTCGACCTCGCCGCGGCTCGGCCCGACGTGCTCTTCGCGTTCGTGGAGTGGTGGAAGCTGAGCGACGACGAGCGCACGGCGCTCAACGACCACCTCGCGGCGAAGCTGCCGAACGTCCTGCTCCGGCCCGCCACCGACGACCCCGGCGCGGTGTACGCCGATGCCCGAGTGTTGCTGGCGCCGTTCCTGCTCGATGGGCGACCCCGCGTGGTCCTCGAAGCCCAGGCGAACGGGATCCCGGTGTTGGCCCGCGACCTGCCCGCGCTCCGCGAGACCGTCGGGCCGGGTGGCCGATTGGTGCGAAGCGACGCGGCGATCGGTGAGTGGGCCGTCGCGCTCGGCGAGCTCATCGACGATCCGCAGCGCTACCGCGAGGTGTGTGATGCCGCGGCGCGACACGCGCAGCGAGAGGAGGTGGACCCGGGGGTGATCGTCGCCCGGTTCGAGCGGGCCCTGGCGGACCTCGTCGCGAGCTTCCGTGACCCGTCGATCGGTCCGCTCGACTCCTCGGGTGCCCCGCGACCGTGACCCCGCAGCTCAGCGTGGTCATCCCGGTGCGAGATGCCGCAGCAACGATCGAGGACCAGCTCGACGCGCTGCTGAGCCAGGACTGGGACCGGCCGTGGGAGCTCGTCGTCGTGGACAACGGGTCACGGGACGAGACCCCCGAGATCGTCGAACGGCACGCGGCGTGCGACGCGAGGGTGCGCCTGGTCGACGTGTCCGATCGACCTGGAGTCGCGCACTGTCGCAATGCCGGCATCCACGCGGCGCTCGCCGACGCGATCGCGATGTGTGATGCGGACGACATCGTCGCCCCCGGATGGTTGCGGGCGATGGGCGAGGGCCTTCTGGTCCATGAGCTGGTCACCGGTCCACTGGACATCACCACGTTGAACCCGGAATGGGTGCTCGAGACGCGTGGCCGGACGATCGCGTCGGGGCCGGGCCAGTTCTTCGGCGTGTTCGAGTTCGCGCACAGCTGCAACCTGGGCTTCCAGCGCGCGCCGGTCGAACGGGTCGGCGGGTTCGACGAGACCCTCGCGGCCGGTGAGGACGTGGAGCTCTCGGGCCGGTTGTGGCGCGCGGGGGTGAAGCTCGCGTACCTCGACGCCGCGGTCGTCCGGTACCGATACCGGACGACGATGCGGGGCCTGTGGCGGCAGGCCCGCACCTACGGCCAGGTCCGGCCGGAGCTCTTCCGCCGGGTCGAGGCCGCGGGCATCGCGGTGCCGAGGGCCGGTGTGGCGCGGTCGTGGGCCTACCTCGCTCGCAACCCGCGCCTTCTCGCCAGCCGGTCCGGGCGGGCCAAATGGATGTGGATGGCCGCCGGGAACGTCGGCCGCCTCGAGGGCGACCTGCGCCTGCCCTGGGCGGGCCGGGTCCGCTGACCGTGGACATCTACTGGTACTGGCCCTTCCTGCGCCGTGAGGAGCTCGTGCTCGCGGAAGGCGTGTTGTCGCCGGGTGACCGGCTCGTCGTCCACACCACGCCCCGACCGAGCGATCCCATCGAGTCACCGGTCGCGGCCTGTGAGATCCGGGCGACGGTTCCCGCGGTGCGGGACGTCGACGAGCGCACCTTGCGGTGGCTGGCATCACGTTCGCTCACGTACGTGAATCGCAGCCGGGCGCGCCGGCGAGCAGTGACGAGCACGAGCTTCGACGTCGCGCACCTCATCTACCTCAATCCGTTCACCGACGCCTTCGACCTTCGGGGCCTTGCCCGGCGCGTGCCGCTGGTGTCGAGTGTCCACGACGTGGTGCCGCACCAATCCCGCGTGCCTGCGCTGGTTGAGCGCGGGCTCCTGCAGGCGCAGTACCGGCACGCGGGCATCCTCGTCGCGCACCACGATTCGGTGCGGCGCCGGCTTGTCGCGGAGTTCGACGTGGACCCCGACCGCGTCGTGGTCGTCCCGCTGCCGATCTCGGTGGAGGTGCCGGCGCCTCGACCGGTCGACGCGCCTCCGACGGTGTTGTTCTTCGGGACCTTCCGGCGCAACAAGGGTGTCGACGTGCTCCTGGCGGCGATCGAGTCCCTGCGGGGCGAGGTGGACGCCCGGTTCCACTTCGCCGGGCGCGGCTTCCCCGAGGTCGAATCCGAGGTGTCACAGGCCGCGGCCCACGACGATCGGATCACGACCGAGATCGGGTACGCGACCGCGGACCGCAAGCGGGAGCTGTACTCCCAGGCCGACCTGGTCGTGCTCCCGTACACGAGCTTCGCGTCCCAGAGCGCGGTGCTCCAGGACGCGTACTCGTTTCATGTGCCGCTCGTGGTCTCCGATGTCGGCGCGCTCGGTGAGACCGTGCGCGACGACGGCACCGGCTGGGTGGTCACTCCCGGCGACGTCGAGGGGCTCGCGTCGACACTGCTGGCCGCCATCCGGGACGACGAGGGACGGGCGGCCGCGGCGGTCGAGGCGGCACGGGTCGCATCCGAACGGACCCCGGCTCGGGTGGGCACGGCCCTCCGCAACGTCTACGAGCGCGCCGCGGGCACCCGCCCGTGACCCGTCACCCCGGCGGCGCGTCGCCCCAGTGGCCGACCCGCGCGCGCCAGAGGTGCGCGTGCACGAGGCCGAGCTTCGCGAGCTGGCGAGCCCGTACGCGCATCGTCGCGTCGGTCTGACCGGACTTGAGCCAGGTGAGCCCGCCGTAGTGCCGGAATTTCGGTTGCCATGACTCCGGCATCTCGGCCCACGACAGGCCGGCCGCGTCGAGCGCCGCGAAGTACGCCGCGCCCACGTCGTAGGCGACCTTGCCGCCGAACACCTCTGGATCGTCGACGTCGCGGTACTTGAAGCTTGCATCGACCCGTCCGCGGACCTGGTCGATGTCGAGCATCTGCAGCCACGGTGTGGGTCGGGGTGCGAGCTTGCGTGCGGCGCCCGTGACGGGGTGCACGAAGGAGTCCGGTGGCCACTGCATCCGCGCGCAGACGAGGGCCGCGTTGGCGGCTTCGGCCGTCCGAACCATGTCCGTGAGCCAGTCCGGTTGCAGGTACTCGACGTCCGAGTCGCTGAACACCGCGTAGCGCGACGGGCAGCGGGCCAACCACAGATCCAGCCATTCGGCGTGCTTGCGCCCGCCCGCGGCGACCTCGAGGTCCAGCCAGCCCCGGGACTCGAAGCCGCGCAGCATCGCCAGCGAGCCGTCGGTCGATCCGGCATCCCCCACGACGAGGTGGAACGCGCAGCCGGCGTAGTGGCGCATCGACCGGATGCACAGCTCGGTCACCCGGGCGGTGTTGAGGCTCGCGACGTGAACCGTGATGCCCCGCGCCGCGGCGTCGTCCACTGACTACGACTTGGCGCGCTGGGTGGCCGTCTGGACGATCTGACGGAAGAGACGCCGGCGCGAGCCCTTGAGCTTCCGCAGCTCTTCTCGCGTGCGGCGCGCCTCGATGCGGGCGAAGCGGAGCTGGGCCGCGGAGTCGATGATCTCGTCGGTCAGCGGATTCGACTCGGGCAGCGGCGGCGGGGTGAACGATTCGGAGATCGTCGGAAGCGTCTGGATGAGTCGGAACAGGTCTCGCTGTGGTTCGGTCGCGATCGGCACGTCGAAGATGTCCGCGTCCGAGAGGTGGTGACGCCGCTGCGGCGTGAGCTCCATGTCGGTCCACTCGGGCGGGTTCGGCAGCCGCACGCCCCATCCCGCGAGTGCGTCGACGATCACTCGCATCGTCGCCTTTGGTTTCTCGACCAGCCGCCAGTACGGGATCGCGACCGTGGGCAGGCCGGTCGCGTTTTGGAGCGCTGCGTGGTTGTACCGCTCCCAGAGTGCGAGGCCGTGGGCGAGGTGAAATCCGTTCCGAGCGGTCAACGAATCCGCGACCTCGACGGGGTGCCGGTGGACGAAGACGATCATCGGGCGTTCCGGGAAGAGCTGCCGCCAAAAGGGCAGGGTCATGCACGTGCGCGGGTCCTTCCACACCAGGATGTCCGGCGACCCGTACTCGGCGAAGGCCGCCCGGGCCGAGGGGAGGATGGCCTGGACGGCTTCGGACTCGACCCATCCGTCCGGCATCCGCGGCGGGCAGTCCCAGCCCCCGCCGAACGCGTTCAGGAGTGCATCGTTCGGCCGCCGCATGACGGGCGTCTCCCAGTTCCTTCCCAGATTGGTGACCGGCCCGAGCGACGCGCCGAGCAGCGCCAGCGCGTGGGTGAGTGCGGAGGTGCCGCTCCGATGCATGCCGAGGATCACGACGGTTGCGCTCATCCGCACACGATAGAGCCAACCGACCGGGGCCTCGTTCTGTCGCTCATGGCTCAGGACCGCGTGGACCGCTTGCCCCGACGCAAGCGTCGGAGCATCGATGGGGCGGTGGAGCTCGGGGGACTCGGGCGGCTTCGACCGCCGGTCCCGGTCCCGGGGCGCCGGGGCTCGGGAGCTCGACTGCACGAGCCGTTCGAGCATCACCTTGCGGAGCTCGTCCTCGACGGCCCGGAGGGCCTCGACCCCGGCCAGGTTCTCGGCTTCCCCGGCTGACCGGTCGAAGAGGAGGTAGATGTCTCCGTCCCGGTTGACCGCGGCCTTCCAGCGATCGGTGACGAGCAACACCTCGCCGTCGTACTCCGAGAGCGCACTGGCGGCGGGTGCAGGTCCGTCGCCGCGTACGAGCCCCGCGAGCGACCGCGTGAATCCGAAGTCGTGGTCGATCCCGGCCAGCTCGAGCATGGTCGGAGCGACGTCGAACATCTCGACCGGAGCGGTCTCGTCGCGCGACGCGGGCGTCGCCGGATCGCGGATGATCAACGGAACGCGACAGGAACCGTCGAGAAAGACGTTCTTGTAGATGAGCCCTGCATCTCCGTTCATCTCGCCGTGGTCCGACGTGAACACGACGATCGTGCGGTCCCATTCGCCGCGCTCCTTGATCGTCGTCGACGATGCGGCCGACGAGATCGTCGATGAGGCTCACACCACCCGCGTAGTCGGCGCGCATTGCCGCGATGTTCGTGGGTGTGAGCGGAGGACGATTCGCCAGGCGCTCGTCGAGGTAGCCCGTCGGCCGCGTACCGGCAGATGTCGGCGCCGGCGCCGGCGGTGGTGCGTCGGAAGGATCGTGGAGCGTGGACCACGGCATCGGCGTGTCCCACGGCTCGTGAGGCCCGGGGAAGCCCACGCAGCACAACCACGGCTCGTCGCGGTCATAGCGCTCGAGGTAGCGCTTCGTGTGCTCCCCGACGTAGGTGTCGTAGTAGAGCGACAGCCCGACGGGCGAGGGGCGAACCACCCAGGGCTCGTCGTCGAGTCGCGACCGTAGGTCGGCCTTGTAGGCGTCGAGCACGCCGGCGCGCGTCCACTCGTCCGTGAGGCCCGATCGCGCCCGGGCCAACGCCCTCGGGCCGGCGATCTCGTCGACGTCGTCGAACCCGTACGCATGGAGCAGATCCACGCGGTCGCGCAGGTCGCCCTTGCGGTGGGGATGGAGATGGGTTTTGCCGAACACGCTGGTGCGGTATCCGACCTCCCGGAAGCGGCTCATCCACGTCGGCCGGTCGGGGGGCAGGGTATGGATGCCGTTGCGCTGGACGCCGAGATTGTGCGGGTACAGACCCGTCGCGAGGCTGAACCGGGCCGGGATGCACACCGGCGCCGTGGTGATGCAGGTCGAGAACGTCGTTCCGGCCGCCGCCAGCGCATCGAGGTTCGGGGTCTGCGCCCAGTGGTTGGCCCGACCCAGGCTGTCCGCCCGTTGCTGGTCGGTCAGGATGAACAACACATTCGGTCGCACGCACGGGCTCCGAACGACGGTCATTGCGGGCCCGGTAGCATACGTCGGCCAGATGACGAGTCCGCTGCACCTCAAGCTCTTCGGAGCGTTCCGATCGGGGAGCAACTACACGCGGGCGCTGCTCGAGTTGAACTACGACGTGCGGGTGCTCTCGGGCAGCGGTGGCTTCAAGCACGCGCCCGTTCCCGCCGTCTTCGAAGCCGAATCGTTCCGGCCGTTCCCGTGGCCGATCCTCGCCGCGGTCAAGGATCCCTATGCCTGGCTCGCGTCGATGTGGCGCTACGTGAACGACGTTGGTGGCCGCCACACGATTCATGGCGAGACATGGGCCGCGTTCCTCACCGAGCCACTGGTGGTCTTCCAGGGCAACATCGACGGGTTTCCGAAGTTCCGGTTTGCCAACCCGGTCGACTACTGGAACGCGATCAACTACAACCTCGTCACGCTCCCCGAGGACTCCCGCCGCATCGTGCGCTACGAGGATGTGCTCGCGGATCCGGAGGGCGAGTGCCGCGCGGATCGCGCACCAGTTCGCGCTGGTGCGCACGGAGGGGGAGTTCGCATCCGTGACGCGACGGGTCCGCAACATGGACGACCGTGACCGGCCCCGCGAAGTCGACGCGTACGTGAAAGACGAGCCGTTCGACCCGGAGCCGTTCCGGCGTCAGTCCCACGGCGAGCTGTTCTCGGACGGCCAGCGGGAGTGGGTGCGCGACCAGCTGGACGACGCGCTGTGTGACGCTCTCGGCTATCCGTGCTGACC
Source organism: uncultured Acidimicrobiia bacterium (assembly GCA_963770095.1). Taxonomy (GTDB): domain Bacteria; phylum Actinomycetota; class Acidimicrobiia; order IMCC26256; family JAENVU01; genus Chersky-806. Next base: position 40,807 of record CAVYOO010000004.1, read on the forward strand.
GGGTTCCGCTAGTCCGGACGAGCTGCGGCGAGGAAGCGGGCCAGCTCCCCGGTCCAGCGCTCGTCGAAGACCTCCCGGCGATACCTGGCCGCGATCTCCGGTCCGGCCGCCGACACCTCTTCCGCGGCTGCGGGGTCGGCGACCAGCGCTTCGATGCGCTGCGCGGCGTCGTCGAGCTCCGGGTACCGGGTCATCCCTCGACCCGTCACCGCGTCGAGATAGTCGAGCGCGCCGTTGCCGTGGAACCCGAGCGGGACCGTCCCGAGCGCGAGCGACTCGAGTGGGACGAGCCCGAACCCCTCGAACGGAGGCAGGCAGACGCAGAAACGGTGCTGTCCGAGCCGGGTGAGGTACTCGGCGTGGGGAAGCGATCCCGGACGGGTCAGCGCGAGCGGAACCGAACGCGCGGCGAGGCGTGCCTCGAGCGCGGGCAGGAGCGTCTCGCCGTAGAGCTTCGAGTACACGATCGCGGTGTCCGAGATGCGTTCGTCGAAGGGCAACGGCACCGGCATGGTGTCGATGTCGATGAACGGCGAGATGATCTCCGTGTCCATCCCGTAGTGCAGCGCGAGGTGGTCGCGCACGAACGTCGAGGACGATACGTACAGATCGCAGAACCCGTCGATCGCCCGGTACGCGTTGACGCTCTGGATGTACATCAGCACGCGGGCCTGCGAGGTGAGCCCGAGCTGGTGATCCGAGAACGACGGGTTGCACACGATGACGTCCTCGGGTGTCGCGTACCGGCGCACCTCGTCCACCGAGACGAGCTCGTCGCCCTTCTCGCTCCGTCCCTGGACCAGCCGGAGCGCGAATCCGAACCGCTCCTCGAGCAGCTCCCCGACCCTCAGCGCGATCTTCGTCCCGCCGTGGAGCCACGTTCCGCCGACGACGTACACGGCTCGTCCCTCGGGGCGGATGGCCGGCGTTGCCGCCCGCGGCTGGGGCGTCTCCGCCCGCCGGGGACGGCGCACGAGCGAGCGGAGCCCGGATGCTCGCTCAGCGGGCGCCATGGACTCCACCTGGTGCCGATGCGGACCCGGACCCGGAGCCCGGTTCGGTGAAGCGGCGGTAGAACTCGTCGTCGGTCTCGATCTCGTGGAAGATCTCGTCGGACAGCTGCTGCGCGGCATCGGTCGCCTCGGCGACGCGGGCACGATGGCGGCGGCCGGCGAGGCGGTATCGCGCGGAGCGCTCGAGCCGCCCGAGCACCGGGACCCGGTCGAGCGTGCCCGATGCGGCCTCGGTGCGCATCTGTTCGCGGCTGGGCAGGTGCTCCCGCCGGGCGAGCGGCGCCCGGAACCCGGCGCCGTGGTGGTACGCCACGTCTCCGTAGACCCCGAAGAACAGCGGGTCGAGGTTCACGCGATTCGTACGGAGCAACGGTCGCCACACGATGCCCGCGTCCGTGAGGTTTCCGAGCAGGTTGCCGCCGACATCCGTCACCTGGTCGCCGGTCGATGCCGTCCACTTGTAGCCGCGCCTCCAGTCGCCGCCGATCTCGAACCAGAAGCCGACGGTGGTCAGGCAGAAGCTCGGATGGGGTTGGCAGTCGCCCGCGTTCTCGTCGCGCCGGATTGCCGCCAGCGGCGCGTCGCCGAGGATCGACCGGTCGACCGCAGCGATCGGGAAGGCATCGCCGTCGACGAAGAGCAAGAGGTCGTCGGGGTCCGCTGACTCACCCGCGATCTCGGCCAACCGGTTGAGCTTCTCCGGGTGCTTGCCTTCGAAGTCGTCCGCGTAGAAGAACTGCGAGCGGTATGACGCGTCGATCCCGTTCAGGACCGCGTACACGCGGTGCTCCGCTGGGAGGTTGCGTTCGAGGAACCTCAGTTGTGGCGCGATCCACCGCCCGTCCTGCCAATGGACGGTGGCGACGTGGATCACGGTCGGGGCGCCCGGTCCGCGAGTCGCTCGGCGCGCCGGGCGAGGCGCCGCGACGCGGCGGCGAGCACCGCGAGCCCCAGAGCCTCGGTCCGGTAGCGCCGGGCCGACCGGCGATCGGCAGCCCAGCCGCGCCCGGACTCGTAGCCGAGCTCGACCAGGAGATCGCCGGCGACGGCGTCGAAGACGAGCCGGTCGCGAACGCTCCAATCGTCATACCAGCCCGCGACGCGACCCTTGCGGTAGAAGCCCGGCGCCTCCGTGCGCGACCCGGCGTGCGGCCCGAACTCGCCCCCGACGAGCAGCTCGCCTTCGGTCGCGCCGGCCATGCGGTCGAAGCTGTACTCGTCGTAGAGCGCAGCACAGTCGGACTCGGTCGCCTCGAGCCCACAGAACTCGTGCACCGCCTGGAGCAGACCCAGGTCGCGGCCGGACAACACTTCGTACCGGACTTCGAGGTACGGGACGCCGAGATCGGCGTACCGGCGGGCGCCGCGCACGTGCTTGTCCCACGACCGCCCGGCAGCGCGCGATCGTCGACGGGGCCCACCACCGGCCCCACCCATCGGACGCGGCAACGAGCGACGCGGCGACGTCCCGCCCGTCGCGCACGAGGTGCACGACCCGCGCGCGGTGCCAGCTCGGCGACGGTCGGCGCGGTCAGGCTGTGCGATGGGCTCTTCTCGAGCACCACGGTCGCTTCCGGCTCCAGCGCCGCGATCTTCACGAGGATCGCGTCCAGGAAGGACCGGGCCGCCTCCATGAACTCGGCCTCGGTGAGCACCGCGGGCAAGCCCTTGTAGCTGCGCGCGGACCAGCCGCTGGGCCCTCCGCGCAGCTGCCAGCGCCAGGCCTCGGTCAGCGGCTCGAGGTACCGGGTGAACAGGTCGGTCTCGCGCGGGCTGGCGACCGCGGGATGGGCCCCGAGCATGTGCTGCAGCCAGGTCGTGCCGGATCGCGGTGCACCGACGATGAGCACCAGGCTCGGGCCGGCCTCCGGGTGCTCACCCACGACGGTGCACCGCCGTCACGGGCTCACCCCGGTGCCGAGCGCTCTGCGGGGTCGGGAGAGGCCGTCCCGGGGCAACGAGGTTCCGGATCGCACCGCCGGCGAGCTTCAGGCGCAGCGTGGTCGAGGCCTCTTCTCCGATGACCGGCCGCGAGAAGAAGGTCGCGGCCCGCCGCCGGGCACCGCGCGCCGCGAGCTGTTGTGCGATGTCGTACGAGTCGCGGGCCCGCCCACGGGCGCCCCGGCGCCAGAGCTCGGGGAGGTGCTTCTCCAAGACGAAGAGGTGCTCCGCCCACTGTTGGGGCGACGCGCTGACGCTGCCGGACCGGCGGCGGTACCAGCCGAGGGGCTCGTTGATGAACGCGGCCCGCGTGCCCTCGAGGAGGAACCGGGCCCAGAGGTCATAGTCCTCGGCTCCCCAGATCCGTTCGTCGAACCCGCCGCACCGGTCGACGAGCTCGGAGCGGAACACCACGCCTACGAACAGGAAGTTCCGGCGGGCGATCTCGTCGAGCTGGTCGTCCTCGCGGGCGGGGAACGGGTAGCGACGGCGGTCGACGTACGCGCGCTTGGTCGTCGGGATGTCGTCCTCGATGAGGTACGCGTCGGTGGTCACCATCCCGATCTCGGGTCGCCGCGCCAGGATCTCCGCGCAGCGCTCGATCCGGTCCGGCTGCCACCGGTCGTCGGCATCCAGCAACGCGATCAGCTCACCCTTTGCCGCGCCCAACGCGGTGTTGCGCGCCGCTGCGGGTCCGCCATTCTCCCGGTCGAGGTAGACGATCCGGTCGCCGAACCCGCGCGCGACCGCGGCGGTGTCGTCGGTCGAGCCGTCGTTGACGACCACGACTTGGAGCGGTGCGTAGGTCTGCGCGAGCGCGGAGTTGATCGTGTCGGCGAGGTATGCGCCGGCGTTGTATGCGGGAATGATCACGGAGACGAGCGAGCGCCGCGGTGCTCGGCGATCTGCCGGGGTCATGACACCTTGGACCATGTGCCCATGACGTACACCGGTGACAGGCGGACGATGGCCGGAGGCAGCACCGGCATGCGCATGCCACCCACCACGATGAGGGGGCCCGCGGGCTGCCACGCGGTGAGCTCGTCGAAGCCCTTCTTCGTGAACGCACCGAACCACCAGTAGTACGAGCCCGCGGGCAGCGGGAGGTGCGGGATGGTCAGCTCGTAGTCCTGCATGCCGGCGCGGAGCTGCGCCTGGTGGGCGACCGCGAAGATCGGGGTCGCGGGCCCCTGACTCGCGCCGAGGTACAGCCGCACCTCGCGGTCCTCGTCGGACTCGATCGAGAACTTGACGATGCACTCCTCGTCGACCTCGACCATCCCACCACGCGGACCATCGGTACGAAGGTCGCGGATGCGGACCGCGCCCATCACGTTCGCGTTCTCCGCCGCCTTCCCCTCGATCTGCTTGCGGTACGCGGCGAGCACATCTTCGACCGGGCCGTCCGCCCGCATGATGCCGTCCGACAGCCAGAGCCCGCGCTTGGTGGTTGCGCCGACAGTGGCGAGATCGTGGGATACCAGGAGCAGGGTCGTCCCGCTCTGCATCACCTGGCGGATGCGGTCGAGGCACTTCTGCTGGAAGGTCGCGTCCCCCACCGCGAGCACCTCGTCGACGATGAGGATGCTCGGCTCGAGGAACGCCGCGATCGCGAAGCCGAGCCGAACCTTCATTCCGCTCGAGTAGAACTTCACCTGCCGGTCGATCGCGTCCTCGATCTCGGCGAAGTCGACGATCTCGTCGAACTTCTCGGCCACCATCTTCCGGCTGAGCCCGAGCAGGTTCGCGTAGATGGTGATGTTCTCCCGGCCGGTGAGCTCGCCGTGGATCCCGGACATCACCTCGATCAGCGCGCCGACCGTTCCCGCCGTCCTCACCTCGCCGGTGTGCGGGAACATCAGGCCCGAGATGATCTTGAACAGGGTCGACTTCCCGGCCCCGTTCGCGCCGACGATGCCGATGGACTCGCCCGGCTGGACCTCGAAGCTGATGTCGCGCAACACCCAGCGCCACGGGTTCTCCCCGTTGCCCTTGCGGGTCAGGAAGTCCTTCGACCGCCCGAGATGGTCGCGCAGGAGCCGCCGGCCCCGGTCGACCCGGAACCGCTTCCAGACGTTGTCGACCCGAACGCTTCCCTCAGGAAACATCCGCAAAGCCGGTCTCGAGTCGCTTGAAGATCACGAAGGAGAAGAAGAGCCACAAGCACGAGACCCCGGCCGCGATGAGCGTGTAGGTCGTGCGGGGCGCCAGGTCGTAGAGCACGCAGCGCCGGAGCCCGTCGATGATCCCCGCCATCGGGTTGATAGCCACGAAGGCCAAACGGTACTGCGCTGGGATCTCGGTCATCGGCCAGATGATCGGAGTGGCGAACAGCCCGACCTGCAGGAACAGCGGGAGCGCGTGGCGCATGTCGCGCAGGAACACGGTCAGCGCCGCGACGAGCAAGGTGATCCCGAGGGTGAAGACGAGCAGGATGCCGAGCAGCGGGATGGCCCAGTAGATCGTCGCCGAGGGCAGCCGGCCATCGATCATGAACAGCACGATCAGTGCGGCCGACGCGCACACCGTGCTCACGACGGTTCCCAGGATCTCGGCGATCGGGAAGACCTCGCGCGGGGCGTAGACCTTGTTGAGGAGCGGGTTGCCGACGAGGGCGGTGCCGCCGCTCGAGACCGAGCCGGAGAAGAACGTCCAGGGCATGAGCCCGACGTACAGGAAGATCGGGTACCAGACCCCGCCGGTCGGGATCTTCCCCCCGAACCGGCCCTGGAGGAACGTGAACACGACCATGAGGACGAGCGGGGTCAGCAGCGCCCACGCGAAGCCGAGGACCTCCTGGCTGTAGGTGGACCGCAGGTCGCGGATCGTGAGGCTCCAGATGATCGTCCGGGAGCGCCACAGGGCGATCATGGACGCTTTGAACCGGAATGCCCGGCGGTGGCGCAGCTCGGGCGGCGGCGACTCCGGGATCTCGCGCTGGATGAGCGCGTCGCCGCCGGCACCGTTCGGGGCCGGCGCCGGGTGCGCTCCGCCCGGCTGGTCGACGTTCTCGGGCATGGCGGGGGGCTCGCCCGGGCTGGGAACACCGTCGGCCGCCTGGCCGCGGATCGTCATACCCCCCCACTTTCCTCGTGCACGTACGGCCGGCCCAGCTTCCGGATGGCTGTTTATCCGTTTCGCCCGGTTTGCTCGACCACCTTCTCGGGTCGATGGAAGGAAGCCAGGCTAGCCTTCCGTCGAAGCCTGCTGCCACACGCGGGCCCGTTGCGACAAGGCTCGAGAGCTGGTGGGTGACGTCTTTCCCTTCGTGATCGGCTGTGCCCGATCGGGGACCACGATGCTGCGGGCGATGCTCGACTCGCATCCCTCGGTGGCCGTGCCGCACGAGGCCTATTTCGTCGTACCCGCACTGCAGCGACGGGCCGGATACGAGCGTGCAGCCGGCCTCGACCGCGCCTGGTTGCTCGCGGATCTTGCCCGTGACCGGACGTTCACCCGGTGGGAGCTCGACCCGGGCCGGGTGCAGGCGATCGCCGGGGACGAGACACTGCGGACGGTGCCGGACGTGCTGGCCGCCCTCTACCGGGCGTACGCCGATCAGGCCGGCAAGGCCCGGTTTGCCGACAAGACGCCCCGCAACGTCCTGCACGTGGAGCTGCTCGCCGCGGCGTTTCCCGACGCCCGCTTCGTGCACCTGATCCGGGACGGGCGCGACGTCGTCCCCTCTCTCGTCGGACTGGAGTACTTCCCGGATCACTTCGCCGAGGCCGCCGTCTACTGGAGCGCGCGGGTCCGCACCGGCCGGCGCGCGGGCCGGATGCTCGGCCCCGGGCGGTACCACGAGGTCCGCTACGAGGAGCTGGTCGCCGATCCCGAGGCGGCGTTGCGGGTGCTGTGCGACTTCCTCGAGCTCCCGTACGCCGCCTCGATGCTCGAGTACCACCGGCGCGCTGACGACGTGGTCGCGGCGGTGTCCGAGCTCGGCCACCACCAGGGGCTCTGGCGCCCCCCGACCCGGGGCGTGCGGGACTGGCGGGCGTCGATGTCGCCGCACGACCAGCAGCTCTTCGAGGTCCTGGCCGGCTCGACGCTCGACGAGTTCGGCTACGAGCGGTCCGCAGCGGCCCCGTCGTGGTCGGCGCACGCCGAGGGCCTGGTGTGGCTCGGCCGCCTCCGGCTGCGGGGTCGGGCGCGCCGGGTCCGGGCTCGGGTGCTGGGTGCGTGGGGTAGCGTTTCGGGCTGACGCGCTACCACGAAGGGTGGCGACGACGGCCGGTTGAGCGACGGGACCGGGCCGGAGTCGACCGGAGGAAGGCACCGTGTTGCAGGGGGAATTGGCGGCCGATTCGGACGCCGATGCGATCTTCCCGGTCGTACTGGGATGCGTGCGGTCGGGCACGACGATGCTGCGGGCGGTGCTCGATTCGCACCCGCAGCTCGCGGTACCCCCGGAGTCGTACTTCGTCACCCCGGCGCTCGAGCGGCGCTCCCGCTACGAGGGGACCGGCGCCGGCGGATCTCTCGACGTCGACCGCCTGCTCTCCGACATCGCCACGGACCGCTCGTTCCCTGATTGGCACCTCGATGCCCCCGCGCTCGCCGAGGTCCGTTCCTCTGGGTCGGCCACGGTTCCCGAGGCGCTGCTCGCGCTGTACAGCGCCTACGCCCGCCGGCAGGGCAAGCCGCGCGCCGGGGACAAGACCCCGTCACATCTCCTCCACGTCGATCTGCTCGCCCGGTCGTTCCCGACCGCCCGATTCGTCCACATCGTGCGCGACGGGCGCGACGTCGTGCCCTCGATCCTCGGGATGTCCTTCGGGCCGGACCGCTTCGCCGAGGCCGTGCTCTTCTGGCAACGCAGGGTGGAACGGGGACTGGCCGGCGGTGCCGCGCTCGGCCCCGACCGCTACCGCGAGATTCGCTACGAGGCGCTGGTCGCCGATCCCGAGCCCGTCGCTGCGTGACGTGTGCCCGTTCCTCGGGCTCGAGTACTCCGCCGACATGCTCAGGTACCACGAGCGCGCCGACGATCTGCTCGGAGGGATGCGCGCCACCCGCCACGTCCAGGGCGTCCGCCGTCCGCCGACCGCCGGGGTGCGGGACTGGCGCACCGAGCTCGACCCCCACCACGTCCAGCTCTTCGAGGCGCTCGCCGGTGACCTGCTCGACCGGCTCGGCTACGAGCGGTCGGGGATGACGATTCCGAGCCGTGTCCGGGTGGAGGCCCGGGCGATCCGGCTCGCCCACCGGCTCGACCGCCGGACGCTCACGTTCCGGACTCGAGTCGCCCGCAAGCTGACCGGCCGACCGATGCCGGTCGCGGAGGCGGTCTGATGCGCATCACGATGCTCGGTCACGCGCGGCCTCTTCATCGAGACGGAGCACGGCTCGATCCTGTGCGACCCGTGGTTCCACCCCGCGTTCTTCGCGTCGTGGGTGCCCTTCCCCGACAACAGCACGCTCGACGTCGCGACGTTCGCGAACCCCGACTACCTCTACATCTCCCACTCGCACGACGATCACCTCGACGCACGGTTCCTCCGTGACCATGTGTCGAAGGATGCCTTCGTGATCCTCCCGGACTTCCCGACCGGCGATCATCGTCGGGCGCTCGAAGACCTCGGCTTCCACCAGTTCGTCGAGACCCGGAACAACCTGGTCATGGATCTCGGCGGCCTGCGGATCCTCACGAACGCGCTCGTCGCGCCGACCGACGGCGCCATCGGCGATTCCGGGCTCGCGGTCTCGGACTCCACCGCGACTGTGTTCAACCAGAACGACTCGAAGCCCATCGACTTCGACGCGCTGAACGCGTTCGGCCCGTACGACGCGCACTTCGTGCAGTTCTCCGGCGCGATCTGGTACCCGATGGTCTACCGGCTGCCGCTCGAGGAGAAGCGGGCCCTGGGGCGGCGCAAGCGGGCCAACCAGCTGGCGCGCGCGGCCCGGATGGTGAAGGAGATCGACGCGGCCCGGTTCCTTCCGTTCGCGGGACCGCCGTGCTTCCTCGACGAGTCGTTGTTCCACCTCAACGACCTCGGCACCGACGACTCGAACATCTTCCTCGACCAACGCGTGGCGCTCGACGTCATGCGAAGCCAGGGCGTCGACAACGGCGTGCTCACGATTCCGGGCTCGGTCGTCGAGCTGCGCGACGGGACCGTCTCGGTGACCCACCCCGTTGCCGACGACGAGGTCATGCGACCCTTCGTCGACAAGGAGCGCTACCTCCGGGAGTACCAGGCCCGCGTGCTCCCCGACATCGAAGCCGAGAAGGCGACCTGGCCGGATCACCAAGTCGACGTCGTTCGCGAGCTCACCGACTGGTGGGAACCGCTGCTCGCAATGGCGGACCAGCTGTGCGCGGGCGTCAACGGGCGGGTGCTCCTCCGGACCGAGGACGAAGCCGTCGTCGTCGACTTCCTCGATCGTCGCGTCGCGCGATGGGACGGCGAGATCTGCCGGTTCCGCTTCGATGTGCCCCCGCGCTCGTCGAGCAGTGCATCATGCGCCGGGACGTGGACTGGGTGAACTCGCTCTTCCTGTCGTGCCGGTTCGAGGCCGAGCGCGACGGGCCCTACAACGAGTTCGTCTACAACTTCTTCCGCTCGCTCTCACCCGACCGCATGGAGTACACGGAGGCGTACTACGCCGCGACCAGCGCACCCATGGAGCTCTGGGAAGCGGGTGGGTACGCGATCCAACGGCGTTGCCCGCACCTCAAGGCGGACCTGACGCGGTTCGGTTCGGTGGAGGACGGGATTCTCACGTGCGCGATGCACGGGTGGCGCTTCGAGCTCGCGACCGGCCGGTGCCTGACCTCCGACGATCGCCGCCTCTACTGCGAACCGCTCGACGAGCAGTAGCCGCGCCGGATGGTGCCCGGCCCGCTACCGGTTCGGTGCGGCGTGGTTCTTGCCGGTCAGGCAGGGCTGCTTGTTGCGGTGCGCGACGATCCACACGGACCTTCGGCTGAGCGCACTGGACTTCGCCCGGGCCACGACCCGTGCCGAAGGGCCGGGCGGGTTGATGACGAGCGTGATGCACGGCAGCGCGAAGCCGAGCTTCTCGACGTTCACCTTTGCCCCTTCCCAGCGGAACTGGGGCCCGTACTCTCGGTGCCAACCCAACCACTCGAACCCTCCGCCGACCTGAATCGGCGTGTAGCCCGCTCGCGTCGCGGCTTCGGCGACTTGCCAACGCGTCGCGTCGAACGACGCCGACTCGGCCGTGAAGCAGACGCCGAGAACTGCGAGCAACCCGACGGCGACACCGGCCCAGATGACGCGCGGCTTCGTCGCACCCGCGGCGACCGGTTCGCGCTTCGCCGTGCGCAGCACGAGGAAGGCGATCAGTGGGAGCACCGGAAGCGCGTAGCGGTCGTAGACCGGGAGCCCGGTCGCGATCGCGAGGGTGTAGGCAATCGTGAATCCCAGCACCGTCAGGCCCATGACCGCGACAAGCGGGTTCCGCAGTTGCGGAACCTCGCGTTCGCGTACGCGACGCGGGAGGTCCGTGAGGAACGGCACGGCGGCGAGCACGATGAGGATCCCCGAGATCGACGCCAGGATCACCAAGAGGTCGAAGATCCCGCTCGGGATGACGTCGGGGCGGTCGCCCGAGAGCACATCGGACGACAGGACGCCTTCGCGGGCGACGTAGTTCCCGAGGAACGGAGTCTGCGGAACGCGGGCGTAGGTAACCGCGAGCCATACGACCATGCCGGACGTCAAGAGCGTGGTGAGGTTGCGACCTGCATCCCACGCGCGCCGAAGGATCTTCGCGGGCCCGGCCAGGAGCACGACCGGGAGCAGCAGGAGACCCGCCAGCCGGAGGAACCCGGCGTCCTTGATGAACACTCCGCGGAGGAGGTGGAACGTCGGGACGACGGGCGACAAGCTCTTCGAATCCGGCAGGTCCGACCACCAAGCGACGATCACCACCGTCGCGACAGCGAAGACGGCCGACATCGCGAGCACTGCGCGCACCCTCCGCCAGTTCGCGATCGAATGCGAGCACGCACACCGCGACCAGCACGATCGCGACGACGGGAATGACCGCGTACTGGCGAATCGAGACGCCGACGAATCCGATCGCGAGGCTCGTCGCGAACCACGGCAGTGAGAGATGCCTACGCCGGAAGGCGATAGCCGCGGCGCCGAGCGTCAACATCTCGAAGGTGAACGTGGGGATGTCGGTCATGAAGGTCGGCGCGAGCGGTCCCCACAAGGGTCCGACCACGATCGTGACTGCGACGAACACTGCCCACCACACCGGGCGTACGACCTGCCGGCCGATGAACACGACGCCAAGCAGGCCGACGAGTCCGAGCATCGCGGTGAAGAGCTCGATCGTCGTGATGCTGCGATCACTGACCGCGGCGATCGGCGCCACGATCGCGATCTGGCCGACCAGCGTCATCGACACCCAGCCGTTGAACGAGAGCGTTCCGGAGTCGACCCATCGGAAGAGGGTCAGGAGGTAGGACCAGTCGTCGCTGCGGGGGATCCCCAGCGCGCCGTAGTGCGACGCGATTGCGACGGGAAGAACCACCCCGAGGAGTCCGAGAAGCGCGATGATCCAGATCGCGTCGACGGCGCGGGAGCGATGGCTCGGGCGGTCGGTCGGGGAGTCCGTCGCGGGATCACCTCCGCTCCTGTCGCCGCGTGGAGTCGGCGTCGCAAGATCCACCGACACCCCCGTCACCCCCCCTTTACCGCCGTCCCCTGTCGCCGGCTTGCGCCGACCCGGCTGCGGGGCCGGGAAAGTACTCGATCACCCCGCGCGGCGCCACGCACCGTGAAACGATACCGTCGCAGTCTGCGGCGCTGGAACGCGTTGGGCCGAATGGCCCAGTTCGAATGCCCCAGGAAAGGGGCGATTTCCCCACCCACAAGAAGGGACTAGCCTTGTGGGCCTTGCGGGAATAGCCTGTCGACCACGCGGCGTGGCGGAACCGCGTGGCTGAGCACTGGATTGTCGGGGGGCGAACGGCGATATGGGACCGATGGAGTACCTGCGCATCTTGCGCCGGCGGTGGTGGGTGCTCTTGGTCGCGACCTTGCTCGGCTTCTCGGTGGCGCTCGCGACCCAGCCGAATGTTGCGGTGCCGGTCACGAAGGCACCTGCACCCGCGTACACCGCGTACGCGACACTCATCTCGGACCCGCTCGCGCGACAGGGCACCGCGTTCGGTGTGCAATGGGACAAGCTCGCACTGCTCATCACCAAGGGTGACGTCCCCCAGACGGTGGAGCGCCGCCTCGGAACGTTGCGCCGTCCTCCGAGCGTCATCGACATCACGGAATCGACGACGAGCTCGAAGAAGGGCGGCGGTACCGTCCGCCGTCGCCGCGGTGAGGCGCGTTCGGTCGGGTTCCCGTTCGCGACGGTGACGGCCAGCCCGGCACCGTCCACCGGCGCACTGACGATCGCCGCGGTCTCGTGGGACCGGTTGTACGCGGTGCAGATGGCAAACCTGTTCACCACCGAGCTGTTGCGCTACCTCAACAACGTCGGCGTGCAGAAGTACAACAGCACACTCGCCGGCTACAAGACGTTGGTATCGACGCTCGAAACGCGCGTGGCAACCCTCAACGCGGAGATTGCCGGAGCCTCCCCGACGGCGGTCGCGACTCTTGCGAGCGCGCGCGATGCCGCGCTGAAACAGATCGACGCCACGAACCAGGCCTCGGCGCAGCTCAGCCAGTTCGGTCCTCAGCGTCCGAACCTCCGCGTGCTGGAGGCGGCCTCACCGTCTCGAGCGCTCATCATCGGAGGACTCGCCAAGCAGCCGACGATCACCAAGGACCAGCGGACGCTCATCGGGGCGGCGGTCGGGTTCCTGCTCGGCCTCGCCGGCCTCCTGATCTTCGAGTTCCTCAACGCCCGGATCCGGGACGTCTCCGGCACCGAGGCCGCCGCCCGCATGCCACTCGTCGCCGAGATCCCCGCACTGAAGATGAGCCGGGCCGATCGCTTCCGGGTGCTGACCGCGGAAGATCCGGCGTCGCTCATGGCGGAGGCCTATCGAAGTTTGCGCACGTCCATCATCGCGATGTGGCAACGCCACCCGTTGGCCCACGGCCAGGGTGGAGACACCAACGGTGGCGCGGTCAGCCCGGCGTGGAGGCCGCTTCGCACCTTGCTCATCACGTCACCGGGGCCCGCTGAGGGCAAGTCCGTGTCCGCGGTGAACCTCGCCGCGACCTTTGCCGAGACGGGCGCGAGCGTCATCGTGATCGATGCCGACTTCCGGCGCCCGCAGCTGGACCGGTACTTCCAGCGCCAAGCGGTGCCGAACCTCGGTGACCTCGGACTCGACATGACGACGAACGACTTCGAAGCCGTCCTCCAGGACACGAACATCCCCGGAGTCCGCTTCGCCGCGAGCTCGCCGCCGAAGTCCTCGCCCGGTACCGCGATGGCGGTCGCGAAGGCCGCGGTCGGCATCGCCAAGGAGCTCGCCGACATCGTCATCATCGACTCGCCGCCGCTCCTCCTGGCCAACGACGCCTCGGACCTTTCCACCTTCGCCGACGCCACCGTGCTGCTGGTGCGAGCGGGCTGGACCCGGCACAAGGCGGTTGCCGGTGCCGCTGACCTGCTGCGCCGCCTCGAAGCCACGACCGTCGGAGTGGTGCTCGTCGGTGCCGAGCACGGCACCCACGACGGCTACTACGGCTACTACGGCTACTACGGCTACGGCTACGGCTACGGCCGGGGCGAGAGCGTCGAAGAGTCGCTGCGGCACCGGTTGATGCCGTGGCGCCGTCCTCGTCCCGAGGAGCCTCATCGCTCCGAGGTCGGGGTGGCGGCCGCGGGCGACTCGGACGCATCGGAGGCGGGCACGGAAGCCCCCACGGGGCGCTCCGACGACGAGCCCTGGGTCTGAACCCGGCACCGTCGACCTGGTCGACCGTGGCAGCTTCCGCTCGCGTCCTGTCGTCCGGGATCCCGATTCGGCGCGCTCCCGGTGTGCTGTGGCGCGACGGCGAGTTCGGCGTGGTGATCCTGGCCCCGGGCGCTTCCGAGCCCCGGACGCTGACCGGTTCCGGGCGTGCGCTCTGGCGCGCCCTGGAGCGGCCGGTCACCGCGGCCGACCTGGCTGCCGCGCTCGCCGACGGGTTCGGGGTTGATCCGGCGCTCGTAGCGGTCGATATTGCTCCCGTGCTCGAAGAGCTGTTCCGCATCGCCGCGATCGACCAGGTGCCGGGATGAACGGTCCGGTCGCGCCCGAGGCCGTCATCGGGGCCGTCGCGGCGTACGGGCTCCCCGGTGCGGCGGGGCTCCCGGACGGTCCGTTGCCGGATGGAGCCTGGCGCTCGGTCCTCGATCTGGCGACCCGCGAGCGTCTCACTCCGCTGCTCGCCGCGGCCGTGGCCGGCGGCACGTTTGCCGTGACCGAGCGCCAGCGGGAACAGGCCACCGCGGCGCACGAGCAGGCGATGCGGCTCTGCGTGCTCCTCGAGCGCGCGTTGCTCGGCGTCGCGTCGACGCTCACCGGCGCCGGGATCGACTTTCGCGTCTTGAAGGGTCCCGCGGTCGCGCATCTCGATTACCCGGATCCGGCGCAGCGCGCGTTCGGCGACGTCGACATCCTCGTGGCGTCGTCGTCCTACGACGACGCGATGTCGGTGCTCCGCACGACCGGCGCGCAGCGCCGCTTCACCGAGGTTCGCCCCGGCTTCGACCGCCGCTGGGGAAAGGGCGCGTGCCTGGTCGCGCCGGACGGCACGCAGATCGACGTGCACCGCACCTTTGTCGCGGGGCCGTTCGGGTTGACCATCGATCTCGACGAGCTCTTCGCCGGGTGGGTTCCGGTCGAGATCGGCGGCGTCGACGTCCCGGCCCTCGATCGCGAGAGCCGGTTCCTTCACGGGTGCTTCCACGCGGCGCTCGGCGATCGGGTCGCTCGCCTCGTCGCGTTGCGCGACGTCGCTCAGCTCGCGCTCACGACCGACCTCGACCGCGCGGTGGTCATGGCGCGCGCAGCCCGGTGGCGCGCGGATGCGGTCGTCGCACCGCGGTGCGCCTCGCCTGGGGGCGGCTCGGTCTCCGGGCGAGCTCCTGGTCCGAGTGGGCGGCGGAATTCCAGGCCGATCGCTTCCAGACCCGGGCCTTGCGTGCGTACACCTCCGAGTCACGCACCTACGCCACCCAGGTCGCGGCCGGCTTGTCCGCGGTGCGTACCGTGCCGGAGAAGGTCGCGTACATGCGCGCGCTCCTGATCCCGGATCCCCAGCACCTGGCGCGGCGGGACCGGACGTACCAACGCCGGCTCTCCCGGGCCTGGAGCGCGTTCAGCAGCACCCGGAGCACACGATGAGCTGGACCGACGCGGCGGAGGTGCCACCCGCGCCGAAGACTGGCGGCGACTACCTGCCGCGAGGCGCCGAAGTGGGTGCAGGGACTCCTGATGGTCCTCGCCGCCGTCTGGGTGATCATGATCGGAGCGATGCTCCTCTCGGGCTCGTTCAACCTCTTCGGGTTCGTCATCCAGCTCCCGCTGCTGACCCTGATCACCCTTCCAATCGCGCGACGGATCCGCGCCTGGATCGCGATCCAACCGTGGTCTGGTTCGTCATGGCTGCATTCGCGGCCAAGATGCTGGGTTCAATCGCGCGCTACTACTTCACGTACATCGCGTACGTCAGTGTCGGTGACGCCGAGGAGTACGACGCGTTCGGCAAGTACCTGATGCCGTACTACCGGAGCTTCGACTTCAGTCCGGACGTCGGGCAGGTCCCCGGCACCGGCTTCCTGAAGATGATCACCGGCATCCTCTATTCGGTCGCCGGCTCGTCGAAGCTCGGCGCGTTCACCGTGTTCTCGTGGTTGGGCTTCATCGGCCTCCTCCTGTGCTGGCGTGCCTTCAAGCGCGCCGTCCCGAGCGGCGACGCAAAGCGCTACGGCCTGCTGGTGATGTTCCTGCCGTCGTTGCTCTACTGGTCGTCCGCGCTCGGCAAGGACGCATGGGCGTTGATGGGTCTCGGCATCTGTGCATACGGAGTCGCGAGAGTCATGACCCGCAAGCCCTTCAGCGGTCTCCTGATCCTCTCGGTCGGGCTCACGGCGGTCACCTTCGTGAGACCCCACGTCGCGCTGACCGTCGGCTCCGGACTCGTGCTGGCCGCGTTGCTCTACAAACCGCAGAAGAAGTCGCCACTCAATCCCATCATCCGGGTCCTGACCTTCGCGATCCTCCTGGGCATGATGATCCTCCTCGTGTCGCAGACCGAGAAGTTCCTCGGTGTCGAGACGTTGAACCAGGAGACGGTCAACTCTCAGCTCTCGGCCGCGGAGGGCAGAACCGTGGAGGCCGGTTCGGCGTATTCACCTGTGCGCGTCAACACGCCCATCGACCTCCCGTACGCCACCATCACGGTGTTGTTCCGTCCCTTCCCGTGGGAGACGCACAACGGACAGACGGTGGTGACGTCGGTCGAAGGACTGTTCCTGATCGTGTTGTCGATCCGAGGGTGGCGCCGGATCCGGGCGATACCGGGAGCCTTGCGCCGTGAGCCCTACACCGCGTATTGCCTCGGCATCATGCTCACGTTCGTCTACGCGTTCTCCTCGTTCTCGAACTTCGGGATCCTGGCCCGCCAGCGATGTCAAGTGATCCCGTTCTTCCTGGTCCTCATCTGCCTCGAACCGTACCGGCGCAAGGACTCCGTGCGGCCGGGCGGCACCGAACCCGGCAACATGGAGCTGCTCGCGGTGACGCCCGAGAACCCGTTCCGAACCGAGCCGGATCCGGGTGAGCCGTACGCGCAACGCCCGCCGGCCCAAGATGGCTGAGCCGGTATCCCGGCTGCGCCGCCTGATCGACGAGATTCCGGCCCGCGGCGAGACGCCGCGTCTGTCGCTGCTCGACTTCGACGTCGTGATGCGGGTTCCGGACGAGGATCTCGCCCGTTACCTCACGGAGCTGTACGCGCCGATGCGGACGAGCGGTACGGCCGCACACGTGCTGACCCTCTCATCGCGTCAAGGGTTCTGGTCGGTTCACCTCGACGCGACACGCGTGCTCTCCACCCCTGCGCCGTCGATCGCATTCAGCTACCTGCTGTGGGTGGCGAACCGGCAGGCGATCGAGGCGACGACTGGACCCGTCCTCGTCCACACGTCCGCGGCGACGTCGGGGGACGCCGCGATCGTCCTCCCGGGCCCGATGGGTGCGGGCAAGTCCACGTTGGTCGCGGCGCTGGTCCGCGCCGGTCTCGGCTATCTCACGGACGAGGTCGTCGCGTTCGAGCCATCGAGTGGAGTCATCCGGCCGTACCCCAAGTACCTGTCACTCGGGAGTGAATTCGCCCCGCAGGTGACTCCGCTGCCGGAGTCGCTGCGGGTCTTCGTCGGTGACCAGACGCTGGTCCCGCCCGACGCCCTCCGGCCGGGTGCGGTCGCCCCGGCGGCGCGGGCACGGCTGATCGTGTCGCCGCGATACGAGCGTGGTGCGACGGCCGCGATCGAACCGCTGGGAGGGGCCGAGGCGCTCTCGATGCTCGCGCAGCACGCATTCCACGTCGAGCGTGACGGTCAACGAACGCTCGAGGTCCTGGCCGAAGTCGTCGAGTGCTCCTCGTGCTACCGCCTCGTCAGCGGCACCGTGGAGGAGGCAACGGCCGCGCTGCTCGAGCTCATCGACGCGTTGCCGTCGAACGGTCGCCGACGGACGGCGGCATCATGATCGGCCCCGAGATCGTGAGCGGCGGCTCGACAACTCCTCGCGCCCGAGACGATGTCGCGATCGTCGTGATCGGCGGCGAAGCGGTGATCCACTGGCACGGTCGCGTTCACGTGCTCGACCCGGTGGCGACCCTGGTGTGGCAGTGCTGCGACGGCCGCGTCACGGTGGACGGCATCGCGGTCGAGCTGGCCGGCACGTTTGCGCTCCCACCGGACCAGGTGCGCAACGACGTCCGTGGCGCAGTCGAGCAGCTGGCGACCCTCGATCTCCTCGTCGATCCGGCGCCGGGTGGGGACGAGCCGGTGCCGGCCGACGCGCCAGAGCTGATCGCCGACCCGCCGGGCACGTGCGCAAGCTGTGGCGAACGCACCTGGGCACGTCAACGGACGTTTCGGATCGGGTCGCGCGTGATCGCGGTGGGAACCGACGACGAACGCGCGGACGCCGCGATCGCCGGCGCGCTGGCAACGCATCTGGTCGACCCATCGTCCGTGCATTCCCCGGTGCACACGGGCGAGCCGCCCTTCTTCGCGGTCGAGCTGCACCGTCGCGGTCCCGGCGGCGGGCCCCAGCCGCTGGACCTGCTCTATCGCGGGGACACGGTTGCCGCGCGCAGTCGCCGTCCGGATCGGATCATGCAAGCGCTGGTCGCGAACCTCGCCAGCTACGGCGACCTGGACGCCGTCGGGCTCGCCACGGTGAACGGTCTTGTGGTCGGTCGTGGTGATCGTGCCGTGATCGTGGAGCCTCCGCCCGATTCGGTTCGGTTCCGCCACGCGCTCGCACGCCGGGGCCTGCTCATGGCCGATCTTCGCGTTGCGATGGTCGATCCCGGACGGCGTGAGGTCGTCGTCGGAGCTCCCGGGCTCGATGTCGACCTCGCCCCGATCGATGCACTGGCGACGGGGCCGGTGGAAGGCGAGCCCGCACCGCTTCCGTGGGGTCGCTACCGCCTGGTCGCCATCGGCGTGTCGCCGCCGCCGACCCCTTCCTCCGCCCTGCTCGCGCTCGGTCCCGAGGCGGGAGACCATCGCGATCACGAGAGCACCATCGCCGCTCTGGTGGAGCTGGTCGATGCGGTTCCGGTCACTGGATCCGTCGAGCCCGCCGCGATCGACGCACTCCTCGCCGCGGGTTGACGTGACCGCCGACGGGTCCGAGCCGGACGTCCGCCCGAGTACTCTCCCCCCGGTGCGGACGTCAACGTTGCGGAATGTCGCCGCGCAATGCGCTACGCCCGCACTATCTACCCGTGATGGCCCGCAAGGTCGCGGCGCGGCTCCGGCCGAGCCATCGTGAGGCGGCCATCCGGTGGGCCGACGGCCAGGCCGAGAGCGTCGCGGAGTTCGCCGCCGCGCTCGACCCGGTCTTGTGGGCCGAGTCGGAGGTGTGGGCCGCCGAGTTCCGGACCATCGCCCGAGCGCGTCTCGACGAGCAGGCGGTGCCGCTCACTGGCGCCGGGCATTTCCAGCTCGTCCACTTCCTCGTGCGCTACCTGCGCCCGAACGTCGTGCTCGAAACCGGGGTGGCCGCGGGATACACGAGCCAGGCCATCCTTTCCGCGCTCGAGCAGAACGGCGGAGGCACGCTCTACTCCAGTGACTTCCCGTACTTCCGTCTTGACGAGCCCGAGCGCTACGTCGGCTGCCTGGTCGACGACGCGCTGCGGCCGCGTTGGCATCTCGGACTCAACGGAGACCGGGCGAACCTCGCCGAGTTTCTGCCCGAGATGGAGCAGATCGACTTCGTGCACTACGACTCGGACAAGAGCGTCGAGGGCCGGCAGTTCGTGATGGACGCGATCCGCGCCAAGCTCAGTCCCGGTGCAGTCGTGGTGATGGACGACATCGACGACAACACGTTCTTCCGTGACTGGGTCAGCCATTCCGATACGCCGTGTCGCGTGTTCGGTGGCGGCCGGAAATTCGTCGGTCTGACCGGTCTCTCGACGCGGTCCGAGCCGCGCAGGTAGTCCAACAGGCTGTCGGGATCCGAGAGCAGCCAGGCGCGCAGCACCGAGTAGAAGGCGCGGTTCTGTTCGGCGAGGCGCGCTTCGGGCTTCGCTCGAACGCGGTGGAGGACCGTTCGCTTCGCCCGGGCCGGCGCGCCGGTACCGACCGGCACCCGTTCCAGGGGCCGGCTCAAGCGGTGCGCGGCCGAATGCTCCAGGTCCTTGCGAAAGAGCTTGCCGCGACCGATTCCACCGAGGTGGAAGATCGCATCGGCGTAGATGCCCGCCATGAGGTAGTGCGGGTTGACCCGGTTCGTACGGACGAGCCTTCCCCATGGCAGGCCGGCGCCCCAGAGTGCGTAGCCGAGCCGGATTCCGGTATCAGCGCTCTGGCCGGTGTCCCGGAGGAACGTCCGGAACTCGGGCGTGCCGTCGGAGTCCGGCGAGAAGCTCGGTGCGAAGCGCTCGAAGAAGTCGCGGCGACCGAACGTGCATGACGGGTGCGGCAGCGCGGTGTCACCGTTCTCGATCCGCAGGATGGCCGCGAGGCCGGACGCGTCGGGGACCTGCGCCGCGACGACATCCACCCAGTCGTCGCGTATCGGGAAGCTGTCGACGTCCAGGGTGCAGAGGTGGCTCACCCCCGCATCGAGCGCTTCCTCCGCGAGAAGGTCGAGGTGGTACGCGTGCTCGCGACTCCCACGCCGGTCCGTGGTCGGGTGGTCGCACACGACGACGTTTGGCTGGGCATCGAGCAACGCCCGCGCGGTGTCGGAGACCCGGTTCGCCACGGTGAACACGGTCGTGGGCACGTGCGTGTGCTTCGCGACGCGTTCGAGATGGAGCTCGAGGAGTGGGAGGTCGTCGTCGTCCTTCAGGTAGCAAACGACGAGGATGCCGAGGTGCACTTCCTAGAGGATCTCGCCGTCGAAGGATCGGCCGCGGAGTACGCCCTTCGCGTCGAAGACGACCGACGCGTGCCGGCAGATGTCGTCGGCGTCGAACTCGGGATGGTCCACCAGGAGCACGACGAGATCGGCGTCACGGAGCGACTCCGGGTTGAAGTCCACGAGCTCGAGGTGCAGCCCGGTGCGCAGCACCCCGGGGATGTGCGGGTCGCACGCCCGAAGGTCCGCACCGAGTGCGGCGAGCCGCTCCGCGACTGCGATCGAGGGTGACTCTCGCCAGTCCGACGTTGCGGCCTTGTACGCGATCCCCAACAACAGGATCTTCGTCCCGCGCACCGGGCGCGAGTGCTCGTTCAGGAGTGCGGTGATTCGACGCACGACGTAGTCGGGCATGTGCTCGTTGACGTCGTTGGCCAGCTCGACGAACCGGAACGACTGTCCGGACTGACGTCGGACGCGCCACGAGAGGTACGAAGGATCCACGGGCAGGCAGTGGCCGCCCACACCCGGGCCGGGCGTGAACCGCATGTATCCGAACGGCTTGGTCGATGCGGCGTCGATCGCCCGCCAGATGTCGACGTTGAGGTCACCCGCGAACATCGCGAGCTCGTTGACCAGTGCGATGTTCACGTGCCGGAACGTGTTCTCGAGCAGCTTGACCAGCTCCGCTTCCGCGGGCGATCCCACCGGCACCACCTTTTCGACGAGGGCGCCGTAGAACGCCTCGACGCCGCGCAGCGAGCCGGCGTCGATCCCGGACACCACCTTCGGCGTGTTCTCGAAGGTCCAGGTGGAGTTGCCCGGGTCGATCCGCTCCGGCGAGTAGCCGAGGGAGAAGTCGATGCCGGCGCGCAGCCCGGACTCCTCGAGCGCGGGGCGCAGCAGCTCTTCGGTGGTTCCCGGGTACGTCGTCGACTCGAGCACGACGAGCGCGCCGGACTCAGCGCCGCGGGCCAGCGTGGCGGCGGCCGATTCGACGAATGACAGGTCGGGAGCCCCGTCGCGCAACGGGGTCGGGACGGAGATCACCGCGATGTCGAAGCCGGCGAGGTCCTCGACCTGGTCCGTCGCGACGTATCCGGCGCGCAGGGCGGCGGCGATGCGGTCGCTGGGCACGTCCTCCACGTACGAGCGGCCGGCGCGCAGCGCAGCCAGGCGGGTCTCGTCGAGCTCGTAGCCCGTGACGCGGAACCCCGCTTCCACCGAGCGCATCGCCACCGGCAGCCCGACGTAGCCCTGACCGACTACCACGACGTCCGCGTCGCGCTCCTCGATCCGATCGAGTAGCGCCGATGTCATTGCGGGCAGCAGTAGACGAAGATGACGTTCTCGATGAGCAGCGTCGGATCGTCCAGCAGATCTTCGGCGCGAGGATTCGGGAAGATCATGCGGCGCCCGATCTCGTCGCTCAGCTCGGGGTCGGGATCGAGGTAGAACTCGGCGTACTTGCCCTTGACCTGCGCCCAGCCCTTGACGCAGCGGCACTGGTGCGTCAGTGGGTCGGGACCGTCGACGGGGGCCAGCAGCACCGCCCAGGCCTCGTCGCCGGACTGCGTCAGCATCGGCTCGACCACCGGGTACTGGATCGGGACGCTCGGGTTCGCGTCCATCCAGGTTCGGATGCCAGGTGGGATGTTGTCGGGCGCGCCCGCGTCGGCCGCACCCTGCGCGGCGGCCATCGCGAGCACGTGTGGATCCTCCGGCGCGGGTTCCCCGACCGGTCCGGGTACGACAGGTTCCGGGAACAGCCCGAGGTCGTCGACCGGTGGCGCGACGGTGTCGGGAACGGGCGGGGCGGTGTCCGGAACCGGCGGGACGGTGTCGGTCGGCAACAGGTTGCTGCCGGAGCCGTCGGTGATGACCGACGTGTCCTTGTCCGCGGGCTGCGTGGTGGTGGTCGTGGTGGTGCTCGACGTCGAGGTGGTGCTCGACGTCGTGGTGGTGCTCGAAGTGGACGTAGTGCTCGTCGCGGACGCGACGACGTCGGCCGATGCACCGTCGTAGCCCGGCGAGTCGCTCGGGAACCGCACCGGCCGTACCCCGAGGGGATCGATGCACACCAGGTAGAAGTTGATGCACGGCCGCTCGGTCCCGGCCGAGCTCGTCGCGTACGCGGTCGCGGTGCGGATCACGGGTGCGGCCCAGACCACGCCGGCGGCGACGGCACCGCGAGCGAGGACCTGGCGTCGGGAAAGCCCGTCCTTCATTCGCTCACTTTCCGCAGGCATGACCACTCCCCGGTCCCCGGCCGTGACCAGCCCCTCCACCGGTCAAGCACCGTGCCCCTGAGGGTTCGACAAGGTACCACGGGAGCTGGAGTGGTAGGTCAGCGCCCTGCGCCAGTCCCACGGTCCGTGGTGGGTGTGGTCGTGGAACTCCGGATCACACAATCCCTAATGTTCACGATCCGGTCGGGTTCGGCGCCGCCCATTGAGGGGTTCGGAGCGCCACCACGATACGTGGTTTATGATCGCGCTCTTAGCGCGAAATCGAACGCAGTGTGACGCTCCGTGATGAAGTTCCCATGAAGTGATGGACGGCCGTTGAGCGTCCTGTTACCGTGCGCCTGGGGGGAAGTTCCGAAACGCTCTCATTGCCGCTGCGCAGTGTGGTGTGTGAACGGTTTTCTGGGCCCCCATACCGCACAGGGACGCCGGACTAATGGGAGAGAACAGAATGATTCGTAAGCTTGCAATCGGCGTAGCGACAGTGTCGCTCGCCGCCGCGGGGATTGTCGCTACGGGTGGTGGCGTTGCCACCGCCGCGTCGCCGCACCTCTCGAGCATCACGTCCGCCAACGTGTCGTGCAACATCACGGCCAAGGCCAAGCTGGACCCGAAGCTGAAGAACAACTGGGTCCAGGCCGACCACCAGAGTGACCCGAACGTCGGGTGGCTACGGCGCGGTCATCGCGGCGCTTCCCGACACGCAGTTCGCGCAGCTGGGCGGCACGAGCACCACGACGGCGAAGTCGAAGGGCGCCTGCACGGGGACGGTCACGGGCCCGGAGGGCACCATGACTGCGACCAAGGTCAAGATCGGCCTCGCGACCACGACGCAGGCGATCGACAACCCGCCGCTGAACAACAACGGTGGCTCGACCTGCGTCGGCCTGCTGGCCGGTACTGCTGGCGAGGACGTCGCGGCGACCTACACGTCGACCGTTACCCTCAAGGGCAGTGGCGCGAAGCTGGCCACGTTCAACATCGTCGGTAGCTCGGTGGCGCCTGCTGGTCTCGGCTTCGCGGTCACCGGTGGCACGCCTGACGGTGTTGGCGCTGGCACGACCGGCGTGAGCCAGGCCAACGTTGACTTCGACACGATCGTCGCGGTCACCGAAGGTGCTCCGACCTCTGCAGCTCCGAAGCCGGTTGGCAAGTGCCAGCCGACCCTCAAGCTGAAGACGAAGAAGGGCGTGCCGACGGCGGCCCTCAAGGCGCCGAAGGGCCTCAACAAGCTCACCATCGGTAGCGGCACCTTCGACCTCACCAAGTAACAACGCTTCATTGCAACACGCAGCACGACAGAGGCGGGGCCTTCGGGCCCCGCCTCTGTCGCGTGCGCTCATGATCGTGTTGGTGTCGCTGGTCCCGCTGGGACCGGTGACGTCGGCGGTCGCGCTCGACGGTCAGGCCACGCTCGCGGTCCCCGACACGATCGACTCGACCGGGAACACGGATGTCACCGATCTCCTCAACGCCTTCATGGCGCGTCTCGGGCCCGGCGTGACCGTGACGTTCCCGGCCGGCGCCCGGTACCGCGTCGACGGGACCCTCCTGCTGCGGAACCGCAAAGAGGTCACCATCGAAGGCAACGGGGCAGTCTTCTTCGCGCCGACCGACGGGTCCGACGTTGCGCCGCCGCGCCGCGGTGCTCGGGCCGACTGGCCGCGCCTGCGTGCCCAGTGGCGGATCCGCGGTGGTGGCGGGATCACGATGCGCAACGTGACCGTTCGCGGCGCCAACCCGAACGGCGGCGCAACGCCCGCCGCGTACGTGCCGGCGCTGGAAGGCCAGGCCGGCATCGTGGTTCAGCGCGCGACGCGAGTCGTGCTCGACGCAGTGCACATCAGCGACACCTACGGCGACGCCGTCTACATCACCGGCGGCGCGACCGACGTGACGATTCGCCGGAGCACCCTGGAACGGACCGGGCGCCAGGGAGTGGCGGTCGTCAACGGGCAGCGGATCGTGGTGGAGGACAGCGAGATCCGCGACATCGCGCGGTCGGTCTTCGACCTCGAGCCGGGGGGCCGGGCGCTCGCATCGGACGTCCGGTTCCGCAACAACACGATCGGCGACTACGCCAACTTCCTGCTGGCCGCCGGCGGGGGCGGGCCCGGGGCCAACGATGTCTGGCTCGAGGGCAACGAGGTCGACGGGGGCAACGGTGTGTCGGTCTACGCGGGGGTCGAGGGCCGGCGCCGAGCCGGGTACCACGTGCTCGACAACACCGGGAAGGCAGCGGTGCGGCCGCCGGGCGGCACGGGGCGACCCGGTCTGATCCAGCTGCTCAACCTGGACGGGGTCGAGATCCGGGGGAACCGCCAGCGGGTCGCCGGCGTTCCGGCGATCTCACTGGACCGGGTGTGCGGCGCCACCGTGAGCGACAACGAGTTCCCGGGTGCGAGCCGGGACCAGCTCGTGGTCGGGCCCTGCGGCGGCGCGGCCCCCGCCTCCACGAGCCGGGCGGCCCCGTCCACGACGACGACGGTGACGGTGACGGGGCCCCCGGATGCAGAAGCCGGTGACGACACCGGGCCTCGGATGGCCGCGGGCTTCGTGGGCTTCGCGGCGGGCCTCGGGGTGGCATTCGCGGTGTTCGTCGGGTGGCGCCGCCGCCGGGACCGCCGCGCCGACTGAGCCCGGATCGGTCCCGGGACAGATTTTCCCGCCCCAGATTTCCCTCCGGGGCCCTTCAGATGTATCCTTCCGGGTCGCCCTTTCTTTTTTGGCGTGCCTCGCGCGCGCCCCCAGCCCCCGGTGGTGCACCGTAGCTAAGCCCAAGGACGACACGATCCTCGTCGAGGGGACGGTCATCGAGCCTCTCCCCAACGCAATGTTCCGGGTCGAGCTCGAAAACGGCCACAAGGTTCTCGCGCACATCTCCGGAAAGATGCGGATGCACTACATCCGCATCCTTCCTGGCGACCGGGTTCAGGTCGAGCTCACTCCGTACGACCTCAGCCGAGGTCGGATCACCTACCGCTACAAGTAGTCAGAGGAATCCGATGAAGGTCCGTCCGTCGGTCAAGCCGATGTGTGAGAAGTGCAAGGTGATCCGCCGCCACGGTGCAGTGCGGGTCATCTGCGTGAACCCGCGCCACAAGCAGCGCCAGGGTTGAGGAGCTAGCTGATGGCGCGCATTGCCGGAGTCGACATCCCCCGCGAGAAGCGGCTGGAGATCTCGCTGACCTACATCTTCGGCATCGGCCGGAGCACGTCGCAGGTCATCTGCGGCCAGACCGGCCTCTCGCCGGACACCCGGGTGCGGGACCTGACCGAGGACGAGGTCGCGCGGCTGCGCACGTTCATCGACTCGAACCTGAAGATCGAGGGTGACCTGCGTCGCGAGATCGCCGGTCACATCAAGCGCAAGATCGAGATCGGGACGTACCAGGGGATTCGCCACCGCCGGAACTTGCCGGTGCGAGGCCAGCGCACGCGTACGAACGCGCGGACCCGCAAGGGCCCGAAGCGCACCGTCGCCGGCCGCAAGAAGGCCCGCAAGTAGTCCCAGCCCGCAAACGGGCCCAGCGAACGAATGGGCTCCACCGCCCGACTTCACAGCACACACCAGAGGTAGAGAGCGAGCGCAAAGAGATGGCAAAGCCTGCACCGGGCGGACGGCGTCCGCGCCGCCGTGAGCGAAAGAACATCAGCCACGGCATCGCGCACATCAAGTCGTCGTTCAACAACACGATCATCACGATCTCCGACCAACAGGGGAACACGCTCGCGTGGGCCTCGGCCGGCAACGTCGGCTTCAAGGGCTCCCGCAAGAGCACCCCGTTCGCGGCGCAGCTCGCGGCGGAGACCGCGGCGCGCCGGGCCATGGAGCACGGCGTGCGGCGCGTCGACGTCGTCGTGAAGGGCCCGGGATCCGGACGCGAGACCGCGATCCGCTCGATCCAGAACACGGGCATCGAGGTTCTCGGCATCAAGGACGTCACGCCGATCCCGCACAATGGTTGCCGCCCGCCGAAGCGGAGGCGAGTCTGATGGCCCGTTACACCGGACCGGTCTGCCGGCTCTGCCGGCGCGAGCGCATGAAGCTCTTCCTCAAGGGCCCCAAGTGCGACACGATGAAATGCCCGATCGAGCGCCGCCCGTACCCGCCGGGAATCCACGGCCGCGGCCGCATCCGCGAGAGCGAGTACATGCTCCAGCTCCGCGAGAAGCAGAAGGCGCGCCGCATCTACGGCCTGCTCGAGAAGCAGTTCCGCAACCTCTACGCCCAGGCCGCCGGCCAGACCGGCATCACCGGTGAGAACCTGCTGCGGATGCTCGAGCAGCGGCTCGACAACGTCGTGTTCCGGGGCGGGTTCGCCTCCAGCCGGAACCAGAGCCGCCAGTGGGTGCGCCACGGTCACGTCACCGTCAACGGCAAGCGCGTCACGATCCCGTCGTTCCAGGTTCGCAAGGGCGACGTGGTCCAGCTCTCGGCCAAGGCGCGCAACATGATCGTCGTTCGCCACAACCTCGACACGATCGACCGGATCGTCCCGCAGTGGCTCGACGCGCTGCCCGCCGAGGCCCAGGTGACGGTGCGAGAGCTCCCGCTGCGCGAGCAGATCGACGTGCCCGTGCGCGAGCAGCTCATCGTCGAGCTCTACTCGAAGTAAGTCCCTCCCCCCAGCCTCCGGGCGCTTCCGAGCGCCCGTCTACGAGGAGATTCCATGCTCATCATTCAGCGCCCCGAGATCGAGGCACTCGAGCCCGAAGGCAACACGCAGCGGTTCGTCATCTCTCCGCTCGAGCCCGGCTTCGGCCACACCCTGGGCAACAGCCTGCGCCGGACGCTCCTGTCGTCGATCCCCGGTGCCGCGGTCACCCGCGTGCGCCTCGACGACGCGCTGCACGAGTTCGGCACGATCAAGGGGGTGAAGGAGGATGTCACCGACATCATCTTGAACCTGAAGGACCTCGTCCTCCAGTGCACCTCGGAGGAAGAGGTGCCGCTGCGCCTCGACGTGCGCGGCCCGAAGGAAGTCACCGCGCGCGACATCCAGACCACGTCCGACGTGGAGATCCTGAACCCCGACCTTCCGCTTGCGAACGTGAACGCGACCGGCCGCCTCGCCCTCGACCTCAGCGTCGAGCAGGGCCGCGGCTACGCGTCGGCGGACAAGACCAAGCGCGCCGGCGCACCGATCGGTGAGATCCCGGTCGACGCGATCTTCTCGCCGGTGCGGCGGGTGGCGTTCGAGATCGAGCCGACCCGGGTCGAGCAGGCCACGAACTACGACAAGCTCACCCTCGAGATCGAGACCGACGGGTCGATCACGCCGCGCGAAGCACTCGCCTCGGCGGGCGCGACCCTCCGCAACCTGGTCGGCCTCGTGGCCGAGCTCTCGACGGAGCAGGTCGGCCTGGAGCTCGGCGAGGTCGCGCCGGTCACCGCGACCTCCCCCGACCTCGAGCTGGCGATCGAGGAGCTGGACCTCTCCGAGCGGCCGCGCAACTGCCTCAAGCGGGCCCGCGTGGACTCGATCGGCCAGCTCGTACAGAAGACCGAGGACGACCTGCTCGCGATCACCAACTTCGGCCAGAAGAGTCTCGACGAGGTCATCCAGAAGCTCGACGAGCGCGGTCTCTCACTGCGCATGAAGGACTGACGGGCCATGCCCGCACCGAAGAAGGGTCCGCGCCTCGCCGGTTCGCCCGCGCACCAGCGCCAGCTCCTGGCGAACCTCGCTTCGAGCCTGTTCGAGGCCGAGGGCATCACCACGACGGTCTCGCGGCGAAGCTGCTCCGGCCGTACGCGGAGAAGCTGATCACCAAGGCGAAGAAGGGCGGGGTCCACCAGCAGCGTCAGGTGGTCTCGACCATCCACGACCAGGCGGTCGCGCACAAGCTGTTCGCCGAGATCGCGCCCCGCTACGCGGACCGCAACGGTGGTTACCTGCGGATCCTGAAGCTCGGTCCCCGTCCGGGGGACAACGCGCCCATGGCGCGCATCGAGCTCGTCTGACCCTTCCCGCTTCGGGGAGAGCCCGTCCGTGACGTTGTTCGAGGCGCAAGGCGAGGGGCCGGCAGTCTGCCGCCTGGTCCTCGGCTACGACGGCACCGGATTTCGCGGCTTTGCTGCGCAACCGGACCAGCGGACCGTCGAGGGGGTGCTCGCCAAGGCGCTCGGTCAGGTCCTGCACGGTGACATCGGGATCACGTGCGCGGGTCGCACCGACGCGGGGGTGCACGCCTGGGGCCAGGTCGTCTCGTTCGACGCGACCCCGGGACTCGAGCCGGACCGCCTGGCCCGGTCGCTGAACGGGATGCTGGGCCCGGAGATCGTGGTTCGCGAGGCGGAGATCGTCGCGGCCGGGTTCAGTGCCCGCCGCTCGGCGCGGTGGCGGAGCTACCGCTACACCATCGTCAACCAGCGCTTTCCCGACCCGTTCCTCGCTCGCTACGCGTGGTGGGTGCCCGCGCGGCTGGACCTCAGCGTGCTGCGGATGGCCGCGGACCCGTTCGTCGGCGAGCGGGACTTCTCGTCGTTCTGTCGGACGCCGACCCTGGGCAGCCAGTCGCTCGTCCGCCGGGTCTACGAGTCGGAGTGGGTCGACCTGGGCGACGGCCGCCTGCGCTACGACGTCCGCGCGACATCGTTCTGCTGGCAGATGATCCGTTCGATGGTGGGAACGATGGTCGAGGTCGGCGTCGGGAAGCGCCGGCCGGGCGACATCATGGGGATACTCCGCCGGCGCGACCGCGCCGCGGCCGCGGAGCCGGCACCGCCGCACGGCCTCTGCCTCTGGGAAGTCGGGTTCGAGGACCGCGCGTAGTGCGATACGGCGCTACGAACCCGGGAGGTCCTTGCTCGGGTCGTGGGTCGTCACCTGGAGTGACAGCGCCCCGCCGGCATCCGCGGCGCCACCGCTGTAGGCGATGACATCCCAGTCGGGGCCGACCGCGGTGAATGCGGCGAAGCTTCCGCTCGACCCACCGACGGAGCTCGACGACTCGATCGCGTACCCGTCGTCCTTCAGGGCCTGCTTGTACTTCGTGGCGACCGATTTCAGGTCCCCACTCTTCACGGAATAGGTGATGCTGAAGTACTTCGCGCCTTCGCGCGTGCCCGACACGACCGCCTTGAGCTCGCCGGACTCGGGGAGCGGAACGTCACCGGCCGGGAAGCTCTTGGGCAGCTCGGCGTCGCCGACGCTGAAGGAGTTGTCAGTGGTCGAGCCGCTGAGCTCCTTGCCGTCCTTTTTCACCGCGACCTTCGGGCCACTGTTCGAGTGCTCGGAGCTGCACCCCCCGACCACCCCGCCGATCAGCAGGACCGCGACCGTGGAGGCGAGGACTCGCCACAACTCAGAACCCCGAGGTGGTCGAGGTCGTGGAGCTGTCGTCCGTGCTCGGGATCTCGACACCGGAGCCCGCGGGTGCAGTGACGTCCGGGGTGGTGTCGCCGATCCCACCGAGTCCGCTGGTGATCTGGCCGTGGGTGTGCACCAGGACCGAGAGGCTGTCGCGGTCCCTCGGGCTCGCCTTGCCGCTCACGACCGCGACATCCCACTTCTTGCCGATCGCGTCGAACTGGGTGATCCGGGCGTCCGTGCCGCCGACGGAGCTGTAGTGCTTGATCTTGTAGCCGGACTGTTCCAGCTTGCGCATGTACAGGTTCCCGACCTCGTTGCCGCTGCGGCCGTCGAGGCTGTACGTCATCGTGTAGGAGGCGTTCGGCGGGTTCTTCTCCGCGACCACGGATTTCAGCGATCCCGCGCTCGGGAGCGGCACGCCCGCCGGGAAGTTCGACGGCATCTCGGCGTCGGCCCCGAACCTCACCGAGCTCTCGCTGCCGTTGTCACCCTTCACCGTCTGGCTGAATCCTGCGGGGGCATTGTTGTCGCCGCCGCCGCACGCGGTGAGGCCGAACCCGACCACGATGACGATGCCGCACACGCGCCGGGCGTTGCGGACGGCCCGGTCGCCGGCGTGGCCCATCACGACTCACCCAGGTACAGGAACGAGTAGGCCTCGTCGCGGAAGGTGAGACCGGCCTCGCGCAGGTTGACGTCCCAGTCGCCCCGGACCGAGGGGTTGTTCTCTTCCATCCCGTGGTCGGCGACGAGGACGAATGCGGTGTCGTCGAAGGCTCCGGCCTGCTCGATCGCGTGGAGCACCTCGCCCAGCCGTGCGTCGGAGTCGCGGATCGACGCCGCCGCCATCTCCGAATGCGGACCACCCTCGTGCATCGCGGAGTCGGTGAGCGTGAAGTTCACCCACATGAACCGCGGCGCCGGGTAGTCCACGTCGCGGTAGTGGCCGCTCCAGATCCCGCAGGCCTGCTCGGTGCCCATGTGGTCCACGATCGAGGACCACTGGTAGTCCTTGGACGGGCGCACGAAGCGCTCGGTCGTGTGCGGCAGGCCGAACGGGTCGTCCGGGATCGGGGGGACGTCACCGCGCCGGAAGAAGTCGAAGGTCGAGAATCCGGCCCCGATGTCGCAGGGCTCGTTCACCGACGCGGTGAACGCGTCCGCCCAGGTGCGGGTCACCGCGGTGTGGATCGACTCGGTGCCCGGGTTGACCGTCTTCATCGCCCACGGCCAGGTGGCCGAGGAGTTGGTGATGATCTGCTCGCCGGTCGCACGGTCGAACCAGGCGTTGTTCAGGATCCCGTGGTGACCGGGCAGCCGGGCGGTGAGGATCGAGGT
Organism: uncultured Acidimicrobiia bacterium; assembly: GCA_963770095.1. GTDB lineage: Bacteria > Actinomycetota > Acidimicrobiia > IMCC26256 > JAENVU01 > Chersky-806. The sequence goes on from CAVYOO010000004.1 coordinate 72,158, forward strand.
GTGGTTCGCCAACGTGACGGTCGGCAGCCCGGCCATCGCGCCGTGCTCGTAGGCGGTGCCCATCTCGATCAGGCGCGCCACGTTCGGGGCCTCGCCCCGTGCGGCCATCGCGTAGAGGACGTTCGGGTTGGTGCCGTCGAACAGGAAGCCGACGACGTGGCTCGGGCGACCGGCGTCCACGTCGAGCACGTCGAGGCGGACTTCGCCGTCCTGGCCCGCGAAGTAGGTCCCGCCATCCCCCTGGGGGGCGCAGCCGAGCAGGTGGGCGATCGTCGGGGCGACGTCCACGAGCCGCCCGGCCCGCGCGACGAGCCCGTCGGTGCGGACCCCCTTGCCGGCGATCACGAAGGGGGCGCGGGCCTGGACGACGCCGGGCGAGCCGTGCTCGCCGAGATGACCGCCCTGATCCTCCCAATTGTGCGCAGCGGAGTGGATGACGCAGAGATCGGGCGCGGCGGGGTGGTCGAAGAGCTGGGCGATCGTGTCGTAGGCGAACGGGTAGGCGTTCTCGGATCGGTGCGGGTGCTTCGAGGCCAGCTCGGCGTCGAGCGGCGCGAACTTGTCCGTCGACTGGTCCGCGAGCGGGTCCGTGCCCACCGCGGCAACGAGCTCGTAGCCGTCGGGGCCCGGCCCGGTCCGCCGGAACACGGTGCTGCCGTCGTGGGTCAGGGCCTCGTAGGCACCGTCGCGGCTGAGCAGGACCATGTCCACGATGGGCTCGAGGGTGCTGTCGAGCAGGACCTCGAGCGCCCGGTCGGCGTCGGCTTCGAGGTGTTCGGCAAGGCGGTGGGCGGCATCGATCGAAGTCACGGCGTCAGGGTAGTCGCCGATTGCTGCCCTGGGGCCCGCGCGAGTAGCATTGGCGGTCGCGTTCCGAGCCGGTTTCCCGGCCGAACCCATGCGGTAGGCCAGCCGGTCGCCGTTCTCAGAGAACGAGTAGGACCCGTGCGGACCTTCACCCCGAAAGAGTCGGACATTCAGCGCGCGTGGCTCGTCATCGACGCCGAGGGCCTGCGCCTCGGGCGGGTGGCGACCGAGGTCGCCACGCTGCTGCGCGGCAAGCACAAGCCGATCTGGGCGCCGAACGTGGACGTCGGCGACCACGTGGTCGTCATCAACGCCTCGAAGCTCGACATCTCGCTGCGCAAGAGCACGGACAAGCTGTACTGGCGCCACTCGGGCTACCCGGGCGGCATCAAGTCCGAGTCGCTCGAGCGGCTCATGGAGCGGGCGCCGGAGCGGGTCGTGAAGATGGCCGTCAAGGGCATGCTGCCCAAGAGCCGCCTCGGCCGCTCGATGATCAAGAAGCTCCGGGTCTACGCCGGCCCGAACCACCCCCACTCCGCCCAGCTCCCGCAGCCGCACCCGCTGGCCTCGCGGGTCTCGTCGTAGATCTCCCGAGAGGATCGTCTCGTTGTCCAAGCCCCTGATCCAGACCACCGGTCGGCGCAAGGAAGCAGTGGCGCGCGTGCGCCTGCGCCCCGGTACCGGCAAGCTCGTGGTCAACGGGAAAGAGATCGAGCAGTACTTCCGGATCGCCACGCACCGGATGGCGGCCACCGAGTCACTGCGCATCACCCAGACCGCGGATGTCTACGACGTCGACGCGACCATCGCGGGCGGCGGCATCAGCGGCCAGGCCGGAGCGCTCGGTCTCGGCATTGCGCGGGCCCTGGTCACCCTGGACCCGGAGGCCCGTCCGGCGCTGAAGAAGTCCGGGCTGCTGACTCGGGACGCTCGCGAGAAGGAGCGCCGCAAGTACGGCCTCAAGAAGGCCCGCAAGGCTCCGCAGTACTCGAAGCGCTAGCCCACCGGGTCGCGCCGGGCCGGCCGTTGTCATGACGCTGAAGTTCGGAACCGACGGGGTGCGGGGTGTCGCGGGCGTGGATCTCACGCCGGAGCTCGTGGTTGCGCTCGGGCGCGCGGGCGTCCACGCGTTGGGGCACGCGCAGCCGTTCCTGATCGCGCGCGACACCCGCCGCTCCGGTCCGATGCTCGAGGCCGCGCTGATTGCCGGGATCTGCGCGGAGGGAGGTTCGGTCGAGAGCCTCGGCGTGCTGCCGACCCCCGGGCTCGCGGGTGCCTGCGTGGTGGAGCGGGCGCCGGGCGCCATGATCTCCGCGAGCCACAACCCGTACCCGGACAACGGCATCAAGTTCTTCGAGCCCGGGGGCCGGAAGCTGCGCGACGAGACGGAGGCGCGCATCGAGGCCGAGATGACCGCGATCCGGGCCGGCGGTTCCCCGGCGCGCCAGGGCCTCGGCATCGGGGAGGCGCACCAGGTCGAAGGTGCCGTCGAGGACTACGTGGAACGGCTGCTCGTCGCCGTGGCGCCGGAGGTGCTGAGTGGGCTCCGCCTCGTCGTCGACTGCGGCAACGGCGCAGCGTTCCAGGCCGCCCCCCGCGCGCTGCAACGGCTCGGTGCCGAGGTCGTCCTGCTCAACGCGGTGCCCGACGGTGTCAACATCAACGACCAGTCCGGGTCCACCGATCCGGAAGGACTCGTGCGGGCGGTGCTCGACGTACAAGCGCAGGCCGGCCTGGCCTTCGACGGCGACGCCGATCGGCTCGTCGCGGTCGACGAGCGGGGTGGCATCGTCGACGGGGACCACATCTTGGCGATCGCGGCGATCGATCTCCAGGCTCGCGGCCGGCTCGCGGGGGACGCGATCGCGACGACGGTCATGGCGAACCTGGGTCTGCGCCACACGCTCGAGGCGCACGACATCGCGGTGATCGAGACCCCGGTGGGGGACCGTCACGTGCTCGCCGCGATGGAGGAGCACGACCTCGTCCTCGGCGGCGAGCAGTCGGGGCACCTGATCTTTCGCGACCACGCGGTCACCGGTGACGGTCCGCTCGCCGGGATCCTGCTGCTCGAGGCCATGGTGCGATCCGCCGTCCCGCTCTCGGAGCTGGCCGGCGTCGTGACCAAGTACCCGCAGGTGCTGCGGAACGTGCGAGTAGGCGAGCGCGACGGGCTCGATGCGGCGGCCGGCTTCTGGGCCGAGGTCGAGGCGGTCGAAGCGGATCTCGGTGCCGACGGGCGCGTGCTCGTGCGGCCCTCGGGCACCGAGCCGGTCGTGCGGGTGATGGTCGAGGCCGCCGACGAGTCCACCGCCCGGGCCGCCGCCGAGCGCCTCGCCACCGCGCTCGAGTCCGCCCTGGGCGTCGCCTCGTGAGCCGTCCCTCCACCCCGCCGGCCCCATCCTTCGTTTGTGACGTTCGGTTCCGTAGGGGAACCGAACGCAACGAACGGCGACATGTCTTCGGGGGTTGTGAGGCGTGAGCGGCATGGATTGTGTGTTGGCGATCGACCTGGGGACCTCGGGGCCGAAGGTCGCGCTGGTGGCGGAGACCGGCGCCGTCGTCGAGAGCGACTACGAGCCCACGCAGCTGATCCTCACCGACGACGGCGGCGTCGAGCAGGACCCGGACGACTGGTGGCGGGCGATCACCACCGCGACGCGCCGGATGATGGACCGCGGGACGGTGGCGGCGGATCGGATCATCGGGGTGTGCTGCACCGCGCAGTGGCTGGGCACGGTTGCCGTCGACGGAGATGGTCGGCACCTGATGAACGCGTTGATCTGGATGGACGCCCGCGGCGCGCCGTACATGCCGGACATCACGGGTGGGACGGTGACCGTGCAGGGCTACGAGCCGCGCAAGATCACCCGGTGGATCAAGGTGTCGGGTGGTGCACCGGGCCACTCGGGCAAGGACCCGACCGCGCACATCCTCTGGATCAAGCACCACCGGCCCGACGTGTACCGGGAGACGCGCACCTTCCTGGAGCCCAAGGACTACCTGAACCTGCGGCTCACCGGTCGGGCCGTCGCATCGGTGGACTCGATCGCCGGACTCTTCGTCACCGACAACCGCGACCTCGACCGCGTCGTGTACGACGACCAGCTCATCGCGTTCTCGGAGCTCGATCGAGAGACGCTGCCAGAGCTCGTGCGCACCGTCGATGTGATCGGTTCGGTGCGGGAGGACGCGGCAGCCGAGCTCGGGGTGCCGGCCGGCATCGAGGTGGTCGCGGGCACTCCGGACGTGCAGTCGGCGACGCTCGGTTCGGGCGCGATCGAAGACTTTCACGCGCACCTCTACCTCGGCACCTCGTCGTGGATCACGTGTCACGTCCCGTTCAAGAAGACCGACCTGTTCGCGAACATGGCGTCGCTCCCCGCGGCCGTCCCGAACCGCTACTTCGTCGGCAACGACCAGGAGACCGCGGGCGCGTGCCTCGGCTGGCTGCGCGACAACGTCCTCTGGCCCGACGACTCGCTGGGCACGGGTCCGCCGCCGCCCGATGCCTTCGAGCGGATCGGCGCGCTCGCGGCGACCGCACCGATCGGGAGCGGCTCGGTGTTCTTCACTCCGTGGCTCAACGGTGAGCGCACCCCGGTGGACGACCGGACGCTGCGCGCGTCCTGGGTGAACCAGTCGCTGTCGACGACGCGGGCCGACCAGGTCCGTGCCGTGTTCGAAGGTGTCGCGTACAACTCCAAGTGGCTGCTTGGCGCGGTCGAGAAGTTCGTCGGCCGGCGACTGGACCCGATCCGGGTCATCGGCGGCGGCGCCCAATCGGAGCTGTGGCGCCAGATCCACGCCGACGTCCTCGAGCGCACGATCGAGCTGGTCGACGATCCGCACTCGGCCAACGTGCGCGGCGCAGGCTTCCTGGGCCTGGTCGGGCTCGGCCGCGCGACCTTCGAGGACCTCGGCCGGAGCGTCTCGATCGGTCACGTGTCCCGGCCCGACCCCGCGGCGTCGGCGATCTACCGCCCGCTCGCCCGGGAGCTCAAGGCGTACTACCGGCGCACGAAGTCGATCCACGCCCGCCTCAACGGCTGACGAGGCCTCCTCCATCGGTGGATGTGCCCGGTAGGATTGCTGGTTCTTATGTGCGGAATCGTCGCCGTCGTCCGGCGCCCAACCGATCGGACGCCACCCTCGCTCGCCGATCTGGCGGCGGATCTTCGGCGCGCCACGGAGCATCTGCAGGCCACCGCCGGCGCGGCATCGCCGGCGGGCCCGCTCGACGAGGCGTCGGTGCACCTCGAGGCGGTCGACGCGGCGCTGCGGGGCGTGCCCGGAGTCCGGGCGCTCATCGGCGATCCCGGGGGTGCGGCCGAGCTCGCGCGTGAGCTCGACGCGCAGCAGAACCTGCTCAACCGGCTCGAGGCGCGACTCGACGTTGACGGCGCGGTGCACGCCAACGATCTCGAGACGGTGAACGCCGCGCTGGTCCGGGCCAAGGACGCGGTGTGGGCCGTCGCTCGCGACCGGCTCCGGGCCGGACGTGAGGTCGAAGCGCTCGCGGCCGGGTGCACGGCGCCGGCGGCGATCGAGGCGTTCACATCGGTGCAGATCGCGCTCTCGGCGATCGACCGGCTCGAGGTTCGGGGCCGCGACTCCGCCGGGATCCACCTCTACGTACGGGATCACGGCTTGGATCTCTCGAGCGCGGAGAACGCGGCGGCACTGCGCGAACGCGCCGCGGATCCCCTGTTCCGGTCGCGCGCGGTCCGGTCGCCCGACGCAGCGTTGAGCTTCGTCTACAAGGCGGCCGCCGAGATCGGCGAGCTCGGCGACAACGTCGCGTTGTTGCGTCGCACCATCACCGAGGACCGGCTGCTGCACCGAGCGCTCGACAACGACGCCGCGGCGGTGGTGGTGCTCGGGCACACGCGCTGGGCGAGCGTCGGGATCATCTCGGAAGCCAACGCGCACCCCTTGAACCAGGAGGAGGCCGGTGGGCCGAGCGAAGATGATGCCTACGTCACCGCCGCACTCAACGGGGACGTCGACAACTTCGCCGAGCTCGTCACGCAGTACGGCTTGGCGATCCCGCCGGAGATCACCACCGACGCCAAGGTCATTCCCGCACTCGTCAGCCGCCGGATCGCAGCGGGTGAAGGAGTGACCGAGGCGTTCCGGGCGACCGTCGCGGCCTTCGAAGGCTCCGTGGCGATCGGCGCCCACTCGGCCTCGGCACCGGACCGGGTGATGCTCGCACTGCGAGGGAGCGGGCAGGCGTTGTACGTCGGCGTCGCCGACGACTGCTTCGTCGTCGCGAGCGAGCCCTACGGCCTGGTCGAGGAGACCCCGCAGTACCTGCGCCTGGACGGCGAGACGCCGGGAAACCCCGACAACCCCGGGGCCAGCCGGGGCCAGATCGTCGTGCTGGACGCGAATGGTGCCGGCACGCTCGAGGGCATCGCGCGCATCTCGTACGACGGCACCGAGCTGCCGGTGAGTGCCGACGAGCTCGTGACCCCGCAGATCACGACCCGGGACATCGACCGCGGCGAGTTCCCGCACTACCTCCTCAAGGAGATCTCGGAGGCCCCGGCATCGTTCCGCAAGACGTTGCGGGGAAAGATCGCCGAGCGCGACGGAGTGCCGGTCGTCGAGCTCTCGCACGAGACATTGTCCGAGGACCTGCGGGCAAGGCTCCGCGCCGGGCAGTTCCACCGTGTGCTCGTCATCGGCCAGGGCACCGCGGCCGTCGCCGGGCAGAGCCTGGTCGCCGCGCTGCAGAGCGCCATGGGCGTGTCGTACTCCATGACGGTCGAGGCGGTGCTCGCGACGGAGCTCTCCGGATTCCGCCTGGCGTCGGACATGACCGACACGCTCGTGGTCGCGATCAGCCAGAGCGGGACGACGACCGATACGAACCGCACGGTGGACCTGGCGCGGACGCGTGGTGCAACCGTGCTGGCCATCGTCAACCGGCGCAACAGCGATCTCACGGACCGGACCGACGGTGTCCTGTACACGTCGGATGGTCGCGACGTGGAGATGAGCGTGGCCTCGACCAAGGCGTTCTACGCGCAGGTCGCGGCCGGATTCCTGCTTGCGTTCGCACTCGCCGACGAGCTGACTCCGGGCCCCTCCGAGGACCGGGTCACCCTGCTGCACGCGCTGCGCGACCTGCCGACCGCAATGGAGCAGGTGTTGGCGCGACGCGCGTCCATCGGGATCACGGCCCAGCGCCTGGCTCCGGGTCGCCGCTACTGGGCCGTCGTCGGCAACGGCTCGAACCAGATCGCGGCGCACGAGGTGCGGATCAAGCTCTCGGAGCTCTGCTACAAGTCGATCGCGTGTGATGGCACCGAGGACAAGAAGCACATCGACCTCTCGGCCGAGCCACTGATCCTGGTGTGCGGGGCGGGGCTCGCGGGCTCGAACGCGGACGACGTCGCCAAAGAGCTCGCGATCTATCGTGCGCACAAGGCCGCGGCGGTCGCGATCATCGACGAGGGCGACGAACGCTTCGGGGCCGCGCTCGACACGATCGAGGTCCCGTCGGTGCATCCGGCGCTCGCCTTCGTGCTCTCCGCAATGGCGGGCCACCTCTTCGGCTACGAGGCCGCACTCGCGATCGACGCCTCTGCCCGACCGCTGCGCGAGGCTCGGGCCGCGATCGAGACCGTGGTCACCGCGCCGCGCGTGCCGAGCCGGGCCACGATCGAGCGCCTCGGTTCGCAGCTCGAAGGGCCGGCGACCCGGTTCTTCGACCAGCTCCGCGCCGGTGTCTACGACGGCTCGCTCGAGGCCGGGACCGCCGTGAAGCTGGCTTCGCTGTTCCGGTACGCGACCCGCGTGCTCCCGCTCGACGCGTTCCAGGTCGAGTACGGGAAGGTCGGAACGCCCGCCACCGTGGTCGAGGACCTGACGGCAGCACTCACCGCCGCCATCGAAGAGCTCACGCGCCCCGTCGACGCGATCAAGCACCAGGCGAAGACGGTCACCGTCGGGATCTCCCGCTCGGACGAGACGTTGTTGCAGGTGCCGCTGGTCCAGCAGGTGCTGGCGGCCGGCGCCGCGCGCGACAACCTCAGCTACCGCGTGCTGCGAACGCTCGTGGACCTCGACGCAGCCGTGAACGAGGTCACGGGCTTCACGCGCTACCGGATCGACGGCGATCCGGCCACGGACGACGCGACGATCGGCGTGCTGGACCAGGGTGGGAGCGCGACGCAGCTGCGTTCGCGCACCGCGGACAACCCGATCCTGCGGGGAACGAAGCAGATCGCCGCGGCGGAGCGAGAGGTCTGGGTGACGAAGGGGCGCAGCGACGGACGTACCGTCCTGATCGTGCCGGAGGTCAAGGGTGTGCAGACCGTGGGGCTCACGTTGTTGCACCTCGACCTCAAGGTCCGTGTGCCCGCGGACGTGGCTCACGCAGTTCTCTCCGGGTATCGCAACCGCTACGCCGCACTGCGGGGCGCGTTCACCGAGACCGAGCTCAGCTTCGATGATTCGCGATTGGCCGAGACCGACCTGGTGGACCTGCTGACGGTCCCGGTCAACGACATGGCCGATCGCTGGCGCGCCGAAGGGTGACGCCGACACTCCCTACCCGGCCGGCAACCGCGGCGATGTTGGGGATCGGCGTGGACCTGGTGGAGTGCGAACGGTTCCGGCTCGCGCTCGAGCGCCGGGCCCGCATCGCCGAGCGACTGTTCAGCGATGCGGAGCGGGAGTACTCGTTCCGGCACAAGGAGCCGGTGCCGCGCCTGGCGGCACGGTTCGCCGCGAAGGAAGCGGTGATGAAGGCGATGGGCGTCGGGCTCTGGAAGTTCGCGCTGCGCGATGTCGAGGTGACCCGGCTGCCGAGCGGTCAACCGGAGATCCTGCTGCACGACCGTGCGGCCGAGCTCGCTGCGGATCGGGGTGTCGCGACCTGGATGTTGACCCTCACGCACACCGACAGCATGGCGATGGCGGTCGCGGTGGCGCTCGGATGAAGCCGCTTGTCACACCGGCCGAGATGGGCGAAGCGGACCGGCGCACGATCGCCGCCGGTACCCCGGTCGAGGTGCTCATGGAGCGCGCGGGACGCGCCGTTGCCTGGGCGGTGCGCGACGCGTGCGGCGGCGTCTACGGCCGGCGCGCGGTGGTCGTATGCGGCAAGGGGAACAACGGCGGTGACGGGTTGGTCACGGCGCGGGCGTTGCGGGCCTGGGGGATGAGGGTCGAGACCGTCGTGCTCGAAGACGGCATCGATCGCGAACGATTCGGTCGCACTCTGCGACGAACCGATGTCGTGGTCGATGCGATGTTCGGAACCGGATTCCGGGGGGAGCTCGAAGGCGACGCGAAATGGGTCGCCGAGACCGTCGCGCCGGAGCCGGTGCTCGTGGTGGCCGTCGACATCCCATCGGGGGTGGACGGACTGACTGGAGCGGTCAGCGGACCCAGTGTGCGCGTGGACCGGACGGTGACCTTCGCCGCGCCCAAGCCGGGCCTCGTGTTCGAGCCCGGACACTCGCACGCAGGAGCCACCATGGTCGCGGACATCGGGATCGATGTCGGTTCCGGCGCCGCGGGTCTCACGGAGCAGAGCGATGTCGCCGCGTGGCTCCCGCCTCGCGCTCCCAACACCCACAAGTGGGAAGTCGGCGGGCTCATGGTCGTGGGTGGCGCGACGGGCATGACCGGTGCGCCGATGTTCGTGAGCCACGCGGCTATGCGGGCCGGGGCCGGAATCGTGTGGTGCGGTGTTCCCGGCGATGACGCCGCGGCGGCGAGCTCGGGCTCGGAGGTCATCACGTTCGCGTTGGCCGCAACTCCGGAAGGCGCATTCGACGTGCGGGGCGTCGCCGGGCTCCTGCGCGACGTCAACCGCTTCGGAGCGCTCGTGGTCGGCCCGGGACTCGGTGGCAACGATCGCACGCAGGTCGCGGTCAACCAGCTGGTCGCGGATGCGCCCGTTCCGGTGGTCCTCGACGCGGACGGGCTCAATGCGTTGCGCGGTGACCTGACTCCGCTGCGCATGCGCCACACGATGCTCCACGTGCCCACGGTGCTCACGCCGCACGACGGCGAGTACACGCGCCTGGTCGGCGAGCCACCGGGAGTGGACCGGATCGACGCGGCGCGCCGGCTCGCCGCCGCGGCGGACACCGTCGTGCTGCTGAAGGGCTCGGCCACGGTCGTCGCCGAGCCCGGCCCGGGCGGCCGGGTCGCGGTCAACACCACCGGCGGGCCCTGGTTGGCCACTGCAGGCACCGGGGACGTGCTCTCCGGCATCGTGGGCGCATTCCTGGCCCGCGGGATGGGAGCGTTCGAAGCTGCGGCCGCCGGCGCCTGGGTCCATGGCCGTGCCGCGGATCGGGCCGGGCATACTGGGATGATCGCGGGTGACCTGATCGACGCGATCCCGGCCGCTCTCCCCGACCTCGCCGAACGTCGGGGCGGGCCCAGCCGGGGTCCGTCCCGCACCGACCCGCACGTTCCCGACCTGGAGGCCTGATGTCGACCAGCACCGCCGTGACCGAAGTGATGACGAAGGACGTCATATCGCTGACGCCGGACACGTCGCTTCCGGACGCCGCCGACCTGCTGGCGGAGAAGGGCATCGGTGCCGCGCCCGTCGTGGACGCCGACGGCTCGATCGTCGGCCTGCTCCGGGACGAGGACCTTCTCATCTCCGAAGCGCGCCTGCACCTGCCGACCACCTTCGCGATCCTCCCCGGCATCGACATCACCATGCCGGGATCGGTGCGCCGCTACGACGAGGAGCTGAAGAAGGCCGCTTCGACCACCGTTGCCGACGTGCTCGAGAAGCACTTCAAGCAGGTCGGACCGGACGCCACCGTCGAAGATGTTGCGACGATGATGCACGAGCACGACGTCACCCACGTGCCGGTCGTGGATGGCGGCAAGGTCGTCGGCATCGTCGCTCGCGGTGACATCATCCGCTACCTGGCGGCCACCACGTGATGTGCCCCACGCACCGGCGCGGATCGAGACGCCGGAGCGACCGGAAGCGGTTGGAGCGGTGCGCGGGAGCGGGCACGAAGTGCGGGCGCCGGAGCGATCCAACACGATGACCGAGCGGTTCCGGGCCGCCTGGGTGGAGATCGACCTCGGGGCGGTGCGCGACAACGTCGAAGCGCTCGCACGGGTCGCGACTCCGGCGCAGGTCATGGCGGTGGTGAAGGCCGACGCGTACGGGCACGGTTCGGTGGAGGTGGCGACGGCCGCGCTCGAGGCGGGCGCGACGTGGCTCGGCGTCGCCCTGGTCGAGGAAGGCGTCGAGCTTCGTGAAGCGGGCATCGACGCACCGGTGCTGGTCCTGTCCGAGCCGGCTCCGGAGGCCGCCGCGACGGTGGTTGCCCACCGGCTCACTCCCGTCGTCTACACGACGACCGGCATCGACACCCTGGCGAAGGCGGTCGCCGATGTCGGGTCCGGCGAGCCACTCCCCGTCCACCTCAAGGTCGACACCGGCATGCACCGCGTCGGTGCCCGGCCCGATGATGCCGTCGCGTTCGCTCGGCGCGTCGACGAACGGACGGAGCTCGTCCTCGAAGGCGTCCTCACCCACTTCGCCGTGGCCGACGAACCCGACGATCCCTACACGCCCGACCAGATCGTTCGCTTCCGGGCGGTCCTGGCCGAGCTCGAGTCCGCCGGTGTGCGGCCGCGGTCTGGTGCACGCGGCGAACTCGGCCGGGCTCCTCGCGTTTCCGGACGCCCACTTCGATCTCGTGCGGGCCGGGATCGCGATCTACGGCATTGCGCCGGTGCCGGCCCTGGCCGGCGTGGCCGAGCTGCGGCCGGTGCTGGCGCTGAAGGCGCGGGTCTCGCACGTGAAGTCGCTCGAGGCCGGGTCGCGGATCTCCTACGGGCTCCGCTACGAGCTGGACCGCCCGGCGACCATCGCGACGGTTCCGATCGGCTACGCCGACGGCGTGCCCCGCAACCTCGCGGCTGTCGGTGGTCAGGTCCTCATCGGTGGCCGCCGCCGTCCGGTCGCCGGCACCGTCACGATGGACCAGCTGATGGTCGACGTGGGTGACGACGCTGTCGCGGTCGGCGACGAGGTCGTGCTCATCGGACGGCAGGGCGACGCCTCGGTGACCGCGCAGGAGTGGGCGGAGCGCCTCGGCACGATCGCGTACGAGATCGTGTGCGGGATCGGGCCCCGAGTTCCTCGGCGGTACCGCTGATGCCGGGCCGGGCGTTCCGGGCGCTCGGGCTCGCGGCGGGCGCGGCTGCGACGCTCGCCGGCGCGGCCTACGCGGCCGAGCGGGTGGCGGCCGGTCGGTTGCGGCGCCACGACGATCCGGACGCGGCCTCGGAGCTCGTCCCGGGGTTCGACGAGATCCTGAGCCTCCCGAGCCACGACGGCGGGGCGATCAGCGTGATCAGCCGAGGTCGCGGCCCGACCGTCGTGCTCTCGCACGGAGTCACGTTGTCGGTGCGGACCTGGGTCAAGCAGATGGAGTCGTTGCCCCAGGCCGGGTTCCGGGCGATCGCGTTCGACCACCGTGGCCACGGGGCGTCGAAGGTCGGTGAGAGCGGTCACACACTGGACACGCTCGCGGCGGACGTTCGTACGGTCGTGGAGGGACTCGACCTGCACGACGCAGTGCTCGTCGGTCACTCGATGGGGGGCGTCGCGGTCCAGCTCTTCTGCCTCCGGCACCCGGAGGTCGCGGCCGAGCGGGTGGCCGGGATCGTCCTGCTCTCCACCCTGTCCCGGACGGCACTGAGCGGGAACCGCCGGCTGAGCCGGGTGCTCGACTGGGTGGCGTCGGCGTCCCCGGACGCCGGCGGGGTGCTCGGGTTCGCAAATCTCGGGCTGCTCATCGCCCGCATCGGCTTCGGCCGCAACCCGCAGCCGAGCCACGTCGAGCTGACCCGCCAGATGATCCTCGAGTGCGATTCCGAGACCCGGAAGCACGCCGCGAGCCCGCTGCTCTCACTCGACCTCTCCGCCGAGCTGCCGAAGCTCGCGGTTCCGACGCTGGTCATCTGCGGGACGAATGACGTGCTCACGCCACCGGCGGAGGCCCGCCGGATCGCTCGCCTGGTACCGGGTGCGCGCCTCGAGATGCTCCCGGGCGCGGGCCACATGGCGATGCTCGAGCAGTCCGATGTCGTCGACCGCCTCATCGTCGAGTTCGCGCGTGAGGTGCAAGGCGGCGATCAGCAGGAGCGGAACGCGAAGACGGAAGCGGCGTCCTGACCGGGTCGATCACCGACGTCGACGGCGTCCGGGTCGGCTGCGTCACCCTCGCGGGGACCGGGGTGACGGTGGTGCTCCTCCCTGAAGGAACGACGGGGTCGTGCGAAGTACGGGGTGGCGCGCCGGCATCACGCGAGACTGCATTGCTCGAACCGACGAAGCTGGTCGAGCACGTGGACGCCGTCGTGCTCACCGGCGGGTCCGCGTTCGGCCTCGCGACCGCCGACGGAGTCATGGACGTGTTGACCGAACGGGGTCGAGGCTTCCAGTCGAGCGCGGGCCCGGTGCCGATCGTCCCGACGGCCGCGATCTTCGATCTCGTGGCTTCGGGTGGTGTCCACCCACGCGCCGAGGACGGTGCGGCAGCCGCTCGGGCCGCGGCGTCGGGGGAGGTGCCGACCGGTCGCGTCGGTGCGGGAGCCGGTGCGACGATCGGGAAGTGGCGGGGCGCGCAGCACGGCGTGCCCGGAGGCATGGGGACGGCCTCGACGCGGGTCGGGGACGCGACGGTCGGCGTGCTCGCGGTCGTGAACGCGATCGGTGACGTGATCGGCGCCGGCGGGGAGGTCATCGCGGGGTCAACTGCCGGGCCCACGGTCGGAGGGTTCCCGGACCCGCCGCTCGGGCCGGGTGAGCACACGACGCTCGTCGTGGTCGTGACCGACGCGCAGTGCTCGAAGCTGGAGTGTCGCCTGCTCGCGGAGAGCGCCCACGATGGGCTCGGGCGCGCCCTGCGCCCGGTCGCGACGCGCTTCGACGGCGACATCGCGTTCGGCCTCGCCACCGGAGCGGTCTCCGCGCACCTCGACCGTCTGCGCCTGGGCGTCGTCGAGGCCGTGGCCGCGGCGGTGCGGGTCGCCGCACCGGCCTCGGGGGCCCAGTTCACGCCCGGCCCGGTGCGGGGTTGATCGGGCCGGTACCCTGGATCGTGTCGCTCTCACTGGACGTGTCCGAGATCTCGTCGTTCGACGAGCTCCGGGAGAACGCGCTCGGCTGCACCCGCTGCGGGTTGGCCGAGACCCGCACCCAGGTGGTCTTCGGGGTCGGGGACTCCCACGCCCGCCTGGTCTTCGTGGGCGAGGGGCCGGGGGAGCAGGAAGACCTGCAGGGCGAGCCGTTCGTCGGCCGGGCCGGCCAGCTCCTGACCCGACTGATCGAAGGGATCGGCCTGAGCCGGGCCGAGGTCTACATCGCCAACGTCGTGAAGTGCCGGCCACCCGGCAACCGCGACCCGCTGCCGGTCGAGATCGAGACCTGCCGGCCCTACCTGGAGGCCCAGCTCGCGTTCATCGAGCCGGCGGTGGTCGTCACCCTCGGGAACTTCGCGACCAAGCTCCTGCTCCAGACCAAGGACGGGATCACGAAGCTCCGGGGGCGCGAGTTCCCGTTCGGTGACGGCGCCGTCCTCATACCGGCACTGCATCCGAGTGCGGTGCTGCGCAACGGGGGCTCGGCGCTCGCCCAGGCCCGGGCCGACTTCGTGACGATCAAGCGGGCCCTGGCCACCGCGGCGAGCCGGTGATGAACGCCCGGCGCAGAGTCTGACGGTCGAGTCGATGGAGATGTGCACGAGATCGGCGGGCGAGACCATGGCGCTCGGCACCCGCCTGGCGGGGGTGCTCGAACGCGGCGACGTCGTCGTGCTGTCGGGTGACCTGGGCGCGGGCAAGACCGTGCTCGCGAAGGGAATTGCCGCCGGGCTCGGTGTGAGCGAGCCGGTGGTGAGCCCGACGTTCACGATCGTGCGTGAATACGAAGGAGACGTCCCCCTGCAACATCTGGACGTGTACCGCCTCGACCACCTCCAGGAAGTGATCGACCTCGGCCTCGATGAGCTGCTCGACGGGCACGCGGTGACCATCGTCGAATGGGGCGAGGCGGTCAGCGCGCTCCTTCCTCAGGATCGGCTCGAGGTCGCGCTCATGGTGCTGCCTCCGGAAGAGGCCGACGACGACACCCGGGTGATCGAGCTGCACGGCGTCGGCCCGACGTGGGCGCCGCGCGATCGAGCGCTGGCCGGCGCCGTACGGGGCGGTGGGGCCTGAGTGCTGGTCCTGGCCATGGACACCGCAACCCCACGCGTCAGCGTCGCGCTCGGCGCGCGACGGTCGGGTGCTGGGAGACGTCAGCCTCGATGGCGGGCGCCGCCATGCCGAACAGCTCGCGCCGGCGATCAAGTATCTGTGCGGTGAGCTGGCCGTCGACCTCGACCAGCTCGCGTTCGTCGCGGTCGGGCTCGGTCCCGGCCTCTTCACCGGGCTGCGGGTCGGGATGACGACGGCGCGAAGTGATGGCCCAGACGCTGCGGATCCCGATGGTGGGGGTCCCGACCCTCGACCTCATCGCGTACCCGTTGCGGCACACGAGCCGCAACGTCGTGTCAGTTGTCGACGCCCGGCGCAACGAAGTCTTCTTCGCGTGCTATCGGCCGGTGCCGGGGGGCGTGCAGCGCATCACCGAGTACGCGGTCGGTACTCCGGAGCACCTCGCCGGCGAGCTCGCGGCGAGCGGCGAAGAGGCGCTGCTCGCGGGCGACGGCGCGCTGCGCTACGAGTCCGAGCTCGCAAAGCTGGACCGGGTCGAGCTGGCCGGCCCGGGCGCGGCACTGCCGGGTGCCGCCGCGCTCGTCGAGCTCGCGACCGCGCGGTACGAGCGCGAAGAGTTCAGTCCGCCCGCCGAGGTCCATCCGCTGTACCTTCGCCGCAGCGACGCGGAGATCGAGTGGGATCGGAAGGGGCGGTAGTGGCGACGGCGACGCGAACCCGAGCCGCTCGCGGTGCACGTCGTGGCGATGCGCCGGCGGCACCTGCGCTCGGTCCTGAGCATCGAGACCCAGGTGTACCCGCGCCCGTGGACCATGTCCCTCTTCCTGAGCGAGCTGGGGCTCCGGGGCACGCGGCGCGTACTTCGTGGCCAAGGTCGGCCGCGACATCGTTGGCTACGCCGGTCTGATGGTCACGGTCGACGAGGGGCACGTGACGACCATCGCAGTCGATCCGGCCTGGCACCGCCACCAGATCGGGACGCGCCTGCTGCTCGCGGTCAGCCACGAGGCGATCGACCGTGAGGTCAATGCGCTGACCCTCGAGGTGCGGGTCAGCAACACCACGGCGCAGGCCATGTACCGCCGGTTCGGCTTCAGCTCGGTCGGGGTGCGCAAGGGGTACTACGCCGAGACCAACGAGGACGCGCTCGTCATGTGGGCCCGCGGGATCGACACCGCCGAGCATGCCGCTCGGCTGGGCCGGATCGCGGATGGCATCCATGGTGAGACGGTGTTCGAGCCGATCCGGCGCTGGTAGTGCAGCCATGACGGCGATCCTCGGGATCGAGACCAGCTGTGACGAGACCGCGGCGGCGATCGTGGACGACGGCCACGACATCCGATCGAGCGTGGTCTCGAGCCAGGTCGATCTGCACGCGCGATTCGGTGGCGTCGTTCCCGAGATCGCGAGTCGCGCCCACGCGGAGCTGGTCAGTGGCGTCGTTGCGCAGGCGTTCGTCGAAGCCGGCGCGGACTTCGCCGACGTCGACGCGGTCGCGGCGTGTCACGGGCCCGGGCTCGCCGGCGCGCTTCTGGTGGGAGTGAGCGCGGCCAAGGCGATGGCGCTCACGCTGAATGTGCCCTACGTCGGGGTGAACCACCTCGAGGCCCACCTCCACGCCGCGTGGCTCGAGGACCCCGACGTCGAGCTGCCGCTCGCGGTGCTCATCGTGTCCGGCGGGCACACGATGGTCGTGATCGTCGAAGAAGACGCGAACTACCGATTGCTCGGCCAGACGGTTGACGATGCCGCGGGCGAGGCGTTCGACAAGGTCGCTCGCTTTCTCGGTCTCGGGTATCCGGGTGGCCCGGCGATCGACCGGTTGGCGCGCGAAGGCGACCCGACTGCGATCCCGTTCCCGCGACCGATGCGCAACGAGGGCTACGACTTCTCCTTCTCGGGGCTGAAGACCGCGGTGATCAACCATGTGCGACGTCATCCCGGCGTCGACGCGCGCGACGTCGCCGCGTCGTTCCAGGAGGCCATCGTCGACGTGCTGATGACGAAGCTCGCGGCCGCGGCCGACTCGGCGGGGGCCCGCACCCTCGTCATCGGGGGCGGGGTCGCCGCGAACTCACGGCTGCGGGCCCGGTTGCTCGAGGTGGCCGAGGCGTCCGGCATCCCGGCGCTGCTCCCCCGGGTCGCGCTCTGCACCGACAACGGGGCGATGATCGCCGCGACGGCGTGGTGGCGGCTGCGCCGCGACGGTCCGACCTCGCTCTCCTGTGGTGCCTTCCCGTCCCTGCGCCTCCCGACCCGGGATTGACCGGCGGGGAAGTTGCCTCAGTTTCGGTCCAGTGTTACGGTCACTTAGCACTCTCAATGACCGAGTGCTAACGATCTGATCTACCGGACCCGAGCCCGTCGTGGCCGTCCCAGGAGGCACCACATGAATCTGCAGCCCCTCGATGACCGCATCGTCGTCCGCACCGCGGAGGCCGAGGAGACCACCGTCAGCGGCCTGGTCATCCCGGACACCGCGAAGGAGAAGCCCCAGCAGGGTGAGGTCCTCGCCACGGGACCCGGTCGGCGCTCCGACGACACCGGCGAGCTGATCCCGCTCGACATCGCGGTGGGCGACACGGTCGTCTACTCGAAGTACGGCGGCACCGAGATCACGGTCGAAGGCGAGGACCTCCTCATCCTGTCGAGCCGCGACGTGCTCGCCAAGGTCGGACCCACCAAGGGCAAGGGCAAGAAGTAACGTTTTGTAACATTTGGCCGAGTTTGGGCCGATAAGAAAGTCTTCACCAACGGGGCGGCGCCGCTACAGGCGCCGCTTCGTCGCGTCGAAGCATCTCTCGAGCCGCACCGGATGTCGGTGGACCCGAGAGTAGGAAGCAATGACCAAGTCACAGCCCGTGGCCTCGCCCCGCTCTGCCTCGACGACTGATGCCTTCGCCGCCGGGACCGAGGTCTGACGTGGGCCTGCTGAAGTCCCGGAAGGACGCCTCCAAGGAATTCGAGCGGTACGTCGACGCGGTGGAGCACCCACCCGAGGTCGACGACTACGTCGAAGACGAGGCGCCGCCTCCGACGGTGAGCGTGCAGGAGCTCGAGGCCCAGCTCGCGCAGCGCCGCACGGAGCTGCAGACCGGCGAGGTTCCTGTCGTGGCGGCCGCGCCCGATACGTCGCCGCGCCAGTCGGCCGTACCCTCGGGTCGCAAGCGGCTCGGCGAGGTGCTCGTTGATCGCGAGGTCCTGACCCAGGAGGAGCTCGAGGAAGCACTCGCCGGGCAGTCCGGTTCGGGCCAGCGGCTCGGTGAGTACCTCGTCGACACCGGCATCCTCGACGAACGCGACCTCGCGTCTGCACTCGCCGATCAGTTCGGCCTCGAGGTCGTCGACCTGCGCAAGCAGGTGCCGACCGACGACGGGGTTGCCGCACTCGACGAGCAGCACGCGCCGCGAATTGCTGGCCATCCCGCTGCGCCGCACCGACTTCGGGTACGACGTCGCGGTAGCCGACCCGTCCGAGCCCGCGCTCGCCGACCGGCTCCGAGACGAGCTCCACCAGCCGGCCAAGCTCTACGTGGCGGGAGTCTCGGACGTCCGGCGCGCGATCGATGTCGCGTACAAGGCCACGTCGCGAGTCGGTGAGCACGTCCGCGTGTTCGAACAGCGCGCCCAGGCCCGGCTCGCGCAGCACGTCGACGAGCAGGTCACCCAGACCGTCGACGAGAACGCGCCGGTCGTCCAGGTCGTGAACCTGATCCTGTCGCAGGCCGTGACGGAACGAGCCTCGGACGTGCACATCGAACCGATGGACGACCGGGTGCGGATCCGGAACCGGGTCGACGGTGCACTCCACGAGGTGCTCTCGCTTCCGGTCGAGATGGGGCCCGCACTGGTGAGCCGCATCAAGGTCATGGCGAACATGAACATCGTCGAGCGCCGCCGCCCGCAGGACGGCCAGATCGAAGTGACCATCGAAGGCGTGGACCTCGACGTCCGCGTCGCGACCACGGCAACCGTGCAGGGCGAGAAGTGCGTGCTGAGAATCCTCGACAAGCGCCGCGCGCTCTTCGAGCTCAGCGACCTCGGCATGCCGCCGGACATGCTCGGCACCTACGAGTCGCTCGTGCGATCGCCGTACGGCATGGTCATCTGCGCGGGTCCCACGGGAAGCGGGAAGACCACAACGCTGTACGCGACCCTCGCGCAGATCAACAGCGCCGAGATCAACGTGATGACGGTCGAGGACCCGGTCGAGTACGTCTTCCCCGCGGTCAACCAGATCCAGATCAACGAGCAGGCGGGCATCACGTTCGCAGGGGGACTCCGGTCGATCCTGCGTCAGGATCCCGACGCGATCCTCGTCGGCGAGATCCGTGACGTGGAGACCGCGCGCATGGCCGTGCAGTCTGCGCTCACCGGACACCTCGTGCTGTCCTCGATTCACGCCACCGACGCAGTGTCGGCCCTGCACCGCTTCCTCGACATGGGCATCGAGTCGTTCCTGATCGCCTCGTCGATGCTCGGGGTCATCGGCCAGCGGCTCGTACGCCGGATCTGCCCCGAGTGCCGCGTGCCCTACGACCCCACCCCCGAAGAGGTGGGCATCTGGGAGAAGTCCGGCATGGCTCCCAAGCAGGCGTTCTTCCACGGCGAAGGCTGCGTCTTCTGCTCGCAGACCGGCTACCAGGGCCGCATCGGTGTGTACGAAGTCCTCAAGGTCACCGACGCGATGAAGACGTTGATCGTCGCGAACGCGAACCACGACCAGCTCAAGGAGCTCGCGATCGAGCAGGGAATGATCACGCTCCAGGAGCAGGCCCTCCGGCTGGTGGAGCGCGACGTGACGACCGTGGCCGAGATCCTCCGAACGATCTACGTCCTCTAAGCCGAGCAGACGGGTTCAAGCGCAATGGCACAGTTCAAGTATCTGGCGGTCGCGCCGGACGGCACCAAGCTCAAGGCCACCACGGAGGCTATGAGCGCGGAGGCACTCCGGAACGAGCTCCTGAGCCGCCAGCTCGAGGTCAAGAAGATCTCGGAGAAGCGCAGCTTCAACAAGATCGAGATCACGAAGCAACGGGTCAAGCGGCAGGAGATCATGCACTTCTCCCGCCAGATCGGCGCGTTCGTACGCGCCGGCATCCCGATCGTGGACGCCATCCAGACTGTCCGCGAAGGCACGGACAACGAACGGTTCCGCGACGTGCTCCAGGACATCGCCGAGCAGATCCAGACCGGCATCCCGTTCTCCGAGGCGCTCGGACGCCACGGCGACGTCTTCCCCAACTACTACATCGGGATCCTGCGGTCCGCCGAGATCACCGGACAGCTCGACGTCGTGCTCGATCAGCTCTCCGCGTACCTCGAGCGCGACCTCGAGTCACGCCAGAAGCTGAAGTCGGCGCTCACCTATCCGATGATCGTCCTCGTGATGTCGATCGTGACGGTCGTCATCCTGGTGGCCTTCGTGCTGCCGCGCTTCACCGGGTTCTTCAAGGAGTTCGACGCCAAGCTCCCGTTGCCGACCCAGATCCTCCTCGACTTCTCGGACTTCACCCAGCAGTGGTGGTGGCTGATCGTCGGCGGTGGTGCGGCGATCTTCACCGCGATCTACCTGTTCCTCAAGACGGAGCGGGGTCAGCACACGAAGGACCGGATCTTCCTGCGCATGCCGTTGATCGGCGATGTCGTGCAGTACGCGGTCATCGAACGGTTCTGCCGGATCATCTCGGCGATGATGAAGGCCGGCGTGCCGCTGCCGGAGGCGATGCAGGCCGCGATCGAGGGTGCGAACAACAAGGTCTACGAGTACGCGCTCGCAACGGCGCGCGAGGCGATGCTCGAGGGTGAGGGCATGGCCGGGCCGATCACCGACTCCGGGTTGTTCCCGGCCGCAGCCACGCAGATGCTCCGCGTCGGTGAGGACACCGGAACGCTCGACGCGCAGCTCGATTCCGCGGCGAACTACTACGCGCGTGAGCTCGACTACAAGCTCAAGAAGCTCACCTCGCTCGCCGAGCCGGCGATCATCATCTTCATGGGTGTGGTCGTCGGTTTCGTAGCCGTCGCCCTCGTGTCGGCGATGTACGGCGTGTTCAACAGCCAGAAGACGAAGTAGCTCGCCACGCTGATGCGTTTCTGCCCACGCGCCTCACGGCCGTCCACCAACTCCGAATCCGGCGAGACCCTCGTCGAGCTGATGATCACCGTCGCGATCATGGGCATCGCGATGGTCGCGATCCTCGGCGGGATCTGGACCACGTTGCGCGTCGCCGACTTCAACTCGAAGACGTCGAGCGCCGACGTCGTGCTGCGCGCGTTCGCCGAGTCGCTGAAGCAACCGCAACCGACCGACACGTTCCAGTACCTCCCGTGCACGGTCGCCGGCGGTCAGGTGACGTATCCCACGTACAACCCGGCCAGCCCGTACTCCCACTACCAGGCGACCGTCACCAAGGTCAGGTACCTGAGCGGCTACACCGCGAGCAACGAGCCCACCTGGTCTGATTCGTGCCCTGCGACCGACCTGGGCCTCCAGGAGCTCACCTTGAAGGTCACGGGCCCGGACAACGACGCGGAGTCGAAGAGCACCGAGACCGTGACCGTGGTCAAGCGCGACGCACGGGACGACGTCCCGTTGGGTTCCGCATGATCCGGTCCCTGCTGCAGCGCCTCCGCGCCCGCACGAGCCAGAAGGGCTACACGCTGGTCGAGGTCGTCGCGTCCGTCGTCATCCTCGGGATCATCATTGTGCCGCTCGGCACCGCGATGGTCGTCGGCTTCCGCACGGTGGTCGGGATCGACCAGAGGCTCGCGAGCGCCGCCGACGTCCGCCAGCTCTCCGCCTACTTCCCGTCCGACGTCGCGAGTGTCGACACCGACGGCGTGAACCCGGTGACCGTGGACGACGCGGGCATCTGCCAGGCGTCGCCGACCGAGGAGTCGCTCATCACGTTCCGCTGGGACCAGGATCTCGGCGAGGGCGGTCAGACGGTGGTGCGGTACGTCGCCGCGTGGCGCGGGCATCGACAGCCAGCTCGTACGTCGCGTGTGCCGGGGTAGCAACGCACCGGCCGAGGTCGTGCTCGCGAAGCACTTCGGCGAGGCCGGGGGACCGGAGGCGTCGAGCTATCTCACCCCCGACGGCGAGACGTTCCCGACCCCGGTGTGCGGGCTGCGCCAGTGCTACATCGCCATCCACGGCGCCTACGACTTCCACCTCGACGCGCAGCGGCGCGTGGAGGGCGCGAACGGCAGCAACCGCCCACCCGGTGCGCCGACCAACGTCCACACGATCAGTGGGTACAACCGCGTGCGGCTGTTCTGGAACGCGCCCGTGGACACGGGCGGCTCACCGATCACGGGCTACCTCGTGGAGCAGACGCCTCCCGGTGACGTGATCGGCGGCACCAACCCCGTGATCTTCGCGGTCGACGCCGGGAGCGCTCCGGGCGCGGTGATCGACGGCCTCACCAACTTCCAGAGCTACAAGTTCCGGGTGCGTGCGATGACGATCATCGGGAACGGCCCGTGGTCGGACTACTCGCCGTTCGCCACGCCCGGCCCGACCACCCCGGAACCGCCGTTGCTCGATACCGCGACGGGTGATCCGGCGACCAACGGCCGGATCAACGCGACCTGGAGCCTCCCGCCGGACTTCGGTGACGGCGGATCTCCGCTGACCGGGTACCGGCTCACCGCCAACGACCCGAGCTCCACGCCGACGGTCGTGACCTACAACAACCCCGCGACCTTCAGCGGTGCGGTCACCGGGCTCGAGGACAACACGCGGTACTCGGTCCTGGTCAGTGCGCTGAACTCGTACGGCGAAGGTTCGCCGTCGGCGAGCATCGCCGGGGTGCTCACCCTGCCCGGGAAGCCGGGGACACCGACCGCGGCGAGCAGTGGTACCGCCGGCACCGTCGTGCTCACGTTCACGCCACCTTCCGCCGGTCAGTTCGCGGACTTCACCAACTTCCGGGCCAAGGTCGGATCCACCAACAGCTCACCCGTCGACGCGGCGACCGCGTCCGCGACCACCACGTCGTGCAAGCTGACGGTGAGCGGTGTGAGCGTGTCGAGCAGCACGACCGTCTCCGTGCAGGCCCAGAATGCAACCGGGTGGGGACCGCTCTCGGACTCGCTCACGATCCCGCCCGACACGACGCCACCGACCCTCGCGGTCACCTTCCCGACCAACCCGGCGTACGGCACGGCCGCGTGGAACGCGGGTTGTGGTGGCGCCGGCGGAGCGGTGTGCGGCACCGCGTCCGACGCCGCGCCCGGTGCCGTTTCGAGCGTCACGCTGACGATCCGGCGCTCGAGCGACAACCGGTACTGGAACGGCAACCCGGGCACAACCACCTCGCAGTGGTCGACGTCCACGCAGAACCTCACCGCGACCGGAACTACCAGCTGGAGCCGCGCGCTCACCACCGCGAGCCTCGAGAACACCGTCTCGTACACCGTGACCGCGACGGCAAAGGACTCGCTCAACCAGACCTCGAGCGTCACCCGCACGTTCGCCTACGTGACCGGTCAGCCGACCGCGGCTTTGACGGCGCCGGCGAACAGCGCCTTCGTCGGGGGCGTGGTCACCGTCTCGGGCAATGCCGGTGCCACCAGCCCGGCGTCGGTCGCGTCGGCCGACTTCCAGTACAAGCCGAGTGCAGGCAGCACCTGGACCTCGATCGCGCTCGACACCACGAGCCCGTACAGCACCCCGTGGGACACGAGCGCTCTCACCGACGGCGCCTACGACCTGCGCATGATCACGTCCGACACCGCCGGCAACACGACGACGTCCTCCACCCGTTCGGTGACGGTGGACAACGTCGCACCGACGGGCACGATCACCGCTCCTGCGGCGGCCTCCACGGTCGGCGGTACGGTCACGGTCTCGTCGGACTCCGCCGACAGTGGCTCGGGTGTCGCAAACGCGACGTTCCAGTCGTCGCCGACCGGCGCCGGCACCTGGACGACGATCGGCACCGACAGCTCGAGCCCGTACTCAGTGAGCTGGAACACGGCGGCACTCGCCCAGGGCGCCTACGACCTGCGGGTCATCACGACCGACAACGCCGGCAAGACGTTCACGTCACCGTCGGTGGTCGTGTTCGTGGACTCCGCCCCGACCGCGTCCATCACCTTCCCGGCCGACAACGCCAAGTACAACACGACCGGCTGGACCGCCGGCTGCTCGTCGCCGGGGATCTGCGGGACGGCCGCCGACACGGCACCGGGCACGATCGCGAGCGTCAAGGTCACGATCCAGCGGTCCAGCGACGGCCGCTACTGGAACGGCACCGCCGGCACGAGCACCTCGCAGTGGCTTTCCGCCGCGCAGAACCTGACCGCCACCGGTACGACGTCGTGGTTCAAGACCATGACGACCGGAAGCCTCTCGACCGGCGTGACCTACACGGTCGTCGCGACCGTGACCGACAACGCCGGCCTGACCGGCACCGACTCGCACAGCTTCCTGTACGAGACGGTCGCACCCACCGGGTCGATCACGGCACCGGCCAACGGCGCGAACCTCCGGGGCTCGGTGACCGTCAGCTCCAACTCGGCGGACACCGGCGGGGCCGGCGTCGCCGCCGCGGTGTTCGAGTACAGCGTGCTCTCGACCGGCCCGTGGACGGCGATCGGTACCGATACGACGAGCCCGTATGGCGTCGCGTGGGACACCACCGGGGTGCCCGACAACCAGTACTACCTGCGGGTCACCACGACCGACGGCGCGGGGAACAGCTTCAGCTCCGTCGCCACCGCGGTCCAAGTGCGCGTCGACAACACCGCGCCGACCGGTTCGTTGACCGCGCCGGCCAACGGCGCGTTCGTCAAGGGCTCCGCCGTCGTCGTGAGCTCGAACTCGGACGACGGCACCGGCTCCGGGGTCGCGAACGCGACGTTCCAATACAAGCCCGCGGCCGGCTCGACCTGGACGACAATCGGCGCGCCCGACACCTCGAGTCCGTACTTCGTGAACTGGAACACCACGAGCGGGGTACCCGACGGCTCGTACAACCTGCGCGTCGTCACGACCGACAACGTGGGCAACTCCTTCACCTCGCCGACGTTCACGGTCATCGTCGACAACCAGGGCCCGACGATCGTCGGGACCGCGACGGGAACCGTCGGCGACAACGGCTGGTACCGGAGCAACGTGGACCTCAGCTGGTCCGTCACCGACTCCTCGGGCATCCAAACCTCGACCGGCTGTGGCGCGCAGACGATCAGTGCCGACACGACCGGTACCCCCTACACGTGCAGCGCGACGGACAACGCCGGGAACTCCAACAACGGCACGGTGACGATCAAGCTCGACAAGACCCCGCCGACCGGCTCGCTGACCGGCCCCGCCGACGGCTCGTACGTGAGCGGAACGATCGGCGTGTTCTCCAACTCGGCCGACCCGACCTCCGGCGTTGCCGACGCGAAGTTCCAGCGCCGGCCGTCCGGCTCGGGCAGCTGGACCGAAATCGGCACCGACACCTCGAGCCCGTACTCGGTGAGCTGGAACACGAGCTCGCTCTCCGAGGGCAGCTACGACTTGCGGGTCGTCACGACCGACAACGCCGGCAACCTGTTCAACTCTGCGACCCGCACCGTGACCGTCGACCGCCAGGGCCCGACGATCGTCGGGACCGCGACGGGAACCGTCGGCGACAACGGCTGGTACCGGAGCAACGTGGACCTCAGCTGGTCCGTCACCGACTCCTCGGGCATCCAAACCTCGACCGGCTGTGGCGCGCAGACGATCAGTGCCGACACGACCGGTACCCCCTACACGTGCAGCGCGACGGACAACGCCGGGAACTCCAACAACGGCACGGTGACGATCAAGCTCGACAAGACCCCGCCGACGGGCTCGCTGACCGGCCCCGCCGACGGCGCGTTCGTGAGCGGGACGATCGGTGTGTTCTCCAACTCGAACGACACGACCTCCGGCGTCAGCGCCGCCAAGTTCGAGCGCCGACCGGCGGGCTCGGGCGGCTGGACCACGATCGGGACCGACAGCAGCAGCCCGTACTCCGTGAGCTGGAACACGAGCGGGCTCTCCGGCAGCTACGACCTCCGGGTCACGACGACCGACAACGCCGGCAACACGTTCACGTCGCCCACTCGCACCGTGACGGTCGACACCACCGATCCCGAACCGACCGACGTCACGCTGCACAACGGTCCTGGGAACACCGCGGGCAAGGCCGAAGAGGACGACTACTTCACGATCACGTTCTCCGAGGCGCTGGATGTGTCGACGCTGTGCTCCGAATGGTCCGGCAGCTCGAGCAACCAGAGCTCGAACAACGTCACCGTGACGTTCGACAACTCCGGGAGCTCGGACGAGGTGAAGTTCCTGACGAAGTGCTCGAACATCGGGATCGTCGACACGAACCGCAACTACGTGAGCTCCGACACGAGCTTCACGAGCTCGACCGTGGCCTGGAACGTCGCGAGCCGAACGCTCACGGTCACGCTCGGCTCGCCATCGCGCTCGACGCGCTCCGGCCAGGGCAACCGGGCCCCGACGTACCGACCGACCTCCGGCATGACCGACCTCGCCGGAAACCCGATGGACACCAGCAGCTTCACCGGCACGAACAGCCGGTTCTGACCACCGACCCCCGATGCGAGCAGAGAGACCGATGAGCACTCCCACCCGAGAGCACCTGCGACGGATCCACGGAGAACGCGGCGCGAGCCTGATCATCGCGCTCGTGTTCATCTCGGTCTTCGGGCTCATCCTGGGCGCGCTCAGCGGTTTCGCCGACACGAATGTCCGGGCCGGCGGTGGATACCGCAGCCAGCGCGCGACGAACTACGCCACCGACTCCGCGCTCGATTCGGCCGTGAACCGCGTCGCGCACACCCCGAGCATGGGGATCGACCCGACGATCTCGCCGTCGGACGTCTGCAACCCGGCGAACAACAAGACCGTGCTGGAACAGCCCGCCGCGGGTGACGCGCCCAAGATCGTCGTGAGCTGCTCGGTGGCCGCCGACGGTGGGAGCGGCGAGCCGGCGCAGCTCGGCGATGCCCCGCCGTACGCGCTGCTGACGCTCGGCGACCGGCGTACCACCCAGAACGACGGGACCGTCAGCACGGCGCAGGGCGCCCGCAACACCGAACCACCGCCGTACAACGTGAACAGCAGCGACGACTGCGCCGGCGACAACGGCGGGAGCTACCAGGAGACGGGGATCCGCCAGAACCAGACGATCATGCCGGGCCGCTGGCTCTTCGGCATCTTCCCGACGTGCGGGTACGAGCCGAACAACTTCGCCTGGAACGTCCAGGGCAACGTGTTCTCGAACTCGAAGATCAAGGTGGACACGCCCAACGCGGTGCCGACGATGATCACGGACCCGGACCTCGTGACCGGAACGATCGAAGCGCGCGGTGGCTGTTCCGGGACCGGATTCGGGGGCTCGAACACCACGTGCACCGACCCCGGGTGGAACTTCTCGGACGGCAAGGGTCGCGACCCCGGCCTCGTCAGCCCGGAGAAGTACCCGCTGCCCTCACTCTCGGGCCTGACCGTCAAGTCGGTCCCCTCGACCTCGGAGTGCACGAACGCGAGGAAGCTGGTGACCTTCACGCCGGGCATCTACACGGACGCGAAGGCGCTGAACGATCTCTTCGCCAACAGCAACTGCAAGCTCGCGACGTTCTGGTTCAAGCCCGACGACCACGGCACCGCGGACACCGCCGATGACACGACGGGCCGCTACTACTTCGACTTCCGCAACACGACGACGAGCTCCCAGTGCGGGACGGCGTCGTGGGGGATCGACTTCACGCCCGACATCCAGCAGAACACGACCCACCAGTGGTGCATCGCGGGCGCAGCCGACGACTACGGCAGTCAGCACGTGGTCGGCGGCACGCCCTACAACTGGGCGCCGACCGCGGACCCGACGTCGCATCTCATCACGCTCACGCCGGACAAGGCCGGTGCCGGTCCGGGCACGTTCTTCGGGCTGTTCCCCCAGCCGACGCAGTTCGTCAACGGCGACAACTGCCCCGGCTCGACGACCGCCGCGACCCTGACGGACTGCGGCAAGGCGATCGACGGCAAGACGGTGAACTACCAGTTCGCGTCGGGCAAGTACGGCGCCAGCATCTGGCTGAGCAACCACCAGCCCAAGGTGCCGCGCGGCTCGTACAGCGGTGGCATCGACCTCGAGCTCGCGCAGGCCGCGGTCGATCCGTCGCGGATGAACGCGCCCACGATCCAGGTCAGCTACCAGACGGTCGGCTGGCTCGGGCTGAAGACGACGGGAACCTGCGGGCCGTACACGTTGCCCCTCCCGACGACGAGCCTCACGACGATCAAGCTCTCGACCGTCAACCCATCGGCGGCCGCGGACCTCTCGGGCTGCCTGAACACCGGTGACCGGATCAACTCGGCGGTCGTCCAGTACAACGTGAACCGGCCGGGGTTCCAGGGCTCGCCCTACGCGACCGCGAAGCTCGACGGCGCGCGCATCCTCGTGACCTCGACGGACATCCCGAGCTTCCCCCGCCAGCCCAGCGCGACCGATCCCGGCGGGGACTGCGACCCGGACGCGGCGGGAGTGCAGTTCGTCTTCGGGGGCGACAGCCACGTCTACCTGCCGAACGGCGCGATGGAGCTGTGCGCCGGCCCGAACTCGAGCGATCCCCTCCACGGCCAGCAGCTCGCGGTCTACGGCGTCCCGGCCACGCCGCGACTCGTGCCGGCGTCGGCCGCCGGGGGCACGAACCCGGACAACGCGAAGATCATCGCGGAGGGTTCGGGCCTGGCGTACGCCGGCATGACCGCGGGCCAGAGCGTGACGCTCAACTACGCGGGGTACACGGTCCCCTCCGGTTACACGGTGGACGTCAAGATGCGGACGTCGTTCGACTCGCCCGGATCCGCGGCCACGGTCGCGCTCCAGACCCCGGGGGGAGCCGCGCTCTCGGGATCCGGATGCACGAACTCGGTGGGCAACCAGAGCGGGGTCGTCTCGAACCCGGTCCAGTCGCACATCTTCGACGTCGGCGGCTGCCTCACGTCGGGCAACCTCAAGAACCCGTTCCGGGTGCAGTGGACCGCGGGTTCGTGCTCGGGCGCGAACTGCCCGAAGCTCGACGGGGTGGAGTTCATCGTCACCCTCACGCCCACCAACCGCGACACGACGCTCAACCCGCAGAACGGCTGCATCACCGCCTCCCCGGACTACTGGTTCGGTGCCGGCCAGGGTGTGAGCCAGGACTGCGCGATGGTGCGCGTCGACTCACGGTTCACCACGCCGATCGGCGGCATCTTCGGTGGCGTCCGGCAGGGCCGGGTCTCGGTGAAGGGCTCGATCTACGCGCCGTCGGGTGTGGTCGACATCGACGACACCGACGTCTGGTACCCGATCGCGAGCCGCGGCGTCGTGGCCCGGCACCTGCGGATCCGGGGCTTCCAGTACCACGACGGGTTCAACGACCCGGCGTTCAACAGCTACGTCGACCAGACCGCGGCGACCCGCCAGGTCGTGTTCCTGGCCTGCGAGAAGGACAGCGGGGCGTGCACGCCGGACGATCCGTCCCTGATCGGTCGCGCCGCGGTCGAGTTCGCCGCCGACACCGGCGAACCGTCCGTCCAAGCCTGGTCCCTCGGCAAGATCTAACCCCCCTGCTCTGCTCGTTTCGGGGCGTCTCACCGTCGCTATAGCGACGGTGAAGCGCCCCGAATGCAGTTCGAGCGGAGCGCGGCGTTGATGCCGTCGGCGACCGCGGCGGGGCGGGTGACGACGTCGTCCCAATCGAACCGAAGCACGGTCCAACCGATCGCGGCAAGCCGCTCGTCGCGGTCGAGGTCGCGCTGCCGGTCCAGGAGACCGTGATGGAACGCGGCTCCGTCGACCTCGACGACCAGTCGCGCTTCGCGCCAGACGAAGTCGACCCGGCCGATCCAGGAGTCTGCGTCGCCGAGATCGACCTGCCGCTCGGGGACGCGCAGGCGGTGACTCGTGACGAGCTCGACGAATCGAGCTTCGAGCTCACTCTCCGGGGGCACGTACCGAGGACCTCGTTCGCTGAGCAACGACCGCAGGAGCACAGTGCCGGCCCGGCCCTGAACCGCCAGATCGTCGAGCACGCGCCAGAGCGCAGGAACGGTGACCAGTCGCCGCGCCAACGCGTTGTCCAGGGCCCGTTCGGCGCGGCGCGCAGGGATGTCACCACAGAGGTCGAAGATCGTCCGTGCGATCGAGGTGCACGGAACGTCGTCAACGACCCGCCGGTGATGAGCGGGCAGCGCGAGTGACTGCTCGATCCGGACTCCCTCCAGCGAGCGACGCGCCCTCGGGATCGAGATCGTCACCGGATCGATCATGAAGCCGGGAAGTCCGAGGAGACCGGCCGCACTCCCGTGCGAGAGGATCGCATCGGGACCGCCCCAGAGGACTGCGGCCATCGCTCGCAGGTGCGGGTTCTCGACCGCGCCCACCAGCCGGTACACGCCGGGGAAGACGTTGCGCCATCGTCCGGTGCGCCGCCGGTGCTGGATGGCGGACTCGGTGAGCCCGAGCGCGACCGCCTGCCGGTAGGACACGACTCCGTGCTGGCCGGCTGCCCGCGCTTCCATGCGCTCGTCGAACATCCGCGCACGGTACGCACGCCCTGGGACAAGCTCGTTTCGGGGCGCCCTACCGTCGCTATAGCGACGGCGAAGCGCCCCGAATCCAGTGGCTCAGGCGGGGGTGGGGATGGGGGCGGGGCGGATCTCGCTCGGGAACAGGGAGCGGTCGACCGCGTCCTCGTAGGTGATCAGGCCCTGCTCGATCAGGCTGTTGAGCGAGACCTCCATCGTCTGCATGCCCTCGCGCAGATGCGTCGAGACCACGTTGCGGATCTGGTGGGTCTTGCCCTCACGGATCAGGTTGCGCACCGGATGGTTGGCGATCACGATCTCGAACGCCGCAACCAGCCCGCCACCGACGCGCGGCACGAGCCGCTGCGCGACCACACCCGCGAGTGACGCCGCGAGCTGCACGCGAATCTGCTGCTGGCGCTCGGACGGGAACACGTCGACGATCCGGTTCAGCGCGGTGGACGCATCGTTGGTGTGCAGCGTCGCGAACACGAGGTGACCGGTCTCGGCGATCGTCAGCGCGAACTGGATCGTCTCGGGGTCACGCATCTCGCCGACCAGGATGACGTCGGGGTCTTCCCGCAGCGCCGAGCGGAGCGCTCGCTCGAACGAATCGGTGTCGTAGCCGACCTCGCGCTGGTTGACCGCGGAGCGCTTGTGGGTGTGCACGTACTCGATCGGGTCCTCGATCGTGAGGATGTGGCACTCGCGGTTCTGGTTGATGAAGTCGATGACCGACGCCTGGGTGGTCGACTTCCCGGAACCGGTCGGGCCCGTCACGAGGACGAGTCCCTGGGGCAGGTGCGCGAAGTGCTCCATGATCGGTGGGAGCCCGAGCTCCTCCATCGTCGGGATCCGGAACGGGATCGCGCGCAAGGCCATCGCCATCGTCCCCTGCTGGAAGTAGACGTTGGCGCGGAACCGGGTCTGGCCCTGCCACGAGAACGAGAAGTCGACCTCCTTCTCGCGTCGCAGCTGCGCGGACAGGTCGTCGGTCAGGACGCTCAGGATGAGCTGCGCCGTCTCCTCGGGGTGAAGCGAGGTCGTGTCGGGGAGCGGGAACAGGCGCCCGTCGACCCGAACGAGCGGCGGCGAGTTCGCGGTGATGTGGAGGTCCGTGGCTCCGAGCGCCCACATGCCCTCGAGGTATTGGTCGATCGCCGAGACGTTGATCGGCACCATGGTCATCGGGGACAGCTCTCCTGATCTTCGGTCGACTTCGGGCGCGGGCGCTCCTGTTGGGTCGGGCGATCGGCGGGCGGACTTGAGCCGCGCTCCCGCACGAAACGCATCGAATCGTCACTTTCCCCGCGAATCAGGCGGATCGAACTAGGTCGGGTGGCCCATTTCCGTCACGGGGAGCAGTTGTTCCTTCACTTTCGGCGGGAGGCGCCGTTACTCCAAGTGATGCACGCGGCACCCCGTCCGGGATCTCGCCCCTCGCATCTCCATCACCTAACGCCTCGGGGCTACCGGGCGGGAAAAGGGAGACAACCGTGTTGAAGCACCTTCGCAGCAGCGAGGCCTTCGAGCAGAAGAACCTTCTTCAGAAGGGCTTCACGCTCGTTGAGCTCCTCGTCGTCATCGTGATCCTCGGCATCCTCGCCGCCGTCGTCGTGTTCGCCGTCGGTGGCTCGACCACCGAGGCCAAGAAGAGCGCCTGCAACTCCGAGCGTTCAACGGTCGAGGCCGCAGTCGAGGCCTACCGCGCGAAGACCGGCTCCATGCCGGCCACCGTGGCCGCGCTGACCGCCGCGGGTGAGAACCAGTTCCTGCGCCGTGCGCCGAGCTACTTCGACGTCACGGACGGCGTTCTCAGCCTGACCGCAGAGGGCACCGCCAAGGCGTGCACCCTCTGATCGACAAAGCTCAGTTGAAGAGGCCCGGGCTTCGGCCCGGGCCTCTTCGCGTTCCGGCTAGATCTCGGCCTGCTCCGCGGCGACGCGCTTGGCCCAGGCGTAGTCGGCCTTGCCGTTCGGTCCACGCGGCACCGAGTCCACGACGAAGACGTGGCGCGGTCGCTTGAACCCGGCGAGATGCCCGCGCACGGAGTCCGCGATCTCGACGCCCGTCGCGGTGCCACCCTCGTCCAGGCAGACGACCGCGGCGATCACCTCGCCGAAGCGGTCGTCGGGGACGCCCACCACGACCGCGTCGGTGACCGACGGGTGCAGCTTCACCGCCTCCTCGACCTCTTCGGGGTAGACCTTCTCTCCGCCGGTGTTGATCGAGACGCTGCCCCGCCCGAGCAGCTCGATCGTCCCGTCGGCGGCCACCCGGGCCCAGTCGCCGGGGATCGAGTAGCGCTGGCCGTTGAACGTGGGGAACGTGCGGGCGGTCTTGTCCGGGTCCTTGTAGTAGCCGAGCGGGATCGGACCGCCGAGCGCGAGCAGCCCGGTCTCCTCGGAACCCGCCTTGATCTCGCGCCCGTCCTCGCTCAGCACCTTGGCGTGCTCGCCGATCTGGAACTTCGCGGTCGTCGCCTTGCCGCCACCGGGGATGCTCACCTGGCTCGCGAACCCGACGCCCTCACTCGAGCCGAGGGAGTCCAGGCAGATGCATCCGGCCCGCGCCATCAGGCCCTCCTTCACCTCCGCGGTCCACATCACCCCGGAGCTGATGATCACCCCGAGCGACGACAGGTCGTACGGCCGCCCCTCGGCTTCGGCGTTCTCGAGCGCGCGCACCATCGGCTTGCCGAACGCGTCGCCGACGATCGCCATCTGCGTCACGCTGTTGTCCTGCACCGCACGCCACAGCTCGTCGGGGTCGAAGTTGCGCGACTCGAGCGTGACGATCGTGCCGCCCATGGTGAGCGCCTGCAGCGAGCTCATGAACCCGGTGCCGTGCATCAACGGCGACGCCGGGAGGTGCACCGGCGTGGTCCCCAGCTTCTCGGCCTGCGCGGCGACCACGCCACAGCCGGCCGGTCCCTCCTCGGGCAGCGCCACCCCGAGCAGCGAGTACACGTACGGCACGAGCGACAGGAAGAGGTCCTCGTTGCGCCACATGACGCCCTTGGGCATCCCGGTCGTGCCCCCGGTGTAGAGGATGTAGAGGTCGTCGCCGGACGTCTCCGCCCGCGGCATCGGCTCGTGCGAGGCGATCAGGTCCTCGTAGCGCAGTGCACCGTCCACGAGCGGCGAGCCGTCGTCGACCTGCACGATCGCCTTGAGCGTCGGGATCTGCGCCGCCACCTTCGCGACGTGCTCACCGAGCGCCCCGTGGAACAGCAGGATCTCGGTGTCGGAGTTCGTGAGCAGGTAGGCGAGCTCGTCCTCGAGGTACCGGTAGTTCACGTTGACGGGCGCGCCACCGCACTTCCAGGTGGCGTAGACGCCCTCCATGTACTCGGTGGAGTTGTAGAGGTAGCTCGCGACCTTCCCGTCGGGGGTGAGGCCCAGGTCCTTGAACGCCGCGGCCAGGCGGGCCGCCCGGTCGTCCCATTCACCCCAGCTGCGGATGCGCGTGCCCTGGACGAGCGCCGGGCGGTCCGGCTGCGCATCGGCGATCGCCTCCCACGCTCTCGCGAAGTTCCATTCGACGGTCATCGTCCCCCCGGTGCTCGTGACGGCTGTCGGTAGTCTGCCCTCGATGGCCGAAGAACGGGATGTCGGGCGGCGCGGACCCGTCCCGGACCGCCCCGCCCGAGGCGGACGCCAGCAGATCCCGCGCCCCCCGGGGCTGCGGCCGGGAGCGCCGGCACCGTGGGCGGGGCTCCCGGCCGAACAGCGGATCTTCACCCTGGCGGACGTGCGTGCGCGCCTCACGGTGCTCCCCCCACCGCGCGCCTCGGAGCTGCACACGCCGTCGAGCCGCGCGGCCGCGGTGCTGGTCGCGCTGTTCGACGAGCACGGCGAGGCGCACGTCGTATTGACGAAGCGACCCGAGACGATGCCGTCGCATCGCGGGGAGATCGCCTTCCCCGGGGGCAAGCGCGACCCGGGCGACGTGTCGCTCGTCGCCGCGGCGTTGCGCGAAGCGGACGAGGAGATCGGGTTGGCGCCCGCGGCG
Organism: uncultured Acidimicrobiia bacterium; assembly: GCA_963770095.1. Taxonomy (GTDB): domain Bacteria; phylum Actinomycetota; class Acidimicrobiia; order IMCC26256; family JAENVU01; genus Chersky-806. The sequence goes on from CAVYOO010000004.1 coordinate 106,782, forward strand.
GTCGAGGTCGCCGGCGAGCTGGACAGCCTCAGCACCGTGGCGTCGCAGTTCACGATCGCCCCGATCATCGGGTTGCTCGGGGCGCCGCCGGTGTTGCGACCCGACCCCCGGGAGGTGGAGGCGGCGTTCGCGGTCCCGATCTCCGAGCTCCTCGACCCCGCCGCCTACCGCGAGGAGCTGTGGGATCTCTGGGGTGCCTGGCGGCCCATGGCGTTCTTCCACCTGACCGGCGAGACTGTGTGGGGTGCGACGGCACGCATCCTCGCCGGGTTGCTCCGGTTCCTCACCGAGCCGCGAGTGCCGGGCGGTGCGGCCACGTAGACTGTTATGCCCTATTTGTACGGGTAGGAGGGCGAGATGAAGGTGGTGGGCGTGCTCGTGGCGGCGGCACTGGTGCTCGCCGCCGTCCTGTTCGCGATCGACAAGGTCAACGCGCCCGGGCCGTCGGCGGCGGAGAAGGCCGGCGTCCAGGTGGACGCGGACCCCGCGGCGAGCTCGCAGGCCAGTCTGCAGGCGTCCTGTGACCAGGCGTTCACGGATCTGACCAACGTCGAGGAGCTCTTCCACGCCCAGAACGGCCGGTACGCGGACGTCGCAACGCTCGTGCAGCTGGGCAACCTCGAGCAGCCATCCGAGTTCTACGCGGTCGAGTCGACCGACGGGTTCGCGACGTACCGGCTCGTCGGCCAGGCCGGGTGCCCCTGACCGACGCTCCGCTTCGGCAACCCGGTCCGGAGGGAGAACGCCGCGACCGGGCCCTGTAGGCTTGACGTTTCGGAGCGGGCGCGACGAGGGGAGTCATCCAGGGTGGAAGTCGAGATCGGCATCGGGAAGTCGGGTCGGCAGGCCTACGGCTTCGACGACATCGCAATCGTGCCGAGCCGGCGCACGCGAGATCCCGAGGACATCGACATCTCCTGGGACATCGACGCGTTCCACTTCGACCTCCCGCTCATGGGCGCGGCCATGGACGGCGTCGTCTCGCCGAAGATCGCGATCGAGGTCGGCCAGCTCGGTGGCATGGCGTGCCTCAACCTCGAGGGTCTCTGGACCCGGTACGAGGATCTCGACCCGGTGTTCGACGAGATCGCGTCGCTCGACCCCGAGAAGGCCACCCGCCGGATGCAGGAGCTCTACAACGAGCCGATCAAAGAAGAGCTGATCGGCGCGCGCATCCGCGAGATCAAGGACGCGGGCGTCACCGCGTGCGCGTCGCTCACCCCGCAGCGGGTCGAGGAGTACGCGAAGCACATCCTCGCCGCGGAGCTCGACATCTTCGTCGTGCAGGGCACGGTCGTGTCCGCCGAGCACGTCTCGAAGGACCCGGCGCGCCAGCCGCTCAACCTGAAGAAGTTCATCCGCGAGTTCGAGATCCCCGTCATCGTGGGCGGCTGCGCCTCGTACTCCACGGCGCTTCACCTCATGCGCACGGGCGCGGTCGGCGTGCTCGTCGGCGTCGGTCCGGGCCACGCGTGCACCAGCCGCGGCGTGCTCGGCATCGGGGTCCCCCAGGCCACGGCCATCGCGGACGCCGCCGGCGCCCGGATCCGCCACCTCGACGAGACCGGCGTCTACGTCCAGGTCATCGCCGACGGCGGGATGCGCACCGGAGGCGACGTCGCCAAGGCGATCGCCTGTGGCGCCGACGCCGTGATGATCGGCTCGCCGCTCGCCGGCGCGTACGAGGCCCCGGGCCGCGGCTACCACTGGGGCATGGCCACCTTCCACCCGACGCTGCCGCGCGGCGCGCGGGTGTACGCGGGCCAGAAGGGATCGCTCAAGGAGATCCTCGTCGGTCCCGCGCACGAGAACGACGGAACGCTCAACCTCTTCGGCGCCCTCCGCACGTCGATGGCCACCACCGGCTACGAGACGGTGAAGGAGTTCCAGAAGGCCGAAGTGATGATCGCCCCGTCGTTGCAGACCGAAGGGAAGTCCCTGCAGCGCGCGCAGCACATCGGCATGGGTCGCTGATCGAGTTGACCGGATGCCGGAGCGCAGCGGGGACACCGCGCGCCTGATGCCGAACGACGAGCGGAGCGTGCCCCGAGCGGGCCGGGCCGAAGGCCCAAGAGCGGGAGAGACGTCCGAGCACGATCTCGTTCTCGTCGTCGACCTGGGCGCGCAGTACGCGCAGCTGATCGCGCGGCGGGTGCGCGAGGCGCACGTCTACTCCGAGATCGTCAAGCGGAGCACGCCCGTCGAGGAGATGCTGGCGCGCCGGCCCAAGGCGATCATCCTCTCGGGCGGGCCGGCGTCCGTGCACGTCGACGGCGCGCCGTCGATCGACCCGGCGATCTACGAGTCCGGCGTTCCCGTGTTCGGCCTCTGCTACGGCGCGCAGCTCGTGGCCCGGGATCTCGGCGGCGAGGTCGCGAAGACCGGCCGGGGCGAGTACGGCCGCACCGAGCTGACCGTGAGCGCACCGGGGGTGCTCTTCCGGGAGCAGCCCGACGACCAGGTCGTGTGGATGAGCCACTTCGACACGATCACCAAGGCCCCGCCGGGCTTCCGGGTGTCGGCGTCCACCGGCGATACCCCGGCCGCCGCGTTCGGTGATCCGGATCGCGCGATCTACGGCGTGCAGTTCCACCCCGAGGTCGCGCACACCGAACGGGGCCAGGAGATCCTCAAGGCGTTCCTGTTCGACGTCGCGGGATGCCGGCCGACGTGGACGAACATCTCGATCATCGAAGAGGCCGTCTCCGAGATCCGGGAGCAGGTCGGTGACGCGCGGGTGATCTGCGGACTGTCGGGCGGCGTGGACTCCGCGGTCGCGGCGGCGATCGTGCACAAGGCGATCGGCGATCAGCTGACGTGCGTGTTCGTTGACACCGGGCTGCTGCGGCTCAACGAAGCCGAGCAGGTCGAGGACACGTTCCGGCGCCAGTTCAACGTGGACCTCGTGCACGTGAAGGCGGGGGACCGCTTCCTCGCAGCGCTGAACGACATCGTCGAGCCCGAGCGCAAGCGCAAGATCATCGGCGAGACGTTCATCCGCGTGTTCGAAGAGGTGGCGCGTGACTACGACGACGCCGCGTTCCTGGTGCAGGGCACCCTGTACCCGGACATCGTCGAGTCCGGCGGCGGTGACAACGCGGTCATCAAGAGCCATCACAACGTCGGCGGGCTGCCCGAGGACATGAACTTCGAGCTGGTCGAGCCGCTCCGCCACCTGTTCAAGGACGAGGTGCGCGCGGTCGGCGAGGAGCTCGGGCTGCCCGAGGAGATCGTGTGGCGCCAGCCGTTCCCCGGTCCGGGTCTTGGTGTACGGATCATCGGCACGATCACGCCCGAGCGGGTGGAGATCCTGCAACAGGCCGACGCGATCGTCGTCGAGGAGATCCGGCGCGCCGGGCTCTACCGCGAGATCTGGCAGAGCTTCGCGGTGTTGCCCGCGGTGCGGACCGTCGGCGTGATGGGCGACGACCGTACCTACGCGTACCCGATCATCATCCGCGCGGTCACGAGCGACGACGCGATGACCGCCGACTGGGCCCGGCTCCCGTACGAGGTGCTCGAGCGCATCTCGTCACGCGTGATCAACGAGGTCCCGGGCGTCAACCGCGTCGCCTACGACGTGACCAGCAAGCCCCCCGGCACCATCGAGTGGGAATAGCCCCCACCGGTCCCGCCACCCCCTTCCCCCGTTGGTTGCGTTCGGTTCCGTAGGGGAACCGATTGCAACAGACGGAGCGAGGCGGTCGGGCGGTTCGTCGGTAGGTTGGGGAGATGCGGGCACTGGTGCAGCGGGTGACGCGCGCGGCGGTCCGGGTCGACGGGGAGACGGTCGGAGCGATCGACGGGGGATTGTGCATCCTTCTCGGCGTGACCCACGACGACACCGCCGCCGACGCCGAGAAGCTCGCGGCGAAGGTGCACGGCCTCCGCGTCTTCTCCGACGAGGGCGGCGCGATGAACCGGTCGCTCGGTGAGATTGGCGGCGCCGCCCTCGTGATCAGCCAGTTCACGCTCTACGGCGACACCCGGAAGGGCCGGCGCCCCTCGTGGGGGGCCGCGGCCCGGCCCGAGCACGCGGAGCCCCTGGTCGACGGATTTGCCGCGGCGCTGCGCGGGCTCGGAACTCCCGTCCAAACCGGTGTTTTCGGGGCGGATATGGCCGTCGAGCTGGTCAATGACGGCCCCGTCACTCTGCTCGTTAGAGGTACCGAACCGGTAGCCTGTCGGGTTCTGGATCGCATCGAGTCCTCCCACAGCATCTGGCTCTTCGATACCGAGCGCAAACGTTTCCGTCGTTTGCCGCGCGGTGCCGACACCGACGCGCCCGCGCTCGACGCGGACTGGGAGCAGTACTTCGCGCTCGAGATCGACGATGCGAGCGGTGCCTTCACCGTGACCCTCAACGAGGACGGCACCCGGCTCCTGCGGGCGTTCCGCGACCTTTCCGACGAGACCGGCGATCGACCGGCCCGCCGGGAGGACATCACCACCACCGAGCTGCGGATCCCGCGGCCCGGCGACGCGTGATCCCGCCGCTCCCAGGCGAACCTTCCCGGGCGAACACCTGTACGATCCACCTGTGACACGCGTGGAGCCCCGGTGACCAGCACCGGCGCGGAGACCGGTTTCGGACGGGTCGGCGAGGATCTCGTCGCCGGGTTGAACCCCGTCCAGCGCGAGGCGGTGATCGCGCCCGACGGCCCGGTGCTCGTGATCGCGGGCGCCGGATCCGGCAAGACCCGCCTGCTCACCCACCGCGTCGCGTACCTGATCGCCGAGCGAGGGGTGTCGCCGTTCGAGATCCTCGCGATCACGTTCACGAACAAGGCCGCGGGCGAGATGAAAGAGCGCGTCGCGGAGCTCGTCGGCCCGGTCGCGCACCGCATGTGGGTCTCAACGTTCCACTCGGCCTGCGCGCGGATCCTGCGTCGCGAGGCGGGCCTGCTCGGCTACCGGTCGTCGTTCTCGATCTACGACCAGGCGGACGCGACGCGCCTCGTGGACTACGTGCGGCGCGACATGAACCTGGATCCGAAGCGGTTCCCGCCCCGGCGGCTGCAGGGCTCGATCTCGGCGATGAAGAACGAGCTGATCCTGCCGGAGCAGGCCGTCGCCGATGCCACCACGCCGCCCGAGAAGCGGCTGGCCGAGATCTACGTCGAGTACCAGAAGCGCCTCGGTGAGGCCTCCGCGGCGGACTTCGACGACCTGCTGCTGCTCGTCGTCAAGCTGTTCCGCGAGCACCCCGACGCGTTGAGGCGCTGGCAGCAGCGGTTCAACCACGTGCTGGTCGACGAGTTCCAGGACACGAACCTCGCCCAGTGGGAGCTCGTCCGCCTGCTCGCCGAAGAGCATCGCAACGTGATGGTGGTCGGCGACGCGGACCAGTGCTTCGTCCCGGGCACCGCGGTCACCCTGGCCGACCGCACGACGCGCCCGATCGAGGAGATCGTCGCCGGCGACGAGGTCCTCTCGTGCTTCGGTGCCGGGGACTTCCGCCCGGCCCGCGTCCTGCGGGTGCACCGCGCGCACGCCGCCGCCGGCACCAAGATCACTCTCGGCAGTGGCCGCGAGCTCGTCTCCACCCCCGAGCACACCCACTTCGCCGGCCACCTCCCCGGTTTCGGTGCGAGTTCGAACCCCTCCGGGGGTACCCAGTCGCACCGAAACGAGGTGGGGGGCGACGTCGGGGTGGCGACGATCGCGCCGGCGCGGCGGATGGTCGTCACGTTGTGCGACGAGCGGCGCGGCGCTCGGGCCTTCCACCGGGTCGAGCTCTTCGGGCGCGACGAGGAAGGCCGCACGATTCTGGAAGAGGTGCTCGGTCTCCCGATCCGCCCCGAACGGCGCGACACCGACTGGCGGTTCGAGACCGCGAGCTCGGACATGGCCGAGATCGTCGAGATGGTGGACCAGATCGGCGCAGTGCTCGACGTGGACGTCGAGTACACCGCCCGGCTGGCCGCGCCCCGTCCTGGCGGGAGCGCAACGAACACGGACCTTCCGTTCACGCCCGCGGCCGACGTCGAGCCCGGCATGGTGATGGTGAACGAGAACGGCGCGTTCGAGCGGGTCGTCCGGGTGGAGCCGGTGGTGCTCGACACCGAGGTCCACGACCTGGACATCGAGCAGACCCACAACTTCGTCGCCGGCGGCATCGTCACGCACAACTCGGTGTACGCGTTCCGTGGCGCGGACTACCGCAACCTGCTGCGGTTCGAGGAGCTGTTCCCGGACGCGTCGGTGATCGTCCTCGACCAGAACTACCGCTCGACCCAGCGCATCCTCGACGCGGCGAACGCGGTCATCGCCAACAACGCGGCCCGCCGGCCGAAGCACCTGTGGACCGAGCAGATCGGCGGCGAGCTGATCGTCCGCTACCACGCGGAGGACGAGCACGACGAGGCCCGGTTCGTGGTCCACGAGATCAACCGGCTCACGGACCAGGAAGGCGTGCGCTTCCGCGACACCGCGGTCTTCTACCGGACGAACGCGCAGAGCCGCGTGATCGAAGAGACCCTGGTGCGCGCGGGGGTCCCGTACCGGATCATCGGTGGCACGAAGTTCTACGACCGCCGCGAGGTGAAGGACGCGCTCGCGTACCTCCGCTCGCTGGTGAACCCGGACGACGAGGTCGGCTGGAAGCGGATCGTCAACGTCCCCAAGCGCGGCATCGGCGACACGAGTGTCCGGCGCATCGAGGCGTACGCGCAGGGCGCGAACCTGCCGTTCCGCGAGGCGATGCGCGACGGCGCCGCCGCCGGAGTCACCGGGAAGGCACTGGGCGGGATCCGCGACCTGCTCGAGGTGATGAGCGAGCTCGAGGCCACGGCCGCAAGCGGCGGCGTGTCGGGCGCGCTCGAGGCGATCCTGTCCCGCACCGGGTACCTGGCCGAGCTCGAAGCCGAGCGCACGATCGAGGCGCAGGGCCGCATCGAGAACCTCGCCGAGCTCGTGGGAGTCGCGCCGCGAGTTCGACGAGAACCTGGACGCCGGGAACACGTCCGCACTCGTCGCGATCGCCGGCGTCGACGAGACGGCCGAGCCGCCGACCGGTCTCGCCCGGGTGCAGTCGTTCCTCGAGGCGATCTCGCTCGTCACCGACATGGACGGCGAGAACAACGACGACTCCATGGTCACGCTGATGACCCTGCACAGCGCGAAGGGGCTCGAGTTCCCCGTCGTGTTCCTCACCGGGCTCGAAGACGGGATCTTCCCGCACATGCGCTCGCTCGGCGACCCGGAGGCGCTCGAGGAGGAACGCCGGCTCTGCTACGTCGGCATCACCCGGGCGCGCGAACGGCTCTACCTGTGCCACGCCTGGTGCCGCCAGCTCTTCGGCGCGACGGACTACTACCCGCCGAGCCGGTTCCTCGCCGAGATCCCCGAAGAGCTCGTCGAGTCGCAGGGCGAGCCGCGGACCCGGCGCGGCTCCGGCTCGGGATCGGGTTTCGGCTCGCACCGCGACGCGGTCGTCGCGGCCGCGGTCGCGTCCGGCAGCACGGGCGGGAGTGGTGGCGGGGGACCGGTCGGCAGCCGCGGTGCGGAGCAGCTCGGCCTGCACGTCGGCGACGACGTCACCCACGAGAAGTTCGGCGAGGGTGTGATCATCGACGTGATCGGCGACGGCGACAAGGCCGAGGCCGTCGTCCGGTTCCGTGACGCCGGGGAGAAGCGCCTGCTCCTCGCGTGGGCTCCGCTCCAGCGCGTCAACGAGAGCTGAGCCGGTTCAACGTTCCTTCACCACCGAGTACCAGACCCGGTGCGCGACGCGCACCAGGCTCTCGCCGATGCGCGCGTAGCGGCGGTAGATCTCCCGGCGGGCCGTCACCAGCTGGAGGTCGTCGACGCCGGCGAGCGCGGACATGGCGCTCCGGTAGCAGTGCTCGACGTGGCGCTCGCACTTGATCGCCTGGTCCGCGGCGTCGGTGGCGTCGTTCTGATCGGACTTCAAGCCGACGAACGCGTCGTGCAGGTGCTGCACGCCGACGTGCAGGTACCCGGCCATCTCGGCGAGCGGCGGGTCCGGGGCGAGCCCGAGCAGCTCGGCCTCCCTCACCGCGTTCTTCGCGCCGTTCAGCACCTCGTCGAGCCGTTCGGACAGCTCGTAGATGTCTTCGGGGTCGAGTGGGGTGCTGAAGGCGGCGCGCAGCTCCCCGAGCACCCGGCGGCGCACGGCGTCGGCCTCGTGCTCGTACCGCCGCACCGCTTCGGCCTGGTCGGCGTCGCCCCCCGACCACTGCACGAACGCGTCGATCCCGTGACACGTGACCTCGGACTGCTCGATCAGGAGCCCGAGGACGTCCGGGGTGTACGGGAGGAACCAGCGCTTCATGTGAGCCACCTCCAGGCGGGTACGGCCGCCGCCCCGAGCATGACGCACACGGGGACGGTCACGAGCCAGGCCACGCCGATCTGGCGTACGACGGGCCAGCGCACGTGGTGCCACCGCCGCCCGCCGCCGACCCCGGCCACCGACGACGCCACCACCTGGCTCGTGCTCACGGGCGCGCCCGCGAGGGACGCGCCCACGACGACGAGCGCGGAGCCGGTCTGGCTGACGAACCCGTCCAGCGGCCGGAGCCGGTAGATGCGCAGACCGATGGTCGCCACGATGCGCCAGCCGCCGACGAGCGTCCCGAACGTGAGCGACGCCGCGGCGAGGGCCGTGACCCAGAACGGTGCGCTCGTACCGGTCGAGTGCTGCGTGGCCACGAGCATCACGACGATGACGCCCGTCGCCTTGGCCGCGTCGTTCGCGCCGTGACCGAATGCAAGCACCGCCGAGCTCGCCCACTGCCCCCACCCGATCGGCCGGTTGATCTCCCGGCTGGCGCTGCGCATCGACCACCGTGAGATGCGAGACCCGGCGAACCCCGCGGCGAACCCGAGTGCCGGCGACACGACGAGCACCACGAGCACGAGACCGACCGTGCCCCAGCCGACCGCGTCCGTACCGTCCGCGAGAACCGCCGCGCCGACGAGCCCGCCGACCACTGCGTGCGTCGAGCTCGACGGGAGCCCGAGCCACCACGAGAAGAGGTTCCAGACGAGCGCGCCGGTCATGCCGGCTCCGATCACCGTGACTACATCCGCTTGCGGCACGTCGACGATCTTGCCGACGGTGTCCGCCACCGCGCTCCCGAAGAGCAACGGTCCGAGCAGCGTGAAGCTCGCTGCGAACAGGAGTGCCGCGGCGGGCATCGCGGCGCGCGTCCCGACGAGCGTGGCGACCGCATCGGCCGCGTCGTGCACACCGTTCGTGAAGTTGAACGCGGTGGCGACGACGATCGCCGCGAGGAGTCCATCAGCCACGCGGAGAGTGTGACCCGTCCGCGCCCTCGGATGAGGCGGGCGACGAGGAAGTGGGGCTAGGAGGAGCCGGCGGGGGGCGGGATCGTGCCGTCGAGGTTCACCAGCAGGACGCCCTTCCGGTCACCGCGCTTGGGGATCTCGGTGGGGTACCGGGCGAGCTGGTCCATCCGGATCGGGTTGCCGTCGCAATCCTCGAACGTGTCCTTCGATCCCCGCCAGAGCACGTTGCAGTCCTTCGTACCCGGCTTGCGGATCTTCAGGGCGACGAGCTTGCCGTCCTCCAGGGCGATCCAGAACCCGTTGTCGCCGGTGTCGCCGGCAAACGCGAACGGGCCGCCATCCTTGGCCTTCTCCCGCAGCGACGAGGCCACGCCGAACGGGATCGAGCCCTGGATCGCAGGGGTCTTGGCCCGGCCGGTGATGAGCAGGATGGCGGCCGCGATGAGCAGCCCGACGACGACGACCGCCAGGGTCGCGAGCACGTAGACCCGGGTGTCGCCCCGGCGGGTGGCCATGAGGTTGATCAGACCAGCGGGATCAGCCCGAGTCCAGCCGGGCGCCTCCGGAGATCTTCGGAAGTGGGGCCCTCAGGTCTTCGGAAAAGGGCGGCCTCGTTGGCCGATCGACAAAGCCCGTAGGTATGGTTTCGGCCGGATGCAACGTCGGTATCGAGTCGTCATCGCGAAGCCCGGCCTCGATGGTCACGATCGGGGAGCCAAGGTGATCGCGCGGGCGCTGCGCGACGCCGGCTTCGAGGTCATCTACACCGGCCTGCACCAGACGCCGGAGCAGGTGGTCGAGACGGTTCTGCAGGAGGATGCCGACGCGGTCGGCCTCTCACTGCTCTCGGGTGCGCACATGACCCTGTTCCCGCGCATCCTCGACCTGCTGGCGGAACGTGGGTTGGACGACGTGCTGGTGTTCGGCGGCGGGATCATCCCCGAGGCCGACATCCCCGGGTTGAAGGAGATCGGCGTCGCTGCGCTCTTCACGCCGGGCACCCCGCTGGCCACCATCGACCAGTGGCTCGAGTCCGCCCTCGACGAGCGGGAGGCCCAGCTCACCGGCTGAGGTCTCCGACCGAGAATCATCGGCGAGCGGCGGACCGTCGCGCGCCAACACCAAGACGAAAAGGTTGTGTGCCCGTGGACCTGTTCGAATATCAAGGCAAACAGCTGTTCGCGCGCTACGACATCCCCGTCTCCGAGGGAGAGGCGGTCACGGATGTCGAGGCCGCGGTCGCAGTGGCGAACCGCATCGGCTACCCGGTCGTGCTCAAGGCGCAGGTGCAGGTCGGCGGGCGCGGCAAGGCCGGCGGCGTGAAGCTCGCCTCGAACGAGTCCGAGGCGCGCGAGCACGCGACGAGCATCATCGGGCTCGACATCAAGGGGCACGTCGTCCGCATCCTCTGGGTCGAGAAGGCGAGCGACATCGACGAGGAGTACTACGCGTCCTTCACGCTCGACCGGGCGGCGAAGAAGCACCTCGGCATGCTCTCCGCACAGGGCGGGGTCGAGATCGAGGTCGTCGCCGAGAAGGACCCGGACGCGATCGCCAAGATCTGGGTCGACCCGGTGGAGGGGCTCACCGAGGAGGCGTGCCGTGAATGGGTGCTGCGGGCGCAGCTCAACCCGAAGGCCGTCGACGGCGCGGTGGACATCCTCGGCAAGCTCTACGTCGCCTACACCGAGGGTGACGCGGACCTCTGCGAGATCAACCCGCTCATCCTCACGCCCGACGGGCGCGTGCACGCGCTCGACGCGAAGGTGACCCTCGACGACAGCGCGGTGTTCCGGCACCCGGACTACGAGCAGTACGACTCGACGCAGGTCCGGGACGAGCGCGAGCAGGCCGCCCACGACAAAGGCCTGCAGTACGTCGGGCTGGACGGCTACGTCGGCATCATCGCCAACGGCGCCGGTCTGGCCATGTCGACGGTGGACATCGTGAGCCAGGTCGGCGGCGCGGCCGCGAACTTCCTGGACATCGGTGGTGGTGCCAATGCCGAGGTGATGACCGGCGCGCTCGAGGTCATCAACAACGATCCGAAGGTGCGGTCGATCTTCATCAACGTCTTCGGTGGGATCACCAAGGGCGAAGAGGTCGCGAACGGCATCGTCGAGGCGCTCAAGCGCGTGAGCATCGACGCGCCGATCGTCATCCGCCTCGACGGCACCAACGCGGACGAAGGCCGGGCGATCCTGCAACCACATCTGTCGGACCGGCTCCAGCTGCAGCCCACCATGCTCGAGGCCGCACGCGCCGTGGTTGCACTCGCAGGAGGCACGGCATGAGCGCAGCGGCACGCGTCGACGATTGCAGCCGTATCCGTAACCGAGCGGTTTGCCGGAGGAACGGTTGCCGGCCCGCGCCGCAGATCCGAGAGCGGGAATTGTGAGCATCTTCATCGACGAGACCACCAAGTTCGTCTACCAGGGGCTCACCGGCTCGCAGGGTCGCTTCTACGGGAAGCTGAACCGCGAGTACGGCACCCAGGTCGTCGCGGGCACGAACCCGAAGAAGGCCGGCACCGACGTGGACGGCGTCCCGATCTTCGCCACGGCGCGCGAAGCGGTGAAGGAGACCGGCGCGACCGGTTCCTGCATCTTCATCCCCGCGCCCGGTGTGCGCGGCGCGGTCATGGACGCGGCCGAGGGTGGCATCACGTTCATCGTCGTGATCACCGAGGGCGTGCCCGCGCAGGACGAGGCGTGGTTCTACAACAAGCTCAAGCGCGACTTCCCGGACGTCCGGCTGCTCGGCCCGAACTGCCCGGGGATCATCAGCCCGGGGAAGGCCAACGTCGGGATCACCGCGGGCCACATCGCCAAGGAGGGTGGACCGGTCGGGATCGTGAGCCGTTCCGGCACGCTCACCTACCAGGCGCTCTGGGAGCTGAAGCAGAAGGACATCGGCGTCACCACCTGCGTCGGGATCGGCGGGGACCCGGTGCCGGGCACCACGTTCATCGACTGCCTGAAGGCGTTCGAGGCGGACCCGGAGACCAAGGCGGTGATGATGATCGGTGAGATCGGCGGCTCGGCCGAGGAAGAGGCGGCGGAGTACATCAAGACGTCGATGACCAAGCCGGTGTCCTCCTACATCGCGGGCGTCACCGCGCCCCCGGGCAAGAAGATGGGCCACGCGGGCGCCATCGTCTCGGGCGGCAAGGGCACGGCCAAGGCGAAGATGGAGGCGCTCGAGGACGCGGGCGTCAAGGTCGGTCTCAACCCCACCGAGGCCGGCGACCTCATGGCCGCCATCGTCAACAACCTCTAACCCCCACCCCCCTCCCGTCACCCCCTTGCTCGTTTTGGCGCCATTTACGTTGCGCATAGCGCGTGTAAACGGCGCCAAAATCCGGGGAAACGATCGAGCCTGGGGCGCCCCCAACAGGTAGGTTGAGACGCGATGCGGATCGGGATCCTGGCATCAGGAGCTGGAACGATTCTTCAGGCCCTGCTGGATGCGGATCTGCCCATCGTCGCCGTCATCGTCGACCGTCCGTGCGCCGCGACCGAGCGCGCGGAGAAGGCTGGAGTTCCCGTCGAGACCATTGCCCGAGACAGCTTCGGGGCGGACTTCGACCGCCTCGCGTACACGCACCGGGTCGTCGACGCCCTCGATCGGCACCAGGTCGATCTCGTGGCGATGGCCGGGTTCGGCACCATCCTCGACAAGCCGATCCACGACCGGTACCCGGAGCGGATCGTGAACACCCACCCGGCGCTGCTGCCGTCGTTCAAGGGCTGGCACGCCGTCGACGAAGCGCTCGCCGCGGGCGTGAAGGTCACCGGCTCCACCGTCCACTACGCCACCCTCGAGGTGGACGACGGCCCGATCCTCGCCCAGGAAGCGGTCCCGGTCCGCGACGACGACACGCCGGCGACGCTGCACGAGCGGATCAAGGACGTCGAGCGGCGGCTCTACCCGGAGGTGCTCTGGCGGCTGGTCCGAGCAGAGCAGGCGAAGACGCGAGCAAGGAAAGCAAGAGCCGGGGAAGACCGAGCCGGGGACGACCGAGCGGGCGAAGAAAGTGGGTCAGGGCTGATGCGTGCGCTGCTGTCGGTCTACGACAAGACGGGTCTGGCGGACTTCGCGGCCGGGCTCTCCGAGCTGGGTGTCGAGCTGGTGTCGAGCGGCGGGACGGCCCGGGCGCTCTCCGAGGCCGGGCTCGCCGTGACCACGGTCGAGGAGGTCACCGGGTCGCCCGAGATGCTGGAGCACCGCGTGGTCACGCTCCACCCCAAGATCCACGGCGGGATCCTCGCCGACCTCGGCAAGGAGTCACACCGCGCCGACCTCGAGCAGCACGGCATCGCGCCGTTCGACCTGGTCGTGTCGAACCTCTACCCCTTCGCGAGTGACCCCGGCATCGAGCTCATCGACATCGGCGGTCCCGCGATGGTGCGCGCCGCGGCGAAGAACCACGCTTGGGTCGGCATCGTGACCAGTCCCGACCAGTACGCGTCGGTCCTCGACGAGCTGCGCGCCGACGGCAAGCTGTCCGAGAAGACCCGGCGCGCGCTCGCGCTCGAAGCCTTCGCGAACACCGCCGCGTACGACGCGGCGATCGTCGAATGGCTGTCGCCGCAGGTCGAGGACGGCCCGGGTGAGCTGCCGCAACACGTCGTGCTCCCGCTGGAGCGGACCGACGAGACGCTGCGCTACGGCGAGAACCCCCACCAACGGGCGGCGCGCTACCGGCTGCGGGGCACGACCTCGTGGTGGGACGGCGTCACCCAGCACGGTGGGCTCGCGCTCAGCTACCTCAACTTCTACGACACCGATGCCGCGTGGCAGCAGGTCCACGACCTCGGCGACCGTCCGGCCGTCGCGATCATCAAGCACGCGAACCCGTGTGGCGTCGCGGTCGCGGACGACCTCGCGACCGCCTACCGGCTCGCGTTGGCCTGCGACGAGCGCTCCGCGTTCGGCGGGATCGTCGCGCTGAACCGCCCGATCGACGACGCCACCGCCGCGCTGATGGTTGCGGGACCGCAAGCGGACGTGGTGATCGCGCCCGGCTACCTCGGCGGCTCGCTCGACGCGCTCAAGCAGAAGCGCAAGAACACCCGCGTCCTCGAGGCACCCTCGCCGGGCCCGCCGGCCCGGGACTACCGCCAGATCTCCGGTGGGTTCCTCGTCCAGACCGCGCCCCACTTCGCCTCCGTGCGCAGCGACTGGCGAGTGGTGACGAAGGTCGCGCCGACCGCCGAGCAGTGGGCCGACGCCGAGCTCGCGTGGCGGATCTGCGGGCACGTGAAGTCGAACTCGATCGTGCTGGTCAAGGACGGTCAGGCCGTCGGGATCGGCGCGGGCCAGCAGAACCGGGTCGAGGCCGGCGAGATCGCGGCGAAGAAGGCCGACGGTCGCGCGGCCGGTGGCGCGTGCGCGTCGGATGCGTTCTACCCGTTCCCCGACGGGGTCGAGGCGGCGGCCTCCGCGGGGGTCGCGGTCGTCGTGCAGCCCGGCGGGGGGATCAAGGACGAGCAGATCATCACCCGCGCCGACGAGCTCGGCCTGGCCATGGTGTTCACCGGCGAACGGCACTTCCTCCACTGATGGCGGCGGCGTCCCGATCAGCGGTGTTGATGCCCGGCGCCCCGGTCGCAGAGGCGGTGTTCGCGGATCTCGCACCGCGCATCAAGGCGTTGCGCGAGGCCGGTCACGAGCTCGGGCTCGGCACGATCCTCGTGGGGAGCGACTCCGCGAGCGAGGGCTACATCCGGATCAAGCAGAAGAAGGCCGCAGAGCTCGGGATCAACTCGCCCCACATCCACCTGGGTGACGACGCGACGCAGGCCGAGGTCCTTGCCGCGATCGACGACTTCAATGCCGACACCGCGGTGAACGGCTACCTCGTGCAGCACCCGACGCCGCCGCAGATCGACTTCGACGCCGCGCTGCTGGCGATCGACCCGGACAAGGACGTCGACGGGCTGCACCCGGTGAACGTCGGCCGCCTCGCGCTGGGGATGCCGGGCCCGGTGTCGTGCACGCCCGCAGGCATCGAAGCGTTGCTCGCCTACTACGAGATCCCGGTCGCCGGCCGCGAGGTCTGCATCCTCGGGCGCGGCACCACTCTCGGCCGCCCGCTCGGGATCCTGCTCTCGCAGAAGCGCCCGACCGCGAACGCGGCCGTGACCGTCGTCCACACCGGCGTCCCCGATTGGCCGCGCTACACGAAGCGCGCCGAGATCGTGGTTGCCGCGGCGGGCGTCCCCGGCATCCTCCAGCCCGAGCACATCACGCCGGGTGCAGTCGTGGTCGGCGGCGGCGTGCGCTACGAGGGCAAGAAGCTGCTCCCCGACGTGGACGAGCGCTGCGAGGAAGTCGCCGGGTACATCACGCCGCGCGTCGGCGGCGTCGGGCCGACCACGATCGCGATGCTGTTCCGCAACGCGGTCGAGGCGGCCGAGCGCACGGCCGGAGGATCGGCATGACGGTCATCTGTCCGCTGTGCGCGGCGCATCACGACGGCGGCATCCGGTGCCCGGAGTGCAACGTCGATCCCGGCTTCGGCCCGGACCGCCCGAGCCCGTTCGCGAACGGCGCCCTGTGGGCCATGATGGGCGGCATCGCGCTGGTGTTCCTCGTCACGCTCGCGGTGGTGTCGATCACCGGCTGACCACTGGCCCCGCACGCGCCGCTCGAACCATCCCCCCACCCGAGATCGAAAAGGAAGAGACGAAGCCGATGCCCCAGAAGATCACGCTGAACGACGGAGTGCTCACGGTTCCCGACGACCCGATCATCCCGTACATCGAGGGTGACGGCACCGGCGTCGACATCTGGCCGGCCGCGCAGCTCGTGATGGACGCGGCGGCGAAGAAGCACGGCAAGTCGATCGCCTGGCGCGAGGTGCTCGCGGGCGAGAAGGCGTTCAACGCCACCGGGAGCTGGCTGCCCGACGAGACCGTCGCCGACTTCCGTGAGTACCTGATCGGGATCAAGGGCCCGCTGACCACGCCGATCGGTGGCGGGATCCGCTCGCTGAACGTCGCGCTGCGCCAGATCCTCGACCTGTACGTGTGCCTGCGCCCGGTGCGCTGGTTCACGGGGGTGCCGAGCCCGGTGAAGCACCCCGAGAAGGTCGACATGGTGATCTTCCGTGAGAACACGGAGGACATCTACGCCGGTCTCGAGGTCGAGGAGGGGACGCCGGAGGCGGCCCGGCTCATCAAGATCCTGAAGGACGACTTCGGCTGGGACATCCGCCCGGACAGCGGGGTCGGCATCAAGCCGATCTCGGAGACCGGGTCGAAGCGGCTCATCCGCGCGGCGATCGAGTACGCCTTGAAGCGCGGTCGCAAGAGCGTGACGATCGTGCACAAGGGCAACATCCAGAAGTTCACCGAAGGCGCGTTCATGAACTGGGGCTACGAGCTCGTGCGCGAGGAGTTCGCCGACGTGGCCGTCGGTTGGGACGACTGCGGCGGCCAGCCCGGCGACAAGGTCCTGGTGAAGGACGCGATCGCCGACATCACGCTGCAGCAGGTGCTGACCCGCCCGGACGAGTTCGACGTGATCGCGACGACGAACCTCAACGGCGACTACCTCTCCGACGCGCTCGCCGCGCAGGTGGGTGGGATCGGCATCGCGCCCGGCGGCAACATCAACTACGTCACCGGTCACGGCATCTTCGAGGCCACCCACGGCACCGCGCCCAAGTACGCGGGCCAGGACAAGGTGAACCCCGGGTCCCTGCTGCTGTCGGGCGTGCTCATGTTCGAGCACCTCGGCTGGCAGGAGGCCGCGGACGACATCGTGGCGGCCCTCGAGGCGACCATCGGCGACAAGATCGTGACCTACGACTTCGCCCGGCTGATGGACGGCGCGACCGAGGTCAAGTGCTCGGAGTTCGCGCAGGCCATCGTCGACCGCCTGTAGTCCCGGTCGGGACGCAATTCGTCCGGCCGAGCCGTCATCCGGCACCATCGACGGCGTCGAAGAAGAGGCAGTCCCGTGATCCTCGCCGAGCTCAACATCCGCCACACCCGCCGGCACATGCCGACCCGGCGCGTGGCGTTGGACGCGCAGCTACCTGCCGATGAACGGCTCGGCGTACGGCGCGGCGCTGCTCTCGGCGGTCGTGGCGGAGAACATCCTCGGCCTCGACGACGAGCAGCGGGAGCTGTTTCCGAAATTCATGTCGCTCGGCGCTCGACGGGTTCTCGGTGCCCCGCATCGGGCTCCGCTACCGGCTCCAGACCGACGTGCACGGCCTGGACCTCTCCCGCCACCGGCTGCTCGAGGACTCCGGGGTGCTCGTGGTCGAGCTCGACGTCCACGGCGCGCCCGGCACCCCAGGTGATCGGCTCGGTCATGGCCGCGGCGGCGATGGGCATCACGACCCGGCGCAAGGCGCTGCGGGCCATCGACGCCGCGATCGCGCAGCCCGGGGTGATCCCGGAGCCCTTCCTCGTCCGCCGTCTCATCGAACGGCGTTCCCGGCGAGCGGCCGCCCCTCGCGGCCTCCGGACCGGTCGGCCCGATCAACGGCGTGACCCTGCCCGACGCGGCCAAGTGGGCCGGCATCCCGTCCGAGCGGCGCTGGGCGATGGAAGTGCTCGGCCTCCGCGCCGACATGAAGGT
Organism: uncultured Acidimicrobiia bacterium; assembly: GCA_963770095.1. Classification (GTDB taxonomy): domain Bacteria; phylum Actinomycetota; class Acidimicrobiia; order IMCC26256; family JAENVU01; genus Chersky-806. Next base: position 124,656 of record CAVYOO010000004.1, read on the forward strand.
GGATCGCACCGACATCCAGAAGCGGTTCCGCCGGCTCCTGCGCACCGCGCACCCCGACCACGGCGGCGAGCACGTCGGCGCGGCCGAGCGCATCGCCGAGCTCACCGAAGCGCGCGAGCTCCTGCTCACCGGCATCGCGAAGCCCGCGCCGCGCCCATCCGCGTTCGACGACGAAGCAGACGACGACGAGACGGTGAGCGGATCGCGCTGAGACCCAACGGCGCGTCATGAGTCGGGTGGCGGACCGTGAGCGGGGACGAAGTACCTGCTCGTGCCGACACCCGCGATTCTCAGATCGTGCACGTGCTTGTACACATGATGGGGGCGGCAGAGACCGGTGAGGTTCGCGATCTCGGTGCGGCCCCCCGCCGCGACCGGGACGTTGTGGTCGATCTCGAGATGCCGGTTCGTGTGGCAACCCTGGATCGCGCACTCCGGGGAGAGCGCTTCCACCGCCGTGCGGACCCGGGCGGGGATGGTGCGGCCGAGATGGCTGACGGCGAGGACGTCGGTGCCGTCGTGGATCAGCGCCTTGAGGATCGCGTCGTCGGCCAACCGGCGGGCGACCATCACCGGGATCGGCCCGACGCCGGCGATCTCGCAGACCTCATCGGCTTGGGTGGTCCCACGCGTGAAGGCGGTGTGGTCGACGCGCACCACCAGGGTTGCGGGCGCCCGGGACGGATGCGCGGCGTACGCGTCGGCCGCGGCATCGTCGGTGAGCTGCACCATCGCGTCGAACGCCAACGCCGCGGGCTCCTCGCGAGGATGCTCGGAGGCGCGCGCGTCCTCGAAGCGCTCGGCCTCGTAGGGCGCCAGCGCCGCCATCACTCCCGCGGTCAGCTCCAGCGGACCCTGCATCGTGATGAGCCCCTCGACGTCGGACAGGTGCCGGTGCACGAGGTACCGCTTGGACCGGGCCTTCTCGTAGCGTTCCGCCTGATCGGTTGACGCCGCGGCCTCGACCTGCGCGCACCGGTCCTTCAATCCCTTGACGCCCTCGTTGGCGGCGCACCGCAGCAGCGTCGGTTCGGCGCGCGGATTCGCGGCGGCCGCAGTGGTGATGGCGTCGACCTGGATGTCCGACAGGACTCCGGCGCGCAGTGCCGCCGCAGTGCCGGGCAGGTTGCCGAGCTGCGCGGCCGTCTCGATCGTGGCTCTCGCGCGGCCGACGGTCGTGCCCGTGACGGATGCCATCCAGCCTGCCGCGTCACGAAACGGGCCGTCGTTCGCCCAGGCGCCGGTCTGCCGCGACCCGACCGGCGGCGAGCGTCCGGCCGGCGGCGGCGAAGCGCTCCAGCGCCGCGAACTTCTCGACGAGCTGCTTCGCCTGCGTGCCGTCGAGCGCGGCGGGGTCGAGATCGCGGACCAGAGTGCGGAGCGCGTCGATCGACGCGGACAGAGCTTCGAACACGGCGCGCCCCCTCTCCAAGGTGAAGGACGTGGAAGGGGGAAGAGCGGGCACCGGGGAGGTGAGGACGAGCATACGAACATACGTTCGCCCTGTCAAGCCCACCGGAAGGAACGGCCGAGAAGGAAGAACCGCGACAACAGTCCGGGCAACCGCGCGCGCGACACTCGAACCATGACCACGCCGTCGTTCGAAGCCGATGTCGCGCTCGGCGCACCGGTTGGCGGACATCGCCACCGAGATCGCGGTTCCGTTCTTCGAACAGGGTGTGGAGACGGTCGTGAAGGAAGACAACACGCCGGTGAGCGAGGCGGACCTCGAGGTCGACCGGCAGCTCGTCGACGTGCTCCGACAGGAGCGGCCCGACGACGCGATCCTGAGCGAGGAGTCCGGCGAGCACGGTCGCTCGCATCGCCGGTGGATCCTCGATCCGATCGACGGGACGTTCAACTTCGTCGCGCACCGGCCCACGTGGGGGAGCCACGTCGCGCTCGAGGTCGACGGGGAGGTCGTGCTGGGCGTGATCACGCGGCCCATCTACGGGCAGCGCTACTTCTCGACCCGTGGTGGCGGCGCGTTCCGGTTCGACGCGGGCAGTGGGGACACGACGCAGCTGCGCGTCTCGACGACGAGCGAGCTCTCGAAGAGCCGCGTCTGCGTCTGGTCGCACCAGCCCGCCGAGACGCTCCAGGCGTGGGCGAGCGGGTTCGTGCTCGTGCGCCCGTCGAGCCTCGACAACATCCTGGAGGTCGCCGAGGGCGGGCTCGATGCGGTGATCGAGTCGGCCGGCAAGATCTGGGACCACGCGCCGGCGATGCTCCTGGTCACCGAGGCCGGAGGTGCCTTCCGGGATCCCCGCGGTGGCCGGCGCCTGGATCTCGGTGCGAGCCGGTATACGAACGGCCTCATCGACGAGGCCCTGCACCAGCTGACCGCCAGCTGAGGCCGCGGGAGTCACCGGGCGTGAAAACTGGGGCTCTTCGCGCGCGATCCGTGACCAGCGGACCATCAGATCGGCTGATTTAACCCTTTCATGATTGTTTGGGCCGACGCGGTGTGGTAGTTCTTCACCCTTCCGAGGGGCGGAAACGGCGCGAACTTCTTTGCGTCCAGATCGAGGGCTGGGAGCCAACGATGGGTCGAGTCAAGCGGGCCAGTGCGTCAATCCTTCTCGCCACCGCAATGGTGGTATCGGTGGTCGGGGGCGCAGTGGTCACTCCGGCCGGCGGCGGCGATCGCGCCGGGAACCGGACCGGCCGGTGCGCTGGCGATCTCACAGGCCCTGGCGAGCGCGTCGGCCGACGTGACCGGCGCGTCCTACGCGTCGACGACCGAGACGGGCACCCCGAACGGGACGTCGGACAGCCCGCTCGCGGGCTTTCCCACCAACGGCTCCACGTTCGGCATCCTCACGAGCGGCGACGTGAACAGCGTCCCCAACCCGGGCACGTTCGCGAGCACGAGCAACGGCGGGGCGCCGGTCCGGGGCGACACCGACATGGACGTCTCCATCATGAAGACCGACATCTTGGTGCCGACCGGCGCGAACTGCCTGACCTTCGACTTCAAGTTCCTCTCCGAGGAGTATCCGAACTTCGTCGGTGGCTCGGTGAACGACGCGTTCATCGCCGAGCTCGACACGTCGAACTGGACAACCGCGTCCAGCGTCATCACCGCGCCGAACAACTTCGCGTTCGACGGTGCCGGCGACGTCGTGAGCATCAACTCGACGGGCGTCGGCGGGATGAGCGCGGCGGAAGGTGCCGGCACCGCGTTCGACGGCAGCTCCGACAGCAATGGTGCCGCGACCCAGTTGCTGCACGCCTCGCGCCAGGTGACGGCGGGCGCGCACTCCCTCTACTTCTCGCTCTTCGACCAGGGCGACACCATCTATGACTCGGCGGTGTTCCTCGACAACCTCGTCGTCGGCTTCGTGCCGAACCCGGAGGTCAACTGCGTGGGCGGCGCGACTCCGGTCACCGCGGTGCTCGACCTCACGCCCGCGACGGCGACCAACCCGGTCGGGACCGAGCACACGGTCACCGCGACACTGAGGAACAGCGAAGGCGCGCCGATCGGCGGTGCGCCGATCGACTTCACCGTCGCCGGGGTGAACCCGGGCACGGGCAGCGCCACGACCAACGATTCCGGCGAAGCGACCTTCACCTACACGGGTACCAACGCCGGGTCCGACCAGATCAACGCCTGCTACAACGCGGACAACCTGGGCCCGTGCGAGGCCGTCGCCTCGGCCACCAAGGACTGGACCGCGGTCGAACCCGTTACGCACACCTTGACGGTGAACGTGACCGGTGACGGCTCGGTCGCATCGGATCCGTCGGGGATCTCGTGTCCGGAGACGTGCGCCGCGGCGTTCGACGAAGGTTCGACGGTCGGGCTGACGCCGGCGCCGGGCGACGGATTCGTGTTCGACGGCTGGACCGGCGCCTGCTCGGGCAGCGGCGCCTGCAACGTGACGATGACCGGCGACCAGTCGGTCGGCGCGAGCTTCTCCGCCGTTGCGGTGACCCGCACGCTGGACGTCAGCGTCACCGGCGACGGTTCGGTGGCTTCGGATCCGTCGGGGATCGCGTGCCCGACCACCTGTAGCGCGACGTTCGGAGACGGCGCGTCGGTCGCGTTGACCGCGACGCCGAACGAAGGCAACACGTTCACCGGCTGGGGCGGTGCGTGCTCGGGTACGGGCGCCTGCAACGTGACGATGTCGGCGGACGCGTCGGTGAGCGCGAGCTTCGCGGTCACCCCGCCGCCGTCCGGCGACATCGGTGTGACCGAGGTCAGCTCGCCCGAGACGGTGACCGCGGGCCAGCGGGTGCAGCAGACCTTCACCGTCGCCAACGACTCGGACGTCGACCAGACCAACGTCTCGTTCACCGCCGACTTCCCGGCCGGCTCGACCGTGGTGTCGAGCAACCCGAGCCAGGGCACCTGCACTGCGGGCCCGGCCACGTTGACCTGCTCGCTCGGGACCATCCCGTCCGGCGCCGGCGTGACGATCCCGGTGGTCGTGACCGTGCCGGCCGGGTTCCCCGAGGGTGTGTTCGCACCGACGGCCAACGCGGCGTCGGACCAGTCCGGTGGCGGCGAGTTCGGCGACCTGCCGGGCTCGAACGTGGTGGCACCGGGCGGAGGCCAGGCGTTCGGGTACGTGGCGCCGGGCGAGACGATCGGGACGGGTCCCGCGACGCCGGAGAACCCGACTGCGGCCAGCTTCACCCTGCCCGGTACCGGGAACGGGTGTGCCGATCTCACTGACCACGGAGGAGCCGCCACCGACCTACTGCGGTGGCGCGCCGTGCCGGGGCCGGCTCCTCACGCTGTCGCCGTTCGCCGGTGGCTACGACGATCCCGGCAACGCGCCGATGCTGGACATCAGCCTCGACAAGTCTCTGGTGCAGATCTACGGCCCGTCGTGGACCGTCTGGGTGCAGAAGGAGGACACGACGGCGCCGCCGGTGAAGGTCCCGAACTGCAAGGTCGAGCTCACGTGGACCAAGCACTGGCACAAGGGATTCCCGGGCAAGAGCTACTGGAGCCACGGTCACTGGCACAAGGGTCCGTGGCACCACGGTTGGTGGTTCTGGAAGGCCCACACCAAGCGGGTGGCCAAGCCGTCGCCGTGCGTCGCCAAGCGCTACATCGACCACCAGGGCGACGCGCACGTCCAGATCCTGGTCCTGTCCGGCGACCCGAAGTTCGGCCGCCGCTAGCGATCACGGAACAGCAGTACGACCCAAGCAGCCCCGGCAATGGCGCCGGGGCTGCTTGCCGTTCAGCGGCGGTTGGCGAGCCAGCTCCGATGCCGGAGCACAGCCTTGCGAGCCGCCTTCGCAGTCGGCTTGTCGAGGTGGTGCCGACCGAGGGCTTCGAGCACCGGAAGCACCGCGGGACCGTCGATCTTCCACGCCGTCGCCACGAGCTCCGTACCCGCGGGTCCGAGTGTTTCGAAGGCCGCGACGAGCGCGGCGGGACCACCGGCGTCGAGCTGGGCCCGGAGGGCGCGGACGACGACGACCGGTTCGTCGGCGGCAGTCGTATCGAACGGGTCGAGGACGGGAGCGTCGAAGTTCCAGGCCGGCGCGATCCTCTGCACGGTGGCCACGCCGTACGGGGTGAGCGTGATCGTCCCGCCTGTCATGGTCACCGAGCCGTAGCGTTCTTCGCGTTCGGTACCGCCCTGATGGACGACGATGCCCGCGTCCTGGAGCCCGCGGAATGCGTCCACGAGACCGTGACGAACGTGGCCCTCGATGGACTCCGGCTGCAGCCAGGATGGCAGATCGAAGAATCGTGACACCTGTTCCGCGGCGTGAGCGACGAGATGCTCGAAGTCGAGCGGGTTATCGGTGTCGTACGCAACGGTCAGCATGCTCATCACTGCCGCGTCGGTGAACAGCTCGACCGATTCCAGACCGGGAACGACCCACTGCCGGTGGATGAGAAGCGGCCCGGAGTCAAGCAGCGCGTCCACCAGCCGGTCGAGGCCGGCGACCGGATCGCGGGCGAGCTTACGAAATGACGCGGTTCCCTGCATCGAGCCCTTCACGACTCGGACAACCCGCGCGGCTTTCGCCCACTGCACGATCGTGTCGAGTCGCGGAAGATCTGCTGCGCTCCGCAACTCATACTTGCGGTCGCCGATGGCCGTCTCGACCTCGTCACCCGTACCGAGCAGCTCGACGAGCGCCCGGGCGTCCGCGAGCTTGAGGTTCCCCTTCTTGGTCAGTGGTCGTCCGGCATCGAGGAAGGTGGAGAGGGCCAGCATCTGTTCGAGGATGCGTGCGCCGGCCGCGCCTGCGTTGACGGCGACCGGGTCGGGCCGGGGCCGCGGCGCGAGGAGGACCGGTTCGTCGTCCCACACCCGCGGAGCCGGGCCGAGCACCGCCTCGCGATGGTGGAGCGGGCCCGCGTTGAACTCGCTGGTCCAGGCGTCCATCGCGGACTGATCCCCCGGGTCGACGCCGTCCGCCTCCATTGCCTTGAACAGCGCCGTGCCCATGCTCCACCGGGCGGGATCGTTCATGCGCGTACCGAGACTGGTGCCGAGCTCGTTGGTGAGCGCAATGAGGCGGGGAGCCGGGTCGCTGCCGGTCCCGAGGCGACCGCTCTCGGCGAGGTACGCGAAGAACGCGGCGATGTCGGTGACGACGTCGGGAATCATCTCGTCGGGAAGCAAGACCTTGCGCGGCATCCAGTCGACGAAGAACTCGTCGAGGTGGCCGACGTGCCAGGTGAGGAGATCGCCGTCCTTGTAGCCCCACTTGAAGTCGAGCAGCGTCTCGGCATGGTCGCCCGTGACGTCCGGCTTCGCAGCCCATTCCGAGAAGTCGTCGATCAGCTGATCCCGCGCCTCGTAGTACGCCGCTTCGTCATCCGGACCGAATCTCACACCCCGAGCCTTGCACGTTCAGCAGGTGCTACATTGTAGAACATGAAGCACGCCGGGATCCGCGAGCTGAAGCAGAACGCGTCGTTGGTGGTGGCGGCGGCCGCGGCCGGCGACGTCGTGACGATCACCGATCGAGGCCGCGCCGTGGCCCAGCTCGGCCCCATCCGATCGGATCGGCTGGTCGGGCTGATCGAAGCCGGGCGGGCGCGGGCGCCGAAGCGCAGCATCGGCGATCTCGGTCCCGCGCCGAAGCGCCGGTCGGGTGAACGAGCACTCGGGGCCGTCCTCGACGAGATGCGCGACGTCGAACGGTACTGATGGCGTTCTACCTGGATACGTCGGCGGCGGTGAAGCTCGTGGTGTCCGAACGCGGCTCGACTGCGATGCTCACCTGGGCCGGTGCGCACGACGGCCAGATCGTTGCGAGCGATCTGCTCCGTACCGAGCTCCTCCGGGCGACGCGCCGCGGGCGCGCCGAGCCAGATGCCGCGCGCCCGCGCGGTACTCGACTCGATCGCCATCCTGACGTTGCCGACGTCCACCTTCGAGCGCGCGGCCGAGCCGGATCCTGACCGGTTGCGAGGCCTCGATGCGCTACATCTGGCCGCCGCGCTCGAGCTGGGCGACGAGCTCGATGGGTTCGTCACCTACGACGACCGTCTCGCCGTTGCCGCGAGCCGGTACGCCGTCGCGGTCGTCTCGCCCCGGTAGTTCTCGTTCGGGGTCAGCCGAGCCGGACGATGGCGGTCACGGCCGAGAGCGCCGCGATGATCGTGACGATGTTCCACTGGATCATGCGACGTTGGCCGGTCGCCGTGTCGGCGCGAGTTTCCAAGCGGAGCGCGTCGATCTGGAACCGAAGCGCTTCGACCTGGTGATCGACCCGCGCCTCGAGCTGGTCAAAACGGTGGCCGATGCGCGCCTCGAGATGTTCGAGCTCTTGGCGGGTGGCGACGTCGGCCCAGCCGGTGGGGGGCAGCATCTCCATCAGGACGAGTGCTGCTTCGGCGCCCCACGCAGTGCGCGAGGCGTCGTGGCGCAAAAGTCGACCGGCTTCATCGATCGACATGATTCCCCTTCGTGCATGATCGGTCAACGCATCGGGGGAAGTGGTAACCAGCGCTCGAGGAATCGTGAGATACGAATGACTTCGTCGGGTTGAGCGTCCGTTTCCGCGATCCGCTCAGTGATCAGGCGAGCGTCGACGCGTTTCAGGTCGAGCAATGCGCGGCAGAACTCCCGATCCTTTTGTCGGTTGGCCAGCAACTTTGAAGCGCAGAGGTCGTGGCGTTCAAGGCAGAGCCCGGTGACACCATCCGTGTTCGCGTTCGAGTACGGGATCACGCGGTCGCGCCATCGGGTTGGCAGGCGCGGAGTGTTGAAGGCGACGCCATCTGCATAGATACCGTGCATCTCATAGAACCGAGATGCTTCACCGAGCACGCCCTCGATATCGTCGGTGAGCTCGCCGTTGGCATCGTCGGGCACTACGAAGTCAGCCTCAACCGACCGAGTTGCTTCGTTCGGCAGCTCAGTGTGATCGAAGGTTGCCAAGATCGCCTGGCTACCAATGACCCAGAGCTCAGCCCGACCCGTCACGGCACCGGCCGAACGAAGCAGGTGGTCGAGCTCGGTGCGTCTCACGTTTGACGGCGTAAATAGATCGAGTCGCGCGCTTCCTGCGAGATGACGCCGGCGAACGGCGTGACATTTCTCAGGTCTCGTGCGTGTTCGTCGAGCCCGACGAGCACTCCGACGAGGTCCTCGTCCCGCCCCTCGAGCAGTTCGGCCCACTCGTTCAGCAGCGTGTCCGCCGAGCCGTCGGAATTCGCGGTCCGGATGGTGACGAGATTCGCGCGCGCCTTTGCCCGTACGCGATCGGGCTCGGTCAGGAGCGCCGCGGCAACGAGGCAGTGCAGGGCGAGACTGCGCCGATCCTTGCGGTTGAGCGTTCCCATCACAGAGCTGCGCTGATTCGAAATGAATCGATCGAGATCTCGCTGGCGGACTCGCCGGTGCTTCCCGACTCGGAAGTACGCGAGATCGCCGCGCTCACAGAGGTCGACGAGATGCTCGGCGCGAGACCCCGAGCGAGCGGGCGGCGGCTCCGGTGCTCAGGAGGGGGCCTGACAGTGTGGTCACAGAGGACAGTGTACGCTAGAAACACCATAAACGCAAGAAACACAACACCCCAGCTCAGCCCGCGGCTATGCGATCGCGGCGACGAAGGGTTCGACGGTTTCGGTGACCTGGTCGACCGAGAGGTTGCTGAGGCTCGCGATCGACATCTGGTGCATGGCGCGGGCGGGGTTCTTCAGGATCTCGTCGGTGAGGACGGTCGCGATCAGCGGACCGAGGCCGTGGGGTGCGGCCGCGATCTCGCGGGCGACGGAGCCGTCGGCGTCGAAGACCTCGAGGAGGCGGAACACGTCGTAGAGGTCGCCGCCGTGCTTCGTGGCGCGGCGGATGGCGCGGGGATAGCCGACGGCGTGACTCTTCGCCGCGACCAGGCCGGCGGGGGTGGCGACGGGGAGCTCGACGGTCGTGCTGTCGTCGCCGCGGGTGCCGAGCCGGACGGTGGTCGCGGTGTCGAACGCGAAGCGGTGGCCGACGAAGAAGAGCCGGTTGGGCTCGTCGAGCCCGTCGAGCTCGGCGCTCCCGATCGGGCAGCGTGGAGATGACGTCGACCTCGAACTCGCCGACCCGGACGGTCTGGGTGCGCTCCTGCTGGTTGGTCGCGCCGAGCACGTCGATGACGCCCGGGGTGTCGTCGCCGGAGACGACGTCGATGTCCCGGGTGGCGCGGTGGGCGTCGGCGCCGACGGAGAGGCGGAGGTTCACCGCGAGGCCGCCGATGAGCGCGAGCGGGGGGACGTCCGCGGCAGTGAGGGACTGGAGCGCGTCGAGCATCGGCGCGAGCGCGTCGGGGACGGCGACGAAGGGCGGCGGTTCAGGCCCAGACACGGGCGAACCCTTCCGGGTGCCACTGCTCGAGGATCTCGCGGCCCCGGCCCGGGTCGCGGGCGAGCTCGAGTGCGATGAAGACCGGAGTGCGCGAGCGGCCAGGGCGCGGAACCCGGCGTCGGGGGTACGCGCCGGGTGACGACGAGCGGGGTGGGCGGGACCGCGACGGTCGCGTGCTTCGTCTCGGGGTCCGCGGTCCCGAGCGTGCGTTGCGCGCGGCGGGCCTCGGTCCGGGTCGGCACCCAGAACCAGGGCCGGTCGTCGGTGGTGAAGACGGGCGCGCCGAGCTCGAGCGCGGCGCGGTCGCCGGCGGCGGCCCAGCCCGGTTGGCCGAGATCGTCGAGGTGGTAGGCGAGCTGCGTCGAGGCCGGGTCGGGCGCGGCGGCGACGGGCGCGACCGTGACCGGGCGCCACACCTCCGCGAGGGCCCAGAAGAGATCGGGCAGCGCGGGGCGACCGTCGACGACGAGGCCCTGGTCCGCGAGCAGCTTCGCCGCGTTGCTGATCGCCTGCGGCGACATGTGCACTTCCCGCGCAACGCCGCGCATCGTCGGCGGCTGCTCGGGGTCGAGGAGCAGCGCGGCCGCGTAGGACATCCCGGCCCGCCCGCGGATCGGCCCGTCGGAGCGCGGCGACGCGAGCATCGCGTCGGAGTCGTGCACCGTCGTCGCGCAGCGGGTCAGGCTGCAACGAACCGGATCTCCAGTGTTCGCCCGCGGTGGACGATGTGCGCGCCGACCCGGCGGTCGAACCAGCTCCAACCTTCCCGGGCGAGCTGCGCGCGGGCGTCCTCGCTGATCTTGTTGCCGACGACGACCTTGGGTCCGCGGGCCGCGGCCGCGGTCAGGCCCGCCACGTCGGCGAGCCCGGCCGAGTCGACCGGGACGACGGTGGCCGGCCACGAGTCGTCGCCGAGGTGGAAGGAGACCGTCCCCGGCCCGGACGCGGTGATCTCGAGGTCGTCGACCCGGCTGGCGAGCGCGACGAGGTCGTCGACGGCCATCGCCGCCTGGTCCTCGGGCTCGATCCGCACCGACGCCATGTTCCCGGCCTCCAGTGGTGTCTAGTGTCCAGTACCGACTGGACACTAGACACTCTACACGCCCAGGTGGAGCTGGGCGTCCGGGGGCTCGGGGGGCGGGGTGTCCCAGAGCTGGGCCAGATCCTCGATCGGTCGGGCGCCCCGGTCGACGAGGGTCTCGTTGCTGGGGCCCCGGCCGGGGCCGGTCCAGGCGGCGACGGGTCCGTAGCGCAGCTCGAGCGCCTCGGTCGCGCCCGGGAGGGTGCTGTCCTTGTCGTGGTCGGCGGCGATCACGATGGTCGTGTCGCTCGCCGCGTAGATCAGCTTGTTGCGGCCCATGGCGTTGACGGCGTTGTAGTCGGCGGCGGGCGGGTAGGGGGTCGCGAGGCAGAGCCGGGCCGCGCCGATGGCGACGCGGTACTCGGATTCGCGGGTGACGCGCAGCAACGAGTCGGCGAGCAACCCTGCGCACCGGCCACCGTGTTCGAGCGCCGCGTCCATTGCGGCCCGATCGACGCCGGGTGACGCGCCGGAGATGACGCCCCAGCCGTAGTCGACCACGTGGCGCGCCACGTCCACCGCGACCTCCGCACCGACCGGGCCGACGTCGCGCGACCCGACGATGCCGAGCCCGGGCCCGTCGAGGATCTCGACCGGGCCGACGACGTGCAGCACCGGTGGCGCGGCCGAGCCGAGCCGGTCGAGGAACCGGCGCGGGTAGTCGGCGTCGACCGACGCGATGACCCGGATGCCGGCCTGCTCGAGCTTCTCCAGCTCGAACGCGAGCGACGTCGCCGCTTCGAACCGCTGCCCGACTCGGGCCGCGAGGTCCGCGTCGCCGAGCGTTGCGGTCAGGTCGTCGGTGGCGCGGCCGAGCAGCGTGCCCGGATCGTCGACCTGGCCGAGCAGCGCCCAGTACTCCCGGGCCCGGAGTGGTTCGGCCGACGCTGGCGACGAGGCGTTGGGTGAGCAGGATCGCCGCCAGGGAGGAGTCGTCGCGTCGGGCCATGTCGGAGTGCTCACGTTCAGGTCGCTTGGGCCAGCACCGCACCGTAGACCGGGCCGCTGCCGTGGCTCCGGAGCAGCTGGGCGAGGACGGTCATGGTCCAGCCGGAGTCCCAGATGTCGTCGACGAGCAGGCACGCGGAGTCGGGGATCGGCTCGGTGACCTCGAACGCGCCGCCGACGTTGCTCGCCTGCTGCGGCGCTGTTCTCCATCTCGTCCTGGTGCGCGGTGTCGCGCACCATCGTGATGACGGGCCGGAAGGGGAGGCCGATCCGTTGGGCGAGTCGCTCGGCCAGCGAACGCCACGAGCTCCGGCGTCCGGCGGGACGGGACGGCGGTCACCCACTCGAACGCCTGGTCCGGGTGCTGCTCGCCGAGCGAGCGCGGCGAGCGCGTCGACGAGCTCGTCGGAGAAGGCACCGGCGGTCTTGCCCTCGCCGATCAGCGGGCCCCAACCACCGTCGCCCCAGCGGGCGAGCGCCCAACCGTCGGCGAGCTGCTCGCCCGCCGCGATGCGGCGTGCCCGCGGGGTACTGCTTGCGGGGCTTGAGCCCGAGGGTCTGGCCGCGGAGGAACTCCTGGGCCTCGATCACCAGCGACTGGTCGAGCTCGATGCGTGCGCGACTCGCCGGTGCAGCGGCTGCAGCGCCCGCACGGCTTGGCCGAGGGATCGTCGAGCTCGTGGCGCAGCGTCTCCATGAGACAGCCGGTGCCGTGGAGGTAGTCGCGCATCGTCTCCTGCTCGTGGCGGCGTTGCGCGGTGACGAGCTCGACCCGGTGCTCGTCGTAGGTCCACGGGTGCGAGGGTGCGGCGGTACTTGCGACCTTCGCGCTCGACCGCGCCGTCGACCTCGAGGATCTTCAACATGGACTCGAGCCGGCTGCGCCGCACGTTGACCTGGTCCTCGATCTCGGTGCAGCGGCACCCAGTCCGCCGGCGTCGGCGAGGAGCGAGACGACGGCTTCGGCCTGCTCACGGTCGGGGAACGCGGTGCGGATGAAGTAGTCCTGGATGTCGCGGTCCTCGTGGCCGCTGAGCAGGATGCCCTCGGCGCGGTCGATGCCGCGGCCCGGCCCGACCGACCTGCTGGTAGTAGGCGATCGGCGAGCCGGGCGACTGGTAGTGGACGACGAAGGCGAGGTCGGGCTTGTCGTAGCCCATGCCGAGCGCCGAGGTGGCGACGAGCGGCCTTGATCTGCGTTGGCCAGGAGGCGGCCTCGACGCGAGACGCTTCGTGTCGGTGTCGGTCTCGCCGCGTGTAGGCGCGGGCGTCGATGCCGTGGTGCGGAGCCAGGCGGCGACACGGCGCGCGTCGGCGACGGTGAGGCGAGTAGACGATGCCGGTGCCGGGCAGTTGGGGAGCACCTGCGGCCAGCCAGGCCAGCCGGTCGGGCTGGAGCGGCAGGTCGATGGCGTCGAGCGCGAGCGCGTCGCGGTCGAGCGGGCCGCGGAGGATGTGGAGGTCTCGCCGAGCTGCGCCTGCGACGTCGGCGACGACGCGGTCGTTGGCGGTGGCGGTGGTGCAGAGGACCGGCACGCTGCGCGGGCAGCAGGTCGAGGATGCGGCGCGATGCGGCGGTAGTCGGGGCGGAAGTCGTGGCCCCAGTCGCTGATGCAGTGCGCCTCGTCGACGACGAGCAGCCCGGCCGTGCGGCCGAGGTCGGCGAGCACGCTGCTCGCGGAACTCGGGGTTGCCGAGGCGCTCGGGCGAGATCAGCAGCAGCGTCGACGTCGTTGGCCTCGAGCTCGGCGATGACCTCGTCCCAGAGCTTCGGGTTGTGGCTGTTGATGGTCGCGGCGCGGAGGCCCACGCTGCTCTGCCGCGACGATCTGGTTGCGCATGAGCGCGAGCAGGGGCGAGACGAGCAGCGTCGGCCCCGCGCCCGGGCACGCAGCAGCGCGGTGGCGACGAAGTAGACCGCGCTCTTGCCCCAGCCGGTGCGCTGCACGACGAGGACGCGTCGCCGATCGGCGACGAGCGCGCTGATCGCTTCGAGCTGGCCGTCGCGGAACTCGGCCGCCGGATCGCCCACGAGCTGGCGTAGCGCAATGGTTGCTTCGTTGGCGAGATCCGTCTCGGTC
>CAVYOO010000005.1:0-696493 GCA_963770095.1 uncultured Acidimicrobiia bacterium
GAGGCGGCCGGTGGCGTCCTCGATCAGGGTGGTGACGGCGCCGGCGTCGTCGATGGCGGTCAGGTGATCGCGGGTGTTCCAGGCGAGCCGGGTGTCGCGGGCGAGTGCTCCGTCGGCGCTGGTGATGCGGGTGGCGGTGCGTCTTCCGTTACGGTCGACGTCGTACTCGACACGGTTGCCCTGGCTGTCTTCGATGGCGCGCAGCGCGTGGGCGGCGTCGCGGGTGTAGCTGAGCACTTCGCCGTTGGGCAGACGGGTTTGCACGAGCTGGCCGGCGGCGTCGTAGGCGTAGTCGGTGACGCGGGCGGCCGCTGCCGGCTCACCCGCCTCGGCCGGGGACGGCGTATCGCCTGCCGGCGGGGTTTCGGTCATGCGGATCACCCGGCCCCTGGGGTCACGCTGATAGGTGAACTTGAGCCCGTTGGGCTCGATGCGCTCGAGCAGGCGGCCGGCGCCGTCGTAGGCGATGAAGCGGGTGACGCGGCCGCCGGGGTCGGTGATCGAGGCGAGCTGGCCGCACTCGGCGCCGGTGTCGCAGTCGTGCCACGTGAAGGTGGTGATGTCTTCGACGTCGTCGCGGGGACCGTCGAGGGCGGTGAGCTGGCCTTGGTTGTTCCAGGTCATGGCAACGGTGCGGGTGACGCGCTGGCCGTCGGGGTCGAAGCCCGAGTCGGTGGAGAATGTGTGTGGCAGGTGGGCGGGTTGTAGGTGATGCGGCGCTCGCGATGCTCGCCGGCCAGGATACTGTCGCGGATGAGGCGGGTGGGCAGGTCGAACGCCGGGGATAGGTATTCGAAGGTGGTGGTGCGTGCCGCAGGCGTGCCGGCGACTTCGGTGACGGTGACGAGCTGGTTGCTTTCGTTCCAGGTGTACGCGGTTCGCCGGCCTGCGGCGTCGGTGCGGGAGAGGAAATTGTTGCGCGCGTCGAATTGCTGGCGCAGGCCCTTGCCGTCACTCGCCAGGAGGCGGCTCACCAGGCGCTTGACCCCGAGGTTTTCGGCGAAGGTGAGGATCTCGACGCGGCCGTCGGGACCGGTGACGGTGGTCTGCGAGGCGGTGTCGTAGGCGAGCTGCCATGGTTGTTGCGCGGTGCCGTTGGTGGTTTGGGCGTGCTGCGAGCGCACTGCCCTGCCCGCGCTGTCGTAGGCCCAGGCGGCGTAGCGGTTGCCGTTGCCGTCGGTGAGGCCGGTGAGGTGGTGCGGGAAGTCGGTGTCTTCGTAGTGGTAGCGACGCACCGCGCCGTCGGGGTAGGTGACCGTGACGAGGTTGCCGGCGTCGTCGTAGCCGTAGGCATATCGCCTGCCGGCGGGACCGGTGATGGCGGCGATGTGGTCGCCTTCGCCGTAGTCGAGCGCGAGGCGGTGGCCGAAAGGGCCGGTGACCGTGGTGAGCCGGCCGTCACGGTCGTAGGCGTATCGGGTCTCGCGCCCCGCGCGATCGGCATCGCTCACCGGGCGCCCGGCGAGGTCGTAGTGCTCGACGGCGCCGCTGCCACGACTCAGCTGGAAACCGTCGGCGACTTGCTCAAGCAGGACGTCGGTGTCGGCGGGCCCTTGCAGGTCGTCAGCGGTTCGCTGCCAGCGCTCGGCGCGTCCGTCGCCTTCCACGATCGTCACCGCGCCTTCGGAGATCTCGAGCCGTCGCAGGAAACCCGCTGTCCAGCCGGCGCCGAGACCCATGTCGACGGCAACGGCCGCGCTGTTGTACGCGCGAATCACGCCGGGCACGACCCCGTCCGGACCCAGGTCCGTCTCCCGCTGGTACTTGTTGCCGGTCGCGGCGTTGCAGGGGTTGCCGGCCGTTTCCGAACAGCCACGACGTCCGCGCTGCTTCGCCTGCGGGGGTTTCCGCGGGCACATGCCCTTCGCATCCGGCTCGGCACCATCCGGGCACGAAAGATCAGCGCGACAGCGGAAGCCGCCACCGCACGACGTCGTGGTACACATGATCTTGAGGACCTGGCCGACACGACTGCATGAAGCCGGCGAGAGGTGCATGTCCGGGTGGCCGGGCCAGCGCTTGTGCCAATCCTCGATGCGCCCGTTTCCCGTGGGCGGCATAGAAAGCTTTCCGGGAGCGTACCCGTGATCCCACCACCGCTCGATGGTCGCCGCGTAGTCGGCACGTGCCGCGCCTGCTGCGGAAAGCCACAACACCGTGACGGCACACATCGCGGTGAACGGCTGTAGGGGCCGTGCGACTGACGCTCCGTAGTCGGGACATTGCCGGTACTCGACTACGCCGCCCGCGTCGTGAGCATGATTGCCTGCCAGCTTCATGACGATTCCTTTCGTCCATCCCGCAATCATCCGTCTGCGGGCATGGCGCTAGGCCATGAGGTTAGATGTCTCCCGGCATCAGTCGTGGCCGGGACGAGGCACGCGCGGCGCCACGCGTCGAATGCGACGCGCATTGCACGCTGCGCAGCAACGTGCCGTCAATAGCGAGAAGGGCGGAAGATCTTGCCGCTGTTGGCACGTGTCCGGTCAGCCGTCGGCGATTCGCTCTTTCGCATAACGCACCACACACGCGATGTCGATCGCGCGTTTTGCATTTGGCTACCGTCGTAGCGGGCGCGGATCGCGACGCGCGCAGAATGTGAACTGCCCACGCTGCCCGGGTTTCCGCGCCACGCGTGCCATGGCAATGGGGGCGATCCGGATGGCGTGTCGGAGCAGGCGGGCGAGCCCGCTGGTGGGATCGATCGCGGCGACCGGCAGGTGCAGGGGATTGATACGCGGATCAGCGAACTCCCGCCCGCGGACGATCGAGGTGGTCAAGCTGACGGATGGTGACCAGTGCATGCCACCGGAAGCCCCACGGCCGGGGTCGAGCAAAGCGCTCCCGTGGTCGGGATTCGGTGCTTCAGGCGCCGAACACGGGGCAGTGGCTCAGCCGGCCTCTGCCGCCGGCGACACGGCCACGTTCAACAGCCTGTGCCCCTCCGACAGCGCCACCGACAGCATGGGGAAGTCCACGGACTCGGTGGACTTCATGTCGGCGATAATACGCATGAAGCGATCGTAGGAGGACTGGTTGAGGTCGATCCAGTGATCCACCAGCGTCGAGGGGCGGTGGCTGGTGCTGCCGTTTGAAAGGACCTGGGCGGCGAGGTTTCGCTGCTGCAAGTGCAGATCGTTGCGCAGGCTGGAGCGGGCAAGGAAGTGCCAGTGGTTGGTGACCGGCAAGGCGGCGATGCGGTCGCGCAGCCACTGCAGGTCGAGCTTGGCGCCGAGGGAGAGTAGCACGGCCGCCACCAGCGGGACTTCCCGCTGTGCCTGCCGGGCGACGTCGACGATGTCCAGCGCCGACGACAGCGCCACCAGGTTGGCGACCCGCGTCGCCAGGTCCACTGGCACCCCGTCGGAGGTGAGCCGTTTCGTGCGTCGTTTCACCAGCAACCGGTTCACCGCGGCTAGCGGACGCGGGAAGCTCCCCGACAGTTCGGCCACGCCGGCGGAGAAGTACCCCACCTCCGTGGACACGTCGAGCGGCGGGCGGCGGTTGCGCAGCAGCCACAACGTGCCACGCCGGACCAGGCCGCCGGCGTCCTGCATCATCTGCATCTGCGTCGCGGCATCGACATTGTTATCCAGCGCCTCGATCTCGCTCCACAGCTCACGCATGCGGAAGATCTCGCGTGCGGCAGCGTAAGCGCGGGTGATGGTCAGTATCCCGCGCCGGTCTCCTCGTGCAGGCGGAATGCGAAGGTCGGGCCGACTGCGATTGACCATGCTGTTGGTGACATGCGTCGCGATGATCTCGCGCCGCAGCCGGTGCTGCGTACAGCCGTCGCGGTAGCGGTCGCCAAGACGATCCGGGAAGTATTGCAACAGCTCGTCGGACAAGGAATGGGTCCTCGGGCACGTCCGAGGCCAGCAGCTCGTCGATAGAGGTCGATCTTGCTGTAGGCGAGGAGCACGGCGAGCTCCGGGCGCGTCAGGCCGCTGCTCGGCCGCCTGCGCGGTCGCCATGGTCTCGTCGTCCGGCAGGAACTCGAGCGCGCGATCGAGGCGACCGGCTCGCTCCGAGCGCGCGCATGAAGCGCGTGTGCGTCGGCAGCAGCGACGCCTGCACGTCGGTCGATGCTGATCGCCTGGGTCTGCCGTAGTTGTTGTCCAGCACCAGTTCGGCCACCTCGTCGGTCATCTCGGCCAGCAGCGTGTTGCGCTGCTTGGCGGTCAGGTCGCCGCCGGCGACGATCGGTCGAGCAGGATCTTGATATTGACCTCGTGGTCGGAGCAGTCGACGCCCGCCGGAGTTGTCGATGGCGTCGGTGTTGATGCTGTCCGCCGTCCAGGGCGAACTCGATCGCGGCCGAGCTGGGTCAGGCCGAGGTTGCCGCCTTCGCCGACGACCCGGCAGCGCAGCTCGCTGGCGTCGACCCGCAGGCCGTCGTTGGCGCGGTCGCCGACCTCGGCGTGGGTCTCGTCGCTGGCCTTGACGTAGGTGCCGATGCCGCCGTTCCAGAGCAGGTCCACCGGCGCACGCAGGATCGCGTTGATCAGCTCGTTCGGCGTGAGCTCTTCGGCGTTGATGCCGAGCGCTCCTGCGACTTCGGGCGACAGCGCGATGGACTTGGCGCTGCGCGGCGTAGACGCCGCCGCCCTTCGGAGATCAGCTCCGGGTCGTAGTCCGCCCAGGTGGAGCGCGGCAGCTCGAACAGCCGCTCGCGCTCGTCGAAGCTGCCGGCGCGGATCCGGATTCGGATCGATGAAGATGTGCAGATGGTTGAAGGCGGCAATCAGCTGGATGTGCTGCGACAGCAGCATGCCGTTGCCGAACACGTCGCCGGACATGTCACCGATGCCGACGACGGTGAAGTCCTCGGTCTGGATATCGATGCCCAGCTCGCGGAAGTGGCGCTTGACCGATTCCCAGGCGCCGCGCGCGGTGATGCCCATCTTCTTGTGGTCGTAGCCCTGCCGAGCCGCCCGAGGCGAAGGCATCGCCCAGCCAGAAGCCGTATTCGGCCGCGATGCCGTTGGCGATATCCGAGAACGTGGCCGTGCCCTTGTCGGCGGCGACGACCAGATAGGGGTCGTCGTCGTCATGGCGCACGACGTCGTGGCGGCGGCACGACCTCGTCGTCGACGAGATTGTCGGTGATGTCGAGCAGGCCGCGGATGAAGGTCTTGTAGCAGGCGATCCCCTCCGCCTGCACGCCTCGCGATCGCCGTCGGCGGCGCGCTGCTTGACGACGAAGCCGCCCTTGGCGCCGACCGGCACGATCACCGCGTTCTTGACCATCTGTGCCTTCACCAGGCCGAGCACCTCGGTGCGGAAATCCTCGCGCCGGTCCGACCAGCGCAGTCCGCCGCGGGCCACCTTGCCGCCGCGCAGGTGCACGCCTCGACCCGCGGGGAATAGACGAAGATCTCGAACATCGGCCGCGGCGCCGGCATCACGGTGACGGGCGGGGTCGAACTTGAACGAGAGATACGGCTTTGCGCTCGCCATCCTCGGCGCGCTGGAAGTAGTTGGTGCGGACGTTGCCTGCACCACGTTCAGGAAGCTGCGCAGGATGCGGTCCTCGTCGAGGTTGGCGACGCGGTCGAGGCTGTCCTCGATAGCGGCTATCACGCGCTCGCTGATCGCCTCCGATTTCTGGCTGCGTGCGGGATCGAAACGCGCGTGGAAAAGGTTGATGAGATTGCGGGTGATCTTCGGGTTCCGCGCCAGGCTGTCCACCATGTAGGCCTCGCTGAAGCGGCTGCGGATCTGGCGCAGGTACTTGCAGTACGCGCGCAGCACCACGGTCTCGGTCCAGGACAAGCCGGCACCGAGCACCAGGCGGTTGAATCCGTCGTTTTCCACCTCACCGCGCCACACTCGCAGGAACGCGTCCTGGAACAGCTCGCCGACGCGGTCGGGATCGATCTCCAGCCCCCCCGCGTGAACCATGTTGAATTCGTGGATCCAGATCGGATCGGCATTGGCGGGCTCGATCTCGTAGGGGCGTTCGCGCACCACCTTCAGGCCCATGTTCTCAATCAACGGCAGGGCATCCGAGGGCGGGATCGGCTTGCCGCTGGAGAACAGCTTCAGCCGCACGATGCCCTCCGGCTCGGTGGTGGGTCGATAGAAATTGAGCGAGATGTCGTCGGTGCCGCGAATGGCCTCCATCTTCTCGATGTGGAAGGCCGCCTTGCGGGCCGGGAAGTCCTCCACGTAGCCGCCCGGGAACGCATCGGAATAGATCCGATACAGGTGCACGCCGTGCTCCTCGCCGTAGTGCTCGATCAGCGCCTCGCGCAGGTTGTCGCGCCAGGAGCGGGCGGCCTCGATGATGCGGTACTCGATCTCGCGAGTATCGTAGTTGCGCGAGGCCTGCCCGCGGGTATGCACGATGACGTGCACGCGCGCCAGCACCGACTCTGAGAACAGCGTGTGGAGCTCGAACTCGCCGCCATCGAGGGCTTCCATCAGGATGTCCTGGATTTTCACGCGAAGCTCGCGGTTGTAGCGATCGCGCGGGACATAGATCAGGCAGGAATAGAAGCGCCCATACCGGTCGGGACGTATGAACAGGCGGATTCGCTGGCGTTCCTGAAGCTGCAGGATGCCCATGGCCTCGTCCAGCAGCTCGTCGGCGGAGATCTGGAACAGCGCGTCACGTGGAAAGTTCTCGAGCACATTCTGCAGCGCCTTGCCCTCATGGCCGGTCGGCGGCAGCTCCGAGGCTTCCATGACCTTGTGAACCTTGTCGCGCAGCAGCGGGATTTCGCGGGGATTGCGACTGTAGGCGGCGGAGGTGAACAATCCGATGATGAAACGCTCGCCGTCGGTCTTGCCCTTGTCGTCGAAGCGCTTGACGCCGATCAGGTCCATGTACGCCGGGCGGTGGATTGTCGAGCGCCGGTTGCCCTTGGTGACGACCAGCAGCTCCGCAGGTCGGCTGTATTCCGCCGGGCCTACGGGCAGGACATCGCTGGAGGAAATGTTGGTGCCGGTTGCCGGGTCGCGAAGCACGCCGAGTTCGCTGCCGGGAGTCAGCCTTGCCTGCCCGCCGCCGTCGGACTTGCCAAGGTCGTACTCGCAGTAACCGAGGAAGGAAAAGTGGTGATCCTCGATCCAGCGGCAGAAGGCGATGGCCTCGCGCGCCTCGCCTTCGTCAATACCGGTGGGCGGGTTCTTCTCAAGCCCGTCGATGATCTCCAGCATCTTCTGACGCATCGCGGACCAGTCCGTCGTGGCCTTGGAGACGTCGATCAGAACGCGCTCGATCTCCTCGCGTACATGCTTGAGCCGCTCGGGCTCGGTCTGCTTGTCCACCTCGAAGTGCATGAAGGATTCCGTCGGCGCATCCTCTTCCGCGTCCGGCGGCATCATTTCAACAGCCTGCCGTCGGTGTCACGCCGCACCTTCATGGTCGGATGAATGGTGAGGTGAATGGTCAGGCCGTTGCGATTCAGTGCCATCGACACCGAGTCCACGAGAAACGGCACATCGTCCATCACGGTCTCGACGATGGTATGCGTGGATTGCCAGCCGTGCTTGTCGAACCTTGGGTTGTAGACGCGGACGATGGCCTGTGCGGGCTGTCTGTGACGGGCGAGCTGCCAGTGCGCCATGCAGGCGCCGTGCAGGTCCAGCATATCGCGCTCGACAAGATCTTCCGGCGATACCCGGAAGTAGTACTCACGCATGAAGGTCTCGATCTGGTCCGCCTCGGCGGAGGGAAGCTTGTCGTGAAACTCCTCGACCAGCCTGTCTATGATCTCTGCCGCCTTGGCCTCTGATTGCGCCAGCATTCACCCGTCTCCTCGTCGATGTCACCGCGTGCGCGGGACGTAGATGCATTTACCTCGTAATTATCGGAAAACTATATGACTTCGGCCGCACAGCGTCCACCCGCTATCCGGGACCGAAAGCGCGGATACACGGATCCGTGGCAGCACGACGGCCGCATCGTGCGCCGCGAATGTGTCGATCAGGTGGTGGCCCGTTTCGCATCGCGGGCCACCGTTGGTACTATGCCGGGGCCACGGGATTCGTTGCCACGGCACTGCCGGGCGGCACCGTCAGCGCAGCAGGAGCCCTGTTCATGACACTTTCTCCCGGGACCAGCCCCGCCGCGACCGGCCCCCTGTGGGAGCCATCCGCGGAGCGCGTGGAACGCGCCAACATCACGGCCTTCGTGCGGCAGGTGAACGAGCGCTGGAACGCGGGGGTGGCCGACTTCGATTCCCTGCATCGCTGGTCCGTCGAGCACGCCGAACGGTTCTGGCTGTCGATGTGGGATTTCGGCAACGTCATCGCCGACACCCGGGGCGAGCGCGTGCTGGTGGACGGCGAGCGGATGCCGGGGGCGCGCTGGTTCCCGGATGCGCGGCTGAATTTCGCCGAGAACCTGCTGCGGCGCCGCGATCGCGAAGCCGGCGCATGATTTCCGGGGCGAGGACAGTGTGCGCCGCGCGCTGACCTCGCAGGAGCTCTACGACCAGGTGTCGCGGCTCGCCCAGGCCCTGCGCGCTGCGGGCGTCGGCCGGGCGACCGCGTCGCCGGCTTCATGCCCGAACATGCCGGAGACGGTCGTCGCCATGCTGGCCGACAGCAGCGTCGGCGCGATCTGGTCGTCCTGCTCGCCGGACTTCGGGGTGCAGGGCGTGCTCGACCGCTTCGGCCAGATCGAGCCCAAGGTGCTGTTCACCGCCGACGGCTACTACTACAACGGCAAGACCATTCGACTCGCTCGACAAGCTCGCGGCAGATCGCGTCGACCAGCTGCCGCGCGTGCGAGCGCGTCGTGGTGGTCCCGTATACTCGACGCAGCGCGCCGGACGTTTCGCCCCGACGGGCGCCGTCACCTGGGACCGAGTTCGTCGACGCGAATACGGCCCGGTCGAGATCGTCTTCGAGCAGCTGCCCTTCGACCACCCGCTGTACATCATGTATTCCTCGGGCACCACGGGCGTGCCCAAGTGCATCGTGCACGGCGCCGGCGGCACGCTGCTGCAGCACCTGAAGGAGCACCGCCTGCATACCGACGTCAAGGCCGGCGACCGCGTGTTCTACTTCACCACCTGCGGCTGGATGATGTGGAACTGGCTGGTCTCCGGGCCTGGCCTGCGAGGCCACGCTGCTGCTCTACGACGGCTCGCCGTTCTATCCCGACGGCAACGTGCCTGTTCGATCTGGCCGACGCGCGAAGGGCATGACCATCTTCGGCACCTCCGCCAAGTACATCGACGCCGTCTGCCAAGGCCGGGTCTGAGCCCGTCGACGACCCATCGACCTCGTCGCGTGCGCACGATGCTGTCCACCGGCTCGCCGCTGTGCCGGAGAGCTTCGACTACGTCTACCGCGCGATCAAGAGCGATATCTGCCTGTCCTCCATCTCCGGCGGCACCGACATCGTCTCCTGCTTCGTCGCTGGCAATCCCATGCTGCCCGGTCTAGCGCGGCGAGATCCAGTGCCGCGGCCTGGGCATGGAGGTGGAGGTGTTCGACGACGAGGGCCGGCCGGTGCGCGGGCGAGAAGGGCGAGCTGGTGTGCACGCAGCGCCGTTTCCGTCCATGCCGGTGGGCTTCTGGAACGATCCCGACGGCACACGCTACCACGCCGCGTATTTCGAGCAATTCCCGGGCGTGTGGTGCCACGGCGACTATGTGGAGCTCACCGAGCATGGCGGCTTCATCATCTACGGCCGTTCCGACGCCGTGCTGAACCCGGGCGGGGTGCGCATCGGCACGGCCGAGATTTACCGCCAGGTGGAGCAGCTCCCGAGGTGGTGGAGAGCCTCGTCATCGGCCAGGAGTGGAAGGGCGACGTGCGCGTCGTGTTGTTCGTGCGCCTGCGCGACGGCCTACGCTGGACGAGGCGCTGGTCGACACGCATCAGGCAGACAGATCCGGGCCAACACCACCCCGCGCCACGTGCCCGCCAAGGTGGTCCAGGTCGCACGACATCCCGCGCACCAAGAGCGGCAAGATCGTCGAGCTGGCGGTGCGCAACGTGGTGCACGGCCGGCCGGTGAAGAACAAGGAGGCGCTGGCCAACCCCGAGGCGCTGGATCAGTTTCGTGACCGACCGGAGCTCGCCGTCGACTGAGCGTCGGCGCCGGCGTGCGAGTTGGAATCGCGCCGGAACCTGCCGTGCTCAAGAAAGTGGCACACCTGCATCATGGCTTCGCCACTCACCAGCATCGCCGTATGCGAGTGGTGCAGCACCAGGAAGTCACGCATACCCTCCAGCCGTGCGCTGGCCACACTGACGGGTCCGTCGTTTGGTGGCGGCGTGAACAGGGAGAGCAGCACATTGATGCTGCGGTCACCGGCGATGATCCCGGTCTCGACCCGGGCCGGGCCCAGCGTCGCCGGCAGGTCGCGCGCCGAGGTGCCAAGCTGGCAGGCGGCGGGACCGGTCACGGCGCGGAACACGCGGTAACCGGAGAGCCGGTCCACCACCTCGGCGCCGTGGTTCGGTGGACAAAGCATGACGGCGCGGCTTCCCGGCGGAACCCGTGCCTCGCGCAGGTACGCCCGCAGCACGATCCCGCCGAGGGAGTGCGCGACGACATGCACCCGCCTGGCACCCGCTTGCAAGACCAACCTGAACGAGTAGACGACATAACAACGCATCGAGGTGCGCACCCCGCTTGTCCCGCGCGACCGTGTGGATCTCGTCCACGATGACGGTCTCGGTCGTGCGCATCAGCTCGCGGCCGCCCTTGCTGGTGACGAGGAGGAAGAGGGACTCCGGCGTCGTGACGACGAAGCTCGGCGGGTGCCGGAGCATCGCGGTGCGCTGCGAGGTGGGGGTGTCGCCGGTG
The DNA here is from genome assembly GCA_963770095.1 of uncultured Acidimicrobiia bacterium. GTDB lineage: Bacteria > Actinomycetota > Acidimicrobiia > IMCC26256 > JAENVU01 > Chersky-806. The sequence goes on from CAVYOO010000005.1 coordinate 10,776, forward strand.
CGGACCGCGACCCGGATGTCCGGCGCGGGGAGCCCGAGCTCGACCGCGATCTCGGCGATCTCGGCGAGCGGCCGCTGGAGGTTCTCGGCGATGTCGACCGCGAGGGCCTTCAAGGGCGAGACGTAGACGACCCGGGTGATGTCGGCGACGGGCTCGCCTGCGTCGTGGGCCCGGTAGAGGCGGTCGATGCCGACCAGGAACCCGGCCAGCGTCTTTCCGGACCCGGTGGGGGCCGCGATCAGGGTGTCGACCCCCTCGGCGATGTGGACCCAACCCTCGGCCTGGGGCCGGGTCGGGCCGTCCGGGAACCGCCGCCGGAACCATTCTGCGACCGCCGGGTGGAAGGCCCCGTCGGCCTCCGAGGCGGCCCGCGCGACCCCCAGCGACATCTGGCCACGGGTCACGAGAGCAGTCACGTTTCCATCCCGCGCGAGCCTGGGACAACATCGCCGGCCCCCAGGTTTTGGCGTCGCTGAGGTACCTCCACGGTGCCTTGGCGACGCCAAAACCGGTGGGTCGGGGTCAGGTGGACGGGAGGGGGTTCGAGGGGGCGACCGCGGGGACCGGCTTCTTCTCGCGGGCTTCGAGCTCGGGGAGGGGTTCGCGGCCGAAGAACTCGATGAGGCCCAGGACGAGCAACGTCAGGATCGCGATGTAGAGGATGATCGACGGGGTCGGGTGCTTCCACCGGAACAGCACGATGAACGCGAGCCCCGCGACCACGATGCGCAGCCCCTTCTTGCGCTTCACCACGAACGCGTTCGGGGCGGCCCAGCTCCACTGCGCCTCGTCGCTCTGGCGACCCAGCCAGTTCGCACCCTGCCGCACGCGCAGCCGGAACCAGACCGCGAAGCCGCGACGGTCCGGCGAAGAACACCGAGATGATGACGATCGCACTGAGGAACAGACCGCGCGCACCGATGTGTGCAGGAACCGGAGCAGCGTGTCGAACACCGCCGCGGCCGCGTCGTAGGGCAGGTTGTTCCCCGTCGCGGCGTTCAGATACGCGCCGCGACCGACGAACAACGCGAGCGCCAGGATGGCGGCGCCGATCGCGAACGAGATGGCACTCGCGACGAAGCCGAGACGCCGGTTCCGCGAGAGGTAGATCGCGGCGGCGTAGCAAGCGAGGATGATGAAGGGCAGCACGAACCCGACCGTGTCCAGCACGCTCAACGCGGTGCGCGCCTTGTAGAGGTCGTTGGACTGGAAGATCGTGATCTTGCCGCCGATGTTCGCGATCGGGATGCTCGAGAAGAGGTCGATGCCGGTCGCCTCGAGGCGCTGCTGCACAAGCTTGGTCACGGAGGACAGGTCGACGGTCACGGCACCGTTCGCCGTTGCGCTGATCTCGCCGTTCGTGGAACCGGTGAGCACGTTCACCAGCTGGGCGTGCGCGATCCGGTTCGCCTCGATCCAGAGCGTCTGGAACTGGTCCGTCTCGAGCACGCGCTCCACCGCCTGGCGCACGAAGCCTTGGATCGCGCTCGTGAGCGGCCCCGCGAGCACATCGGCGCGCTTGGGCAGCGCGTCCTTCACGTACTGCTCGATGTCCACGCGTTCGAAGAGCTGTTGCGAGACGTCGTCAGCGACGTACGCCCGGATGGCGTCGTTCGACGCGAGTGGCTTGATCGTCTGCACGTACCGGTCGGTGTCGTTGATCTGCTGCTTGACGAACAACGCGACGATCGTGAGCGGGGTCAACAGCGTGGCGATGACGAGCAGGATCGCGACCCAGAACCGGTGCGACTTCCGTCCCCGCTTCGTCGGCGCTTCGCCCGTCTCCGCACCTCCGCTCGCGGCGAGCAGCTCGGCGTTCTGCGCTTCGAGGGCGGCGATACGAGCCTTCTCCGCTTCGAGCTCTTCGCGCAGCTGCTCCAACGATTCGTCCGGGCTCACCGGGTCCACCTCATTTCGCGTCCAGCTGCGCGACCAGCGTCTTCGGCGCGACGACGCGGTACGCGTCGCGACAGATCGCCGCGATCTCGTCCCAATCGACACTCCGGTCCAAGCGGACGCCGAGCCAACCGCGGTGACCCACGTAGGGCGGGCGGAAGAACCGCTCCGGCTCCGTCTCGACCAGATCCTCCTGCGCACCCTCCGGCGCGGCACACCACAGGTGCGGGAACTGCCGGTCGTGGTGCCCGTCGGCCCAGAACATCACGAAGCTCTTCTTCCCCCGGACGAACCAGGTCGGCGCGGAGTGGCTGGGCCGCTCGGTCACCTCGGGGAGGGCGAGGCAGACGGCGCGCAGGCGGGTCAGAGGCGTCGAGGCGATGCGTGGACGATACCGGGCCTGAGCCTTTCGCCCGGCCAAGTCGCGCCTCTACCATTGCCGCATGTGCCGAAACATCACCGAGCTCCGCGGTCTCGAACCTCCGGCAACGCGTGAGGAGATCGAAGCCGCGTCCAGCCAGTTCATCCGCAAGGTCACCGGGATCGCCAAGCCGAATCCCGCACTGGCCGAGGCCATGAGCGCAGCTGCCCTCGAAGTCGCGGACATCACCGAGCAGCTGCTCGCAGGCCTGCCGGCCCGGCGGCAACCGCCGAAGTCGGTCCCGCCGCTGCGGCGTCCCGAAGTCCGCGACCGCCTCGGTCTCGCTCCCTTCGCCAGCTGACTGCTCCGGGGAGCACCCAACCGGTCGTCGTCGAGGCATCGCCCCGGCAGTGGTGGTCGCTTCACGCGGGCACCGTTGCGGTGCTCGTCGTCGGCCTGGCTCTCACAGCCGGGTTCTCGATCGGGACCCGACTGCTGCGCAACCGCAACGAGGACCGCCTCCTCGACCAACGGGTCAACGAGGCCGCAACCGTCGCGTCGTCGTCGATCGCCGGCACCCGGGCCCCTCTGGCCGCGGCAGCCGCGCTCGCCGAGACGACGAACGGGGATGCCCGCTCCTTTGAACGACTGATGGTGCCGATGACCGAGACGCGAGTGCCGTACGTATCGGCAACGCTGTGGTCGACGACCTCACCCGACCCACGACCGCTCGCCGTCGCGGGTCTGCCCCCGAAACTGGCGCGGCAGTCACCCGAGCGCATCCGCGCCGTGCTGGCGTCCGCGACGCGATCCCCGACGTTGACAGTGGAGAACCTGCTCGGCGGCCGCGACCGCCGACTCGGGTACGCGGAGGCGGCGGAAGGGGCGGAGTCCCGGTACGTCGTGTACGCCGAAGCCCATCTCCCGAAGGACCGTCGGGCGCGCATTGCCCGCAACTCGGCCTTCGCGAACTTCGACTACGCCCTGTACCTCGGCACCCGTCCGGAACCGGCGAACCTCCTCGCGTCGAGCGACGGCGGCGCCCGGCTTCGGCGCGGCCGCGAGAGCTCGGTCACCGTCCCGTTCGGCGACGAGCAGCTGCTCCTCGTGCTCGCGCCGCGCTCCGAGCTGGGCGGCACCCTGCTGCTGCGCCTGCCGTGGGTGCTGCTCGCGGTCGGCCTCTTCTTCACGTTCGCCGCGGCCGCGCTGGTCGAGCGGTTGAGTCGGCAGCGCGAGCACGCCGAGAACCTCGCCCACGAGCTGGACAAGATCGCCGGTGAGAACGCGCGACTCCTCGCCGACCAGCGCACGGTCGCCTACGAGCTCCAGCACAGCTTGCTGCCCGAGACGCTCCCGTCGATCTCGGGCATCGACGTCGGCGTGCGGTACCTCGCCGGCGACGAGGGCATCGACATCGGTGGAGACTGGTACGACCTCCTGGCGCTCGACGACGGTCGGGTGCTGCTCGTGGTGGGCGACGTGTCGGGCCGCGGGCTACGGGCCGCGACCGTCATGGCGTCGTTGCGGTACGCGATCCACGCCTACGCGGCGCAGGGTGACTCACCGACGGCCATCCTCACGAAGCTCACGAAGGTGCTCGACCTCGAGAGCGACGACGGTGGGTTCGCGACCGTGCTCTGTGCCGCCGTCGACGTGGCGGCCCACCGGATGACGATCGCGAGTGCAGGCCATCTACCGCCCCTGCTGATCTCCGACGCGGGTACCGCGCTCGTCCCGATCCGGCCCGGGGTCCCAGTCGGCGTGAATGGTGGAGTTTCGTATGAATCAGTCACGGTGACGGTCCCCCCGCGGGCCACCCTGCTCGTCTACACCGATGGTCTCGTCGAACGACGGGGCGAGAGCCTCGACGTCGGCTTCGACCGGCTCAGGGACACGGCGGCGGGCGTCGATGGTTCGCTCGAGCACCTCTTGACGACGATCGTCGACGGTCTCGCCGAGGACGGGGCCAGCGACGACACCGCGGTGGTGGGCGTGAGATGGCGCACCTAGTGACCACGAGAGAGAAGGCCAGTGAGAGAGAAGCGCCGCTTTCCCAACTCGCCGAGCTCGGTCACCCGGGCGCGTCGCTTCGTTCAGGAGCTCCTCGCCGGTGCGCCGCCGGACGTGGCCGAAACCGTCGCAGTGATGACCTCCGAGCTCGCGACGAACAGCATTCGCCACGCGGCCGGCGAGTTCGAGGTGGACGTCGACCGCAGTGCGCGTGAGATTCGCGTCGAGGTGACCGACGAGGGAACCGGCATGCCGACGGTGCTCTCACCCGACCCGATGCAACCGTCGGGCCGCGGCTTGGTCATCGTCGACCTGCTCGCGGACGACTGGGGGGTCTTCGCGTCGCGGACCCGCAACGCGAAGACCGTGTGGTTCAGCGTGAGCATTCCCGCCTCGTGGTGACGGCCGGGAGACGCCCGCTCAGATGGAACCGGGGTCGAGATCGAACCGCGGAGCCATCGCGGTGACGTCGAGCACGCGGATGACGTGGTCCGGCACGCTCACGAGCCGAAGGGTGATGCCGTGCGCGTCGGCGGCCTGGCGGGCGCGGTAGAGCGCGCCCAACCCTGAGCTGTCCATGAACGAGAGCGCACCCAGGTCGATCGTCATCGTCGAGACCGGTGGGCCCATGAGGGCCAGCAGCTCGCGCTGGAGCGCCGGTGCCACCGCGAGGTCCAGCTCACCCTTGAGCGCGACGACCACGCGGTCGTCGTCCTGGTCCACTTCGTAGACGAACCCCGCGTCGGCGGATCCACTGACCCCCGGATCCGTTGGGCCCGACGAGCGGTCGGGCCGAGCCGTCTCGAACATGCTGAGCCTCCGGGAGCACCAGGCTGCGGGCGACCCATCGCCGCCGCGAGAGCGACGATTGTGACCCAGCGCTCCGACCTCGTTCAACCGGGATGCCCGGGCCCGGATCATGGGATTTCACCGGCGAATTTCAAGAAATGTCAGATTTCGGACGATTACTACGTTTCCCCGCATTTCCTCGAGGTGGACATTCGACGCCCCCGTCGATCGTCGTCCACCCGGAACGGAGCCCCACCGGTGCGAGCCCGCCGATCGAAGACCCTGATCTTCGGAACCGTCCTCGTCGTCTCCGCGACGGTCCTGGCCGGTTGCGCGGTGGCCAACCAGACGCCCATCCCGGACAACGGGCCCGCCGCCCAGGCCCTCGCCCCGGCGGCACTGCGCGACCGCATCGGCATCGCCGCCGGGAACGCCACGCTCTTCGAGCCGAACGACGCGGTGCGCCGCCAAGCCCTCCAGGCAATAGCGGACACCGGCGCGCGCTGGGTGACCATGGATCTCGACTGGAACTCGATCAACGGAGCGGGCCCGAATGATCTCCGTTGGGACCCGACCGACCTCTTCGTTCGCGAAGCACGCGCCCTCGGCCTCTCGGTCATCGCGGTTGCTGCATACACACCTGCGTGGGCGCGCCCGGCGAGCTGCCCGCCCAACGAGACGCACTGTCTCCCCGCGAGCCCCGAGACGTACGCGACGTTCGTGCGCCTTGCCGCTCAGCGCTACGGATCACTGAGCGCGATTCCCGATCTACGGAACTCGATCGTGGTGTGGCAGATCTGGAACGAGCCGAATCACTACCCGTTCGTGCAGCCGGTCGTCGACGTCGCGTACTACACGACGATGCTCAAGCGCGCCTACATCGAGATCAAGAAGGGTGATCCGGCGAGCACCGTCATCGCGGGTGGAACCGCGCCCGCGCCCAACGACCCGTCCGGACGCGACATGAAGCCGGTGACGTTCCTGCGCGGCATCTATGCCAACGGTGGGCAGGGCTTCTTCGACGCCTTCGGTCACCATCCCTATTCGTTCCCGTGCAGCCCGCTCGTCAAGGCCGAGTGGAACGCCTTCACCCAGACCCAGTACCTCCACAACGTGATGACCCAGAACGGTGACGGCGCGAAGAAGATCTGGGGTACTGAATCCGGTGCACCGACCGGCTCGAACGTCGGTCCGTGCACCGACGGTCCGAACGTGTCGGTCACGGAGGCGACCCAGGCCCAGTTCGTCGACGAGTACATCAAGGGTTGGACCGAGGACTTCGGCAAGTTCACCGGGCCGCTCATCTGGTTCCAGATCCGGGACAACGGCACCAACCGAGCGTTCTGGGACGACAACCTCGGCCTCCTCCGCCGGGACTTCAGCCCGAAGCCCGCCTACCAGCGGATGAAGCAGCGGCTCGCCGGTTGACGCCGCGCCTCGTCAACGCGCGCCGAAAGCGCGACGAGCATCTGGTCGGCGAGTCGCACACCGACCGACCAGAGGTTTTGCCGCGCGCGACGAGTGGGTAGGTAGCCCGGCGACGCGTCCGACCGGACGCCCACGTCAGGAGGCACCAATGCTCGTGCTCGGAATCATCTTGATGCTCATCGGGTTCCTGCTCTCTATCCCGGTGCTCTGGACCGTCGGCATCATCCTGGCGGTCGTCGGCGCCGTGCTGTGGGTCGCAGAGGGAAGCGGCGCGGCATGGGGCCGACGCTGGTACTGACCGCCGGCGCCGACTCGGTCGTGGGTCCTGGCCGTCAGGGACCGTGAGGGGCGGCCGGGACCCCGAGCTTCCGGAGGTAGCTGTGACGTTGTCCGCATTCGCGTTGAACTGCTCGCTCAAATCGTCGAAGGAGTCATCGAGCACGGACAAGCTCCTCGACGAGCTGCTCTTCGCGCTGAAGGAGCACGAAGTCTCGAGCGCCGGCACCGCAGCGCGTCGCGGACTACGACGTGAAACCCGGGGTGACGTCCGACGAAGGGCCGGGTGACGATTGGCCCGGGCTCCGGCAACAGATACTCGCGGCAGACATCCTCGTGCTGGGCACGCCGATCTGGCTCGGCCACCCCTCGAGCAACGCGCAACGGGTGCTCGAACGACTCGATGCCTTCCTCGGGGAGAAGGACGACCACGGTCGGATGGTCTCGAGCGGTCGGGTCGCGCTCGTCGCGGTCGTCGGCAACGAGGACGGCGCGCATCACGTGGCCGCAGAGCTGTTCCAGGGACTCAACGACGTGGGGTTCACCCTTCCCGCGAACGGGATGACGTACTGGGTCGGCGAGGCAATGCACTCCACCGACTACCGCGACCTGCCCGCAGGAAGCGACAAGACCCACGCAGCGACGAAGCTGGCGGCGCGCCAAGCCGCACACCTCGCGGGCGTGCTGGCCGATCGGCCCTATCCGCCGACCTGAGTTCGGCGGGGCGGAGGCTTCACGACCGCGCGCCCGGCGCCCGGCGGCGAACCCTGACCCGTCCGTCAGAAGGGTCGGTCACCCACGACGGTGACCCGCTCCATCACCCGACGCTGCGGGAGGAAGTCGTTGCTGACGCAGTGCTGCGTCGAACGGTTGTCCCAGAACGCGACACTCCCCGGGCTCCACCGGAACCGGCACTGCACATCCGGGAGCCATGCCTGCAGCTCGAGCTTCCGCAACAGTGGCTTCGCGTCGGCGGGATCCATGTCCTTGATGCCCAGGGTGAACGCCGCGTTGACGTAGATCGCCTTGCGCCCGGTCTCGGGATGCGTGCGGACGATCGGGTGCTCGACCGTCGGGTGTTCGGCCCGCATCCGCTCCTGCACCTTCTTCGGCTGGTTCGCACCGAAGACCCGCGCGTAGTCGTGCAAACCCACGAGACCGTCGATCCGATCCTTCGTCGGCTGGTCGAGCAGGTCGTACGCCGCGTGCATGTCGGCCCACAGCGTGTCGCCGCCAACCGGTGGAAGCTCGACGCTGCGCAGGATCGAACCCATCGACGGCTCCGGTCGCCACGTGACGTCGCTGTGCCAGAGCCCCGGCGCCGCGCCGCTCGCCACCGGCGGGAAGCACGAAGACCTCGCGTTGTTCCTGGCCTTCCGGGGTCAGCGGGTGCACCTCGAGGTCGCCGAAGCGGCGGCCGAAGGCCACGTGCTCATCGCGCCCGAGCCGGTGCTGGTCCCGGAAGAACACGACCTTCCACTCGAGCAACGCCCGGCGGATCTCGGCGATCGTCTCGTCCGCCAGATCGCCGGCCAGGTCGACGCCACCGATCTCCGCACCGATGGTTGCCGTCAACGGCTCGATGGTGATCGTTGCGAGCATGCACCGATGCTACGCGCCGGGCCGCCCGACCGTGCGCGAGGCTGGCCCCATGTCATGGCCAGCCGTGTGGGACGCGCCGCGCCCCTACCTCCATCCCGTCACCACTCCTGCCGGCGCGATCCTCACCACCGAGGCGCCGGCGGACCACCCGTGGCACCACGCCCTCTGGTTCACGATCAAGTTCGTGAACGGCGAGAACTTCTGGGAGGAGTACGGCGAGTTCGGCACGCTTCGCACCCGCGAAGTGGAGACCCGGCCGGGCGGTGGCGTTCGGGCGACGCTCGACTGGGTGCGCCCCGACGGGACGACTGTCGCCCTGACCGAGACCCGGACGCTCACGCCGCGAGCCATCGGCGACGGGATGTACGCGATCGACTGGGCCGAAGAGCTCGTGCCCGCCGCGGACACCGTGTTCGACCGCACACCGTTCACCACGTGGGGCGGGTACGGCGGGCTGACGCTGCGCGGGTCACCGGACTGGCACGACACCGAGCTGATGCTCCCGGACGGCAGTCGGCACGACCGGCTGCTCGGTGAACGGGCGGACTGGTGCGCGTTGCAGGGATCCGCGCCGCTCCCCGACGGCCGCGACCGGGCGTGCGGTCTCGTGCTCGTCGACCATCCCGACAATCCCCGCTTCCCCACGCCGTGGTACGGCAGCAACCGCGCCGACACCTACGGCGAAGGGTGGGCCAACTTCCTCAACGCAGCCTTCCTCTGGGACGAACCACTCTCGGTACGGGAAGGGGTGGCGCTGCGGGTTCGACACCTCGTGATCGTGCACGACGACGCCCTCCCGGCGGCCGACATCACGCGCATCGCCGCGGACTGGACCGCGTCGTGACGAGCGCCGCGCTCGCCGAGCGGCTCCGGCGCTTCACGGTCGAGATGCTCGAAGCCCTCGAACGCCATCAGATGCCGGACTGGCAGCTGCCGCGCGTGTTCGCCGGCCACGCCATCGGCGCGGACGTACGCGCGGACTTGTGCTTCACGCTCTCGCACCTGGCCGATGCCGGAGTGACGACGGTCGCCGGGGAGCACCCCGACGCAATCGCCGCCCGGCTCCTCGCGGCCGTCGACGGGCGGTCGACCCACACGTTCTTCTCCTACCGCATCGCCGAGAGCGTCGCTCGGCTCGGCCCGTTCGACGACAACCCCCTGCTCGCCGACTGCGACGAGGCCCAACGGGAACAGGTCGCGATCGCGACCGACAGCTCGGACTGGCTCGAGCTGCTCGATACCGATCTGCTCCCCCGCAACTACGCCGCGGTCCTCGCCCGCTGCGAGCTCGGTCGTGAACGCATCGGCCTCCTGGACGATCCCGCCCGGCTGGACGCACTCGTCGTGCGGACGGCCGCAGTCCTCGGCGAGAACCCCCGGCGGTTCCTCGACGACTCGAATCACCGCGTCGGTCGCTACGACATCTACACCGCGGACGTCTGGCTGTTCTGCGAACCACTCTCGGTCCGGCTCGGTCCGCTCTGGGAAGAAGGCCTGCGCACCGCGCTCGACCTGGTCCTGGCCGTGGGCTCGCGCGACGGCACCGCCGTGCCCTGGGGTCGGTCGACCGGCGCGCTCGGCGCTGCGCTGACCGTCGAGCTGGCCGCGCTGGCCCTCTCGGACGGGCACGCCGGTGAGAACGGCCCGGTCTGGCTGCGACGCGCCGCGGACGCCACCCGCACGCTCGAGCACGACTTCGACGACGACGGGGTCTCGAACGCACACCGTCACCGCGACCAGGACCAGTACCGCGGTCCGGCCCGCCGGTTGCAGCTCACGCTCGATCTCCTCGGGAAGGTCGCGTGGGCCGCGGCCGCGCTCGGCCGCGCGCCGGGCGACGTGCACGCGGCCTCCGCGCGCCGAGGCGTACCCGCACGACGATCGGTGGATCGGCTTCGAGCACCATCGCGCCGCGGGCGTGTGGGCGCACCGCAGCGCGGGCGCAGAGTTCGTGTTGCCCCTCGTCGGCGCGAGTCGCAGCCACTACCTCCCGGCGCCGTACCAGCCCGGCACCTGGGAGGTTCCCGTGGACCAGGACCTCCCGTGCTGGACGCCGCTCGTGCTCTCCGGCCTCGGCCGGTACACCGCCGGTGGAGTGCCCGCCGCGATGCGGCACGAGGACGGAGTGCTCACCGCCCACTGGGAGGCGCTGCCACCGTCCGGGGTGAGCCTCGACGCCACCACCGAGCCGGCGCCGCTCGCGGCCACCCGCAACCTGCGGCTCGCGGTCGAGCGGCGCACGTTGGTCCTCGACGACGAGCTGACCTTCGAGCAGGTCCCCCAGGCCGTGAGCCTCACGGTCCCGGAGGTCGCGGGACGGCCCTTGCACGTCGACTGGCACTCGGACACCCCGCATGCCACGGCCCGCATCACGGTCGACGGTCTCTCCGAATGGCGGAGCCCGTGGTCCGAGATCGCGGCCGTCCACCAGCTCGACCTCGTCCCCGCGGCACGACTCGCGTACCGGGCACGCGTCACCCCGTTGCTCCGGGTCGGTTCGACGGCGTTCGGTCATCACTACGACGAGCTGCTGTACGAACCGATGCGAGCTCGGGTCGTCGAGACGATGACTCCGGTCGGATGGCAGGCACCCGCGGGTGCGCGCATCGAGGCCATCGACCTGCTGCACCTGCACTGGCCCGAATGGGTCGCGTTCGACGATCTCGCGGCCCACGAGGCGATCCTCCGGGAGCTGCGCGAGCGGGGGGTGCCGATCGTGTGGACCGCGCACAACCTCACCCCGCACGAGAAGCGGCCCGACGTGTACGACCCGATCTACGCCGCGTGGGCGCGGGAGGCCGAAGCCGTCATCCACCACAGCGAGTGGGGCAAGGACCGGATGTTGGCGCGATACCAGTTCGGCAACCGCTGCCGCCACGAGGTGATCCCCCACGGCCACTTCGGCGCGATGTGGTCGGATGCCGGCATGCCCGACCGGGCGACCGCGGAGGGCGCGCTCGGGCTCGAACCGTGTGCGCTGCGCATCGGGATCGTCGGCGCGCCCCGCGCGGACAAGCTGGTCCAAGCCGTGTTCGACGGCGTGGTCGCGAGCGCTCGCGATGACATCCAGCTCGTCTGCTGGTCGCTCGGCCCCGGCGACTCGGTACCCGACGACCCGCGGATCGCGGTTGCCGAGTCGTACCGGGGCTGCGACGCCGCGACGTACGCGGCCCGGCTCGCGGCGTGTGACGCACTGGCGTTGGTCTTCGACCCGGACGGCGACATGCTGGCGACCGGTACCGCGGCCGACGCGCAGGGCGTCGGGCTCCCTGCCCTCACCTCGGACTGGGGCTACCTCGCCGAGACGCTCGGCGCCGGCGCGATCCCGTGCGGGCACACGGCGGCTTCGATCGCCGCGGCACTCGACGATCTCACGCCTGAACGGCTCGCGACCGCCGCCCGCGCGGCCGTGGCCCGGAGAGCCGGCTACGAGTGGGGGCCGATCGCGAACGTGGACGGCGGATCTCTTCGAGCGAGTGGTCCTCCAGGAGCCGTAGCCCCTCGCGGCGATCCGCCGGGGAGGAGGCGATCGACCCGAGCGGCGATGTCGGACAGCAACGCCCGGTCCGACTCCGGCCGGGCCGGCGACGTCGGGTGGGTGCGGTCGCAGCCGATCCAGCCTCGCAACGCGAGGAACATCGCCGCGTCGTGGCGGTACCCGGGCACCGGGTCGCGGAACGCGAGCTGGCCGAGGTACTGCAGCACATCGTTGAGCGCCCAGAACCGGGGCTCGTCGCCCTCGGCCCACGCGCGGTCGCGCGCGGCGAACGCGTCGGGCGCGAACGTCGAGACCCCGAGCAGGTAGTCCGAGCCGTACACCACCATGTCGATCGCGAGGTCGTTGCCGGTGAGGAGGAGGAACTCCGGCCGTTGCGCATCACGGATCGCCAGGCGTTCCCACTCCTGGCGCTCGGTCGAGGGACGAGTGCTTGAGCCCCACGAACCCCGGGATCGCGACGATGCGCCGCGAACGTCGTCGAGCGAGAAGATGCGGCCGGCGGGATGGAACATCGGTCCCAGCTCGAAGCCGAGCAGTCGGTCGAACCGGCCCGCGAGGTGTTCATGAGCGGACACGACGGCGTCGTCGTCCAACGTCGCGAGTCCGTGGGAGGGAAACAGGATCGGGAGCCCACCGGCATCGGCGATCTCGGTGCACTGCCGCGGCGTACTCCCCGTCGTCGTACGCGGCACCGGGGACGTCGACCACGTGGGCGCCGGCGACCCACTGCCCCGTCACCTGCTCCGCCGCGATGCGCAGGGCCCGGGTGCGGTCGCCGGGATCGAGCACCGGCCCGAAGCCGGTATCCATGTTGACCGCCGGGACGAGCCCGGCCGCAGTGGTGCGCGCGAGGTGGGCCTCGAAGCCGGGCCAGTCGATCGCGCCATCGGCCGTGAACGGCAGCAGCACCGCCGACATCCCGGTGATCACCCGGCGCGGCCGGACGGGCGGATGCATCTGCGTCATCGTTGCGCCCCCAGGAGCTCGTGCAGTGTCCGTGCATCCTGCAACAACGTCGCGGGGTCGTCATCGGCGACGAACTCGAGGAACGCGACCCGAGGCGCCGGTCGCGCCGGGCCATCGATCGCCGCGACAGCCCCGAACACGGAATGCCAGCGGGTCCTGCCGGCCGCGAGCGGGCGACGATCCGCAGCGCCGGCCCACTCGTAGACGTGAAGGTGCGAGAGCTGCGGCCCAAGTCCTTCCACCTCTGCCGCGTCCGGCGACCGGAGCACGGTGCGGGAGCCAGTACGGCGGCTGCCAGTAGGTCGTGAGGTTCTCGGCCCCGACCGCTCGGAGCACCGCGGCCGCGGACGCGGCGGTCGCGGTGAGGGTTCCACCGTGGAACTCCAGGCCCACCGTGAGGTTGCGCTCGGCCGCGGCTCCGCCCACCGCGGCGAGCGCGTCCACCACCTCACCGGTGCCGCGGGCACCCCGGCTCGACGCCGAAGGGCGTCCAGATCCGGACGTGCGGTGCGCCCAGCTCGACTGCGGTGTCGAGCACACGCGTGATTGCGGCGGCCGACGAGTCGCCGTCCGCCAGGAGGTAGGAGCCGTAGGAGGCCGAAACCAGTCCCGCGACGTCGGTGGCCATGCGGGCCCGAGTCGCGGCGCCGGCATCCCCGGGTGGCACGTGCACATCGCCACCCCACTCGATCGCGCGCAGCCCCGCCTCGGCGGCGAGCCGCGCGACCTCCTCGACCCCGAGCTGTCGCACCGTCACCGAGCACAGCCCCGGTACCGGCACGCTCACGCGATGCGGTCCAGGTCCTCGCGGCCCACCGGGTGCAGGGGCGGTTCGCCGCGCGGCGTAGCGCTCCACCTCGACGACTGCGAGCTCGGCCAGCCGGTGGAGCTCGTTGCCCATCGCGCCGGCCACGTGCGGCGTCACGAAGACGTTGGGCAGGCCCAACAGCGGGTGACCGGCGGGGAGTGGTTCCGGTTCGGTGACGTCCAGGATCCCGGCGATGCGACCGGAGGCGAGCTCCGCTTCGAGCGCCTCCGAGTCCACGAGCGCCGGACGCGCGGTGTTCAGGAACACGGCGCCGTCGCGCAGGGCCCCGAGCTGGGCGGCGCCGATCATGCCCCGGGTGGCGTCCACGTCCGGGGCATGGAGCGACAGGACGTCCACGGATGCACAGAGGGCATCGAGATCGTCGACCTTCTCCACGCCCAGGTGGGCGGCATCGTCCGGCGAGAGGTACGGGTCGTACACCGCGAGCTCCAGGTCGTACGGCGCGAGCAGCTCGATCACCCGGCGGCCGACCATCGAGGCACCGACCAGCCCGATCCGCCGGCCGTAGTTCCCAACCGCGCTCGGGTCGAGCGGAAGCGTCGCGCCCGGGTCGCGCAACCACTCGCGGAACAGCAGGACACCCTTGTTCGCGAGCAGCACCATCGCGACCGTGAACTCCGCGACGGGAACCGCATTCGCGTCCGCCGCCGAGGTCACGACGATGCCTCGTTCCCAGACCGCGTCGGTGACCTGCCACTTCACGGTTCCCGCCGCGTACGCGAAGAGTCGGAGCCGCGGCGCGACGGCGAGCACCTCGGAGGTCAACGTGGGGCAGCCCCAGTGCCCGATGAGGACCTCCGCCTCCGCGAGCACCGCCGAGGCGCGGTCCTCGTCGAAGGATGCGAGCGGCCTCGCGTCGACGACCTCGCCGATCGCGGCGAGGCGATCGATCTGTGCGGGGGTGAACGCGTGCGCGACGAGGCCGTCGAGCATGGCCAGGGCGATCTTCGGACCCGCCATGTCAGCTGCCCTCTTCCGCCGCGCTTCGCCGCCGTGAGCTCGAGCCGTTCGGGTCGTGCCTTGTAGTACGGGTCGAGCGGGTAGCAGCCGGAGATGAGGCCGTTCCGGGGCGCGGTCGTGCAGTCCGAGAAGGTGCGGCACAGCTTCGCCCGCTCGGTGCCGGCGCCGGCCAGGACGTGAGCCGGTAGCTCGGGGTACGAGAGGACGCCGCGCCCGTAGCCGACGAGATCGGCGCCGCCTTCGTCGACGATGCCCGCCGCGACTGCCGGCATCCATTCCTGGAGGTAGGAGAGGCCGCTCGCGACGACGGTGAGCGACGGATGGGCGCGGGTGAGCGCGGCCGTGGCCTCCAGGAGGCGCGCGACCTCGAGCAGCGGATCGCGCGGCGGCAGGTAGCCGTCGGACGGGGGGAAGTACGCGGGCCGCTGGACGTGCGGGCAGTAGTACGGGCTTCCGGCGGTGACACACAGCAGCGGCACGTCCAGCTGCGTCAGCCGCGCGCGCACAGCTCGTGCACCTCGGCCAGATCGACGCCAAACCCGGTTCCGTCACCGCCGAACGCGTAGGGGTAGGGGCCGTCGGTCACCGGTTCTCCCCGATCACCGGCGCCGCGGCCATGGGGCGCGACGTCGAAGGCCGAGAGGCGGACGCCGATCTGCAGTCCGGGTGCATCGCGGCGGATCGCGTCGACGGTCTCCGCGAGGAAACGGGTGCGGCCCTCGAGGTTGCCGCCGTAGCGACCCGGACGCTCGCGGGCGGCGAGCAGCTCGTGGAGCAGGTAGCCGTGGCAGTGCTTGACGTCCACGAAGTCGAACCCGGCTTCCTGGGCGATGGTTGCGGCACGCC
Source organism: uncultured Acidimicrobiia bacterium (assembly GCA_963770095.1). Classification (GTDB taxonomy): domain Bacteria; phylum Actinomycetota; class Acidimicrobiia; order IMCC26256; family JAENVU01; genus Chersky-806. Next base: position 26,238 of record CAVYOO010000005.1, read on the forward strand.
GCGTACGACGCCACGAGGTCGTCGAGCCAGGTGTCGGTGACGAGGTCCTCGTCGGCCGCGCCGACGAGGTCGTCGAGCCAGGGGTGGCGGAACGCGATCCGCGGGGCGGGGGTGCCGGCCGGGCGTGACCAACGCCCGGAGTGGGTGAGCTGCAGCCCGATGAACGGCGCGGGTCCGCGGCCGGTGGCTTCGGCGTGCCCGGCGAGCACCTCGGACCGGAGTGCAGCCAGGTCGCCGATCGAGTCGGGCCCGACGGCGAGCTGGTGCGGGTTCGCCCGGCCGTCGGGTGCCACCGCGACGGCTTCACCGCCCCAGACGAGCGCCGCACCGCTCAGACCGAAGCGTCGCCACCGGCGGTGCACGAGGTCCGTCGGGCGGCCGTCGGTCGTCCCGTCCCAGCCCTCCATCGGCAGGACGGCCCACCGGTTGGCGAGCGTGCGTCCGGCCACCGACAATGGTCGGGCGAGCACGGCGGCCGGGTCGGGATGGCGAGGGAACGAGGTCCCGATCGTTGCGAGATGCGCATCGAACGCGGCTGCGTCACGCAGCTTGCGCACCTGGACGATCGCTCTCGCCATGGGCGCATGATCGCACGGCACCGTTGGCCACTGGCCGGACCGGGCCTCGGCATGGCAACGTGGACGAATGGGGGGAAAGCGGAATGTGGGCCTCGGTGCGCTGCTGCTCGTCGTCGTGATGACGGCGACGGCCTGCCACCCGGGCTGGGCCGGGCGTCATGGCGGACCGGGCAATCCGCCGGCAGATCCGCCGAGCGTCGACGAGGGCGGGCTCGTGTCGACGGCGTGGACGAGCGCGCGACAAGACGACTATTTGCGGTTCGCAACGGCCGCGTTCTCGCCGGGGTCGATTACGAACGTGATCAACCACGCCGAACGGGCGCGCCGCGATCCGAGCTTCTCCTTCGACGCGGCCGCGGTGACGCCCGAGTCGTTCGCGTCGTCGTTCGCCAAGATCGACAACTTCGTCGACACCGCCGACTTCGACCTCCTGTACCTGATGAACCTCTGGTTCGGGAACCGCGACCAGCTGACGCCGGAGCTGCGCACGGCGATCGAGCAACGGATGGTCGCGTTCAAGTACTGGTACACGGATCCGCAACCCGCCGGCGTCGTGGACAACCGGTACTACTGGACCGAGAACCACGCGCTGCTCTACCACGTCGAGGAGTACCTGGCCGGCCAGGCCTTCGGGTCGACCGTCTTCGGCAACGACGGGAAGACCGGGGCCGAGCACCGGGCCCGCGCCGGGGCGTTTATCGACACCTTGCTCGCCGAGAAGGCGCGCTTCGGGTTCACCGAGTGGCACTCGGACGTCTACTACCAGAAGACCGCGGACGCGCTGTTGACCTTCGTCGAGTTCGCTGACGACCCCCACGCGTCGAGCGCGCGTCGATGGTCCTCGACGAGCTGCTGTTCGACATGGCCCTGCACATCCAGCAGGGCAACAGCGGTGCGACGCGCGGCCGCTCGTACATGAAGGACAAGAGCGTGGCCGAGGACCAGGACGTCTTCGGGATGTCGAAGCTCCTCTTCGACGACACCACCCTCCCCTACCAGTCCACCGGCGACGCCGGCGCGACGCTGTTCGCCCGGGCCCAGCGCTACCGGATGCCGGCGGTGCTGCTCCGCGTGGCGAAGAGCACGGCGACGATGGTCGACCGGGAGCGCATGGGGGTCCCGATCGACCCGCACGCGGCGATCACCCCGAACCCGCCGGCCCCCTACGGCTACACGTTCGACGATCCCGCGAACATCCCGTTCTGGTGGGAGCGCGGTGCGCTGACAGCCTGGCAGGTGGTGCCGACCACGATCGCCGAGCTCGACAAGTACAACCTGTGGGCGTCGGACTTCTTCAGCCCGTTCAAGCCACTGGCCGACATCGCCGCCGGTGACCCCGCGGTCTCGCGGTCGCTCGCGCAGGCACTCGCGTCACAGATCTCGTTCGGATTGCTGAGCGAGGTGAACACGATCACGTTCCGCAGCCCCAGCGTCATGCTGTCGACGGCCCAGTCGTGGCGCCCGGGTGACTTCAGCGAGCAGGCCCACATCTCGCAGGCGACACTCGACGAGCACGCGATCGTCTTCACGACGCACCCGAAGAACGAGCCGCAGTCGGGCACGCAGTGGCCGGATTCCGACGGCTACTGGACTGGTCAGGGCTCGCTCCCGCGCGCCGCCCAGCAGGGTGCCGTGTCCCTCAGCCTCTACGCCCCGGCGTACGCGCCGACCGGTCCACCGCTCGACTCCTTCACCTATCTGCCGTACACGCACGCGTACTTCCCGCAGGAGCGGTTCGACGAGGTCGTGCAGGCGGACGGCTGGACGTTCGGCCGGCGCGGTGACGGGTACGTCGCGCTGTGGTCATGGCGCCCGACGCACTGGCGCACGTACGACGACCCGGGGGTCTTCACCCACGGTCTCACCCAGCCGTTCGACCTCGTCGCCGACGGCGGACCGGACAACACCTGGATCACCCAGGTCGGCGACGCGTCGACGTTCGGGTCATTCGCTGCGTTCCGTGCCGCCGTGACGGGACGGCCCGTGCAGGTGGTCACTCGGCCGGTGGCGGCGACCGGGTTGCCGGGCGGTTTCGACGTGACGTGGGACTCCCCCACCGAAGGACCGTTGACGTTCGGAACCACGGCACCATTGACCGTGAAGGGTGCCGCCGTGGCGATCGACAGCTACCCCCGCTACGACAACCCCTGGAGCCAGACTGCGTTCGACTCGCCGGTCGTGAAGATCGCGGATGCGGAGAGCGGCGTGGTCCTCGACTTCACGAGTGGCCACCGCACGTTGATCCCGCCGGTCCGCCCCGACGACCACCATGACGAGAACCACCACGCCGGGGAGCACCACGTCGGGGAGCACCACGGTCACGGCGGCCACGATCATCGCCTTCCGACTCGGCGCTACCGCGGCTACCGCGGCCCCCACCTGGACGATCGGCGCTGCGAACGCTGGTAGGCGCCCGCCGTCACCAAGGTCCCGATCAGGACCGTGGCGTCGTCGTGCTCGGGGTCGGGATCTGGAAGACGTTGCGCGTCGCCAAGGTCACGCGCGCGCGGTATCGGTCTTGCCGCTCCGCACGTACGTCACCGTGACCTCGTCGCCGTCCCGGTGCGCCTGCACGCGGCGCGCCAGCTGGTTCGGATTCGCGACATTGTCGCCGTCGACCTTCGTGATCACGTCGTCGGCCTCGAGCCCCGCCTCCGATGCCGGCGAGCCGGGGACAACCTGCACGACGCGTGCACCCGCGGGGTCGGTAGACCGGCTGGTGCTCACCCCGAGGAACGCGCCGCCCTGCTGTTGCGGCAACGGCACCGTCGGCGAGCCGCCCTGACCGCCGTTGTCGTCGAACGGGCCCGGGGCGACGAAGCCGGAGTTCGGGCGCGGACCGCGGGCCTCGTGGCTTTCGCCGTCCGGAGCCACCGCGTACCCGAGGGCGAAGCCGAGGCCGGCGAAGACGATCGCGGCCACGACCAGGATGAGCCACTTCGGCACGGCGACGGTCGAGCTGCGGTTCGGTCCCCCGCCCTCGCCGGCCGCCGGCGGCGTTCCCCACGGTGGTGGGCCCGGCGGGGTCGCGGTGGGCACCGGCTCCGTCGCGGCTTCGATCGGCTCGGCCCCCGGCTCCGGCGCGACCGGCTCCAGCGGTGCGTCTTCGGTCATCAACCCACTCCTTCAGTGTCCTGAACGCCTCCGTGCAGTCCAGCACGGGGATCGGGAAAAGTCCGCGCGCCCCGTTCGCGACAGACTCTCGCCCGTGGGTTCGAGCGACACACCGCCGGTCCCGCCGTTCGGGTCGTCGCCCTCGCCGTGGGTCGGATGGAGATCCGAACGACGATCGAATGTCACCAGCTCACAATGAGCGCGAGAGGAGCACGCTGATGCCGGCGCACTGGGTGGAGATGAAGATCCCGACGACGAAGGTCGTGCAACATGCCGACGTCGTGTTCGAGATCTTCGACGACGACGGCAAGCTCGGTGAGCTGCGCGTGAGCCAGGGTGGCGTCGACTGGTACCCCCGCGGCGCGCAGATCCCCGCCAAGCTCTCCTGGGAGCAGTTCGCAGTCGTGATGGCCGAACGCCGCTGAGCGGGTCGGCTCGTTGAGAACCATGTTCGGCTCGCCGAACGCGTTGAGCCCGTTCGCACCGCGGGTGCATGTGCCGGAGCGCGCGGCACCACCGTTGTAGGTCTGCACGATCGATGAACTCGAACCGGACTTTCTCGACGAGCCGTGCACCGAGTTGCGCGAGGCGAGCTGACGATCGACATCGTTGGTGTCCCACCCTCTCCGTACGATGCGAGGGTGATCATGGACGATCTTCTTCACGCAAGGACTGCTCTCGAAGCGGCAGCGCGCGGCTTCGATCCGAGCGGGTGCAGTGGCGACGATGCGATCGCGATCGTCGAGCAGATCGGGTCGGTCCGGCGGCTCGCGGATGGGTTGTTGGGCAAGGCTGCGAAGCGAGTCGAGGACACCGCGGCCTACACCTACAAGAACGACCGCAACGCCGCGGAGCTCTGCCAGCGGCTCACCGGTGTGAGCACCAGTGAGGCGAAGCGGGCGATCGACGTCGCCGGCAAGCTGGAGTGGCTCCCCGCGACCGAGGCCGCGATGCGAGCCGGGACGTTGTCGTCCCGGCAGGTGGATCTGATCGTCGCGGTCGTAGCCGACGACCCCTCCGTGGAACACCAGCTGTTGCGGACCGCAGCCCGGGGGATCGTGCCGTTGCGCGACGAGTGCATCGCGGTGCGCGCCGCACGGGAAGACCAGGCCGAACGGGCCGCGCGGTTGCACGCGCAACGGTCGTTCCGGATCTGGCCCACCGCCGACGGGATGGTCGAAGGCCACTTCACGGTCACACCCGAGGTCGGCGGCGCGATCACGTCGGTCATCGAGAACGGCACGCGCCGCAAGTTCCGAGAGGCCAGGAAGGCCGACGTGGCAGAGTCCCAGGACGCCTACGCGGCGGACGCGTTCGCCGACGCGATGCTCGGGGACCCGACGAAACGGAAAGCCGGCGGGTACACGACCCACGTCGTGATCGACCACGAGGCACTCGTGCGTGGCAACACGATGCCGGGCGAGACCTGCGAGATCCCCGGCGTGGGACCCGTCAACGTCGAATGGGTCCATCAGCTGCTCGGTGAAGCATTCGTCACCGCGATCGTCAAGCAGGGCAAGGACATCACGACGGTCGCCCACTTCGGGCGCCACGTTCCCACCGAGCTGCAGACCGCGTTGATCGTGTCCGGGCGGGAGTGCTCCATCGACGGCTGCACCGGGCGCGAGTACCTCGAGCTCGACCACTGCGAGATCGACCACGCCGCCGGCGGCCCGACGGCCTGGTGGAACCTGACCTGGCTCTGCTCGATCCACCACACCCGAAAATCGTCAGGGCTGGATCCTCGGCCCGCCCGACCCCGCCACCGGAAAGCGAAGACTCGAACCACCGGGTCAATCCCGCGCGGCATGACGGCCGCGCGGGAGAACACGGGCTCGTCAGGGGCGGAGGCCGAGGCCGTCCTGGCAGTGAGGGCCGCCCCAGTGCTCGACGACCTTGCCGTCACGGATCCGCAGGATCCCGGTGCCGTTGATCTCGACCGGCTCGCCGGAGGGCTCGACGTCGTAGAACGCGGTGCCGGTGTGGGTGCCCTTGACCGTCCAGTTGGATACGACGATGTCGCCCACCTCGACCAGCAGATCGACCGAGAACTTCATGTCGGGGAACGCGTTGCGCACCTGCGTCCACCACTCGAGCTCCTGGCCACGCACGTCGGTGCCGACCGCGTCGGGGTTCACGCGGGCGGTCACGTGGCTCACGAAGTCCTCGGACCAGAACTCGAACACGGCCTGCTCGTCGCCGGCGAACATCGCGTTGCTGTACTCCGCCAACAACGCGAGGTTGTCGGACCGCTCCTTGTCGGTGACCACTGTTGTCTGTGCCATCAGGCCATCATGGCGCAGCCGAACCGTTGTCGTCACCCGAGCCGCTGTCGCCCGAACGGCTTCACGACGCCGGCCCCGGACGCATCGACTGCACATGAAGGCTCCGGGGCGGGCCCGATGGGAGCGCTACACCGGAGTCGGGATTCCCCTCGCGGCCGGTTCGAGCGCCGGAACATCCGCCGGCTCGAGGCCTCCCAGGTCCCGCGGGCGCAGCCGCGCGATCGCCGAACGCACCGCGCGGTCCAGTCCCCAGGCGACGAAGAGGATCGCGGTGGCGACGACGCCGTCGAGCCACCAGTGGTTGGCGGTCGCGGTCACGGCGACGACGGTCAGGATCGGATGGGCGAGGATCCAATAGCGCCAACGGCTCGAGCTCGCGACGATCACGGCGAGCGCAACGAGTGCGGCCCACGCGACGTGGACCGACGGCATCGCGGAGAGCTGGTCGGCGATGCCAGTCCCGACCTTGCCGTAGACGGACGGTCCGAACACCTCGCCGGCGTCGACGAACCCGAGGCCCGGATACATCCGCGGCGGGGCAACCGGCGTCAGCTGCACGAGCAGGCACGCACCCGTCGTCAGCGCGAGCGTCGTGCGCAGGCTCGGGTAGTGCTCACGGTGCCGGACGAACAACCACACGAGGCACGCGATCAGGGCGGGCACGTGCGCAACCGCGTAGTAGGTGTTCAGGGTGCGCATCACCGACGGGTAGGGCAGCAGCGCCCGCTCGAAGTCCACTTCGCTCGGCAGGTGGATGAACCGCTCGAGGTCCCAGACGCGGTGCCCGTTCGCGAACGCCTCGTCGACGTGAACGAGCGAGAGCTTCCCGGCGTAGTTCCACACCGCGTACAGCACGAGAACCAACGCGGTCTCGCGGCGAACGCACCCGTGCTCCGGACCCAGGGCGTGGGTGACCAGCGCGCGGCGATCCCACCGACGGCCAGAACGACGGCGAAGCCGACTGCCCAGTGCCAGTCGAGCCACATGGCTCACACTGTCCTGTTCGAGAGCTCGAGCCCGGACACGGGCACCAAACTTGCACGCCCGGCCGGGTCTCGGCGACCGCGGCCGGTGACGCCGGCCGCGGCCCTGCGTAGAGTCGAGCCGACCGGCCCATGACCCGGGCGAAGCATCGTCTCCGGAGGCACGCATGTCAGGCGGTCCACACCCGCGGAAATTCAGGTTCGCAGTCCACACCTCGGCGGCGCCGGACGGCCCGACGTGGGCCGACGAGGCCCGGCGCTTCGAGGACCTCGGGTTCTCGACCCTGTTGCTGCGCGACCACTTCGACGATCAGCTCGGGCCGATCGCGGCGATGAGCGCGGCCGCGGCGGCGACGAGCAGCCTGCGGGTCGGCTGCCTGGTGTTCGACAACGACTACCGGCATCCGCTCGTGCTCGCCAAGGAGCTGGCGACCATCGATCTGCTGTCCGGCGGTCGCGTGGACGTCGGCATCGGGGCGGGCTGGATGGCACCCGACTACGAGCAGGCGGGCATCCCGTTCGACCCACCGGGCACGCGCGTGTCGCGCATGATCGAGGCGGTCCGGATCATGAAGGGACTCTTCGCCGACGGCCCGCTGGACTTCGCCGGTGAGCACTACACGATCACCGGTCACGAAGGTCTCCCGAAGCCCGTCCAGCGCCCGCACCCACCGATCATGATCGGCGCCGGCGGCGAACGGCTCCTGCGCTTCGCGGCGCGCGAGGCGGACATCATCGGCATCAACCCGGTCAGGCGAAGCAACGAGGCGTGGGAGGACCAGAACGTCGGCGACGCCACCGCCGATGCCACCGACCGCAAGCTCGAGTGGATCCGCGACGCGGCGGGCTCCCGGTACGACAGCCTCGAGCTCTCGATCGTCGCGCCGTTCGTCGTCGTCACCGATGACCGGAAGGGGCTGGCCGAGTCGATCGCAGGCGGGCTGCCCGCGACGAACGACACGGAGCCCGACGCCGACGCGGTGCTGTCGAGCCCCTACGTCCTGCTCGGGACCGTCGACGAGATCGCCGAGACGCTCGAAGCCCGGCGCGACCGGTGGCAGCTGTCGTACTACGTGTGCAACGACGACACGGTGGAGACGATGGCCCCGATCGTGGCCAAGCTGAACGGGACCTAGATGTGCTCGGCGCGGACTGACCTGAGCCCTCGGGCCGACGATCAGGACATGGACGGGGTCATGGACGTGGCCCCGCGTGTCGTGATCGTGGGCGCCGGCTTCGGAGGGATCAGCGCGGCCCGTGCACTCTCGGGTACGCCGGTCCGGGTCACGATCATCGACCGGCACAACTTCCACACCTTCTCTCCCCTGCTGTACCAGGTCGCGACGTCGGGGCTCGCGCCCGATGACATCGCGCCCAACCTGCGCGGCATCGTGCAGGACGATCTCAACGTCGACGTGCGCCTTGCGACCATGGTCGGCGTGGATTTCGATCGGCGCGAGGTCCACGTCGAGGAAGGCCCGTCGGTCCCCTACGACTTCCTCGTCCTCGCCGCCGGCGCCGTGAGCAGCGACTTCGGAGTCCCGGGCGTGGCCGAGCACGCCATCCCGCTCAAGACTCTCGAGGATGCGACGCAGCTTCGCAGCACCGTGCTGGCCCGTTTCGAAGCTGCCGATGCCGACCCCGCGCTGACCGACGACGGGACGTTGACCTTCGTGGTCGCGGGCGGTGGGCCGACCGGCGTGGAGCTCTCGGGCGCCCTCGCGGAGCTCTTCACCAAGGTGCTCGCCCGCGATTTCAAGCATCTCGACGTTGGTCGCGCCAAAGTGATCCTCGTCGAGATGACCGATCACCTCCTCGGTGCGTTCTCCCCGAAGTCCCGCGACGAGGCCGCGGCCGAGCTCCGGGTCCGGGGCGTCGAGCTCCGCCTCGGCACTTCCATCGAATCCGTGACGTCCGACGAGGTACGGCTCGCGGACGGCATGACGATCCGCACGCGCACGGTGATCTGGGCCGCCGGTGTGAAGGCGAACCCGCTCGGACCGGCACTCGGGGCAGCCACCAGCAAGCGCGGAGAGATCGTGGTCGGACCGGACCTGACGATGCCCGGCCACCCCGAGGTGTTCGTGATCGGCGATCTCGCCGCGGCGCAGGCCCGCGGCGGAGCCACGCTCCCGCAGCTCGCTCCGGTCGCCATACAGGCCGGACGGCACACCGCACGCAACATCGTGCGACGGCTACGGGGAAAGCGGATGCGTCGATTCCACTACGTCGACAAGGGGACCATGGCGACGATCGGGCGTCGCTCCGCCGTCGCCGAGCTCCCGCTCGGGATCCGGCTGTGGGGCACCCCCGGTTGGCTCGGCTGGTTGGCGCTGCACCTCGTGTTCCTGATCGGCTTCCGCAACCGAGTGGTCGTGCTCGTCAACTGGGCCTGGAACTACTTCAGTTGGGAGCGCGGGCACCGGGTGATCCAGCCCGACCGCCCTCCCGCCCCGTGATAGCCAGTGGCACCCGAGCCTGCGCCGGCAGTTCGGAAACCAAGAGAAAGCGAGGTCCGCACCCATGTCCGACCACACGTACAAGGTCACCGAGATCGTCGGCTCGTCACCCGACAGCATCGACCAGGCCGTGCGCAACGGCGTCTCCCGGGCGGCGACCACGCTGCGCAACCTGGACTGGTTCGAGGTCACCGAGATCCGGGGCCACCTCGCGGATGGAGCCGTCGGCCATTTCCAGGTCAGCATGAAGGTCGGGTTCCGGCTCGACGACGACTGACGCGGTTCGCGGGCACCGGGCTTGATTCATCCAATCGGGATGAGACCGCGCGGGCGCACCCATGGTGTGATCGCCGGGGCCCCACTCGTCGGGCCCGAGTATTTCGGTCTAGCGTGACGGGCCGCCCAACACACGAGGAGCAGGAACATGGGATTGATGATGCGACGCCGCCGTCCGCTCATGCGAGTCGCCGCGGGTGCCGCGGTTGCCGGCACCGCCTACCACATGGGCAAGAAGGGCGAGCAGCAGGCTCAGGTCAACCAGCAGGTCCAGCAGGCCGCCGCCGCACAACCGGCGCCCGCACCCGCCTACGCGCCGCCCACGCCACCCGCGCCCGGTGGTGCGACGGCCGACCTCGAGCAGCTCGTGCAGTTCCACAACTCGGGCGTCCTGACCGACGCGGAGTTCACCGCCGCCAAGGCCAAGCTCCTCGGCATCTGAACCTGGACGACCCGTCACCGAACCCGCGAGGTTCGATCTCATCCACGAACCACGTCCCGAGAGGGGCAGAAAAGGGAGCAAGCAGGTGCCTACGGCAACCAAGGAGACCGTCCTCATCCAAGCGTTGGAGGCTGCGGTCACGGGCGACGAGAGCAAGCTCGGCGAGACGTTCACCGAGGACGTCGTCGCCTGGTCCCCCAACCTGGCGGTTTCGTCACTGGCCGAGCTCGTCGAGGAGTTCGGCGATCGCCACGATGTGCTGTCGAACATCGTCATCTCGTTCGACGCGGTCTACATCGTGGGTGACAACACGATCGCAGAGTGGCGCCTCGGCGCCGACCACACCGGCCCGCTGGTCGTCGGCGACGAGTTCACGATCGACCCCAGCGGGCGTCGCATCGTCCTTGCCGGCGCGACCTTCGCCGAGTTCCGGGGCGACCAGATCTGCGCGTTCCGCAACTACTTCGACGACGCCGCGCTGCTCGAACAGCTGCTCATCGACGTCTGAGGGCCAGCCGGCGCGAGGTAGGTCCTGATGGATCTCACGGTCGAGGACGACCCGGATCCCGCTGACGTCGCGCAGCTCGAGGCGCGGATGACCGAAGAGACGGCTCGCCGCACCGGGCGCGAGGGCGAGATCGAGTCCCAGCTCGCGATCTTCGTGCGAGGAGACGACGGCGCGATCGTCGCCGGGATCTACGGCTGGACCTGGGGCGGCTGCGCGGAGCTCCACCACCTCTGGGTCGACGAGAGCCGACGCGGGCACGGGCTCGGGTCCCGGCTGCTCGACGCCGCCGAGGCCGAAGCCGGCCGTCGGGGTTGCCGGCAGGTCGTGCTGTTCACGCACGCCGTGCACACGGGCACCCGGGGTGAGCGCTACACCCGGCGCGGCTACGAGCTGGTCGGCCGGGTCGACGACTATCCCGTCGGCGACGCGGCGCTCTGGTTCCGCAAGCCCCTTCCCGACCGCCCCGAGCAGCCTCCCCCGGCGGGACCAGCCGCCCGGACCTGACGAGCTCCTGGGTGCCGGCTGTGCGCCGACGCTCGCGTCGGCGTAGCGTGCGCGCCATGGTGGATCTCGGCGGGGGGCCGGCACCCACACCCCACTTGACGCGCACTGCGCTCGTCGTGCTCCGGCTGCTGGACGCGACGAACGTCCGCCTGTTCCGCCTGTCGCGAGGGCGGGTGCAGGGGAAGGTCTTCGCCGCTCCGGTAATCCTGCTGACGACGAGCGCGAGCAAGACGGGTGCACGCCACACCAAGCCGTTGGTGGCATTCGAAGACGGAATCGCCTGGATCGTGGCGGGATCCCGAAGCGCCGGGCTCCAAGACTCGGAGTGGTGCGAGAACCTCGCCGCGTACGAGGAGTCGCAGCTGCCGAGCTCCACGCGATCCACGAACGCACCGGTGCTCATCGCGCCCGAGGTCGAGTACACGGGGAACCGACGAGTCGCGGTGCGCGCGCAGACGTTGACCGGCGACGAGCGGGCGAAGTGGTGGGCGCGCATGGTCGAGGTCTCCCCTCGCCTCGACGCCGACCGCTCGCGTCAGCCGCATCGCCTGCCGCCCGTCCTTCGCCTCACTCCTCTCGGATACTGAGCTCGGCTCGGATACTCAACTCCGCGCGGGTGCCGAGCGCGTAGTCTGCGGACCGTGAACGTCAAGGAGCACGCCATCAGAGCCGTGACGGGCTTTCACCGGATCGTGTTCCGCGCCAGCAACGGGAAGCTGCTCGCCCGCGGCTCGGGCATGCCGGTGCTGATGCTGACCACGATCGGACGCAAGAGCGGGCAGTCGCGCGCGACGATGCTCACGAGCCCGCTCCAAGACGGGGACGCGATCACGCTCGTCGCGTCGAACAACGGCGATGACCGCCACCCCGCCTGGTTCCTCAACCTGCGCGAGAACCCCAAGGTCGAAGTCATGATGGGTGGGCGCACGACGCCGATGACCGCGCACGTTGCGGACACCGAGGAGAAGGCCCGACTGTGGCCGCGCATCACCGCCGCCCACGCGAACTACGCCGGCTACCAGCGCAAGACCGATCGCGACATCCCCGTCGTCGTGTTGGAGCCCTGACGGTGCCCGGGCTCAAGGCGACGCTGCGCGACGACCTGACGAGCGCGATCCGCGACCGCGACGAGATCACCGTCGCGACGCTGCGCCTCGCGCTCTCGGCGATCACGAAGGCTGAGGTTGCGGGAACCGAGCCGGTGACGCTCACCGACGACCAGATCGTCGACCTGCTCCGCAGCGAAGGGAAGCGTCGCGCCGAGGCGGCCGAGCTCTATGACCAGGGTGAGCGCGCCGAGCTCGCGGCGCGCGAGCGGGCCCAGGCCGCAGTGCTCCAGCGCTACCTGCCCGCGGAGATGGACGACGCCGCGCTCGCCGCGATCGTCGCGGAAGAGGTCGAGTCCGCCCGGGCCGGTGGAGCCACCGGCGGGCGGGCGATGGGTGAGGTGATCAAGGCGGTCCGGGCCCGGGTCGGATCGGACGCCGGCGGTGGCCGAGTAGCCGCAGCCGTCAAGGCGGCACTCGCTGACTGAACCACGAATCGAGCGGTAGGCCGTGGTGACCCCGGTCACCACGGATGACGGGTCCGCTCCCGTCACGGCATCATTGCCCCATGGTCGAGCGGGTACGGATCACGGTCAGCTCCGGTCGGGTGTCGGTCGTGGGCGAGACCCGCGACGACATCGAGGTCGACGGCGCGCCATTCCCGGCTCAGAACGGCGAGCTCGAGCTCCGAGGCCGCGCCGACCCGTACTCGGTGCGAGTGCCCGCCGGTACGGACGTCGTCGTGGGAAGCGCGTCCGGCAACGTCGAGCTTTCCGGTCCGCTCGGCGCCGTGAGCGTCACGACCACGAGCGGAGATGTCCGGGCGGAAGCCGTCGAGTCAATCGATGCCCGTACGGTCTCGGGGAAGCTGCGGGTCGCGCGCAGCGGCGGCAGCGTCCGGCTCACGACCAAGAGTGCGAACGTCCGCGTCGGCCGCGCCGACGGTGAGATCCGAATCTCGACGATCTCGGGAACGATCGAGATCCAGGCGGCGAACGCGGGCGTATCGGTCACGACGGTGAGCGGAAGGATCGGCGTACACGTCGCCGGCCGCGAACCGGTGCGGGTCGAAACCGTCTCCGGGAAGGTCGACATCACGGTTCCGGAAGGCATCCGGCCGAACGTCCGTCACCGCACGATGAGTGGCAAGCGTCGCGTCGAACCCGACGAGGGTGATGACCTCGTGATCAAAGCCCGGTCCGTCTCCGGCAACATCACGGTGGGCATCGCATGACTGCGGTCGCCCGCGATCCGGATGAGTGCGCGATCGCCTTCACCGACCTCGTCGGCTTCACCGAGTTCACCGCGACCCGGGGCGACCGCGAAGCACTCGCGGTGCTCGGCACCCAGGATGCGATCGTGCGCGGCGCGCTCCCCGACGGCGCGCGCGTCGTCAAGGAGCTGGGCGACGGGCTCCTGCTGTTCTTCCCGGATCCGAGCGTTGCGATCTCCGGATGTCTCGCCATCCTCGACGGCTTCGAGGTGGCGGCCGATGTGGACGAGATGCCGCTGTGGGTTCGCGCCGGGATCCACTGCGGCAGGCCCTCGGCGCGCGGTGCAGACCTCGTGGGTCACGACGTCAACGTGGCCGCGCGCATCGTCGACTGCGCGGCTCCCGGCGAGCTGCTCTGTTCGGGCAGCATGGTCGCCGCGACCGCGTCCGAAGTGGTCGACTTCGTCGAGTTGGGGCCGGTGATGATGAAGGGGATCCCGGATCCCGTCCACTTGTACCGCGTTGACCGGACCGAGCTCGCCCGGCGGGATGCAACCGCCGGGATGGTGAACCCGCGGTGAGCGCCGGGACGGAAGCGCCGGGCTACTGGCCGAGCCGGTGGCCGGCCGAGGACGGTGGCCCGCGCCGCACCCAGGTCCCACGGTCCGGTGCCGGCCCGGGTGTGCGGCCCGGTGAGCGGATCGAGGTCACGACCCGTGAGGTGACCGCGGCCACGATGGTCGTGCTGCGCGATCCGGGCGAGGCCTACCTGCTCCGCCACACCGGAGGCGACGATGCGATCTCATGGGTCGAGCAGTTCGATCCGGGATCACTCGAAGTCGTCGGTCGCTCGCCGGACCTGCCCGGCGGCCCGACCTGGCCCGGCGGCTTGGCCGTGCACGAGAACGGGTCGCTGTACGTGGCGTTCGGCAACCACGCGCACCGGCTCACACCGGACCTGACGCCGATCGCCAGCCGAACGCTGCCCCGCGTCCGGCCCTACAACAGCTTCCTCGTGCTGCCCGACGGTCACCTGGTGACGAAGGACTTCGGCGGGACGCTCCCGGGCGGGCGCGGGCCGTCACCCGAACCGGCCGAGCTGCTCGTCCTCGAACCGGAGCGGCTCGAGATCGTCGCGCGGCTTGCGCTGCCGGAGCGGTCGATCGCCCGACTGTCGGCTGATGCCGACGACGTCTACGTCGTCGGCGACGCGACCTTGTTCCGGGTCCGATGGGACGGGCGCCGACTCACGCTCGACGAGACCTTCCTCCCGCGGTACCGGACCATCGACGGTCAGACCTACGGATGGGATGCCGTCATCGATGCCGGTGCAGCCTGGTTCCTCGACAACGGTGCGGGCAGCGAGCGTTACGCCGGGACGTTCCGCGGCCAGGGCACCTCGGCCCCACCGCTCCACCTCGTCCGCGTGGACCTCGTCACCGCCGCGGTGTCCCTGACCGAGATCTGCGGATTGCCGAACGGCATCGTCGTGAACCCACCGGCGATCGACCCGGTGCGCCGCATCGCGGTGGGCTTCGACAGCGGGAACGGTGTCCTTGCCGGGTTCTCGATCAACGACGACGGCACGCTCGACCCGCGCTGGACCCGTGCGCAGGACCACGCGTGCCACATGATGCGATTTCCCGACACCGGCGAGCTCGTCACGGGTGACTACGACGGTGAACGCAAGGCCGACCAGGTGGTCCTCATCGACATCGAGACCGGTGCCGAGCTCGCGCGCGCCGACACCGGGAGTCCGGTGCAGTCGGTCGTGTTCCCGTGCGCCGGGTTCGGGCGGGACATCTACCTGTGCTCGTTCACGACGCTGACCCACGTGGGGATCGTCCCGCCCTGACCGCCCGACCCATAGTGAGGCCCCCACCGTGCGGACCTGGGCGGGCACACGCTCGGTAGGGACCTCGCCGGTCACGTTAGGACGTGACCGGGCCGCCGGCGCGGATCACGGCTCCAATTTCGCCGGAACGACCACGGAGCGTCGCGACGCCGACCGCTACGCTCGGCCGATGCTTGATCACCTCGGAATCCAATGCGAAGGCGTCGCGGCGGCCGCGGCGTTCTATGACGCGTTTCTCGCTCCGATCGGCGCCACGCGCATCATGGACTTCGGCGACGTCGTCGGATTCGGCAACGACGGGAAACCGGACTTCTGGGTCGGGCCGCTCGCAGAGGGCGCCACGAACCGTCCGATCCACGTTGCGTTCGCCGCTCCCGATCGGGCCCACGTCCGCGCCTGCTTCGACGCCGCGGTGGCGACCGGTGCCGAGGTGCTGCACGAGCCACGCGTGTTCCCCGAGTACCACCCGAACTACTACGGGGCGTTCGTCCGCGACCCCGACGGCAACAACGTCGAAGTCTGCTCCCACACCCCCGAATAGCTCCCCAGCTCGATTCGGGGCGTCCTACCGTCGCTATGGCGACGGTGAGGCAACCCGAAACGAGTCAGGGATGGGAGTTGATCGCGCCTTCGCCGAGCTCCTGGCGCAGGGCGGTCTCGAACTCGCGCACTGACGCGCCTGCGTGCTGCTCGCGCATTCGCTCGAGGTTCGGGTAACCGGCTTCGGCCTCCCGGTCCCACTCGTCAGCGAACCGGCCGGACGAGATGTCCTCCACCAGGCGTCGCATCGTTGCGCCGATCTCTGCGCCGTCGTACTCGTCGCGCCGAGCGAGCTGGCCGTACTGGCTCGTCGGTGAGTGGTACTCGAACTGCGCGGCATACCCCGCCTCGCGGACGAGTCGCATCGTCCGTTCCACCTCGCCGGAGAGCACGAGCTCGGTGATCACCGCCTCGAGCGGGATGCCCTGCTCGAGCATGACCTGCACGAACGTGCCATTGACGAGGGTGAGGGCCGGCGCGAGCGCCTGCTCCACCGCGAGGTCGAGCACCGCCTCCTGCATCGGTGTGAGCTCGATCGCACCCTGACGTAGCCCGCCGATCGCCTTCGCTACCGCGAGCATCCACGCGTGTGCAGTGCCGGTCACATCGCGGTGCACGCCGACGGCGGTGATGAACCCGATTCCCTCCTCGAAGCACCGTCGCACTTCGGGGCCGAGCATTCGGGGCGCGATCATCGCGACGTCACCGGCGGGATCGAAGCGGTCGAACGCCAACGTGTAGCCGCTCGCGACAATCGTCAGGCCACGCGCGTTTCCGGTCAGTGGCAGCGACGGGATCACGTCGTCCGGGACGAGCACGCACACCACGTCCGCATCATTCGCGTCCGTGAGCGTTCCGGGCCGGAACCCGTCCTGCTCGGCTTGCTCGCGTGACGCATCCGCACGGACGCACACCTGCACGTCGAACCCTGAGTCACGCAGGTTCAGGGCCCATGAGCGGCCCTGGTTTCCGTACCCGACAACTGCGACGGACGCGCCTTCCAGCACACCCAGGTCCGCGTCGGCATCATGGTGGATCGTGGCCATGGCCGCGCAAGGTAGCGGAAGCCGCAGCACGTGGCGAGACCGGTCCCGCGAGCGACGTCAGGCGAGATGGACCGGGAGCGACTCGAGCCCGCGCAGGACGATCGAATCGCGAAAGCGCGGTCGTTCGTCGCCCCAACCCGGTTCGATCACCGGGAAGCGATCGAGCAGACGGTCGAACACGACCTGTCCTTCGGCCCGCGCCAGCGACGCGCCGAGACAAAAGTGGATTCCGGCACCGAAGCTCATGAGCGGTCCGACACCGCGACCGACATCGAATCGCTCGGGGTCATCGAATACCCGCGGATCGCGGTTCGCCGCGCCGATCAGGGTCACGACCTGGTCGCCCGCTTCCACCGCGACCCCGTGGACATCCATCTCCTCGAACGCCATGCGCCCGTCGATCTGCACCGGGCTGTCCCAGCGCAGCAGCTCCTCCACTGCCGACGGCATCAGCGACCGGTCGGACCGGAGCCGCCGGAGCTCGCCGGGATGTTCGAGCAGGGCCAGCAGCCCGTTGCCGATCAGGTTGGTCGTGGTCTCGAACCCGGCCCCGAACAGCAGCAGCACGGTCGCGATCAGCTCGTCGTGACTCAGCTGGTCGCCCTGCTCCTCCACGTGGATGAGCTGCGACAGGAGATCCTCGGTCGGGTGCTCGCGCCGGTCGGCGATGAGACCTTCGAATCTTGCCGCCAGGCCGCGACCGGCGTTCGCCGCGGCCTGCAGCTGCTCGAGCGTCGGATTCAGCTCGAGCGTCGCGGTCGCGGTCCGGACCAACGGTTGGAGCTCCGGCCAGTACGACTCGGGAACGCCGAGCATCTCGGAGATGACCGCGATCGGCAGCTGCAACGCGAGCTCGGGAATGATGTCGACGACCTCGCCTCGATCGAAGCGCTCGAGCAGCTGGTCGGCCAGTCGCACGATGTCGGGACGCAACATCTCGACGGTCTTCGGGGTGAAGGCCTTGGCGACGAGCCGCCGGAGCCGAGTGTGGTCGGGCGGATCGAGGCCGAGCATCGAGTTCGTGCGCCGGCTGAAGTCGGAGAACTGCTCGACCCACTCCTGCTCGGTGAGGCCGTAGCGCTCCCACACCGCTTCGACCTCACCCTTGCCGAAGCGAGGGTCCCGCAGCACCCACTGGCAGTCCTCGAACCGGCCGACCACCACGAATCCCAGGTTGGTCCGGAACGCCGCGGAGTGCTCCCGGATCGCGGCGTACCGGGAATAGGGATCCGCCTTGCCCTCGGCGCTGAGCAGGATCTCGGCGAGGAGGACGTCCGGGTCCACGGTCGCGGTGCCGGTCATGCGCGCTCCTCCATCCGGGTCTGGCAATTCCCGGGTCTGGGCATTTCTGCGCTCCGCGGGTGCCGCCCGTCGAGCCGCTCCGAGCCACGGTACGGCATGGCCGCGAGCCCCACCGACGCGCCAAGCGGGCCGCGCCACCGGAGAACCCGGTTTCCAGCCTTCGCTGGATCCCGAGCTCGCCCGGTACCTTGCATCCGATGCCCCGCGCGAAGACCTCCCCCGAGTCGCGCCGCGGGACCACCACCTCCAAGCCCCGGAGCCCCGACGAGCGCGTGGTGCTCGACGCCCGGCTCGACGGGGGCCAGCTCTGGCTCCTCACCGATCCCCACGAGCGGCTGCGCCATCCCCACCTCGAAGATCTCGGAGACATCATCGGCCCCAACGCGCGGCCGGTGCACCAGTCGTTCTGGGTGGCGCCAACCGGCTTCGAGCGCCGATGGAGCGTTGCGGTCGACGAGTCGGTTGCACTCCCCGCGATCATCAACTCGCGCTGGCCCGCCACCCCCACGCTCGGGCTCCTGCTCGAGCTCTACGTCGCGGCGCGCCGCATCGTCGCCGAGGGCCACGTCCTTCCCGGACCCCTACCGAACTTCGCCACCGCGTGGGTCGCGGTTCCCGACCGGAAGTCGGCACCTCCGCTTGCCGAGGCGATCGCGGCCGCGCAGCGCGTGCACCCGGATGCCGAGGATCTGTGCGGCTACCTGATCCACACGCTGGCGTCGGCCGCGCTCGGGCCGGTTCCACCCGCGCTCGAGGGCCGCCGACCGAGCGCGACCTATACCCGGTGGGCCGAGCGCGTGGCCGCTCGCCGCGCCGCGGGGGCACGGCTCGTGCTGCGGCTGGACGAGGTCAACGACGGCTTCGAGCTGGTGCCCTCCCTGCACGGCCGCCGGGCCACTGCGGTCATGGCCGAGCTCGCGCCCACGGCTCCCGACCCGTCCGATCCCGACCGCCTGGACCCCGTCGATCCCGTGGCCGCCACCGAACCGGATCCCGATCTGCCGCTCGCGCTCGACGACGTCGCGGCCAGCCTGCAGGTGCCGGTGTCCGCCGTCGAGAAGCTCGTCGAGACCGAGTGGGACGCGGCCCAGCGCGCGTGGCCGGCGTTGAAGGACGTTCCGCCCGTGCGCCGGACCGTCGCGATCGATGACGTCGTCCGGCTCGTTGAGACCGCGGCGCCGAAGCTCATGGACGCGGGACTCGCAGTCGTGCTCCCGGCGCATCTCGGACGGCGGCAGACCACGACCCGGAGCTACCGCGTCCACGGAACCGCCTCGGGGTTCGACGTCGCCAACCTGATCCTCACGGGTGAGGTCCGAGTCGGCGACACCGCGCTGACTCCGGCCGAGGTGGACGCGCTCGTCGGCTCGCACAACGATCTGGTCTCGCTCGGTGGACGCTTCACCTTCCTGGCCGACGGCGAGCGCGCCCGCATCGCCGAGTTCGTCCGTCGGCTGGGCAGCGTCGACGCGGCAGCCGTGCTCGAGGCGGCGGCAGACACCGACGATGACGACGACACCGAGCTCGAGGTCGACCTCGACCCCGACAGCTGGCTCGCGCGAGCGCTCGCCGGCACCTGGCGCCCGGAACCGGCGGAGCGCATCCCGGAACCGGATACGGTCAAGGTGCCGCTGCGCGACTACCAGCGCGACGGGCTCGACTGGCTCGTATGGCTCGAACGCAACGACCTCGGCGGGATCCTCGCCGACGACATGGGGCTCGGGAAGACCGCGATGCTCCTGGCGCTCACCGCGCACGACCACGCGGGCCCGACCCTCGTCGTCGCGCCCACGTCCGTCGTCGGCAACTGGGTACGCGAAGCCGAGCGGTTCACCCCGAGCCTCCGGGTGGTCGTGCATCACGGCGGGACCCGCGGCGATCCCATCGCCGCGGCGGCCCGGGCCGACATCGTCGTGACCAGCTACGGGCTCCTGCGCCGTGATTCCCGGCTCGCCCAGGTGGTGTGGCACCGGGTCATCCTCGACGAGGCCCAGGCCATCAAGAACCCGCAGACTGCCACCGCCAAGGCGAGCCGGGCGCTCACGGCGCCGCACCGCGTCGCCGCAACCGGCACGCCGGTGGAGAACCACCTCGACGAGCTGTGGAGCATCATGGCGTTCGCCAATCCCGGGCTGCTGTCCACGCGCACCGCGTTCGCATCGCAGTACCAGCTCGGTGGCGCGGGGAGCGAGGATGCCGACGCGGAGCGGCTCAGCCATCTCCGCCGCCGCATCGCGGCATTCGTGTGCCGACGCACGAAGACCGACCCGGGCATCGTGGACGAGCTCCCCGATCGAATCGTGGTTCGGGACGACTGCCTGCTCACCAACGAGCAGGTCACCCTCTACCAGGCGACCGCTCGCGCCATGCTCGACGAGGTCTCGGACATCACCGACACCAAGCGTCGCCGCCTCCACGTGTTCGCGGGCATCGCGAAGCTCAAGCAGATCTGCAATCACCCGGCCAGCCTCGTCGCCGAGGACACGAGCGAGCTCGCCGGCCGGTCCGGCAAGCTCGATCGACTCGTGGAGCTCGCCGAGGAGATCATCGCCGAGGACGAAGCCGTCGTGGTGTTCAGCCAGTACGCCGGCTTCCTCCGCCGGGTCGCGTCGCATCTCGCGCAGTCGCTCGATCTCGAGGTCCCGGTGCTCCACGGAGGTGTCGCGCGGTCGCGCCGTGACCAGATCGTGGAGAAGTTCTCGGACGGACACGGCGCGGGGGTCCTGGCCGTGTCGCTGCGCGCCGGCGGCACGGGCCTCAACCTCGTGCGGGCCAACCACGTCATCCACTTCGACCGCTGGTGGAACCCCGCGGTCGAAGACCAGGCGTCGGACCGGGTCTGGCGGATCGGCCAGACCCGCGGTGTAGAGGTCCACACGCTCGTGTGCCCGGGCACGATCGAGGAGCGCATCGCCGCGGTCATCGAGGCGAAGCGCGCGCTCGCCGGATCGGTCATCGCCTCGACCGAGTCACTGGTCACCGAGCTCGACGACGACGAGCTCGCCGAGTTCGTCCAGCTCGACATCGGCCACGCGACCGGACGGGACACATGACGCCCGAGGAACGACCGTGGAACCTGTGGGACGAGTCCCCTCCCCCGCGGCGGGTCGAGGGCGGCCTCGTCGCGACCGGCCGGCTCGAACGGCCCTCGGCCAGCCTCGGCTCATCGGTCGTTCGGCGCATCCTCGACCGGGCCGGACCGGGGATCGCGAACCGCGGCCGCGGGTATGCGCGCGGGTCAGACCGTCTCGCTGGAGTTCGAGCGCGGCCGGATCGCGGCCGAGATCCAGGGTTCGGACCCGCTTCCGTACCAGACCGAGATCACGTGCAGCGTGCCCGAGGTCGACCGGAACCGGTTCGTGCGCGCGACTGCACCACGCACTGCCGGACCCGGTCACCGCCATCCCCTCCTCGAGCACCCGCAACCTGCGCGCCGAGCTCGCCGAGTACCGGATCCTCCTCGACGCGACACTGACGGTCCGCTGCAACTGCAGCTACCGGGGGGTCTGCAAGCACCTCGTCGCGCTCGCGTACGTCGCCGGCGAGCAGCTCGACGAGTCACCCGCGAACGTCGCGGCACTCCTCGGCGTCACCGACGCGGACGTGGTCGACCTCGATGCCGACGCGGAGTCCGAGACCGCCGACGCGGTCGAGGTCGAGGTCTTCGACCGCAAGCGCCAGGCCCAGCTCGCCCGCTCGCTCGCCGCACTCGACCGCCGGGACCCCCTGGATCGGGACCAGGTCCTGGCCGGGGCCGCCGAGGTCCTCACCCCATCCCCCGCGGTCGCGAACGCGCTCGACCTGCCCATGTACCTGGACCCCGTCGACGCCGAGGAGTAGGCCCGGCTGTTGACAGGTGACTAAATGGTCACCTATTATCGGACGATGGACGCGGTCTTCCGAGCCTTGGCCGACCCGACCCGGCGCAGCCTGCTCGACGAGCTGTTCCGCGCCGACGGCCAGACGCTGAGCGAGCTCTGCGGGCGATTCGAGATGACGCGCTTCGGCGTGATGAAGCACCTGGGCCAGCTCGAGGAGGCCGGGCTCGTGGTCACCCGGCGCCGCGGGCGCGAAAAGCTCCACTTCTTGAACCCGGTCCCGATCCGGCTCGTCCACGACCGCTGGGTGAGCAAGTACGCCGAGCCCTGGACCGCTGCGCTCAGCGGCCTCAAGCAGAGACTGGAGAATCCCATGGAGAAGGTGTTCGAGATCTACATCAAGACGACCCCCGAGCGGCTCTGGGAGGCGATCACCGACGGCGAGATCCGGCGCAAGTACAACTTCGGCGTCGGCATCGAATCGGAGTTCACCCCCGGCTCGCGCTTCGAGATGCGCAGCGGCGACCTGCTGCTCGGCGAGGGTGAGAACGTCGAGGTCGATCCGCCCCGCAAGCTGGTGCAGCACGCGACGATGCAGTTCAGCGACGCGGCGAAGGCCGAAGGCGTCACCCGCATCACCTGGGACATCGAGCCGGTGGGCGACTCGTGCCGGCTGACGCTCACCCACGACGAGCTGCGCGAGGGTGCGACCAACGAGCTCTACGGCGGCTGGCCGATGATCCTCTCGGGGCTGAAGACGTGGCTCGAGACCGGTGAGCTGCTCACGACCCCCGGATCGCTGATGTACACCTGAGCCTCACCGGGCCGTACGACAGGCCTCCGCGGTGCGGCGCGGTCGGGCACCGAGGACCGCAGCGAGTCCCACCACGATGGCCAGCACTCCGGTCACGGCAAGCCGGTCGGTGAACGCGCCGGTCCGGGCAATGGTTCCCGACGCCGGCGAGGTTCCGGTGACCCCGACGGCCTCTGAGGCCACGGGAACGGCCGCAGGTTCCGCGGCGGTCGTTCCACCCGGGGTGTCCGCCGTCTCCACCGTGCAGCCGGGGGACTGCCCGGTGCCGGTCAGATCCCAGCCCGCAGTGTACGTCTGGGGCTCGACGCCGAAGTCCGGCGCGTACCCGGGGTTCTGTCCGAGAAAGAGCACCGTGCACTGGGACGGCTGCGCCGCCGCCAACGCCAGGAGCGGACCGGTGCCCGCGCCCGGCGGACCCTCGTCCGAGAAGGTGACCGCGGTTGCGGGCCACGGCGTCGTCAGCTGCGTCCACGTCCCGTCCCGCCAGAACCACGCGTCTCGCAGCAGCGTCTGATCGGATCCGGTGAAGAGGTTCCCGCCACCGACGAGCAACGCACCCTCGACCGCCGCCGTCGACTGGCGCTGGAACGCGAGGCTGCCGAGCGAACGCGCGGGGGGACCGCACGGCTTCGACATCGAGGCCCCACAGGCCTGCTCCCACTTCGTGCCGTCGAAGGTCCAGGTGTCGTCCACCGGGTCACCGAGCCCGCTGCTCCCCATCGGCGCCCCGCCGAACATGACGAACTGCGTGCCGTCCCACCCGATCGCGGCACCCACCGCGCCGGGCGCACCACACGCGGCCGGCTGGCCGGAGCCGCAGGTCTGCGTCCAGGTCGTGCCGTCGAAGACCCAGGTGTCGTCGAGGACACCGGTGTCGGTCAACCCGCCGAAGAGCACCACCTGGTCACCGTTGCCGGCCATGCCCGGAAACGAGCGACCCGCGGGACCACAGGTACCGGCAGCGCACACCTGCGTCCACGCATCGCCGTCCCAAACCCACGTGTCCGTTGCCGGGCCGGTCCCACTCCCACTCCCACCGCCGTCGATGCCGGAGTCGCTCCCTCCGAAGAGCACCACGCCGGTCGGGCCGGTCGCGAGCGCACCGGTGGAGCGCAGGCCGGGACCACACGGTCCCGTCGCTTCCGGCACGGTCGACCCGCACTTCGCGACCCATCCGGTGTCCGGGCGGTACACCCACGTGTCGGCGAGCACCTGGTTGCCGGCGTCGTCGGGCGACTCTCCGCCGTACACCACCACCGATTCGCCGTCGGCGGTGCCCGCGGCCGCCGAGAAGATGCGTCCCGGAAGCGCACCCGAGTCGTGCGGGACGAACTCGTAGGACGGCGATGCCGCGCCGAGTCCGGGCGCGGTGGCGACAGCAACTGCGGCGATCCCGATTACCAGCGCGAACGTCAACCGCACGCGCCCAACGATGCTGCCCACCATGCCTCCCGAGCTGATGTGTCCTGTTGTGAAGCACATTCATCGACGCCCGATCACGAGCCTTGAGCGGAACCGTCACGTTCCGGGACCATCCAGCCCTGGCCGGCGCCCCGTCACTACCGTTGCGGGCGACGACGACCGTCGCCCGTGCATCCGCCCCAACCGGCCGCAGCTTCCCCCCGACACTGCCCTGCACCACCCTCCGGTTCGACGCGGCATCGCGGGCGTGCGTCGAGGGAACGCAAACGCGCCTCCGGGCGTTGCACCATCAGATGAGGAACAGAGAGGCCCACGAGATGACCTACGGAGTGACGGTCCAGACGCTGGATCGGACCGACGGCAATGGCATCACCGTCGTCTTCGTCGACGCCGACGACGAGCTCGACGCGGAGCACGAGGCGCGCCGGATCGCCGAGCTGCGGTTCGGCTGCTCGGTGCTCGTCGACCACGCGGTGCGCTGGTCCTGAGCCGAGATCGTCGCCCTCCCCCCGAGATCCGAGCCGCACCGCCCGCAGTGAGCGTTCTGCATGAGGCGTGCAACAATGGAGGACCGTCGCTTTTGGGGGGATCTGTCATGCGTGTCCGCATCTCTGCGCTGCTCGTCGTGCTGGCCGTCGTGGCCGCGGGATGCGGCTTCCACACGATCACCCCGCCCGGCGCGGCGCCGTTGCGGTACCGCGACGAGGTGTTCAGCGACGTGACGGTCACCGACGGCGTCTCCTACGGCAGCGCGGTCGACCAGCAGGGCGTCACGCAGGATCTGAAGCTGGACGTCTACCAGCCGACTGGCGACACGAACACGTCGCGCCCGGCAATCGTGTGGGTCCACGGGGGCGGGTTCAGCGGTGGTGAGCGCACCTCGGGCGAAATCGTCTTCGAGGCAACCTCCATGGCCAAGAAGGGCTACGTCAACGTCTCGATCACCTACCGGCTGTACCCGTCGGGTTGCTCGGCCGCCGCGGGCGGATCGGCCGGCTGCATCCAGGCGATCATCGACGCGCAGCACGATGCGCAAGCTGCGGTCCGCTTCCTGAGGAAGAACGCCGCGACCTACGGCGTCGACACGAATCGCATCGCGATCGGCGGGACGTCGGCAGGCGCGATCACCGCGCTCAACGTCGGCGCGAATGCCGACGACCCGGGTACCAGCGGCAACCCCGGCTTCTCGTCCGCGGTCAAGGGTGCGGTGTCGCTCTCGGGCGCGAAGCTCCTCGGCCCGCCGCAGTCGACCGGCGACGCGGCCAGCCTGATGTTCCACGGCACCGCCGACCCGCTCGTGCCCTACCAGTGGGCGGTCAACACGCTGAACGAGGCCACGGCGGCCGGGCTCGTCTCCTACCTGACGACCTACCCGGGCGAAGGGCACGTCCCCTTCAACCACTACGTCGAGATCATGGCCCAGACCACGAACTTCCTCTACTGGGTGCTCGACCTCAAGGACGCATCGACGTAGCCATCACATCGCGGCCGCCGGCGGCTCAGTGCTTCGAGATGAAGCCGTCGCAGGTGCCCGAGGTCAGGATGCCGACTGCAGTCACCGCCCCCCCGATCAGGGCGGCGACGTCGGCATCGTCGAAGCTCGCGGCACCCGCGGCCACCACGGCGTCGAGATCGTCTCGGAACTTCAACAGCTGCTGTTGCTGCGCGGCGGTGAAGCGGCCCAGGTCGCTGATCGCCGCGTGGGTCACGCTCTGGAGCGCCACCGCGTCGTCGAACGTCGCCAGCGGAGGCGCCGCGACGAACGTCGGCCTTCCGCTCGCGGCGATGATGCCGGCCGCCAACCGGTAGCCGATGTCGACCTGCTGCTCGAGCTTCCAGAAGTCGACGACCGTCACCTCGTCCTGCGCGGTGTGATAGCAGGGCCCGGTCGAGTCGCTGAAGAACACGTTGGGCACGTTCGCGGATGTGAAGTTGACGTAGTCGCTGCGACCCTGGCCGAAAATCGCGCTCACGAGCCTCGTCTGCAACGGACCCGCGGCGATCGCGTTCTTCACGGCCGCGGTGAGCGTCGCGCCACCCGTCTCGGCTCCCACCGCGAAGCTGCTGTTCTGCAGGCTCGGCAGCAGGTTGGCGCCCTGGATGTCGAAGTTGATGTAAGTGACGGTCTTCGCCAACGGGGCGAGTGGGTGATCGACGTAGTACCTCGAACCGCCGAGGTCGTCCTCTTCACGGTCCCAGGCCGCGAGGATCACTGTCCTCCGGGGCGCTCCGTGCTCCTTGATCATGGATCCGACCGAGAGCAGGGCCGAGACGCCGGCGCCGTTGTCCGTCGCGCCGTTGCAGATCGTGTCGGTGGGGATCGCCGTGCGACATGTCGATCCGAGATGGTCGTAGTGCGCGCCGATGATCACGTACTCGTCGGCGAGATCCGTTCCCGGGATCTTCGCCAGCACGTTGGTCCCGCCCGCCCAGCTCTGCTTGAACGCGTCGTCGCCCGCCTTCGAGGAGTCGAGCCCGACGCCGATCGTCTTCAGCCGGTAGATCAGGTAGTTCTGCGCGGCGACCGAGCCCGGCGTGAGGTTGTCGCGGCCCTGCATCGCATCGCTCGAGATCACGGTCTCGTCGATCATGAGCGTGGTGCACGACGTTGCGAGAAGCGACGCGAGCACGACCCCCACCACCAGCTGCACCTTGCCCGAACGCGCCCGTCCGAACCTCATCGCATCCCCCCGTCGCGGCCTGCCGCGGCCGAGTCTCGCACCACGCTCCGTGAGGTGTCGAGCAGCGCGGCGAAATCTCGGGTCAGGCGAAGACGGGTTCGAGGTGCTCCCGAACGGAGCAGTCCCGCCCGAAGGCGAGGAACCGGTCGAAGCGACGGAGGAACCAACGATCGTGGGTCACTGCGAGCACCGTGCCGAAGAACGAGTCGAGCGCCGCTTCGAGCGCCTCGGCCGACGCCAGGTCCAGGTTGTCCGTCGGTTCGTCGAGGAGCAGCAGGTTCGCGCCCGACAGCTCGAGCAGGAGGATCTGCAGCCGGGCCTGCTGGCCGCCCGACAGCGTCTCGAACGGCTGCGACGCGCCGCCGTGGAGCCCGTAGCGACGCAGCGTGGCCATGGCCTTCGCGCGGTCGTGACCGGCCTTCATCACCGCGTCGAGCACCGCGACCCCGCGCAGCTCGGGCTGCTCGTGGGTCTGGGAGAAGTAACCCGGCGCGACGCGGGCGCCGAGCCGCCACGAACCGGTGTGACCGACGGGCTCACCCGCCAGGAGACGTAGGAGGTGGCTCTTCCCGGTCCCGTTCGGGCCGAGCACCGCGATCCGCTCACCGAACATGACCTCGAAGTCGAACGGGTCGGTCAGGCCGTCGAGCGCGAGCTGCTCGCAGACGACGACCCGCGCACCGGTGCGGTTGCCGCCGAGGCGCATCGACACCTGCTCCTCGTTGACGCGTTCGGTCGGCGCCGTCGCGTCGAACCGTTCGATCTTCGATTTCGTGGCTCGTACGCGAGACGCGAACGTGTCGCTGCCCATCGCGGCTCGGCGGCGGAACTCCTGGAGCGACTGCTCGAGGCGCTTGCGTTCCTCGCGGAACCGCCGGTGGTCCTCGTCGATCCGGGCGATGCGGGCGTCGCGCGCCTCGTGCCAGCTCGCGAACGACCCGCCATGCGTCCAGGCCGTGTGGCCTTCCAACGTGACCACCTTGTCGGCAACCGCGGCGAGGAGCGCGCGGTCATGGCTGATGAGCAGCACCGTCTTCGGACTCGCCCGCAGCGCGCCTTCCAACCAGAGCTTCCCGGCCACGTCGAGGTAGTTGTCGGGCTCGTCGAGCAGCAGCACCTCCGCATCGGAGCGCAACAGCACTTCGAGCGCGAGGCGCTTCTGCTCGCCGCCGGACAGGGTCGAGAGCCGGCGTGGGCTCGCTTCGGGGAGGGACTGGTGCATGGCGATCATCGTGCAGGTGTCCCAGAGCACCTCGGCGTCCCACCCGCCCGCGTCACCCCACGCCACGTGGGCGCGTGCGAGAGCGAGGCCGGTGTGCTCGCCGGGCTCCCGCTCGTAGGCAGACTCGGCGGCGTCCAGCTCGGCGCCGGCCCGCCCCAGGGACGGCGGCGAAAGCGCGAGGAGCACGTCGCGCACGGTGCGCGCCTCGTCGCGCCACCCGACGAGCTGGCTCATGACCCGGAGCTCGCCGTCGGCGTGGACGCTCCCCTCGTCGATGGGGACTTCACCGACGATGGCACGCAGCAGGGTGGTCTTCCCGGCTCCGTTCGCGCCGACAAGCGCAACGTGCTCGCCGTTGCCCACGCGAAAGGTGACGTCGGCGAACAACACGTCGCCGCCGGGAATGCGACACGAGACTCCGTTGACGTCGAGCGCACCCATAGCGGGCAGGGTAGCGACGCCCGCGCGTGCGCCTGCTCGGATTACACGGGGTCAGTGACCGAGCACCGGATGAGGGACGTACGGAGCTTCGAGCCGCTGCATCTCTTCTTCGCTGAGCTCGAGCTGCTCGGCGGCGATCGCGTCCTCGAGATGGCCGAGCTTCGTCGCACCGACGATCGGTGCGGTGACCCCCGGCCGGTGGAGCAACCACGCGAGCGCGACCTGCGCCGGCGCGACCCCGCGCTCCCCTGCCACCTCGGCGACCCGGTCGACGACGTCGAAGTCACCCTCGCTGTACAGATAGTCGGTGAACGGATCGGTCTGGGACCGGGTGGTGCTCTTCTCGCCGGCACGAGTGCGGTTCCCGGCCAGCACCCCGCGCGCGAGTGGGCTCCACGGGATCACCCCGATGCCCTGGTCGATGCACTGCGGGATCATCTCGCGCTCCTCCTCGCGGTAGAGAAGGTTGTAGTGGTTCTGCATGGAGACGAACCGCGCCCAGCCCTGCCGCTCGGCGGTGTGCTGAGCCTTCGCGAACTGCCACGCGTGCATGCTGCTGGCCCCGATGTAGCGCGCCTTGCCGCTCCGCACGACCTCGTTGAGCGCGTCCATCGTCTCTTCGATCGGCACGTGAGGGTCATAGCGGTGGATCTGGTAGAGGTCGACGTAGTCGAGGTCGAGCCGCCGGAGTGAGGCATCGATCGCCGACAGGATGTGCTTGCGCGACAAGCCGCCGCCGTTCGGTCCCGGCGTCATCGGCATGAACACCTTCGTGGCAATCACGGCTTCGTCCCGGCTGAGGTACTTCGGGACGAGCCGGCCCGTCGCGACCTCGCTCGCGCCGTTCGAATACGTGTCCGCCGTGTCGAAGAAGTACACCCCGCTCTCGACTGCCGCCCGGATGATCGGCTCGGCGGCGTCCTCGTCGAGCACCCACGCCCGGTCGCTGTTGTTGCCGTAGCTCATCATCCCGAGGCACACGCGCGAGACGCGCAGCCCGGTTGCACCGAGGTTCACTGAGTCCATGACCGCACCGTAGCGCCCTTCAACCGGCGAGCTCCGGGTGGATCGATCAGCGATCCCGGCCGATCACCGCGTTCTCGACCCGCCCATCGGCATGGCGGGCGAAGCGGCCCTGCTCCGCGCCGTGCACCGGGTCGTCAACCGGCCAGGGCCAGCCACCGAAGCCGGTGCGCTGGTAGTCGGCGAACGTCTGCGCGATGCCCTCGCGATCGTTCATCACGAACGGTCCGTACCGTTCGACCGGCTCACCGATCGGCCGCCCCTGCAGGACGAGGATCTCGGCCCCGGCGTCACCGGCGTCCAACCGGACCGGGTCGTCGCACCGCACGACCGCGCCCGTCCCGGCGCCGACCGCGTAGCCCCCGATCCGAACCCCGGCTCCGTCGTAGACGTACATCGTCCGGACGGTCTCCGGGCCGTTCGCCGCGGGAATGGTCCAGGTCGCGCCGGCTTCCATGCGCACGACCCAGATGGCCACATCCGCCTCCGGCCGCGCGGCCCAGGAGCTCGGGGGCGGAGTCGGTGGCGTGCTGTCGCCGATCGCGCCGGCAACCACCGTGATGTCCGTCGCGCGGCCCGCCTCGTCCTCATGGTGGACCTGAGGGATGTCATCGTGCCAGAGCATCGTGAAATACGGCTCGGCCATCTTGTCGACTGCCGGGAGGTTCAGCCAGATCTGGAACAGCTCGAGCGGGTTCGGCCCCTCGGAGTCGAGCAGCGGGAACATCTCGCTGTGCACGACCCCCACGCCGGCGGTGAGCCACTGCACATCGCCGCGCCCGAACCGGGCGGCGGCGCCCAGCGAGTCGGCATGGTCGATGATGCCGCGACGCACGTACGTCACCGTCTCGAAGCCGCGGTGCGGGTGCTGCGGGAATCCGGGCACCGTCTCGCCGTGATACATGTTCCAGCCATCGACGCCGGCGAAGTCCGCACCGATCTCGCGACCGGTCAGCGGCGCGTCGGGCGCCAGTGCATCAGTCCCGCTCGGGTACGAGTCGTCGTGGTGCACGCAGAAGAGGAACGGGTCGACGGTCGGCCACTGGGGACCGAGCGCCACGGTCTGGAGCACCACATCGGTCGTGGGGTCGGTCACGGGCTCGGCCATGACACCAGGCTATTTGCTTCAGTGCGGGAGCGGCTCCTCGGGGCAACGGGCCAGCACCCGGCGTAGCGCCTCCTGCTCGGCTCGCGTCACCCAGAGGCGGTACCTGGCCTTCACCGCGATCTGCCGGGCCGCGTAGGTGCAGCGAAACGCCCGGTTGGGGGGCAGCCACGTGGCCGCGTCGGAGTCCCCCTTCGCGCCGTTGGTCGGGCCGTCAACCGCAAGCAGGTTGATCGGGTCGTTCGCGAAGGCGAGCCGTTGGGCCGCGGTGAGCTGCTGCGCCCCCTTCTGCCAGGCGTCGGACAGCGCGACCACGTGGTCGATCTGCACCGCGATCGCGCGCACCTTCGCGAACTCCAACGTCCGGCTCGTATACGGGTCGACCAACGTGCCCGACACGACGACGCAGTCATGCGTGTTCGGCCGCCACTGCTTGTTCGCCAGATCCCGGTTGAGCACATCGTTGCGCGTGTCACAGCCGTTGCGATCGACGTCGGACCAGGATGGACCGAACTGATCGCGGTCGTAGCCGGTCTTCGGCGCGCGTCCCTTGACGGCCAGCGCGTCGAGCGCCGCGAGCGCCGGGCCGGGTGGGCTCGAGGCCGATCCGACGGTCGACGACGTGGACCGGGCGAGCGTGGTCGTCGTCGCATCTCCGGCGCCGGGCGCCGAGCTCGAGCAACCCCAGAGCGCGAGCATCGCGACCGCGGAGCCCACAGCCAGGAACCGGCGCCCGGGCCGGCCGACCCGGGCGGGCATTGGCTGGCGCCGAGTGCAAGGGTGGTCCATCACTCATCCGGTCTACACCTCGGCTCCGTAACCGCTACGTGTTCCTCGCATTCCGGGAGATTCGTCGCGCGAAGGTTCGGTTCGTGCTGCTCGTGGGCGCGGTCGGCCTGCTCGTCTTTCTCATCTTCTTCCAGCAGACGTTGCTCGGGAACCTCTTGGGATTCTTCACGGGTGCGCTGAAGAACCAGTCCGCGCAGGTCGTCGTGTACGGCTCGGATGCCCGAAAGAACCTCGCGGGCAGTGTGGTCACGCCCACCCAGGTCGACGAGGTTCGTCGAGTCCCCGGGGTCGGCCGCGCCGAGCCGCTCGGCGAGGGCACGTTCACGACGAGGGCGGGCAACGGCAAGGACGTCGACGGCATCTTGTTCGGGTACGTGCTCGGCGGGCCCGGCGAGCCGACCACGCTGAGCTCCGGACGGCTCCCACGCGGTCCTGACGAAGGAGTCGCCAGCCGCGATCGACCGCGACAACGGCTTCGGCATCGGCGAGACGGTGGAGATCCTCCCGGCCGAGACCGGCAGCCCACCGTTGCGGATCCGCATCGTCGGGCTCGCGGACGACGC
The DNA here is from genome assembly GCA_963770095.1 of uncultured Acidimicrobiia bacterium. Classification (GTDB taxonomy): domain Bacteria; phylum Actinomycetota; class Acidimicrobiia; order IMCC26256; family JAENVU01; genus Chersky-806. Next base: position 58,267 of record CAVYOO010000005.1, read on the forward strand.
GCGGTTCAGCGTCCAGCCGGTCGTGTTCGTCTCCTACCCCACGTTCGAGGCCGCGCGCCGCGTCACGAACCCGGACGGGGCCGACCGGCCGGTGTTCCCGTCGGCCGTCGCCGTCGATCCTGCTGCGGGCGTCGAGCCCGAAGCGCTCGCGGCGAGCATCAACCGCGCGGTGTCGGGGGTCGAAGCACTCGACCGCGACACGGCCGTCGCGTCCCTGCCGGGCGTGCAACCGGTCTCGCAGTCGTTCGCGATCATCCTGTTCCTCGCGTTCCTCGTCGTGACCCTGGTCACCGGCTTCTTCTTCCTCATCCTCACCGTGCAGAAAGCCTCCGCACTCGCCCTCCTGCGAGCCATCGGGGCGTCGGGCGGCTCGTTGGTCCGTGCGCTCCTCATCCAGGTCGTGCTGGTGGTGGTCGGCGGGATCATCGTGGGCACGGCACTCGTCGCGCTGGCATCCCTGGGATCGAGCCCGACGTTCCCGATCAGCATCGAGTCGCGAACGGTGCTCGGCAGCGGCACACTCGTGCTCGTCCTCGCGTTGCTCTCATCGCTCGTTGCGGTCCGCCGGGTGCTGCGCGTCGACCCCGTCGACGCCGTCAGCCCTCCCGCGATGGGAGGCTTCGCATGAGGTTGGCGGTTCGGGAGCTGTGGCGCCGCCCGGGGCGGTTCCTCATCGCGACCGGGATGCTCACACTGCTCGTGTTCCTGCTCCTGTTCCTCGGAGGGCTACTCGACGGCCTGTACAACCGCAGTACCGGCGCGCTTCGGGCCCAGCAGAGCGAACTGCTCGTGTTCTCGGCTGATTCGCGTGACTCGTTGCTGCGTTCGCGAATCCCCCCGGAGCTCCACGCGACCGTGGCCAAGACCCCGGGAGTCGCGAGCACCGCGCGGGCTGGGAGTCGCGCTCGTCGGGGCAGCCGTTCCGGGCGAGTCCGACTTCGCCAACGTGGCGGTGCTCGGGTACGAGGGTGGCGTCGCGGGCGTGCCCGCACCACCGCCGATCGGGGAGGCCTGGGCCGACCGCGAGCTCGAGGCGGACGGCGTGGAGGTCGGTCAGACGCTTCGGCTCGGTCGAACGAAGGTCCCCGTCCGCATTCGCGGATTCGTCTCGGACACCTCGTACCTGTTGCAGGGTGGCCTGTGGGTCGCGCCCGCTACGTGGCGCACCGTGTTGGCCTCGTCGCGTCCCGATGCCGCCCTCGCGCCGGGCACGTTCCAGGCGCTCGCGGCCACCACGGCGGCCGAGTCGGATCCGTCGACCGTCGCCGACACGATCGACCAGGACACGAATGGGGCGACGAGCACGCTCACCCGCGAAGGTGCGATCCTCGCGCTCCCGGGCGTCGCGCAGCAGAAGTCGACGTTCCAGGGCATCATCGCAGTGACGTTTCTCGTTGCCGCCGTGGTCGTCGCGTTGTTCTTCGCGCTCGTCACACTCGAACGGACGGCGCTCTACGGCGTGCTGAAGGCGATCGGCGCATCGTCGGGGCAGCTTGCCGGCGGCCTGTTCCTGCAGGCACTCGTGACCGCGTGCGCGGCATTCGCCATCGGCGGCGCACTCGCGCTCGCGCTCGCCGCGGCGCTCCCGCCGGGGATCCCGCTCCAGCTGCTCCCGTACCGAGCCGGGTTCACGCTGGTCGGGATCGTCCTCGCGGCGTTGCTCGGGAGCGCGATCTCGCTGCGCCGCATCATCCGCATCGATCCCGGCACCGCGATCAGCCGGGCCTAGCCCGAAGGAGTCGACACCATGTCCGCGCTCGATCTTCAAGCCGTCCGCAAGGTCTACGGATCCGGTGATTCCCAGGTCGTCGCACTCGATCACGCGACCCTCACCGTGGGTTCGGACGAGATCGTGGTGCTGCTCGGGCCGTCGGGCTCCGGGAAGACGACACTCCTCTCGATCGCCGGCGGGCTCCTCTCTCCCTCCGAGGGTCGCGTCGTGGTCGGTGGTCACGACATCAGCGGCTACTCGGCCAAACAGCTCACGCGGTTCCGGCGCAACGAGGTCGGATTCGTGTTCCAGCAGGTGAACCTCGTGCCGTTCCTCAACGCCCGCGAGAACCTTCTCGTCGTGAGCGAGCTCGCACACGAGAAGCACGGTGCAGCCGACCGGGCGGGGCGACTGCTCGGCGAGCTCGGGCTGGGTGACCGGACCCGCAGACTGCCCGGCGAGCTTTCGGGCGGCGAGCGCCAACGCGTCGCAATCGGTCGCGCCCTCATGAACGAACCCGAGCTCATCCTCGTCGACGAACCGACCTCCGCGCTCGACACCAAGCTCGGAGAGCAGGTGATGGAGCTCATTGCGAGCGAGGTGAGGGGCCGCAACACCGCGGCCATCGTCGTCACCCACGACCGGCGCATGACGCATTACGCCGACCGCACCGTCGAGATCGTGGACGGTCGCCTGCAGACCTGAGCACCCGCCTGGCAGACTCGGCGCGACCAGCGGGCGACCCGGGAGGTACGCAGATGCGCTACGTCGAGGCGGGCGGGGTGAGGGTGTCCGCGATCGGGCTCGGGTGCTGGCAATTTGGATCCAGGGACTGGGGCTACGGCAAGGAGTACGGCTCGGTCGCGGTGGAGCTCGTGCACTTCGCGCTCGACCACGGCGTGAACCTGATCGACACCGCGGAGATCTACGCACGCGGCGTCTCGGAGGCGATTGTCGGTCGCGCGCTCGACGGGCGACGCGACGACGCCTTCCTCGCCACCAAGGTCGTTCCCATCTGGCCGACCGCCGACCGGGTCGAGGAGCACGGCCGGCTCTCGGCGATGCGCATCGGCGTGGACACGATCGACCTCTACCAGCAGCACTGGCCCAACCCGGCGGTCCCGATCGCCTCGACCATGGAGGGCATGCGCCGGCTGCAGGACTCCGGGACGATCACGCACGTCGGCGTGAGCAACTTCGGGGTGGGCCGATGGACGGCCGCCGAACGTGCGCTGGGCCGGCCGGTCCTCACGAACCAGGTGCGGTTCAACCTGATCCAACGCAAGCACGACGACGGCAACGTCCCGTACGCCCAGGCGAACGACCGGATCGTGATCGCGTACAGCCCGCTCGCCCAAGGTGTCCTGGGAGGACGCTACGACGCCGCGCACCCGCCGTCCGGCCCGACCCGTTTGAACAATCCGCTGTGCCTCCCCGAGAACCTCGAGCGTGCCGGGTCGCTGATCCAGGCGCTCCGCAGGGTTGCGGCCGCTCACGACGCGACCCCGGCCCAGGTCGCGCTGGCCTGGTTGATCCGGAAGCCGAATGTCGTGGCGATCCCGGGCGCGAGCTCGGTGGACCAGCTCCGGCGCAACATCGAGGCCGCAGACCTGGATCTCGCGCCGGCCGAGGTCGAGGAGCTCACGGCCGAGAGCGACCGGTTCACCCCGCTCAACCCCGCGAGCACCGTCGTCGGGCGCTTCCGGCCCCGTCGCACTCCCGTCTGACCCCAACCCCCTAGTGTTCGGGTATGTGGTTCTACGGATTCGGGATCTTCTTCGTCGTCGCGATCCTCTGCGTGATCGCCGGAGTCATGGCAATGAAGAAACGCCGTGACTACGAGTACAGCGAGGAGTACCCGGACGAAGTCAACGAGCCCGAAGAGTAGGCACCCTGCCTGATCAACCGTCGGGCGAGCACCGGATGCGCTTCCGCGACCAGCTGGTCCGACACCACGTCGACGGACCGAGCCGCCGGCGGCCGGGCGATCTCGTGCGGGTCGCGGTGGCCGCGCTCGTCGTCGCGGGCTTCGCGCTCTACTCGAGCGACCCGTCGCACTTCGAACGGGACTTCGTGCGGTGGGTCGCCGACCTGCCCCACGACGGCCGATCGTTGCTCGTCCTCGGGTACGAGATCCTGGCCATCTGGGCCCTGGCCCTCCTCGCCTTCGGCGCAATCCTCGTCCGCCGCTGGCGCTTGGCGCGCGACCTCCTGGTCGCGGGTGCGGCCACCTGGATCATCGGCCGGATCATTGCTTTCTACGCGCCGCGACTCGCAGCTCTGGAAGGCGTTCCGGAACACGGTCGACCTCAGCGACGCGCCGCGTTTCCCCACCGTGCGTCTCGCCGTCATCGTGGCGATGGTGGTGGTCGCGTCGCCGTACCTGTCGCGACCGATGCGCCGGATCGGCACCGCGCTCGTCATCGCGGTCGCGCTCGAAGCGCTGTACATCGACCATGCGTTCCCGACCGACCTCCTCGGCGCGGTCGTGCTCGGCTGGGGAGTTGCTGCCGCAGTGCACTACGCATTCGGCACGCCGATCGGCCGACCCACCGCGGCAGTGGTCGCAAAGGCCCTCGAGAAGCTCGACCTCGGGACAACGGACGTCCGACCCGTTGCCGAACAACCGGTCGGTCGCCGCGGTGTTCGTCGCCACCGGCCCGGCCGGCGCGCTGCACGTCACCGCGCTGGGTCGCGACGAGGCGGATGCTCAGCTGCTCGCGCGCGTGGCGGTACCTGACCCGCAAGGACGCCCCCAGGACCCTGCTGTGGACCCGGCACCAGCAGGTGGAGTACGAGGCGTACCTCGAGCTCCTCGTCGAGAGCGCGGACGTGCGCGTTCCGGGTGTGGTGTTCGCCGGCAACGCGGGACCGCTGGCGCTGCTCGTGGAGCACCACACGCCGGAGACTCCGCTGTTCGAAACGCCGGTCGATGCCATCACCGACGCGGTCGTCGACGACGCGTGGACTCAGCTCGACCGGCTGCGCGCGGCCCACGTCGCGCACGGTCGCCTCGACGGTCGTCACCTTCTCGTGGGCGACGGGCAGACGATCGTGACCGGGTTCGAATGGGCTTCGACGAGCGCCGGGTTCGGCCAGTCCGCGGCAGACATCGCCAACCTGCTCGCCGCGACCGCGGCAGTCATCGGTGACGAGCGCGCGGTCGCCGCGGCACAGCGCTCGGTCGACGACGCGGCACTCCTCGCCGCCCTGCCGATGTTGCAGCCACAGTCGATCTCGGGCTGGACCCACGACGCGCTCGGCGGCCGCAGCGGGCTCGACGACCGGCTCACCGCGCTGCGCGAGGCGACCGCGTCCGCGCTCGGCACGAAGCCACCCGAGCTGCGCCAGCTCTACCGGGTGCACCCGCGCAGCCTGCTCATGGCCGTCGGCGCGCTCGTCGCGATCGCAGTGTTGTTCAGCCGGGTCGGCGATCCGGGGGAGTTCTGGGCATCGATCCGCGACGCGAAATTGGTGGTACGTGGCGCTCGCAATGATCCTGGGGCTGCTGAGCGACGTGGCGTTCGGCATCACGTTCCTCGGCAACGTCCCGATCCGGATCCCGATCTGGCCCAGTGTCGAGCTGCAGTCCGCGATGTCGTTCTCGAACCTGGCCGTCCCCGTCGCGGCCGACACGGCGATCCAGGTGCGCTTCCTCCAGAAGCAGGGCCTGGATCTCGCCTCGGCGGTCGCGACCGGTGGCGTGCTCAGCTCGGTCTCCGAGATCATCGTCCAGATCGGGCTGTTCTTCGTCGCCCTCTGGCTCGCGCCCGACTCGATCGACTTCGGGCGCATCGACACCGGCAAGGTGGCGGTCATCGCGCTCCTCGTCGTCTTCGTGTTGCTCGTCGGGCTCGCGGTGATCATCAGCGTGCGCAAGATCCGTCACGTCGTGCTCCCACCGGTCATCCGGGCCACCCGCACGGTGTGGGATGCGGTGAAGACGCCGAGCCGGCTGGCACTCCTCGTGTTCGGCAACGTCGTCGCCCAGTGCATCTACGCCGGATCGCTGCTCGCCTGCCTGCTCGCGTTCGGTGCGAGCGTGAACTTCTGGACCCTGCTCGCGTTGAACATCGGCATCTCGACCATCGCGTCACTCGTCCCGATCCCGGGCGGCGGTACCGCGGTCTCCTCGGTCGGGCTCGCGGGCATGCTCACCGCGTTCGGCGTCGACCCCGCGGCCAGCGGCGCCGCGGTGCTCGCTCACCAGCTCGCAGTCGTGTACGTCCCTGCCATCCCCGGCTGGTTCGCCACCCACGACCTCATCCGGAAGGGAATGCTCTAGATATAATAAAAAAAGAAGACCACCGCGGTTCGCTACGAACGCGACCAGCCCGGGAGACCTGGTCCACATGGACGTCAAGAAGATCGGCACGGATCCCCGACGGGGGCGGCTGGCGCGCCCACGGCCGCGGCGGGGTCAACCGCAGCGAGATCGTAAGCAGCGGATCGGGTTCGACTACATCCACTCGGTCGTCGACGATCACAGCCGTTTCGCGTACAGCGAGATCCTAGGACGACGAACAGGGCGGCACCTCCTCGGCCTTCTTCGCCCGGGCGCTCGACACGCTACGCCGACCCACGGCATCGAACGGATCCGAGCGTGATGACCGACAACCACTGGAGCTACACGAAGTCACGCATCACTCGCCGACGCTGCTCCCGAACGAAAGGCATCACCGCATCGGCTGATCCGCCCGCACTGCCCATGGCAGAACGGCAAGGTCGAACGCTTCAACCGCACCCTGCAAACCGAATGGGCCTACGCCCAGGTCTTCACCAGCAACGCTGAAACGCTCGCACGGCTTGCCCTGGCTGGCTCAACTACTCAGCGGGTTGCTGTCCCAGCCCGGTCGTAGGGTCGCTCCACCACTTCCTCCGTTTGCCGAACCGCTTCGAGCGGAGGAGCTGTCATGTCGTCGACCGAGCTGCAGTCGCAGGTCTGGATCCCCTGTCCGGACTGTGCGCCCTTCCACATCCGGTGCCCGATGGACGCGCTCGATCTCGCGGTCGGGTGGCCGGCACTTCCGACGTTCGGGTTCCTGATCGCGCTGCTCGACGCCGACAAGCGGGTCGAGGCGTTGGTGCTGAACCCGAGCCCCGAGCTGCTCTTCGCGCCCGAGCTCGTCGAGCGCCCCGGCCTTCATCGGCCCGTCCACGCGGTCGCGCTCTTCTCGGCCGATCCGGAGTGGGACGACACACCACCCGGATACAGCTCCTCGGTGTTCGCCGCGCTGCAGCGGCGCTACCGGGAAGTCGGGATCCAGCTCGTGGACTGGGTGCAGATCGACTTCGTCGAGGACCTCTACCGGTCCATGCGGAGCGCGGCGCCGCGACGTCCGGGGCACCGCCGCCGACTACCTCGCGGCGGGGACGTGCGTCTGAGGCAGGTCGCAGACGGTCGGCGTGCGAGCATGTCCCGCCATGGACCGGGTCGACGTCGTCGTGGTGGGGGCCGGGATCGTCGGGCTGGCGACTGCCCGCGCGATCCAGCGCCGCCATCCCGGTGCAACGGTGCGCGTGCTGGACAAGGAATCCGCGCCGGGCCGGCACCAGTCGGGCCGGAACTCGGGCGTGATCCACGCGGGCGTCTACTACCCGCCCGGCTCCGACAAGGCCCGGCTCTGCACCGCCGGGCGGTTGTCGATGGTGGAGTTCTGCCGGGAGCACGGCATCGCGCACGACATCTGCGGCAAGGTCGTGGTCGCGGTCGGCGAAGACGAACGGGGCCGTCTCGCGGATCTCGAGCGCCGATGCCGCGAGAACAACGTGAGGGTCGAGATGATCGGCCGCGAGGAGCTGCACCAGATCGAGCCGCACGCGGCCGGCGTTGCGGCGCTCCGGGTCCTCGATACCGGGATCACCGACTACCGCGCGGTGTGCCGCACGCTGACGGAGCAGATCGAAGCTGCCGGTGGTGTGTTGGCGCTCGACACGGCCGTGGTCTCGGGTGCGGAGCGCGCCGAGGGGCTCGTGGTCGAGACCACCCGAGGCGACGTGGCCGCGCGCCGCGTGGTCACCTGCGCCGGGCTACAGGCCGACCGGGTCGCCATGGCGATCAGCGGTCCCGACGGCGCGGCCGGTCTGCGCATCGTGCCGTTCCGGGGCGAGTACTTCGAGCTCGTTCCCGAGCGTTCGCATCTCGTGCGCACGCTCATCTATCCGGTGCCGGATCCTCAGTTCCCCTTCCTGGGCGTCCACCTGACCCGCGGCGTGGACGGCCATGTGCACGTCGGCCCGAACGCGGTGTTGGCCCTGGCCCGCGAGGGTTACTCGTGGCGGCAGCTCGAGCTCGCCGACGTGCGCGACACCCTCCGGTTCCCCGGCTTCCGCAAGCTCGCGGCGAAGTACTGGCGCTACGGCGCCGCGGAGACCGCCCGGTCGCTCAGCAAGCGGCGGTTCACGCACGCGTTGCAGCGCCTGGTCCCGGAGGTGTCCGTTCGGGACCTGGCGCGGGCGCCCGCCGGTGTCCGTGCGCAGGCACTGGCGGCCGACGGGACCCTCGTCGACGACTTCGCGTTCCGCCAGACCGGTCGCGCGCTCCATGTGCTCAACGCACCATCGCCCGCCGCGACCGCCTCGCTCGAGATCGGTCGCGTCATCACCGCGCGTCTGGAACTCGACGCCGAGGCCTAAGCCGTCGGCAGCGCTTCGTTCGCGGCGCGAAGGACGTCCAGTGTCCGGTGCCAGGACTCCTCCTCGCGCGCCGTCATCGCCGGCATCAGGGGCGCACTCGGCCCGTCCGGACCCAGAACGCACGGCAGGCTGGCGCAGACGGCGTCCTCGACCCGTACCGACACCGGGATGAGCGCGCCGGCCTCGTGCCCGATCGCGTGCACGAGGCCGCTGACGGTCAGGCCGATGCCCTGCACTGCGGCACCCTTGAGGTCGCGAACCTCGTAGGCCGCCCGGCGAACGTCGACCTCGATCGCTTCCAGGCACTCGGGCGTGAGGTCCACGCCCCGCTGCGCCGCGAACTCGAGCAGCGGCAACGTCCCGACGGTGGCACTGCCGAGCAGGAACACCGACGAGTCACCGTGCTCGCCCACCACCCAGGCGTGGACGCTGCGGGGGTGCACCCGGCATTCCTGCGCGATCCGCTGGGTCAGGCGCAGGGTGTCGAGCGAGGTCCCCGACCCCATCACGGACACCGGCCGGCCGGCCCAGCGCCGCGAGAGGTACTCGGTGAGGACGTCGAGCGGGTTGGTGACGACGAGCGCGATGCGCGGCATCTCGCCGGCCTCGACCGCGGTCGCCATGTCGTCCATGACCGCAAGGTTGCTCCGAAAGATGTCGAGCCGGCTCTGGCCCGCCGTGGTGTGTGCGCCTGCGGCCAGGACGAGGATGTCCTCCGCCTCGATGGCGTCCAGACCCAGGCCGCGGATCTCGATGCTGGGGAGCAGCGGCTGCGCGTGGAGGAAGTCGAGGGCGAGCCCCCGTGCAGCCTCCGGTTTCCGGCTGTAGATCGTGACTCGACCCGCGAGGCCGCGCATCACGATCGCCGACGCGGTCGCGACTCCGACCCCACCCGCTCCGACGATGCCGACCCTCACTCCACCCATCGCTGCGAGCCTACGCTTCCGCTCCGCCGACGGACTCCAGCACCAACGTCGTGTCCACCAGCAGGCGGAACCGGCCGCGCCCGGTCTTCTCGATCCGCACCGCGGCGTCCCGCTCCTCGAGCCGGCGCTTCAGCAGGATGAGTCGGCTCTCGAGGTTGTCGCGGAGCTCCGGGAGCTCGAGACTCGGGTCGAGCCGCACTTCCTTGTTGGTGAACTCGTCTCGTCCGTCCCGGGCGTAGTGCCCGAGCAGCGTCCACAGAATCCGGCCGGCGACGCCCTTGATGAGGTAGTCGCCATCGAAGAACGTGCTGCCGTCCACCGGGAAGAACCGCACCCGGGTCGTGTGGGTCACGGAAGCGGGTGCCGGTCGGCCGCGCCCGGTCGGCGCCGATGCGTCGTCCGTGCGCTCGTGGGCCCAGTCGATCTCGATCGCGCTCGCCACCATTCCGGCCAGAACGCCCAGGAGCGCCTCGTCCTCGGCGTCGAACGCCATCGGCGCGTCGCTCTCGGTCGCGAGCACGCCGACGAGCTGCCCGAGCACCATCGCCGGCACCGCGAGCTGGCTCTCGGCCGCCGCGAGCCCGGGGAGCGGGATGTCCCAGCCCGGGGCGAGGTCTCCGCTCTCCTCGAACTCGCGGCGCACCGTGCGCGCGTACTTGAGCATGGCCCGCAGGTTCCCCACCCGCATCGGCGCGGCCCGGGCGGCCGTCATGCCGATGATGCCCTCACCGACCTGGACCTCGGATCCGATGCCCGCAGTCTCGTAGCCATGGCTGGCGATGGTGAACAGGCGCGAGCCGTTCTCGTCCAGGAGCAGGAGCAACGAGTGCTCGTAGCCGAACTGTTCGGCGAGCCCGCGCAGCGCAGTCGTGACGACCGTGTCGAGGTCGGGGCACCGGTTCAGGCGCCCGCTGACTTCGGCCAGCCGGACGACAAGCGGTGCATCGCGAGGTGTCACGAGTCGTCGCCGACCGCCGGGGTCAGCTCGATCTCGATCACCCGGTAGACGTCTGCACTCTTCAGCTTGAAGACGTCCGTCATCCCGGTGAGCGCAGCAATCGCGTCGACGTCCCGGCTGAGCTGCTCGAACAGGGGGCCGCGACGTTCGGTGCGCTCGTACTTCAACGTGAGCCGGTAGCAGTCGAGCACCGTCGGATCCATCACGAGCACACTCGCCCTCGGGTTCTCGGCCAGGTTGCGCGTGGTCTTCGAGAAGAATTGGTTGGACAGCGCAACGTGCGTGTCGTCCACGAAGTGCACCCGCGAGAGATGTGTGGCGTTCGGAGTTCCGTCGGCGGACGCGGTGGCGATCACTGCGGGGACGATCCCCTCGAAGCAGCTTCGGATCGCGTGGAGCGAGATCTCGGCGTGGTTCCCCACCGTCATGTCCGGCTCAAGCTCGCACCGGCCTGCGGGCCGGGGGTCTGGTCGAAGAGCTCCTCGACGGTCATGACGGCGGCGATGAACTCTCGTGGCACGAGGCGGCGCAGCACGTCCACCTCGATCCCGTCGGTCTCATGGACGGCCGTGAAGAACCGCGCCAGGTACGCATCCGTTCGGATCCGGTCCTCGGCGGTCACCGCCTCGATGAGCACCGTTCGCCCTTTCACCTGAACCGATCGCAGCGTCGGGACGTCGGTCGCGCCGAGTGCCACGACCGCGGTCGAGCGCAGGTTGTCGAGGACCTGGTGCTCCTCACCGTTCAGGATCACGCGGAGGTGCGCACCGCCGTCGAGCACCTGGATGCCGAGGGCGTGGGCTGCCGCCGGATTCCCGTTGGCATCCACCGTCCCGACGAACGTCGAGCACCCTGATTCCAGGAGCGCCACCACATCCGGTTCGATCACCATCTCCCCCGCTCCAGAAATCTCCGAGTAGCGAATTCTTAGCGTTTGCTCACGCGTCTCTCAGGAGCGGGGCTCCGCCAACCACTTCAAGATCGTCTCACGCAACCAGCGCGACCCCACGGGGCCGCCCGAGTCCCAGGAGGATCCATGACCGCAACGCTCGACCCCCAGTCCGCCGACCGCACCGCACACCTCGACGCCGAATCCGAGTTCGAGGTCGTTGCCTACGACATGTACCGGGACATCCACAAGGGAATCCGGGCCGAGCTGTTCCGGGTCACCACCCTGGCCGGAAGCATGGACCCCGGGGAACGGTGCTCCCGCGAGCGCCTCGCCGAGGACGTGACCAACCTCTTCACGCTGCTGGCCGGCCACGCCGAGCACGAAGACATCTACGTGCAGCCGCTCATCGAGGCCCACGCCCCTTTCTACGCCGAGGTGATCGCCAGCGACCACCCCCGGCTCGAAGCCCGGATGGAGGAGATCGTCGCCCGGGTCCAGCGGGCGGCCGTGGCCCCGGCGGCCGAGCTGGCGGGCCGGGTCCATCACGCCTACCGGGACCTCGCCGCATTCACCGGCGTCTACCTGGAGCACCAGGACTTCGAGGAGCGCCAGGTGATGCCGGCGCTCGCCGCGGTGATGGACGTCGAAGAGGTGATCGCCGTCGACCAGGCGATCGTCGCGAGCATCCCGCCCGAGATGATGGCCACCTCGCTCGGCATCATGCTGCCCGCCATGAACATCGACGACCGGGCCGAGATGCTCGGTGGGATGCAGGCCGACGCGCCGCCCGAGGTGTTCGCCGGAGTGTGGGCGCTGGCGGGCTCGATGTTGACCCCGGAGGATCACCGCGCGCTCGGTGCTCGCCTCGGCATCTCGTGACCGGTCGAGTGGACCGGTCCGGCCGACGCCGGTTGTACCCGCTGACGATCACGACCCGGGCACTACGCCCGGGTCGTGATCGTCACGTCGTTGACCATGTGCAGATCGGTGAAGCCGCCACTGGATCCGCTGAACCCGAGCCGGAAGGTACCCGGAACCGCGACGCCACTCGCCCCGAGCACCAGCTGGCCGTCGATGCGAACCGCGACGTAGCCGGCGACCACCGAGACCGTCACCCGGCGCACCCAACCGCGCAGCGCCGGCAAGGCCGAGGTGGTGGCCACCCAGTGCAGCCGGGCCGGGTCGCTACCGACGGGACCGTCCGAGATGCCGACCGAGTTGGCGCTGGGGTCGCCCGGGTTCTGGAACGTGTCGAGCGCCACCGCGACGCCGGGGATGCCGGCGAAGCCCAGTCCGCCGCCGGACGCGCCCAGGGACGCGCCATTCGCCCCGCGACCGGTGTCGCCGAACACCACGGCCATCCCGTCAGCGCCGGTTCCGTACCCCGTGAACGCGTTGAACGACACGACGCTCTGCGACGCGGTGATGGCGGAAGGCGCGAACGACGAACCTCGCGCGTTCTGGACGAGTCCGGTGAGGTCGAGCCACTCGCTGCCGACTGCCGCGGTGCCGTTGCTCGACCAGCCCCCTGCGACCGGGCCGGCGACGTTCGTTCCTGTGACCCCGGTTCCGGTGAAGGTGATCACACGTTCACCGCCCCCGTCGTTCCCATTGATGATCCAGGTGTCGGACACGGCGCCGGTTCCCGCCGGCGAGAACGTCACGGTCTCCGTCACGGCGGTGTCGGGCGCGATGACGGTCGCCTCGGGGAGCGAAGTGATCGCGGCAAACCCGGCACCGGCCGCGGGTGGCTTGGACTTCGTGATCTGCAGCGGGGTCCCGCCGGTGTTCGTCACGGTGAAGGATCGCGCGGCGGTCGCGCCGACGAGCGTCGAGCCGAACGGGACGGAAGTGGCACTCAGGGCCAGGGCCGGTGGGGGCGCCGACGTGCCCGAGACCGGGATCTCGAGCTTGCCGGCCGACGTGTTGAGTGTGAGCAGGCCCGTGAACTGACCGAGCGCGGTCGGCGAGAACGTCGCCGTCGCGACCACGGAGCCGAGCGGTGCGATCACCGAACCGACCGCAGGGAGCCCGGTGACGGCAAAGGGCGCAGCCGGCTTCGTGATCCCGGTGACGGTGACCCCCGTGGCGCCGACGTTCGCGATGCTCACCGCCGCGCTGACCGGTGATCCACCCGAGGGCGCGCCCCCGAAGCTGATGACCGGAGGCGTCGGCTGGAGCAGGCCGGTCGGGTTGATCCCGGTCGAGGTGACCGGGATGCTGACCGGCCGGACCGAGGTCGTGACCAGGACCTCGCTGCTCGCCGGACCTGCGCTCGTCGGCGCGAACCGCACCGGGATCGTCACGGTCTGGCCCACCGCCACACTCATCGGCAACCCGCGGCGCTCTGGATTGGTCGCGGTGGGCGTGCCCGTCGTGAACGCGGGGGTCCCCGTCGCGATCGCGCTGATCGTCAGCGCCGTCGTCGCCTTCAACGTGAGGTTGGCCGTGGTGGCCTGCCCGACGGTCGTCGCGGGGACGGCCAGTGGCCCGCCGCTCAGCGGCTGGGTCACGGGGGAGCCGAACGACAGCAGCCGGCCGTCCTCGGTCCCCATGTAGACGCGCTTGCCGTACACGGCCGGGATCGAGAACTTGGTCGAGCGCCCGAGTGACCCACTCCAACGCAGGACCAGCTTTCCGTTGACCGGGACCGGGTCGTACGCGCGGAGCTGGCCGTTGCCGCTGAAGTCCCGGGCCTGCACCCACAACAGCGCGGTCCCCGACTTCGTGCCGTCGGAGGAGACCACCGCCGCGGTCGAGCCAAAGCCGGCGGCCTCCGCACTCCGCCCCACCTCGGCCAGGCTGGGCTTGCCCGCACCGTCGATGCCCCACTTGAGGACGCGCACTGCGCCGTCTCCCGCGGCGAAAGACGTCGGCGGCAGCAGGTAGAGGTACCCACCGTCGCCGGGCCACGCGGCAACCTGACCCCAGACGCCGCCGAACGGGCCGAACCGCGCGACCACCTTGTCGCCACCGTCGGGGCCCTGCTTCATGCCGCCGAGGTCCGCGGCATCGAGCAGGTAGAGAAATCCCTGCTTCCCGGCGATCGCGACGAGGCGGGGATGGCTCGGGGTGCTGAACGGTGTGGCCGGCAGCAGCACCGGACCCCCGGCCGCGAGGTCGGCATCCCAGGTGTCGAGCGTGTCGGCGTCATACGAGCTGAAGAAGTCGACCGCGCCGAGCGACCCGTCGGCCTGGACCTTCAGGCGCACCACGGCCTGGCCCAGCTTCGATCCGGGCTGGGAGCCGGGCCGAGCGGTCACGTCCGGCGAACCGTTGCCGGTGGCAAGGATGATCGAATCCGGGCCGTCGGAGATCAGCCCCCCGCCCGACTGCCAGATCCCGGCCGCCCCGGTGTCGCCGGGGGCCGACGTCCACATCGTGCGGATCGCGCCCGCGGAGGAGACGCCGACGACCCAGCCGCTGTACGGCTGGTGATCGCAGTGCCCGGCGAACGCGGCGTAGACCACGCCGTCGAGCAGCAGCAGGCCCGCGCGCTGGAGCGCGTCCGTCGCGTTGAACGCCTTCCCGGGCTCATTCGCCGCGGTGCCCTGGATGCGGACCGGAAAGCCGGCTCGTTCCGCACCCGAGCCGACATCGACCGCGTGCGCGAACCACGCGGCCGGGCCGGAGGTGCCCGACGCATAGGTCTTCTTGAAGAAGTACGCGGTGTTGCTCGCCGGGTCGATCACGGGCGTGCCCGTGATCCCGACCGACGGGGTCAGGTCCGCGCAGGCGACGTCGTCGGGGTTCCAGGGCACGCCGACGTTCCGGGACCATCTTCGCGCACCGCTGATCGCGTCGAACCCGTAGATGTTGTTCTTCTCGGTCGCGACCAGCGCCGTGTCGTTGGCGATCACCGGCTGGGCGTAGACCTGCCCGTCGACCGCGGCCTCGAACATCTGCCCGAACGTGCCACCGCTGACGAGCTGCGGGGTGAGGCCCTCCTGGTCGTTGTACCAGGCGGTGCGTTCGGTGTTCCCGGCATGCGTGAACACGCCGGTGCACGCGGACCCTACGAGGGCGGTCGCGAGCACGACTGCGAGCGCGCGCCCGCGCCGTCGCAAAGGGATCCGCCTCTCCAACGCCTTGCGCCTCCGAAATAGCCCCAATTGTCAGGAGATGGTACCGGCCCCGGCCGGGGGCATCGGCCGCAGTGACCACGATCGCGGGCCCGGCCCCACTACTTTGCCCCGGGTGAGCCCTTCGCAGAAGTCCGGTCGCAAGCCCCCGCCGCCCCAGCTGGGACAGAGTCGGACGCCTACCTGGACCCGGGTCGTGGTCATCGTGATCGTCGCCGCGCTCGTGATCGGGGCCTTCAGCCTCTTCCTCTTCAACGGCAACAGCGACAACGGCTCGAGCGACGTCAGCGCGGGCTCGAACACCACTGCGACGACCCCCGGGACGACCGCACCGGCGCTGCCCTCCGCGGCCGGAAAGCCGTGTGTCGCACTGGCCGATCCGCTTCCTGCCGGCGCACCGGACGTCCCGGTGGCCGTCGGGCCCCCACCGACCGAGCTCGTGAGCCAGGACCTCTCCGTCGGAACCGGCGCGACGGTCGAGCCGACCTCGACGGTGACGGTCGACTACATCGGTGTCGCGTGCTCGACCGGAAAGATCTTCGACGCGTCCTACGGTCGGCAACCGGCGACCTTCGCGCTCAACCAGGTCATCCCCGGTTGGTCGCAGGGTCTGCCCGGGATGAAGGTCGGCGGCACGCGCCTGCTCGGGATCCCCGCCGACCTCGCGTACGGGGCCAACGGCTACCCACCGGACATCGCGCCGGACGAAGCGCTCTGGTTCGTGGTCCAGGTCAAGGACGTGCAGGCGACCGCCGGGTAGTCACGCACCGCGGATCATTCAGCGGGTCAGGCAACTCGGTGCGGGCTGATCCGCCTCGGCCGCCGCGCCGCGCGAGGCATGCGGGTCCGGAAGCCGGCCGCGACGCGCGCCTCCTCGGACTCACCACCCCAGTAGCCGTACTCGCCGTGCTCCCTCGCCCACTCCCGGCACGGGGTGACGACGGGACACGTCGCGCAGACCAGGGACGCCTTGAGCTCCCGCACGGCCCGAGCCTCGGGCCGCTCGGCGGGCGTACCGAAGAAGAGGGACGTATTGCCGGTGCACGCGCCGCGACGGGTCCAGGCCCGGGCGTCGGCCTCGGACCCGATGTCATCGGATGCGGTGGGGACGGGGGGCGAGATGGCGAAGGAAAGGGACATAGCTCCGTCCCTACCCGCGGAATCTCGTCCCGAAACCGCTTGCACCTCACATTTTTTCGAGGACGTAGTGCACGTTGGTCGTGACCCAGATGGTGCTGGCCCGGTAGTGATTGCGCTTCTGCAGGTTGGAGGCCGCGTGGTGCAGCCAGGTCAGGAGCAGCACGGTGTGCTCGGGCAGCTCGCCCGCGCCGGGACCGGCGGCGAGAAGCGAACGTTCCCCCGGCTCGAAGGAGTCGCCGTGCAGGAGATCGCGCACGACCGGGCCGAACTCCCGGCGGCGCTGTTCGACCCGACCGGTGAGCACCAGCGTCATCACGTCGATCGCCGAGAGAAAGTTCACGCCCGACCGTTCCCAGTCCACGATCCCCGTCACGGTGCCCTCCGGTGACGGTGAGCACGTTGCCGAGCCAGTAGTCGCCGTGCACCATGGACGTCGTCAGCACTCGACCGCCGAGCTCCTCGCGCAACAGACCCTGTACGCGGTCGAGTGCGGCACGGTCTGCACCCGCCCGCAACGGGGAGCCGGCGGTGGTCCGGAGCTCGTTGACCGGTTCGTCGACCCAGACGCGCAGAACGTCCTCGTCCACCGGCGTCTCGGTCGCAGTCGCAGTATGCAGGACCCGGATCGCTGCGCCCGCTCGCGCCTGGATCAGATCGTGCCCGCATCGTGCGGCCGCGTGGCGCGCGTCGCAACCATCGATGTGCGTCTCGACCAGCCACGGCCGGCCCCCAACCTCGCCCGACGCGAGCAGCGCCGGCGCGATCGCTCTCCACTCGTCGGGTACCGGCGCCGGGCCCAGCGCCGTGAGCCCGGTCTGATGCCGGCACAAGCTCCGCCCGCCGAGATCCGTACGCGCGAAGCGCAGGACCCCGAGATCACCGGTGGCACTTGACTCGACCACGATCGCGCCCAGGTCCGGATCGGCCCGGGCCTCCCCCGCCGACCTCCAGCCACCCGCCGCGGCGAGCGCCGGCTTCGCCGCCGCGGCCGCGTGGTTACGGGTGAAGCTCGGGCGCGGCAACCGGTGCATCGGGACCCGCGGGAGCCACACCGCGCGCAGCTCCGTCAGCAGGAGCCCGACTGCGACGAGCGATTGCGCCAGCAGCCAGGCCACACCGACACCCGTGAGCCCGTAACGGTGGAGCAACACGACCGAGAGGCCCATGACACTGACCGACAACGTTGCCGTGACCACGACGACCGCAAGCATTCGGCGCTGCACACGCGCCGCGCTCAGGAAGGTGGCGATCACGACGTTCGGGATCGCCGACAGCACGAGGAGCGGCAACAGGAGTGACGCGCTGTCGACGTACTGCGGGCCGTACAACCACAGGATCAGCGGTGAGAGCAGCGCGACCACGAGTGCGAGTGGGATCACGATCTTTCCGCATTGCGCGAGGGTGCGCAGCGCGAACTCGTAGAGCCGCGCGGGCGCCCGCGCACCCTCGGTGACGAGCGCCATCCCCAGGTTCCGGCTCAACAGGTACAGGGTGTACGCGATCGTCCACGAGATGTAGAAGGACGCGCTCTGCTTGGCGCCCGCGATCGCCAGGACGACCAGCGGGAGCAGGCTCGTGGTCGCAGTCCAGAGCAACGAGGCGAAGTAGTCCGCCGTGAGGTAGCGGCCGAGGTCACGGGCGTGGACGGGCTCGACGACGGCTTCCCGGTCGGCGCGGTGCCGTGGGACGAGCCGCCGGAAGATGAGCACGTTGATCGGGACGACGATCACGATCAGCGGGAGCGCCCACGACGCGAAGATCCCCTCCTTCGGCAGCGCGACCGCGAGCACGACCAGCAGGGCGATCTTGATGACTCCGAACACCACGTTCTCGACCAGGACCCAGTCCGCCCGACCGAGGCCGATGAGCACGGAGTCCTGCAGCTGGAACACGACCCAGAGGGCCGTGGCCGCGATGAAGGCGCCGACCGCAACCGGGTTCTCGCGCACGAGCGCGGTCAGCTTCGGCGACCAGAGCTCGATCCCCCCGATGAATATCAGGGCCGCAACGACCGACAACGCGCCGGCGACGAGGTAGGCCAACGCGACGAGTCGGCCGGTGTTCCGGCCGGCGGTGGGTACGAAGCGGTTGAGTCCGTTGGTGAGGTTGAGGTGGGCAAGGTTCGCGAGGAACGTCATCGACGCGATCAGCGCGGAGTTCCGCCCGACATCGGCCTGGCTGTACCGGCGTGCGGCGAGGAGCCAGTAGAGGAAGCCGAGCAGAGACGTCGCCCCGGTGGCGATCACGAGCGCGTAGCCGTTGCGATACAGCGACGAGCCGAGATGGTCGGCAACCCGCCTCGGCAACCGCGCCGCCACCCAACCGGGAATGCCCGGCAGGCCGGGCTGAGCTGCTCGACTCGACGCGGTCATGGTTCGCGGAAGCCGATCGCGCGCTTGACGAGCGTGCGAGCGGCGTGGTCCGCGCGGGTGATCGGGATCCGCTCCAGCCGCAGCTCCGGGTAGTCGAACGGTCGCGCGCCGAAGCGCTCCTTGTAGTCCGACAACGAGGCCGAGCTGCCGCTCTCACCGAGGTGGAACGAGGTGGCGTCGATCGCGCAGGCGGCTTGGATCGCCTCCCACATGAGCAGGTCGTTCGCACGCAGCGGGCCGGCCCGTTCCTTGTCCATCGCACCGCGCGTGTAGTGCGCGTTGATGCCGAACAAGACGATGATCGACGCCACCGGACGACCGTCGTGACGGGCCACCCATTGGCGGCAGCCACCGTCCAGATGCCGCGCGATCGTCTGCCACTTGGCGATCGTGTCCCGAAAGCGGGTCCGGAAGCGGGCCAAGGCCGCGGGCTCGTGCTGCTGCTCGGCCCACCGTGCCTCCGACCTCGCGTACAGCTCGAAGAACTCGGGGAGCAAGCGGCCGGTGGTATCGCACACGACCTCGAGCCCGGAACGTGCCGCCTTGCGGATCGCCCGACGGCGGCTGTCCGTGAACCCCTTGAAGACCACGTCGGCCCCACCCGCGAGGTCAAGGACGTGCGCGCGCCTCGCGATCGTGACGGATCCGCGCGGCGCGTGCTCGGCGTAGAGCCGGCCGTGTCGCGGGTTCGGACGGATGCTCTGGCGGACGATGCGACGTGCGGACAGATCCTCGAGGACGCGGTGCACGTCGGCACCCGTCACGGCGCCGTCGCCGATCAGTCCGCCGAAGCCCCAATGCGTCGGCATCGAAGCTTCGAACCCGATCGATCCGGCGATGCGGAGGCGTACCCCGGGAAGCACGAGCCGACGGCCATCGGGGAGCCGGTAGAGCCGGCTCGCATCGGCGAAGCGACCTCCGGCGCAGACCGCGTCGGTCCAGGCGGGCTGCTGAGTGGGGAGCACGTCCGGATCTTCGAGGCACGTCGATTCCCACGCCTCGCGGGGCGCGGGACACACGACATCCATTTCGATCCGCCGGCCGAGCACCCTCTACCGCCCATCTTCCGTGACGAGGCCCGGCCATCATAGGCAGAGAAACATCCGATCACCTGGCCTCACGAGCCATCGGGAGTGGTGCCGGTGCTCGCGTCAGCGGGGCGCGAATCCCTCGGGGTGCTCGCCGGGCTCCGGGACGTGGGTCAACCTCACCGCGCCGTCACCCGCGACCCGTGCCGGGAGCCCGGCGACGAGACCTGCGTCGCTCTCGACGTGGAAGCCCCGCGGCCCGAATCTGCGGATGCGCCGTGGTCTCCTCGGGTGCGAGCACGGGAGTCGCCGGGGCGCCGTGTTCGGCCAGCCGGGCAAGCGCGACATCGTGGTCGAGGCGACCCAGCGCGGCCGCGATCGCAGCGTTCATCTCCTCGGCCCGCTCGACTCGCGCCTCGAAGCCGAGGGGCGTGAGCGCATCCAGCTCGAGTGCGGTGCAGATCGCGGTCCAGAGCCGAGCCTCCCCGAGCACTCCGAGCGCGATCCACTGCCCGTCCCGGGTGCGGAACAGGCCGTAGCCGGGTGACCCGAACGTCCGGCCGCTGGAGCCTTCGTGCACGGTTCCGCTCCGGGGACCGACCCACCACGCGACGACATCGGCCATCGCAACGTCGATCCGCTCCCCGATCCCGTCCGCGATGCGGCGCGCCCACGCCGCGCAGATCAGCACGGCGCACACCGTTCCACCCTCGAGGTCGGCCACGGGAAGGCGCGGAACCTGCGGGACTCCACCGTCACGCGGCGACTGCCCCCGCGATCGCTTGGAAGTTCAGGTCGTGGCCGGGGACGTCGCGCAGCGGTCCGTCCTGCCCGAAGCCGGAGAGCGAGCAGTAGATGACCGGCGGGTTGAGCGCCGCGACGGTCTCGTAGTCCAGCCCGAGGCGCGCCGCGACGCCCGGCCGCCAGCTCTCACAGACGACGTCGGCCTGCGCGACGAGCTCGTGGACCCGATCACGGCCGGGTTCGGAACGGAGGTCGAGCATCACGCTGCGCTTGCCACGCGCCACCGAAGCGAAGATCTCCGGGTACCGCGCATCGGGTCTCCACCGGGCGGCTCGACCTTCAGCACCTCGGCCCCCAGGTCGGCGAGCATCTGGGTTGCGTGCGGCATCGGCCGGTACACCGAGAGATCCAGCACCCGCATGCCACCGAGCAGGCCCGTCATCGGAGGTCTCGCGGCACCCGGAGCTCCGGGGGTGGGGGCCCGTCCGGGAACGTGAAGATCATCAGCTGCGTGGCGTACGCAACCAGGGCTCGCGCGTCGGCGTCCCACAGCTCGACCTCGAGCGACGCGTAGCCGTCGCCCGCGTGGCGGGCGCGGTTGCGCGCCAGCACCCACTCCGCCCGGTGCTCGCCGAACAGGTGGATGGTGAGATCGGCGCTCGGCGCCCACCATTCGGGGAGCCCACCACCCATCCGCTCACCCACCGCTCCGGGCATCGTGTCGCAGAGCGTCAACAGCGCGACGGGATCGAGCCGGCCGTCGTCGAGGCGCGGCGGGTCGTCGAACCGGTACCAGAACATTCGCTCCGAGCTCGTCGACTCGAACTCCTCCCACGGCGCATGCCCGACCGCCGCTCGACCCTCGACGTGGTGCTGCCAGTACTGGAACGGAGTTCGTTCGATCTCGAGATCGGGTGGTGGACCGTCGCGAAACGACGCAGACTCGTCCGGCGGCGGTGCTTCGGGCAGCTCGAGATCGGTGAACTCGAAGCCGACACGAGGTGCGCCGAACACCGCGACGGATGTCGTGCCGGCCGGCTCCCCTACCGAACGCACGGTCGCGCTCGCCTGGGCCATCGAGCGGCCGCGCCGCAACACCGTCACGTCGACCTCTACGGGACCCGTGCGGACCGGCGCCGCGAACACCGACGTGATCGAGCGCAAGGCCAGCTCCGGCGCGTCGAGCGCCGCCGCCATCGCGCGCGCCGCAACGCCGGCGACGATCCCACCTTGCGGGACGTTGAGCGCGCACCACTCCTCGCTCAGCTCACCGCGGAACACGAGCTCGTCCGGACGGGTGGCATCGCGAAGCACCGCGGTCTCACGATCGAATGCCTTCACGACAGCCAGCCTGGCGCGCCCGTCGACCGGGCGCCAACGAGTTTGGCTCCTTCACGTTTGGCCGGATCCGTCGGCTCCGCGTCCTTGCGGCGGCGGCGCCGCGGTCCCAGGATGAGCGCATGCAGATTGCTTTGGCGCTCTATCCCCAGTTCACCGCGCTCGACATCATCGGGCCGTTCCAGACGCTCGCGGATCTCCCGGGCGTCGACGTGCAGTTCGTCGCGTCGGAACCGGGGCCCGTCATCGATCACACCGGACGGGCCGCGCTCGTCGCGACCGCATCATTCGAGGAGTTGACTGCCCCGGACGTCATCGTCGTTCCCGGCGGGTTCGCGGATGCCACCGCGGGCCCGGACCACCCCGTCGCCCGGTGGGTACGCGCCGTGCACCCCACCACGGTCTGGACCACGAGTGTCTGCACGGGGTCGATCTTCCTCGCGCTGGCCGGGGTCCTGGACGGCGTGGACGCGACGACGCACTGGGGAGCGTACGAGCGGTTGCGTGCACTCGGCGCGCATCCCGCCGAGGAGCGCGTCGTCGAGCGCGGCAAGGTCATCACCGCGGCCGGCGTGTCGGCGGGCATCGACATGGGGCTCACGCTGGTCGCCCGAATGTTCGACGAAGAGACCGCGAAGGCGATCCAGCTCGCGATCGAGTACGACCCGCAGCCCCCGTTCGACTCCGGGTCCCCGGCCAAGGCCGCGCCGGAGACGCTCGCGTTCGTCGCCGCGATCATGGGAGCAACCACCCCCGCGTAGGTGGAAGGTACGGCGCGTCGGGCCGCCGGTCCGGAGGGGTCGACGCCCGGCTCTTCAACGCGCGACGCGAGCCCCGTTGCCGTTCCCGACGGCAGGATGTTCAGTTCGGGAGGCAGGCATGATTCGCACCGCCCGATGCGGGGGGCCGGTCGCGCTACGCGCGGCACCCCAAGGCGGCGCGGATCTTCACGAGGTTCGCGCGCATCACCGACGCCCAGTCGTCCCCGCCGCGGCTTCCCGGCCGGAGAGCCCTTCGAGCGGGTTCAGCGTCTCCGTCGTGACCCCGCCCGCCTCCCGGGCGAGCGCGTCGGCGACCCTGGGCGACACGAGCGCCTCGGTGAAGATCGTGGTGATCCCCTTCTCGTGCACCAGGTCGGCGAGCTGACCCAGTCGTTGGGCATTCGGCTCCTCGTCCGGGGAGATGCCGGCAACACCTTCCTGCGTGAGGTCGTAGCGCGAGGCGAGGTGTCCGAATGCTTCGTGCGCCGTGACGATGATGCGCCGTTTGCAGTCGCGCAGCCCGTCGGCGTACTCCGCGTTCACCGCGTGGATGACGGTCTGGTAGCGAGCGGCATTGCGCTCGAGCTCGGCACGACAGCTCGGATCGGCCTTCACCAATGCAGCGGTCACGGAATCGACCAGCTTCGAGTACAGCACCGGGTCCAACCAGACGTGCGGGTCGCCACCACTCGTGACCGACGGATCCCCGAGGTGGTCGAGGAGCTTGACGGTGGTTCCGTCCCGCTGTGCGGCCGAGTCCTCGACCGCGGGTTGGAAGCCGTGACCCATCACGAAGACGACGTCGGCATCCTGGATTGCGTCGACCTGGTCGGGGTTCAGCTCGAGATCGTGGGGTTCGGCGCCGGCCGGAGTCAGGTTCGTCACGTCGACACAGCTGCCGCCGACCCGCGCCGCGGCCGCCGCAACCGGGTAGAACGAGGCGACAACACCGACCTGGCCGGTCTCCGCGCGGTTGCCGCCACCGCTCCCGCATCCCGCCGCGACGACTGCGAGCACCCCGACCAGCGCGAGTGCAGGTCGCACGGGGCTCCTCCACGGGGACATCGCTTGGACCTCTCTCTTGAACCTGAGAATCGGTCTCATTACTATCACAGCGTCGAGGTGGACGTACGATCCGGCGATCGACTGGGAGAGGAGCTGAACGGTGGAGGTGATCGCAGCCGACGACATCTGCTTCGCGTACGGGTCCGATCCCGTGCTCGACCAGGTCAGCCTCCACGTCGACGCGGGTGAGTTCATCGCACTCGTAGGTCCGAACGGGTCGGGGAAGTCCACGCTCGTGCGCATTCTCGTCGGCCTGCTGACGCCGACCTCCGGGGAGGTCCGGCTGTTCGGAGAGACTCCGCGCCGGCTCACGGACCGGGCGCGGCTCGGGTACGTCCCCCAGCGACCACAGATTGCCAGCGCGCTCCCCGCCACGGTCACGGAGATCGTCGCCGCGGGCCGGGTGGCGCGCCGGGGCTGGTGGCGTCGCCCGCGCCGCGCCGACCACGTCGCGGTGGCCGAAGCCATCGAAGCGGTCGCGCTCGGCGATCTGGCCCGCCGCCCGCTTCGCGAGCTCTCCGGTGGCCAGCAGCAGCGGGTGCTCATTGCGAAGGCGCTCGCGGCCGAGCCGGAGCTCCTGGTCCTCGACGAACCGGTCGCCGGCGTCGACGCCGAGTCTCAGCGGCTGTTCCGCAACGCACTCGTCCACGTCGTCCGCGAACGGGGCGGAGCCGTCGTGCTGGTCTCCCACGAGCTCGGTGCGGTCGCCGACGATCTCGACCGCGTCGTCGTGCTGAAGCGCCGGGTGCAGTTCGACGGCCCACCGGCCGACCTGACCGCGACCGGCGTGAGCCTGGGGATCCACCAGGAGGACCTTCCCCTCTGGCTGGAGACGCTGCGATGAGCCTTCCGCTCCCCTACCCGTTCGACCGCGACTACATGCAGCTCGCGCTGGCCGCCGGACTCGTCGTCGCCGCGTGCGCGCCACTGATCGGCGCATTCCTCGTCGAGAAGCAGCTGTCGTTGCTCGGTGACGGCCTCGGCCACCTTGCGTTCGCGGGTGTCGCGGTCGGGCTGCTGCTCGCGGTCTCGCCGTTGTGGGCCGCCCTGGTCGTCACGGTCGTCGGCGCGCTGGCGCTCGAGTACCTGCGGACGCGCGCGGCAAGGCTTCGGGCGATCTCGTGCTCGCGCTCTTCTTCTACGGCGGCATCGCCGCAGGCGCGGTCATCGCGAGCCGAGCCACCGCGGAGGGCCGGAGCGTCAACGTGCTCCCGTATCTGTTCGGGTCGATCCTCACGGTCACCCCCGCCGACGTCTGGCTCGTCGTCGGCCTGGGCGCGGTGATCGTGGTCAGCATCGCGGTCACCGGGCGGGCGATGTTCGCGGTCGTCATCGACGAGGAGTCGGCGCGGGTGTCGGGCCTGCCCGTGAACCTGCTCAACGGGCTGTTGGTCATGCTGGCCGCCGTCACGATCGTCGCCGCGACCCAGGTGGTCGGAACCCTCCTCGTCGCCGCGCTCATGGTGCTCCCCGTCGCGTCCGGCCGGCTCGTGGCCCGCTCGTTTCGCACGACGGTGCTCGTCTCGGTCGGGGTCGGCATCTTCTCGGTGATCGCCGGCCTCGCCGCGGCGAGGATCTGGGCCCTGGCCCCCGGCGGCGCGATCGTGCTCGTCGCCGGCGCGGTCTTCGCGATCACGGCGGGAGCGACCGGGCTCCGGCGCGCCAACATTGCCACCCTCCTCGCCGGCCCCCACTGACCGAGGCCGGAACAGGCGCGGTGCTCAGGCGCAGCGCTCGCAGATGCCGAACAGGTCGAGGCGGTGACGCTCGGTCTTGAAGCCGGTACGCCGCGCGATCTGGCGGGCGGCGTCGCGCACCGATTGCTCGATCGTGTCGGTCGCGGGAACGTCCTCTACGGTGCCGCAGCTCGAGCAAACGACATGATGATGATGTTCGGTGAGCTCCTCGACGAGCTCGTAGTACGCGTAGTCCCCCCGGGCGACGACGCGATGCACGACGTTGGCCTGCTCGAGGACCACGAGGTTCCGGTACACGCTGCTCACCGCGAGATCTGGTCGCACGGCGAGGATCTCCGGGATGGTGAGCGGTCCGTTTCCCGTGCGGGCAAGCACCTCGAGCAGGGCCTCGCGGTTCGGCGTGAGCCGCTGGTTGGCGCGCTTCAGGCGGGTCAACGCGATCTCCCGCAGCCCGTCAGGTAGTCGGTCACTCCGAGCGGTAGACACGCCCCGAGTCTAGGTTAAGAATGATTCCCGGGTTCTCGCGGGCAACCCTCGCCGTCGGATGCGGAACCGCGCGTTCCGCATCCACAGCGCCGACGGCACGCCGTTCGGCACCCTCTGCGCCGCGTCGACCGAGGCGCGCTACCTGGGTGCCGTCGTGATCGCCGAGATCGAGCTGTTCGCGCGGCTCCTCGGCGGCCGCAGCTCGCGCTGAGGACTCGCGAACGGCGCGTTGCGCCCGGCGCCAGACCGTCCGGTACGACTCGACGCCGTCGGGCGAGAGCCAGCCCTCGGGCCCCGCCGCGATCGCGACGCGCTCCGGCACGCTCCCCCATACCGGGACGTTCGCCTCGATCCACGCGGCGACCACGTCCTGGTAGTCGCGGGTGTAGGTGCGGGCGGAGCAGATGACCAGGCCGACGGGCATGCGGCGGGGCAGGAGATCCAGCACCGCCTCGACCCGGGCGGTCTCGACCCCGCCGATGCGGGTCGGGATCACGATCGCGTCGGCCGCTTCGATCGCCTTCGCGAGGAGTCGCTCGTTGCCGGGCGGGGTGTCGACGACGGCCACGTCCTCCGCCTCGACCCGGCCCAGCGCCTTCGCGAGCATGCGCTCGGTCGGGGCCTCGACGAGCGTCACCCGCTCGAAGGTCTCGTCCGCGGCATTCTCGACCCAGTCCGCGGAGCTGGCCTGCGGGTCCGAATCGACGAGCGTGACGGGACGCTTGCTCGATGCCGCAACCGCGGCCAGGTACACCGATGTCGTCGTCTTGCCGACGCCACCCTTGAGTGCTGCAACCACGACGATCATCGCCGGAACGTAGCGAGTCGGGACCGCCACCGGCCAATGGGCCTGGTCGCAGGCGTCCCTGCCCTCGCCGATGCGGTGGTGGTCGACGGGATCTCGGCGCCCCGTTAGAGGCCGGGGCTCGAGTGCATGATGCCGCCGTCCGCGAAGATCGTCGTCGCGGTGAGGTAGCTCGCCGCTTCGCCGGCGAGGAACGCCACCACATTGCTGATCTCCTCGGGCTTGGCCATCCGCCCGAGCGGGATGGCGGCATCGAGGACCTTCATCAGCTTCGGGTCGGCCATCGTCGCGGTGTTGATCGGCGTCTCGACCGCGCCCGGCCCCACGCCGACGACGGAGATCCCGTGCGGGCCGAGCTCCACACCCGCGGTGCGGGTCAGCATGCGCATGCCACCCTTCGAGAGGCAGTACGCAGTGTTGTTCGGCATCGGCCAGTCCTCGTGCACCGAGGTGATGTTGATGATGCGGCCGCCGCCGCCCTGGGCGATCATCTGCTTCGCGGCCAGCTGCGTACCGAAGAACGCGCTCTTCAGGTTGATCTCGAGCACCTTCTCGTATTGTGCCTCGGTCGTGTCCAGTATCGAGCTTCGGGTCTCGACCCCCGCGTTGTTCACCATGATGTCGAGTCGCCCGAACTCCTTGACCGTGGTGTCGACGAGCCGCTGGAGGTCGGCGACCTTGCTCACGTCTGCCTCCACGCCGATCGCCGATGTTCCGAGTGCGACGATCTGTGCCTCGAGGGCGTCCGTGGCCTCGGGGTCGCAGACGTAGTCGATGACGACCTTCGCGTTGGCTGCCGCGAGGGCCAGCGCAATTGCCTTGCCGATACCACTGTTCCCGCCGGTGACGATGGCCACCTTGCCGGTCAGGCTCATCTCCGTGCTCCTCGCCGTGCTCGTCGGATCATCCGAACCGCATGATGTGATGCCGTACGGTTTGTACCAGGATCACAGAACCCGGGCGCAGCCCGGGACCATGCTCTCCCCCCGAGGTCTGCCAACCCGATGAGTCCGCAGTGAGCAACTTCCCGCCCATCGCCGAATACGCATTCGTCTCCGACTGCGAGAACAGCATGTTGGTCGCACCGGATGGGAGCGTCGAGTGGTTCTGCCTCCCCCGCCCGGACTCACCCAGTATTTTCAGCGCACTCCTCGATCGGGCGGCCGGCCAGTTCCGGTTCGGGCCGTCGCACGCGATGGTCCCGGACTCTCGCCGCTACGTCCCCGGGACGATGGTCGTGGAGACCACGTGGCACACGGCCACCGGTTGGCTCACGGTCAAGGACATGCTGGTGATGGGCCCACCGAACATCGAGGAGCGACGTCCCGACTACCGGCGCGTACCCGGCGATGCCGCCGCGCAAGGCACGATGCTGCGCATCGCGACGTGCTTCGGCGGGCGGGTCGAGATCATCGCCAGCTGCATGCCGCTGTTCGACTACGGGCGCACCGTCGGTGACTGGAGCTACGTCGGTTCGGGCTACGACCGCTTGATGGTGACGTCGGGCGACGTGAAGATCGAGGTGGACAGCAGCCTCGCGTTGGGGATCCTCGGGGCGCGCTCCTACGGCCGGACAACCCTCGAGCACGGTGAGTCCGCGTTCATGTCTCTCGCGTGGGCCGGGCGCGGGCCGACCAATCTCGACGAGGCCATCACCCAGCTCGGCCAGACCGAGGACTTCTGGCGCGAGTGGCTCAGCATGGCGGACTTCCCGGATCACGAGTTCCGGCCGTACATCGAGCGCAGCGCAATCGCGTTGAAGGGTCTGAGCTACGCGCCGACGGGGGCGATCATGGCCGCGAGCACGACTTCGCTGCCGGAGACGCCGGGCGGCGAACGAAACTGGGACTACCGGTACACGTGGATCCGGGACACCGCGTTCATGCTCCGTGCGCTCCACGGCCTCGGCTTCGACTGGGAGGCTTTCGAGTACTTCGCCTTCATCCTCGACGCGGTCGGTGGCGCGCCCAGGCCCGGCGGCTCGATCGCGACCCGCGGCAAGTTCGAGCTGCAGATCATGTACGGGATCGGCGGCGAGACGGATCTCACCGAGAGCACGCTCGACCACCTCAGCGGGTACGGCGGCGCGCGACCGGTACGGGTCGGCAACGGCGCCTACGACCAGCAGCAACACGACGTGTGGGGGATGCTGCTCGATTCGATCTCCGAGCATCAACGCAACGGCGGGGAGATCCCCAACCTGGTGTGGGAAGGGATCGCGGGGCTCGTCGACACTGCGATCGAGATGTATCCCGAGCCCGACCAGGGAATCTGGGAGATGCGCGGAGACCCCAAGCACTTCGTTGCCTCGAAGGTGATGTGCTGGGTCGCGGCCAACCGGGGCGCGCGGCTGGCCCGCCACCGCGACGACGATGCGCGCGCCGAACGCTGGGAGAAGGCGGCGGACGAGATCAAGGCCGAGGTGCTGGCCAAGGGTCTGAGCAAGCGTGGGGTGTTCCGCCAGCACTACGACACGGATGACCTCGATGCATCACTCCTGCTGATCCCGATCATGGGCTTCCTCCCGCCGGACGACGAGCGCGTGCGCGCGACCGTCATCGCGATTGCCGACGAGCTCACGACGGACGACCTCGTCCTGCGCTACCGCGTCGAGAGCACCGACGACGGCCTCTCCGGCGAAGAAGGCACGTTCACCATCTGCTCGTTCTGGCTCGTGTCCGCACTGGCGCTCGTCGACGAGGTCGAACGGGCCCGCAAGCTGTTCCTGAAGCTGCTCTCGTTCGCCGGCCCCCTGCTGCTGTACGCGGAGGAGATCGACACCGCGTCCGGCCAACACCTCGGGAACTTCCCGCAAGCGTTCACCCATCTCGCGCTGATCGACGCGGCGACCCGCCTCATCGCCGCCGAGCCCGAGGACTGAGCATCCCTGTTGCTCTCGACCGGAGGAAGACCATGAACGTTCTCATCGGCACGGATGGTTCGGACGACGCGATCAACGCGGCGACGCGAGCCCTTCCTCTGCTCGCGACACCGGACACGCTCACGATCGTCTGCGTGACCGAGTCTCCGGCCATCGAGACGGCGGGGCTCGAATCGGGGTTCGGTGGAGGCATCGCAAGCGCCGGCGAGATCGAGGCCGAGCAGGCCGCGGTCGAGACCGCCGCGATGGACGCCATGGCCCGTACCGTCGCCGCGCTGTCCACTGGCGCGACCGTCGTGCAGCGCATCGAGGTCGGCGATGCCGGCGCGATGCTCTGCCGGCTGGCCGAGGAGACCGCGGCCGACGTCGTCGTCGTCGGATCACGCGGCCGTGGAGTGATCAAACGCGCGCTGCTGGGCTCGGTGAGCGGGCATGTGGTCCAGCACGCGCCGTGCCCGGTCATGGTCGTGCGCACGGGCGAATAGCCGCACACCGTCACACCGGCCCCTGGGCCAGACGCGGCCGCCAAGGTCGACCGAGCCGGTGCCGAAGCGCATGCGGCGCCGCAGTCGGCACGCCGTTACCATGCGCGCATGACCGACACCCAGGACGTCGAGACCGTGGAACGCGTCGATCGACGCGCCGGCCGAAGCCATCTTCGCGTTGCTCGTCGATCCGCGGAAGCACCGGGAGATCGACGGTTCGGGCACGGTGCGCGATGCGAAGGGTGATTCGCAGCGCCTGGTCCTCGGGAGCACGTTCGGCATGTCGATGAAGATGGGTCTGCCGTACTCGATGGTGAGCACCGTGATCGAGTACGAGGAGAACCGTCGCATCGCGTGGCAGACCCATGGTCCTACGGCCATCGGCAAGTACGTCGGGGGGCGGATCTGGCGTTACGAGCTCGAGCCCGTGGACGGCGGCACGAACGTGCGCGAGAGCTGGGACATCCGTCAGGAGTCCGGCGCGACACGGCCGATCGTCCGCAAGGGTGCCGCGAAGGTTCGCAAGGACATGGCCGCGACGCTCGAGCGCATCGACGCCCTCGTCACCAGTTGAGTCAGTCGTCGGGCAGCGCGTCGAGCAGCGCGAGGATTTCGTCGCCGTAGAGTTCGAGCTTCGTCGGTCCGATCCCGTCGACGGCCAGCAGCTCCGCCGCGGTGGTCGGCCGGCGGATGGCGATCGCCTGGAGCACTGCGTTCGAGGCGACGATGTAGGCAGGCACTTCGTCCGCGCGGCTCCGCTCGAGCCGCCACGCCCGCAGCGCCTCCTCCACCCGAGCCTCGTCCGGCTCGAGCTCGGGCAACGGCGCCTTCGGCGGCTTCGCGCCCGCGGGCTTCGGGAGCGGCGTCACCGCGACGGACCGGCTCCGAGCCGGACGCCGGGCGCGCTCCGTCGAGCTCGGCGAGGAACACCGAAGGGCGCGACGCATCGGCGAGAACGATCACCCGGTGCCGGCACCGGGTGATCGCGACGTGCAGGACCCGTCGTTCCTCCTCCTCGTCCTCGGCCAGCCGGTGGGGCAAGAGACCTTCGTTCACCCCTGCCACCACGACCCGGTCCCACTCCATGCCCTTGACCCGGTGGACGGTCGACAGCGTGACGCCGTCATCGGTCGGGTGCGACTGCTCGAGCACGCCGCGCAGCCACCGCCCGAAGGTCGCGGGCTCGGGATGGAGGTCGGCGACTTGCGTGAGCGCGTCGAGATCGTCGAGCTGCGAACCGCTCTGTCCTCCCTTCGAGCCGTCGAGCAACGTCATCGCGCCACCGAGCCCAATGTCGTCGGCGACGACCCGCAGCGCTTCGCGGGTGGTGCGCTCGTGGACGGCCGCGGCGACGACCACGAGGTCGTCGGCGAGGCCCTCGACCTTCGCCCCGACCTTGACGTCGTCGATCCGGTCGGCCATGCCTCGGAGCTCGTCGATCGACATCGGTCGCTGCAGCCACTTCGAGATCCACGGCGGCAACCCGCGACTCGGGCGGCGCTGCACCTCCTGCAGATCGTCGGGCCGGAGCTGGTCCGGCATCGAGCCGAGCCGGAGGTACGCGAGCGCGGCCCGCACGCCGGTGCGCTCCAACATGTCGGGTCCGACGTTCGACGTCACGGGCACGCCGGCCTCGACCAGCGCGACGTGCGGCGCGAGGAGCAACGAGTTGACCCGGGTCAGCACCGCGATACTGCGAGCTCGGGACACCCTCCCCCAGCCAGCGCTGCACGATCTCCACGAGCCGGCCCGCACCACCTTCGGCTGGATGGCGCTGCACCTCGAGCGCGCCGGCATCGTCGTCGGCCGTGGGCCCCGGCCGGATGTCCTTCGGCACCCGAAGGTCGTTGTACCCGAGCAGCGTCCGGGCTGCGGTCACGACCCGCACCGGACAGCGGTAGTTGACCTCCAACGGGTGGGACGCGGCCCCGGGGAAGAGCTGCTCGAAATCGATGAGGAAGGCGGGGTCGGCGCCCGCGTGCCCGTAGATGACCTGGTCGTCGTCGCCGACCCCGAAGACCTCGAGGCCCGGCGACGCGAGGAGCCGGAGCATCAGCACGTGCGCCGGCGTGAGGTCCTGGAACTCGTCGACGAGCAGGTGGCGGTACCCGGCCTGCACCCGCCGGCGGAACTCGCCGGACTGGAGCAACGCCTCGATCGCCCGGTAGATCTGCTCGTCGAAGTCGACCGCGCCACGAGCCGCGAGCGCTTCCCGGTACGGGTCGAACGCCTGCGCCAGGCCGGGCACGTCGTCGCGTTCGGCCTCGACGTCCTCCGGATCTCGCAGGCCCAGGCGAATCGCGGTGAGTCCCTCGAGGTAGGGCGCGAGGCGATCCGTGTTCGCACGGATCCGGCCCCGTGGAACCAGGTCGTCGATCATGCGGCGGACGTCCCGCTCGTCGAGCACACGCGGCGCGGCCCCCATGAAGTCGCCCAGGAGCCGGTAGCCGAGGGCGTTGAGCGTGCTCACCCGCGGCGAGAAGTCGGCGGTGCGCTCCTCGAGCTCGAGCTGCGCCTTCTTGTTGTACGCGACCGCGAGCACCGTGTCGCGCTCGATGCCGCGATCCACCACCAGGTGCCGGAGCCGTTCCGTGAGCACGCGTGTCTTGCCCGAGCCGGCCGGCGCGACGATGCGCGCCGGACCCGACCCGTGCGCGACCGCGGCGAGCTGGTCCGGAGCCAACGGCGAGGTGACCACCGTCTCGACCGGGACGGGCGTGAGCCGGCCGAGGTCCACGGACTCGCTATGGACGACGGCAGCTCCGAGCGCCGCGAGGTCGAGCGGCCCACGCGGTCCCCCGTCGATCCACGCGGCGGTGCCGTCGGGGAGCGTGACGTCGCCGGGACCGGCATCCGTGCCGGTCAGCTCCGCGGCACCGAGCCGCGTCGCCTTGCGCGCCCACCACCAGATCGGGTCCTTGCCATCAC
Organism: uncultured Acidimicrobiia bacterium; assembly: GCA_963770095.1. GTDB lineage: Bacteria > Actinomycetota > Acidimicrobiia > IMCC26256 > JAENVU01 > Chersky-806. Next base: position 91,202 of record CAVYOO010000005.1, read on the forward strand.
GGGCGTCGTAGGTGTTGGCCCACACGAGGAAGTGGAGCCGGTCCCGCCAGACCTCGAAGCGCGCACCCAGGCTCCAGGGCTCGTCGGTGATCGACTCCGGAGCACGGAACTGCTCCGCGCCAACCGCGAGCGCGACGACGACCGGGCGGCGCGTCACCCACGCGTGATGCAGTGCTGTGACCGTCGGCCCGGGCGCGTCGATCACCGTGGCGTCGATGGTCACGACCTCGGCATCGGCCCAGCCTGCCGGGATGGCGCCGCCCGCCGTCACGACCACACCCCGTCCCAGCGCGGCGGGGGCGGGCGGTCGGGCCGGGGTGGGCATCATGGTGACTCTAGGAGGGTCGTCGTGCTGTCTGATTCCCGCCAGACCGATGCCGTCGATCGTGACAACCTGGATCCATGAACAGCACCCGGTACCGCATCATCGAGAGTCCGGTCGGTTTCATCACCATCGCCGGGGACGACGACACCATCACCGGCGTCCGGATGGAAGACCAGGCCCACCCGCCCGCCGGACTCGAGGACTGGGTGCCCGACGAGCATGCGTTCCAGGCCGTGGCCGAACAGCTCGCCGCGTACTTCGCCGGCGAGCTCACCGACTTCGACGTCACCCTGCGCCTCGACGGAACGGAGTTCCAGCGTTGCGTGTGGGCCGCCCTTGCCGAGATCCCGTACGGCGAGACCATCTCCTACGGCGAGCTCGCGAACCGGATCGGTCGGCCGAACGCGTCCCGCGGGTCGGGCTCGCGAACGGGCGCAACCCGGTGGCGATCATCGTGCCGTGCCACCGGGTGATCGGCGCCACCGGTGCGCTGACCGGCTACGGCGGCGGGCTCGACCGCAAGCGGACACTGCTCGAGCTCGAACGGGCCCACCGCCATCCCCAGCTCATCGGCACCACCGAACCGCACCGGATCCGGGCCGGATCTGCAGGGGGTTGACTCCCGGAACGGCGGGCGTACCATCGACGGGGAACCCGGCGCGTGCGCCGGTAGCGCCACCCTGGCCGAGGCGAACATGCGTGAAGCAGTCGTCCACCTGGTCATCAGCCACGGCGACGGGGCCGAGGCAGACCCTCAGCTCGAGCTCGAGGTCGTCCTCGTCGGGGATCTCTCCACGGCCGAGTGGCGTGCGCTGACCGTGTTGCGACACTCGGTGCCGCCTTCCCTGTGCATCGACGGGCCGGTCGTCGCGACCATCGCGTCCGGCCCGCACTGCGGCGAGCGGGCCGATGCCTGGGCCCAGTCCGACCGCCACTGCGGCGTCGCGGTCACCGGGGTCTCCCCGTTCCGTGGCTACGAACGCCGCCCGACCTGATCCGCGTCCCTCTCCCACCCATATCTTCCCCAACCGCTCCCGCCGTTTGTGTCGAAAGGATCCCCAGACCCGAGTGACACGAACGGCGGGAGCACGCGGGATCAAATGAGGTTCGCCACGAGGTCACGGAGCGCGATCGAGGCGGCGCGTGGGATCCGAGCAGGGCCATCCGTGCTCGGGAAGGTCGAAGTACTCGATCGAGATGGCACCCGCGTAGCCGAGGTCCACGAGGCGAGCCACGACCGCGCCGAAGTCGACGTCACCTTCGCCCGGCGCGACCTGGGCCTCACCACGTCGCGCGTCGCGTAGCTGCACGTGCGCGGCGAACGGCAACAGCTCGAGGACATCGCCACCCCACGCGACGACGTGACCGGTATCGATGAGGAACCGGATGCCGGGCACCGCGCTTCGGATCGCTCGCACGTCCTCGATCGAGCGCACCGCCGCGCCGGCCCACGGTTCGCACAATGCCTGCGGTGCCGCGGTCCACCACCGCACGGTTCGTTCCCATCCCCCATCCCCCGCGGGCGGGGCCGGGGTCGAGCACCAGACGGGCTGGGGACGCGGGAACACGATCGGACAGCCGACCGGCAGCGCGAGCGAACCGGTGTCGGCTTCGAGCAACACGTCGATGTGGGCAAAGCCGTCCGCCCGAGCCAGCTCCGCACGCCGGGCGACCTCCGGCTCGTGGGCGTACGCGAGATCGGCCACACCGATCGGGAACGGCATAGGCCGAGCGTAGGTTGCCGACGTGTCAGGCTCCGGGTGTGCGCGTGGACATCTCGGGAGCGATCGATCTGCACTGCCACTTCGGCCCGGACGCCCACCGGGATCGTTCGGTGACTGCGCTCGAAGCCGCGGTGCAGGCGCGCGACGCCGGCCACGCAGGTGTACTGCTCAAGTCGCACACTGAGCCGACGGCACAGCTCGCCCGGATCGTCTCCGAGGCGGTTCCGGGGATCGACGTGTACGGCGGGGTGTGCTGTGACCACGAGGTCGGTGGCCTGAACCCGGCGGCGGTCGAGACCGCGTTGCGCCTCGGCGGACGGATCGTGTGGCTCCCCACCCTGTCCTCCCGCCAGGACGTCGACAACGGGGTGGCCGAGCAGCTCGGGATCCCGGGTCCCGGCCTCGTCGTCGTCGACGACGACGGTGACCTCCTCCCCGTGGCCCGCGAGATCGCGGCGCTGTGTCGCGAGCACGACGCCGTGCTCGCGACCGGCCACATCAGCGCGGCAGAGCATCTGGCGGTAGCCCGCGAGCTCGGACGTGGGCAGCGGGTGCTGGTGACCCACGCCATGGAAGATCTGGTCGGGCCGAAGCTGAGCGCGCCCGAGCTGGCCGAGCTGGCCGATCTCGGCGCGTGGATCGAGCTGTGTGCACTGACCTGTGTGGGTGCGCTCGCATCCCGACCGGTGGCCGATCTCGCCGCGGCGGCGGACCGCGTCGGCCCGGGCCGGTGCACGTTGGCAAGTGACTACGGACAGGCGTTGAACGCGACACCGGTCGACGGTCTGCAGCAGTTCGCCGACCTCCTCGCGGCTGAGGGCCTCGCGGTGGATGCCATCCACACGATGGTCGTCGAGAACCCGGCCAACCTCGTCAATCGCTGACGTTCAGGCCGGCTGCGAGGGACTCGAGCGTCCGGGTGAGCGAGATCGCGTCCGCGCCAGAGACGCGATGGCCCAGCTGCTCGTCGAGCGCGGCGTCGTACACCTCGTGCGCGCGCCGGAACCGGTGACGACCGGCCCGGGTGAGTGAGACGACGGTTCCCCGCCGGTCATCCGGGTCGATCCGTCGCTCGACCAGGCCCTCCGCCTCCATGCGTTGCACGAGCCGGCTCAGGCCCGGCTGGCTGTACCGCACCCGCATCAGGTCCGCGAGCTCACGGAGTCGAACCCGGCCTCCGGCCCGCTCGACGTACGCGAGGGCGGAGTACGTGCCCGAGTCCATGCCGGCGTCGCGCTCGAGCGCGGTGGCGACCGCGCGCAGCACCGGCTGGTACACGGAGACCAGCGCGCTCCACAGCCGTTGCGGGTCGGTGTCCGCCATGCTCAGGTGCGAGGGTCGTCGATCAGGAGCTCGAACTCGCCCGGTACGCGTCGCTCCATCGACGCGCGGATCGTCCGGGCCAGCTCCGAGGGCGCGAGGATGCAGTCGGCGCAGCTGACGTCGTCGAGGCGGAGCTGGAGCCGGATGCGCAAGGTCTTCGGGTCCGCTTCGAGCAGCACGAGGTCTCCGCCGTCGGCGCGCAACATCCGACCGACCTCGTCGACCGCGAGCGCGATGGCGGCGGGGTCCACGGTCAGATCGCCCGGCGCGCGGCCGCGCTCTGCATCTGGCTCTCACCGAAGCTCGGGAGCGCAATGGCGTGCAGGCTTCCGAGCCCTCCGCACACCACCGGCACGATCTGGTCGGGGCGGGCCGTGAGGTACACGCGGTCGGCGGTTCCGACTCGACCCTTCGCCACGAGGATCTCGCGGTTCGGTTCCGGCCAGAGCTCGAGCGGTTGCCACGCGTGCTCGTGCAGGAACGTCTGGAGGTCGGCCACGTCCGGGAACACCGCGCCGAACCGCTCGGCCCACATCGGGTTGATCGCGAGCACGACCTCGCCGTTCTCCGCGTTGCCGAGGAACATGTTCGCCAACGGGTAGGCCATCGTCTTGGCCATCAACCCGAGCAGGTCGCGGGCGTCGTCGTTGTGGATGTCCGCCATCGGGAACGTCCCCTTGCCACCGTGCACGGTGACGACGTCCTCGTCACCGCCGAACCCGCGGCGGTTCGCGAGCGACGGCCAGGGGGAGCGCTCCTCCCATTCGCCGAAGCACATGCCGAAGCGGGCCGGCTGGCCGAACACGGTCCGCGACGTCTCCCCCGCCGCGCTGGCCGCCGATGTTGCGGAGGCAGAGCGACGATCGCGCGGCCGAGCGTCATGGAGCCACGGCCACCGGCCCCGCCCATGCAACCGGCCCGGTAGTCGATGCCGAACGCGTCGCGTGACGGCCCGTTGACGATCAGCATCGGGAACACGCTCGACGTCGTGGTGGTCAGCCCGAACGCGTTCCACTCCGGTACCAGCAGCGCCTCGAGCGCGGCGACCACGAGCGGGAAGGCCTCGGGCTGCACGCCGGCCATCGCCGCGTTGGCCGCGATCAGCTCCAGCGTGGCGACACCGCCCTGCGGTGGGACCACCCCAACCACGTGGTCCGGAGGATCGGGCGCGCCCGCGAGCAGCGCCACGATCGCCGCATCGGTCGGTGGCAAGAGCGGCGCACCGTCCCCCCACTTCTCGGCCAGCGAGAGCTCGTAGAACGCGATCGGGTCCGCCGGCACCTCGGACCGTGCCCCCGTCAAGGCCACGCTCACGACCGCACTCCGAGGAGATCGAGCGCCTCCGGATACGCGGCCGCCGAGATCTCGAGCAGCTCGTCGTTCGGGCGCGCTTCGAGCGGGTACGGAAGCACCAGGATCCGGAGGTCGCCGTGACCAAGATGGTTCGCCATGTTCGCCCCGTGCGTTGCGAACTCGTCGGTCACCACCGCGACAACCGGCCGCTCACGTGCCGCGAGCGCGACGGCGTCGGCGATCGCGAACGAGGTGCACGATCCGCACGTCCCGAGCCCGACGATCGCAAAGTCGACCGCGTCCGCGAGCTCTCCGATGTGGCTGCGGTCGGCCGCGCCCGTCCGACCGACCTGGCCATGGGTCTCGACCGTCACGACGCCGGCCACCCCGTCGCGGCGCAACCGCTGCTCCCAATCGGCCGCAATGAGCCGCCACGACCGCCAGGCCGCATCCGTCCTGATGCCCGCCCGCAGGCCCCGCAGCGGGCGATCCACCCGGAACGTCGGGGCCGCGGTCTCCGCCATCGGGGCCGCGGTCGGGGTCCGGATCCACACCGTGCTCATCCCTCGAGCCTAAAGATCCATGCGCACGCATGCAATCCCTCCGGCCGCGGATCCCTTCTTAGACTTGTCCCCATGCCCGACATCCGTCTCATGCTCGCCGACGTCGACGGCACGCTCGTGACCCAGGACAAGGTCCTCACGGACCGCGCGGTCGCCGCCGTGCAGCACCTCCGCGACGCGGGCATCCTCTTCGCGGTCACGAGCGGCCGCCCACCCCGGGGCATGTCGATGCTGATCGAGCCCCTCGGGCTCGACACCCCCCTGGCCGCGTTCAACGGTGGTCTGTTCGTGAACCCGGACATGTCCGTGATCGAACAGCAGGTGATCCCGTCTCCGCTCGTCCAGCCGACCCTCGGCCTGATGAAGTCGTTCGGACTCGACGCGTGGGTCTACCGCGGCGCCGACTGGGACGTGCTCGACCTGAACGGACCGCACATCGAACGCGAGCAGTGGACGGTCAAGTTCGCGCCGACGTTGGTAGAGAGCTTCGACGGCGTGACCGACGACGTGGCCAAGGTCGTCGGCGTCAGTGACGACCTCGACGCCGTCGCGAGTGCCGAGACCAAGGCGCACGAGGAGCTGGGCACCCACGTGTCCGCGGCCCGATCACAGCCGTACTACCTCGATGTGACCCATCCCGAGGCGAACAAGGGCGGGGTGGTCGCGTACCTCTCGAAGCGCTATGCGATTCCACCGGAGCAGATCGCGACCATCGGCGACATGCCGAACGACGTCCTGATGTTCACGCCGTCCGGACTCAGCATCGCGATGGGCAACGCGAGCGCGGACGTTCAGGGCGCGGCAACGCACGTGACGACCACAAACGAGGACGAAGGCTTGGCGAATGCCGTGGAACGCTTCGTCTTGAGCTAGCTGCTTGCGCAGCTACGTGAGGACCGGGAGACCGTTCACGATCCCGAAGCGCACGACGAACAGGTTGCGCGCGCCCTGCGGGTAGCCGACCTTCCCATGGACCCACGAGTGCAGCGCGAGCCAGGTGTCTCCCTGGTCGTCGGTGAACACCGACGGGCTCCCGGGTCCCTGTGCAGTCGGGCTCGACGTGAGCCAGGGACCGTCGTTCGGCTTGACGCACGGTCCCAGCGGCGCCGTGCACACCGCGTAGCTGATCGCGTAGTTCGCCGTGTCCCAGTCGTTGCCCGAGTAGAAGAGGTAGTACTTGCCGTCGGCCGCCAGCATGGTCGGGGCTTCGACGACGCCTGCCTCCCAGGCCTGATCGGCCGTCGCGAGCAGCGCTTGCGGGCCCACGAGGCTCAGGCCGTCAGGTGCGAGCCGCTGGGACATGATCCCCGTCCGGCCGGTGCCGGACGTGTAGTTCTTCCAGAGCAGGTACACGGTGCCGTCTGCGTCGATGAAAGGTTCCGGGTCGATCGCGCCGCCGGTCGCCGGGCAGATGAACGGGCCGGCCGTCGAGTCGACGAAGGGGCCACCCGGCTCCTTGCCCCGCGCGTACGAGATGCACTCCCTTCCCGTCGCCCGGTTCCTCGTCGTGTAATAGAGGATGTACCCACTCGGGCGCGCCAGGAGCGAGGGTGCCCACACGTACCCGGGCGCGGACCACGCCGGGAGCTTCGGCAGGATGTCGTGGCGGCGGGCCGTCCCGAAGAGCCCTCCGGACGTGAGGACCGGGACGTGGTCGTCGCCGGTGTTCGTCGAGTACGCGTAGTACGAGCTGCCGTCGCGCAGCACGAATGGGTCCGCGAAGTCGTGGCAGTACACGACGTCGCCTTCGTTGAACAACGACCGCACCTTCCCCGCGAAGCCGCCGTCGCCGCCGATGGGCGGCCGGCTCGCGGAACCGGGCAGAGACTCGACCGGCGCGTGGAACTGCACCCCGGCGCACGGTGCGTCTTCGACGGTCGGCACGAGCACCGCGACGACCACCCAGACGCCGACGACCAGGGCGACCACGGCCGCGACCGCGATGAGCGCGACCGATCTGGGGTTCCGAAAGCGCTCCGGCAGCTGGGGTACAGGCACCGGCGCCTAGGTCTCCGTCTCCGACGTGCCGACGGGATCGGGGTGCTCCCAGAGCACCTGGATCTCCTCCAGCGACCGGCCCTTCGTCTCGGGGACCTTCCGCCACACCCACACGAACGCGATCACGCTGAAGGAGGCGAAGAGCCAGAACGTTCCCGAGGTGCCGATCGTGTCGAGGAGGGTCAGGAAGAACTCGCTCACGATGAACGCCGAGAACCAGTTGACCGCGGTTGCGGCCGCCACCGCGCGACCGCGCACCCGGGTCGGGAAGATCTCGTTGATCACGATCCAGACAACCGGTCCGAGCGAGAACGCGAACGACGCGATGAAGACGACCAGCGCGACGAGCGTGACCACCCCCGCGGCCGTCGCCGCGTTCGTCGACGTTGCCGCATCGGCGCCGGTCTTGACGTCGTCCAGTGACAGGAACGCGATGCCGACCGTGGTGAGGCTCGCCGCCATCCCGACCAGGCCGCACAGCAGCAGCGGCCGGCGACCGAAGCGGTCGACGTACGCGACGGCGATGAGCGTGGCCAGAACGTTGACGCCGCCGATCGCCCACGTCGTCGCGGATGCCTGGTCCGCCGGGGTCGAGAACCCGGCGGCCGCGAAGATCTTGTCCGAGTAGTAGATGATCGCGTTGATGCCGGTGATCTGCTGGAACACCGCCAACCCGACGCCGACCATCAGTGGCTTGCGCAAGGATCGCGTGAGGATCTCGCGCCACGACGCCCCGTCACCATCGATCGCGTTCTGATCCGCGATCGCCTGGAGCTCGGTGTCCGTCTCGACCTCGGGGCGGATCTTGTGCAGCGACTTCGCGGCGTCGTCGCGCCGGCCGATCTTCATCAACCACCGCGGAGTGTCGGGCATGGGGATCATCACGAGCACGAGCAGGACCGCAGGCACAGCCGAGACGCCGAGCATCAGCCGCCAGTCGTTGCCGTTGGTGAGCGCCTGGTCGACGAGGTACGCGAGGAAGATGCCGATCGTGATCGCGAGCTGATACGTCGAAACGAACCGGCCGCGCCACTTCGAGGGCGCGTGCTCGGCGGCGTAGATCGGTGCCGCGACGGACGCGACGCCGACGCCGAACCCGACCGTGAGCCGACCGACGACGAGGACGGCCGTCCCGGGCGCCATCGCCTCGAGGGCGGCACCGACCGTGAACAGGACCGCGGCAAAGACCAGAGCCGGGCGCCGACCGCGGCGATCGGCCAGGTCGCCGGCGGCGAGGGCGCCGAACAGTGCGCCCAACGTCACCCAGCTCGTGATGACCTCGGTCATCCCGTTGCCGAGGTGGAAGTCCGCCTGGATGCCCTCGAGCGCGCCGCCGATGACGCCCTGGTCATAGCCGAACAGGAGCCCGGCCAGCATCACGACGACGCCGACCATGATCAGCCAGACGCCCGCGCGCTCCTTCTTCGTGCTGGACGCGTCGGATGCACCCGGTGCGTCCCGAGCCTCTCCCGCGATCCCCACCATGGCCCCCGGTGTCGAGTCGGCCGGGAGCCTATGGCGCTACCGGTCCGGGATCGAGGATCGGTTCGCCGACTCGGGGTCTGAAGCGATCCCGCGCGGAAGCGGGGCGCGATCGGTCCGCTCACCAGCGCTCCTCGTCGCTCCAGCCGGTACCAGGCGACAGACCGGCGCTACCCTCGACCGCCTCATGACCGAAGCCCCCGACTCCCGCGCGGACGTGGCCCCGAACGTCGTCATCATCGGAGCCGGACCGGCCGGGCTCACCGCCGCCTACGAGCTGGTGACCCGGTACGGGATCACGTCGACGGTCCTCGAGTCGGACTCCGTGGTCGGTGGCATCAGCCGAACCGTCGAGCGCGACGGGTGGCGGTTCGACATCGGTGGCCACCGATTCTTCACCAAGGTGAAGGAGGTCGAGGCGTTCTGGCACGAGATCCTTCCTGACGAGGACTTCATGCTGCGGCCGCGGATGAGCCGGATCTTCTACGAGGGTAAGTACTACGACTACCCACTCAAGATCCCGAACGTCTTGCGGAACCTCGGGCTGTGGGAGGCGTTCCTGTGCGTCGTGTCGTACCTCTGGGCGCGCATCCGTCCGCCGAAGGACCAGGAGACGCTCGAAGGTTGGATCGCGGCCCGGTTCGGCTGGCGCCTCTACGAGCACTTCTTCAAGACCTACAACGAGAAGCTCTGGGGCGTGCCGGCCGACAAGCTGCCCGCCGACTTCGCCGCGCAACGGATCAAGAACCTCTCGTTCATGAACGCGGTGATGAACTCGCTGATGCCGAAGCGGAACCAGAAGGACATCACGTCACTGATCGAGGAGTTCCAGTACCCGAAGCACGGTCCCGGGATGATGTGGGAGCGCTGCCGAGACAAGGTCGAGGCCGCGGGGTGCCGGGTCCTGCTCGACCAGCGCGTCATCGACGTCCGGCATCACGACGGCGAGGCAGTTGCGGTCGTGGCCGAGGAACCGGACGGCACGCGCACGGAGTACCCGTGCAACCACGTGATCTCGTCGATGCCGATCTCGCAGCTGTTGCAGGCGATGGATCCGCCGGCCGCGGACACCGCGGAGACGGCCGCGGCCGACCTGCGCTACCGCGACTTCCTCACGGTCGCGCTCGTCGTGCCGATCGAGTACAGCTTCCCGGACAACTGGATCTACGTGCACTCGCGCGACGTGGCGGTCGGCCGCATCCAGAACTTCGGCTCGTGGTCGCCGTACATGGTCAAGGAAGGCCGCACCTGCCTCGGGCTCGAGTTCTTCGTCTTCGAGGGTGACGAGACGTGGAACCGGCCGGACGCGGAGCTGATCGAGCAGGGCAAACGGGAGCTCGCGATCTTGGGACTCGTGGATCCGGCCAAGGTAGAAGCGGGCTACGTCGTGCGAATGCCGAAGGCCTATCCGTTCTACGACGCGAGCTACAAGGCGAATGTGGCGCGCATCGTCGAATGGCTGGAGGACTGCGCTCCGAACGTTCACCCCGTCGGCCGCAACGGCATGCACCGCTACAACAACCAGGACCATTCGATGTACACCGCGATGCTCACCGCCGAGAACATCGCGACCGGGTCGAACCACGATGTGTGGAGCGTGAACGTCGAAGAGGAGTACCACGAGGAGTCGTCGGGAGGGAGCGACGACTCCTCTCGTGGCACTCGCGGGACCGGGAGAGATGCCCCGGTGATTCCTCGCGATCACTACGACGAGGATCATCCGGTGCACCGGCCACCGACATCTTCCTGAGCCCGCGGGGGTCGCGCAGCTACTGCGGCGCACCCCCGGACGACGAGGTCGCACCATTGCGACCGGCGCCGGGAGGCCCACCCAGCGGACCGCCGAGCCCGCCTTCGCGAAATGCTCGTCGCGGTGATCGTGCCGTCGGACTCGTCGGTCGTGTAAGAAAGGGCGGGTCGCCGATCGGCCTGTGACGCCGGTCTCATTGGGTTCCGGGTGGTATGAGTGAGTGCTCACTCATATAGGATCGGGCGATGCCGACCGCCCCCAGCCGCACCCGGGCCACTGCGCTCCCGCCCTCGGAGCGCCGGGCCGAGATCATCGAGGCGACGCTTCCCCTGGTGCTGGCGCACGGCGCCGCGGTCACCACCCGCCAGATCGCGGAGGCTGCCGGCATCGCCGAAGGCACGATCTTCCGGGTCTTCCCGGACAAGGAATCGCTCATCGAGGCGGTCGTCGAATCGGCCTTCGACTCCACCGCGGCCGACGCGGCCCTCCGGGCGATCAACCCCGCGCTCCCCCTCGAGACCCGGCTCGTGGAGGCCGTCGAGATCCTGCGGCGCCGGGTGGCCGACATCTGGCAGCTGCGGACGGCGCTCGGGATGCTGCAGATGTCGGGCCGCGGACCGTCCCCGGCCGACAAGCACCGGGCGCCCGATCTTGCGCCGCTCGCAGCAGTGTTCGAGCCGGACCGAGCCCGGATCCGGCGCGATCCCTTGGAGGCGGCGCACCTCCTGCGCGGGCTCACCATCGCCGGCACCCATCCCGCCCTCGTCCTCGACGAGCCGCTGCCTTCCGCGGAGATCGTCTCGCTGTTCCTCGACGGCGTCCGACGCCGCTGCATCCGAGGTGTCGCCGTGAAGCTGCTCCGGCTCCTGCGCACGTTCCTGGCCCGCTACCGGAACCCGCTGCTCGCGGTGGTCGGGCTCACGCTCGTGCAGGTCACGTGCACGCTGATCCTCCCGACCCTCAACGCGGACATCATCGACAAGGGCGTCGCTCACCGGCGACACCGCCTACATCTGGCACGACCGGCGGGTCTGATGCTGGTGATCACCGTCGTCCAGGTCGCGTTCGCGATCGCGGCGGTCTACTTCGGCTCACGCGTCGCCATGGGCTTCGGTCGGGACGTTCGGGGTGCGCTGTTCCACCGGGTCACCGACTTCTCGGCCCAGGACGTCGCCTCGCTACGGCGCGCCGTCGCTCATCACACGCATCACCAACGACGTCACGCAGGTGCAGATCCTCGTCCTGATGTCCTGCACGCTGCTGGTCGCGGCCCCGATCACGATCGTCGGCGGCGTGATCATGGCGGTGCGCGAGGACGGCCCGCTCTCGATGCTGCTCCTCGTGAGCGTCCCCGTGCTGGTGATCTGCGTCGGGTCGGTGATCATCCGGATGGTCCCGCAGTTCCAGGCGATGCAGGAACGCATCGACCGGATCAACGAGGTGCTGCGCGAGCAGATCACGGGAATCCGCGTCGTGCGTGCGTTCGTCCGTGAGCCCGACGAGGCCGAGCCGGTTCGGCGAGGCGCAACGACGACGCTCACCTGACCTCGTCTGCGGGCCGGGCCGGCTGATGGCCTTCATGTTCCCGACCGTGATGCTGGTGCTGAACATCTCGAGCGTCGCCGCGATCTGGCTCGGCGGCGAATCGCATCGGCGCCGGCGACATGCAGATCGGCGCGCTGATCGCCTTCCTCAGCTACCTGATCCAGATCCTGATGTCGGTGATGATGGCGACGTTCGTCGCCGATGCTCGCACCCCGGGCCGCGGTGAGCGCGGACCGGATCAAGGAGGTGCTCGACGCGGAGTCGTCGGTCGTCGCCACCGGCGACCCGGTCGACCCAGCTCGTCGCGCGAGCGTCGCTCGAGCTCCGCGACGTCGAGTTCGCGTACCCGGGTGCCGACGTTCCCCGTGCTCTCCGACATCTCGTTCACGGCCCGGCGCGGGCGAGACGACCGCGATCATCGGGAGCACCGGCGCGGGCAAGACCACGCTGCTCAACCTGGTGCCCCGCCTGTTCGACGCGACCGGGGGCTCGGTCCTCGTCGACGGGTTCGACGTCCGCGACATCGAACCCGAGCTGCTGTGGAGCCGGATCGGGCTGGTCCCCCAGAAGCCGTACCTCTTCTCGGGCACCGTGGCGAGCAACCTGCGCTACGCGAATCCCGACGCGACCGACGAAGAGCTGTGGGAGGCGCTCGAGATCGCCCAGGCCCGCGACTTCGTCGCGGCGATGCCCCGCGCGGCTCGATGCGCCGATCGCCAGGGCGGCACGAACGTCTCGGGCGGCCAGCGCCAGCGCCTGGCCATCGCCCGGGCACTGGTGCGCCGGCCCGGGCATCTACCTCTTCGACGACTCGTTCTCGGCGCTCGACCTCGCGACCGACGCCCGCCTGCGGGCCGCGCTCGCCCCGGTCGTGGCGGACGCGGTGACCGTGATCGTCGCCCAGCGCGTCTCCACGATCATCAATGCCGACCAGATCCTCGTCATCGAGGACGGCCGCCAGGTCGGGCTCGGCACGCACCGCGAGCTGCTCGAGCGAATGTCCCACCTACGCCGAGATCGTCGCGTCGCAGCTCACCGAGGAGGAGGCGGCGTGAGCGAGGACGTCCGACGTCCGCGGAGCCCGAGGAGGCGGCCGCGCAACCGCCCGAGGACGCACGTGCCCGGGGCATGACCGGCGCGGTGGGGCGCCGCGGGCATGCCGCTCGAACGCTCGAAGGACTTCAAGAACTCCACCCGCCGGCTCGTCGCCCGGCTCCGGCCCGAGCGGCTCGGCGTGGTCATCGTCGTGCTGATCCTGGCGGTCGCGAGCGTCACGCTGCGTCGTGATCGCCCCCAGGATCCTCGGGAACGCCACCAACATCATCGTCGACGGGGTCACCAGCGGGACGGGCATCGACTTCGACAGCTCGCACCGGACCTGCTGCGTCGTGCTGGCGATCTACTCTCGTCGCCGCAGTCGCTCGCGTTCTCGCAGGCCTAGCCTGCTCGCCGGCGTCGTGCAGCGCGCGATGTACCGGCTGCGCGCCGACGTCGAGGACAAGCTCAACCGGATGCCGCTCGCTACGTCGACCGCCAGCCCCGCGGCGACATGCTGAGCCGGGTCACGAACGACATCGACAACCTCGCCCAGAGCCTGCAGCAGACGCTGAGCCAGCTGCTCACCTCGACGCTGACCATCGTCGGGGTGCTGATCATGATGTTCACGATCTCGCCGATGCTCGCGCTCGTCGCGGTCGTCACCATCCCGCTCTCCGTCTTCACGATGCGGTTCATCACGAAGCGGTCGAAGACGAAGTTCGTCGACCAGTGGCGCCACACCGGCACGCTGAACGCCCAGGTCGAGGAGGCGTTCACCGGCCACTCGCTGGTCAAGGTGTTCGGCCGCCAGCAGGACGTCGAGCAGAGGTTCAACGACAAGAACGAGGAGCTGTTCGAGGCCAGCTACGCCGCGCAGTTCATCTCCGGGACCATCCAGCCGGCGATGATGTTCTTCGGCAACCTGAACTACGTCGCGATCGCGCTGATCGGCGGGCTGCCGGTGTCCGTCGGGCCAGATGACCATCGGCGACATCCAGGCGTTCATCCAGTACTCGCGCCAGTTCACCCAGCCGCTCACGCAGCTCGCGTCGATGATCAACGTGATGCAGTCCGGGCATCGCGTCGGCCGAGCGGGTCTTCGAGCTCCTCGACGCTCCCGAGGAGCGTCGAGGACGACCTCGATCCCGCTCGAGGACGTCGACCCGCAGGGCCGCGTCGAGTTCGACCACGTGTCGTTCTCGTACGACCCGAGGCACCCCCTCATCGAGGATCTGTCGCTCGTCGCCGAGCCGGGCCAGACCGATCGCGATCGTCGGCCCGACCGGTGCGGGCAAGACCACCCTCGTGAACCTGATCATGCGCTTCTACGAGATCGACGGCGGCGCGATCACCCTCGACGGCATCGACATCACCGAAGATGCGTCGCCGGGACCTGCGTTCGAACATGGGCATGGTGCTCCAGGACACGTGGCTCTTCGGCGGCACGATCCGCGAGAACATCGCGCTACGGCAACCTCGACGCGACCGAGGAGCAGATCCTCGAGGCGGCGCGCGCCACCTACGTCGACCGGTTCGTGCACTCCCTGCCCCACGGCTACGACACGGTGATCGACGACGAGGGCGGCAGCGTCAGCGCGGGCGAGAAGCAGCTGCTCACGATCGCCCGCGCGTTTCTCGCCGACCCGACGATCCTGATCCTCGACGAGGCGACCAGCTCGGTCGACACCCGCACCGAGGTGCTGATCCAGCAGGCGATGGCCGCGCTGCGCTCGAACCGGACGAGCTTCGTGATCGCACACCGGCTGTCGACCATCCGCGACGCCGACATCATCCTGGTCATGGAGCACGGCCAGATCGTCGAGCAGGGCAACCACGAAGCGCTGCTCGCGGCCGACGGCGCGTACGCCCGGCTCTACAACGCGCAGTTCGCCGCGCCCGCCGTCGAGGTCGCGTAGGAACGATTCCGCACAACTACTCGCTGCGGTGGCGCTTCCGGAGCCACCAGATGCCGAGTGCCACGAGCACCACGAGGGCTACGACACCGGCAGTGATCCAACCCGACGAATCACCGGTGGTGAGGACGTCGTGGCCTCCCGGCCCGGATGCCGTCGCCCCATCACGACTCGCGGACCCAGTCGACCCGGCCAGAGCATTGGTGCTCGCGGCGGTGACGGTCCCCGCGATGCCCGGACAGCCCGGCGCGAGCTTCACCGGCCGGCGCGGCCCGTGGCCCGTGCGGGCGTCGATGTGCGCGCGCAGGGTCGCGCTGTCGTTGGTGAAGATGCCGTCGACCCCGGCGTCGAGCAGCCGGTCCATCTCGGCCGGATCATCGACGGTCCAGGTGTGAACGTCGCCGCCCGAGGCATGGACCTCGCCCACCATCTCGGGCTGGTTCAGCACGTACTGGGCGGTCGGCGCCATCACGTCGATCCCCGGCGGCACCGATCCATCCGCCGGCGCGCCTGCAGGCGGGACCAGCCAGAGCCAAGCCGCCGGAAGCGTCGGCGCGAGCCGCTTCACGGTCTCGAGGCTGTTGCGATCGAAGCTCTGGATGATGACGGGCGCGGTGTGTGGATCCGCGGGCCCCTCGGGGATCAGGTCGAGGCGGCGCAACAGCGCGACGAGGCGCGGCTCCATGCGTCCGCCGTACTCCGCCGGGGCCTTGGTCTCGGCGTAGAACTGGATGCCGGGCGCGGCCTTCCTGTAGCACCGCAGCTGCTCTTCGAACGGAACGATGCTCGCACCGCCGAACTCGGGACCGAACCAGGACCCGAAGTCCATCGTGCGCAGCTGCGCGAGCGTGAAGGAGTCGACCCGGCCCGAGGCCGTGCCGCCGGTCGTTCGGTCCACGGTGGTGTCGTGCATGCACACGAGCACCCCGTCCTTGGTGAGCTGCAGGTCGCACTCGAGCACGTCGGCATGGGCCTCGACCGCCCGGTCGTACGCCGCGAAGGTGTGCTCGGGTGCGGAGGCGCTGGCGCCCCGGTGCGCGATCACCAGCGGCGGTGGGTCCTCGGCCTCGGCCGCGACCGCCGGGCCCGCGGCGCTGACGGCAACCAGCGCCGCCGCGCCCACCGCGGCGACCGCGGTGACCCAGTCTCGACGTCGATTCCCCCCGGCCACACCCCGCAGCGTACGCACGCGGACGCGAGAGGACGGCGGAGAGCTCCGCCGTCCTCACGATCACCGGGCAACCGGTTCGGCACTGGCCGACCGCTCGTCACCCGCGCAGCTACCTCTCGGTAGCTACTTCTTGATGTCGTCGATCTTGTCCTCGACCCAGTCCTTGGCGTCTTCGACCTTCTGCTTCACCTTGCCGCCGGCCTTGTCCGTCTGGCCCTCGCGCTTGAGATCCTGGTTGTCCGTGAGGTCGCCGGCCGCTTCCTTCGCGCGCCCCTTGAGCTCGTCCATCTTGCCTTCCATCGGTGACTCCTTGGTCGGTTCGTGTGCACGGGCACACGAGCCATACCCGGCGCTTCGCGATATCAACCCACACCTGCTCCACCGCCCCGATGGACTCTTCCGCTCGACGCCCGCGTTTGTCGCACCCCCGAGCCCGGGTACGACATCGCCATGGATGATCAGATCCTCGCTGTCGCCGCGGTGCTCGCAGCGTTCGTGGTGGCGATCGGCGGCGCGTCGTACGTGTTCGCGATCACGACGGAGCGCAATCCCCGCGACCCGCGACCCGACGCAGAGCGCAGCACCGGCCCAACCACGCGTTCGCGGTAAAGGCGCCGGTCGGGCCGGGTTCGCCATGGTCGTTCCGCGTGACGTCGCCCTCGTTCCTGGCTGCGTCACGCCGGTGCGGGCCGTGCCATCGTGGGTCTAGCCTGCCCGGCGACCAAGGAACGTACGGACGATGAGCCTCGAGCGCTACCGGGACAAGCGCGACTTCTCCCGCACTCCCGAGCCGGATGGGTCTCACACGACGACGTCGGCGCTGCCGCGCTTCGTCATCCAACGGCACCGCGCCCGCCGGCTCCACTACGACTTCCGGCTGGAGGTCGACGGCGTCCTCGCGAGCTGGGCGGTGCCGAAGGGCGTCTCGCTCGACCCGTCGGTGCGACACCTCGCGGTCCACGTCGAGGACCATCCCATCGAATACGAGAGCTTCGAAGGTGTGATCCCCGGCGGTGAGTACGGCGGCGGCGACGTGATCGTGTGGGACCGCGGGACCTGGGAGCTGCACCGCGACGATGATGCGGCGGCCGCGATCGAGGCCGGCGAGCTGCACGTCGAGCTCTACGGCGAGAAGATCCGCGGCACGCTCGTGCTCGTCCGCACGAAGGGATACGGGCGGGGCGGGAAGGACAATTGGCTGGTCCTCCACAAGCGCGACGAATTCGCGGTCGACGGTTGGGATCCCGAGGACCATCCCCGCTCGGTGCTCAGCGGGCGCACCAACGAGGAGGTGGCGGCAGATCCCGAGCGGCTCTGGACGTGTGACGAAGGTGAGCTGCCTGCCCACCCCGACCGGGTCGACCCGGCGGCAGCAGGCGACGACGAGCTCGCGGAGCTCGACGACCTGCCCGACCGGGCCAAGTGGACCGTGCTGGGTCGGGAGATCGCGCTCACGAACCTCGACAAGATCCTCTTCCCGCCCGGCGAGGACGGCATCCCGGTCACGAAGCGCGATCTCGTCCGCTACTTCGCGTCGATCGGGCCGGCGATGCTCCCCCACCTGGAGCGGCGCCCGCTGAACCTGCACCGGTTCCCGAACGGCGTCGAGGCTTCGGGCTTCTGGCAGAAGCAGGCTCCGGCGTACGCACCGGACTGGATGACCCGGTGGGAGAACACCGACGCGGATCCGGGCGAGAGCGAGCAGTACCTCGTCGCCGACAGCACCCCGGCGCTGGTCTGGCTCGCGAACCATGCGGCAGTCGAGCTCCATCCCTGGACGTCGCGCATTCCCGACGTGCGTCACCCCACATACGCGCTCATCGACCTGGATCCGGGTACCGAGACCACCTGGGACGAGCTCCTCGTGCTCGCCCGCCTGCATCGGACCGCGCTCGACCACCTCGGCGTCCGCGGGTACCCGAAGGTCACCGGTCAGCGGGGAATCCAGGTCTGGATCCCGATCACGACCGGGCCGACGTTCGGCGAGACGCGTGCATGGGTGGAGCAGCTGTCGCGCGCGATCGGCGACATCGCGCCCGGGCTCGTGAGCTGGACCTGGAAGAAGCGAGGCCGCGAGGGTCGCGCCCGGCTCGACTACACACAGAACGCGATCAACAAGACACTGGTTGCGCCGTACAGCCCCCGCCCGGCACCCGGCGCGCCGGTGTCCACTCCGATCAGCTGGGACGAGCTCGATGACCCCGATCTCCGGCCCGACCGCTTCACGATCCGGTCCGTGCTCGACCGCATCCGCGCCGGAACCGACCCGATGGCGTCGATGGTCGGCGACGATCAGCGGCTCCCGGCGTTCCAATGATTCTCCGGCCCGGCCGTTTGAGAGGCACACCCGCCGGGGATCATCGATCGATCCGACGAGGAGATCGCCATGGCCCCCGACCGCCCGGACCCGGACCAACCCCAGCACGAGCAGCACCAGCAACCGACGGTCCGCCAGCTGCTCCACGCCGTGACCGGCGACCGGGACGCCGAGGCGAAGGCCCTGGCCGACCAGTCGGATGACGACGTGAGCGAGGACGAAGCCAAGGTGGCCGTGCGGAGAGCCGCCGGTGACATCCACGCCGAGAACCGACCCGAGCACGACGTCGCCCGACCCGAGGATGCGAAGGCCGTCCGGGAAGAACGTTCCGACGCGGGCCCGTGACCGTGCTCACGCGTCGACGGAGAACCACACGACCTTTCCGTGGTCCTCGACCCGTGTCCCCCAGCTGCCCGCCAGGCGACCGACGATCCGGAGACCCTGCCCACTGATCGCGAGCTCGGAGATCTCGCGTTCGGCGGCGACGTCGACCTCACGCCGGTCGCCGTCGCGCACCTCGACGTAGACCCGACCGGCCGAGATGTGGACGCTCACGGAGAAGTCCGTGTTGGCATGCACGACGGCGTTGGTGGCCAGCTCGCTGACTAGGAGCCGTGCGTCGTGGAGCACGCGCGTGGCGCCCGCCGCGATCAGTGCATCGGTGACGAATTCGACGCGCGGCGGCGACGCTCGCGCGTTGGCTGGGAAAACGAGCGACGACCGGTTCCGCGGACACACCGGCAGGTACCCAGCGCAGCGGGCCGCGAATCGTCTGACCGGTTTCGTTCAGACTCGCCTAGGTTCGATGCGATTCTCGACGCGACAGTCGACCGACCGGAGGTAACGCCGTGGCCGAACCCAAGAAGGGCATCATCCAGGAATTCAGAGAGTTCGCGCTCGAAGGCAACGTGCTCGAGATCGCGATCGCGTTCATCCTCGGCCTCTACTTCAAGCAGGTCGTCGACGCGCTCGTCAACGGGGTGATCCTCAACGCCATCGGAGCGATCTTCGGGGAGGCCAGCTTCGACAACCTGACCTTCACGCTCGGTGACGGCGTCATCCTGTACGGCACGCTCATCACCGCGGTTGTGACCTTTCTCATCGTCGCGGCCGCGCTGTTCGCGCTGGTCAAGGCGTTCGACCACGCGAAGCAGCTGCAGAAGCGGGGCAATGCAGACGAGCCGCCCACGATTCGCGACTGCCCGCTGTGCTTCACGGAGATCTCCGTGAAGGCCTCTCGCTGCCCGGCCTGCACCGGGGAGATTCAGCCGCTCGTCGCCTGACGCCGACCCATCGGCATCGGGAAGTCGTCGGCGCGCATCTGCGCGTCCGTGCCGCCGTCCACGAACACGACGGATCCACAGAAGAACCGCGCGTCGGGACCGAGCAGGAAGTGCACGAACGCCGCGAGCTCTTGGGCCGTCCCCTTGCGCCCGACCGGGATCGGGAACGAATCGACGAACTGGCCGATCGTCGCGTCCTCCCTCGTGGCCTGGAGCAACGGGGTCTCGACGGCTCCGGGCGCGACCACGTTGAGGGTGATCCCCGCGCCGGCCCAGTCCTCGGTCGGCGCGTGCCGTCGCACCCACCACGCGATCGCGGTCTTCGTGGCCGGGTACGTCGCCATCGCGCCCACCGCATCCGCGGCGGCTCGGGCCGCGGGTTCGTCGCCGGCCAGGCAGAGCTCCACGACGTCCATCGGGACGCCGGGTTGGCACGTCGTGGAGTTGGAGCTGATCGCGACGGCTGCCGGTCGGTCGCCGTTCGCGAGCAGCGGCCGCAACCCTTCGAGGAGCACCGCGCTCCCGAAGTAGTTCACCGAGGCGAGCAGGCTGCCTGGCGTCTCCGTCAGCCCGGCGATGCCGGCCCAGGCGACGAGACCGTCGATCGCGCCGCCGGCCTGCTCACCGACCGCGTCGATCGCGGCCTGCCGACCGTCGGCCGACCCGAGGTCGGCGATCACGTCGGCGTCCCGGATGTCCACGCCGATGACCCGCTGCCCGTCGGACTCAAGCCGGGCCTTCGTCGCCGCGCCCATGCCCGACGCCGACCCGGTGACCACCACGGTTCTCGCCATCGCCATCTCCCATTGCTCCTTGGCTCGATCTCGGGCAGCAGTGCGCGGTCGCATCGGGGCCGCAGGACCCTACGTCAGGGAAAGGACACGGTTCACCCATTACCAGCTCACCGATGAGTTCGCGGCGGACCGGGGGTCGTAGGTGGTGACCCAACCAAATTCACTGGAGGAGCCTGCACATGGCGCACCGTGAGTCCGCTCCATCGGCGCACCCTGCTGGATCGAGCTGTTCACCTCGGACCCCGATCGGAGCCAACAGTTCTACCGCGACCTGTTCGGCTGGAAGGTCGAAGACCCCGGTCCGGACTACGGCGGCTACGTCAACTTCGTCAAGGACGGGGTGATGGTCGCCGGATGCATGCGCAACGACGGTTCCGCCGGGACCGCGGACGTGTGGTCCGTGTACCTCGCCGTGGCCGACGCAGCGGCGACGATCGATGCCGCGGTGGCTCAGGGCGGCCAGGTCATCGTCCCGCCGATGCAGGTCATGGACCTCGGCACCATGGCGGTGCTGGTCGATCCGGGTGGGTCGTCGATCGGGCTGTGGCAGCCCGGAACGCACCAGGGCTTCGGCGTCCTGGGCGAGGCCGGCGCGCCCTCCTGGTTCGAGCTGCACACGCGCCGCTACGAGGCCGCCGTCAACTTCTACCGGAACGGGTTCGGCTGGGACATCCACACCATGAGCGACACGCCGGAGTTCCGGTACAGCACGCTCGGGGAAGAAGAGAACGCCCTCGCCGGCATCATGGACGCGGCCTCCTTCCCCGAAGCCGTGCCATCGCAGTGGTCGGTCTACTTCGGCGTCGAGAACGCAGACGCCGCCCTCGTCAAGATCGAGGAGCTCGGTGGCGCGACGATCGAGCCCGCGATGGATACGCCCCACGGTCGCCTGGCGGTCGCGACCGATCCGACGGGCACGCTCTTCCGGCTCGTCCAAGCGTGACGGACCGGGTCGTTACGACGAGTTGACCTGGTGGCGCAGGAAGCTGATCAGCGAACCTGCGGCGACGAGATCGACCTGGCGCGACGAGAGCTCGTGGGTGCACCGGTACGTCTGGCCCTTGGTGCGGTTCTCGACCGTCACGTCCGTCCCCCGGCGGATCTGCTCCGCCACGTGGGGGATCTCGATCTCGTCTCCCTGATCGACCCGTTCGTAGTCGGCCGGATCCAGGAACGTGATCGGGAGCACGCCGAAGTTGACGAGGTTCTGCGCGGTGGATCCGCGCGAAGCCCTTGGCGATGACGGCGTGGAGCCCGAGGTACCGCGGCGCGATCGCGGCATGCTCCCGGCTCGATCCCTGCCCGTAGTTCTCGCCGCCCACGACGACGTGCCCGCCCGCTTCACGGATGACCACCGCGCGGTCGTGATACGTATCGTCGATCCGGGAGAACGCGAACCGGCTGATCGCCGGGATGTTGCTGCGCAGCGGGAGCACGGACGCGCCGGCCGGGAGGATCTCGTCGGTGGAGACGTTGTCTCCCATCTTGAGCAGGACCGGACCGACGATGGTGTCGGGTAGCTCCTCGAAGTCCGGGAGCGACGCGATGTTCGGGCCCTTGACGAGCATCGTCAGGCGGCCGTCGCGCGGCGGCGGGACGAGCATCGCCGTGTTCACCGCCGCCTGCGCCGGCGGGACGTAGCGCGGGTACGGCATCTCCAGGTCCCGGGGATCGGTGATGACCCCCGTGAGCGCGGACGCGGCCGCCGTCTCCGGGCTGCACAGGTACACCCGGTCCTCGGGCGTCCCCGAACGGCCGGGAAAGTTCCGCGGCATCGTGCGCAGGCTGATCCGGTCGGTGGCGGGCGCCTGACCCATCCCGATGCAGCCCATGCAGCCCGCTTGGTGGATGCGGGCACCCGCGGTGATGAGCTTGAGCAGGTAGCCCTCGGAGTCGAGGGTCTCGAGCGTCTGGCGCGAGGTCGGGTTCACGTCGAACGAGACGCGGTCATCGGTCTGCTTCCCGTCGACGATCAGTGCCGCGATCGCGAAGTCGCGCAGGCCCGGGTTGGCCGACGAACCGATGACACACTGGGAGACCTCGGCGCCGGCCACCTCGCGCACGGTGACGACATTTCCCGGGCTCGAGGGCAGCGCGATCAGCGGCTCGAGCGCACCGAGATCGATCTCCTCCTCGATGTCGTAGGTCGCGTTCGCGTCAGCCCTGAGCTCGACCCAGTCGTCCCCGCGCTGCTCCGAGGTGAGGAATCGCCGGACCTCCGCATCGGACGGGAAGACCGTGGCGGTCGCACCAAGCTCCGCACCCATGTTGGCGATGACGTGGCGATCCATCGCGGAGAGGTGGTCCAGACCGGGGCCGGAGTACTCGATGATGCGCCCGAGCCCACCGGTGACGTCGTGGCGGCGGAGCAGCTCGAGGATCACGTCCTTGGCACTGACCCAGTCGGGGAGCTCACCGACCAGCCGGACCCCCCAGATCCGGGCATGACCAGGTGGAACGGCTCCCCCGCCATCGCCATCGCGACTTCGAGCCCGCCGGCGCCGATCGCCAGCATCCCGAGCGATCCGGCCGCGCGACGTGTGGCTGTCCGAGCCGAGCAGCGTCTTGGCCGGCATCCCGAAGCGCTGCATGTGCACCGGGTGGCTCACGCCGTTGCCGGGCTTGCTGTACCAGAGGCCGAAGCGGGCACAGGCGCTGCGCAGGAAGAGGTGGTCGTCCGCGTTGCGGTAGTCGGCCTGGAGCAGGTTGTGGTCGACGTACTGCGCGGAGAGCTCGGTACGGACCCGGTCGAGCCCCATCGCCTCGAGCTCGAGCATGACCATGGTCCCGGTCGCGTCCTGGGTCAGCGTCTGGTCGATACGGATCCCGATCTCCCGGCCGGGTACCAGGTCGCCCTCGACGAGGTGGCTGGCGAGCAGCTGCTGCGCGATGTTCTGGGCCATGGTGCCATCCCGGGATGCGGTGTGGTGCTCCGACGGTAGACCGTTCGCCGCGATCCGATCGCCTCGAAATCCCGGGGTAGGTTGCAGTCAGAACGACTTCAGGAATCTCCCCCAGGAGCAAGCCATGGAAACCGATCCGAAGGACCCCGCCAAGGATGCCGATCACTCGGTGCGGGATGCGCTGAGCGCGTTCAACGCCGAGGAGATTCTCGACGACCCCGACGAGCTCAAGCCGAAGAAGGAACATCAGCCCGCAGCCACCCCGGACAGCCCGAATCCGATCTGAGCCGTCCGGTCAGAGGTCGAGCGGCTTCAACCGGTCACTTGGCTTCGGAAGTACCGCGTGATCGCAGCTGGGTGGCGGCTCGGGTGAGGCGTGTCGCCTCGCGCCGGGTCCGTGCGGCTGCTTCGTCGGCCGCTCGGGCGTCGCGACGGGCACCGTCGAGATCCTCGCGGAGCTGCACCACCCGGCCGCGCGCCTCGACCGCGGCCGCCTCGGCCGCGGCGGCGGCTTCCTGCGCGGCCGCAGCCGCCGCATCGGCCTCGGCGATCCGGCGTTGCGCCAGCTCCATCGCGGCGCGTTCGCGAATCTGTTCGCGTTCGATCCGGCGTCGCTCGGCGGCCTTCGCCTTCTCGTCCGCGGCTGCACCGGACTTCGCCGGCGCGGATGGTCGCGACTTCTTCGTCCTGGAGGGTGCCGGCTCGACCGGCCGGTCGAGGTCCGGCACCAGCGTGAGATTCGGTCCGTCGGGAAACCCGGACGAGCCGCTCACCTCCCGAACCAGGCGTCCCCGGAGGAGCATCTCCCCCACTTCGTCGTCGGCGGCGGCCGCGTGCAAGGTCGAGAGGATCTGGGTCCGGAACCCGTCCGTGGCCCGCGCACCGAGCGCGGCGAGCGCGGCTTCGGGTCGCGTCGGCGAGCGCCCGGCGCTGCGCGCGCGTGGCGTCGCGCATCCCCTCGCGGCCGCCGGTGAGCGCACCGACCTGGGCCGCCTCGAGCTCGCGACTGCCGCGCGAGGAGCTCCTCGACGATCTCGGGCCGCAGCCGACTGAGCTGATTCAGGGCCCAAGCGGCCACCGTCGGTCGTCGAGCCGCCTGCAGCGACTTCGCCGCATCCTTCTCGCCCGCGCCGCGCAGGTCTGTCGCGAGGCGCTTCCGGGTCTCGACGAACTGCGCCGGGTCGACGCCGTACAGCTCGTCGAGGGCCGCCTCGATCGCGTCGGGATGATTCGGGCCGCCCATCGATCTCAGCCTACGACCGCCCCCCGAGCATCCCCGGCGCCGGAAACTCGTTTCGGTGTCAGTACGACACCCCTCCAGGGGTACCAAGTCGCACCGAAACAGGGTGGGAGACGTCCTCGACGACCTGAGGCCGTGCCCTCCAAGCCGATCATTGACGCCTCAGGGTTGAGAACCGGGCCATGGTGCTCCGCGGGACCCCGTCCACAGGCAGAAGGGTCATCCCCATGTGGACAACTTCGTCCCTGTGGATCGGGTCCCGCGGAGCCGCCTCAGGTGAACGGGAAGTCGCTCGCCGTGTCGCGGGGAGCTCGCACCTCGGCCCGACCCTTCAAGGTCGAGCCCGGCGACACGGGAGATCGAAGGATCGAGTGCCAAGAGCTGATCGGGCACGTCTTCCAGTTCGACCGGTCGACGGGACCGACGAACACCTGCCAGTGCCCCCCTTCGAACCCGACGTTGCCGAATCCGTCGATGATTGCGCCATCCACCGTCGCGACAACTTCCTCGAGATCAATCTCGCGCGTCAGCCAGACGCTCACGTCCCGACTCATCCGGCCCCCTTCACCACCGATGGTCCTGCACCGCCTCGACGGGCTCCGCCCACGGACGTCAGGAACATCGTGTTGCGGGACGGTCGACCCTGCATTGCGACCGCGTTCCCGGCTACTTCACGCAGCTCCGGTAGAAGTCCATCAGCCGTGGCGTGATGACCGAGTCACCGGCGCGGCCGACGGAGTCGTTGACTTCTTCGTGGGTGAGACCAGTCGCCACCTGGACCGCGGCCGGGACGCCTGCGTGGCTCAGGATCGCTCCGAACTCCTTCGATTCCGCGACACGCCCTGGCGCGCCGCGAGTCACGATGTGAAACGACGGGATCCCCTTCCCCGCCGCGACGTTGCGGCTCGGCGAACCCTTGACCCAGACCGCCGGATCCGTGCCGAACGCAGCCAGGTACATCGCCGCGTTCAAACCTCCGGCCGCGACGTGGCGGGGGATGTCGTAGGTCGTATCGAGCGGGGCAGTGCACGCGATGTCTTCGAGGCCGAGTCCCGTGCCCTGGAGGAACGATCCATCGGTCGACACCAGCGCGACCAGGTGCGCGCCCGCCGAATGGCCGAGCAGCATGATCCGAGCCGGGTCGAGGCGGTACCGCGCCGCGTGGGACGTGAGGTACGCAATCCCCTTCGCGACGTCTTGTTCCGCGGCCGGATACACGCCATTGGTCGGGCCCGAGCCGGCATTGTTCACGAGCCGGTAGTTCACGCTGGCAAAGGCCCAACCCGCGCGGGTGAAGAGGTTGACCTTGTCGACGATCTGGTTGGCCTTGTCCCCGACCTGGAACGCGCCCCCGTGGACGTAGGCGACCACCGGTGCCGGTGGGCACGAGGCCGGGCGGACCGGGACGTAGAGATCGAGCGACTGCAGGTTGGCCGCGACGCCGAGGCTCGACGCGAACCGCAGGTCCCGGTGGGCCGTCGCGCCGGTCGGGACGCAGCTCGCAGCCGGCGGCGGGTCGGTCGGGTCACAGGATGCGGCCAACACCGAAGGCAGGGCGACCACGAGGAAGAGGACGGCGAGCCGGCGACGCATGGGTGCCAGTGTCGACCCGGGACATCAGAAAACCGTGAAGGCACGGTCCGGATCCCGTGCCCCATCTGAGCCCCGGGGGGCCCGTGGTCCACCGGAGCGAAACTGGCATCAGGTTCTGCCCCACGTGGTCGATGGGACTCCGAGGAACGGATTATCTGAGCGCTTCCGCTGGATTGTTACGCCCTCCATCTGGAGGCACCATGCCCGACCCCGCGGTCGCCCTCGCCGACGACTTCCTCGACGGCAAGGTCCTCCTCGAATTCCTTGCTCAGGTCAAGCGTGGCGACTTCACCGCCCGCATGCCCGTGGGGTGGACCGGGATCGCCGGCAAGGTGGCCGATGGGCTCAACGACGTCGTCAGCGCCAACGAGGCGCTCGATACCGAGCTCGCGCGAGTGAGTCAGGTCGTCGGCAAGCACGGCCAGCTGTCGCAGCGGGTCGTGATGGGCGGATGGAGGCAGACCTGGTCCGGCAGCATCCAATCCGTCAATGAGCTGATCGACGACCTCGTGCAACCGACGATCGAGATGCAGCGGGTCATCGGTGCTGTCGCCAGCGGCGACCTGAGCAAGAAGGTGTCGGTCGACGTGCGGGGCGAGATGCTCGAGCTCAAGAACACCATCAACGCAATGGTCGACCAGCTCAACGGATTCATCGCCGAAGTGACGCGGGTCGCGCGCGAGGTGGGCACCGAGGGCAAGCTCGGCCAGGCCGCCGCCGTCACCATCGAGGTCGGTGGCGTCTGGAAGGACCTGACCGACAACGTCAACCTGATGGCCGGCAACCTGACCGGTCAGGTGCGCAACATCGCCGAGGTCACGACTGCCGTTGCCAACGGCGATCTCAGCAAGAAGATCTCCATCGACGTGAAGGGCGAATTCCTCGAGCTGAAGAACACCGTGAACACGATGGTGGATCAGCTCAAGACGTTTGCCGGCGAGGTGACGAGAGTCGCCCGCGAGGTCGGCGTCGAGGGCAAGCTCGGCGGTCAGGCGCAGTCGAAGGAGGTCGAGGGGGTGTGGGCCGACCTCACCGAGAACGTCAACCAGCTCGCCGCCAACCTCACCAATCAGGTGCGAGCGATCGCCGAGGTGGCGACCGCCGTGACCGAGGGCGACCTCACCCGGCAGGTAAGCGTGGAGGCCAGCGGCGAAGTCGCGGTGCTGAAGGACACGCTCAACGAGATGATCCGCAACCTGCGCGAGACGACCCGCCAGAACGTCGAGCAGGACTGGCTGAAGACGAACCGCGAGCACTTCACCCGGATGCTCCAGGGCCAGCGCGACATTGTTGCGACCTCGAGCATGATCCTCTCCGAGCTCGCGCCGCTCGTGGCCGCGCAACACGCGGTCTTCTACTCGATGACCAACGTGAACGAGGACGGCGAGGCCGTGCTCGAGCTCCAGGCCGGCTACGGCTACGAGGAACGCAAGAACCTGTCGACGTCCTTCCGCATCGGTGAAGGCCTCGTCGGCCAGTGCGCCAAGGAGAAGAAGCGGATCCTGCTCACCGACGTGCCCGGCGACTACGTGCGGATCTCTTCGGGCCTCGGCGAGTCCATCCCGCTCAACATCATCATCCTCCCCGTGTTGTTCGAAGGATCGGTGCGCGCGGTGATCGAGCTCGCATCCTTCTCTCCCTTCAGCGTGACCCATCAGGCGTTCCTCGACTCCATCACGGAGAGCATCGGGCTCGTGCTCAGCACGATCGAGGGCAGCACCCTCACCGAGACGCTGCTGATCCAGTCGCAGTCCCTCGCCGAGGAGCTCCGCACGCAGCAGGAGGAGCTGCGCGAGTCCAACGAGGACCTGGGCCGCCAGGCCAAGCAGCTCGCAGAGCAGAACATCGAAGCGGAGGAGAAGAACCGCGAGGTCGAGGAGTCGAAGCGGCTGGTCGAGGAGAAGGCCGTCCAGCTCTCCGCATCGTCGAAGTACAAGTCCGAGTTCATCGCGAACATGAGCCACGAGCTGCGTACCCCGCTCAACAGCCTCCTGATCCTTGCGCAACAGCTCGAGGAGAACCCCGACGCCAACATGACCGACACGCAGGTCCAGTACGCCAGCGTCATCCGCTCGTCGGGCAAGGAGCTGCTGGAGCTGCTCAACAGCATTCTCGACCTCGCCAAGGCCGAGTCGGGGACCGTCAGCGTCGAGATGGCCGATGTCGCCATCGCAGAGCTCCAGACAAGTCTCGTGCGCGAGTTCGAGCACATCGCGACCAGCCAGGGCCTCCACTACTCGATCGAACTTTCCGCCGATTGCCCGGCGACCATCGTCACGGATACCCAACGACTCCGCCAGATACTCAAGAACCTGCTCGCCAACGCGTTCAAGTTCACCGAGAACGGTGGAGTCGACATCCATGTCGGTCTCGCCGACGGCGGGTGGAGTCCGACGATGGTGTCACTTGCGCAGGCGCCTTCGGTCGTCGCGTTCTCGGTGCGGGACACGGGCATCGGCATCGGCAGCGATCAGCAGATGCGGATCTTCGAGGCGTTCGCGCAGGGAGACGGCACGACCGCACGCCTGTACGGCGGCACCGGACTTGGGCTGTCGATCAGTCGCGAGCTCGCCGGTCTGCTCGGCGGTGAGATCACCGTAGCGAGCGTTCCCGGCGAAGGCAGCACGTTCACCGTCTTCCTCCCATCAGGTGGGTCCGGGACGATTGCTCCCGCCAACCCCGCAAGCGCGGTCTCCGCACCGGCACGATCCGATCCGGAGGTCACACCGAATGCACCGGTCGCCGAATGGCTTCACCGAGTCCCAAAGCCGTCGGGCGCCGACGGGTTCGGCGCTGGTGCCATCAGCGGATCCAAGATCCTCCTGGTCGATGACGACATGCGCAACATCTTCGCGATGTGCGCGCTGCTCGAACGCGGTGGCGCAGAAGTCGCAGTCGCCGAGAGTGGCGCCGAAGCCATCGCGAGGTTGGAGAGTGCACCCGATATCAACGTCGTCCTCATGGACATCATGATGCCGGTCATGGACGGTTACGAAACCATGCTCGCGATACGCGCCCAGACCCGGTTCAAGGATCTCCCGATCATCGCCGTGACGGGAAAGTCGGTGGCTGGTGAGCGCGAACGTTGTATCGCGGCCGGAGCCGATGACTACATCACGAAGCCGGTTGACTCCAACGCGCTGCTCACGGCACTCGTCACGCGACTGGCGCACAGCACGACCCGGGCAATGGAGCCCCACCAACGCGGGTCGACCGCGGACTCCGCGTTGCGCGGAACCAAGCTCCTCGTGGTCGACAACGACTTTCGCAGCGTCTACGCCGTCTCCGAGGTGCTCAAGCGACATGAAGCGGCGATCGAGGTGGCCCACAGCGGCGCCGATGCCATCGCGGCGCTGAATGCCATGCCCGACATCGACATCGTGCTGATGGCCATCATGATGCCGGTGATGGACGGGTACGAAACCATGCGCGCGATTCGGGCAATCGACCACTTGACCGCGCTGCCCGTCATCGCCGTCACCAGCAAGGTGGAGGCCGGCGAGCGACAACGGTGCATCGAGGCCGGAGCGACTGACTACGTCTCCAAGCCGGTAGATGCTGCGGTGCTTCTCGCCGCGATCATGCAGTACGTCGCGGTGCCCGCATGAGCGAAATACCCAACCAGGTCACCCAGGTGATCGATGCGCCGCGCGCTACGAATGCTCACGTGCCCATTCTCGTCGTCAACGACACTGCCTCCCAGCGTCTGGCATTGAGCTCGGTGCTGACGCCGCTCGGATTCACGATCATCGAAGCCGACTCCGGGATCGCCGCGCTGCGCTGCGTCATGGAGCAGGACTTTGCGGTCATCCTGCTCGACGTCTGCATGCCGGAGATGGACGGGTTCGAGACCGCAGCACTGATCCGCCAGCGTCAGCAGTCGGAGATGACGCCGCTGATCTTCATCACGGCGTACGGCTCGGACGACATCGCGGAAACCGACCTTTACTCCGAAGGTGCCGTCGACTTCATCTTTGCCCCGGTACCCCCGAGCGAGCTCCGGGCCAAGGTCTCGGTGTTCGCCAACCTCTTCCTTCGGGCGCAGGACCTCGCGGCCCAGGCGAGAGAGGTCCAAGCGTCGGCCGACGAGTTCTGGCTCCTTACCGATGCCGCACCCATCGGGATCTTTCAGACCGACGCTCAGAATCGGTACCTGTACACGAATCCGCGCTGGAGCGAGATCACCGGCATCCCGCCCGAAGTCGCCGCCGGGAAAGGTTTTGGAACCCTCGTTCACCTCGAAGGGCGCGCGGATCTCGAGTCCCGATTTGCCGCACGGGACACGAAGACGGGTGAGCTCCATCACCGGATCCAGATCCAGGCCCCGGGCTCGACGCCGCGCATCGTGCTGGTGACCTCCAAGGCGATCCCGTCGGCGGACGGCGGCAACGTGGGCTGGGTCGGAACTGTCGCCGACGTCACCGCCGAAGTCGGCGCGGAAGCGGCGATGGCCGATGCGCGCGACAAGGCAACCGAGGCCTCGAGGTTGAAGTCCGACTTCCTGGCCAACATGAGCCACGAGATCCGCACCCCGATGAACGGCGTGATCGGGATGACGGATCTCCTGCTCGAAACCAACCTCGACCCGCGCCAACGGGACTACGCCCAGACTGTGCGGAACTCGGGTGAGGCGTTGATGACCATCATCAACGACATCCTCGACTTCTCGAAGGTCGAAGCCGGGAAGCTGCAGATCGAAGACGTCGACTTCGACCTGCGGACGATCATCGACGACGTCGTGCAACTCCTCGCCCGGCCGGCTGAGGCCAAGCAGCTCGAGCTCGTTGCCATCGTTGATCCCGCCGTCCCGGCCATCATCCGGGGCGACCCGGGTCGCGTACGACAGGTGCTCACGAATCTGATGGGCAACGCGGTCAAGTTCACGCAGGCGGGCGAGATCGTCATCCGGGTGAGCAGCGTCACGGAAGGCGGCACCCATCGAACGATCCGCTTCGAGGTCTCGGACACCGGCGACGGCATCGCGTCGGACAAGCTCGGACTGGTCTTCCAACCGTTCGTGCAAGCTGATACGTCGACCTCGCGTCGGTACGGCGGCACCGGTCTCGGGCTCGCCATCACGAGTCAGCTCGTCTCGTTGATGGGAGGAGACTGCGGTGTGTGCAGCGAGCTCGGGAGCGGAAGCGTCTTCTGGTTCACCGTCGCCGTGCACGCCGCGGTCGACGTGACACGCCATCACACCCTGTCGCGCGACAGTGATCTCGCCGGGATCACCGTACTTGTGGTCGACGACAACGCGACCCAGCGAAGTTGCCTTTCCGATGTGCTCACCGCCTGGGGAATGACCGTCAGCACGGCGGACTCCGGTTCGGCCGCGCTGGTCGAACTGCGCCGCGCGGTAGCCCAGGATCGGGCCTTCGCGGTTGCACTCGTGGATCGGACGATGCCGGGAACCGACGGCCTCGCCCTGACGAACGTGATCGCCGAAGACGCGGCGCTCGCAACCCGGGTCGTGTTGATGACGAACTTCGGAGATGAACGAGATGTCCGACCGGCGGCTGAATCCGGAATCGCCGCGTCAGTTTCCAAGCCCGTGCAGCTGACTGATCTTCGGTCTTCGGTGCGCGTCGCATTGGGATTGGACATCGCAGACATCCATCTCGCGGACGCCACAACCACCAAGCTGAAGTCCCCCATCGAATCGCGTGTTGGTCGGCTGCTTCTCGCTGAGGACAACCGCATCAACCAGAAGGTCGCGGTCGCGATGCTTTCGAGTGTCGGCTACACGGTCGACACCGTGGTCAGTGGGACTGAAGCTGTGGCGGCGGCGGCATCACAGAAGTACGACGCGATCCTGATGGACTGCCAGATGCCTGAGATGAACGGATACGAAGCAACTGTCGCGATCCGGCTCCAGGAGGGTCCCGACGACCACATCCCGATCATCGCGATGACGGCCGGCGCCCGCCGCGAGGATCGTGAACGGTGTCTGGCCGAGGGCATGGACAGCTACCTCGCCAAGCCGGTCAGCAAGGATGCGCTCCTCGCACTAGTCGCGCGATCGATCCCGATCGACGGTGGCGGAGGCACCGCTTTCGCTTCCGGTCATCGATTCGCACGACCAGACCGTGGACGCGGCGGTCTTCGCCGAGCTGGTCACGATCGGCTGAGGGGACGAGCGACGACTTCGTCGCCGGAGTCGTCGATCAGTTCGTCCACGACACTGAGCCGTTGCTGATGCGGCTGCGCGAGGCGTTCGAGATCGGTGACACATTCGCGGTCGGCCGCATCGCCCACACCATCAAGGGCAGCTGCAGCCAGCTCGGTGGTCAACGGCTCGCAGCGTTGTGTGACCGGCTCGAGAAGACGGCGACTGCCCGAAGTATGACCAATGGTGAGGTGAATCCGGAAAAGGTCGAGACGGAATACGAAGCTCCTCCGAGACGAGTTGCGCCAGCGAGCCGCGACGGGCTCGACATGAGCGAGGTTGCGGTAGGAACCGTTCTTCTCGCCGAGGACAACGCGGTGAACCAACGGGTGGCGACCGCGATGCTCCGCCGGCTCGGGTTCCGGGTCGACGTCGTCGAGGACGGAATCGAGGCCGTGAATGCGGCTGCCGTCATGGTGTACCAGGTGATCCTCATGGACTGCCAGCTTCCCGCGATGGACGGCTTCCAGGCGGCGAGCGAGATTCGCCGGTGGCGTGGCGCCTCACGGCACACGCCCATCATCGCGATCACGTCGGCGAACCGGGCGTCCGACCAGCAACGTTGCCTCACCGCGGGAATGGACGACTACCTGGCCAAGCCGATCACGCAACGCGGGCTCGCCGAGGTTCTGACCCGTTGGGTTCCCGACGCTTCGTTCCCCCTCGCCGAGAGCACAATCCCATTACCGAACCCACCACCGAAGCCGCCATCGAACCGGCCGTCGACGTCGATGTGCTCGACCCGGAGATCGTGGAACGACTCGAGCGGCTCGGCGCGGCGGCAGGTGAAGACCTCATGGGCCAGCTCACCATTCTGTACCTCGCCGACTCGCAGGATCGTCTCAACGAGCTTCGGTCCGCACTCGCCGCCCACGACGCGACCGCCATCTACCGAGCCGCGCACACGCTGGCCGGCGCGAGCGTCAACATCGGCGCTATCCGGCTCTCCCATCTCTGCACCGCACTCGCGACCAAGAGCCAGTCCGGTGATCTCGCTGACGGCGATGCGCTGGTCGCTGAGCTCGAAGCCGAGCTTGCGTGTGTCCGATCCACCCTCGAGTCGAGGAGCGTCACCCCATGAAGATCCTGGTCGCCGACGACGACCCCACATCCCGCCTCATCGTGCAGGTCGCATTGCGAAGCCTGGGTCACGAGTGTCACACCGTCGCCGACGGCGCACAGGCGTGGGACGCGTTCCAATGGGGCCGTCCCGACGTGGTCATCAGCGACTGGATCATGCCGCGCATGACCGGGCTGGACCTTTGCCGGAAGATTCGTGGACGAGCGTCGGGCAGCTACACGTACTTCATCATGGTGACCACCCAGGGTGGCGCCGACGAGATTCTCGAAGGCATGAGCGCGGGCGTCGACGACTACCTCGTCAAGCCGCTCGACTCGGACAGCCTCCAGGCCCGGCTCATCGCCGCGGCGCGCGTCACGGCGGAACATCGCCATCTCGCCGACGAACGCAACGAGCTCGAGCACATCAACCAGGACCTCGCCGCCCTCGCCCGCTGCGAGCCGTTGACGGGGCTCGGCAACCGGCGCGCGCTCAAAGAGGACCTCGAGGGCCTGGAAGCGCGCGTCAACCGCTACGGCCACTCGTACTGCATGGCGCTGCTCGATGTCGACCACTTCAAGGCGTACAACGACACGTACGGGCACCAGGCCGGCGATCTCGTGCTGCAGGCCGTCGCGCGCGAGCTCAAGGCCCAGGCACGCGGGGCGACGCGCTGTACCGCTACGGCGGCGAGGAGTTCCTCTGCATCTTCCCCGAGCAGTCGGTCGAGACGGGAACCATCGCGGTCGAGCGGATCCGGACCGGGATCCAGCGCCTGGCCATCCCGCACGAGGACACGGAGCCGGGGGTCCTCACCGTCAGCGCGGGGTTGGCCCTCCTCGATCCGGACAGCCACTGCACGACCGCCGCCGCAGTGCTCAAGGAAGCTGACGAGGCCTTGTACCGGGCGAAGCAGCTGGGCCGCAACCGGGTCGAGCGGGCGACACACCAGCCCGCCTGACCCGGCTCAGGTGGCCATCTCGCTCGCGTCTGCCTCGAGCACCCCGGCCTTGATGGCTTCGACGACCTCGCCGTAGTCGCGGTCGTTCTGGTCGGCATAGGCGACCGCGAAGCTCGCGATGGCCCGGTCGAACACCTTCCCGCGACCGAGGTACGCCGCGATCGCGATTCGATCACCGGAGCGCGCGTGCGCCCGAGCGAGCGTCGACGCGCAGATCTCTCCGTATACCTCCAGCACCTCCGGCTCCATGAGGTCGATCTGCGCCGACAGCTTCCCGTCCCAGAGCTGACGGACGTAGAAGTCGCGGTCCGTGCCCGTACCGTCGACGGCCCGGTCCCACCCGAGGAAGATGTCGCTCGACGCCTGGGTGAGGCGCTGCCCCTCGACGACGCGTCGACCATGGTTGGCATACGCGCTCTTCCCCACGTAGGGCTCGAGCACCGACGCCTCGGCCTCCTTGATCTGGAGGAAGAGAGGGTCGCCCGCGTCCCTCCCGCGGAGGAACACGATCCAGCACCGGGTGCCGACGCTCCCGACGCCGACGACCTTGCGGGCCATATCGACGATCTCGAAGGACTCGACGAGCGTGCGCCGGTCCGGCTGGAGGCTTTGGCGGTAGCCACGGAACCATTGGTGCAACGACGCTCGGAGACCGCCCGCCGCATCGGGGCCGACGATGTCCTCGAGTCGCACGATCAGCGGTGGATCTCCGGCGATGCGCGCCTTGCCGTCGACCGTCGACGTGAGCCGGTCAAAGGCTCGCATGCTGTCTTTGGTGCGTGCCTTGCTGACGCTCTTCTGGAACCGCTTCATCGCGGCCGGTGGCACGCGCTCGTGCCAGTGGGCGTAGACGTCCGACTCGTCGAGACGCATGTACCAGAGCTCGAGGTTCCCGATCGCCGCATACTCCCGCATCGCCTCGCGATACGACCGCGCGGTCCCTTCGACGATCTCCACCCGCCTCTTCATGTCGAAGCCGCGAGCGCGCGCCGCGATCTCGAAGCTCGTCACCAGTCGCTTCACATCCCACTCCCAGGGCCCGGGAAGGGTCTCGTCGAAGTCGTTGATGTCGAAGACCAGCGTGCGGTCCGGAGCCGCGAACCCGCCGAAATTGGCCAGGTGTGCATCACCGCACGCCTGGACGCGCAGCCCTGAGCTCGGAGTGGTCGCGAGATCCGCGGCCATGACGGCTGCGGCACCGCGGTAGAACGCAAACGGGGAGGCGGTCATGCGAGCGTGCCGGATCGGGATGAGCTCGGCGAGGCGCGTCGTCGCTTGCCGCTGCAACACGTCTACGGGACTCAGGCGCGCGGGCGACGGCTGCCATCCGCCATGGAGGGTCCGGGGCACCTCCGTTCGTGCCGCGCGCCCTCGGGCGACGCGTTCAGCCGGAGTGGGGTGATCGACGACCTTCGGCGCGGACATTGCGGTCCCTTCCACTGACATTCGTTCGGCTCTGTGGGGCCCATCGTTGCATCCGGACCGGCGTTCGCGTCATCCCGATCGGATGACCGGGTTCGGTCCGGGCGTGAAGGGCGTACGGTACCTCCGAGCTTCCGATCACCCAGTTGAGGACAACCGATGTGCTTCTCCCCGGAAGCCGACCTGGTCACCGGGATCGCCATCGGCATCGTCGGCGTGGATGCGCTGCGCCACGTCACCAATAAGCGGGAGCTGCCGCTGGCGACGCTTCCGATGCTGTTCGCCGCCCACCAGCTCGTCGAGACCTTCGTCTGGTGGGGTCTGGACGGCAGCGTCTCGTCCACGGTGTGGCACACGGCGATGTGGGCCTACCTCGTCATCGCGTTCGTGCTTCCGGTCGTGATTCCGCTCTGCGTGCTTGCAGTGGAGCCCGCGCCGCGCCGGCGCGAGGTGATGGCGCTCTGCGTCGGTCTCGGCGTCGGAGTGACGACGGTTCTTCTCGTCGGCCTGCTGGAGGGCCCGGTCGACGCGCACAACGCCGGGCACCGGATCGCGTACGAGATCGGCAACAGTCCGGGCGGGGTGGTCACGGTGTTGTACGTGATCGCGACCTGCGGCGCGCTGCTGGCCTCCAGCTCCCGTCCGATCGCGTACTTCGGAATTGCGAACCTGATCGGGGTCACGGTGATCGCGATTCTCACCACCGGTGGCGTTGCATCGTTGTGGTGCACCTGGGCCGCGATCAGCAGCGTCGCGATCGACGTGCACCTCCGGTCGTTGCACCGGAGATACCAACCGGCCTGACTCGCCAGAAGCTTCGGTCAGGCGAGGACGTCAGCGAACACGAGGTGCTCACGGCACGCGACGCGGATCGACCAGGTCACCGTGAAGACGATCGCCGCGACGGTGATGGACATGCTCGTGATCGTCTTCACCAGGATGAACGTCGACACCGGCAGGCTCACGAGCATCCCGAGTGTCGTCGCGGCGGTCAGCAGATGTACTCCCGCCCACAGCACGGTGAGCCCCACGAACAGCGACACGACTGCGGGCCGGCTCGCGACCTCGGGTGCGATCGGGCAGAAGTCGTGGGCCAGCCGCCCGATGACCGGGCGGCCGACCAGTGCGGAGGCGAGAAACAGCGCGCCCAGCGCGACCGTGCTCGCGAGGGGTTGGAGGAAGTAGGCGAACATGCTCCCGCTCAGCAGCCCGACGATCGTGCGAACGAGGATCCCGAGCGTCCCCAAGATCAGGATCGACGGGATCGGCGCCCGCACCACCAACCGGCGAACCACCGCGACGAGCGCCCAGGCCATGGCGCCGATGATCGCGGCGGTTCCGCTCACCGCGACGACGAGGACGTAGAAGAGGATCGCCGGTACGACCGTCGCCTCGATCACGTTCGGAAGGCCGCGGCGGGCAACCGCCCGCAGGATGGCCGGCTTCGAGAACGCCGGTCCGGCGGCAACGCCGACAGTCGGCGGACGCGCGACCAGGAGCGGCCGGCCGCCGGTGACGTTGAAGATTTGGCTCACAGCTGGTGATCGATTCCGGCATCACCAACGGAACAACTTGTCCGGCGAGCAAAGCCTCCGGGGACGGTACACCCGGGTCCGCGCTCCGGTCCGAGCGCGGCTGCGGGAATTTGCGCCGACGGCATCGCCTCCACCGGTGACCCAGGACCTTCGACTCTGGTCACCGGAACCCCCGGCAACCACCCTCGGATCATGCCCGCGAACGTCAGCGGTCCGGGACGGCAGTCGACGCGAGCGCGTCCGGCTTGGCACGCGGTCGCGATCCCCGACGAACACGGCGGATGGGGTCTGACCGCCGAGCCGGTGCTGCTCGGTCTGCTCGTGGCACCGTCGTGGGCCGGTGCCATGCTGGGTGCAGCCGCGTTCCTGGCGTTCGTGGTCCGCACACCGCTCAAGCTGGTGTTGGTGGACCGGTGGCGTCACCGCTGGTTGCCCCGATCGCGATTCGCATCGGCGGTCGCCGCGATCGAGCTGGTCGTTCTGGTGGTGCTGGCGCTCGTGGCCGGAGTCCAGGCGGGTTGGTCATGGCTGGTTCCCGCACTGGTCGCGGCACCGCTCGTCGGGATCGAGCTGTGGTTCGACATGCGCAGTCGCAGTCGGCGCCTCGTCCCCGAGCTCTGCGGCGGAGTGGGCATCGCGGCGGTGGTCGCGAGCGTTGCCCTGGCCGGTGGCGCGAGCGCGTCGCTGGCGGGTGCGCTCTGGTTGGTGCTCGCGGCACGATCGGTTGGGTCCATTCCCTTCGCGCGCGACCAGATCGCGCGCCTACACCATCGACCGGGATCCAAGGTGGCCAGCGACTCGGCGCAGGTCGTCGGCGCAGGCGCGGCGGGTGCGGCCGTCGTCGTCGACGGCGCGGTTCTCGCCGGTGCCGTCGCGGTCGGCTTGCTGCTGGTCGCGCAGCTCGTCTGGGTGCGACGTACCCCACCACCGGCCAAGACCGTCGGCATCCGGCAGCTCGTCGCGGGGCTCCTCGTCGTCGCGATCACCGCGGCCGGCGTCCTCGCCTGACCGATGCATCCGGACGGGATACGGTTCGCGCCGATGCCTGAGACCAAGTACGCGCAGAGCGGCGACCTGAGCATCGCCTACCAGACGGTCGGCGAGGGCCCGCTCGACATCCTCTTCATCCCCGGGTTCGTCTCGAACGTCGAGCTGCTCTGGGACCGCCCCCTCTGGGCTGACATGTTCAACCGCTTCTCGAAGATGGGGCGCTTCATCTTCTTCGACAAGCGGGGCACCGGCTGCTCGGACCGCTCCCTCGGCACCGGGAGCGCCGAGGACCGGATGGACGATGCCCGGGCGGTCGCCGACGCGGCCGGCGTCGAAGAGGCGGTGGTGATCGGCCTCTCCGAGGGCGGCCCTCTCTCCATCCTCTTCGCCAGCGCGTTTCCCGAACGGGTCCGCTCACTGGTGCTCTGGGGGACGTTCGCCCGCACCCTTCTCGCTCCGGACTACCCGATCGGCAGCGAACCGGAGATGATCGAAGGATTCATCCGGGTGATCAAGGAGCGCTGGGGCTCGGG
Organism: uncultured Acidimicrobiia bacterium; assembly: GCA_963770095.1. Lineage (GTDB taxonomy): Bacteria > Actinomycetota > Acidimicrobiia > IMCC26256 > JAENVU01 > Chersky-806. The sequence continues at coordinate 130,124 of CAVYOO010000005.1, forward strand.
TCACGCGCTCGAGTTCTTCCTCGGCGGAGTGACCGAGGAGCTCCTGCCGGAGCTCGCCCGCTACGAACGCCAGACAGCATCTCCGGGTGCGGCCGCGGAGATCCTGACGCACAACGTGAACATGGATGTCCGGTACGCACTCGGAGCCGTGCAGGTCCCGACGCTGGTGCTGCACCGCACCGGCGATCCGATCGTCCCCCTGGTGCGGGGCCAGTACCTCGCCGACCACATCACCGGCGCCGCAATGAAGACCTTCCCCGGCGACTTCCACGTCGGAACCAACGCGGGCGACGAAGACCCGATCCTCGACGCGATCGCCGAGTTCATCACGGGCGCGCCCGTCCGCCGCGACGTCGATGTCGACCGCGTGCTGATGACCGTGCTCTTCACCGACATCGTGAACTCCACCGCGCGCGTCGGCGATGGGTGATCGGGCCTGGCGCTCGCTGCTCGAACGCCACGACAACGCGGCGGAGCAAGCCGTCGATCGCCAACGCGGCACGCTGGTGAAACGCACCGGCGACGGCCTCCTTGCAACCTTCGATGGACCCGGCCGCGGGATCCGCGCCGCGCGCGAGCTCCAGGAGATGGTCCGTCCACTCGACATCGAGGTGCGGGCCGGGCTGCACACCGGTGAAGTCGAACGGCGGCCCGGTGACGTGGCCGGGATCGGCGTGCACATCGGCGCGCGGGTGAGCGCCCTGGCCGGTCCCGGCGAAGTGCTCGTGACCAACACCGTGAAGGATCTCGTCATCGGTTCCGACCTCGGCTTCGACGATCGGGGGAGCCACACCCTGAAGGGTGTCCCCGGCGACTGGCACCTCTGGGCCGCGAACTAGTCGCCCTCCCCGATCGACGGGCTCGCCCGACCGCCCGACGCGCCGAGGCCCCGATCGCCGGGCAGGGGGGATCAGGGCCTCTGAGACGCTCGCTCGACCGGTCCCCTGCCCGAGTGGGCGAACGAGGTGGCCGGCGATGGGGTTCTCGAACCACGCGGGGTCCGGACGGAAGCCGAGAAGACCTGAGCCCAGCGTAGACCGGATGTCCAGGGGGCTACGCGAGCACCTTGGACGCGGTTGCCCCCAGCTGTTCGACCCGTTCGGGGATGTGGCCGTTGCCGGGCAACGAGATGGTGAATCCGTCGACACCGAGCGCCAGGACCTTGGTCAGCCGCTCACCGACCTCGTCCGCGTCCCCCCAGATGACCATGGCCAGGATCATGTTCTTCGTCTCGTCATCCATGGTGGACAGGTCGAGACCACGGTCACCGAGGAACCGGCCGATCTCGGCGTAGGCCTGGTCGTGGGTGTCCGCGATGCACACGTTGAGGTGCTTGGTCACCGTGATCTCCGACCGGTCGCGTCCGAGCCGTTCGCAATGGCCGGCCAGCGCGTCGAGCTTGCGGCCGACCTCGTCCTCGGGACAGGTCAGGTTCGACTCGTCGGCGTACTGCGCGACGAGACGCAACGTCTTCTTCTCTCCACTGCCACCGATCATCACCGGGATCTTGGACAACGGTGCCGGGTGGTTGATCGCGTCTTTGACCTGGTAGTGCTTCCCGTCGAGTGAAGGCTTCTCGTCGCGCAACATCGGCAGGATGATCTGCAGCGCCTCCTCGAGCTTCTCGAACCGATCGGTGAACGTGCCGAACTCGAAGCCGAGTGAGTCGTGCTCGAGCTCGAACCAGCCGGCTCCGATCCCGAGCTGTGCGCGACCACCCGACACGACATCGAGAGCCGTGATGATCTTCGCCAGCGTGGTCGGGTTGCGATACGTGTTCCCGGTGACGAGCGCGCCGAGCCGGACCGTGCTCGTCTCACGCGCCAGCGCGCCGAGTGTCGTATAGCACTCGAGCATGTTGGCGTCGGGCTGGCCCAACATCGGCAGCTGGTAGAAGTGGTCCATCAGCAGGACGGTGTCGAAGCCCGACCGGTCGGCCGCAGCGGCCTGCGCGGCGACCGTGTCGAACAGCGCCGCGGGCGCGATTTCGGGGTACGTGAAGTTCGGGATCTGGTAGCCGAGACGGGTCATCGATCTGCTCCTCGAGGCGGACGGGCTCGCGCCAGTGTCTCACCGCGGCCACGAGTGCGCCCACGATGCCGTGCGTCACACCGGGAACCCAGGTTTGCCGAGGGACGTTCCCGGGGTACACGCGGGCTTCCCCGTGCCCGAATGTTCCCCGCGCCCGAATGCAGGAGTACCGCATGCCCACGATGACCGACGAACGCCCGGCCGCTGCAAGCTCGATGCCGAATGAGGTCGTGGTGCGGGTCGACGCCGGAAGGAGGCGTCGACCGTCGCTGCTCGGCACGCTGGCCCTCGCCGGCGTCGCCCTGCTGCTCGTGGTCGGAATCGGGGCGGCCAACGGCTGGCTCAACCTCGGGAAGATCTTCTCGACCAGCACCACTGACCGGTCAGCACCCGTGATCCTGCACAAGCTGCGGAACCTGTCGTCCTACAACGCTGCGTCCGGCACGTTCTCGGTGACCGTCGACATGGAGAAAGACGTCAGATTCCTGCCCCAGTTCGTGGCCGGCTCCCGGGTGATCTACAGCGGGTACGGAACCGTGGACGCGGCGGTCGACCTGGGCGCGCTCGATGCCCGGCACGTCGTCCGCAACCCCGACGGCACCATCCTCGTCACACTCCCGCACGCAACCCTGCAAGGCGCGACGCTCGACCCAGAGCGCAGCCACGTGATGAATCGCGACCGGGGGCTGGCCGACCGCATCGGTGGGATCTTCGTCGACAACCCGACCAGCGAGCGGGCGCTCGAGCAGGCGACCGTCGTCAAGATCAATCGGGCGGCGAAGCAGACCGACCTCGTCGCGCGGGCCGAGCGCAACACCGAGGCCATGATCAGGCGGCTGGCCACCGCCACCGGGGTGTCCCGGATCGACGTGCGGTTCGGGTCGCTTCCCGCCTGATCCCCGCGCCCGCCGGCGGCGCAGTGATAGATAGCCACCTATGACCGACCCGGCGGGCGATGCGTGGAGCCACTGGGCATCGACGCTCGCCGCCCTGTCCGAGCGGTTGACCGGCGATGACTTCCCGGCCGACGATCGGGGTCGCGCCGAGGGCATTCGCCACCTCGCCCGGCAGGTCCAGCTCGCACTGCAGGGCGAGCTCGAGCACGCGGACACCCGCCATCCACGGCTGCACCGCTACGAGCTGCCGTGGTCCCAGTGGGGCGCGCCGAACCCGGACAACGTGTACGCGCGTTGCGCGATCGACCCGAGCGCGACCTACGTGGTGCGTGGTCAAGTCGGCGGAGTGCACGAAGCGCTCTTCTCGCTCGTCGAGGGCGACATGCACCTCGACGAGAACGACGTGTTCGCCGAGGTCGCTCTCACCGACCTGAGCCCCGCCGCCGACGGCTCCCTCGAGCTCGTCGTCGGTCCCGATGCGCACGACGGCAACCACCTGCGCTCGGCGCCGGGCGCCCGGCTGCTCCTGATCCGGCAGTACCTCTACGACTGGGCCGACGAGCCGGTGGTCTCCTTCTCGATCGAACGGACCGACACGGCCGGCACCGCCGCGCCGCCACCGACGCCCGACGCCATCGCCGCCGCGATCGATCGCTCGGCTCGTTGGGTCGAGCGATCCATCGAGTACTGGTCGGCGTACGTGGCGGCCTCACGCGACATCCTGGAGCACAACACCTTTACGCCTCCGAGAACGCCAGCGGGCGGCGCACCGAGCATCGCCTATGGGGCGGGGTGCTGGGACCTCTCACCCGATCAGGTCCTCGTCATCGAGCACGACGAACCTGACGCGCGGTACTGGAACTGGTCGATCCACCAGCTGCACTGGTTCGACTCCGGCGCGTGGGACCAACGCCTGATGAGCTGCAACGGCCGGCAGGCCCACATCGACCAGGACGGGAAGGTGCGTCTGGTCGTCGCGCACACCGACCCCGGGGTACCGAACTGGCTGGACACCGAGGGCCAGCCGATCGGGATGGCGGTCTACCGCTACGTCGGCGCACGCTCGAAGCCGGTGCCGAATGCTCGGGTCACCTCGTTCGACGATCTACGCGCGGACCTGCCGGCGACCCACCCGACCGTCGAGCCGGCCGAACGGCGACGCGGGCTCGCGGCGCGTTCACTCGCAGCACAGCGCCGGTGGAGCTGAAGCGCTTCCGTGCCCTGGACTCCGCCCCCGTCACCGCCATGGCGCGACCGGCTGAACGCGCACGGAGACGCGGTCGGCGGCGCCGAGTACCTGGTCTCGCTCGAACCCGATGACCTCCTCGCCGCGGCCCGGCGGAGCACCGGGCTCGACGACTTCGGCGGTGACTCCTGGCGACCCCACTTCGACGTCCTCCTCGGTGCGCTGCGAACCGAAGCGAACCTCACGGTTGCCGGTCGCGTGCCTCGCGCGCACCGACCTGCTGCGCGTCCTCCGCCAGCGGCTGCTGCTCACGGCGGCATGGGCCGACGACCCGACCATCCTCGAGGAGGAGATCGCCGCGCCGGTGTTCGTCGTAGGCACCGGCCGGTCGGGGACATCGATCCTGCACGAGCTCCTGGCGCTCGACCCGGGCAACCGGGCGCCCAGCACCTGGGAGCTGCTCTTCCCCGCAGACGCATCGGGACGCGGCGGGGAGGCCGCGCGCCGGATCGGTCACGACATCCACGCGTTCTGGGCCGATCTCCAACCCGCATACGACTCGATGCACCACAACGACGGTGACGAGCCCAACGAGTGCATCTTCCTCACGATGCTGGAGTTCCTCTCCGATCAGTGGGGTGGTACCTACGAAGTGCCGTCGTACGCGACCTACCTCGTGCGCACCGACCAGACCGAGGCCTACCGGTATCACCGCAAGGTGCTCCAGACCTTGTGGCGTCGCGAGCCTGCGGCGCGATGGATGCTGAAGGCACCCAGCCACTTGAGCCAGCTCCGCACCCTCTTCGGCGTGTATCCCGACGCGCGCGTGATCCAGATCCACCGCGACCCGCTCAAGACCGTTCCGTCGACGATCAGTCTCATGGGCACCATCAAGTCGATGCGCTCGGACGAGATCGACGTCGATGCGCTCGCACCGTGGATCTCCCTGGGCTACGGGATGATGCTCGACGACACGATCGACGCGCGCGCGTCCGGAGCTCTGCCCGACGACCAGTTCGTCGACGTTCGCTACGCCGACCTGATGAGCGATCCGGTGGTCACCATCGATCGCATCTATCGCCGGCTCGGCGTGGAGGAACCGCCCTCATTCGGAGCCACCGTGACCGAGTACCTCGCGGCTCGGCCGAAGGGCGTCCGCGGTGCGCACCGCTACTCGCTGGAGGAAACGGGCCTCGATCCGGCAGTGGAGCGTGAGCGCTTCCGTCGTTACCAGGCCCACTACGACGTCCCGGACGAGGTGTGATCGCACCCGACGCGCGACGCGTCACTTCGGATCGAAGCGGATCGCCCCGTCGAGCCGGATGACCTGCCCATTGAGGTAGCGGTTCGTGATCATGTGCTCGGCGAGGGCGGCGAACTCGCCCGGCTCGCCGAAGCGGCGCGGGAAGGGCACCTTCGCCTCGAGCTTCGCCCGGAGCTCCGCGGGGGCCATGTCCCAGATTCTCGTGCCGATCGTTCCGGGCGCGATGCAGTTCACCCGGACCCCGACCGCCGCGAGGTCGTGGGCCAGGACGATCGTCATGCCGATGATCCCGGCCTTCGCGGCTGCGTACGCGACCTGCCCGATCTGACCTTCGTACCCGGCGATCGAGGCGGTGGTGACGATCGCGCCGCGCTCGTCGTCCTCGGCCCCTTCGGCCTTCGCCATCTCGGCCGCAGCCAGCCGCACGGTGTTGAACGTCCCGACCAGGTTGAGGTCCACTGTGTCGGTGAAGAGTGCGAGATCGTGGGGCACGCCGTCGCGGTCCACGGTCCGCCCGCCGCCACGCGCGCGCCGCCGGCGCACGCGCGACCACGATCCGCAGCGGCCCGCCCGTTGCCGCGGTCTCGACGGCGCGCGCAGTGTCCGCTTCGGACGTCACGTCGCCGGCCACGAACCGGGTCCCACCGCCCAACGCCCCGGCGAGCTCGTCGCCCCGTTCGGCGTTCATGTCGAAGATCGTGACCCGGGCACCCCGTTCCACCAGCAGGCGCGCGGTCGCCTCCCCGAGCCCCGAGGCTCCACCCGTCACCAGGGCACCAGAACCGGCGATCTGCATCGTTGCTCCCTCTCGGTCAGCGGTCGGACGACCGATGAGTCTCTGCACTCCGTGTCGTCATACACGGGGAGGCACCGGGCGGGCAAAGGACCGACGCGTGATCGCGTTCACGGCCGCCCCGCCGTCGCCGGCCATCGTGGGCGCTATCGACCGTCCGATTCGACGACGGCCTTGATCCGTTCGAGGGTCGTGCGCATGTCGTTGCGGTTCCGCTTGCCGCGCGCCCATCCGAGGATCAACCAGTAGAGCCGCATCCCGAAGTTGTCGACGAGCTCGAAGGATTCCGTGACATTCGTGGTCTCGCCGACGGGCTCGAGCCGGTAGCACCAGACGTTGAGGGGAGTGTCGCCGTTCCCGACTCCGAACGAGAAGACACGCCCGGGTTCGGACTCCACCACGGTGCACGTCGTCCAGTAGGTCGGCCCGATGCCGTTGCGCTTCACGTGACCACGGAATCTCGCGCCGACCGCCGGGCCCGTGGCACCATCGATCCACGCGGCCTCGAAGGTCTCGGGGCTGTAGCGACCGATCTGGGTCACGTCGCTCACGAGCGCCCACACCTGGTCCGGCGGCGCCGCCATGTTGACCGTCACCGATCCATGCATCGGACCGAGCCTATGAGGGCGCGGGCCCCTCGTCGAAGGTCATGTCCTGGTCGGTCAGTCCCGGGGGCGCGGTGAGCAGGGCCATCGAGACTTCGAGCAGGGCCGCGCTGACGGATGCAGGGTCCTTCACCCGCAGGGCGCGGGCCGGCTTGTCGATCAGGAGCGTCCGCGCCCGCCGCGCGATCAGCCATTCGATGCTTCGTACGGCGATGACGTTGCGCGCGACCGCGACGATCGGCGGCAGATCCGAGAACGTGCGGTGAATCCCCTGTTGCCACCGCACGGCCAGCGGCAAACCGCTCGCGAGAAAGTCCTCGAACGCGTCGGGGTGCAGGAGGCAGTCGTACTCCCACCACAGCCGAGCCAGCAGGCACCCGCGTTCGGTCGATATCAGCTGCGCGGCAGAGTCCGCGGTAACCGAGGCCCACTCGTGGACGGTCGGCGTTCGGCTCGACGTGAGGTCCACCTGCAACGCGACGAACGGCCACGCGTCTTCGATGAGCTCGGTCACGAGGTCGTCGACGAGCCCTGCCTTCGACCCGAAGTAGTAGTTGATCGCTGACGGGTTCCGCAGTCCCGCCGCGTCGAGAATGGCGCGGGTGGAAGTCCCGTGCACCCCACGACGACCGAACAGATTCAGCGCTTCCTCGCGCAACCGCGTGCGCGCGTCGCCATCACGCATCGCTGAAGAGACTCCGACCACCCATCGGGGAGACGATACTTCCCGACGAAAGGGAGCCTGAAGGCTCAGGCCGCGGTCACGCCGACCGGCGCGTACGTGTAGCCGGGGAAGATCGACCCGGGGTTCGCGACGCCGAAGGTGCTGCGCGCGCAGTCGCCGAGCACACTGCGGAAGTCCACGTTCGGGACGACGTCACCGCGCTCGCCGATCACGTCCGGGCTCAGCCCGGCCCAGTCTCCGTACACCTGGCCACCGTTGACCTTGGCCCCCATGACGAGCATGGTGCAGCCAAACCCGTGGTCGAGGCCCCCGCTGCCGTTCTCGGCCACCCGCCGACCGAACTCGGTCATCGTGACGACGGTGACGTCGTTGATCCCGCGTGCATCGAGATCGGCCTGGAACGTGCCGAGGTAGGTGTCGAGGCCAGAGAGCAGCGTGCGCATCCGCCCAGCCGTCGACACCCCCATGTTCTCGTGCGTGTCCCAACCGCCGGCGTTGATCGTCGCGGCTTCGATCCCGAGGTCCGCGCCGAGCACGACGGCGAGATCGGCAAACGCACGGGTCACCGGATCCGCCGCGGTCGACCCGGAGAGCTGCCCGATCTGGTCCGCCGCGTCGAGCGCGCGGGTCCCGGTCTTCTCGACGAGCAGGTCGCCGTAGTACTGGTCGTGGAGCAGCCGCTCCAAGCCGGCGTTGGTCCCGGTGGCTCCGCCGAGACCGAACGAGTTGACCTCGGCGATCCCGAGCGCGGGATACCCACGGAGGCTGGCGTTCACGTTGCTCCCGAGGGTCAGACCCCGGAACAGGGAGTCCGACGAAGTCGCGGTCGCGTTGAGATACCGCGCGAGCCAACCGGAGACGTCGCCGGGGATGCTGGTCGCGCCGTACTCCCAGAGGTCCTGGGCGCTGAAGTGACTGCGGCTCCCGGCCAGATTGCCCGCACCGACGACCACCGCGAGGCGACCGGCCTGGTACAGCCCGTGCAGCTGTGTCATGGCGGGGTGGAAGCCGAACTGGTCGTTCAGCGGGAGCACTTCGGCGGCCGGGATCGCGATCGTCGGCCGCGCGTCGTAGTACGCCGCCTCCGTGTATGGGACGACTGTGCTCAGGTGGTCCTGGCCACCGCGCAGGAACAGCACCACCAGGCGTCCGGGCGTCGTGGCCGCGTGCGCGGCCGATCCTCCGAAGAGGTCGAGCGAGACCGAGCCGGTGGTCGCGGCGGCGGCGACACCCGCGACCGCGGCGCTGCCTTTGAGGAAGGTGCGGCGGGTGGGCTTCGGGTTCATCGTCGGGACCTCCGGGTCGACCGTCGGCTCATCGGTACTGCGCATCAGCGGCACTGAGCACCGCGATGACGATCGTCGGGAGCGCGGCATCGACCTGAGCGTTCGTGGGTAGTTGGTTCACCGACCAGCTCAATTGATTGTTCAACACTGCAGCACCGACATCGGTGACAGCTTCGAGCAGCAGGTACTCGGCAACAAGGTCGTAGATCTGCCCCGCGGTCTTTCCGTACAGCGTGGCCCGGAGCGCAGCCGTGTCGTAGGTGAGCGGTGGAAAAGCGCCACCGATCACGTCGCCGGTCCAGTTCCACCGGGCGAGCAGCCCGCCGGTGTTGAGCCACGCGCCCTCGACGTCCGGGTAGCCGTTGGGTGCCGGCCATTCGAATGCGAGCTGGCCGGTCGCGTACAGGGCGTTGCCGACCTTCTTGATCCGGTTCATGTTGGTCGTCGTGAGGAGCGAGGCGTCGAGCGCGCGCAGCGCGAAACGCTGCGTAGTCCCACGGGCGGCGGAACTTCTGGCCGGCGGCGGCGTCGAAGGCCGGGTGGGCGACCATCGCCCGGATCACGGGCCCCATCGCACTGTCGTTCGCGAGCCAGGCTGCGACCATCGCGTCCACGAGCGCCGGATCCGGGCGATCGTTGACGAAGCGCCGGGCGATCTTCCCGCAGATGAACCGGGCGCAGTTGGGTTGCATCGCGAGCCACTGCAGGAACTCGACGCCGTGCGCGAACGGATCGCCCCCAGCCGGCCGGGTCCAGCCCATGATCGTGACCTGCGCCGGATCGTTCTTCCCTTGCTTGAACTTGAACGCTCGCGTGGTGTTGTCGATCGACCATCCACTGAGCAGGCGCGCCGTGGCAACCACATCCGCTTCCGTGTAGTTCTCCACCCCGACGGTGTGGAGCTCGAGCAGCTCCCGCCCATAGTTCTCGTTGATCGCGCCGGCCTTCGAGACGTAGTTGTCGAGGTAGCGGAGCATCGCCGGGCTCGTCGCGGACGCAACCAGCAGATCCTTGAACCGACCGAGCGCGTCGGCCGGATCGCGACGCGATCCTCGATGACCTTGTAGAGGGTGACCTGCCGGTCCTCGAACGCAATGTTGAAGTGATCCGACCAGAACTCGACCATCCGCTCCTGCAGCTGCGCCGGGCTCTCCACCGCGCGGAGCAGCGCGGCGAACTGGAGCTGTGCCGAGGCGTCCTTGTGGCTCCCGCCCGGGTAGGTGTCGAACAGCTCGACGGGCTCCATCCCGAGCGCCGGGAACTGGGCGAGCTTGGCGTCGACCGCGGTGGTGTCGAGGGTCGACGGGGAGAGCTGCTCGGTGAGCCACGCGTTCTCGCCGATCGATGCGATCCGATCGCGATCCGCGGCGTCGCGCCGTACGTGAGGCGCTTGAGGAGATGGATCCGGTGGTCGAACGACGCGGAGGTGAAGTCGCAACCCGCCAGGACGAGACCACCTCCGACCGCGGCAACGACTGCACCCAACGGTCGTCGGAACAGCGAACGCCGGTCGATCTCCGTGATCGGCGCGGTAGGCGCGGCCGGCGCGGGTGGCTCGGCGGCGGGCGTGGGTGTATCGATGTCAACCGTGTCCATCGTCCCCCCTTCGACAAGCGTCATCTGTCCACGGAGATGTGACGGAACCGTGAAGTGTTCATTGGCATCCGATGAGTCCGGCACTGGTTTCCATCCCTGGAAGAATCGCCTGATGCAATGTACATCGAGTTCGGGTTCCGGGCTCGGGGGCAGGGTCGTCGTCGTCACCGGGGCCTCCCGAGGCATCGGGAAGGCCCTCGCGTGGGGCTATGCCGCCGAGGGCGCGGCGGTCGTCTGCGCCGCCCGGTCGGTGCGGGCCGACCCCAACGACCTCCCCGGCACCATTGACGAAACCGTGGATGCCATCACCGGCGCGGGAGGCCGGGCGATCGCCGTGCGGTGCGACATCGGCGTGGAAGCGGATCTCCGGGCGCTGGTTGACCGCACGATCGACGAGTACGGAAGGGTGGATGCGCTGATGAACAACGCGATGGCCCCCACCGCGCGCGTCCTTCGACGAGGCGACCGTCGCCGAGTGGGACGAATCGATGCGGGTGAACGTCCGCAGCCTGTTCCTGCTGACGAAGCTGGTCGAGCCCTTCATGACCGCCCAAGGCGGCGGAAGCATCGTGAACATGTCGTCACACGGAGCCGATCACGCGGTGACGCCGTTCATGCCACCGGGATACATCACCTATTCGGTCGCAAAGGCAGCCCTGGAACGGTTCACGACCGCGCTGGCCCCGGAGCTCGCGGATCGCGGGATCACCGTGAACGCGTTGCGGCCCGGTGCGGTGAAGACGGAGCTCTCGACCCAAGAGCTCGGCGACACGCAGGATTGGTCCGGCTGGTTGGGGCCCGAGTCCGTGGTGCCGGCCGCCAACTTCCTCGCCCGCCAGATCGCGACGGACTTCACCGGGCGGATCGTCGATGCAACCACCTTCGGGATCAGCTGGCCCTGACCGGGGCCGCACTCACGGCCGGTACCATCGGCCGGCCGGCACCGAGGCGGACCGGACGACGAGAGAAGGGGCGATCGGGTGGAGCCCGAAGTGCGCGAGGCGGTCGACTATCTCGCGGTGCGCCGCCTCCAGGACGCCTACGCGGACGTCGTGACCCGGCGGGCCTGGGTGGAGCTGCACGAGCTGTTCCGGCCCGATTGCGATCTCGTGCTCGATCTCCGGGCCGGAGAACCGCGGACCTTCGTCGGCGCTGACGCGGTGGGGCGCTTCATCGGTGAGTCGATCGAGCGGTTCGAGCGCTTCCAGTTCGTCGTGCTCGGCACGCGTGTCGAGCTGCAGACGGACGGCCCGGACCGCGCCACGGCCCGGATGTACATGTGCGAGCTGCGCCAGAGCGTCGCCGAGGGTCGCGAATCCGTCGCGTACGGCGTCTACCACGACGACTTCCTGCGTCACGACGGCCGCTGGTGGTTCGCCCACCGCCGCTATCACTCGCTGGCCCGCACCGCTGCGGACCTCGCGGTGTTCCCGTTCCCGGATCTCACCGGCTGAGGCTGCCCCGGGCCGGCGTCCACCCCCGTTCATTGGACGCATCACCACGCCCGCCGGAGCCGGACGTCCAACGGACATGCTCGGGGGCGGATCTCAGGTGGCGCGTCCGAGAATGTCCGCGAACCACCGGTTGGTTCGTTCGTACCAGAGGGTCGTCAACCCGCACGGCACCGCCATGAACCCGTGCGGCATCTCGGGGAGCACGAGCAGCTCGACCTCGTTGCCCGCCGCCGCCCCGCGCGCCGAGAGCACGAGCGTGTCGTCGAGCAGGTGGTCGGAGGTACCGACGCTCATGAGAGCCGGCGGCAGGTCGTGCAGATCCGCGAACGCCGGGGAGACCGACGGATCGCGGCGCTCGTCGTCGGTCATCCCGGGCAGGTAGCACTCGGTGAAGAACTCGATCCCGACCGGGTCCAGCAGGTCGGGTCCGGACGTCGGCGCGGATCCCGCGTTGGCTCGCCGAACGCCCCCAGTCGTAGACCCCGAACACGAGGTTCGCACCGTGCACCCGGTTCGCCGCGTGCAGCTCGTCACGGATGCGCAGGAGCACGATGGCGGACATGTACCCGCCCGCCGACTCACCCCCGACGATGATCCGGCTCGACCCGAACTCCCGCTCCCCGTTCGCGAGCAGCCAGTCCGCGACCGCGACGCCGTCGTCCGGTCCGGCGGGGTGCGGGTGCTCCGGCGCCAGCCGGTAGTCGACCGACACGACCGCCATCCCGAAGCGGTCCCGGAGATCGACGTTCGAAAAGTCACTCATCTCGGGCGCGCCGATCATCATCCCGCCACCATGGAAGTGGAGGTAGATCGCAGTGGCGGGTGCCTCCGGGGTGAGCACCCGGCAGGGAACTCCCGCGATGTCACGCACCACCGCGTCGTCGGCCGGGTAGTAGATGCTCTCCATCGCCGCGCGGGCGCGAGCCACCTGCTCGCTCACGCGTCGACGTTCCCGGTGCCTCATTGCCGGCTCCCATCGCCTCACGAATCGGACCGAGCGACGCATCGACGGCCTTCTTCGCCTCGTCGCGCATCGCGTCCATCTCAGCGGTCCAGAGCTGCATGCGATCCCCCCGGTCGTGCGTGGTCGTCGGTGATGCTGACCGATCACGGCGTCCTGGTCCAGATACCGTGAAACTGTGGCAGGCAGGTCCCGCAAACGTTCGATCACGATCGCTTGCGTGGCGCTTGCTCTCGTCCTGGGCACCGCAGGGCTGGTCTTCGCACTGGATCGGAGCGAGACGGAGTCGTCGTCCTTCGCATTGCCGCCCGCGGTCGACGGCGTCATTCACGTTCCGGGATTCCCACCTCGCGCTGAGCCCGACTTCGACGACCGTCGACGGATCGCTTTTCATCTTCGGCGGCTGGACCCCGGGAACCAAGCGGTTCCGCAACGACGGTGTGCTCATCGCGACGGACTTCGCGAGCGGCGGAACATCTTCCCAACGTGCCGTTCGACCCGCCCCTCTACTCATCGCAAGCGGTCGGCGTCAACGGTCAGATCGTGGTCACGGGCAAGTCCTGCAAGGTCGAGGATCTCCGCGACGACGGCCCCGAGCATCTCCTGCGTTCCCGGGTACGAAGCGACGGCGGGAGTGTTGGACACTCGGAAGGGCCGTATGGAATGGCGCACGGTCGATATCCCGAAGTTGATCGCGTCGAAGGTCTGTCGCAGGCGCGAGCGCCTGGGCGCGACGTCCGACGGCCGCGCCGTCTTCGAGCTCTGGCCACATGAGAAGCAAGACCTTCTGGTCGTTCGACCCGCGCAACGGACGAGTGGAGACAGATCGAAGGGCCGGGCGTGCGGAACGACGCCTCGTGCATGAACGGCGACACGCTCGTCGTGCAGTCGGCGAGCTACCGCAACAACGGCGTAATCCTCGACGACGACCCCGCGTGGCATCTGCAGAGCGGCGGGGGAACGTCGGGCTACCTGGGTGACGGTTTCGTCCTGCCGACGATCGCGAGCCGCAACCTGACGAAGGAAGCGCCCTGGGCGCATTCCCCACCGGCGGCGGATGTCGTGTTCGTCTCCGGGAGTCCCGCGCTGACGTGCACCGGCGATGGTGCATTCATCCATGACGGGGCGTCCGTTTCCGTCAGCCTGCTGTATTCGATCAGCTCCCGATCGTGGACGGATCCTCCCCCACCGCCGTCGCGGGCGTACTTCGGTGCGCCGGTCTGGACCGGTTCGGAGCTCGTGTTCATCGCCGCCCTCGTCCGGCGGTCCGTCCGCCGGCATGGCGTACACGCCGTCGGCCGACACCTGGCGGATGCTCGCCGGGCTGCCGAAGATGGAACGCGGCGGGCTCTGGAACGGCGAAGCGATCGTCGGCTACCTCGAACCGGTCCGCCGCGGCGCGAACGTGGCCGACCGGTACCTCAGGCGTGTTCCGCTACGTGATGCCGGCGAGCTGACCCGGCGCGGACTCAGTGCCGGCAGTTGCTCGCCGGCGCGAACGTGGACGGAAACTGTCGTGGCGCCGGGCCGGTTGCGCAGCGTCGCCGCGCGTGCGCAGGGATGCGACGTCACGTCGGCACCGGTCGCGGTGACGGTGTAGCCGCGGGGATAGCGAAGCTCCGGGACGGTGATCACCGTATGAGCCCAATGAGCGGCCGGCTTGCCATCCGGACGGGTGGTGCTGAACTCGAAGTCCATGGTCGTCGTCGCCGAGTCGAACGCGAGACGGGTCGGTGTCCCGTTGGTCACCGTGGGGTACGGGCGGGCCAACGCGGCCAATGCGAACAGGTCGAGGTTGGGCGGGACCAGCGGCTGGTTGCTGTCCCCGACGATGCGGCCGTTGTACGACCAGTAGAGCCACGACAGCAGCCGGGCATCGAACTGGTCCGAGAACGGATCGAGGAAGACCGGGTCGTTGGAGTCGCCCCACTCGGTCACGATCACCGGGGCGCCGTCACGATTCGCCGCCGCGAGGCTGCGGTCCATCACCGACGCATTCGCGGCCGCGTCGAGCCCGTACGCGTGGGTCGCGAGGGCATTCGGCGACGCCGCGCCGGGAAGCGTCGTATCGGCGCTGCCGAAATTGAACAGCGTGAAGGGCTCGACGTAGACGGGCCGGCGCCCGTCGACCGAACGCACCGCTTCGGTCATCCGCGCGTAGAACGGCGCGAGCAGCTGCTGTTCCAGATCGGGGCAACCGGTGACGCACGACGACCAGTCCGTCCCCGGCCACGGCTCGTTCATCGCTTCGTAGCCGATGACGTTCGGGCTCGACCGCGAAGCGGGCCGCGACGGTGCGCATCGCCGTGGCGTAGTGCTCCTGGAGCGGGACGCCGTCCGGTCCCGGCTGGTTCGCCCAGAAGTTGTCGAACGCGCGTTGGAGCGCGGGGTTCTGGATGTAATACGTCGGGAACGGTGCCTCGGGGTTCGGCAACCCGTCGGTGATCGTCGCCCATGCCGGCATTCCGTTGCCGTGCGTCGCGGGGCCGTAGCCGTCCTGGTGGAAGTCGAGCAGCGCGTAGATGCCGTGCGCCGCGAGGACGCGCACCGTGCGGCCGATGGATTCCAGGTAGCCGTGATCGATCTGACCCGGCTCGGGCATCAGGAACTCGAGCACAACCCCGAGGCGCACGGTGTTGAACCCGTTCCCGGCGATCAGGGCCGCGTCATCGTCGCTGAATCCGGCCGCTTCGGGGGTGGAGGGCGCCCACTTCTGCACGAAGTTGACCCCTCGCAACATCACGACGCGACCCGACGGGTCCGTGAACCAGCGGCCGTCGCTCCCGAGCGGGGCGACCGCGCGATCCGGCCGGGGCCCGAGCGCGTTCTGGAACGTGCACCCGGCGCCGACCGCGAGCACCAGTATCACGACTGCGAGCCTGCGCATCCCCCCGGGAGTCACCGGCCGAGTATGCCCGGCCGAGTGCCGAAGTGGCCACTGCTCGTCGCCGTTCGGCGCGAGTCCGTACATCGGGATCGGTCGGGCGTCAGGAGATTTCGAGCCAGCGCGGGAGATCGGCGATCGAGTCGATCACCGCGTCGGGTTCTTCTGCGGTTCCGGCAAGAACGTCGGGCCGGAACTTCCCGGTCCGGACGAGCACGCCGCGCATGCCGACGGCCTGGGCCGCGAGAACGTCGCCCACAAGGTCGTCGCCGACCATCACGACCTCGCCCGACGGGACACCGAGGTGCGCGAGTCCTTCCTTGAACATTTGCGGCGCCGGCTTCCCGATGGTCGACGCGGTGCGGCCGGTCGCGCGCTCGAGGGCAGCGACGTACGAGGCGCCGTCGACGCAGATTCCCTCCTCCGTCCGCCAGGTCGCGGTGCCGTGCATCGCCACGAGCTCCGCGCCGCCGAGCAGCGCGCGCGCCGCCGCATTGATGAGATCCCAGCTGAAGGTAGGGCCGGCCGAGCCGACCACCACCACGTCTGCCGGCTCGCCCGGGCGGGCGACATCGACGCCTTCGAAGTCGTCTGACGGACCGTCGTTCAGCAGCAGGCAACGCGCGTCCGGGAACCGTGACGCGAGGAACGCCGCGGTCGCTGATCCGGCGGTGATGAGCTCGTCGTCGTTCGGCGCGAACCCCGCGTCCGTCAGCCGGCTCGCGATCTCCGCTCGCGGTCGCGACGTCGTGTTGGTGAGGAACGCGAGGGGAAGGCCGGCCACGCGCACTTCACGGATCGCGTCGACCGCGCCCGGGATCGGTTTCCACGACACGACGAGCACTCCGTCCACGTCGAGCAGCACACCGCGAACCGTCATGGCGACGTGGTCACGATCACTTCGGGCGACCGGACGAGCTCGCATCCCACATCGACGATCACGCCTCCGACGGTACCGGTCGCGACCCGACCGTCGGGTCGGCGTCGTGAACCGACGATGAAACGAGGCGGCGCGTCCGGGGATCGAGGACAGACCCCTGGGTTGCAGGGTTGTAGACGTGGTACCGACTCGACCCACATGACCGTGGTGGGCCGGTCTCTCCCCCGCTCCACGAGCTCACGCACTGGGACACGACGCGTCGTCCGCGCCATGATGCCCCGATGGCAGACACCGGCAACATCGAAGTGATGCCCGGCGCGGAGCCGTTCTCCGCCCCGGGTGGACCCCACGGCGCACTCGTCGTGCACGGCTTCTCGGGCACGCCGCAATCGATGCGCGGATTGGCTGAAGCCTTCGCAGCCGCCGGATTCGCGGTCGAGCTCCCGCGCCTCCCGGGCCACGGCACCTCGACCGACGACCTGGCCACCACGTCGTGGTCGGACTGGAGCGGCGAAGTCGGGCGTGCGTACACGGACCTGGCGTCGCGCTGCGACCGGGTCGTGATCGCCGGGCTCTCGATGGGCGCGACTCTCGCCGCCCGACTGACCGCCCACCACCCGGAGATCGCCGGTCTCATCGTGATCAACGGCGCGCTCGGGCCGATCGATGCGACGGTCCGTGACGGGCTCGCGCAGATCGTCGAGCAGGGCGTGCCCCGGATACCGGGACCCGGCAATGACATCGCCGACCCCAGCCAGACCGAGCTCGCCTACGACGAGGTCCCACCCGCGGCCATGCTCTCGCTGCTCACCGCGCTCGACGAGCTCCAAGCCGAGCTGCCGCTCATCACCTGTCCGTCACTCGTCATCGAAAGCGAACAGGACCACGTCGTTCCCCCCGGTGCGAGCGACCACTTCGCGGCGCACGTCGGCGGCACCGTCGAACGCATGACCCTGGTCCGGAGCTTCCACGTCGCGACCCTGGACTACGAACGGGCCGACCTGGAAGCGCGCGCGGTGGAGTTCGCCGAGCGGGTCACGAAGGGTTGACCGCGGGCCCGATCGTGACCGGGATGCCGTTCACCGCGGCGTTGCCGGAGATCACGTCGACGAACGTGCCGGGAGCGAGCGACGTTGGTGTTCACGCCCGGCGTGGTCATTGGCGACCGAGAGGCGCGTTCCCGGCAGGTCGTGGCCCCAGCCGTGCGGGAGCGACACCACCCCGGCCGCGATGCCGTCGGTCACCTCGGCCGGCACGTCGACCGTGCCGGCCGTCGACGCTGACCTGCGCGAGTGCACCGTCGCAGATGCCGTGCGCGGCCGCGTCGTCGGGGTGGACCAGCAGCGTGCAGCGGTCCTTGCCCTTCACGAGCACGTTGCACGTTGTGCATCCAGGAGTTGTTGGAACGCAGGTGACGGCGGCTGACCAGCACCAGCTCGTCGGCGGGCCGCTCTAGCCGCGTCGGCCAGCCGAGGCAGGTCGTCGGTGATGTAGCGGCGGCGCGAGGACGACCGTGCCGCTCGGGGTCGCGAGCACCTCGTCGAGGCGCGGCACCATGGGCCCCAGGTCGATGCCGTGCGGCGCGGCCTTCACGCCGGTCCAGGTTGAGGCCGTCGGGCTCCTCGCCGTAGCGGTCGCCGAACGGGCCCGTGCGCAGGGTGAGGTCGAGCAGGCGCTCGGGCCCGCCGTGGTCGTAGCGCTCGCGGAGCGTCGGCCCGTCGAGGCCCGTGCGTCCGCGGCCAGCACGTCGAAGAACCCGTCGTCGATCGCGGCGACGTCGACATCGTCCGCCGGCTGGCCGAGGCACGCGCCGGCGAGGCGGATCGAGGATCTCCCACTCCTCGGGCCGTCGGTCGCCGGGCGGGAAGATCGGCGGCGAGTACTTCGCTGCGCTGCCGACCGCGAACGTTCCAGATCAGGTCGTCGTGATGGGCCTGCTCGAGCGGCGAGAGGCCCGGGCAGGATCACGTCCGCGTGGCGGGTCGTCTCGTTCATCCAGTTGTCGACGCTGATCATGCAGTCGAGCCCGTCGAGGGCCGCGTCGAGGCGGTCGCCGCCGGGCGTCGACAGGACCGGGTTGCCCGCCACCGTGAACAGCGCGCGGATCTGCCCGTCGCCCGGCGTGGCGATCTCCTCGGCCAGGCACGACACCGGCACGTGCCCGAGCACCTCCGGGGCGCCCCGCACCCGGCTCTGTCCAGCGGCCGAAGTTCGGCGACGCCGCCCTCGAGGCCCGGCATCGGCAGGTCGGTCACCGACCACGACCGACGGGCGTCGGGAACATGGCCCCGCCGAGGCGCGTCGAGGTGCCCGGTCAGGACGTTGACGACGTCGACGAGCCAGCTCGCCAGCGTGCCGAACTCCTGGTTGCACAGCCCGATGCGGCCGTAGACCACCGCGCGTTCGGTTCCGGCGAGCTGCGCGGGCGAGCGCGCCGGATGCGCGTCCGCGGCGATGCCGGTGACCGCGCGCGACCCGCTCGGGGGTCCACGCCGCGACCAGCTGCTCGATCTCGTCGACCCCGTCGAGCAGATCGGCCACGCGGCCCGAGGACGGACGAGTCCTCGGCGAACGAGCGACGTTGCGCGACGGCGAGCAGCAGCGCGGCGTCGGTGCCGGGCGTGATCGGGAGCCACTCGTCGGCTCGTTCGGCGGTGCCGGTGCGCCGGGGGTCGACGACGATGACCTTGCCGCCACGGTCGCGGATGGCGTCGATCTCGCCCATCACGTCGGGGCACGCGAGCAGCGAGCCCTGCGACGCGTGCGGGTTGGCGCCCATGACGACCAGCAGGTCGGTGCGCTGGATGTCGGGCACCGGGATCTTCCACATGCCCCCGTACATGAGGTGCGAGCTGACGTTCTTCGGCCACTGGTCGACCGTGCCCGGCGAGTAGATCATCGGGATGCCCGACATGCCGATGAGGATGCCGACGTAGCGGCCGAGGCTGAAGTCGTGGGCCAGCGGGTTGCCGACGTAGGCGGTGACGGCCTCGATGCCGTGCTCGGCGACGACCGGGCGCAGCAGCTCGGAGCACCGGCGGAACGCCTCGTCCCACGTCACCTCGCGGCACAGCCGTCGCCGTCGCGGACCAGCGGCTGCCCGCGAGCCGGTCGGGGTCGTGGTGCAGGTGGCCGAGGGTCGTGCCCTTCGGGCAGAGGTGGCCCTTGCTCCACACGTCCTCCTGGTCGCGCGCGGATCAGCTCGACCCGCTCGCCGTCGACGTGGACCTCGAGCCCGCACATCGCCTCGCACAGCGGGCACGTGCGGAGATGGACCGTCCGTTGATTCGTCAGCGACGTCATGCGGCAACACTACGGCGCCGGTACCGGGGGCCCTTCGGAGCGACACGGGACTCAGGTCGGCAACGCGTCGCGCTTTCGCTTCAGGAGGTTCCGTTCCGCGGTGTTGGCGGCGAGCACGAGCGCGCGGTCGTAGGCGCGCACCGCGGCGACATCGTCGCCGAGCCGGGCGCAGCAGGTCGGCCCGCGCTGGCGTGGAACAGGTGGTACGTCGTCCAGGTCGAGATCGTCGACGATCGTCGAGCGCCGGCGGCCGGCACCGTCGACCTCGGCCACCGCGACCGCGCGGTTGAGCGCGACGACCGGGGTCGGCGCGAGCGCGAGCAGCTGGTCGTAGAGCGCGACGATCTGGCGCCAGTCGGTGGCGGCCGCGGACGCGGCGTCGCTGTGGACGGCGTTGATCGCGGCCTGGATCTGGTACGGGCCCGGGCATGGTCGGCGCCGCAGGCAGCGCCGCACGATCGCCTGGCCCTCGGCGATCAGCGCGCGGTCCCAGCGCGAGCGGTCCTGGTCGGGCAGCAGCACGAGCTGCCGTCGGGCGCCGTCCGGGCCGCGCGGCGCGATTCGGTGAGCAGCAGCAGCGCGAGCAGGCCGAGCACCTCGGGCTCGTCGGGCATGAGCTCGGCCAGGAGGCGGGCCAGCCGGATCGCCTCGGCGCAGAGGTCGGCGCCGGACGAGGCTCGTCGCCCGTCGGTCGCGGTGTAGCCCTCGTTGAAGACGAGGTAGATGACGGCGAGCACGGGCGGCAGCCGGTCGGGCAGCTCGGCCTGGCGCGGGCACGCGGTACGGGATCTTGGCGTCGCGGATCTTGCGCTTGGCGCGGACGAGGCGCTGGGCCATCGTCGCTTCGGGCACGAGGAAGGCCCGGGCGATCTCCGGCGTCTCGAGCCCGCCGAGCAGTCGCAGCGTGAGCGCGACCTGGGCGCTCGGGCGCCAGCGCCGGGTGGCAGCAGGTGAAGATCAGCCGGAGCCGGTCGTCGCTCACGTCGCCCACCGGCTCGGGCGGCTCGTCGCGGGCTCATGGAGCAGCGCGCCTTGGGCATGGCGGTCATGGCGGGATGCCTCGCGGCGTAGGCGGTCGATGGCGCGGTTGCGGGCGGTGGTGGTGATCCAGCCGCCCGGGTTGGGCGGGAGCTCCGGTCTCCGGCCAGCGTTCGCGCCGCCACCACGAACGCCTCCTGGACCGCCTCCTCGGCGAGGTCGATGTCGCCGAAGAGGCGGACCAGGGTGGCGACGACCCGACCGGACTCCTCCCGGAAGATCCGCTCGAGCGTCGGCCGGGGCGATGATCCGGCACTAGCCGGCTCGTCCTGGAACGGACGCACCTCGACCGGGCTCATGCAGGCCGCGGAGGCCTTCGCCGCCCAGTTCGAGGGCCACGTCGAGATCCGCCGCGTCGATGACCCAGAAGCCGCCGAGCTGCTCCTTGGTCTCGGCGAACGGGCCGTCCGTCATGACCGTCTCGCCGCCGCTGGTGCGCACAACCGTTGCGATCTCCGGCGGCTGCAGTCCGCCGCCGAACACCCACGTACCGGAAGCAACGATCTCTTCGTTGAACGTGTCGACTTGCCGGAACGCCTGCTGCTGTTCCTCGGGCGTCAGCTCAGGGGTGTGTTCCGAGTAGTGCACGGAGAGGAGGTACTGCGTCATGTCGACGTTCCTTTCAGTTGTGAGGTCAGAGTGTCAGTCGGAGAGCCAGGATGCGAGTGCCGGGATGATCGGCCCGTTCGCCGCTCTCACCCATGACTACGAACGCCCGGACTGCGAGAGGACAGCTCACCCGCAAATTCTTTCTCGGTGGTGCCGGAACCCGCGCCGCAGGCGCCGGTAGCGTGCTGCAGGCCATGAGAATCGGGCCGGGACCACGTGTCTTCCGGGGGGCGACGGTCGCCGCGGCCGTCGTGGCACTGGTCGCCGCCTGCTCGTCGAACGGGTCCGGCCCGACCCGCACGATGAGCCCGCACCAACGCCTCGTGGCGGCCATCGAGTCCGACCTTGCGAACCATCCGGCGATTCCCGGTGAAGCCGTCAGCGTGCGGGCACCGGGCCTGGACGTCCGCGCGGCGCGGGGGTTCGCCGACGTGGACGCGAAGGTTCCCCTTCACGTCGACACACCGTTCCGCATCGCCAGTGTCACCAAGACATTTGTCGCCGCGTCGGTGCTGCGACTCGTCGAGCAACGAAAGGTGGCGCTGGACGTACCGATCGCGGAGTACCTGTCGTCGGAGACGGTCGCCGCGCTGGCTCGCGGGGGGTACCAGCCGGAGCAGATCACCGTCCGGCAGTTGCTCGGTCACACGTCAGGGCTGTTCGACTATGCCTCGAGCTCGGCGTACGACGACATCAACACCAAGGATCCGGGGCGTCACTGGACCCGTGCCGAGCAACTGCAGTTCGCGATGGAACGCGGCACGCCCGTCGCGGCCCCGGGCCGCACGTACCACTACTCGGATACGAACTACATCCTGCTCGGTGAGCTCATCGAACACGCGACCGGTCAGTCGCTGGCGGCAGCCGTCCGGAACCTCATCGGTTTCGATCGGCTCGGCCTCGATCACACGTACTGGGAGACGTTCGAACCTGCACGATCGGGACAGCCGGCCCGGGCGCATCAGTACTACGACACGACGTTCGACAACATCGCGCTCGAACGCGTCGAGCGACCTCTACGGCGGCGGTGGTCTCGTGTCCACCGTCGGCGACCTCACGCGCTTCTACCGCGCGCTGTTCGACGGCAGCATCTTCTCGGACGACGCAACACTCGACGCGATGCTCACTGTTTCGTCGCCCGGTCGGCCCGACGGCGCCGCACTCGGAATCTTCGCAGCCCACATCGCCGGGCAGCAGTGCTTCGGTCATCCGGGGTACTGGGGCACGGAGGCGTACTACTGCCCGGAGCTGGGCCTGGCGTTCGCGATCGAGACCAACCAGGCTGACGAATCGATGCTGGACACGACACCGGTCGAGCAGACGGTCGTCGAGCTGGCCACGAGGTAGGTGGCTGCACCACGCGAAACTGGGGACCAAGGTCCCTTCCTCCGTTGAATGACGAGTCCTCAAGATGGGGAGCGACCCGATTTCCGTTCGAGGCCCAGCCACTTCGTTCCGGGACCCACACAAGGAGCTGATCATGCGAGTGCACGTCGATGCCGAGAAGTGCCAGGGTCACAACCGTTGCTACGTGCTCGCCCCCGAGCTCTTCGACGTCGACGATCTCGGCTTTGCATCGGTGCTCAACGACGGTGAGGTACCACCTCAGCTCGAGGAGAAGGCACGCATGGCCGTCGCCAACTGTCCCGAATTCGCCATCTCGATCGAGGAACAGCCATGACGGCGCGCCGGACTCCCGTCACCGACTGGGCGACGGACTTCGATCACACCGACCCGGAGTGGGTGGGCAACCCCTTCCCGATCTGGGACGAGCTGCGCCGCACCTGTCCCGTCGCGCACAGCGACCGGTACGGCGGCACCTGGCTGCCGGTCCGCCACGACGACATCACGGCCATCGCGTATGACACCGAGCACTTCACCTCGCGCTCGGTCGTCGTGAGCGACGTACGGCCCGGGCCAGAGGACCTTCCGGCTCCGATCGGACTCGCGCCGCCGATCACCTCGGACCCGCCCTTCCACGCGCTGGCCCGGAGGTTGCTGCTGCCCGCCTTCGCCCCGAAGAAGGTGGCGGCACTGGAACCATTCACCCGCGAGCTGTGCCGCGAGCTGCTCGACGCCACCGATGGTCGGGACGACATCGACGCCGCGGTGGACTACGCGCGCCACATCCCTCTCCGGGTCATCGTGAAGATGCTCGGGTTCCCGCAGGAGGACGCCGACGTGTTCCGGCGCTTCATCCGCATGATCCTCGAGGACGTGGACATGTCCGCCGAGGAGCGAGAACGCCTCGAGGAGGAGCGCGAGCTCGAGCACTACATCGATGCCCGCATCGCCGAACATCTGGCCGAACCCCGTGACGACCTCACCTCGTTCCTGCTGGACGCGGAGATCGAAGGACAGAAGCTGGAGCCGGATCACGTCCGAGGCACGATGGTCCTGCTGATGGTCGCCGGCATCGACACCACGTGGTCCGCGATCGGTGCGTCGTTGTGGCACCTCGCCCAGCACCCCGAGGACCGGAAACGACTCTCATCGGAGCCCGAGCTCATGCCCACCGCACTGGAGGAGCTCCTCCGCGCGTACGCGCCGGTGACGATGGCCCGCATGGTGAGCGACGATTTCGAGTTCCGTGGCTGCCCCATGAAGGAGGACGACTGGGTGCTGCTCCCCTTCCCGGCTGCAAACCGCGATCCGGAAGCGTTTCCGGACGCCGGTGAGGTCGTGCTCGATCGCGCCGAGAACCGTCACGCCGCGTTCGGGCTGGGCATCCATCGCTGCATCGGTTCGAATCTGGCGCGCATGGAGCTGCGCGTCGCGCTCGAGGAATGGATGCTTCGGTACCCCGACTTCGAGCTCACGGACCCGGGGGCGGTCACGTGGTCGGGCGGGCAGGTGCGCGGGCCCCGAACCATCCCGGTGCGGGTGCGCACCTGATTCGAGTTCGACCGATTCTTCAAGTTCCGGGGTCTTCGGTGCCGATGGGTGGAATTCCGCCACTTTGATGCGGGATGTGTCGCATCCCCGACAGTGGCGAGCTGCACGACCGCTCCCCATCTCCGGCCGAGGAGAACGACGTGCCCCGAACTCCCGCTGCTGCCCTCACGACCCATCCGAGGCCCACCGGGCTGATCGCAATCACGCTCGCGATCGGACTGGTGGTCGGTGCGATCCATGTGCTCTCTCCGGCCGGCGCCGAGAGCAGGATCACCGCGCAGGTGGCAAGCGCGACTGACGCCGGCGCGGTCGACCTGAACCGGGACGGTGTCGCCGACCTCACCCACTTCGGTGCGAAGAGCAGATCCTTGTCGGTCGGCGAGCAGCTTCGCGACGGGAGCGACCTTCGCCTGTTCCTCCCCTTCACCGTCTCGCCGCAGGCGCGCGCCGCAGTCATCGCAGACGGAGGCTCGGCCAATGTCACCATTCGTGTCCACCGCAGCGACAACCTGGCCGCGCGGAAGCTCGTCATCGACACGTACACCAACGGAACCGCGGCGACGAAGTCTGACTACCGCCGGCGCGCCACGCGACTCGCCACGATCAGTCCGGTGAAGGGTCGAATCGCGGTTGACGTCTCCCCCGTCGTGCGGTCGATGCGCCGCCCCGGTTCGTTCACACTCCGGCTCCGGCTCAACCGGCCCGCGTCGAGGGATGGCGCGATCACGCGGGTCAGCGTCGCGACATCGGAATCGCTCCGGGCGGAGAACCGGCCGACACTGTCGGTCAGCGCGCCGGGTGGAGTGACGGACCCGCCGCAGCCTCCGGTAACGGCGCCCCCGACCCCACCGACGACGACGAAGCCGGTACCGCCACCGACGACTGTTTCGACCGTTCCGACCACCGATCCCCCGGCGCCGACCGAGATCTTCCGGGACGACTTCAACGGGTCGACCCTCGACCTGTCGAAGTGGCGGCCCAACTGGCTCGCCGGTACCGACGACGCGATCACCAAGCCCGTGAACTCCGCCGAGCTCTCGTGCTACGACCCGGCGCAGGTGTCCGTGTCGGGCGGCTCTCTGCATCTGCGTGCGGTGAACCGTTCGTGCCGCGCGAACAACGGCACGACCTACCCGTATGCGTCGGGTCTGGTCGAGTCCGCCCACGACTTCACGTTCACCTACGGACGAATCGAGGCACGGATCTTCGTTCCCGGCTCGGGCGCCGCCGCGAACTGGCCCGCATTCTGGGCGAACGGCACGGGTACCTGGCCTGTCACCGGTGAGCTGGACGTCATGGAAGGTCTCGATGGTCACGCGTGCTGGCACTTCCACTCGACCGCGGGCGGGCCGGGCGGGTGCGCACCCTGGGCGGATCCGACCGGTTGGCACACATTCGCCGCCGACTGGGAGCCCGGGTCCGTGACGTACTTCTACGACGGAGTGCAGGTCGGACGGATCGCATCGGGGATCACCGCCGCACCCATGTACCTGATCTTGAACCTCGGTCTGTCAACCGAGATCGCTCCCCCGGTGCAGCTGCCATCGGAGATGCTCGTCGACTGGGTGCGCGTGACCCGCTGAGGCCCGGAGGAGCTCGCAGTCGGGACTTTGGCCTCTGGTTGCACTTCCCGAGAGGGCGTTGACTGGCGAAACGCACATCGGCGAAACGCGCCGGTCGTCACACCTCGGAGGAGTCATCTATGAAGCGCCGCACCCTTGACGTCGTGTTCAGCGTAGGCGGCCTGCTCCTCGCGGCGTTGTTGTTGATCCTGGGTCTCGTGCTCCAGGACCAGGCCAACTTCGCCAAGAGCTACGTGAAGGACCAGCTGACCGAGCAGAAGATCACGTTCACTCCGGCGGCCAACCTCGCCCCCGCAGAGAAGAAGGCCGACTGCCTCGTCAAGTACGCCGGCAAGCCGCTGACCACTGGCAAACAGGCCGAGTGCTACGCGAACTCGTACATCGCCCTGCATCTGAGCGAGGTCAACGACGGCAAGACCTACGCCGAGACGAGCGGCGAGTCTCGGGCGCTGCAGACCCAAGCCGACGCCGCCGCGGCCAAGAGCCCGGACACGCCTCAGACCATCGAGCTCCAGAACCAGGCCAAGGAGCTCGGCGGCAAGGTGGACACGCTGTTCCGGGGTGAGACGCTGCGTGGGCTGCTCCTGACGTCATACGGATTCAGCATCTTCGGGGACCGCGCGCAACAGGCGGCGCTCGTGGCCTTCGCGGCCGCATTCGTGCTCCTGCTGGCCTCCATTGCCGGATTCATCCACGCGTTCACCACTCCGAAGGAGAAGGTGCTGGGCACCGAGTAGTGCCTGGACCGCGGGCGGCGATCCGCCGAACCACCCGCGGCTCCGCGAGACTCCGCCGTCGTGCAGGTATCTGGGGCCGAGCTCGCCGCGTGTCTGTTGATCGTCGCCCTCGGCGCATTCGTGCAGGGCAGCGTCGGGTTCGGGATCAACCTCATCGTGGTCCCGGTGATCGCGGTTCTCGTACCCGAAGCGGTACCGGGATCGGTCGTGCTGCTCTCGCTTCCGCTCACGATCACGATGATGGTTCGTGAGCATCACCACATCGATCGACGCGGCGTGGCATGGGTCATGGTGGGACGGCTTCCCGGGGCCGCGGTCGGTGCAGCAGTCGTCGTGCTCGTCGCCCCGGACGTCCTGACCGCAATCATCGGCGCCGCGATCCTGGTCGCAGTCGCGCTGAGCCTTGCGCAGCTGCGGGTATCCGTGCGGCCGGCAACCGCGGCGACTGCGGGTCTCACCGCGGGGGTCATGGGTACGGCGGCGGGCATCGATGGCCCGCCGTTGGCGCTGCTGTACCAGCACCACAGCAGCGAGGCAATCCGCGCCACGCTCGCGGCGTGCTTCGTGCTCGGCACCCTGATGTCGGCCGCCGCCCTCGCCATCGCAGGCGAGATCCGCGCCGAGCAGCTGGTGTTCACGCTCGAGCTCCTCCCCGCGCTCGTCATCGGCCTGCTCGCCAGCGCCTGGGGTGCCCGCCACCTTCGCGGTCGCAGCGTCCGTCCCGCGGTGCTCACCTTCGCCGGCATCGCCGGCACGATGGCTCTGATCCGCGGCTTGAGCTGACCGGAGCACGACTCGGTCGACGCCGGACATCGTCGGGCACTGCCGCCAGTGCCGGTGATGATCTGATCGTCAGCCACACTGGGGCGATGACCAGGGTCGACCCGTCCGATCGCGGTGCCGAGTTCGACCTGACTCCGCTGGAGTTCGGCATCCACGGTGATGCCGTTGCTCGTGAATCGGAGGGACCGACCTTCTCCATTCCGGGCGCCATTCCCGGCGAGCGAGTTCGCGTGAGGGTCATGGCACGCCGGAAGGGTGTCGTCCACACGCGCGTGGTCGAAGTGCTCGAACCTTCGCCGAATCGCGCCGCGCCGCCGTGCCCCGAAGTAGCCAATGGTTGCGGCGCGTGCCAGTGGCAGCACATCGACCTCGGCGCGCAGGCCACCTACAAGCGGGAGCTGGTCACGACGGCGCTCGACCTGGCCGGAGAGGCAGGACAGGCGCGGCTTCGGCCGACGGTGAGCCTACCGGCGACGGGTTTCCGTACGACGGTGCACGCCGCGGTGGCGAAAGGTCGCGCCGGATTCCGGCGCTACCGGTCGCACCGGGTGGTTCCCGTCGACGGGTGCCTCGTCGCCCATCCCCTGCTCGTCGAGCTGGTCGTCGACGGAAGTTACGGCGACGCCTCCGAGGTGCTGCTTCGATGCGGCGCGAGAACCGGCGAACGGCTCGCGCTGCCGACGCCGGCGCGTGCGAAGCTCGACGTTCCCGTCGACGTGCGCCGCGATCACCTGCACGAGATGGCCGCGGGACTCGAATGGCAGATCTCGGCCCGTTCGTTCTTCCAGTCGCGACCGGACGGAGTCGACGCGCTCGCAACCGCCGTGGCCGCCGCGGCGGATGAAGTCGGGCCCGCAGGCCGCGCGCTGGACCTGTACAGCGGTGTCGGCGTCTTTGCCGGAGTGCTCGCGACGCGCGGATGGACCGTCACCGCCGTCGAGAGCTCCCCCAGCGCGGTCAGGGACGCGCGGACGAACCTACGAAAGCTGGAGGTGTCGTCGGTCCGTGCCGATGTGACGACCTGGAAGCCCGCCCGGAGCGATCTCGTCGTGGCGGACCCCAGCCGCGCCGGTTTGGACAAGCGCGGTGTCGATGTTGTGGCCGCGAGCAGAGCTCGACGGCTGATCCTCGTCAGCTGCGACGCGGCAAGCCTCGGTCGCGACGCTGCGCTGCTACGCAGAGCGGGGTACGCGCTCACGTACGCAACCCCGATCGACCTCTTCCCGCACACGTTCCACACCGAGGTCGTCAGCGTCTACGACCGATAGGGCATCGCATCCAAGGGCGCGTGTCGGCTGCCCCGCACCCAACGCCCTGCTACAACGGTCACCCGCCGTTCCCGCCGCGCTCTCCGAACCCGGAACACCCTCCGACACCACGCCCTACGCTCTCGCCGTGAGCACGTCGCCGAGAATCCCGATCCCGGAGCCGGGCGAGCTGCGCGCCGATGTCGCGGAGCTGTTACCCCTGATCGCGCAACCTGGCCGTGAACCGGCGCGCACCATGGCAGTCCTCGCGCGCCAACCCGACCTCCTGGCCCCGTTCCTCGGCTGGGCGGCGGCGCTGGCCCTCAACGGTGTGCTCAGCAAGCGTCACCACGAGCTGGTGGCGCTGCGCGCGGCGTGGAACTGCCGGAGTGCGTTCGAATGGGTGGAACACGCGGAGTTCGCGCGAGGTGCTGACGTCGGCAAGGAGGAGATCGCCGCCGTCGCCCGCCCGGAACGAGACGACGATGCATGGTCGCCGTTCGAGCGTGCCCTGTTGCACGCGGCCGACGACCTCCACACGGGCTGCGGCATCAGCGACGACACCTGGAGCGTTCTGGCCGAGTCGCTCGAACCGCCGGCACTCGTCGAGCTCGTCTTCGTCGTCGGTCAGTACACGATGCTCTCGATGGTCGCGAACAGCGCCGGCATCGAACCGCCACCGGGTTCACCGCCCGTTCCCTGGTGATCGCGGTCGGGGGATGCAGCATGCCGCTGCATCCCCCGACCAACGGTCAGAGTTCGAGTGGTTCGTCCGCGCGGTGTCCCGCGAGGCCGTAGATCACGAGGATGTCGACGACGATCATCGTGAACGACCAGAACTGGTAGTGGCCGAGGTACGCGAACTGGAAGATCAGGTTCACGCTCGCGACCAAGATGCCGACGACTCGGGCCCACGCCGCGCCGGAGAGAATGCCGAACCCGGCGAAGAGCATGATGACGCCGATGATCAGCGCCACCCAACCCCAGGTCTTGACGTTGTTCGTGATCGGCAACGAACCGCCGATGTTGCGCTCGATGTAGCGAGACTGGGTGATCGCCACCAGCCCGTCGAAGGCGTTCAGGAACCCGCCCACGAGCACCATGATGCCGGCGAACGTCCACCAGCCTGATCGAACTTCCATCGGAATCCCCCTGCAGTCAGACTCCGCCCTGACGGGTTGTCTACACCGGCGCGGCACTGCCACCGCGGACCCCATGGCCCGATCTGGCTCCTTCTGCGCGATCAGGACACCTCACGGCGCGGGAGCGGGCCGTCGGCCTCCAGAATGCGGTTGCGCCAGCGATCGGCGGAGACCGTGGCCGCCGCGGTGGTGGTCATGAAGTCCGTCAGCACCGCGGCAAAGCGGTCGGGATCCTCGCAGTGCGGGAAGTGGCCGCAACCCTCGAAGATCTCGAGCCGGCTGCCGGGCAGCGCTTCATGGGTGGCGTAGCCCTGGTGCACCGGAATGATCCGGTCTCGATCGCCCCACACGATCAGCGTGGGCGTCTCGGTCGCGAGATAGAGGCGGTCGGCCGCGCTCACCCGCTGCCCGGCATGATCGACGACCGACCGCAGCGTGTGCAGAAACGCCGTGCGCGTGGGTGCGTCAGCGAGCGAGCCGTAGGCCTGCCACATCTGGGCGACGTTCGTGCCGACGCGCAGCCCGGCGTGGTGCAGCCAACTCGCGATCGTCTGACCGGCACTGTGCACCCAGTGGTTGCACCCGACGGGGAGGACGTACTCCGCGCCCGGGAGCGTGAGCATGCGCAGCAATACGTTGACCTCGTCGCCGAGGCCGCCGCTCGACACGAGTACCAGCCGGTCGCACCGTTCTGGAAACTGATATGCAAACTGCATGACCACACCGCCACCGAGTGATTGGCCCACGAGCGTGGCCCGCTCGTGCCCCAATGCGACGAGCAGATCCCGCACTGTGCTCGCGAACCCGCCGAGCGAGTAGTCGCCGCGAGGTTTCGCCGAGTCACCGTGGCCGAGGAGGTCCGGCGCGATCACGGTGAAGTGCTCGGTCAGCTTCGGCATGACGGCCTGCCATGTATCCGAGCTCCCGGCCATGCCGTGCACCAGAACGACGACCGGGCCGGACCCAGCGTGGAAGTACCCGATGTCGTGGCCATGAAGCGCGATGTGCTGCTTGACGAACCTTGTCATGACTCCAGACTGCGCGAACCAAGGAGGCCGCAACAGAGTCTTTGGACTCTCGCCGCTCGGTGGTGACTTTCGTCCCTGGCGGCGTCCGCCCATTCGGTGTTGGGTAGGTGCAGCCGGGGCGAGGAACGGGGGTCCTGATGGTCGAACGACTGAATGGTCTCGATACCGGAATGCTCGCGGGCGAGACGCCCGAATGGCACATGCACACCGGTGCGCTCGCGCTCCTGAAGCCGATCGACAGCCCCGATCTCGACCTCGCCGGCGGCATCCACGCGGTGCTCAACGCCCGGCAGGGCCTTCTCGGCCCGTTCCGCCACCGCTTGCTCGAAGTCCCTTTCGCGCTCGGTCGCCCGGTGTGGGTCGACGGCGCCGATCTCGACCTCGGCGCACAGGTTCGGCGGGTCGCAGTGCCCGCACCCGGCGGCATGCGGGAAGTCGCGGCCCTCGCCGGAGACCTCTTCTCGACTCCGCTCAGCCGGAGCGGGCCTCTCTGGGAGATCTGGGTGATCGAAGGCCTCCAGAGCGGGCACGTCGCTCTCCTCATGAAGGTGCACCACGCGCTCATGGACGGCATCCGAGGTGAACGTCTGCTCGAGGTGCTCTTCGACATCGACGCCGACGCACCCATCACGCGACCCGATTCGCCGCCCGTGGTCGCCGATCGTGCCCCGTCACCTCTGCGCATGCTCATGGGTGCCGCGACGTTCCTTGCCGGTACTCCACTCCGAGCGCTCCATCTCGGCACCGAGTTCGTGGCGGCCGGCGCCCGCCTCGCGCGCGTGCTCGCCTCACCGGACGGGCAGGCGGCAGCGCTGCCGTTCCGTGCGCCTCGCACCCGGCTGAACCGTCCGCTCACGCCACGCCGATCGTTCGCGTTCGCGTCCGTGTCGCTCGAGGACATGCGCGCGGTGAAGCGTGCGTTCGGCGTGACGATGAACGACGTGGCTCTGGCGCTGGCGGCCGATGTCCTGCGTCGATATCTCCTCGACCGAGATGATCTGCCGGATCGCGCCCTGGTGGCGCAGATCCCGGTCGGCGTTCACCGGGATGGTGAAGGGCTGGGCGGGAACTTCGTCGCGGCGACCGGAGCTTCGTTGCGCACGGACATCGAGGACCCGGTCGACCGACTCCTGGCCATCCATACGTCCATGCAGAGCGCGAAGTCGATGCAGGCGGCGCTGGGCGACGACATCGTCATCGACGCGCTCGCCGTGCTCCCACCCGCGGTGATCAGCACATGCCTCGGGATCTACCGGGCCTTCGGCCTCGCGGCGGCCCACCCACCCATCTTCAACGCGATCGTCTCGAACGTCGCCGGGCCGCCGATCACGCTCTACTCCTGTGGTGCACGACTCGACGCGATCTACGCGCTCGGACCACTGCTCGTGGGTTGCGGGATCAACATCACGCTCGCGAGCTACCGCGATCGGGTCGAGTTCGGGGTCGCAGTGTGTCCGGATGTCGTCGAGGAACCCTGGGAGCTCGCCGAAGGAATCCCTGACGCGCTCGCGGTGCTCCGCAAGGCGGCGGACGCGGGGGCCGACTCCGCGTCGGCGACGGCGTCGGCGGGTTGAGCCGACGGCTCGCCCGGCCCGTGGTGGGTGATGTGGGACAGGTCCCCGAGCGTGCCCGGCGCGTCCGCCCCGAGCAGGTGCATCAGGTGCAGGTGCGGGTGTCGCACGGGTGGTGCTGCATCGCCCCGCGCTGCGCCGAGCTCGTTGAACACGTCTGTGCTTCTACAACCCGGAGGGCGCGGTCGTGGTGTCGCGGTGCGTCGCTCGGGTTCGACGTGCAATCATCACGGGACTTCCGGTCGACGGTTCAGGGGAATGAGCGTGGAAGACGCCCAAAACGCGCGGCACGGGACAGCCGCCGCCGACGAGCACGATGCGGCCGAAGTACACCTCGTCGCCCGGGGCATCGCGACCGCGGTATCGCCGGCCGAGGGGCTCACCGACGTCCAGGCGCAGCTCCTGGGCGCGATCGCGAAGGCACTTACGGGCCGAGACGTCGACTACCACGATCTGGAACCGCTCGGACCTGACGATCTGGTCGCTGTCCTCGCGGACCGGGACATCGACTACCGCCGGCGCATCGTCCAGCACATGGTCCTCGGCGAGCTGGTCCTGCGCCCTCTCCCGATCGAGGTCGCGGCGCGAGTGGCTCGGTACGCCGAAACGCTCGGCGTCACGGACCAGTTCGTGAGGGTGGCGCGGCGCTACGCCCAAGGGGCGTACGGGCTCGCCTGGATCGACCTGCGCCGGAGCGGATTCGTCGAGCACGTGGTGGAGTCGGCCGGGCCCGCGGAGCCGACCAGTGCGCCACCCGGGATCGCACCGGCCGCCTTCGAGCCCGCGACGGTCGACCCCGAGCTCGAGGCTCAGTGGGCTGCGTTCGCCGACCTGCCGGACGGCACGCTCGGTCGCGCCGTCTCCGACGTCTACGCGAGTCGGGGTTTCGCGCTCCCGGGCTCCCCCGGCGGTGCTCCCAAGTACCTCGCCCAGCACGACTTCGTCCACGTGCTCGCCGACTACGGCACCAACGTCAGGGGCGAGCTCGAGGTGTTCGCGTTCATCGGGCGCGCCGACCCGGACCCGAAGGGGTTCGCGTGGTTGGCCACCCTGATCGGGTTGTTCGAGACGGGCTACATCGAGACCACGGGATTCTTCGAACGCGACATCCGGGAACGCAACATCCAGGCACCGGGCATGGACCAGCGCCTGGCGGATGCGATCCGGCGCGGCAAGGTGGTGTGCGACTTCTACGGCACCGACCTCTTCGAAGTGGACTACTCCCAGCTGGTCGACCAGCCCGTCCCCGACGTCCGCCGCGCTGCTCGGAATGCCGGAGAAGTCTCCGGACGCGCTCGCCGGAGGCTCCGCGGGTGCATTCGACCGAGAAGGAATGTCGGCGATACAACGTCTCTACGCCGAGCAACGGGAGGCAACCCAACCGTGAACGTGAACTTCACCCAGACCATCGCGGTGCGCTGCGACGATCCGGACGCGCTCATCGCGCTGTACACGGAATGGGACCACAGCCAGGCGACGGCCGACATCATGGGCTACATGGGCGGGCACCTGCTGGCCGACCGCGACAACCCCGGTCTGTACCTGATCGTCGCCGAGTTCGGCGTCGTCGACCCCGACGTGTCAGCCGCCGACGAAGCGATGCGCAACAACGAGCGGCCGGAGACCCACGAATGGGCCCGTCGGCTCCGCGAGCTCATCGACGGTGAGCCCGACTTCCGCCACTACGACGAGATCTACCGCACCGGCTGAGCTTCGTCGATCACCGCGAAGGCCCGCCCCAAGTGGGGTTCAGCCCTGGAACCCGCCGTCGAGCCGGCGTAGGTTTGCGGACGGCAGGGCCAACGGTGCGAGCAACGGCAGGGTTGCGAATCAGCAGGTTCCACCGATGGGAGGCGAGAGCGTATGCCCGTCATCAGTGAGCGCGTCGACCCGATCTTGATCGAGGAGATCTGTGAGCTCGACGACGTGGTGTATCGCAATCAATGGATCACGTTCGTGTACGACAACATCTCGAGGCGACTGGCCGAGAAGACCGGCCACAACGCGAACTGGTTCACGTTCGCCCGTTGGTCGTCATACACCGTCGGGGAGAATCTTCGCCCGGGGCCGACCAAGGCGTTCGGCGAGTTCATCGACTCCCACGCGCTCTTCCGAACGGTGCGCACCCCCCTGACCCGGCTGCAACGCGACCTGCGGATGATGGGCGACGCATCGATGCCACGCGCGCTCGCACTCGGAAACCGGTTCGTGTTCCACGAGATCGCGTGGCAGATGGTGGAGTTCCTCGACTGGTACGACGCGCTCGGGAGGCCCACCCGAGCCAATTGGGAGAGGTACCGCGGCTACATCGTCACGAGCAAGCCGACTGACCTCTTCCCGCGCTGCGACGCCGACTGGCTCTGCGGAGGCATCGAGGCGTACTTCCTCGCCATGCAGGAGACCGACGCGGGCGAGCAGGCGCGTCTCGTGTTGCGAGGCACCGTTCTTCTCGCCGCGTACGAGCAGTGGAGGCTCGAGCCCATCGTGCAGATCGCGATCGACCCGTTCGCGACGCGTCTGGTCACGTTCGAGAACACGAACATGCACCTCGATCGCGGCGAGCCGCGGGCGGTCCTCCGTCGCCGAGGCACCACCTGGGCCCTGCGGCACCGGTCGCCCGTCATCGAATGGATCAGCAATGTCTACGGCACGCTCCTCACCTGCCACTTCATGGCGTGGGAAGGCCCGATCCGGGGCGATCGCCGATCGCTGTTCCTGGGACGCGCGCTTCCTGATCCTCCGGACAGCGGACGCCTGTACCCCGAGATGCTCGACGACCGGCTCCATCCCGACACCCTCAAGATCGTGAGCGTCTTCGACCAGTCAGGCGGCACCCAGGCTGGTCGCCGGTCCCACAACTGGGCTCGGTACAACGACCGCATGAACTTCATCGTGAACCTGTTCCGCGCCGAGCAGGATGACGACCATCTCTTCGGGGAGCTGGGGCCCCGCGAGATGCGGACCATCGACCTCAACCTCGCCGACGGCTACCTCGACCATCTCCGCATGATCGGGGACGAGTCGGTGGACCGGCAGGTCACGCGAGACATCATGACCGCGTCGCCGAGAGTCCCCGGGACCTCGTGCATCAGCTCATGGTGGACGAGTTTCCCGAGGACGACACGCTGTACGGCCCTTCGGCGCTCCCGCCGTGGGCGTGCGACGCCCGGCTTGTGCGCGGCCAGACGTTTCTGCGCGAACACGGCTTGGAGATCGCCTCCGCGCTGTTCTACGCGTCACTCCCGTTCAGCTACACCGCGGCCCGCGGCGCACGCGCCCTGATGTACACGGCGGAGCTCACCGGTGGTCGCACCACCCGCCGGCTCGCCGAGACCGGCCAGATGCTGCTCGACCTCATGGCGGTCGAACCCGGCACCGTGCCGTTGAAGGAGGGCACGCTCGGCTTCCACGCCGCGCGCGGCGTGCGGCTGTTCCACGCAGCCGTCCGCTTCATGATCCTGAACGATCCCGAAGCCCACTGGGACGTCGGCGACCTCGGGGTACCGATCAACCAGGAAGATCTTCTGGGGACACTGATCGTGTTCACCGTCGTCGCGGTCGACGCACTCGAGAAGCTGGGCGTCGACTTCAGCACCGAGGAGAATCAGGCCGCCCGCGAGGACTACGTCCACTTCTGGCTCGTCGTGGGCCATCACCTCGGCATCAGGTACGAGCTGTTTCGCGGCGGTGCGCTCGAGCCCGACGATCCGCCACTGAACCTGGAGGAGCTCCGCCTCCTGCAGACCACGATCTTCCGGCGTCAGTCCGAGGCCAGCCTCGATGGGCGGACGCTGACGGCATCGCTGCTCGAGGCGACGAAGCGCACGATGCCGCTGATGATGAAGGGTTATCCAGCTGCTGCGACGCGCGGGTTGCTCGGACGGGAGCGAGCGGACGCACTCGCAGTGCCCGCGGCGGGACCGGCGCGCCTGATCTTCGAGTTCTTCCGAGCCGGAACGAGGCTGTTCTCACCCCGACTCCCCGGCCACGGGCTCGCCGCACTGGCGAGGTTCAGTACCCGGAAGCTCTACCGGCGATGGATCGACGAACACGACGGGGCGTTCCCCGAGTGGCGGCTCGCCGCGGTGCCGAACTGGAAGTTGAAGCGAGCTGGCCATCCCGATGTCCCGCGGTCCGGCGGGCACGGCCCGCGAACCGCCTCCTCAGGCGCCGACGTCGATGTCGTCGCAGAGGAATCCGAGGAACGTTGCGCCGCAGGCAACGGCCACCGACCTGACCGAGTCGACGAGCGCCACTAGGGCCGGGCTACCGGTACCGGCGAGCAAGCGCGCCTGCTCAAGCTGGGTCTCGGCCAGCAACAGAGGTGCGCTGGCCGCCTCATGCGCGCGCGTCGCCTCGTCGAAGTGGTGGTGCGCGCGTTCGGGCTCTCCCACAGTCGCGGACAGCATGCCGAGGACGTGATGGCCTACGGGACGGGCGACGGTCGTGCTCGTGAACGCCGCCGCATGCGGCAGGAGCGCGTCGTACACCGCCGACGCCCGTCGATCGTCGCCAAACCGCGCGGCGAGGTAGCCGAGGTTGTACAGAGTCGTCATTGCCAGCATGTCGCGGCGCGGCGGAAGCCGGAGTCGCTCGAAGATCGCGTCGTACACGGTACGCGCCGCGTCATGTTCGCCACTGTCGTAGAGGTACCGAGTCAGCGAGTACCCGAAATCGATGGAATCGTTCCCCGCCAAGTCGCGAAAGTCGGCGATCACCTCGCCCAGACGGTGCTGCCAGCGGCGGATCTCGAGCATCTGCTCCGTGTAGAAGATGAATGCTTCGCCATCCAGCCCCGCGCGCCGGCCCAGCTCGAGCGTCACGCCGGCATTCCGCTCGGCCTTCTCGAGCTCGCCCTCGAGCAACCGCCGCGCAGTGCGCATGAAGCTGGCCTGCCACTCCAACCGTGGCTGCCGCAGCTCCGCCGCGAGCGCAGCCGCGATCTCCTCCATGTGGTTGATCGTCGGCACGTCGCCGATCTCCCACGCGGTGCCGCTGTAGGAGAACGCCGTGTCGAACGTGATCGCGGGGTCGCCGAGCTTCTCCCCGAGATCGAGCAGCTCGGCCGACAGGGCGAGGCGCTCGTCGCGGCGTGTCGGGAGCGGCGATCGTCATGCTGCGCAGCATCAGGACGCGAGCCAGTGTCCGAGGATCACCGACGCGTCGAGCCGTCGCGAGCGCTCGATCGCTGAGCTCGAAGCGTCGGTCGCCATCAGGTGCCCAGACGAGCTCGGAGGCCACGGTCGCCAGGAGCGCGGCCAGCTCGGGGGTGTCGCCGGGTGGCTGTGCGGCGATCGTCTGCTCGAGTGCATCGACGAGCTCCCGGTCCGTGCGACCGATCCGGGCGAAGAACCCGCGATTCATCGCGAGGACCGATGCCGATTCCCGGTGCGGGTCGTTGAGCGCACGGGCGGCCTCGTACGCGCTCATGAGCGTGACGCGACCGCGCGCCTGGCCCGATGCGAGCTCGGCCCGGCCCAGCGCGAGCAGGAGGTCGCACTCTTCCGATGCCGCGACCTTCGCGCCAACGAGTCGGGCCCGTTCGACGGCGGCCAAGCCGCGGCGGCAGATGGTCACTGCATCTTCGAAGGCGAGACGATCGAGAGCAACGTGCGCGGCATTGAGCGCGTAGTACGCAGCCTTGTCCGAGTCTGCGTCGGCGTAGTGGTACGCCAGCTCCGCGAGGTGCTCGTCGAGATCGGCGACATGAAGCCGCTCGATCGCGTCCGCGACGCGACCGTGCAAACGCACCCGCCGGCTCACGCTGAGCCGGTCGTAGAGCGCGCCGCGCACGATTGCGTGAGCAAACGAGAACCGGTCGGAACCTGCCTCGTCGACCAGGCGCGCGGTTCCTGCTTCCTCCAAGGCATTCAGCACCGCGTCGGAATCGAGGTCGGCCAGCTCGTCGAACAACCTGACCTCGAACTCGCTTCCCATCACCGCAGCCAGTGCCAGCACGTGCTGAGCGTCGTCCGACAGGCGCGCGACACGTCGCAGCACGACGTCTCGCGCGGCCGGTGGGATCCGTGCGTCCCCGGGCCAGAGATTCCCTGCCGCAACGACCCAGTTGTCGATCACGCTCGGATCGAAGTCGCCCGATTCAGAAAGGCTGCGCACGATCTCGTTGACGAAGAACGGGTTCCCTGCAGTCTCCGTGTGCACCGACTCGGCAAAGCGATAGCCCGCCTCACCCAGGTCGTAGCCCGCCGCCGCCTCGACGAACGCGGCGACATCCGTTGCCCTCAGACCACGGAGCTCGAAACGATCCAACGCCGGGGCCGGTGCACTGACGTGAATGTCCGCCAGCATCTCGGCCAACGGATGCGTCCGATCGAGCTCGGACTGACGGTACGTGCCTAGAACCATGAACCGGCTGGCGCGTTCGGAGCGCATCACGTGGCGCAGCAGCAGCACCGTCGGCTGCGCCGCCCACTGCAGGTCGTCGAGCACGAGCACAACGGGCGAACGGTCGGTCGCTGCGCCGACCCATTCGACGACAGCTTCGAACAACCGGTATTGCTCCGTCGCCGGGTCTGACTGCAGCGGCGGCGCGAGCTCCGGCACGCGCGAGGCCAGCTCGGGCACAAGTCGAACGAGCTCGCCGGGAAATCGGCCCAGTCCTGCGGCCAGCTCCTCGTCGTCGCATGCATCGACGTACTCCCGCAACGCCTCGACGAACGGCTGGTAGGGGACGCCAAGACCTTCGTCGCACCGGCCGTACAAGACGCGAGCACCTTCATCGTGCGCCAGAACCGCGACCTCAGCCGCGAGCCTCGTCTTGCCGATCCCGGGCTCACCACTGATCATCGCGATCTGACGGGCACCGCCACGCGCCCGCGTCCAGAGTCCCGCCAGCGCGGTGAGCTCCGGATCGCGCCCTACGAACGCGGGCCCAGCGGTCGCCCAGCTCACGAGCCGCTCGGACGCCGCGGACGCCGATCGTCCCGCCTCGAAATCGAGGCTCGGGTCTGCGGCGAGGATCGCGGTCTCGAGCTGCCTCAGCTCCACGCTCGGCTCCACGCCGAGCTTCTCGACCAGCTCTTCTCGTGCGCGTTGGTACGCGCGTAGGGCGTCCGCCTGACGTTGGGAACGGTAGAGCGCGATCATCAGCGCGCACCACATCCGTTCACGGAGCGGGTGGCGCGAGAGCAGAGACTCGAGGTCACCGACCACCGCGCCGTGGCGGCCGAGCGCGAGCTGGGTGTCGACGTGGTCCTCGATCGCGCTCAGCCGAAGCTCGTCCAGTCTCACTGCTTCGGCGGCGACGACTTCCGAATCCCCCCGGCAGTCCGCGAGCGCGTCACCTCGCCACAAGGCGAGTCCGGATGCAAGCTCCGCGTCGGCGGCCCGCGCGTCGCCGTCGGCGAGGGCGCGACGGCCGGCCCGGGCATGCCGCTCGAACCGAGTCGCGTCGATGTGCTCGGGGTCGGCTCGAAGGAAGTAGCCCGGTTCCCGCGTGACGAGCACCCCCGCAAGGCCGGCAGCCTCGAGCCGCCGCCGGACCCGGGCAACGTGAGCATGGACGGTCTTGACCGCGGTGGGTGGCGGGTCCT
Source organism: uncultured Acidimicrobiia bacterium (assembly GCA_963770095.1). Lineage (GTDB taxonomy): Bacteria > Actinomycetota > Acidimicrobiia > IMCC26256 > JAENVU01 > Chersky-806. The sequence continues at coordinate 170,134 of CAVYOO010000005.1, forward strand.
CACCCCAGAGACCGTCGATGAGCTGGGCGGTCGACACGACCTCGTTGATCCGCAGGGCGAGGAGGGCGAGCAGGAGCCGTTCCTTCGTGGCGCCGAGGAGGACCGGCCCCGAGGGCCCGCCGACCTCGAAGGGGCCCAGGAACGTCAACTCCACGGTGCGAGCGTAGGCCGCTCGGGTCCACGGCCATCAGGTCCTCGCAATCTGCAACCACGCTGCAACCGCGGGCATGCACTCTGAGCGACAGAACCAACCGGGAGACCTGAGATGCAGCTTCGACGAGTTCAGACCACCGGGCACCAGGAGCACCCCCCGAGGCCCGAGATCCTGTACGGCGCGCCGCCACCGCTTCCGCGTCGAGCCGATAGTGCTCGAGGGTCGAGGTAGCCGGAGGTCGATCCAGATCAGGCGTGCGGAACCGTTCCGTACGGATGAACGCAAGGACAGGGCGCCCGGGCGAGAGCCCGAGCGTGCGTTGGCGGAGGTTCCCGCCCTGCTCCCCCCGCAGGGCGGGTGCTCCACCAGGTCCGGATCCGGACGGCGCCGCACGCCTCGTTCGGGTCAGCCGCGCAGCTTCGACAGGAGCCGGAGGATCTCGAGGTACAGCCAGACGATCGTGACCGTGATGCCGAACGCGCCGTACCACTCCATCGGCTTCGGCGCGCCCGCCACCACCATCCGCCGGATCATCTCGAAGTCGACGAAGAGGTTCAGGGCCGCGACGAAGCAGATGACGACGCTGATCCCGATGCCCAGCGGACTCGGCTCGTTCCAGAAGCTCAGATCGACACCGAAGATCGAGAGTAGGAACGACGCCAGGTAGAGCAGGAAGATCCCAGCCGTCGCCGCGATGACGACGAAGATGAACTTGTTGGTCACCTTCACGGCACCGGATACGTACAGGCCGAGGCACACGACGAACACTGCGAGCGTCGCAAGCACGGCTTGGAGCACGATCCCGCTCCACTGCTGCTCGTACACCCGTGAGAGCCCGCCGAGGAACACGCCTTCGGCCACCGCGTAGAGCGGCGCGGTGAAGGGAGCCGTGCGGGGGGCGAAGATGCACGCCAAGGCAAGACCGAAGGCGACGAACAGCGGGATGAAGATCCAACCCGGGAGCGACACGGTGCCGACCGGATCGACGGTCACCTGCGACCAACCGAACACCCCGCCGACGACGAGCAACACCCACAGCAGAAACGTCTTGGCGAACGTGCCGTTCGCCGACATCGTCGCGGCGGTCGAAGCGGCCCCGGGAGGGGGCGGGATCGCTCCCGAACCCGGGCGAACCGGCGCCGCCCAGCCTGGTTCCAGCTCCGCGGCCGTCGCCGTGAACCGTTTGTCGTTCAGTACCGGGTTTGCCATCTCACTCTCCGGGTTTCGTGGTGGCCGCCACCCTAGAACGGCGCGGCACTCCCACCGGCGCGGCAGCGTTGACGAATCGGTGCGCCGTGAATCTCCGCCGGTGCTCATGCCATCCAACGATGGCGCATGCCGGTCAGGGATCGCGCCACGGAAGCTCCACGACGAATCGGGCGCCGCCGCTCGGGCCGACGTCCTCGATCGACACCTGACCGCCGTGCAGCCTGACGTGTTCGGCCACGAGCGACAGACCCAACCCGCTCCCCGCGCCGCTGGCCCGTCGGCCGGACGCCGCGCCACGATAGAAGCGGGTGAAGACGGCGGTGCGATCCTCCGGCCGCACCCCCGGACCGGCGTCGTCCACCTCGATCCGCATCACGCCATCGTGCTTCGAGACCGCGACTCGCTCGAGGCCATCTCCGTGCGTCTCGGCGTTCACAACCAGGTTCGCCAGCACCCGCTCGAGTCTGCGCTTGTCCACGAGCACCCGTCGGGTCGCGATCTCGTCCGCGATGACGAGCCTCGAGTCATCGGCTCGGAGCGGGTCGATCGCCTGGCGCATGAACTCGCCGAGCTCCACGGCACTGAGATCAAGCTCATCGACTCCCGCGTCGGCGCGGCTGAGCTCGAGGAGGTCTTCGACGAGCTCTCCCAGATGCTCGACCTCGAGCTCCAGGAGCTCGAACGCCGGTCGCATCTGCGCAGGAATTTCGAGTCCGCGAGATGAGAGAATCTGCACCGACGTCGCCAGGGTCGTGAGCGGAGACCGGAGCTCGTGACTCACATCGGCGACGAACCGGGTCTCCCGTTGGATCCGCTGCTCGACGCTGTCGACCATCTCATTGAACGAGATCGCGAGCGAATCGAGATCGGGATCACCGTCCTGGGCCAGTCGGGTCCCGAAGTCGCCGGCCGAGACCTGCTGCGCAGCCCGGGCAAACTCCGTCACCGGACGCAGGACGCGCCGACTCATCCAGAACCCGAGCAGTCCACCGAAGACGACCGCGAGCACACCCCCGGCGATGAGGCCCGTCCGAAGCACCCGGAGAGTGCTGTTCAGCTCCTCGAGGATGACCGTCTCGTAGAACTGGGCGTCGACGGAGTCAAGCGGGACGCCGGCGACGAATCGGGTTGGACCCCCGCCTCTGTACAGCCGATAGGTCGGCTTCCCTGCCGCGACGGTGTCGACGACTGATCGGGTCGGCTCCGGGATGGTCGTCCGCGCGGACTTCCGGTACCACGTTCCCCCGGCGTACACCGCGACATCGGTGTTCGGCAGTCGATCGAGCGAGTGCAGGGCAGTCCGGATGCTCGTGCCGCGCTGGAGGTCAGCTTCGAAGACCCGGGCATCGCCGTCCACTTGATGCGTCAGCGAACGTTCGCGCTGCCGCACGAGATAGTGCTCGGCAAAGATGTACGTCACCGTCGAAAGGATGCCGACCAGCACGAGCCCGCCGAGCGCGAAGCCCGCGGTGACTCGAAGGCGGAGCGCCCGGACGCGCCGAACTCGCGCCGGCGCTCGCCGTCCTGGCGCGGTCATGGTTGAAGTTTGTAACCCAGCCCGCGAACCGTGACGATGAGATTGGGTTCTCCCGGACTTTCGATCTTCGTACGCAATCGGTGGACGTGCGCGTCGACGAGACGCGCGTCGCCAAAGTATCCGTAGCCCCAGACGCTCTCGAGCAGCTGCTCGCGGCTCAAGACGACGCCCTGGTGATCCGCGAGCTCGCACAACAGGTGGAACTCGGTCTTGGTCAGACGGAGCTCTTCGCCGGCGCGAGCGACGGTCCCCGCGTCTCGGCGAAGCTCGAGCGTGCCGAAGGTCATGACCTTCCCACCGCTGCGCGATGAACGGGCGTTGGGAGCTCGCCGCAACGACGCGCGAATCCGTGCGGACAGCTCCTTGACGACAAAGGGTTTGCGCACGTAGTCGTCCGCCCCGGCTTCGAGCCCGGCGACCACGTCGTGACTGTCGGAGAGCGCCGTGACGATCACGATCGGCACGTCACTCTTCACCCGAATGGCGCGCACCACTTCGAGTCCGCTCATCCCGGGGAGCATCAGGTCCACCAGCACGAGATCGGGCGGCTCCCGATCCATTGCCACGAGGGCGTCTTCGCCGGTCGCAGCCTCGGCCACGGTCCAGCCTTCATCCTCCAGGGCCATCTTCAGCCCGGATCTGATCCGTTCGTCATCCTCCACCGTCAGGATCCGAGGCCCCATGTCCCCCATTTTGACGTTGCCGACTCGACTCTTCGTGCCAAGCGCCGAATGCCCGGTCCGCAACAGTCGGCCGAGATCCGCCCGGTCGGCCACGATCGACGCGGGTGCGCGACACCCACCTGGCGAGCCACGGCGATCGGTGCCCCCGAGGCCTCCGCGACGTATGCGGCCTATGTGACGACTTCGCCGTCCTTCGATTGCGGCTGTTCAAACCGGACGTACCGTCGCATACCCCGCAGGCGTCGACGCCCTCCTCCAACCCCGCCCGGAGGCCCACGAAACCAGACGGTTTGCGCCGGGCTCACGCGGCAATGCCGACGCTCGTCACGTCGGCATTGCGCTGATGATCGTCGCGGTGGGCGCCCACCGCATTCGGAAGCTCTACGCCACCCGGCGCTCTGAATGGATCAGCTCAGAGGGATCCGGTCGGCCTGGGCACGGGTACGTCACCGGTTTGACCCCACTCGGTCGAACCGGCCACACCCTGGATGTACCACCGGCCATTCGACGGACGGAACACCGCGATGTCCGTCGCGCCATCACCGTCGAAGTCGCCCGGCACCGGCACGTCACCGCTCTTCCCGAACACCGTCGAACCGGCCACACCCTGGATGTACCACCGGCCATTCGACGGACGGAACACCGCGATGTCCGTCGCGCCATCACCGTCGAAGTCGCCCGGCACCGGCACGTCACCGCTCTTCCCGAACACCGTCGAACCGGCCACACCCTGGATGTACCACCGGCCATTCGACGGACGGAACACCGCGATGTCCGTCGCGCCATCACCGTCGAAGTCGCCCGGCACCGGCACGTCACCACTCTTCCCGAACACCGTCGAACCGGCCACACCCTGGATGTACCACCGGCCATTCGACGGACGGAACACCGCGATGTCCGTCGCGCCATCACCGTCGAAGTCGCCCGGCACCGGCACGTCACCGCTCTTCCCGAACACCGTCGAACCGGCCACACCCTGGATGTACCACCGGCCATTCGACGGACGGAACACCGCGATGTCCGTCGCGCCATCACCGTTGAAGTCGCCGGAGGCGGGCAGATCACCGGGCTTTCCCCACTCGACCGACCCCGCGGAACCTTGGATGTACCACCGGCCATTCGACGGACGGAACACCGCGATGTCCGTCGCGCCATCACCGTCGAAGTCACCGACGACACTGCCGGCCGGGGGGTCGCCCGGCACGTTGACGTTGACCGTGACGTCGAGGCTCACGGTGTCGATCCCGTCGGTCGCTTCCACCGTGACCGTGTACGGCGATCCGGTCGCGTCACCGGTAACGGGCGCGAGCTGCAACTCACTGCCGACGATGCTCGCGAACCCCGGACCCGACGCGATCGACGTCGTCACCACGTCACCATCGGGATCACCGGTCGTCAGGTTCACGACCCCCGACTCACCTTCGATCACCGTGACCGTGCTCGGCAACGCCGAGAGAGTCGGCAGCTGGTTCGGTGTTCCCACCACCAACGCGCTGCTCGGGTCCGATTCGAGCGTGTCGTTCAACGCGGTCACCGTGTAGCTGTAGCTCTGGTGGCCGTTGACCGTCGTATCCGTGAACGCAGCCGCGGTCGGCGAACCCACCAGCACCGCGTCGCGATACACCTGGTACCCCGTGACCGTGCCCGCGGGCGCGTCCCACGCCAACCCAACCGAGGTCGCACCCACACTCGTGGTGTGAAGATTCGACGGCGCGTCCGGCGCCACCGGCGGGATCTCGACGTTGACCGTGACGTCCACACTGACGGTGTCGATCCCGTCGGTGGCTTCGACCGTGACGGTGTACGGCGATCCGGTCGCGTCGCCGGTCGTGGGCGCGAGCTGCAACTCACTGCCGACGATGCTCGCGAACCCCGGACCCGACGCGATCGACGTCGTCACCACGTCACCATCGGGATCACCGGTCGTCAGGTTCACGACCCCCGACTGCCCCTCGGTCACCGTGACCGTGCTCGGCAACGCCGAGAGCGTCGGCAGCTGGTTCGGTGTTCCCACCACCAACGCGCTGCTCGGGTCCGATTCGAGCGTGTCGTTCAACGCGGTCACCGTGTAGCTGTAGCTCTGGTGGCCGTTGACCGTCGTATCCGTGAACGCAGCCGCCGTCGGCGAACCCACCAGCACCGCGTCGCGATACACCTGATACCCGGTCACCGTGCCCGCGGGCACGTCCCACGCCAGTCCCACCGACGTCGCACCCACACTCGTGGTGTGAAGATTCGACGGCGCGTCCGGCGCCACCGGTAGGGGGTCACTGTGCGCCGACACCTGGGTCGGTGTCAGCTCGACCGGATACACGGCGACCTCGTCGTACTCACCCGCCAGCGCACTGGCTGCCGGCGCGTTCGGCCAGCCCGTGAGGTTTCCGCCTCCGAGACGCCAGTAGCCGCTGTAGGCGTCAGGCGTCACGGCCGACCCATTGGCGCCGACCGGGATGCGGTCGACGTACAGGTTCATACCGGAAGCACCCTGCGTGGCGACGACGTGATGCCACTGGTCGTCGTTGTACGTCGCGACCGACGTGACCGTCTGCTGCGCGGCGCCCGCGACGATCCCGTAGGCGATCCGGCCGTCGTTGAGCATGTACAGCTGGCGGTCGTAGTTGTCGCCCCAACCGGTCTGAACGTCCTCGTAGCCGAGGATCTTGCCGCCCTCCGAAGAGCTGGTCTTGATCCAGGCCTCCAGCGAGTACGTGGTCGGCGCGGCCTGGAGCTGGTTCGAATATGCGACGGCGCTCGTGCCCGGCGAAACCACCGCGGTGGAGTCGTCGATGAGCGCTCCGGCCACGCCGTAGCTCAAGCCGTTGCGGTACGTGCCGGTCCGGTTGTGACCCGACGCGTCGGCGATCGTGGTCTGGCTCAGCTCGTTGAGCCTCCAGTAGAGGGAGGGTGCGTCGGCCAGGACCTTGCTCGGATAGGTGCTCGGCGGCGGCGGCGGCGGAGGCGGACCGGGGTCCGGCTGCTCCGGCGGCAACGGCGCGCCGTGCGCCGACCCGGAGGCATAGAGCGCGGCAACCTGCTCGGCCGTGAAGGCCGCATTGTGCATGCTCGCCTCGTCGATGCTTCCCTGCCAGAAGAAGCTCATCGTCTCGGGGGCGCCGTCATAGTTCTGGGCGAAGATGGTGTAGAAGCGCGTCAGGTCCATGTAACCGGCGCGCAGGTAGCCCGATGGCGGAAGGATCACCTGCGTCACCGCGAGCGTCCCGACGGCGAGCCCGTCCATGAAGAGCGTGATCGTGTTGGTGCCGTTGTACACCGCGGCAGCTTGGTGCCAGAGCCCATCGTTGTAAGTGCTCGGACTCCGAACGAAGCTCATCCCGAGGTTGAACGTGCTGCCGCGACGGATGCCGAAGGCAACCTTGCCGTCGTTGTCCATCCAGATGGCGCGGTTGTCGCGCGCGTCCCGACCCCGGTCTTCGAGTTGGTGAAACCAAGGATCGTGCCGCCCCGGTCAGTGGTGGTCTTGAACCAGACCGACTCGGTGAACGCAGCCGTGGGCGCGACTGCGCTGGTCGACGTCACGAAGCCGTCGGTTCCATTGGTGGTGATCGCGGAGTTGTCGAGCAGCGCGCCGGGCTGACCCGTGGTCACGCCGCCGACGATGTCGCCGGTGCGACCGTTCCCGCTCGCGTCGGCAACCGGCGAGGTGCTGTCGTCGAGCCGCCAATGCACGGCCGCTCCGACCGAGCTGACTGCCGCCGGATACGTCGGCGGGTTTGCCCACCCGACGGTGACCGGCAGGCTCGCCGGACTTCGGGCGCTGGTGAGGCTGCCGTCACTCGCGGTCACCTGGTAGGTGTGGGTCGTTCCCGCGACGAGGCCGGAGTCGGTGAACCGGACCGCCGGGAGCGACCACGGCCAGGACTCGGCGGTCGTGGTGGCAACCGGGGTGTTCCCGCCGTCGCGGTACAAGTTGTAGGTCAGGACGCCGTCGTTGTTGTCCGACGTTCCCTGGACGCTGACCGAGACCGTCCCGGCCGCCGTCGGAGTCGCAGTCGGCGCGCTGGTCGGGGTGACCGGCGCCGAGTTTCCACCGTTCGGCGTGAACCGCGTGAGCCCCTGCTGGCCCTGCTGGTTGACTGTGCTGAAGTCGCCGCCGACGTAGATGTTGGTGCCGTCGGAAGCCATCACCTGGGGCCCGACGGTCGTCGAGGTCCCGGGTGCGCCGCCGTCGGTGCCCGGAGTCCAGTGCCCGAGGCGACCGTCGGAGAGGCGGTGGGCCTCGAGGCGGTGCCAGACGAAGTCGTTCGGGTTGCTCGGCCCGACGTATCCGCCCGGGTTCTTGGCGCAGTCGTGGTTGTGGGACCCGCGGTACATCCAACCGTTGGCGATCGCCAGGCCGACCGATGCACCGAGGCAATGCACGTTGTAGATGAGCGAACCATCGGAGATGTTGGCGGCGTAGTAGCCCTCCCAACAGCCGGCCACGAGGCCGTCGGCGGTGACGTACGCGACCGAACCCGAGATGATGATGTCGGTGACGGCGTCGTCGCAGCCACCGTTGCTCGCGCGCGGCGCGACACCGGTCGACAGCCACGGCTCGAGCGCCCCGGTCGACGGGTCCAGCGACGCGACCGCAGCTTGCGGCTGCCCGTTGATGACGTCGTTCTCGCCACCGATGATGAGGCGGCTGCCGTCGGGCGCAATGGCACTTTCCGTGATGCGCTTGTCGGAGCTCGCGTCGAACGCGGTGACGACGTCGCCGTTGGTCGTGTTCAGCTTCGCGATCCGGGTGCGCGACGTGTTCTTGATGCTGGTGAAGTCGCCCGCGACGTACACGCCGGAATTGTCTGACGACACGGTCATGACCGTGGCGCTGGCGTTCGCGCTCCAGCCCGTGTCGACCGACCCGCTGGGCAGGTTCAGGCGGGCCAGGTTCTGGCGGGCAGTACCTCCAACGGAGCTGAACGTCCCCGTGATGTAGAGCTTCGTGCCGTCGTTCGACACGTCGATGTCGTAGACGGGCCCGTTGACGTTGGGATTGAACGATGCGATCAGCGCACCCGTGCTGGCGTCGAACGCCGCGATGTGGTTGCGCGCCACCTCTCCGGAGCCCAGCGGGTTGCCCGGCGGGCGGACCGACGTGAAGTCGCCGCCGGCGTAGATGACGCCACCACCGACATCGAGCGCCCAGGCCGTGTTGTTGGTCTGCCACATGCTCGACGCCAGGGCGCTCAGCGGCTGGTCGTCGACCACGGCGGCACCGGCCGGGGCGACCTCGGCGATGCCGACCAGGCCGGCGGTGGCCAATAGCCCGCACAGTGCGGCGGCGAGGCCGCGGCGCGTGCGGACAGAGACAGTGCTTCTCATCGATGCTCCCAGGATGCCCGGTGGATCAGTCAGTTTGCACTAAATGTCAGGATCTGTGCAATAGGTGAAAGGGACCATTTCCTGGGGCCCGGCCGCCCCTCAGCTGGGCCGAATCGGCACGCGCGCGGTCCTCCGAGTCGATCTTTTCGGGTCCGTGTTGTCGCGAAACTCGAAGGCGACGACGCGGGCGCTCGCGGGAACCGCGTAGATCCAGGTCATCTCGAACCCCATGCCGGGATCGATCCGGTCCCGGCATCCGGGGTTCCCGAGGAGCTGGTCGAGCTGTCCGACCGGCGCGTACCGTCGACCGGAGCTATCGACGAGGCTCGTTCTGACCTGGTCTCCGCACGTGAGGCGTATCGATGCCGTTCCGTCGTTGCGTCCGGTCGTCGAGATCTCAACGAACTCGCAGTCCTCCTGGGCGTGCACATCGTCGTTCTTCAGCAAGTACGCACTCGACGTATGCGTCCGGGTGACGGTCAGGGAGACGTCGGCACTGCGGAATTCCTCACCAACGGCGTTGCCGCTGATCTTTGGGCGTCCGCCGGACCCCGCGGGGACAGGACACGAGCCTTCGGTTGCGTGTGGGTTCGCGTCTTCACCACTACCGCAGGCCGTGAGCACGACCGAGAGCGCGGCGATCACCATGGCGCCGACTGCAATCCGCCAATGGTCGTGCATCGAACCAGCCCCTCAGCCGTCGCTCTGGAGCCATAGAGACTAGATCGGTACCCGCCATGGCCTTCCCGCGCCCGGCCCACGTCACTCCTCCAATAGCCTTCACGCAACTCCAGGGAGGCAACTCGATGTTCCAGCGGGTGACGAATCAACGAGCGCGGACATGACCGCGACTCTCCCGCCGGTCCGGCGCGCCCGGAAGCTGCTCGTTGCGGGACTCGTCCTCGGGATCGTCGCCACGGGTTGTGAGAGCTCCGGCAGCCCATCCAAGACGTCGGGCAGCAAACGGAATGGCACGACGACGACCTTGCCCCCGTGCCCGAAGAAGGCGCGGTCCGTCGTCGAACCCCGAGGCTCGAGCGGAAGGGGCGAGCTCCTCACGACGGTGTCCATCGACCCGGGCCCGCACAGCGTTCTGACCGGGCTCGTGACCGCCACCGCACCGAGCCCGGTCAGCTTGGCGGTCGTCGCGCGTTCGGGCTCGCAGACGATTCAGGCTCCCGCCTCTGCACCATCGACGACACCCGAGGTCGCGGTGCTCGGCATGACGGCCCGAACCAAGTACCAGGTCTCGGTGACCGCGACAACGGCCGCCGGGAGCCGGGATACGACCAACCTCACGTTCACGAGTGGATCGCTGCCCGCCAACCTTCCCCCGGTGAACACCACGGTGAGCAAGCCGGCGCAGATGGCACCGGGGGTGACGCTGTTCAACACCCTCGCATGGGGACCCGGCAACGCGGCGACATGCGAACCCGCCGCAGACTCGGGCGGATGGATCATCGGGGTCAACGCGACCGGCGACGTCGTCTGGTATTACCGATCGGCGCGCGAGATCGCCGACGTCAGCCCTACCCCGAGGGGCACGTTGCTCGTCTCCGTGCACGATGTGGTGATACGCGAGATCGACATGCTCGGCAACGTGCTCTCCGAGCTGGGAACACGGGTCGCGACCGACTACGCACGAACGGACCTGGCGGGTAAGAGCAACGGGGTCAGCGACATCACCGTGCCGATCGCGCTCGACAGCGCCCATCACGAGCTCACCGAGATGAGCAACGGACACCTGCTCACCATATCCACGGAGATCATCAACTTCGATGCCGCCGAGGCCAACGGGCTCTGCCGCGGCGCCAAAGACGAGAACGGCAAGCCGGTCCCGGATCCAAAGGGCGTCATCTCCGACGTGGTCGTCGAGCTGACCCGTGAAGGCGAGGTCGTGAATCGCTGGCCGATCTCGGACTACTTCAATCCGCTCGAGCGGCCCGGATCCGACATGTGCACCCTCGGCAGCGCAATCGCACCGCCGAACTGGTTCTATCCCGGTCGCGACGGTCTTCGCGACTGGACCCACACCAATGCGGCCGCGCTGGACGAGGAGACCAACACCCTCGTGGTCTCGATCCGTCATCTCGATGCGGTGATCGGGATCCGCTACGCGGCGGACGAGTCGGGCCCGGCCGGTGAGCTGAAGTGGGTCCTCTCTTCCAAGGCGGGGACGCTCGATCTCACGGCAGGCTCGTTCGCGTATCACGGCCACGCGGTCGAGCCGGAGCCCGGCGGGGAGATCCTGTACTACGACAACGGCAACGGCCGGCCGGGAACGGTCCAGGTCGGCGGCAAGACACCGAACTACAGCCGCGCCGTCCTCTACCAGATCGACGAGATCTCGGGTGCCGCGCGCCAGGTGTGGGAGCACCGCGACACCACGCCGGAAGGTCAACCCGTCTTCACGCCGTTCCTCGGTGATGCGGACCTCCAGCCCAACGGCAACGTCCTCATCACCCACGGTGGTGCCGGCACCAAGGACGGGGTGTTCTACTCGCGCATCGTCGAGGTCATCCCGGGCTACACGGACGGCAAGGACACCGTGGTCTTCGACCTGACGGTCGGTGATCGCAAGACAATGGGCTACACCGCCTACCGAGCCGACCGGATCCCATCGCTGTACTTCGGGAAGGGTCAGCCGCAGTAGCACGCGCCTGACCCGCCGCATCCGGTGGACCAGCGTCCGCGGCGGTCGTGTCATCTTCGCCGAGGGCGATCGCGTCCCCGCTTCGGCCCTTCGATCGCCAAATCAGCACGAAGCCGCAGCAGAACCGGCCTGCACGCGCCACGCCGATGATCCATAGTGGTGCAATGCGGGTCGGAGCACTGTTCGTTGCGCGGCCCGATCGTGGGAGGCCCAAGGCCCTCGCGAACGTCTCACGCGTGGTCATCCTCGCCGGGGCGCTCGCAATCGGGTTGAGCGGGTGTGCATGGATCTCTCGAGCGAGCGTCTCGGACTCGGGGGAACCCGCGGAGTTCTCGACCCCGTCGTTCTCGCCCCCGGCCATCAGCGGCGACGGGCGCTACATCGCGTTCGACACCTGGGCGGGGAACCTCGTGAGCTCGGCCGAGGACGGCGGGGTTCTCGTCCGTGACACGCGAGGCGGAACGACCACCGCGGTATCGGTCCGGGTGGATGGAACCGTTGACGACTTCGCGGACACGCCGGCCATCAGTGGCGACGGGCGCTACGTCGCGTTCGTCTCTGACGACAAGGATCTGGTTCCGGGTGGCAACGGCAACTTCTACCAGGTGTTCCTGCGGGATCGAGTGACGGGAGTGACAAGCCGGATCTCGACGAAGATCAACGGGAACCAGGGCACGGACGACAGTGGTTCACCGTCGCTGAGCAACGACGGGCGGTACATCGCGTTCGAATCCGACTCACCGGGTTTCGTCGTCGGCGACAAGAACGACTGGACGGACGTCTTCGTCCGCGACCGGGTCACCAACACGACGCAACGGGTCAGCCTCACGTCCACCGGAGCCGAGGCGGACACCGGCGGGGAGGACCCTTCGATCAGCGGGACCGGCGCAGTCGTCGCGTTCACCAGCGGCGAAGCACTCGTGCCTTCCGACACGAACGATCTGGACGACATCTACGTGCGCAACGTGGCTACGAACACCACGAAGCTCGTGAGTGTCGCCACCAACGGGACCCAGACCAACGGCGCCAGCCGGTCTCCCGCCATCAGCGCGGACGGACGGTTCGTAGCGTTCACATCAGTAGCCACCAACCTCGACGGCATCGCCGACACCAACAATGCGCCGGACGTGTTCGTACGAGATCTCCTCACGGGCGCGACCCAGCGGGCCAGCCTGAACGCCTCAGGAGGGCTCGCCCACGGCATCGCGGCGGCCCCGTCGATCAGCGGCGACGGGCGCTTCGTCGCCTACCAGACCACGGCTTCGGACGCGATCGAGGCCGACACCAACGGCGTCGTCGACGCCTACGTCTTCGACCGTGCGTCGGCGACGACGAGCCGGGTCAGCACCGACCAGCTCGGCACGGAGCTTCCCGAGGGTGGCATCGCGCCCGTGCTCAGCGCAGACGGACAATCCGTGACGTTCGCCAGTGCCGCGCAGATCATGGGCCAGACGCTCAGCACGACGCGCCAGCTGTACGTGCGGGTGACCGTTCCGGGCGCCACCCCCAGGTAGCCCGCGCCCCCAAGCTGACGCCGGCGACGCCGGTCCTCGAGGCCGGAACCCGACCGGGCCCGTTCAGGCCGAGCTCCTCACCGAGGACCGCCGGCGATCTCGGCTCAGCGTGCGGCGCCTTGCCCCGGGATGAGTAGGATACGTCCGCTTGCTACCTGCTTGAGGCGAATGTTGCCCATTGGGTGGTGGTGGAGGCTGAGGCGGGGCCGGGCGCAGCGTTGCCCGGGGCAGTGGGAACTGGGAAGCGCGGAGGCGGCGATGGCGGATCGGCGAGTCGTACGGGGTCACCGACGCGTGCGTGGATGGGTGGCGATCGCCCTCGCCGTCGTCATGATCGGAGCCGCGTTCGGGGCGGGGATCGGTGGGCCGGTCGAGCCCGCCGGTGCCGCGGGCGTGCCGCGTGACGGGCTGACCGCCGAGACGGCCGCGCCGTCGTGCTGGTCGGTGAAGCAGAACTACCCGGCGAGCGGTGACGGCATCTACTGGCTGTGGACCCCGAAGCTGATCGCGCCCGCAGCGTTCTACTGCGACATGACGACTGACGGGGGCGGCTGGGTGCTCGTCGGTCGGGGGCGCGAAGGCTGGACGTTCCCCTACTGGGGTCAAGGCTCGCCGTCGACCGTGCGCGACACGGTCACCGGGCCCGCGGCGTTCGCACCGGCATCGCTACCCACCCCCACGGTGGACGCGCTGATGAACGGCGGTCGCATGGATGCGCTCGGCGACGGGATTCGGCTGCGCCGCGCCACGAACCCGACCGGTTCGTCGTGGCAGGAAGTCCGGATGCGGGTCAAGACCTACGGGCAGTGGTCCTGGGCGTTCGGTGGTGGCATCTACCTGAGCTCGATCAAGTTCGACAACACGACCACCAACCTGGGCACCTCCAACTACCAGACCAACACCACCGCCAACGTCCAGGTCGCGAACGACACGCGCCGCGTCTTCACCTACCCGTGGGGGAACCACAACCAGGTGAAGGGCTTCTCGTTCGGCGACAAGGTCAAGGACGGGTCGAACAACTCCACGTCGTACCTGTGGGAGTACTCGAACGAGAACAGCGCGATCCCGTTCACGCAGGTCTTCATCCGCCCTCAGGTCAGCGAGTCCGACATCGTCTCGGCCGGCGTCAGCCATGCACCGGACGCGGGCATCGGCAGCTCGACCGTGCGAGCGATGCTCGATCGGCGCCCCGTCAGCGAGCCGTGGGGAGTGACCGGCCTCGCCGCCGGCACTTCGAATCCGACGAACCACTCGTACGTCAACGCCTTCGCCCAGGTCGGCAACACGATCTACATCGGGGGAAAGTTCCTGCAGGTGCAACACGGCCCGGGCGGTCCGACGTTCGACCAGCCCTTCCTCGCCGCGTTCGACAAGGACACCGGCGAGTGGATCCCGTCGTTCAACCCGGTGCTGAACGGTCCGGTCTGGAAGATGATGGCGTCCCCCGACGGCACCAAGCTCTTCGTCGGTGGCGAGTTCACGTCCGTCGACGGTCAGGCCGACTCGTCCGCGCTCGCGGCGCTCGACCCGATCACGGGCGCGCCGGTCGCGGACTGGGTCGGATACGTCTCGCGCCCGAGCGGTTCCTACGACGTCCGTGCGATGGACATCCAAGGTCCATGGCTCTACATCGGCGGCAACTTCACTCGGGTCTCGGGCGGCATCGGCACCGAGTTCGCGGGACCGATCACGGACAGCCGCCTGGCGCGGCTGCGGCTCACGGACGGACGGCCCGATGGTGCATGGAAGCCGAGCGTGGAAGTTGCACCCCAGGAGATCGACGCGAGTCCCCAGGGTGACCGCGTCTACGCGGTAGGCCTGTTCCAGACGCTGAACGGGGTGCAGCTGAACCCGATCCGCCTCGCGATCATGGACACGGTGTCCGGTGATGCAGTGCCGGGGCTGCAGCCGTTCCAGCCCAACTCCACCGACCTCGAATGGCAGAACACCATCCTCGAGGTCGGCGACAAGGTCTACCAGGGCGGGTCGCAGCACATCCTCCACCAGTACAACCGCGCCGACTACGCGTTCGAGCGCTCACACATGGCCAAGTTCGGCGGCGACTTCCAGGCCATGGCCTACAAGGACGGCATCCTCTACGCGGGATGCCACTGCCAGGACTGGCAGTACGAGGACGCCAACTCATGGCCGGACCCCAATGGCTACAGCCGCACCGACCCGATCAGCCTCATCGGCGCCTACGACACGACCAACAACCTCGAGGTCGTACCCGAGTTCGACCCGACCCAGATCGACCTCACCGGATCGGGCGGCGAAGGGCCGTGGGAGCTGTTCTTCGACTCGAGCGGATGCATGTGGGCGGGCGGCGACCTCGTCCGCCTCGGCACGACCGCAAGCCCCTTCTACGGAGGCTACGAACGATTCTGCGACCGCGACTCGACCGCACCGAGCACGCCGACGAACGTGACTCCCACGGTCGCGGGCAACGACGTGACGTTCAACTGGACGGCGGCGACCGACAACTCGTCCACTCCGCTCAGCTACGAGATCCTCAAGGACGACCCCACGTTCGGGACGATCGTCATGGGCAGCACCTTCGACCGCACCTTCACTGACACGAACGTCGTCGGACCGACCCGCTACTTCATTCGGTCGGTGGATGCGGAGGGCAACCGCTCGGCGACGACCTCTGTGATATCGCTCTCGCCACCTCCGCCCGCGGCAGCGACGCTGTTGAGTGCCGGCGCGACCTGGTCGTACCGTGCGGACGGTCAGGACCTGGGTGCCGCGTGGCACACGCCCGGGTTTGACATCTCCGGGTGGGCAAGTGGCGCCGCCGAGCTGGGTTGGGGTGACGGCGACGAGGCGACGTTGATCCCGACCGGCGCAGTGACCCAGTACTTCGTCAAGCACCTCAACGTGGCGAACCCGAGCCTCTACCAGACCGTGACGGTGCGGTTGCGGCGGGACGATGGCGCCGCGGTGTACCTCAACGGGGTCGAGGTCGTGCGCGACAACCTCCCCGGCGGGCCCCTGACGTCGGCGACGCTCGCGAGTGACTTCACGTTCGGCAACGAGGAGTCGATCTTCCACGAGTACCAGATCCCGGCGGGGCTGTTCGTCGCCGGCGACAACACGATCGCAGTGGAGCTGCACCAGGCGACGACCGACAACGGTGATGCCAGCTTCGATCTCGAGCTCGTCGCGCGTGCAGGCGTCGAGACGAATGCACCGTCAACCCCGGTCCCGACGGCGACCGCCGTCGACGAGACCAGCGCGACCATCGAGTGGCCGGCGTCGACCGACGACTCGAACGTCATCGGCTACCTGGTCCGTCGAGATGGCGACGTCGCGGCGTTCACGCAGGCGACCAGCTTCGTCGACACGGGCCTCGCCTCAGGCGCGACGTATGGCTACGAGGTGCGCGCGGTCGACAGCTCCGGCAACTTCTCGGCCGCAGGTCTCGTCTCGGTCGACACCGTCGCGCCGAACCGGCCACCGACGCTCTCGGCGTTGCCGGGTTCGGTCACGGTGACCGAGGGTGAGTCGGGGGTCGTGAACCTGACGACCGGTGATCCCGATGGTGATGTGGTGACGACGTCGATCGCGTCGGGTCCGGGGTTCGCGAGCATCGTCGGCAGTGAGTTGCAGCTCGCGCCCGTTACCGGTGACGCGACCGGATCGCCGTACACGGTCACGGTCGAAGCCACCGACGGGATCAACACCGTGAGTGTCGACGTCACCGTCGACGTCGAGGCACCGGTCCCGCCGGACGCGCCGTCGAATCTTCACACCACGAGTGTGAGCGCGACGTCGGTGGGACTGGCGTGGGACGTGCCCGCGGGCACGGTGACCGGCTATCAGGTGTATCGCGACGCGGTGCTGGTGGGTTCGCCGACCGCGGCTGCGTTCACGGATACGACGGTCAACGGCCACCAGAGCTACAGCTACACGGTGACCGCGTTGAACGACACGCTCGAATCGGACCCGAGCAGCGCGTTGGTGGTGGGAACACCGAACCAGCTGCCGACTCTCTCGGCGTTGCCGAGCACGGTCACGGTGACCGAGGGGCAGTCGGGGGTCGTGAACCTGACGACCGGTGATCCCGATGGTGATGTGGTGACGACGTCGATCGCGTCGGGTCCGGGGTTCGCGAGCATCGTCGGCAGTGAGTTGCAGCTCGCGCCCGTTACCGGTGACGCGACCGGATCGCCGTACACGGTCACGGTCGAAGCGACCGACGGGATCAACACGGTGAGCGTCGACGTCACCGTCGACGTCGAGGCACCGGTCCCGCCGGACGCGCCGTCGAATCTTCACACCACGAGTGTGGGCGCGACGTCGGTGGGATTGGCGTGGGACGCGCCCGCGGGCACGGTGACCGGGTATCAGGTGTATCGCGACGCGGTGCTGATGGGTTCGCCGACCGCGGCTGCGTTCACGGATACGACGGTCAACGGCCACCAGAGCTACAGCTACACGGTGACCGCGTTGAACGACACGCTCGAATCGGACCCGAGCAGCGCGTTGGTGGTGGGAACACCGAACCAGCTGCCGACCCTCTCGGCGTTGCCGAGCACGGTCACGGTGACCGAGGGTGAGTCGGGGGTCGTGAACCTGACGACCGGCGATCCCGATGGTGATGTGGTGACGACGTCGATCGCGTCGGGTCCGGGGTTCGCGAGCATCGTCGGCAGTGAGTTGCAGCTCGCGCCCATGACCGGTGACGCGACCGGATCGCCGTACACGGTCACGGTCGAAGCCACCGACGGAATCAACACCGTCAGTGTCGACGTCACGGTCAACGTCATCCCGGCACCCGAGCACGGTGCTTTCGGTGATTTCGACGGTGACGGGACCGCTGACGTCGCGGTGTGGCGACCGTCGAACGGGCGTTGGTACGTGAACGGGATCGCGGGCTCCACACTGTGGGGGAAGAACGGCGACATCCCCGTACCGGGCGACTACAACGGCGACGGCACCACCGACTTCGCCGTGTTCCGACCCTCGAACGGGCGTTGGTACGTGAACGGGATTGCCGGTTCCACCTCCTGGGGGAGGAACGGCGACATCCCCGTACCGGGCGACTACAACGGCGACGGCACCACCGACTTCGCCGTGTTCCGACCGTCGAACAGTCGTTGGTACGTCGAGGGAATCGCCGGCTCGACCCAGTGGGGCAAGCCCGGCGACGTCGTGGCTCCCGGCGACTACGACGGCAACGGCACCACCGACTTCGCCGTGTTCCGGCCGTCCAACGGGCGTTGGTACGTGAACGGGATCGCGGGTTCCACGCCGTGGGGCAAGAACGGTGACGTGGCCGTGCCGGGTGACTATGACGGTGACGGCACCACCGACTTCGCGGTCTGGCGGCCGTCGAACGGGCGTTGGTACGTGGACGGGATCGCGGGTTCCACGTCGTGGGGGCAGGCCGGTGACCTGGCCGTGCCCGCCGACTTCGTCGGTGACGGCACCACCGACTTCGCGGTCTACCGGCCCTCCACCGGCACCTGGTACGTCAACGGTGTCGTCGACTCGACCCAGTGGGGCCAGGACGGCGACGTCCCCGCACTCCGGCTGCCCGGTTCCGGCTGACGCTCGGGTAACGCGCCGCCGAGGACCCCGTCCGTTCAGGGAGCCTCTCTCCCGCGGGTCGAGCGGCCATCATTGTCGTTCATGCTGCGGCGCGGCATCACGAAGAAGAACTGGTTGGATGGGTGATGGCCACTCTCGCCGTGGTCGCGGCCATCGTCATCGCTGGGTGTGCGTTAGGGGCGCGTCGAGTCCGTAGCTCGGAAGCATGGCGGGCGACGGTCACGCCGCTCGCGTCCATCATCGGGAGCGGCTTCCTCGTCCTTGCGCCGCTCTTGGCCGCGACCGTTGGGAGCTGGGCTCCGGTCGCGATGACCGGCATCGTCGTGGTGGCGTACGCGATAGGGGCAACGGTGCGCTTCAACATCGCGCACGGCGAGAAGATCCTGAGCTCGGAGCATCCCCCGCATGTGATCGTCGGCGTCGAACGCGTCGCGCGGTTCCTGCTGGGACTCGCCTACATGATCTCGGTCGCCTTCTATCTACGGCTGCTTGCTTCGTTCCTCCTCGAGACCATCGGGCTCGAAGGACCGGTGCTCGGCCGTGTGGTCACGACGGCGGTCCTCGCCGCGATCGCGGTCGTCGGGTGGTCCCGAGGCCTCCACGGCATCGAGGCGTTCGAGGTCCCCGCGGTGGACATCAAGCTCGTGGTCATCGCGGGGCTCCTTGCCGGCATGTTCGTGCACGGTGCGACTCACCACGTCGCCGCGCTCAACAGCTTCTCGCGATTCCCGACCAACGGTGACGCACCGACCGTGGCTCGCCGTCTCGCGGGCATGCTCCTCGTCGTGCAGGGTTTCGAGACGTCGCGATACCTCGGCCGCTACTACAGCCCCGAGGTCAGGATCAGCACGATGCGCCGCGCGCAGATCATCAGCGGCGTCATCTACGTGGTGTTCGCCATCCTGGTCGTGCCGCTCTTCGGGCACCTCGGCGACGGCCCGCAGGAGACGTCCATCATCGACGCAGCACGATTCGTCGCACCGCTGCTCGCGCCCTTGCTCCTGGTTGCGGCCGTTGCCAGTCAGCTCTCGGCCGCCGCGGCCGACACCGCGGGCGGCAGTGAGATGATCACCGAACGCCCGCGAAGCCAGGCGGGCAATGCCGGCTACCTGGTCGTCACGGCCGGAGCCACCGTCATCGTGTGGGCGACGGATGTCTTCGGCATCGTGAGCATCGCGTCGCGAGCCTTCGCGGCGTACTACCTCTGTCAGACCATCGTCGCCGCCACGACTGCGTCCCGAACGCGGCCGCCCCACCATCGGCGAATCATCGTGGCGAACGCGGCTCTGGGCTTGTTGTTGCTGTTCATCGCGCTCGTCGCGATTCCGGGCGCGTGAGCTGTGCCTGAGCTCGCGTCAGCCCGTGAGCAGCTCGAGGCGTTGAATGAGCTGATCGAGGACTCGGTCGAGACGCTGATGGTCTGCGGTGCTCAGCTCGGCGAAGAGCTCGTTTTCGGCGGCAACGAGATCCTCGATGGCCCGATCCGCGGTGGTGCTCCCGCTCGCGGTGAGCTCGACGAGTGATCCGCGCCGATCGTCGGGGTCGCGGCGTCGCACGATCAACCCTGCGGCCTCGAGGCGGTCGAGGCGATTCGTCATGCCGGCGGGCGAGATCATCGCGACCCGAGCCAGGGCGGTCGGGGTCAACGCGGTGCCGGCTCCGCCCCGGCGCAGTGCGGCGAGGACGTCGAACTCGCCGGCGCTGATGCCGTGCGGTGCGAACACCGACTCCACCGACCGGAGTGACGCGTTCATGAGCTGGCTGAGCCGGAGGGTGGTCCCCATGGCGTCCAGCTCGAGGTCGGGTCGCTCCCGCTTCCAGGTCCTCATCGTCTCGTCGAGAATCTCGCGCATCGTCACCGCCCCAGAGTACTTTGACGCAGTATAGTTTGACATCGAAACTTCGATGCCGTACCATTTTCGTCATGGCTGACCCGATCATCCGCGTCGACCGACGTCGCGTTCCCCCGCTTCGCGGCGCCGGACCTCGAGGAGATGGAGACCTTCCTCCGCACGTTCGGCATGAACACCGCGGCCCGCACGGGCTCGGCGCTGTACATGCGCGGAACCGACGCCGATCATCACGTGCACGTCACCCACCTCGGTGAACCTTCGTTCCTCGGGCTCGCGTTCCGAGGCAACTCGCGGCGGACCTCGACCGCCTCGCCGCCGCGACCGGTACGAGCGTGGAGACGCTCGACGAGCCGGGCGGCGGGTCAGTCGTGCACCTCGAGGATCCCGACGGACGAATCGTCGACGTCGTCGCGGACATCGAACGGGGCGAACCGATCGCGGTGCGCGGCCACGCGCCGCTCAACGTCGGCGTCGATCGCGGGCGAGTCGGTGAGCTCCAACGGGTCCCCCAGGGCGCGTCACAGGTAAAGCGGTTCGGCCACGCCGCGCTCGAAGACACCGTCGTTGGCCGTCCTCGCCGGCTGGTACTCGGAGACACTCGGGTTGCTCGTGTCCGACGACATCTATCTCGCGGCACCCGAGGAGCCCATCGGCCGGTTCATGCGTTGCGATCGCGGTGACCAACCGGCCGACCACCACACGTTGCTGATCGTCGAGACCGGTGCGGTGCAGCTCGGTCATTGCGCCTGGGAGGTCGCCGACTTCGACGATCTCATGGCCGGGCATGATCACCTGCTCGCGGCCGACCGCCGCCACTACTGGGGCATCGGTCGCCACGTCCTGGGCGGGCAGGTCTTCGACTACTGGAAGGACCCGCTCGGCTTCACGGTCGAGCACTGGACCGACTCCGACCTGCTGACGGCCGACGTGCCCACGGGGGTCGTACAGCCTCCTCGAGCCGATCAACCAGTGGGGGCCGGCACCGCCTCCGGACCTGGACTTCTGATGGATCTCGGGATTTCCGGCCGGCACGCGATCGTCTCGGCGTCGAGCGCCGGCCTCGGCTTCGCGTGCGCGCAGGCGCTCGCCCGCGAAGGCGTGCACGTCGTCATCAACGGTCGTGATCCGGTCCGACTCGAGGGCGCGGCCGACGCTCTCCGCGCCGAGTCGACGGTCACGGTGGAATCCGTCGCGGGAGACATCACGGACCCAGCGACACGCGCCGCGCTCGTCGCCACGTGCTCCGAACCCGACATCCTCGTCACCAACAACGGTGGTCCTGATCCCGGCCGTTTCCAGCAATGGGGCCGTGAGGAGTGGATGGCTGCAGTCGACGCGAACATGCTCGCGCCGCTGCTGCTCATCCGGGACGTGCTCGACGGCATGGTCGATCGGCACTTCGGGCGAATCGTCAACATCACCTCCGCGATGGTCAAGACCCCGTTCGCACCGATGGGTCTGTCGTCAGCGGCGCGCACCGGGCTCACCTCGGCCTGCAAGGGCCTGTCGCGCGACGTCGCAGCCGCGCAACGTCACGATCAACAACCTGCTGCCGGAACGGATCGACACCGGCCGCCAACGCCAGATGGCGGAGATCGCGGTCGCGATCAAGGGCATCAGCTTCGAGGACGCGTACGCGGAGATGGCGGCCACGATCGCGGCCGGTCGGCTCGGCCGCCCCGGGGAACTCGGCGACGCCTGTGCGTTTCTGTGCAGCGCGCAAGCGGGCTACATCTCGGGCCAGAACCTGCAGCTCGACGGCGGCTCCTCCCCCGGGGTGTTCTGATGGAACGCCTCGATGCCGACGTGCTGATCGTCGGTGCCGGACCCGTCGGGCTCACCGCGGCATTGCTGCTCGAACGACTTGGCTGCTCGGTTGTGATCGTGGAACGGCGCGACGCACCTCAGCGCGCGCCCGCGGCGCACGCCGTGAACGCGCGAACGTTCGAGATATGGCGTCAGATCGGTCTCGACGTCGACGAGATCCGCTCGCACGCGCAGGACCCGAGCCGACGCCGGTTGGGTGCGCTGGGTCACCAAGCTCGGCGGCGACGTGATCGGGAGCCTGCCCTACGAGCGCCAGGGCGACGATGTGCTCGCGGTGACGCCGACTCCGCTGCGCAACCTCTCCCAACACCGTCTCGAACCGTTGCTCGTCGACGCTCTGACCCGCTGCGGCGTCGCAGTGCGCTACGCACACCGTTGGGAGTCCGCGACCGTGGACGACGCCGGTGTGACCTCGATGATCACGGCTCCGAACGGGCCGCTCGGCGTACGCAGTCGGTGGGTTCTCGCGTGTGACGGCGCGTCGAGCCCCGTACGGCGGATGCTCGGGATCACGCCTGAAGGCCCGCACCGCATCCAGAGCTTCGTGATGGTGCACATCGCCGCGGACCTTCGGACCGTGGTCGGCGACTGCCCCGGTGTGTTGTTCTGGATCTGCGACCCGTCGAGTGGCGGCGCATTCGTAGCCCACGACATTGACCGCGACTGGGTCTACATGCACCCCTACGAGCCGGATGTCGAGGACGCCGCGTCGTTCACGACCGAGCGTTGCGAACGGCTTGTGCGCGCCGCGCTGGACGACCCGGGCGCCCCGCTCGAGATCGTCGCCGTCTCGACCTGGACCATGACCGCGCAGGTCGCCGACCGCTTTCGCGACGGGCGATTCTTCCTGGTCGGGGATGCCGCGCACCGGTTCCCCCCACCGGTGGGCTCGGACTCAACACGGGGGTGCAGGACGCGCACAACCTGGCGTGGAAGCTGGCGGCGGTCGAGCGCGGGCGCGAGGCCCCGGATCTGCTCGATTCGTACGAACGCGAGCGCCGCCCGGTGGCGCAACGCAATGCGCAGGTGAGCCTCGACAACGCGATGAAGCTCATCGACGTACCGATCGCGCTCGGGCGCCGACCCCGACCCCGAGATCTTCGCGACCAACATGGCTGCCGTACTTGCCGACGCCGACGGCCGCGCGCGAGTCGCAGCCGCGATCGTGGGCCAGGCCACCCACTTCGACATGCTCGGACTGCAGCTCGGCTATTGCTACGACGGTTCCGGAGACGAGGACTCCTCACCACCCGACAACGTCGATCCCATCCGCAACTACGTCCCTTCGACCCGTCCCGGAGCGCGACTTCCGCACGGTTGGATCCGACGCGGCGGCGTTGCCTGCTCGACCCTGGACCTGATCCCGCTCGACCGGCCCGTGGTCATTGCCGGACCGGCCTGCGGCGCAGCCGACGCCGACCTCCGCGTCGGCATCGACTTCGAGGACCCCGATCGATGGTGGTCCGACGTCCTCGCCATGCCGGACAACGGCGCGCTGCTCGTCCGCCCCGATCAGCACATCGGGGCTCGCTACGCGACGGGTTGATCAGCCGGTCGCCGGCGCGTCTCCGTGAGACCGACCTTTCGCCCCACGACCGCGGTCGATTGTGCGCATTTCTCCGGGATGCTGAGAAGTCGCAC
The DNA here is from genome assembly GCA_963770095.1 of uncultured Acidimicrobiia bacterium. Taxonomy (GTDB): domain Bacteria; phylum Actinomycetota; class Acidimicrobiia; order IMCC26256; family JAENVU01; genus Chersky-806. The sequence continues at coordinate 194,086 of CAVYOO010000005.1, forward strand.
GCGGACACGGGGCCGGTACAGAATCGGCGAATGACGCGGGAGGGATCCTCGGGATCCGGGAACATGCCGTCACGACGCGTTCGGCAGTGCCACCCATGCAGACGTCCAACCCGCCGGTGAGGGTGGACCCGGACGCATGTCCGATGATCGTCCGGTGACCGTCTCGGCGCAGTCGTCAGCTGGGGACACTCCGTCGAGGCACGCCTCGATGACGCTCGTGGCCACCGGCCTCGGGCTGTTCATGATCTTCCTCGACGCGACGATCACCAACGTGGCGTTGCCGGCGATCCAGACCGACTTCCACGTCGGGGAGAGCGGGCTCCAGTGGGTCGTGGCGGCCTACAGCCTGACGATGGCGATGTTCATGATGACGTCGGCCACGCTCTCGGACTCCCGGGGCCGGCGCAAGGCCTACGTCGTCGGCATCCTGATCTTCTCGGGCGCTTCACTCGCCTGCGGGTTGGCTCCGAACATCGAAGTCCTGAACGTGACCCGAGCCCTGCAGGGAGTCGGAGCCGCCGTGGTGAACGTGGCGTCGCTGGCCCTCGTCGGTGCCGCGTACCCCGATCCGGCGGCGAAGGCCAAGGCAGTCGGACTCTGGACCGGCATCGCCGCCATCGGTCTGGCGATCGGGCCGACGGTCGGCGGGGTGCTGACCGACACGGTCGGTTGGCGATGGATCTTCCTCATCAATCCGATCGTCGGTCTCATCGCAGTGATCCTGACCTTCGCCTACGTGCGAGAGTCAGCCGATCCCGGCCGGCATCGGTTCGACCTCCCGGGCCAGCTGCTGTTCATCGCCGGCATCGGTGCCCTCACCTTCGCAATGGTCGAGGCTCCGATCTTCGGGTTCAGCTCGCCCCTGATCATCTCGCTGATCGTCGTTTCCCTGTCGGTGCTCGCCGTGTTCGCATGGTTCGAGCTCCGCAGCGATGACCCCATGATGGACGTACGGGTCTTCGGCGACCTCCCCTACACCGCGGCCATTGTTACGGTGTTCGCCGCGTTGTTCTGCGCGTACGGGACGTTGCTGGTGATCACCCAGTACTTCCAGAACGTGCGCGGGTACAGCGCCGAGCAAGCCGGGCTGCTGCTGCTCGCCTTCACCATCCCGAGCATGATCATGGCTCCGGTCTCCGGGCGGCTCGCGGCGCGATTCGGGGGGCGCCGGCCCACCCTCACGGGTCTCGCGCTCGTATGCCTCGCCACCGTCACGCTCGCCGCCGGTTCGGGACAGGCGATCGAGGTCACGCTGGCCGGACTGCTGTTCCTGGGCTTCGGCGTCGGCTTCTCGGTCGCGCCGGCCACCGCAGTCGCGATGGCATCCATCAGCCCCGATCGATCGGGCATGGCATCAGGGATCCTGAGCGCGCAGCGGGCGCTCGGTTCCACCGCCGGGTTCGCCATCATGGGAAGCCTGCTTGCCCTCGTCGTGTCGTTCCAACTTCCGGGAAAGCTCGAACCCGTCATCCCCAACACCGCGGAGCGCAACGAGGTCGTTGCCGACGTCATCGACGCGTCCAACCCCCAGGCCGTCCCCTCAGTGATCGGACCAGCACCCTCGGACTCCGCCGACATCTCGGATCACGCGGCGGTCGTGAGCGCCGCGGACTCCACCTTTGTCGACGGCATTCGCGTCGCCGAGATCGCCGGGTTTGTCATCGCACTCGGCGCCCTCGCGTTCGGGTGGAGGGTCTTTCCCCGCGCCGCGCGCCGCGAGCACATCGAGGAGCTCGAGGAGGCCCGCGATCTCGAGACGACCGGCCCGGACCCCTGAGCGGGGCGACGGGGCCGGGGAGACCGGCTCGACCGCTCCACGGAGATCATGTTCCCGGCCTCGTGCCCGTCGGGAGCGTCCGCAGCGAGACGATCTCGCTCGGCATCTCAATCCCCGCATCGTCGAAGGCATGCTTGACCGCCGCCAGAGCGCGGTCGAGCACCCGGCGGGCAGAGAGCTGCGACGACGAGGTCCAGAAGCGGATCTCGAGGTCGACCGTCGACCGCGCGAGCTCGAGCAGCAAGGCCTCGGGTGAAGGGTCACGGATCACCCCGTCAACCCGCTCGATCGCGTCGACTGCGAGCGATCGGGCCTGGTCGAGATCAGTGCCATAGGCCACTCCGACGACGAAGCTCGAGCGGCGGTGTGGATGTGCCGTCCGAACGTTCACGGCGTCCTTGTACACGGTGGCGTTCGGGATGAGGATCGTCGTCCCGTCGAACAGGGTCAGGACGGTCTCTCGAATGGTGATGCGATCGACGGTGCCCTCATACTCGCCAACCTGGATCTCGTCACCCCCCACGAACGGTTGGCGGAAGAGGAGAAGGATTCCCGCCAGCAGATTCTCCAGGATGTCCTGGAAGGCGAACCCGATCGCGACCGAGAAGAAGCCGAGACCGGCCAGGAGATCGACCGGCTTCACCGACGGGAACGTGACCGCGAGCGCGAGCAGAACCCCCAGCGCGGTCACCGCCCAACCCGAGATCTTCGCCATGACGGTCGAGAAGCTGGGCGTGTGCCCGTGCCGGAGGGCCCGGTCGATCGCCGCCCGCACCAGTCGGCCGATCGCCCAGGCAACGGCGATGACGGCCAGCGCGATCCCGATTCGAGGCAGCGCCCGGATGCTCGAATCCCAGATGTTCGAGGCGGAGTGCGCGACTTCGTCGGTGCTGTTCGCTCCGAGAATCACGCGGATGGTCAGTCGTCGTCCGGACCTGCCACCATCACGGCGTAGCCACCGACGCCCAGCAGCTGGTCGCCCGAGAACACCTCTCCCTCGGTGACGGTCACCGACTCGATCTTGCCGTCATCGGGGTTGAAGGTGACGTCCGTGACCTGCCCGCGCTCGTCGCCGACATCGTCGATCACTCGCTTGTCGAGCATCACCAGCTCGTCGCGAAGGGCGCGACCTTCGCGGTCGTTCGACGCCTCGTGCAGAACGTCGTCATCTGCGACGATCACCGCGTCTTCGCCGAACGCCGAGACGTCGGACCAGCGAACGAGCTGACCGTGCTTCTTGCCGCCCTCGACATGAAGGGCCTCGATCCGACCGCCGTCGACGACGAAGTGCTTCACCGTGCCGACCTGCTCCGCGGTGGACTTGGCCATGATCGCGATGCCCTCGGTGCTCCGGAATGACGTCATCGGGCTTCTCCTCCGCGTCGTTCGGCGAGAGCCGAGACCAGCTCCGCCTTGGTCATCGAGCTCCGCCCGGGGATGTCGAGCTCTCGGGCCTCCGCGTACAGATCGGTCTTGCTGCGAGAGGTGTCCACCTCGGATTGTCCAGCCGTGGCCGACGACCGTTGCCCCCGTCCGCGCTTCGAGCCGGCCGATGCATGATCTGACCGATACGCATCGATCGCGCCACCGAACCCGGTGAGGTCGTCGCGCACGAACTCGTCGAACACGTTCGGGACCATCAAGGCGTCACCCGAGATCGCCAGCTGCTCCGGGAGCGGGACGAACACGCGCCGATCGCCGTCGTCAGCGCTGACGAGCTCATAGCCCACCGCCGCGGCCTTCCGACCCAAGTTGATCACGACGTCCGTCACCTCGCCGAGCCGCGAGCCCGCGTCGGTCACGACGGATGCACCGATCACGTCCCGATCCGGCGACGCGGTAGCGATCGGTCCCTTCCCATCGCCGGTGTCCGTCAGCGCGTCATCGTCGTCGACCACGATCGCGTCGCGACCCACGGCCCGGACGCTGTCGATCGTGAGGACGTCCTTCATGCGCCCGCTGAAGAACCCTCGCTTGTTCAGCGTGAACCCGGTCAGGCCGCCGCGATTGGGCTCGTACACGACATCTCTGACCTCGGCAACGTCATCGCCGCCGAGGGTCACCACCGGAAGGCCGATGATCTCGGTCGCTCTCAGCAGCCTGTTCATTGTGAACCCCCGGAACGCTTGGTTCCGCGTGGCGTGCCGGCAATGACGCCGCCGCTCCGACGGCCACGCCGAATGACCACGACTGCGGTCGCGACGATCGCTAACACCACCAAGGCGACGATGATCCACCCCAACAGATCCACGACGTTCTCCTTCGACGACGAGTTGGCTTCATACCCACTTGTCAGCCGAGTTATGCCGCAGCGGACGCGAGGCGGGTCTCGGCTCTGGATGCTGACGCCACGTCGAATCCCTGCCCGTTCCGTACCCGTCGTCGTACTGTGGCGGGCCATGGCCATCTTCCATCGCGCCACGATCACGCCGACCAAAGCCGAGCTCATCGCCGAGTGGGCACCGACCCGACCCTGGGGTCCCCCGGTCGCCGACCCCATCGAGGTGATCGGGTCCTACCGGTTCGACGACCCGGACGGTCGCGTCGGCATGGAGACGCACCTCGTCGCGACGGGAGGTGCGCTCATCCAGGTTCCCCTCACCTATCGCGACGCGCCGCTCGACGGCGCCGGCGATGCGCTCATCACCGAGATGCAGCACTCCGTGCTCGGCACCCGCTGGGTGTACGACGGGTTGTGCGACCCCACGTTCACCGTCATGCTCGCCGCCGCGACGATGACAGGTCAGGGTGAGGCCCTCGGCATGGTCGTCTACGACGGCCGCTGGTACATCGCGCCGAGCAACGTCCGCATCCAGGGCGGAGGCTGGACGCAGGAGCGAGTGCCGGTCGACGGCTTCGCGCTGATGACCGACGATGCAACTGCGTCGGTGCTGCGAAACGACCGGTTCGAGCTCACCATGTACCGGCGCCCGGTTCCCGGGCCTCGCCCACCCATCGGACTCACGGCGACCTGGGACGGATCGCGCGATGCCGTCGTCCTCGCCGAGGTCCGGGAACGGTAGACGCGGCTCCGGCCCGCCACCATCGCTCGACACGAAGGGGATGGCATGCAGATCTTGCCGCTGTCAACACAGCCGTTCACCGCGCCTCCGGACCGAGACATGCAGCCGTCGGAGCGTCGCGCGTTCGTGCGTACGCATCGCACGTGCGTATTCGGTACCAGCCGCCGTAGCGACGGGCCGGCGATGTCGGTCGTGTACTACGTGCCGACCGACGGCGACGAGCTGCTCGTGTCGACGATGGGTGCGCGGAGCAAGGCCAAGGTCGTCGCCCGGGAGGGCAAGGCCAGCCTGTGCATCCTCGACGAGACCTGGCCGTTCACCTACCTCCAGGTCTATTGCGACGCCACGGTCGACGACGACCAAGATCTGGTGGTCGACGTGATGATGGCCGTCGCCGGACGGATGTCGGGTACACCACTCGCGGAGGAGGCCCGGCCCATCGTCCAGGAGATGGCGGAGAAAGAACAACGCGTCGTCCTGCGGTGCCGGCCGCGCACCACGTTCGCCCAGCCACCGCGCCATCTCCAGCGCAACGACCAGCCCGACGAGATCGACCACTGGGTATCGGCCGCGCTTCCGTGGGACGCCGACGACACCGAGTAGCGAACGAAGAGTCCGAGCAACGGCAGCGCGTCAGGCCGCCAGGCCGGCGTGGCGCGCCGAGATCACGCCGGCATCGGCCATCCAGCGAATGGTGTCCGCGACCGAGTCCGCGAACGCGATGCGCGGCACGCCGAAGTCCGCCTCGGGCCGGCCGCTGGTCGAGCACCGGCTCGCCGCCGACACCGCACAACATCATGCGCAGGTCTTCTCCGGTGATCGGCACCTCGAGGGGGGTGTGCCGCATGATCAGGTCCACGACGCGCGACGCCGGCCCGATCGTCGCGGTCGGGAGGTCCACGACTCGCAGGGACCGTCCCGTCACGTGGCGAACGACCTCGAGGAGCTCTCCCAACGCGTGGAACGCGGTACCCATGATGTAGCGACGGGGGCCACGGCCCGGTTCGAGCGAACGGACACACACCTCGGCGATCTCACGGACATCGGCGAACGGCAGTGCCGCCGCGAGCACCAAGGCCGGCGCCCTGCCCTCCACCATGTTCTTGATCGCGGTCGTCGACTCCGAGAGCCTCGGATTGGGGTCGACCGGGCCGGCGATGACGCCGGGATAGACGCAGACGACCGGCGCGTTCTCGGCCTGGTGACGCCGCGCCACGCGCTCGGCCTCCGCCTTGCTCGCCGTGTACCCACCGCACCCCGGTCCCGGTGGGCGTTCGGCGTCAATGGTGTCACCGTGGCGCGCGTCGGCGAAGCAGCCCATCGTCGACACGTAGACGATCGGATCGATCTGTTGCTCGCGGGCCACGCTGATCACGGCGTCGGTGCTTGCAGGGTTGAACTCGCGGATCGCTTGCTCGTTCTTCGGACCCGTCGCGAGCAACGCGGCCGCGTGAATCACGCCGTCGCAACCTCGGAGCGCGCGGCGCAACTGTTCGCAGTCGGTGAGATCCGCGACGACGGACTCGACACCGAGACTGGCGACGTCCTCATCTGACGCGGTGTCGGAAATCAGGCCGTGCATCGAGAGGGCGCGCCGCACCTTGGCGGGATCGCGGATCAGCATCTGGACCGAATGGCCGTCGGCCAGCAGACGAGCCAGGCAGTGCGATCCGACGAAGCCGGTTCCGCCGGTCAGTGCTACGCGCATCGCCGCTCCTCCGTGCCGTCGGCGTCGTTCGTACCCCCAGATTCCAATCCCTGGACGCCCGACCGTCAACGGGCCTCGGCGGACCGGACGCGACCACTGACGAGGGACCTACGAGCGACGTCAGAGCTCGGCGCGACTGGCTCAGGGCCCGCAGGCACTCAGAGTGTGTTGTGGGCGCGGTGGTCGTCGAGACGGTCGGCGGGCCACTGGCCCGAGTCAGTCGCGTCGTAGGTCCAATCGGGTTGCTTCGCCGCCTGCCGCTCGTCGAGCTCACTCGCGCCGTCGGCAATCTCGCGAATGGCCGCGATCAGCGTGGGGGTCGCTGGTGCCGCGCGCCGTTCACGATGGAGGCCGACCTGATCGGCGAAACCCTCGAGGATGCTGCCCACCACGGCCTGCTGCTGGTACGGCAGGTTGCAGCGCGCGCCGTCCGCAACGGTCGCCAGCCGGGCGTCGAGCACCTCGAGGTCGTCCGACTCGGCCTCCGATGCACACAGACGCTCGAGCACCTCGGCGATCGCCAGCCCATCGTCCTTGCACGCGGCGCACTGCCCGCACGACTCGACCGCGAGGAAGCGCGCGACCCCCGCTGCGACCGCGACGAAGTCGGTCTCGTCGTCGAACACGATGAATCCGGCACAGCCGAGGCCGGTACCGATGGCCCGCATGTCCTCGTAGGTGAGTGGCACATCGATCCGGTCGCCCGGGATCAGCGGGTTGGCGACCCCCGACATGACCCCGGCAATCCGGCGCCCCGGGGGCAACACCGTGGCCGACCGCGTCGATGAGCTCCCGCAACGTCGTGCCCATCGCGACCTCCGCCACACCCGATTCGAGGGTGTCTCCGCTGACGGTGCAGACGATCGTGCCCGGCGACTGCGCGGTGCCCAACGAGCGGAACCAATCGCCGCCGTGAGCCATCACCCCCGGCACGTTGGCAAACGTCTCAACGTTGCTCGCAAGCGTGGGAGGCGCGATGTGATCGACGCCGGCCATCTCGACGTGGGCGGCCGACGAGCTGTTCGCGCTGATGTCGGACGCGGTACTCGACCACTTCCTCGACCCCGCGACGGTAGGGCGGCGCGATCCGCGGGAACGGGTACCGGCCGTCGATCGTCTCGAGCAGGGCGGTCTCCTCGCCGTAGAGGTACTCGCTCGGCCCGGCGAAGACGCGCACGTCGACGTCACCGAGCCAGCCAGCCGTCCGCATCTCCGCGATGGCCGCTTCGAGACGGGCGATGCTCCGGGTCGCCGTCGCCTTGCACCCGACGATGACCTCGCTCGCGTCGACCACGTGGGCGCCGATCAGAGCGCCTTCGAGAACGTGATACGGGTTCGCCCGCAGGATCGCCCGGTCCTTGAACGAGCCGGGCTCGCCCTCGGCGGCGTTGACCACGATGCTCGCCTTGGCCTCGAAGGCCTCGTTCGCCATCACCGCCCGCCACTTCCGGGACAACGGGAACCCGGCCCCGCCACGTCCGCGCAGACCCGCTCCGTCGAGGTGATCGAGCACTTCGTCGGGGGTGACGGCCCGGGCTGCACGCAGGCCCTGACCGCCGCCGCCGGCGATGTAGTCCTCGAGCGCCTCGATCGGCACTGCGGGCAGGATTCGCTCTGCTCGCTCCATACCGCAAGTTTCCCACGATCTGGTCTGCAAACAAGAGCCGACCGGAGTCGGGCAGAATGGGGCCCATGGATGACCTGATCCCCGAACGACCCCGCGACGCCGGCGTCCCCGAAGAGATACCGGAAGAGCTCGGTGCCATCGAAGGAGCCCGTACGCTCGGCAACGAAGCTCGTGGCCGGCTGCGGCGCGACGGCTTCACCGACACCCAGATCGACGAGTGGGCGGAGTCGTTCATTGCCGAGGTCGGGGCGGGTTCGGTCGACGACTTCGTAGACTGGATCTCCCGCAAGGAGCATTGATCGCGCGAAGTCGCGGGCGAAGTTCCGGCCGGTGCCGGCGGGCGATTGAACGTTGCGTTCAAGGTCCGGACGGCGACGGTCGACCACGTATCTCATGACCAGCGACGCGGTCCATCCGGAATCCGCGTGCTTCACGCGAGACGAGGCCGCCCTGATCACCTCAGTGGACGCCTCGATCACGCAGGTGCTCGGCTGGGCACCCGCCCAGCTGATCGGGAGGCCTTCCACCGAGTTCATCCATCCCGAGGACCAACCGAGCGCGATTGCGGCCTGGTTCGCAATGCTCGAAGCCCCGCGCGACCCCCGGGTCTGGCGCGGCCGGTATCACGGGGCCGACGGTACGTGGAAGTGGGTCGAGACCGTCAACGTCAACCGACTCGACGATCCCGTCACACCGTGCGTGTCCAGCACGATGACTCGGATCACGGTCGACGAAGTCAGCGCCGAGGAGGAGTTGCGCGCGCGAACGCAGCTGCTGAGCCGCTTGTCCGACGCGCTCCCCGTCGGGCTGTTCCAGATCGACACGGAACGCAAGATCACCTTCACGAACGACCAGCTCCACACGATTGTCGGTCGGCCCCCGACCGCGACGATGGAAGCGCAGTTCGCGTCCGTGGCCGACGACGACCTCGGCCTCGTCGAGGCTGTCGTGTGCTCGGTGTTGGCCAACCAGCCGGTCGACGACGTCGACGTGCGGCTTCGCCTTCCGGCGGGTTCTGACGACTCGGGCACGGAGATCGATCGGGTCTGCGTGCTCTCGATGCGACCCCTCACTGACAGCACCGGCGATGTCAGCGGCGCGATCGGTTGCTTGAGCGACGTCACCGAGCGCGTCCAGCTGCGGCGAGAGCTCGAGACCCGTGCCTCGGTCGACCCACTGACCGCGTGCCTGAACCGGGCGGCGACGCTCGAGCTGCTGTCGGCGACCCTGGACCGTCAGGCCGAGCGCGACGCGCCGACCGCGATCATGTTCGTCGATCTCAACGACTTCAAGCGGGTCAACGACCACCTCGGTCATGCTGCCGGCGACCGCGTCCTCGAGATCGCGGCGCGGAGGCTCGACACCGCGCTGCGCGCGGGTGACCAGGTCGGCCGCATCGGCGGGGACGAGTTCCTCGTGATCTGTCCCGCAGTCGAGAGCCGCGCCGTCGGGCTCGACATCGGCGAGCGCATCGCCCGAACGCTGACGTCGGACATCAACCTCGACGATGCAACGGTGGAGCTGCGCGCCGCGGTCGGAGTCGCATGGACCGATGAAGAGCTCGGCGCCGACGAATTCGTCGCGCAAGCCGATATGGCAATGTACGAGGCCAAGTGCACCCGGCGATCCAAGGCCGTGCTGTACGCACCGGATCCGGTCGCGACCCTCGAGAGCCGAGTTCGGCCGGGCTGAGCGGTCCGTGGCCTGACTACGACGAGAGGTCGTCTCGCCACGCCGCGGACGACGGCTCGTCGCCAATACAGCAGTGCCCGGTGGGCGACGATCGACGTCCGCAGCGCTCCCCGCGAAACAAGCGCTGCGTCACCCTGGAGGAGGACGGAGGGTTCTGGTTGGTGCAGCCTCGGCCGCCGTGGTCGCATCGCACGCGGTTGGGCTACGGGCGTACGGTGGCGCGATGCCGACGGGGCCGAACGCAGATGTGAGCTCGGAGCGGCGCGACGCCAGGCAGCGGCGAGTTGCGTCCCGGATCAACACCGTGGCGGATGCCCGGCGGCTCGCCCGGCGTCGAGTGCCCCGCCCGGTGTTCGACTACATCGAGGGGGCCGCGGGCTCCGAGTCGACCATGGCCGCGAACCAACGAGAGGTAGAAGCGGTCGGGTTCCGTCCCCGCGTCGGACAGACCGTTGGTGCGCCGGGGCCGGATCTCGCGACGACGGTGCTCGGCACACCGGTTTCGATGCCGCTGCTGTTGTCCCCGGTCGGGTTCACCCGGATGATGGACCCGCGCGGCGACGTCGCTGCCGCCCGGGCCACGACCGCCGCGGGGACGCGGTTCACGCTGAGCTCGATGTCGGGTCACGGCATCGACGAGGTGGCTGCAGTCGTCGACCAGCCGGCGTGGTTCCAGCTCTACTTCCTCGGCGGCCGAGCCGGCGCCGAGCAGCTCGTCGACCACGCGCGGGCCGCGGGGTACGGCGCGCTGGTCGTCACCCTCGACACCCAGGTCCCCGGCAATCGTGAACGCGACCTGCGCTACGGCCTGTCCCCCCCACTCGAAGTGAACCGCAGGACCACCCTGAAGATGGCCCCCCACGCGGCGCTCCACCCACGGTGGCTCGCCGATCTCGCCCGGGATCGGTTCCGACTCGACCTCGTCAACGCGACGGGCCTGAAGATCGACGATCAACCTATTTCGGCCGGCGAGGCCCTCATCCACTGGCTGGCGTCGCCGCCACGGTGGGAGGACTTCACCTGGCTGCGCGACCAGTTCGACGGCCCGGTGATCGCCAAAGGCGTGCTCACCGGCGACGACGCTCGACACGCCCGGGACTGCGGTGCCTCCGCGATCGTCGTCTCGAACCACGGCGGGCGGCAGCTCGACTGCGTCCCCCCGACGATCACCGCCCTCACCGAGGTGCTCGACGCAGTCGGCACCGAACTCGAGGTCTTCGTCGACGGCGGGTTCCGGCGCGGCGCCGACGTGGTCAAAGCCATCGCCCTCGGCGCGCGCGCCGCCATGATCGGCCGACCCTGGGCCTACGGCCTCGCCGCCGCCGGAGAACCGGGGGTCGAACGGATCCTCACCATCCTGCGCGCCGACATCGACCGCACCATGCGGCTCCTCGGCGCGTCCGCGATCGCCGACCTCGACCGCGGGCTCGTCGACCTGCCGGACACCGCCTGAGCCGCCCACGGCGCATCTCCCGGGGACGACGACGGGAACCCAACGCCCTCATGACGGTCGGTGGGCCCGGTGCGGACGCGGCAGCTTCGGCGTGATATCACCGCGGCCATGCTGTTCAGCGCCCACGTCGCGAACACGAGTCCTCTCGCTGCGTTGCGGCGGCGGACACCACGACCCACCGAGACATCGGGGCTGCGGTCGGCCCGGACCGCCACGTGTGCACCGTTCACCCGCGGCGTCCTGCCCCGACCGCAGCTGGGACGCGAGGCGCTGCTCGCGTGCTGGGAGGATGCGGCCGCGCTCGACCGGTTCCTCGCCGACCATCCCACGGGTCGCGTGTTCGCCGACGGCTGGCACGTGCGCATGGAGCTGATCCGCGCCGCGGGTGTCTGGCCGGGTCTCACCGACGACATGGTCGATGCGGCGGGCGCGAAGGCGAAGACCGTGACCGGACCGAGCATCGCGATCACGATCGGGACCGCCTACCTCAAGACCATCGTCCCGTTCGTCCGCGTGAACAGCGGGCTCGAGGATCAGTTCCTCGATACGCCGAGCGGCATCTGGGGCACCCTGATGACGAACGTCCCCCAGCGTCTCGTCAGCACCCTCACCGTCTGGGAGAGCCCCGACGCCGCGCTCGACTACATGCGGACCGGTGCGCACGGCGCGGCGGTCGCGGCCCACTACGACCCGGCCAAGGACCCGACCGGGCACACGTTCGTGACGGGCGGTGGGTTCTTCGGCTTCCGCCCCCTGTCGGTGCACGGCGCCGTCGGCGGCACCAACCCCGTCTCCGCCGACGTGCTCGACGGCCGGAGCTGAGCCGGGGTCGGCGAGGCGGCGGAGGTCCAGCTACCTACGTTCCCTGGCGCTTCGACCTGCGTTCACCGACACGGACCGGACGATCCTCGCGATGCGCGGAGATCCCCCGGCTCGCGAAGGGACGGTCGGACCCTCACTGCAGTGCCCCCGGGGGTCGCGTGGCGGGGATGTCGCCGCTCCTGCCCCACGGAATGGAACCGGCACTCCCGTTGACGTACCAGGTGCCGTTCGAGGGCCGGAACACCGCGATGTCGGTGATGCCGTCACCGTCGTAGTCCGCAGGCACCGCGACGTCGCCGTTCTGGCCCCACGGGGTGGAACCCGCGATGCCGTCGACGTACCAGGTGCTGTTCGACGGGCGGAACACCGCGATGTCAGTGGTGCCGTCGCCGTCGTAGTCACCCGGCACCGGCACGTCACCACTCCTGCCCCACTGGGTCGAACCTGCGATCCCGTCGACGTACCAACGACCGTTCGACGGGCGGAACACCGCGACATCGGTCGAGCCGTCCCCGTCGTAGTCACCCGGCACCGGCACGTCACCGCTCTTGCCCCACGCCGTCGACCCCGCGATCCCCTCGACGTACCACGTGCCGTTCGACGGACGGAACACCGCCACGTCGGTCGCGCCGTCACCGTCGTAGTCACCCGGCACCGGCACATCACCGTTCCTGCCCCACGGGATGCGAACCGGCACTCCCGTTCACGTACCAACGGCCGTTCGACGGCCGGAACACCGCCACGTCCGCCGCGCCATCACCGTTGTAGTCACCCGGCACCGGCACGTCGCCGCCGCTGCCCCACGGAATCGAACCGGCACTCCCGTTCACGTACCAACGGCCGTTCGACGGCCGGAACACCGCGACGTCCGCCGCGCCATCCCCGTCGAAGTCACCGAACGTCGCCCCTTCCGGCGGCTCGGGCGGCACGACCGTGACGGTCACGTCCACGCTCGCGGTGAGGTCACCGTCGCTGGCCTCCACGGTCACCGTGTACGGCTCGCCCGCGACATCGCCCGCCGCCGGCGTGAGCTGCAGGTCGCCACCCACCAGCGTGGCGAACGCCGGCCCCGACGTGATCGACGTAGTGACCGTGTCACCATCGGGATCGTCGGTGGTGAGATCCACCAGACCGGTCTCACCCGCGATGACCGTGATCGCCTCGGGCGCCGCCGAGATCGTCGGCGGGTTGTGCGAGTAGGTCACGGTGTCCACGACCCGCGTGCCCTGGCGCAACGTGACGGTCTCACCCGTATCGGAGAGGTCGCCCGGGTACTCGCCGCCCACGTAGCGCAGCGGGACGACGTTCGTTGCGCGAAACGCCGTGTCGTTCTTGACGAACACCACCTTGGCGCCGGGAAGCAGCACGGTGCCGGGCTGGATCGTGAGGCCGACGGCGTCGATCGTCCAACCGGACAGGTCCACCGACTCGGTGGTCGACGGGTTCGTCAGCTCGAGGAACTCGCCGTCCGGGCCCGTGGCCGGGTCGTACTGCAGGTCACTGATCACCACGTTCGGCGCGGCACTCTGTGATGCCGGCACGGGCTTTCCCGCGCCGGTGTTGTTCGCGATCACGTTGCGGCGATCGGTCAGACCGGCGACGAACACGCTGCGCGCGCTGGACGGCGTGTAGCCACCCCACTTCTGGTTCTCGAGCGCCCAGTCCGACAGGTAGGGCGCGGCGATCGCGTCCCACTGGTTCTCGTAGCGCGGCGCGACCAGGAACTGGTCGGCGAGCGTACGGAGCCGTCGGAAGAACATCTCTTTGATCTCCGGGTACGCGAGCAACGCCTGGGTCATCCGGTTGGACGTGTCCGGGGTGAGGAAGGTGCCCTTCCCGTCACTCTGGGGAAGGGTGAAGATCCAGTTGAGGTCCCAGTGCCACAGCTCCCAGCGGCCCGTTCCCTCGGTGTCGCGGGCGACGAACCAGTTGTACCAACCGGAGTCCTGGTGGCGGATCACGCTGTTGATCGCCATGTAGTTGACCAGCTCGGGGATGTTCAGGTTGTCGTACATCCACTGCTTCTGCGCGGCCGAGGTGGGGGCGTCGATGACCTGGCTGAGGCTCCAGACGTCGCTGAAGTCCTCGTCCTTGCGCTCCTTCTTGTCGAGCCAGAGCGACGCCTCGAGCGCCGCCGGCGATGAGGTGCGGGCGAGGCTGCCGCCGTCACCCTTGTAGATCGCCCAGTCGTCGACTTTCTGCGCCTTGCGCCAGGTGCCGTCCTCGGTCTCCATGATGCGACCGACACCCCAGAACGCACCGTTCTTCTGGGTCCGCACGGGAATCATCGTCAACGATCGAGCACCCGCGCCGGCGACTGTGGCCCAACCGACGTCGGCGAACTGGTCGGGCTCGCGCTGCAACGCGAACTCGTCCAGCTTGTAGGGCGCGAGCGGCCCGAGATCGAGCTCGTAGCCCTTCGCCATCTCGATCTTCCAGTTCACCTTGGCCTCACTGCGCGACGAGTTCCCGCGCACCCGCATGGTGGCGCCGTCATAGACGGTGCCGTTGTACGTGATCACGGCCGGGCCGGTGACGTCGTCGAAGCGGTGGTTCGCCAGCAGGTCGTTGTAGACCGCGTCGTCCATGAACCACTCGATCACCGGCAGGTTGCTCGTGACCGCCGGGTTCTTCACCACGACCCCGGCGTACCGGATCGTGTCGCCCACCGCGGGGTACGCCACCGAGCCGGTCGGCGTCGTTGCGTCGATGCGGTACCGGATCAGCCGCCCGGCAAGCTGTCCGGGGATCGTCGCGGCGTACACGCCGTCACCCGCACCGCCTGGGCTCGCGGCGTCGTCGAGGAAGGAGATCACGACATCGGCGGCGAACATGATCTTGTAGGTGAGCTGCGCGTTCGCGCGCCCACCGGCAGCCGGGCCGAGACGGTCACGGGCTGACTCGGGTCGGGTCGGGCCGGGGCCGCCGCGACCTGCGAGATGATCGGGATGCCGTTGACCGAGTTCACCGCGCCCGGTGTGCCGCCGATGACGGTGCTCGCGAGCCAGACCTCGGGCTGGGTGTTGTCGGCGAGCAGATCGGTGAGCTCGAGCGAGGGACCGGTCCCGTCCGGCGCACCGGGCCACGGCGCGGAATCCAGGTAGCTCACCTGGTCGATCACGACCAGCGACGCGTCGGCGATCGCGACGAGCTCGCCGCCGTTGGACAGGTTCCCTCCGTAGACGGCGTTCGGGGCGAACCCGTACGTCAGCTCGAACTGCGTCGCGTCCTTTGCGACCACGAACCGCCCGCCCGCCGGGATCACGGATCCCGGTGGCAGCACACCGGTCACACCGGACGTGAACGTCCATCCGGACACGTCGATGGGTGTGGCCGCCGTGTTCGTGAGCTCCAGGAAGTCGTCACCGTCGAGGTCGGACCCCGCGTGATAGTTCAGCTCCGAGATGACGACGCCACCCGGATCGGCGGTGGCCACCCCCGGAACCGTCACCACCATGGCTGCGACCGACGCCAGCACGAGAGATATCGCGGTGATTCGCCCTGCCCTGGAAATGCGCACCTGCTGCCCTCACTGTCCCGTCCGTGGAATTCCGGGCACGTTAACCGGCGTTCCCCCCGAATGCCACAGACACTGTGATCCGGTGCAAGCCCCGCGATATCCGGGCGAATCGCACTCCGGCCGTTCTCCCGGCCCGACGCCCGCCTCCCCCGCCGATCACTGCTTCGGTCGACTGCCGACCTTGCTCATCCGGAGCCCGGAGGTCGCAATGCGGGGACGTCGCCGCTCGTACCCCACGGCGTGGAACCCGCGATGCCCTTCACGTACCACCGGCCATTCGACGGCCGCCACACCGCGAAATCCGTGGACCCGTCACCGTCGTAGTCACCCGGCACCGGCACGTCACCGTTCAGGCCCCACGGGGTGGAACCCGCGATGCCGTCCACGTACCACGTGCCATTCGAGGGCTGGAACACCGCGAAATCCGTGGTCCCGTCGCCGTCGTAGTCACCCGGCACCGGCACGTCACCGCTCGTGCCCCATGACGTCGAACCCGCGATGCCATCCACGTACCACCGGCCATTCGACGGCCGGAACACCGCGAAATCCGTAGACCCGTCACCGTCGTAGTCACCCGGCACCGGCACGTCACCGCTCGTACCCCACGACGTCGAACCCGCGATGCCATCCACGTACCACCGGCCATTCGACGGCCGGAACACCGCGAAATCCGTGGTCCCGTCGCCGTCGTAGTCACCCGGCACCGGCACGTCACCGCTCGTACCCCACGACGTCGAACCCGCGATGCCATCCACGTACCACCGGCCATTCGACGGCCGGAACACCGCGACGTCCGTGGTCCCGTTGCCGTCGTAGTCACCCGGCACCGGCACGCCACCGCTCGTGCCCCACTGGGTCGGGTCGGCGAACCCCTTCACGTACCACCGGCCGTTCGACGGCCGCAACACCGCGAAATCCGTGGTCCCGTCACCGTCGAAGTCGCCGTACGTGGCCCCCTCCGGCGGCGGCGTTACGACATTCACCGTGACATCGACGCTCGCGCTCAGATCACCGTCGCTCGCCTGGACTGTCACCGTGAACGGCGAGCCGGCCACGTCCCCCGCGCCCGGCGCGAGCTGCAGATCACCACCCACGAGACTCGCGAACGCCGGTCCCGACGTGATCGACGTCGACACCGGATCCCCATCCGGATCACCCACCGACAACCCCACCGTGCCCGACTCACCCGCCGTCACCGTGATCTCCGTCGGCGCCGCACTGATCGTCGGCGGCTGGTTCGGCGCCACCACGTTCACCGTCACATCCACACTCGCGCTCAGATCACCGTCGCTGGCCTGGACCGTCACCGTGAACGGCGAGCCGGCCGCGTCCCCCGCACCCGGCGCGAGCACCAGATCACCCGCGACCAGACTCGCGAACGCCGGACCCGACGCGATCGACGTCGACACCGGATCCCCATCCGGATCACCCGTCGTCAACCCCACCGTCGCCGACTGCCCCGCCACCACCGTCACCGGGTTCGGCGCCGCCGAAATCGTCGGCGGCCGGTTCGGTGCCACCACGTTCACCGTCACATCAACGCTCGTGGTGTCGGTCCCGTCGCTGGCCGCGACAGTCACCGTGAACGGCGAGCCGGCCACGTCCCCCACACCCGGCGCGAGCTGCAGGTCATTACCCACGAGACTCGCGAACGCGGGACCCGACGTGATCGACGTCGACACCGGATCCCCATCCGGATCACCCGTGATCAACCCCACCGTCGCCGACTGCCCCGCCACCACCGTCACCGGGTTCGGCGCCGCCGAAATCGTCGGCGGCTGATTCGATGCCAGGTTGCCCGTGCAGGCTCGCGTGCCGCTGTCACGCACGGCGCCGGTTTGGTCGACGAACTGCCACGAGTACGTGTCGTGCCCCAGTGCAAGCTTCAGGACCCCGAAGGTGGAGAGCCGTACGAGGCTGTTGGGAAGCGGCGACCCGAAACCGTCGAGGCTGCGCCCGCCGGTACCGACGACGATCTCCTGGATCCCGTCCGCGCTCGCCGAGCCATTGGCGCGTTGCGGCGCGAAGCGCTCGTAGCTGTGCTCGTGACCGACGAGGTTGAGCTCCACCCCGTACTGCTCGAGTGCATCCCAGAACGGCGCAACCGGCGTGTTGCTGAAGCTGGACGAGAACCTCGGGTGATGCCAGGTCGCGATCACACACGGGCGGGTCGTCGACGCGAGATCGGACCGCAACCATTGCTCCTGCGCCGAACCGGCGGCGCACGAAACGATGCTGCAGTTCGAGTTGAGCGTGACGACGTGCCAGGTGCTCCCGACGTCGAAGCTGTAGTAGCCCTTGCCGGGTTCACCCGCGGCGGCACCGAAGTACGTGAAGTAGCCGTTGGCCCCCGCCGTGCCGTACTCGTGGTTGCCCACGGTCGGTCGGGTCTTGGCCTTGATGCGGCCGTAGCTGGAGTCGTAGGCGCTCTGGAAGCCCGCGAGCTCCCCGTTCTCGTACTGCAGGTCCCCGAGGGCAAGGAAGAGGTCGTTGTTCGGGTCGTCGACGACGAGATTCGACACGGCCAGCTGCCGGCAGCTGGAGGACGTCGCCGCGCTTCCGGGCTGGCACGCCATGTCGCCGACCGCAGCAACGTTCACGGTCGTGCTCGGCCCGGGGGCGTCGGCCATCGGCGCGAGCTCTTTGGAGGTGCCCTCGGAGCTCGCGTGTCCACCACCCTGGGCGACGAGCGCGGCCGTCACCACGACGACGGCGAACCCGAGTGCCCCGGCTCGCCGGAATCCTCGGCGTCCTGCTGCCCGACCTTGTGTGCGTCCATGCACGGTCATCGGTCGGCAGACTAGAAGGCGTTGGTCCGTTCTGGCCGGGATGAATCGACATTTCCGCCGAAATCTTTCCTAGGCATTTCGTACATACATGGACACAAGGTGGGCTTCGGTGCAGGGATCGTGCGACGCGCGCGACACCAGAGGCGCGCGGACCGATCGCGCGCGACGCGCCACCCATCCCGCGCGGCCGGCCCGGGTGACGGGACGACCGGGACGACGAACGCCATGACCGTCCGCTCGGCGTTCTGGCGCTCGAGGGCTCAGGGCGTCCGTGCGGACACGCGAATGCGGACGTGGACCTCCGGGTGCACGCGCAGCAGGCCGATCCGCGGCGGCCGGAGCCCCCACTCGCGCACATCGAAGCGCTGAGCTCCTTCCACGACGAGGCGATCACCTTCGAAGGAGACGACGAGCTCCCCGCTCACCGCGCACACCTCGCCGCGAAACGCGATGTCGCCGGTCACGCTCAACCGGTTGGGCGCGCACCGCTCCGCCGCGGTCACCGTCCCGACGATCTCGGGGTGCCGCCGGGCGTCGATCCGGCGTCTCGTCTCCCGATCGACGAGCGCGTTGCCCGACGCCAGCCGCTCGACCGCGATCCGGACCTCGCCGGTCATCTCCGGTGTCGCGGCGATCCCGTCGTCGGACCGGACCAGGTCGATCCAGCCCGTGAGCCCGGTCGCGGTGGCGTGGACGTCGTGCACCGACGAGGTTCCCTCGATCCATACCTGGGACGCGTCGGGGTCGATGGCCAGTCGGCTCACCTGGTGATCATGACCGAATCGGGCGCGGTTGCACGTGGTTTCGGACTGGACGCGCCGGACCGAGTGGACGGCGCGCCCGGCCGTGCCCGTGGGGTGAAGCGTCCCGGGGTTGATGGAGGCTCTGATTCCACGAAAGGGTGGACCGATGCCTGCACCGAGGAAGGACCTGGCCGCAGGTCGTTGTACCCGGGTCTCGGTGCCCGATGACTAGCGGATTCGAGGAGATCGACCGGCGCCAGACTCCGATGGGGGAGATCAACCTGCGGCGAAGGCTGGAGCCGACACTCCAAATCGACGTGTACGAGGTGAAGCTGGGCGACGAGTTCCTCATGTCGAGCCTGTTCACGACCGCCGAGATCGAGCTCGCGCGACGCGCCCTCGCCGAGCTGCCGGAGACGGCACTCGACGTCGTCATTGGCGGGCTCGGTCTCGGCTACACGGCACGCTCTGCACTGCACGACAACCGGGTGCGCACGCTGCACGTCATTGAGGTGTTGGGCGAGGTGATCGAGTGGCACGATCGACACCTCGTCCCACACGCCGCCGAGCTGACCTCAGATCCGAGATGCCAGCTGATCAACGGGGATTTCTTCGCAATGGTCGAACGCGGTGCCGGGTTCGGTCGCGATGCACCCGACCGGTTCCACGCCGTCCTTGTGGACATCGATCATTCGCCGCGACACACCCTCCATCCCAGCCACGCCGGTTTCTACGAACCCGAGGGTCTGCGACGCCTCGCCGATCGCCTCCACCCGGGCGGTGTCTTCGCACTGTGGTCCGACGGCCAACCCGACGGCGAGTTCGTCGCCGTCATCGAAGAGGTCTTCACCTCGTGCGACGCGCACGTCGTCACCTTTCCAAACTTCTACACCGGCGGGGAATCATCCAGCACCGTGTACGTCGCCAAGACTGATCACGGCTGAGGGTTCCGATGGCCCTCGCCCGAACCAGCAACACTCCCGCACCGGTACGCTGGTCAGCCTGATCAACCGGTGTGTTCCGGGTCAGCTCTCGACGAGGGAGCACCAATGCCAGATGACCGCGCCCGCGACAATGACGACCGACCCAAGATCGATGTCACTGAGGCACTCGGAGAAGCCGGCCACGAGGTCGAGCAGCTCGGGTACGAGGGTGTCGCCGACACCGGGCCGCTCATCAAGAAGCCTGAAGAGTCTCAGCTCGACGAGGAGACCGAGCTCGATCGCGTCGTCGACGGATATCCACCCGACTGAGCTTCCAGAGCGCCTTCGCGAACGATTCGAAGGTCCGCCGCGCGCCATCGCGAAGTGCGCGACGATGCACCCACCATGAAGCAGCCGTTCGGCGACCGCGACCGCACGAACGCCGAGTTCGCAGCCCATGTGAACCGGGGCAAGGTCGACGCCTTCGAAGCACTCGGCCTCGACGTCGTCATGGGTGCACGTGAGGGCTCATGGTTCCACGATGCCTTCGATCCGGATCGTCGGTGGTTGAACTGCCACTGCAACGGCGGCGTGTTCAACCTCGGGCACCGCAATCCCGTGGTCGTCGCCGCAGTTCGCTCCGCCCTCGACGATCTCGACATTGGCAATCACCACCTCGTGTCGGGCTGGCGCGCGGAGCTCGCTCGCCGGCTGGCGGCAAGCACCGATGACCGCCTGACTGGCGTGGTGTTCGGCGTGGGCGGCGGCGAGGCCATCGACCTCGCCCTCAAGGTGGCCAGGGCCCACACGGGCCGATCCGGCGTCATCTCGGCAATCGGCGGATACCACGGGCACACCGGACTGAGCATGGCCGCCGGCGATGCTCAGTACCGCGACCCGTTCGGCCCCAACCTCCCCGGCTTCACCCAGGTCCCCTTCGGGGACCTCGACGCGATCGCGGCTGCGGTCGGTGACGACACCGCGGCCGTGATCCTCGAGCCGATCCCGGCCACGCTCGGAATGCCGATCCCTCCACCCGGGTACCTGCGCGAAGTTGAGGCGCTCTGTCGCGACGCGGGGGCGATGCTGATCCTCGACGAGGTCCAGACGGGCCTGGGCCGGACCGGCTCGGTCTGGTTCCATCCCCAGGAAGACGTCGAGCCCGACATCGTGGTTACGGGCAAGGGGCTCTCGGGCGGCGTCTACCCGATCACCGCGACGCTCATGACGGCCGAGCTCCACGCGTTCTTCGAGCGTCATCCGTTCGTGCACATCTCGACGTTCGGCGGCGCCGAGCTCGGGTGCGTGGCCGCACTCGCCGCGCTCGACGTCGTCGAAGCGCCCGGCTTCCTCGAGCGGGTCGAAGCGGTCGGGCGGCGCCTCGAGGAAGGGCTGGGCGGACTCGGCGCCGAGATCCGCCGCCGGGGCCTGTTCATGGGGCTGCGCTTCGACGACCCCGGCGGGGGCGTCATTGCCGCCCAGCGGCTCATCCGCGCGGGAGTGTTCGCCCTGTTCGCGAACAACGACCAGTCAGTGCTGCAGTTCCTGCCTCCGCTGGTCATCACTGACGACGAAGTCACCTGGCTGCTCGACACCACGCGCGCGGCACTCACGACGGGGTGAACCGGGTGGACGAGCCGATGATCTCCGACGCGGACCTGGCAACGTTGGAGCGCCAGGTTCGGTCAGAGCTCGAAGTGGAGGGTACCGGCGAGCTGCGCGTGCTCGGCTACGGCGAGATCACGCTCGTGCTCGGATGGCCACCCGACGCGCCTCGCGTGGCCTGCAAGCGACTACCGGTGTTTCGCGATGCGGGCCGAGCCGCCACCTACGGCGCCACCGTCGTCGCCTACATCGAGGAGCTTCGCCGACGCGGCGTGGACGTGGTGACGTCCATGTGGCAGACGATTGCGACCGGCGGAGCCGTCGCGGGATACGTGGTGCAGCCGGTGCTGTCCAGCTCGGCGTTGGTGCCGAACGTGGTGCGCGCCGACCCGGCGGCGGGGATCGAGGCCATCGCAGGCATCGTCGGCATGATCGCTACGACCGTCGACGATCGCGTCGGCCTTGACGGCCAGCTCTCGAACTGGGCGCTGGTCGACGGTCGTCTCCGCTATTTCGACGTGACGACACCGATGCTGAACGACTCGAGCGGTCGGACCCGTCTGGACCTCGGCCTCCTCGTGCAGCCCTTGCCGACGCCGATCCGACCTATCGTCCGGCGCGCGGTGGCACCCGGAATCGTCGCCCACTTCCACGAGCCGCGCTACGTGCTCGTCGACCTGATCGGCAACCTGCTCAAGGAACGGCTCGACCACGTCGTCGATCAGGCGATCGCGCTGGCGAATCGATACGCAGAGCCCGCCATCGACCGGAACGAGGTCGAGCGCTTCTACCGCTCCGACGCCCGCACCTGGGAAGCGCTCCTGCGGCTCCGCCGTGCTGACCGCTGGTGGCAGCGTCACGTACGGCACCGCACCTACCCGTTCCTGCTTCCCGGGCCGATCGATCGCTGAACCCCGGCACTGGTGCCGTCGTTCGCGCGGATGAGTGCCAAAGGACCCTGTTGCGCCGTCCGCCCCTTTGACAACCTTGAGCGTGAAGGCGATTCGCAGGCTACGGGAGCCTCCATGGAACGGCTCAGCACGCTCGACGCGGAGTTCCTCCATCTGGAGGACGGCATCGCGCACATGCACATCGCCGGGGCGTGCGTCTTCGGTGATCCCGCACCGTCGTACGAAGACGTCGCCCGGCTGATCACATCCAAGCTCCATCTGATCCCGCGCTACCGCCAGCGGGTCCGCGGCGTGCCGTTCGAGCTCGGACGACCGGTCTGGGCCGACGACCCGCACTTCGAGATCGGCTACCACCTGCGTCACTCGGCGCTCCCCACGCCGGGGGACGACGCCACGTTCTGCCGGTTGATGGGACGCCTGATGTCGCTGCCCCTCGACCGCGAGCGGCCGCTCTGGGAGACGTGGCTGATCGAAGGGCTCGAGGGCGGGCATTGGGCACTCGTGTTCAAGATCCACCACTGCATGGTCGACGGGATCGCCGGAGTCGAGCTGCTCAACGTGCTGCTGGACATCGCCCCCGACGCCGCGTTCACAGCTCCGGAGCCATGGACACCACGGCCCGAGCCCCGCGGTGTCGTGAAGGTGCTCGACGCCTGGGGTGGACTGGTCGGTGATGCCACCACGACCGCGTGCGGGCTCGCTCGGGCGCTCACGCACCCAGTCGGCGCGATGCGCTCGGCGCGCGAGGAGGCACGAGGACTCGCCCGTTTCGCGGGCCAGCTCGGCGCCACACCGCCGCGCTCGATCGAGGGCACGATCGGCCCTCACCGCGTCTGGGCTCATTCGTCCGCGTCTCTCGATGATGTGCGAACGATTCGTGCGGCTTTCGGCGGGACGATCAACGACGTCGTGCTCGCCGCGGTCAGCGGTGGCTACCGGGAGCTGCTCCTTTCACGCGGCGAGGATGCCGACCGGGCCGTGGTCCGCTCGGCGGTGCCGGTCTCGACGCGCCACGACGACGGTCACGGGATACCCGACAATCGGGTTTCGACCCTGTTGTACGACCTGCCGGTGCAGGAGGCCGACGCGGTGAAGCGACTCGAGCTGGTCCACGACCAGATGGGCGAGCTCAAGACGTCCCACATGGCCGAGGCCGGCGAGGCGGTCACGACCATCGGGAACCTCGCGCCACCGATGGTCGTCGGCCCACTCAGCCGGCTCACGATCCGGGCCATGCACCGGGTCCCCCAACGCTCGGTCAACACCATCACGACCAACGTCCCGGGACCACAGCTCCCGCTCTTCTGCCTCGGGCGAGAGCTGCTCGAGTACCGCCCGTTCGTCCCGATCAGCCACGGCATCCGGGTGAGCACGGCGATCCTCTCGTACAACGGCCGGCTGTACTTCGGCATCACCGGCGACTACGAGACCGCGCCCGATGTGGACGTCCTCGCGTCGGGGACCGCGACGGGCATCGAGGACCTTCGACGCGGCGCGGTTGCCCGACGCGGTGAGGCGCCACCCGCGGCGAGGCGATCCGACACCAGCGCATGACCTGGTCGAGAGCGCTGCACCAGACCGCGGGCGGCTACCCGGCCCGGCGCGATGCGATCCACCTCAACGCACACATGCCCCCCGACCAAGCCGGATGCCGGGATTCCGCGCTCGCCTGGAACGAGGCGTGAAGCCGTGCCGACCGTCAACCGAGGCGACCTGACCCTCTACTACGCCGAGCGGGGCGACCCGTGTGGTCCCCCGGTGCTGTTGCTGCACGGTCTGACCATGTCATCGCGGACGATGGAGCGGCTGGCGGCTTCGCTCCCTGACTACCGCGTCCTTCTGCTCGACTTCCATGGCCACGGCAAGTCGACCAAACCTCGCCGACCCGACCGCTACCTCGTCTCCGAGTTCGCCGACGACGTCATCGCGTTGCTCGACCACCTCGAGATCGACGCGGTCGTACTGGGCGGGCTGTCACTCGGGGCCAACGTCGCCTACGAGGTCGCGCTCCGCCATCCCGACCGTGTCCGGGCCCTCGTCCTCGAGATGCCGGTGTTCGCCCGTGGCGTGACGGCCGGGCGGATCTTCTTCGGTGCTCTCGCCGCGTTCTTCGCCGGGCTGTACCCCGTCCTCACACCGTGGCACCCCGTCATCAGGTTGCTCCCCGTCTCGAGTCGCGCGTACGAACTCGCCTTCATTCGCGACCTCGTCACCGCCGACCACCTCGCGCAGGCCGCGCTCATGGCGAGCATCGCCCGCCAAGACGCGCCGCCCAAAGACTCGGACACGCTGTCCCGGTTGACGATGCCGACACTCGTCACGGCCCACTCGTACGACCCGATTCACTCCGTCGACGATGCCGTCGAACTCGCAGCCGATCTGTCCGACGCCCGCCTCGTCGATCTCCGATCGATACTCGACTTCGGGCTGCGCCACGCAGAGATCAACCACACGGTCGGTGCGTTCCTCCGCGAGCTCCCTCCGTGAGTCGCGCCCCCACCTGGTTCAGCGCGCGTCCGCACACCGCACGGCGGCGGCGCCGACTCGGAGCATCCGGGTGTCGGCAAACGGCGTACCCGCGACGCGGCTGCAGACCATCGCCACCGCGAGGTCGCGATCGGGGTCGGCCCACGCACCGGAGCCACCGAAGCCGAAGTGGCCGAAGCCGTTGGCCAGCACGCCGCGGGTCGTCGCCGCCACGTGATAGCCGAGCCGCCACCGCATCGGGAAGCCGACCACGACGTCGCGGGTGGTCGTCTGCACCTCCGTGGCGCGTCGCAACGTCTCTGCCGACAGGAACCGCCGTCCCTCGAGCTGCCCCCCACCGGCGAGCGCGGCGTACATGCGCGCGAGTGAGCGGGCCGTGAAGCAGCCGTTGAGCGCCGGCAGCTCGGAGTCGTGGACCTGGTCGGAGAGCAGAAGGCGGTCGAAGTCCGCGACCAAGAACGTCTCGATCGCGGGTCGGAGCCACGCAACCCGCTCGAGCCGGCTCGCGATCCGCTCGATCCGTGCCGCGTCGCCGAAGCGCATGACGAGCTCGGCCAGCCGATGGCGTGCGTCGGGGGGTGTGCCGATGAACATGCCGTCGAGCGCGAGCGGTCTCACGATCTCGGCCTGCACCGCCTCGTTCACCGTCGTCCCCGTGACCCGCCGGATCACCTCGCCGACGAGGAACCCATACGTAATTCCGTGGTAGCCGTGCCGCGTTCCCGGTTCGTAGCGCGGAGATGCCGCCGCGAGCGCCGCGACAACATGGTCCCAGTCGAGCATCTGGTACGCATCGTCGATCAAGCTACGGAGGTCGTGGAGGCCCGCCGAGTGGTCAAGGATCTGGCGCACCGTGATGCCGTTCCTTGCCGGCGGCCGCGAACTCGGGCCAATACGTGGCCACCGGCTCGTCGTAGTCGACCAGACCACGGTCGACGAGGCGATGCAGCACCGTGGCCACGACGCCTTTGGTCGTCGAGAAGCTCATCGCGGTCGTCTCGCGCTCCCACGGCAAGCCCTGCAGGTCGCGGGTGCCGGCCCACGCGTCGACGACCGGCTCACCGCGGTGATACACCGCGACCGCGGCACCGCCACCGCGGCGATGCGCGACGAGACGCCGCAGCACCTCGGTGACGGCACCAAAGTCGGGGGCGACATGGCCGAAGATCACGGAGACACGGTGCCACGACGCGAAGGCGAAGTCACAA
The DNA here is from genome assembly GCA_963770095.1 of uncultured Acidimicrobiia bacterium. GTDB lineage: Bacteria > Actinomycetota > Acidimicrobiia > IMCC26256 > JAENVU01 > Chersky-806. The sequence goes on from CAVYOO010000005.1 coordinate 220,374, forward strand.
CTGTCGGCGCGGCGTGGTCTTACCTAGCCAGGGCGCGTGCCGAGAAGGAGAACGTCGTCATGGGTCCCTTACCCTTGGCGTCGATCGACCGAGGTGGCTCGAAGTCGAACTCCGAGCCTCGCGGCCCGCGCGACCCGCTCGCTGACCTGGATGCGTCCCCGGTACGGGTGGAGGACTGATCAATCCGCGCCGTGCCGCTTCGCCCGGACGGTCGAACGAGCGCGGACCGGGGTCATCCGGGGGCAACGTTGGCGAACGCATCCACGCGGTCTTGTTCGACCTGGTGTGCTTCCGGCCGACGTGCGCCCTTCGCCACGTAGTCCTCGGCGAACTCGGCGCGGACCTCACCGGTTGGTTCGAGGAGCCATTCCGGGGCCATGCGGCGGGGAACGGCGACGACGCCCGGCTCGTCGTACGTCCGGAAGAGCCGGTCCCAGACTGCGGACGTGACGCCGAAGTTGTGCATGGGTGCGCCGAAGTGGTGATGCAGGTGGCTGCGGCGTGACCACCGCCCGTAGCGATTGCGCGGCGGGTGGGTGTGAATGCGCCGGTGCGCCACCTCGTATCCGAAGTACATGGCGATCAACCCGAAGGTGAAGGCACTGGCCCACCGCCGACCCGCGACGGCGGCCGCGATCGGGAAGGCCACCGCAGTGGTCGCGGCCGCCGACGCAACCTTCTTCGGTGCCGGCGAGAAGTACGTCACATCAGCGTGATGCTTCAGGTGCTCGACGGACGCCAGGCCACGACCACGGGACTCATGCATCGCCAAGCGGTGCAGCCCGTACTCGGCCGCAGACCAGGACGCCGCGCCAACCAGCACCGCGCCGGTGCGGGAATGCAGCATCTTCATGCGACCAGGATCGCAGAAATCCCGGCTTCACGCCGCCTGACCGGCGTCGCGGCCACGAACCCGATTCTTCCCGTGGCACCGCCGTCGCCCTGCATCACGGGTCCGGCGGCGAGCAGAGGCGGAAAGTTCATTCGAGCGCTCGTCCGCATCAGCGCCTCGCGCTGTTGGTCAACCGTTGTAGGCGCTCGTGAAGCGGCGCAGCACCTGTCGGTAGTTGGCACGCTCGTACGCGGACGGGTCCGACACCGATCGCGCGCTCGACACTGCCCCGCGCCTGCGTCGCCGACTCGTACTCGTTTTCCTCCAGCCATGTCACGAGGCCCCGGTGCAGAGTGCCGAGGTGCTCGGGACCGTGGACGAGCAACGACGAGGTGGCCATCACGACATCGGCTCCCGCCAGCAGTGCTTTGACCACGTCCGCCGGAGCATGGACGCCGGTCGACAGCGCGAGCGAGCAGGACACCCGCCCGTAGAGCAGCGCGATCCAGCGCAGCGGAAGCCGGAGCTCGGCGGAGGTCGAGAGGTCGAGGGTCGGCGTGACGGCCAGGGTCTCGAGGTCCACGTCGGGCTGGTAGAAGCGGTTGAAGCACACGACTCCGTCTGCTCCGGCGACCGCGAGCTGGCCGACGAAGTGCGAGACCGTCGTGAAGAACGGTGAGATCTTGACCGAGAGCGGAACGGCAATCTCGTCGCGAACAGCCCGCACGACGTCGAGCAGCGCTGCCTCCAGCGACGCCGCCGTCTGGTCGGAGTTCGCCCCGAGGCCGTAGACATTGAGCTCGATCGCATCGGCCCCGGCGTCAGCGAGCTCGGACGCGTACCGGGTCCATCCGCCGCTCGTCGTACCGTTGAGGCTCGCGATCACCGGCACATCGAGGTTGGCCTTGGCCTCGGCGACGAGCTCCAGATGCCGATCGATCTCGTTGGCGCCTTCCGGCTCCGGAAGGTAGGTGAGAGCCTCGGCGAACGCCTCCGTTCCCTGGGTGAAGAGCCGCTGACGGTCGAGCGCGGCCGCGACGATGTCCTCCTCGAAGAGCGACGGCAGGACGACGGCTGCCGCGCCCGCAGCGGCGAGCCGCTCGAGCGTGTCGATCCGCCCGGTCAGCGGACTCGCTGACGCGACGAGCGGGCTCGTGAGCTCGAGGCCGAGGTAGGTGGTGGTGAGATCGGTCATCGGTCGTGCCGCCGTCACTCGCTCGTTCCGGAATCTGGAGTGGTCGTCGGGAGATGGGCGAGGCTGCGCTCGATCCCCGCGAGCTGGGCGTAGTAGCGCCAGCGTTCGTCGACGTCCGCTTGCGCGAGGGCGCGCAGCTCCGAGGCTTCCGCCGGGATTCGCGCGCGAGAGCATCGCGAAGCGTCCCTCGGCGTCGAGGAAGTCGGCAAGTGGGATCGACGGGGCTTTGCTGTCCAGCTGGAACGGCTGCGTGTGCTCGTCGACCGGGATGGAAGCGGTACAGCGGCCAGTAGCCCGACCTGACGGCATCGCGCTCGGTGGGTCATCGACGTCCGCATGTCGATCCCATGGGCGATGCAGGTCGAGTAGGCGATGATCAACGACGGTCCCGGCCACGCCTCGGCTTCTGCGAACGCCTTGACCGCCTGGATGTCATTCGCGCCGATCGCGATCTGCGCGATGTAGACGTCGCCGTAGCGTCGCGCCTCCACGCCGAGGTCCTTCTTCGGGGTGTGCTTGCCGCCGGACGCGAACTTCGCCACCGCGGCACGCGGGGTGGACTTCGAGGCCTGCCCGCCCGGTGTTCGAATACACCTCGGTGTCGAGCACGAGCACGTTCACGTCGCGTCCCGAGCCCAGCACGTGGTCGAGACCTCCGGCACCGATGTCATAGGCCCAACCATCGCCCCCGACGATCCACACGTTCTTGCGCACGAGCGTGCCCGTCAGCGGGAGAAGCCCGCGAGCACGCCGGGCGATCTCGTCGTCGTCATCGACGACGAGCCGAGCGAGTCGAGCGTCGAGCTCGGCGATCCGGGACCGTTGCGCCGTGATCGTGGCGTCGTCGACGGGCACCGCCGGGTCGACCGCGAGCACGGCCGACACGAGGTCCGTCGCCGAGGGACGCCTCGGATCTCGGTGACCATCCGGCGGGCCGCCGCGCTCTGACGGTCGAGGGCGATGCGCATCCCGAGCCCGAACTCGGCATTGTCCTCGAAGAGCGAGTTCGACCATGCGGGACCGCGCCCGGCCGCGTCGGTCCCCCACGGGGTCGTCGGCAGGTTGCCGCCGTAGATCGACGAGCAGCCGGTCGCGTTCGCCACCAGCACCCGGTCGCCGAAGAGCTGGGTGAGGAGCTTGAGGTAGGGGGTCTCGCCGCAGCCGGCGCACGCGCCCGAGAACTCGAACAGCGGCTCGCGGGCCTGGGAGCCCTTGACCGATGCCGGATCGAGGAGCCCGTCGGGCACCCCCTCGAGGTGAAGGAACGCCTCGAACCGCGCCCGCTCGCGGTCGAGGTGCTCGGCGATGGGTTCCATCTCGATCGCTTTGTGCTTGGTCTCCGACTTCGATTTGGCCGGGCACACGTCGACGCACACCCCACAGCCGGTGCAGTCGTCGGGCGCGACCTGGATCGTCAGGAGCAGGCCGGGATGGTCGTGCGATCGGAACCCCTTGCTCGGGACGGCATCCGCGTCTGCGGTGCCCGTGCTCGCCGGGTCGTGGATCTTCATCCGGATCGCCGCGTGCGGACAGACGAGCGCGCAGCGGGCACAGTCGATGCAGATCTCGGGATCCCAGATCGGGATCTCGGCGGCGAGCGTGCGCTTCTCGACGCGGGCGGTTCCCGTCGGGAACGTGCCGTCGACCGGGAGGGCGCTCACCGGGAGCAGGTCACCTTCGCCCGCGAGCATCCGCGCGGTGACGCGCCGCACGAAGTCGGAAGCATCCGGCGGCACCGGGGACCGCCGACCTCGGGTCGCGGTGACCGCGACCGGGGGGACGAGTGGGCTCAGCGCGGCCGACGCGGCGTCGATCGCGGCCAGGTTGGCGTCGACGACCGGTCCGCCTCGCTTGCCGTACACATCGCGGACCGAGGCACGGATGGCGTCGAGCGCGACGTCCAGCGGCAGCAAGCCCGTGAGCGCGAAGCAGCACACCTGCATCACCACGTTGATCTGACCGGCGAGACCTGCGTCGCGGGCGACGCGGTGAGCGTCGATCACATGGACGTCGAGACCCTTCTCGAGGATCGACTCCTGCACCTCTCTCGGCAGATGGTCCCACGTCGCGTCGGCCGGGTACGGGCTGTTCAGCAGGAATGTTGCGCCGGGCGCGGCGACTCCGAGCACGTCGACGCGATCGAGGAGACCGAACTGGTGACACGCCACGAAGTCCGCATCGCGGATGAGATAGGTGGAGTGGATCGGTGTGTCGGAGAAGCGGAGGTGCGACACCGTCATCGAACCCGACTTCTTCGAGTCGTAGACGAAGTAGCCCTGTGCGTGACGCTCGGTGTGCTCGCCGACGATCTTCACCGTCTGCTTGTTCGCGCCCACCGTGCCGTCACTACCGAGTCCGTAGAACACCGCCCGGAGCGCGGACCGGTCCGTCGCGAACGAGGGGTCGACCGACAGGCTCTTGTGCGTGACGTCGTCGACGATCCCGACGGTGAAGTCGTCGCGTGGCTCGGGCGACTGCAGCGAGTCGAGCACCGCCCGCACCATTGCCGGCGTGAACTCCTTCGAGGACAGACCGTATCGACCGCCGACGACGCGGGGCAGGGGGCGAGTGCCCCGGCTCGCCGCGTCAGCGAGGGCCGCGAGAACGTCGAGACGCAGCGGCTCCCCGGGCGCGCCCGGTTCCTTGGTCCGGTCGAGCACCGCGACGGCGCGCACGGACTCGGGGAGGGCGGCGACCAACGCGTCGACCGGGAAGGGCCGGTAGAGGTGGACCTGGAGCACGCCGACCTTCTCGCCGCTCGCGACAAGAGCATCGACCGCCTCAACCGCGGCACCAATGCCCGAGCCCATGAGCACCACCACACGCTCCGCGTCGGGCGCGCCCGAGTACTCGACGAGCCCGTAGTGACGGCCCGTCCGTTCCGCGAGGCGGGCGAACGCACCCTCGACGATCTTGGGGACCGCTTCCACGAACGGGTTCAGCGCCTCGCGGGCCTGGAAGAACACATCGGGGTTCTGGGCACTGCCGCGCAGCACCGGGCGGTCCGGGTCGAGAGCCCGACGCCGGTGAGCGGCGACCCACTCGTCGTCGACGAGGGCAGCCACGTCGGCATCGGTCGGCGGGTCGATGGTCGTGATCTCGTGCGACGTGCGGAACCCGTCGAAGAAGTGGAGAAACGGCACTCGCGACTCGAGGGCGGCTGCGTGCGCCACGAGTGCGAGGTCGGCCGCCTCCTGGACCGAGCCGGAAGCCAGCATCGCCCAACCCGTGGTGCGGGCGGCCATGACGTCGCTGTGGTCCCCGAAGATCGAGAGGGCGTGCGTCGCGATCGATCGGGCCGCGACGTGAATGACGGCAGGCGAGAGCTCCCCCGCGATCTTGAACATGTTCGGGAGCATGAGGAGCAGCCCCTGGGACGCGGTGAACGTGGTCGCCAGGGCACCACGGGTTGTTGCGCCGTGGAGCGTGCCGGCCGCGCCGGCCTCCGACTGCATCTCGATGACCTCCGGGACGGTGCCCCAGAGGTTCGGCCGTCCCGTCGACGCCCAGGCGTCGCAGTGCTCGGCCATCGGCGACGCCGGCGTGATCGGATAGATGGCGATCACCTCGGAGCATCGGTACGCGACCTGCGCCGCCGCCTCATTGCCGTCGAGAATCTGCCGGGCGCCCATCGTTCAAGGTTCACCCATCGTGCAGGGGCCCCGACCAGGGTCCGAAGTCACCTCTACCTTGCGGTGGCCGTCCGTCGCCGCCGTCGCGCCCAATTGCGACATCGGGCCCCGAGATGAGGGGCCCCGAGATCGAGCAGACCGTGCTCGGTGGCCTGCCAGGGCACTCCAGGGTCCATCGTCCCAACACGAGTGGCAGGCCGTCTCTAGGAATCGACGGCAGGGACTCCTACGCTTGCGTCGTGAAAGAGCTCGTGTACGGACGGCTGCTGCTCTCGGCGGCGAACCGTTCTGCCGACCGGGTCGGCTACCACGACGGGGCGTACCACGCGACGTTCGGCGAGCATCTCGAGCGGGTCCTCCGCCTCGCTTCCACCTGCGAGACCCAGCTCGGCTTCGCCGCGGCGATCGCTTCGCGGTGGTCGCGGGCAATGGGCACGAGTACCTCGAGCTCTATCACGCCGGCTTCCTCGGCGCCGGCATCGTCAACCCCCTGAACCTCCGGCTCAGCGCGGCCGAGCTGAGCTTCATCCTCGCGCGACTCGGGCACGACGACGGTGCTTCGTCGACGCGCTCTTCGCCGAGCTGATCGACTCGGTGCGTCGCGAGGCCGGCATCGAGCACGTGGTGCTCATCGGCGAGGGCGACGTCCCACACGATGTCCGCTACGAGGAGCTCCTCGAGACGGGCGAGCCGGTCGTACCCGACCGGAGCCCGAGGAGACCGACCCGGTGATCCTCATGTACACCGGTGGAACCACCGGTCTGCCGAAGGGCGTGCTGCTCGACCAGCGGGCCGAGATGCTGAACCTCTACCACGCGGCCATGGCGGTCGGACTCGACGAGGACCGCGTCTACCTGCACCAGACGCCGATGTTCCACGCCGCGTCGATGACCGGCGTGCTCGGCATCCCCGCCAGCGGCGGCGTCTCGGTGTTCGTGCCCTACTTCGAACCCGGCGCAGGTGCTCGACGCGATCGAGCGCTACCGGGTCAACATGACGCTGATGGTGCCGATCGATGGTCGGAATGCTGCTCGCGCGCGCCCGAGTTCGGGCCCGAACGCCTCGCGTCGCTCGACGACGCTGGTGTACGGCGCGTCGCCGATGCCGCCGGGCCTGCTCGAGCAGCTGCCTCGACGCGTTCCCGAGCCTCGACCTGTACCAGGGCTACGGGATGACCGAGGCTGCCGCCGTCCTCACGCTGCTCACCGCCAAGGACCATCGACGGGGTGGAGACGCGCTGCGGTCGGCGGGCCGGCCGCTGTACGGCGTGGAGCTCAGCATCCGAAGCGAAGCCGGCAAGGAGCTCCCGTTGGGTCGGACGGGCGAGGTGTGCGCACGGGCCGGCAACTTCATGCGCGAGTACTGGAACCGTCCGGAGGAGACGGCCGAGGCATTCCGCGACGGCTGGTACCACTCCGGCGACACGGGCTACGTCGACGAGCAGGGCTTTCTCTTCATCGTCGACCGGGTGAAGGACATGATCGTGACCGGCGGCGAGAACGTGTACTCCATCGAGGTCGAGAACGCGATCTCCACCCACCCGGCGGTCGCGCAGGTGGCGGTGATCGGCATCCCTCACGACTTGTGGGGCGAAGCCGTGCACGCGGTCGTGGTGCTGCAACCGGGTGCGGACGCCACCGCCGAGGAGCTCATCGAGCATGCACGCACGACGATCGCCGGCTACAAGCTCCCCAAGAGCATCGAGTTCCGCGCCGAGCCGCTCCCGCTGTCGGGCGCGCTCGAAGCCGCTGAAACGGGAGCTGCGCAAGCCGTACTGGGAAGGGCGCGAGCGCGCGGTGTGAGCATGTCCGCGGATCGGACCGAGTCGGGGACTGTTGCCTTGGCGGAGGGTCGAGGTCGGCGGCGAGGGTCCCCTCGATGACGCCTCGGTACGGGTCTCCTATGCCTTCGGGAAGGTGTACGACTTGACCGTGTCGGACTCGTAGTTGGTCTTCAGTGCCTTGAGCGACCCCGGAACGCTCGAATCGACGCCGAAGATCGTGCTCTGCTCGGGCGGGACGCGCTGTTCGGGGGGTCCGTAGGTGTAGTTGCCGGCCAGCCCGAGGGTGTCGACCGTGCCCAGCTTGTCGATCGCCTTCTTGATGCCCGCGTGGCTCAAATCGCCGAGCGAGACGGCCTTCTCGAGCAGCTTGGTCACGGTGAGCGCCTGGGCGTAGCCGTATTCGAAGTACAGGTCGGGCTCTTGGTCCGCCTTGTACTTGGCGATGTCGGCGAGCATCTGCTTCATCCCGGGTGAGCTCGTGTCGCCCCACTGCGGACCCTGGGCCGCGAGCCAGAAGTGCTCAGCCATGTACGCGCCGGTCGCGCCCGATGCGAGCAGTGAGACCCAGGTCGGTGCTTGGCCGATCCAGCGCACGTCGATGTTCTGGGTCGCGGCGGCTCCCATCGTGGGAATCGTTGCCGTCGGCAGCGCGACGAGCCAGACCGCGTCGCAACCCGTGCGCACCTGCTGGAGCTGAGCGGTGAGGTCGTCCGACGCCGCCGGGAACTCGACGACGGTGCCGAGCTTGAAGTCGAGCTTCGATGCGGCGTACTCCACGCCGTCGAGCCCGGCCTGCCCGTAGAGGTCGTCCGAGCGGATGACGCAGAGCGTCTTGCCCTTCCCTCCGCCTTCGTTGACCCAGTAGTCCAAACCGTTGATCGACTCGATCTGGTACGGAGCGGCGACGGGCAGAAGGTTGGGGTCACGCACCCACTCGGCATCGAGCGTGGCAGGTGCCGCGACCATGTCGTCCTGGCGCATGGGCGTCAGCAGCGCGTTGGTGATGTCGGTCCCGAGGACCTGGGCGAGCATTGCGACGTTGTTGCGCAGATCGGAGTAGTTCTGCTGCGCGGTGTTCGAGTTGTACGCGCTGTCGCGCACCTCGAGCTTCACCTTGTACTTCCCCGCGACACCACCCTTCGCGTTGAGCGCGTCGAAGTAGACCTGGTTGCCCGCCGTGAGCGGGATGCCGATGATCGACGCGATGCCCGTCTGGGGCGAGATGGCGCCGACGGTGATCGTCTTCCCGTCGAACCCGATGGTCGAGCCCGGAGCTCCGCTCTTGCCGCTGCTCGAATTGTTGCTGCCGCCGCGACCACCACTCGAGCAGGCCGCCGCGATCATGGCCAGGGCCACCAGGACGATCGTCAGGCTGCGGGCACGCGTCTTCATCTTCGTCGCCTCCAACTCTTCGCTCGGGTCACGCTACCGCCCGAATCGAAGGCGTGCTCTCCGGCGCGGTTCACGATGGAAATGGCCAGGACCCCACGTAGCGCTTCGCACGTTGCCAGACCGCGGCCAGACCACGCGGACTCGAACAGCAGGAACACGATGATCAGGACCCCGAACAGGAGCTGGTTGAGCTGGAACACGGTGATGACACCGTCGGTGGCCGTCGGGCTGCTCTTCACAAAAGGGATCGCGATCGACTGGTTGATCTGCTGGATCACGTTCGGCAGCGCGACCACGACCAGCGCACCGACGACCGACCCTCCGATGGTGCCCATCCCACCGACGATGATCATCGCGACGTAGGTGATCGACAGCAGCAGGCCAGGTGCGCCGCCGAAGTCACTCGGGTTCACGAACTGTTGCACCACGCCGAAGAGCCCACCGGCCACCGCGGCGAACGCGCTCGAGACCGCGAAGGCCCCGACCTTGTACAGGGCGACGTTCACGCCGACCACTTCAGCCGCGACATCCTGGTCGCGGACGGCCTGCATCGCTCGTCCGGGTCGGGTCCGCACGAGGTTCTTGGCCAGCAGGGCGGCGAGGCCGACCAGCAGCCAGATGAGCCAGAACAGACCCTGCCGGCGCGACCAGACCTGCCCGAACACGTGCAGGTCCGCGAAGTCGAGCGGCCCGATCGAGACCGGCGCAGCCGTCGCGGTGCCGGCGTGACCACCGGTGAGGCTGTCCCAGTTGTTGAAGACCAGGTTGCCGATATAGAGCAACCCGACCGTCACGATCGCCAGGTAGTTGCCGCGCAGCCGGAGCGCGAACGGCCCGATCACTGCACCGATGAGCCCACCGACGACCGCGCAGAGAGGAAGCCACACCAGGAGCGGCATCTGTTGCTCGACCCCGAACCACGCGGCGACGTACGCGCCGACGCCGATGAAGAACGCGTGACCGAGCGAGATCTGTCCCGTGTAGCCGGTCAGGAGGTTGAGCCCGATCGCGCCGATAGCCGCGAGCCCGCAACGAGCGAGGACGTCAAGCCAGTAGTCGCTGAGGTACGACGGCGTCGCGACCCACACGACCGCGAGCACGACCAGGAACGCGCGCTGCGACCGGCTCGGAGTCAGCCGCAACCGGTCCTGGGTGCGCCGGACGAGACCGCGGCTCGGCCTGCCCCCCGCGAGGCGACCATGAGAAGAAAGGCCCGTCATCAGACCCGTCGCACCTCTCGCTGGCCGAAGAGCCCGTAGGGCCGGACCAGCAGGACGACCACCATGATGATGTAGGGCAGCGCCAGATCGAAGCCACTGCCCAGCCACGGCGCGTACTCGGGCTGGTACCCGGAAGCCAACGACTGGGAGAGCCCGATCAGGAGCCCACCCACAACTGCGCCGCCGGGCGAGTCGAGACCGCCGAGGATGATCACCGGCAGTGCGGCGAGGGCGACGAGCTCGATCTCGAGCCGGACTCCGCCGCCGCCTCCGGCGAGCGTGACCCCGGCGAGCGCGGCGACGGCACCGGCGATGGCCCACGAGACCCCGATCACGAGACCCGACGCCGATGCCCTGCGCGAGCGCCGCCTCCTGATCCGACGCGGTGGCGCGCATCGCCACACCCATGCGTGAGTACTTGAAGTACAGGAAGAACACGATCACGACCACGGCGACGATGCCGAGCGTCCAAAGGTCCGCGACGGCGAGCGCGATGTCGCCGACCCTGATCGAGCGGACCCCCCAGGGATCGCCGAGGGCCAACGGGTTCTGACCCCACACGACGGGGACGAGCTGCTCGATCAGGATGAGGAGCCCGATGGTCACCATGATGATGACGAAGGGGGGTCGTCCGAGGAGCCGGCGCAAGATGAGCGCTTCGACCAACGCGCCGACGATGGCGCCGGCGATCATCGCGAGCACGACCGCGACGTAGAACGGCAGACCCCACGTCTGATGGAAGTTGTACGCCAGGTACGCGCCGATCATCACGAACCCGCCCTGGGCGAAATTGATGACGCTCGTCGCCCGGTAGATCACGACGTATCCGAGCGCCACGAGCGCGTACTGCGCGCCGAGCGCGAGCCCCGCAATGCACAGCTCCAAGAACTTGGTCATGCCCGGTACATCTCCTCGACCAGCGGGGCATGGGCCCGGAGCGCGGCGACGCGGCGGAGCCGCCGGGTGTCGGTGACCTCGGCCCCGAGGGTGAGCGGATCGGGCAGGGCCCGGAACTCCCGCACCCGGGCCTCGGGGGGCAGCGCGTCGTTGGCCGCCGAGACGTCACGGTCGAGCTCTCGATGCAGCTCGGGCCACTCGAGCAGGTCCCGCATCCCGCTAAAGGGCGCCGAGCGTTCGGCCGCCCAGGCGAAGAGGTGCACCGGATCGAGCTCCAGCAACGCGCCGATGGTCGGTCGTCCGTCGCCGGTGACGACCGCCCGCCGCACGAGCGGTCCACCCTCGAGCGCCGCGGCGACCGTCGCGGCATCGACGCGCGCACCGGAAGCGGTGACGATCAGGTCCTCGGACCGTCCAACGAGGTGAACGAACGAATCGTCGCCCACGAACGCGCGATCGCCGGTCTGCAGCCAGCCCTCGGCGTCGAGCGCCTCGGTCGCGATCTGCTCACCGCGGGCAAAGAGCCCGCCCTCCGCGTCGACGCGGACCTCGGTGGCCGCGACCGGCCGACCCACCGAGCCGGGGCGCACGTCGTCGGCCGGCTCGAGCGTGAGCAGCCCGCTCGCCTCGGCCGTGCCGTAGCACTGCCGCACCACCACTCCGAGCGCTCCAAGTGCGTCGGCGGTCTCACCGGCGAGGGCTGCGAGCGCGCTCGAGCGGCGCCCGGGTGCGATCGAGCCCCAACAGGGCACGGACCCGCCGGGTGCTGAAGCGTCCCGCAAGGAACCCCGGCCGGGAGCCGCTTCTCGCCGCCGGGAGCCGACGGCGGCCACCGCGAATGCCCGCGTCGAGCACCATCCGCTTCAACCAGCGGGTCCGCGAGCGCCGCTCCTCGACCTGCTCCGCGAGGCGGTCCCAGAGGCTCGGCACGCCGAGCAGCACCGTGGGTCGGACTTCGCGCAGGTCCGCGAGCACGCCACCCGGTCCGTCGCCGACGTTGACGACGCCACCCACGAGCGTCGCGACGCCCGTCGACAACACGTACTCGAGGACGTGGCTGGGTGGCAGGTACGAGAGGATCTCGTCGTCGCTCACGACCGGGATCGCGCCGGCCAGCGCACGCGTGGCGGCCATGAGGTTCGCGTGGCTCAGGGTCACGGGCCGGGGTGCTCCGGAACCCCCGACAGTCAGCGCGAGCAGCGCCGGCCCGTTCGGGACGAGCCGCCCGACCGCCTCGCGCCACGAGTTGATCGCGTCCGGATCATCGGCGGACCGCTCCGCGACGCTGACGAGACGCCGCGGGCGATCCCTCCCCGACCGGGATGCCGCGAGCGTCGACCACCAACACCTCGCGCAGCTCCGGCCCGGTGCGGCGCGCCTCGAGGACCGTCGCGAGCTGCTCGGCATCCTCGGCGATCGCGAGCTGCGCGTCGGCGCCGGCGAGCAGCTCGCGGAGCTCCGGCACGGGCCGGCCGGGGTGCAGCGACAGCACGACCGCGCCGATCCCCTGCAGGCCGAGTCCGGCTGCCGTCGCTTCGATGCCGGACCCGACGATCATGGCCACGCGGGAGCCGGGCCCGATCCCGCGGCTCGCGAATCCGGCCGCGTACCGGGCGGCACGCACCTCGAGGCGCGCCCAGCTGGTCTCGGTCCAGATCCCGAGCCGCTTCTGCCTCCACGCCACGCGATCAGGTGAGGCGGTAGCCCGTGCCACCAGGAGCGCGGGAAGCGACGACGACGCGGCGAGCCCGACCAGCTGCGTGCCGCCCTCGGCGGTCACCATGGCGCTCACGGGTGTTCCGGCCTGGTCATGCATCGCTGCCGAGGTAGGCCGCGATCACGGACGGGTCGTTCTGGATGGCCTCCGGCGAGCCGACCGCAGTCACCTGGCCGAAGTTGAGCGCGAGCACCCGATCCGCGAGCTCCATGACGAGATGCATGTCGTGCTCGACGAGGATCATGGTCAGTCCCAGCTCGGCCCGGAGCGCCAGGATCGTGCGAGCCATCGCGTCGGTCTCCTCCACGTTCATGCCCGCCACGGGCTCGTCGAGGAGCAACAGCTTGGGTTCCATCGCCAGCGCGCGACCGAGCTCGATGCGCTTCTGCACCCCGTAGGGCAGGGTCGCGACGGGTATCCCGCGGTACGCGCCGAGCATCAGCATCTCGGCGATCTCTTCGCAGGGTCGTCGATGCTCCACCTCCTCCCGCTTGGCCCGTCCGACCCACGCCATCCCCGACACGAGCCCCGTGCGCATCAGGTGGTGGCGGCCCAACATCAGGTTGTCGATCACGTCGAGGTTGGCGAACAGCGCCAGGTTCTGGAACGTCCGCGCGAGTCCCAGCGACGCGATCGCTGACGGCCGCCGGCCGGCGAGCTCGACTCCGTCGAGCACGATCGACCCGGACTGGGGTCGGTAGGCACCGTTGAGGCAGTTGAAGATCGAGGTCTTGCCGGCGCCGTTCGGTCCGATGATCGCGAACAGCTCGCCTGAGAAGACGTCGAACTCCACCATCGTCAGGGTGTTGATGCCACCGAAGCGCAGGGTGAGGTCGGAGACCACGAGCAAGGGATCCGCGCCCTGCCCGACCCCGGCATCCGACGGGAGTGCGACCGTCGGCGACGTCACGGCATCCACGCCCGGACCCGCGACGTCGGCGACATCGTGGTGAACGAGTGGCGCACCCCTTCGCTCGCGCCGAGATAGAGCCGTCGAATCTCGGGATCGTTGAGCAGCTCTGGTCCGGGTCCCTCCCGCACCACCCGCCCCGTCTCCAAGACGTAGGCGTGGTCGCGCGATCGACAGTGCCATCGACGCGTTCTGCTCAACCAGCAAGACGCTCGTACCGGTCCCGTTGATCGCTGCGATGATGTCGCGGATCTTCTCGACGATCATCGGTGCCAGCCCGAGCGAAGGTTCGTCCAGCAACAACAATCGCGGCGCGGCCATGAGCGCCCGGCCGATCGCGAGCATCTGCTGTTCGCCGCCCGAGAGGTAGCCGGCCTGGCTTCGTCGCCGGTCGGCCAGCACCGGGAAGAGCTCGAGAACGTGCTCGTAGCTCGACCGGATCCCGCTGCGGTCGCGGCGGGTGAACGCGCCGGCGCGCAGGTTCTCCTCCACCGTGAGCTCGCCGAAGATCCGCCGGCCCTCCATCACCTGCCGCGAGTCCGCGACGTACGACTGAGGCGGGTTTGGCCCGCTCGATCCGGACACCGTCGAACTCGATCATCCCGGAGGTGACCGCCCCTTGCTGCACCGCCAACAGGCCCGAGCAGGCGCGCAGCAACGTGGTCTTGCCCGCGCCGTTCGCGCCCAGCATGGCGACGATCGCGCCCGTCGGGACCTCGAGACTGACCCCGCGCAGCACATGGATCGCCTCGCCGTACACCACATCGATGTCGTGCACCCGCAGAATGGGTCGCTCTCGCTCGCTCGACATCGATTCGGAACCCTACGGCGGACACAGAACCACCTCAAGGGATCGGATCGACGCTCCGAGGGTCCGGTTGCATCGGCCCAGCCGGAGCGCGTGGGACCGAGTCGCCGGCGGACGACCCGCGCAACCCACACAGCGACAACTGCGTGGCGTGATGACCGGGCGTCCCGCTCCTACCCGCGGAGGTAGCCGAGCTCGTAGGCATCCCGTTCGAGCATCTCGCGGAACTTCGGATGGGCAATCGCAATGAGCGCCTTCGCCCGTTCGTCGATCGACCGACCCCGGAGCTCCGCGACGCCATGCTCAGTGACGACGTGGTCGACGGTGTTCTTCATCGTGGTGACGGGCGCGCCGGGACAGAGCCGGGACACGATCCGGGAAAGCGATTCGTCGCTCGTCGTGGAGTGGAGGACGACGAAGCCCATACCGTCCTCGCTGTACATCGCGCCCCGCGCGAAGTCTGTCTGCCCACCGCTCCCCGAGTAGTAGCGACCGGCGATCATCTCGGAGTTGCATTGGCCCAGCAAATCGACTTCAACGGTGGCATTGACCGATACGAAGCATTGTTCGCGGCCGATCACGCGGGGGTCATTCACCCAGTCGACGGGCAGGAGCTCGACCGCGCTGTTGTCGTCAAGGAAGTCGTAGAGGGCACGAGTACCGAGTGCAAACGTCGCGACAAGCTTTCCCGGACGGGTGACCTTCTGCGTCCCGGTCAGCGCGCCCGATTCGAACAGATCCATGACGCCATCGGAGATCAGCTCCGTGTGCAGACCGAGGTTTCGATGGTCGCGCAACAGCTCGAGAATCGCGTTGGGAATCGCGCCGATCCCAGCCTGAATGGTCGCTCCATCCGGCACACGGTCGGCCACCAACGCCGCGATGCTTCGATCCTTGGCCGACATCGTCGGCGCCGGCACCTCGACGAGCCGATAGTCGGCCTCAGTCCAGCCGACGACCTGGCTCAGGTGCAGCGAGTTCTCTCCGAAGGTGCGTGGCATTTGCGCATTCACCTCGATGAAGAAGGGAAGCTGTCCGATGAACCGCGCCGTGTAGTCGGCATTGGTGCCGAGCGAAACGTAGCCGTGCGGATCGGGCGGCGAACGCGGCGGCAAGCACGATCGGATGCTTCGCTTCGCGGCGCAGCAGCAACGGCATCTCGCTGAAGTTGACGGGGATCAGATCGCAGCCTCCCTCCGCGAACGCTGATCGCGTCACCGACGACAAGAAGTACGAAACATGGCGGAGGTTGTCTCCGTAGGCGCCGTGCAGGTACGGGTGATCGTGGAGTGTGTGCATCTGATGCACGCGAACAGCGCGTCAAGTCCCCGGCGTGCCCGTCGAGAACGTCAATCAGCGTTCGCGGTTCCCCGTTCGCGAGCGGCACGATGACATCTGCACCCGGTGCGATGTGAGCCAGCACGGCCTCGGGAGGTGAGACCGTCGGAGTCGCAACCATCGCCCGACATACTGCCAGGGCTACGGCTGATGCTGCGCCATCGCGTGCGACTCATCGCCATCGAAACGCACGACGGCTACAGCGTCACCACCGGGCGGCAACCAATTCCGGCACGTGGACCGGCGTCGTCAGCCGCGCCACGAGCGCGAACGCGTTTCCGGCACGCACAGGCCCACACGGGGAAAGCTTGGTACCGCAGGTCGCAGCCGTACTACGTCGGCGCGTCGCTGGGATCCGGCTCGCGGCTCCGAGAGCTCCCGAGGCCCTGGCGGTCGGCCATCGCGGCGATCGCTTGCTCGGCCGGCTCGGGGTAGCTGTTCCTCACGCAGGCCTCGAGCAGGGACTGTTGGGCCGCGACGGCCGGTCGTCGCGGCGGCGGTACCGCGGCGTGCAGGTCGTCGAGCAGCGCGCGGAGGCGTCGGGTCACCTGCGCGGAGCCGGCGCCGAAGACCCGGGCTTCGTCGAGCGCAATGCTGAGGAAGTCGTCCCACGAGTGGGTGGGATAGCGGAGTCGGACCCGCCCGGACTCGTCGCGGCGTTCACCGGGGCTGAGTTGACGTTGCGCCAACATTCGGAGCAGGAGCTCGACCTGGTCGAGGACCTGGACCGAGGTCGTGGGGTCGTTGATGCCCGGCGAGAGCGCCTTGGATGAGATGTCGGCGAGAAGTCGAAGCACGAAGCCGGGATCCTGACGCATCGTCCGTTCGTCGCCGACGGCGACCGATCGGCGGAGCCGTTCCTCGTCGACGGCGCCGGGGCCCACGACGCGGAACAGGCTGGCCTCCGAGGCGATGAAGTCCCCGACCGCCGGGTTGAGCTCGAAGACGACATCGCACTGCTGGGCCAGCCGGACGAGTCCCTCGACGTCGACGCTCTGCAACACGCCGGGTGCCCCGCCGTACTCGACGAGCCGCGAGGTCTCCGCCACGGTCTGAGGTGCGGATTCGTCCGGTGCCGCATCCGCCGCGAGGACCGGGTAGGCGTGCGCGATCTCCCGCGCTCCGTCCCGGCCGAGATCCCGTACGACCGAGCCACCCGGAGGCCTTGGGTCGTCTTGCTGATCAGGCGTAGGAACATGAGCATGCTGAGGAGCAGCCAAAACAGCGCAACGGTGATCGAGTTGTCGGGCACGAACTTCGGATCGCTCGCGAGCCCGATCGTTCGCAGGACCATCAGCGCGTAGATGAACGTGGCGATGAACACCCCGAGGGAGATCTTGGTCACGGGATCCCGGAGGAAGCGGCGCAGCATCCGGGGTGAGAACTGACTCGAGCCGAACTGCACCGCGAGCAGCAGGACCGAGAAGACGAACCCGGTGAAGGTGATCATTCCGCCGGCGATTGCCCCGAGGATGGCCGCGGCGGCCCCCGACCCGAACGCGAGACCGATCCTGGTCGTCGTCCCCTCGTCGAGGTCCGGCAGGAGAACGCCGAGCGTGATCGCCAGCACCAGGAACAGGCCGGGCACGATCCACAGGCTGTCGCGGACGTACTCGTAGATCTTCCATCGCAATCGCCAGGACATCGCTGCTCCCCCTCGCGGCCCCTCGGTGCGGAGGTGCGGCGCGAATCGGATCATCTCAAACGGTGTTCCGGGACGGTAGTTCCGTCATCTCACCTGGGTCGGAGTCGAAGCATTGGAGCGCTCGGCGCATCTCGCCACCGACCGCGCCGGGAAGCGCCCTCCATCGTCGGCGCCACCAGAGCACGACCTCGGCTTCCCGCCCCGCGTCATGGGTAGGCGAAAGTGGGTGATTTGGTGGGCCGTGCCCGCAACGAGTGATCCGTGGAAGAGCCGGCGGGTCGCTCGCCGCCGCGCTGCGCAATCCCGGATTCGTGCTCCGCCACGCGCGCGGCGCCGGCAAGCACGCCGCGCGCGACGCTCGAAGCCCTCCTGGCGACGATCGACGACCGTGGTTTCGGCGGATTCCGCGCAACCCTCGAGCTCGAATCGGCCAAGATCGCGGTGCGCGACCGGCGCACCGACGAAGCCCGAGCCCATCTACAACACGTCCAAGAGCTCCTCGCGCACGAACCCGACGCGACCCTCGCCCGCGACGCCGCCGCAATGCTCGAGACCCTCTGAAGCCCACTCCGAAATCTCGACGGCAGGAGGTCTCCTGCGCGCGAGCCGAGTGACTCACAGTTCGAAATCTGTTGCTCACCGTTCGATTGGACACGACAAGGGCACAGAATCAGACGGTCAACACCACAACGTCCCGGTCGGTGTCACTTCCGCCCGCTAGTGAGTGGAGAGGTACCAGATGTAGATGGCGACGTACACGGCAAAGACGTGAAAGGAAGTCATGTCCAAGCCGATTCGAGCGGCCAGTGCCCGCATCGCCGCGTCTTCCACGGGATCGGTGTACACCGCCACCATCGTGACGGGACCGGAGCTTGTTGGCGCAGGGGAGATGATCCCGAGTCCGGACGGCGGAGTGATTGCATCGATGAACCGAACAACCCGAGCTCCGAAAGCCAGCGCCTGATCGGATGTAAATCCGAAGTAAGCGGCCGCTTGATTGAGGTTGCCCGCGTCTGTTGACGACAACCTGATCGGATAACAGCTAAATGCGACCACACCGCCGCACGTTCCGCCGCTGTACGAGGCGGTGTAGGTCGTGTTGGCTGCGGGGGCGTTGATCGAGTGCGTCGCGGCCCCACCATCCGACCAGCCGGTGAACGTGTAGCTCGTAGCGCCGAGGGTCTGTTGCGTGGGCGCGTTCAGCTGGACCTGCGAGTTGACGACCCACTGTTGGGTGAACGCGCCCGGCACGCTCTGCGACACGCCGACGGCGAGCGACAGCCCGGCCGGATTGGTTTGGAACGTGAGGTTCACGGTTTGCGGATCGATGCGCCGGATGACGCTCGCCGTTGCACCGGCCGCGTCGGTCGCGGTGAGCGTGAGCTCCATGTACGACGGGGATTCGTGATCCGGTGCGGCGATCGTTCCGCTGGCGACGCCGGTTCGCGTCGCGAGTGGATGGGTGTGGCAACCCGACGTGGTGCAATGGCCGATGATGATCGACCACGACAGGCAGCGACGCGGGTTCGGTCCCGTCCTGGGCATCGGTCGCACCGCCGGAGAAGCTCACGTTGTCGCCGGCCTTCCAGGTCAGCGTCGAAACCGGGGTGTTGATCACCGGGACGGGAGGTGTGTTGCTCCCACCCGTCACCGGTCCCACTGCGGCCGAGACCGCCGAGCTCGTGCCGCCGCCGTTCGTCGCGGTGACCCGCACGCGGATCGTCGCGCCCTGGTCCGCGACCTGAGGGGAATAGGACGCGCTGGTCGCGTTCGCGATGTCGGAGCAGGTCGTACCGCTAGCGGTACCCGCCGCGGCGTCCCGGTGCGCCTGGACCCGAGCTGCGCTGAGGATCGTCGGGTACAGCGCGACTTCGTCGAGCTGGCCGAGGAAGGCCTGGGACGTCTCGTAGCCTCCCCCGACCGTGTCCTGGTCCTGGCCCAGCACCGAGCGCGCCGCCCCCCGTGAGCGAAGCGCCGGCCTGAACCGGAACGGAGTTGGAGAACGCCAGCACGCCGTCCTTGTACACGCGCACCTCTCCACCGACGGAGCTCCACGTCACGGCGAGGTGGTGCCAGGCACCGTCGTTCAACGAGACCCCGGTGTCGACACGCGTCCCGTTCACGTACACGCGCAGGGACCGGTAGTCGCGGAGCTGGAACTCGTCGGCGGACGTGCTCGCCGCGTACGAGACGATCCCCGCTTCCTTCGTTGTGTCGGAGGTCTTCAGCCAGAGGTCCGTGCTGATCGCCGTGGTCCCGATGCCGGTGATCGGGTTGCGGATCACGTTGTCGTCCGCGCCATCGAGCTCTACCGACGTGTTCGCATCGCCGGGCAATGCACCTGGCGTCGCCAACCCGACGCCACCGACGTACGTGCCCGTACGCCCGTTGCCGCTGGCATCGGCCGCGGTGGTCCCCGAGCTCTCGCCGAGCCTCCAGTAGGCCAGCGGCGCGTCCGCGGTCACCGCGGTCGCGTAGGAGGTTCCCGATCCCGTGGTGCAGCGCTGCCACTGGCACGCGTAGGAGATCGGTGCGGTGCCCGTCCAGGTCCCCGTCGTGGACGTGAGGGTTTCCCCCACCTGGGGCGTCCCCGAGATCGACGGCGGCGAGGTGTTGATCGGGCCGCTCGCGCTCGTGACGGTGATCGTCACCTGACTGCTCGTGGCGCCGAGGCCACCCGGGTCGGTCACCAGCAGGCGGGCCTGATAGGTACCGCCGTTCGAGTACGTCACGGTCGGGGTCGGCCCCGTGGCGTCACCGAAGGTCCCGTTGCCATCCGTGTCCCACGAGTAGCTGAGGGCGTCACCGTCCGGATCGGTCGAACCGGTCCCGTTCAGCGTGACCGCCAGCGGCGCCGCACCGGACGTGGGCGACGCCGTGGCCACCGCAGTCGGCGCACGGTTCGACGACGCGTACGAAATCCGGTTGACGGTGCCAAGCGCGATGTTGACGTAGAAGATGTCGCCGGAGATCGGGTCGGCCTTCACGTCGACCGGGGACGGATTGTCGGAGTCGTCCACGAACGTGCGTGTGGTCGATGGATCGGGAAGACCGTTCGACCCGGCGGTCATGACATACATGCAGTTGCGCGGTTGATCCGCGAAGAAGAACGCTTTCGAGTAGCTCGACGGATACGAAGTCCCGGTGTAGAAGGACGCACCGGAAATCGCGGTGCCGTTGGCCCCGGTGCCGCACGTGTCGTTCGCGTTCACCGCGAGACCGTGCTCGTACGCGAAGTACGGGTCGCTCGGCGGGCTGGCGCCGTCGCCGTAGAGCGCCTTGCACATGTCCAGATCCCGATACCCGGACAGGTGGGTCTGGCCTTCGAGGCACGGCCAACCGAAGTTCGGTGCCTTCGTCGGGGTGGTCGTCGTGATGCGGTTGACCTCTTCGTAGATGCCCCAGCCGACATCGGCAACCCAGATCTCCGTGGAATTCGGGCGCATCGTGAACCGGAACGGGTTGCGGAAGCCGTGGGCGAGGATCCGGGACGCGTTCGAGGAGGGTGCCGACGACGAGTACATCGGGTTGCCGGGGACGCCGGCGCCGGTGTCAGGGTTGATGCGCAGCAACGCCCCGTTCAGCAGCCGCGGCTCCCCCGCCGGGCGCCGCGGGCTCTGCGAGCGCATCGCCCCACCGCGTCCGGTCGGTGACGTGTTGCCGACCCCGACGCTCCCGGGCGGGTCACCGCACGGGTTGGTGGGGGTGGGAGTGCCCGACAGGCTGCCCCCGAACTGACCCCAGTCGGCGTTGTCATAGCTCGCGCCATCCCCGCCGGTCACGTACAAGTTGCCGTCGGGGCCGAACGCGAGGGCGCCGACCGAGTGCGAGGTGAACTGCTGGCACCACTCGTTGTCGATCAGGATCTGCTCGGTCCCCGCGGTGCCGTTGGCATTGACCGGGATACGCGACAGCGTGCCGGACACGACGCACCCGTCGGTCGAGCCCCCAGGCGGGTTCGGGCAGTCGTCGTTCCACCGGGGCGGGGTCTGACCCGGCGGAGCATCCTTCGCGTAGAGCGCGTAGACGAAGTCCTTCCCCGCGCCACTCCCCAGCCGAGGGTCGACCGCTATGCCGAGCAACCCGCGGTCCCAGAAGTTGAAGACCCGGCTCCGCAGGTCCTTGAACACGACGCCGTTGTTCGAGGAAGCGTTGGGGAACACCTTGATGATGCCGCTCTTCTCGGCGACGTAGACCTTGCCGTCCGGCGAGAACGACATCGCTGTCGGGAGAGTGAGCCCGGTGAAGACCGCCGTGGAGGTGAACCCGCTCGGCAGCGCCGCGTCCGCAGGTTCAGGGGCGGGAACCACCGCGACCAGCCCGACTACCAGGGTCGTCACCAGCGCGACGACGACCGAACGACGCGCGGTCATGCGCGCCCGAATTACTCGACCCACCCGATCCTCCTGTCCTTCCCTGGACGAACTGGAGATTACACACGACCCCCCACCGGGGCTACGAGATCTTTCGCGCGTCCTATCGGAACCACCAGCCGTAGCCCACGGCACGGTGACGAGGAGCCCGAGCGAGCCGAACACGGAGAGGAGCACTTGACCGGGAAGCATGCCCAGGAGCACGAGCCAGTGAGCACACGTCGCGCTTCGCGCAGCGCGTCCTCACACCCGTTCCAGATCCCGGTGAAGCTGGTCACCACGTCGAAGGCGTCGTCGGCGAACGGGAGATCGAACATGTCGCCGACCCGGAAGTCTCCATCGGGCGCGCGAGCCCGCGCGATGGCGATCAAAGCCTCGGCAGGGTCGAGCCCGCTCACTGACGCCCCGCGCCGGGCGGCCACGTTCGCCGCCAGCCCGGACCCGCAGGCCACGTCGAGGTGGCGCACCCCGTCGCCTGCGCCCAGCGCATCGGGCAACACGTCGTTGGCTGGTTGGGCGTACGGCTCGAACAGGTAGGCCTACTCCGTCGCTCGGGCTTCCCAGCCCCGCGACGGGTGCGGGTGACGACGAAGCCGGGCCTCGTCAGTCCGCGTTCTCCGGCGGGATCGGCGAGGTGCACGCGGCGCCGCCACAGACGTCGCTGATCGGCCCGGCCGGATGCCAGAACTGGTCTTTGAGGCTCCGTACGCCCGGGATGTTCGGTGTGTCGTCGTGAGGGTCGTGCCCGGCGCGTGGCGGCGTGTTGCTCACCGGTGAGGACGGCGAGCCCGTGTCCCACAGGAAGTACGCGGACCCGCCCCACGGGAAGGGCGGCTTCACCCGCAGGAACGACCCGAGGTCGTCGGCGATGCGTCCAGGCTGCGCGAGCGGGACGTGCGCCGGGACGCGCATCGTCGCGGCCTCGACGCGCAACGCGTACTCGCTGACCTGGTGGTCACCGACCGCGCCCAGCAACAGGACGTCGTGGCGCGGTGTACCGGGCAGAGGATCACGCGTCACGTGGTTCGCGTACCCGTCGGTCTCGCCCCGATCCCAGAGGAGCTGCGCGACCGCGAGTCCGACGAGCCGGTCGTATCGGCTCGGGTACGACGGCTCGAGGATGATCAGGTAGTCGTCGAAGTCCACGCTGCGATCGAGGAGGAGCGAGTAGTTCATGCCCGCCTCGGCCAGAGTCGAGCGGGTGAGGTCCTGGGCGACGGCGGTGAGCGCGCCGCCGAGGATCGCACCTTGGCTGTTGCCGTCGAAGTAGAGCTGGCTCGTGTCGAGGGCGGGGTGCCCGTCGAGCTGGAACGCGGGGTTCGCGGCGAGCCCCAACGGGTCGCGCATGAGGTCGCCGAGGAAGAGGAACGCGAGGATCCCCTGCTGCAGCCGGTCGGCGATCTTGGGCATGTTCGAGAGGTCCTGGAGGACCGTGATGGCGCTCCCGAGGTCTTCCTCGGCCATGCCGTACCAGTTGGTGGCGCAATAGGCGATGTCGTGCTGCTCGGCCATGGTTCGGGTGAGGCGGCCGTTGACCTCGGTGAGATCGCCGAAGAGGCCGTGCCCGTAGAGCGCCATCCTCGCCGGCGTCGTCGCCGCGGCCGCGGGAAGGTTGCACACGAACTGCGCGGTGAACGTGCCGGGTTGACGGAGCGGCAGCCCGTCGGGGCCGAGCACGAAGCGGCCTCCCGGGGCACCGCCGTTGGTGAGGTAGAGGGGAAGCGCAAGGGTGCCCTCGATGCGCCGGCGCGTCTGCGGGTTCGGGTTCTCGACGACGTTGGTCACCGTGTACGCAGGCGGGGCGCTCCCCAACGCGCCGAAGGCGTCGTCGCGGATCGCGAGCATCCGGCCCGTCAGGCTCCAGGTGCTGGCGACGGTGAAGTCCCACGCGAGCTGGAGGTCGTGACGGCGGACTCCTGCAAGCGCGAGATCCAAGAAGATCCGATTCATCTCGAGGCGGCGCGACTCGAAGGTGGCGTCGGTGGTGCGCTGACCGTCGCGGTACGCGGCGAACGCCTTCGTGGGTGCGAGGCGATGGTGGGAGGCATCGACGAGGCGTCGCATGCCGACGACGATGCGATGGCCGTCCTCGAGGTTGGCCACGGGACGGATGAAGAGGACGGGTGGCTCGCCGGGATCCGCGTTCGCGTCGAGCTCGGCCCAGAACGGCAGACGCTTGTGGGTGGTCGCGTCGAGGACGACGATGGGCGAGGTGCGCGCGATCGAGCGCGAGGCGTCGGCGAGTCCGGGCACGCCCGACGCGGTGACGTCGAGCCCGGGAAGCTGCACCATGATCTGAGAGCCCGGGCTCCACCCGTCGGCGCGGTTCTGGTCGGTGACGTCGATCGGCGCGCCGGAGGAGTTGGTGGGAAGCGACGCGGAGGAGAGCGCGAGCCGGCGACCGGTGGGTGCGCTCCGATCGCGAACGGTGAAGTGGTCGTCCGGGAACGGGAGCATGCACTGTGGCGCGATCGGGTCGCAGCGGGTCTGGGTCGCGGTGTCCACGCCGAGCTGCGCGACGGGGACCGGGCGAGCCGACCAGCGCGGCCCCCGCAACCATCCGCACCCGCTCGCCACCAACGCGACCAGCACCACGATCGCTGCGTACCCACGTAGTCGTGCTCTGCCGGCTCGCACCATTTCCGCCCCCCGACTCGACGATCGGATGCTAATCCCTCGCCAATTCGCATGGCTGCTGCGCCCGGGTCGGCCGGAAGGCTGGAGGCGGCCAGAGTGTGATGGAATCGGCGCCATGGCATCCAGGATCGAGATCTCGCGCGACATCGCCGCCTCTCCCGAAGCCGTCTACGCCGCCATATCGAACGTGACGCGCATGGGCGAGTGGTCCGAGGAATGTCACACGTGCGAGTGGCACGACGGCGCTGACGGTCCCGCCGTCGGTGCAACCTTCGACGGCCACAACCGCAATGGCGACCATGAGTGGACCAGCCAAGGCAAGGTGATCGAAGCTGAGCCCGGCCGGTCCTTCGCGTTCGAGTGCTCGATGTTCGACTTCCACTTCTCGACCTGGGGCTACCACATCGAGCCCACCGACACGGGATGCCGGGTGACCGAGTGGAGCGAAGACCTCCGACCCGAGTCGGCCCTGGAGCTCAGCAAGCAGATGTCGGGCATCGACGACCGCGCGGCCCGCAATCGCCGGACGATGAGCGGGACGCTCGAACGCCTGGCCGCCGCGCTGGAAGCCTGAGCGACATCTACCGCAAGGCAGGCAAGCAACGCGACAGTGTGAACCGACGGAGGAATCCAGGACCCGACCGAGGAGGACCCCGACGCATCCCGGTCAAGTCGTGGCCGTTCGCCTCCTGGCCAGGTGCGTCCAGGCGACCGCGGCTCTTCCAGTCTCCCGCACGGGTTGGGAGTGAACGTCAGAGGCCCGTACTGTCGCCCGGTTCGACCGGCAGGATGTTCTGGTTGAGTCGGAACATGTTGGCGGGGTCGTATTGCGTCTTGATGCGGGCAAGACGCGCGTACTTCTCGGCCCCGTAGGCCTCGACCACACGCTGGTCACCTTCCTCCGACAGGAAGTTCACGTACACCCCATCGGTCGCGTACGGCTGCATCGCTTCGAAGAAGGCGCGCGGCCACGCCACGTTGACATCCGTCTGCGCCGGGTCTTCCCACATCGAGATCGCGTTGAAGAGGAACCGCCCGTCGCGCTGTCCGAAGGCGGTGTCGTCCGCGCCGACGCGAGCGACCGCACCACCCCACAGCACGATCTCGGCCAGACTGAAGGGTGACGGCACTCCGGCCGCAACCTCCACCGCGGCCGCGATCGCCTCGTCGGGCAGTTCCGTCAGGTAGCCGGACTTCCAGTAGCTGTGCCGGCCGGGAGGGGCCAGGTCGTCCTGGATCGTCTGCATCATGGTGTACGGCATCGCCTCCACCATCTGGATCGGCGGCGCCAGGTCGAGCCAGGGACGGATGATCTCTCGGCCCTCTTCGATGTCACCCGACCAGCAGAGGATCACGACGACGGCGGGCTGGAAGTGCAGCGACTCGGGGACGAACGGGAGCGGCGGGGCGGTGACGAAGGCAGTCGAGATGCCGAGCGCGTCCGGCGCGCTCCGGGTCTGCTCCCGGTGGAACGCCAGAATCTCGGAAGCCTGCGCAAGGGGCCATCCGATCAAGCCACCGAGCACGAGCGGGCCGACCGGATGGGCACGGAACTCGAAGCTCGTCACTACTCCGAAGTTCCCGCCGCCACCGCGCAGCGCCCAGAAGAGCTCGGAGTTCTCCGACTCGCTGCACACCAAGGATTCGCCCGCGGCAGTGACGATGTCGGCCGACAACAGGTTGTCGCACGACAGGCCGAAGCGACGGGTGAGCCATCCGAATCCGCCGCCGAGGGCGAGACCCGCGATGCCGGTGGTCGAGATCACTCCGCCCGGTGTCGCCAGTCCCACGGCCTGAGTCTCGTGGTCGTAGTCACCCCAGGTGACCCCGCCCTGCGCCCGAACCGTCTGCTCCCGCGCGTCAACGTGCACACCCTTCATCAGTGACAGGTCGATCACGATGCCGTCGTCGCAGGTTCCCTTTCCGGCCGCGCTGTGCCCGCCACCTCGCACCGCGGTCACGAGCTCATGCTCGCGGGCGAAGTTCACCGCCGCGACCACGTCAGCCGGACCCGTGCAGCGCGCGACCACCGCCGGGCGCTTGTCCACCATTGCATTCCACACGTTGCGGGCAACATCGAAGTCCGGGTCGTCGGGACCCACCAGCGGTCCCCGGAACGTTGCGCGCAGCGAGTCCGCCATCGTCTCGGTCAGGGTCATCGTCTGCCTCCGATCCCCGTGTGAGCTACAAGCCCTGTAGTCACATCTGCTCGATGTCGGTTCCAGATTAAGACCGGCGTCAACTGGCGACAACCGGTACCCGCGAGGCTACGCCCGAGGACCGGACGACAAGACGTTCGATGATGGTGCGCGGCACCGAGGCCAGCGTGCTCGGCCTCCCTCACTTCGATCGCGGCGAGACGACCACCCAACTCGTCGGACACGCGCACCCCGACGGCAACCGGATCAGCTCGCTCGCCGACTGATGGTCGCGCTCCGGGCACGCCGACGACGCTCGGCGTGCGAAGGCGCGGACGTACGCGACGGTGTCAGCGCGCGCTCACACCGATCGCGAACGAGGGAACCTCGTATCCATCCGGCGACTGGAAATCGGTCAGCATCGGCTCCAACGTGCGCCGGATGGCGGCCTGGTCGTCGGGCGGGAGGGAGGCGATGAGCATCGCGATCGGTCCCGACACCTCGGTCTGCAGGGTCCAGAAGTCCTCGAAGCCGGTGAACGCCATGCTGCCAGGGAGCTCCGCCACCTCGATGTCGGCGAAGCCGGCGGGCTCGAGCAGGGCATGGTTCCCCGCCGGGTCCACGAGCGAGAACGGCCCGCCGGGACCGAACGGGTTCCCGGGTGGCTGATGTCCGTGCTGGAGCACCGCGCCGACGAGCAGCGTCATCCAGGGGTTGCGGTCGGGTGGCCCCCAGACCGCATAGGCGAGGCGCCGCTCCGGGCGCAGGACTCGCCGGGCTCCGGCGATCGCGCGCGCCGGCTCCGGCATCAGCATCACCCCGAAGCGGCAGAGCACGCCGTCCACGCTGTCATCGGGGAGGTCGATCTCCTGGGCGTCCATGACCCGGCACTCGACGTTGCCCAGGCCACGCGCCTGCGCGCCACGCTGCGCCGCGTCGACCATGCCCGGCCCCAGATCCGTCGCGATGAGCCGTCCCTCCGCCCCGAGCCGTTCGGCTGCGAGGAAGCCGGTCTCACCCGGCCCGGACGCGAGCTCCAAGATGGTCTCGCCCGGTTGCGGGTCGACCTGGTCGATCAGCCACTCCGACACGTGGCGCTGGCTCTCGAACAGCCGGTCACGATGGCGCTCCCAAGCCGCCGACAGATCGTCGGACCACTGGGTCTGGTCGGTCGGGTCGGACGGATCGATGGGAGCCATGACGAGACCGTAGCGCCGCGCTCGCCCGCATCGCCTGTGATGTTGCACGTCGCGATGGACACGGAGAAGACGAACCAGCTGGTTCCGCGGGCACGATGGGTTCAACGATCGAAGGAATCCTGGCGAAGTTGAAGCCCGAGGCGGCCCACTTCCACGCAGGGAGCGGCCGTCGCGCCGCGGTGGGGCCGCAACCGTGATCGAGAACTCGCTCGACGCGACATGCTTCGACTTGTCCGCGCGATCACCGTGAACGTGGTGGTCTCGGCTCGGGCTGCGGTCCCGGAGATCACTCCGGTCGTGGAGTCGAGCTTCAGACCCTTCGGGAGGACACCCTTCTTCTTCCACCTGTAGGGCGGTGTTCCGCTCGCTGTAGGGCGGTGTTCCGCTCGCCGCGGTGAGAGCCGTCGAATACGGCGCGCCGCCATTCCCGGACGGCCCCACCCCGTCGTGGTGACGAGGCACAAGACGTCGCAGCCGAAGGGTCAGGACCGTGACAGGACCTTCGCCTCTTCTCGTCCCACCAGGGTGTTCCTAGGCTTTGGAGTCTCGGAGCAGAGAGCGAGTGAAGCCGATGGGCAACTCTGGCGAAGCCCATATCAGCGAGGTCGATGCGTTCACGATGCAGCTCGAGCGCGACCCGTTGTTGCGCTCGACGATCGTGGCGGTGACGGTGTACGACTGCGCCCCGGATTGGCGAGTCCTCAACGATCGGATCGATCGGGCCACGCGCTTGTCCCCGACGTTTCGCGAGAAGCTCGTCTCCAGCCCGTGGGGACTTGCCCCACCGCGTTGGGTCGTGGACCCGGACTTCGATTTGAGCTGGCATGTCCGGCGGGTTCGCGTCCGAGAGTCGGGCGGGATGTCTTCCGTGCTGACCTTCGCCCGGAACGCCGGCATGGCTGCCTTCGACCATGACCGACCGCTCTGGGAGTTCACACTCCTGGAGGGCCTGCCCGAAGGTCGCAGCGCGCTCGTGATGAAGGTGCACCACTCGCTCACCGACGGAATCGGGGGCATCCAGATCGCCGCGCACGTCGTGGATCTCGAGCGTACGCCCGCGCACCTCGGGCCGCCGCCCGACGAGCCGAGGGCGCAACATCACGGTCCGCTCGACGCGCTGGTCGACGCCGCGTCATACAACGTGCGGCGCGCCACCGGCACAGCACGCGACCTCGCCGGTGCTCTTCCGAGAACCATCGCTGCCCTACGCCACCCGTTCGCGGCTGCGGGCAACGCCACGTCGACCGCGCGATCGATCGCCCGGTTCGTCCGGCCCGTGCTCACCACCGACTCGCCCGTCATGACCCAGCGACGGCTCCAGTGGTCGTACCAGACCCTCGACGTACCACTCGACCCCCTGCGGCAGGCAGCCCGGACGATCGACGGATCCATCAACGACGGGTTCCTCGGTGGCATCACCGGCGGGCTCCGCCGCTACCACGAGCACCATGGTTCGCCCGTCGAGCGACTCCGCGTGGCAATGCCCATCAGCGTCCGGACCGAACACGATTCCGAAGGTGGCAACAAGGTCACGCTCGTGCGCTTCGAGATCCCCGTCGGTGTCAGCGATCCTGTCGAGCGCATGAGCATCATCGACGAGCTCTGCAGCCAGCTGCGCACCGAGCGGGCCATCCCGTACTCGAACGCCATCGCGGGCGCTCAACCTCCTGCCCATCGCGGTGACCGGAGGCATGCTGAAGCACATCGACTTCCTCGCCAGCAATGTGCCCGGCTTCGGCGCAGACGTCTACGTCGGCGGCGCACGACTCGAGACGTTCCATGCGTTCGGGCCGACCTTGGGGTCGGCCGCAAACATCACGCTCATGTCCTATCGAGCGACCTGCCACATCGGCATCAACACCGACTCCGGCGCGATACCCGACCCCGAGGTCTTCGTTCGCTGTCTGCGCGAAGGGTTCGACGAGGTCCTCGCGCTCGCCGGTTGACCGGGCCGCCGACGTTCTGGGCGGGCAAGAGATGGGGCCGCCTTCGGACCGCCGCAACCCCGGCCGCAAGGGCACGCCCTGCCGAGACAGGCACCGGTTCGCGCTCGTGACGATCCGCAAGGACTACGCGGATTCTGTGCGACCGCTGTTCCCGAGCCCCGCCGGCTTCGCGGACGCCCGGCCCGTAGATCGGATCACGTGCCCGAGGAACCGGGTCCAGGCTTCGGGATCTGGGGGCAGTTGACCCGCCCCCCGTTGGACCAAGAGGCCCAGGTTGAGTGATTCGAGGAAGTAGATGATCGAGTCGAAGTCGGCGTCCGGGCTCGCCACTCCCTCGGTGACGGCCTGCTGGGCCAAGGGCTCGCCGATCGTTGCGCGCCATCGCGCTCGCGCTTCGGCGATCGCCTTGGCGACTTTGGGCTCGCGGCGCGCGGCGACGAATGCTTCGAGCTGGGTCGCCTCGGCGTCGTCGAGCGCGCCGTCGGAGCGGCTCGTCTCCATCACGATTTCGCCCACCGTCTTGCCCTGGAACCGAAGCCCGACTGCGTTCTTCTCGACCCGGCTCAGCACCGCTTCCATGAGGAGCTCGTCCTTCGAGTCGAACCGACCGTAGACGGCGCCGCTCGAGAGCCCCGCCTCGCGCACGATGTCCACGATCCGCGCGCCGAAGTAGCCCTTCTCGGCGAAAACCCGGGCGGCTGCGTCGAGCAGCTGCTCGCGCAGCGGATCCTCGTCCGGAGTCTCGGCGGCGATCTGCGGCTCCATCGAGGAAAAGGCTACGGGAGGGCCGAGGCCAGGTCTCGAACTCCTCACGACGGCGCCGACTCCGTCTCGGTCCCCGAGAGGTACGACGACTGGATCTCGTCGACCCGCGTGCTCAGCTCGGCCGACGTGCCGGTGATCGATATCCGTCCATGGTCCATGACGTACACGCGGTCTGCGATGGCCATCGCCTTATGCACGTACTGCTCGACGAGCAGAACTCCCGTACCCGCGTCGGCAGCCTTTCGCAGCACTTCGAACAGGCGATCGACGAGCATCGGCGCCAGTCCCAACGAGAGCTCGTCAGCCAGGATCACCGATGGCCGTCGCGACAGGGCGAGACCGAGCGCGAGCATTTGCTGCTGACCCCCGGACAGCAACGCGACCGAGCGGTCCAAGTGGTCACGGAGCTCGGGGAACAGCTCGACGACGGCGTCCTCCGACGTTCGGAAGACTCGGATGTTCTCGGCGACCGTCAACCGCATGAAGACCGCCCGCTCGTCGGTGACGATGGCCAGGCCCGCCCGGGCTCGTAGGTGCATGGGCTTGTTGGTCTCGTCGACACCACGGCACAAGACGCGTCCCGATCGCGGGCGGATCTCGCCCGCCAGCGTGAGGATCGTGGTCGTCTTGCCGGCGCCGTTCGGACCCAGGAGCGCGACGACTTCTCCGGCCCGGACCTCGAGGTCGACGTCACGGATGATCGTGACGTCGCCGTAGCCGGCGACGAGTCCTTCGGCCGAGAGGAGCGCCGTCATGGCGACCCGCCCGCGCTCGTCGACATGGGTGCCACTTCCGAGCCGGTGGGCTCGCCGAGGTAGGCGAGGATCACGGCGGGATCGTGCTGGATCGTCTGTGGCGATCCTTCGGCGATCTTCTCGCCGAAGTCCAGCACGACGATGCGATCACACGTCTTCACGATGAGCGCGACGTCGTGCTCGATCACGAGGATGGAGACCGAGTGCCGGGCCGCGATGCGGCGAATGAGAGTGGAGAGCTCGTTGCTCTCGTCCGCGTCGAGACCTGCGGCGGGCTCGTCGAGCAGGATCACCGCGGGATCGGAGATGATGGTCCGGGCGATGCCCACGAGCTTGATGATCCCGTGCGGAAGTGTTCTCGGATGACTGTCGAGATGTGACCGCAGTCCGAGGTCGTCCACCACGGACTGACCGAAGTCCGACAGGCACCGACGCCGGCGCCAGACCAGATCTCGCGCGTAGTTCGTGAGCTCCCTGCGCTCTTCGGCCACGAGGAGGTTCTCGCGCACGGTCAGCTCGTCGAACAGCTCGACGGCCTGCCACGAGCGTGAGATGCCGGCCCGGGCGCGTCGCTCCGGGCTCCAGGCGGAGACATCGACGTGGTCGAGAAGCACCGTGCCCGACTGCTGCCTCGTGAAGCCGGTGACGACGTCCAGGAGCGTCGTCTTGCCTGCGCCGTTCGGACCGATGAGCCCGACGACCTCGCCTGGGCGGACGGTGAACGAGACGTCGTCCACCGCGACGACGCCGCCGAACCGGACCGTCACCCCCCGCACTTCCAGCTCGACGCCGCGAGCGCGTGGCTCAGGAGCGACTTCGACCGGCGGCTCGTCGACATCGTGAGCGCGTCCCTGAAGAAGCGGGCAAACCGGTTCGCGACGAGCGAAGCAGTCCCGTCGGGCGCGCGACGAAGGAGCTGGACGACCCCGACGGCGCTGAAGATCGCGATCCAGGCGGCGACATTGTCGAGGTTCGGGAAGATCTCGCTCGTGATCTGCTCCGCGATCCCACCCGGTGCGGCCGCGGCTCCCGCGACCGCGCCCGAGACCCATCCGATGCCTCCGATGACGGCGTACTGCACAAGCAAGATCGAACCGAACACGTTGAAGTTCGCGAACTGCACGCTTCCCTCGCGGAACCCGAGGAGGATGCCGCCGATGGCTGCG
This sequence comes from uncultured Acidimicrobiia bacterium, assembly GCA_963770095.1. Taxonomy (GTDB): domain Bacteria; phylum Actinomycetota; class Acidimicrobiia; order IMCC26256; family JAENVU01; genus Chersky-806. The sequence continues at coordinate 252,722 of CAVYOO010000005.1, forward strand.
ATCCCGGCACCGACCGCGAACGCATAGATCTTGACGTGGACCACGCTGATCCCGAGCGCAGCCGCGGCCCGCTCGTTGCTGCGCACGGCGATCATCTGGCGGCCCGTCGCGCCGATCCGGAGGTTCGCGACCATGAGCGACACCAGCACCAGGACGGCCAGCACGATGCCGGCGTAGCGCTGCGGGTGGAGGCCGGCGCTGATGTCCCACCCGAGGATCTCGGGGCTGGCGATCCCGATCCCTTCGAATCCGCCCGTCATGCTCGCGTTCTGGAAGATCAACGAGCTGAACACCAGCGCGACTGCGAGCGTGACGATTGCCAGCGTGACGCCGCGCGTCCGGATCGCCGGGAGCGCGACGAGCACACCCACCCCGATCGTCGCGACAACGCCGATCACCAATGCGACCGGGAAGCTGACACCGAGGTCGTTCGCTGCCCTCGCCGCGGCCCAGGCTCCAAAGCCCGCGAGCGCGTACTGGCAGAGTGAGAGCTGGCCGGCGTAGCCGGAGACGACGACCACCGACGCGACGATGATGCTCATGCCGAAGGTGGTGATCAGCGCGTCGGCGTAGCTCTCCGCGGTAGCGACCAGCACCGCGCCCACCACCACTCCCACGACGAGCGCTACCCGGGTGATTTGGCCGCTCCCCGGAAGCGGCAGTCGCGCGACGCTCTCGCCGCGGGCCGGGCGGAGCCTCCCGGAGAGCACGGCGACGATCAGGATGATGACCAGCGGCACGGCCTGCGACAGACCGGTGAGCGATGCCGCGCTCACCCCCATCCCGCTCGCGAGGTCCGGTTGGAACAGCGAGACCTCGCTCTGCAGGATTCCTATCCCGAGTGCAGCCGCGACCGTGATCGCGAACGACGAGAACCGCCCGACGAGTGCTGCCGCCAGCGCGGGCAGTACCGCGACGGAGAGGATCGCGCCGTTCAGGGTGAGGATCGGCGCCAGCAGGATGGCGGCCAGCGCGGCCAGGAACCCGGCGATCAGATGATTGACGAACTCGATGCGTCCGGGGGCCCAGCGCGCGATCGAGGCCACGCGTCGGCTTTCGGACACGGCCGAAGTCGCGAGACCGAACAGGGTGTATCGATAGATCAACCCGAGAGACACCGCGAGCACGAGGGCCAGCCCGATCAGGATCAGGCGGTCCTGGGTGATGCGGACGTCGCCGAAGAGCACGATCGTGCGATCCGGGAGCAGCGAACGGGGCTGGCTCACCTGTTCCGGCCAGATCACCAACATCGCGCTCTCCGCCGCGCTGAGCAGCGCGAGCGTCGCGATCAGCCGACTCAGCAGGCTGGTCCCCTGCAGGAGCGCGAGCGCGGCCCAGGTCAGGATGCCCAGCGCGGTGCCGACGGCGAGCCCGACGACAAGCGCGGGCGCCGTCGCCCAGCCGTGCTCGTCGCGCAGCGAGTAGCAGACGAACGCCCCGACTGCGCCCAGTGCGGGCGCGGCGAAGTTCAGGACCCCCGACACCCGGTAGACGATCACGACCGCGAGTGCGACGAGCGCCGTCAGCGCACCGGTTGCCGCACCCAGCAACACGAACCGGAGGGTCGCCTCGCTGAAGAGCTCAGTGGCGAGCAACGATCATGACTCCAGCTTGAAGGGCTTCGTCGCGTCGCCGAACGGGGTCACGGACTTGTAGGCGCCCTGTTCGACCCGGAGGACCATCGCTTCGCGGGAGTAGAGACGCAAGCCCGACAACGCCTTGATGTCCGGATACGCGTTCTTGCTGAAGTCGAACGGTGCGTACTCGGGGCGGTTCACCGGTGGCGCGTTCTTGAACGCGTCGACGAGCGCGTTGGAGTCGAGCGAGGCGATCTGTTGCTTCGAAAGCGCGCCGACGATGTCGGCGAAGATGTGCACGTTCGCCCACGCGGTCACTACCGCGGGACTGCTCTGCTTGGGGTCGACCTCGACCCCCGCGGCGTCGAACTCCTTCAGCATCTGCTTCACGCCCGGGTTGCCCGTGTCGGTCGCCGGCGTGACCTGGGTAACCAGGTAGATGCCATCAGCTTTGGACCCGAGCTGCTCGATCTGCTCGGGCGGGAGCAGGGTGACCGCGGTCTGGATCGGCACCTTCTTCGGTGTGATGCCCTCGGACTCGAGGGCGTTGATGAAGGGAACCATCGACGGGAGCGCAACTCCGATTGCCTGCGGGTCCCGCTCGGCGACCTGCGCGGCTACCGGCGCCCAGTCCGTGGTCTCGGGCGGTACCCACAGCACGTCCATTTCAACGCCGAGGTCACGGGCGACTTGGACTGCTGTCCCCATGAACGTCCGGGTGAGGCTGGAGTCGATCGCCACCATCAGCGCCTTCTTCGCGCCGGCGGCCGAGGACGCGGACGCGCCTCCGACGACGAGCGTGAGCGCCGAGATCGGGGCGAAGGCCTGCGGGTTGGTCAGGTCGAACACGCTGGCACCGGCACCGAGGATGCCGGGGAGGTTCGCCGCGGTGGTGCCGGTCTCGAAGCTGCCGGTGGATCCGAACAACGCGAGTGACCCGTCGGAGGCTGCTTCACGACCGCACTTCGTAGCGCCGTTCGGCGACGATTTGTCGTCGCAGAGGTTGACTTCGAGCGGACGGCCGAGCTGGCAGGTGCCGTTGACCGCCTTCACCCCGACCTCCGTCCCGTCGCGCGTGCCCTGGGTGGAGCTGTCGACCACGAGCGGACCCGACAGGCTGAGGATGCTGGTCAGCTTGATCGGGTCACCGGGGCAGGGGACGGTCGTCGTCGTGCTCCCGCCCGCCGCGCTCGACGAGCCGCTGTCGCCACTGCTGCTGCAGGCGGCGCCGAGCAGCGCGACGACCGCGATCACCACCACGATGCGGACGCTCAGAGAGCGGTGCGCAGTCACCACGGTCCCCCTCGATCCCCCGAGGAGGCGGGCGCGTGCGGCGCGCTCCCCCAGGAAGAATATTTATTCGGCGCCATCATGGTGGCCGCTCGCATCGCGCGCAAGAACCACGACCGGGCGCGGCTCTGCCCGTGTCGCGCCGACGCCGAGAGCGCTACGGTTCGCGACCGCGACGACTGCAGCACTTTCTCGTCACCTATTTCGTGGGAGAGGAAGTCATGACGATCATGCTCAAGATCCGGTGGGACATCAAAGATGGTCAAGAGGCGGACTTCCGTGCGAATCAGGAAGCATTGTGCGCGGTGATGCTCGAGCATCCAGGGGTGATGACCTACCACGTCGAGTACCCATCTCCCGGTGTGTCGGAGTGGACCGAGATCTACGCGAATGACGACGCGTTCGCCGCGCACCTGGCCAACGAGAAGGGCCAAGCTCCACTCGGAGCGATCGTCGCGGCATGCGACACGATCACCTGTCGTTGTTTCGGCGATCCCAACGACGCCTCGAAGAAGATCCTGGCCGGATTCGGGGCGACCTACCACGAGACCGCGGACCAATCGTTCGCGCTCAACCCGACCGCCGATAAGGACTCGCTGGTCTAGTCGCCGCGGTCGTTGGATTGTCAGGAGCGGTCCATGATCTTCATCGTCGTCAAGTTCACGACCCGAGCGGACTGGTCCGACCGGTGGCTGGACCTCGTCCAAGACTTCAGCGACGCCACCCGCGCCGAGCCGGACAACCTGTGGTTCGAGTGGTCGCGCAGCATCGAGGATCCACGAGAGTTCGTTCTCGTCGAGGCCTTCCGGGATGGCGGAGCCGAGGCCCACGTCACCAGCTCTCATTTCAGACGGGCCATGAACGACATGCCCCAGGCGCTCGCCGAGACGCCGCGCATCATCAACACGACCATCGAGGGCACCGAGGACTGGTCGCTCATGGGAGAGCTGACCGTCGACTGAAGGGTGAACGGCAGCGAGTTCCCACACGAGATCATCGTCCTCGCCCTCCGCTGGATCTGAGGTAGGGCTCTCCTACCGCGACCACTGGTCATGCGTGGCGTTCACACCGCGGCGAGACGCGCCAGACGATCTCAGACGGGGCGGCCGAGGAAGAAGGTGGCGGAGAGATCCTCGCCCCAGCTGCAGAAGTCGGGAGGAGTCGGCAGGCCGAGCGAGCGCAGCTCGTCCGCAATCGCTCCCGCGCCCAGCTCGACGCAGACATCGCCCGGCTCCACGACACCACGTCCGACTTCGATCTCGAGTGGCGTGCCGTAGGCAACGTCGTCGAGATACGAGTAGCTCACCGACTCCATGCGGGTGGACGGTCCTTCGGGTTGCTCGACGCGCGGGACGGCGACCGCGAGCGCCAAGACGCCGTCGTGCCGGAGCTCGGCGTGCACCTCGCCGTCGGGGTAGGTCACATCGATCTGCTCGACCGTCTTGGGGAACCCCATGACGGCGTTGCCGGCTTCGCACGTGAACACCTGGTCGACCGGCATGCGATAGACGAATGAGCCGATCACCTCGGGCGAGGCACCGGCCGGCCGGGCCAGAAATCCCAGGTTGACCTCGTTGTAGTCACCCCAGGGGTTGTCCCGATAGTCACAGATGCTGACGATGAGCTGCGCGACGCCGTCAGCTGAGCTCGACGAGCTCGAAGGCTTCGCCCGGGAGCAGGCGCGCGGCCGCGGATGTCTCGACGCTGAAGCCCATGGTCACGGCGTTGAAGGCGCGCACTTCCATCGGGAAGGTGATCGGACGCCCCTGCGATCTGACCCCACTCGACTGTTGTGTTCACTGAGCACTCCTCGTCATCGCGCGTCCGTTTCGATCAGGCCGCGGGCGCGTTGGTAGTCCGGTTTCCCGCTGGGTTGGCGCGGCATCTCGTCGACCAGGTGCAACGCACGCGGGACTTTGTAGCGGGCGAGCTCCGTCCGGCAAAACGCCGCGAGCTCGTCCAGGGTCAGCGCCTCGCCGGCCCGGGTCTCGACGACCGCGACCACCTTCTGGCCCCAACGTTCGTCGTCGACGCCGAGCACCAACGCGTCGAAGACCGCCGGATGGGCCTTGATCGTCGACTCCACCTCTTCGGGATAGATCTTCTCGCCTCCCGAGTTGATGCACTGCGATCCGCGACCAAGGAGCGTCATGGTTCCGTCGAGCTCCCACCGAGCGAGGTCGCCCGGAACCGAATGGCGGATCCCGTCGACGTCGATGAACGTCGCGGCGGTCTTGACCGGGTCCTTGTAGTAGCCGATCGGCACGTTGCCGCCACGCGCCAGCCGACCGATCTCCCCCGGCTGCACCGGTGTGTCGTCGTCGCCGATGATCTTCGAGTCGGGACCGAGCGGCACGTTGAGCAGCCCGCCCCCGTCGGTCATCGTCGGGGCTGCGTCTCCCTTCGTCCCGGCCCGCATGCCGTTGAATCCGCCTTCGGACGAACCAACCGCTTCGCTGATGATCAGGTTCGGCAGGAGATCGAAGATCTGCGCCTTGACGACCGGTGAGAACACCGCGGCAGTCGACGCGATCGCCACGAGAGACGACGTGTCGTAGTCGCCCTCCGCCAGCGCGTCGATCAGCGGGCGGGCCATGGCGTCGCCGGTGATGCCGATGACTGCGATGCGGTACTGCTCGATCGCCTGCCAGACGAGGTGGGGATCGAATCGGGGCAGCAGCACGTTGGTGACGCCCTTGAACAGCCCGCCGAGCGTGCCCCACTGGGCGGCGCCGTGCATCAGAGGCGCGAGCACCAAACCCGGCGTCGGCTCGGACTCGCCGGCGAGTCGCGCGAGCTGGAACTCGTCGGTGATCCGTTCGCCCGTGACGAAGTCGATGCCGCCTCCGAGCGCACGGAAGACGTCTTCGTGGCGCCACATCACGCCCTTGGGCATTCCGGTGGTGCCGCCGGTATAGAGGATGTACAGGTCGCCGTCATCACGAGGGCCGAAGTCGCGCTCGGGCCCGCACGCGGCCAACGCGTCCTCGTACCGAACCGCTCCGGTCGGCGTGGGGTCGACGGTTCCGTCATCGATCTCCACGAAGTGACGCAGCAGCGGGAGTCGGTCGGCGACCTCGGCGATGCGGGGTGAGAACGACGCCTGGTAGATCACCGCGACGATGTCCGCGTTGTCGAAGAGGTAGACGAGCTCGTTGGTGACGTAGCGGTAGTTCACGTTGATGGGAACGGCGCGCAGCTTGTAGGCCGCGAGCATCGACTCGACGTACTCGATGCTGTTGTACGAATAGATCGCGATGTGATCGCGCTCACCGATACCGTTGGCGGCGAGGTGGTGGGCGAGTCGATTGGCGCCGCGCGTCCAGCTCCGCGAACGTGACGGTGCGATCACCACAGATCAGCGCGGTCCGGTCGGGCACCACGTCGCTGGTGTGCTCGGCGAGGTCAGCAAGGTTGAAGGCCATGTGAGTGAGTCGATGCCTTTCGTGTCGATCGGGACCGTGGCCCGACCGTAGACGAGCGTTTCGGGGGCTTCACCGATTCCGGTAGGTGATCTGGAGCTCTTTGACGCCGTTGATGAGGTTCGAGTGCAGGCGCCGCGGCGGCGCGGCGAGTTCGATGTCGCGGACGGTCGCGAGCAGTTCCTCGAAGAGGAGGCGGAGGCTCAGCCGGGCGAGGTTGGCGCCGAGGCAGAAGTGTTCGCCGGCGCCGAAGGAGAGTTGCAGGTTCGGCGTGCGGTCGATCCGGAAGCTGTGAGGATCGTCGAAGACCGCGGGGTCTCGGTTCGCACCGGCGTACCACATGAGCACCTTGTCGCCTTGCGCGATCGGCTGCCCTCCGAGCACGACGTCCTCGGTTGCCGTGCGGCGGAAGTGATGGATCGGCGGCTCCCACCGCAGGATCTCTTCCACCGCGGCCGGGATCAACGCGGGGTCGCCCTCGAGGCGCTGAAGTGCATCAGGATGATCGAGCAGCGCCATGAGCCCGTGGGAGCTCGCGGTCCGAGTGGTCTCGTTTCCGGCGACGATCAGGAACATGAAGAAGAGCGTGAACTCGACGTCGGTGAGCGCTCGCCCGTTGACCTCCGCGGCGAGGAGCATCCCGGTCAGGCTGTCGGTCGGGTTCGCTCGCTCCCGGGCGGCCATGTCGGTCGCGTACGCGAACAGCTCGCCGCCGGCGACCACCGAGGTTTCCGCACTCGGAGCAACCTCCGGATCTTGGTCGTCGATGAGCGTGTGACTGAGCTCGTACAGGCGATGCCGGTCCGCCACCGGAACGCCCATCAGCTCGCTGATCGACCACATCGGGATGCGTGCCGCGACGTCGGGGACGAAGTCGCACTGGTCACGATCTCGCATCTCGTGGACCACGCGCCGCGTCTCGGCGCGGAGAGCTTCGCCGATCTGGTTGATCATCTTGGGCGTGAACGCCTTGGCCACGATGTTGCGGAACGTACGGTGGTCGGGCGGGTCCATCCCGATGATCACCATTCGCACCTGCTCGAGCGAGTCGGGTGAATCGAGACGGAGCGGTCCACCGAGCCAGCTCGAGAACGCCCCCGGCGACATCGAGGCGGTCCGGACGTCGGCATGCCGGGTCAGCGCCCAGAACCCGGGACCGTCCGACTCCTCATGCCAGTGGACGGGATCTTCGCTCCGAAGCCGGTCCAGCCACTCGTGCGGTGCGGCGCGTTCCCACACTGACGCATCGGTGAGGTCGATCTCGGCGAGCGATGACGTCACGGCGTCGCTCATCGGCTGGTCCCTTTCAGTTCCGGACGCGATTCCACGTAGCGGCGCAGTTGCCGGAGTGTTCGTCGGGTCGCGACGGCCATGAGTGGACGCATCAGCGCCATTGAGCGTCGAGCAGCACCGCTCGGGGTCATCGCCATGACCCAGTCGACGCGACAGGTGCCGTCCCCGAGGTCGGTGACGTTGTAGTCCTCGGCGAAGGCCGTGATGCCGCCCTTCGAAACTTCGTTGAAACGGAACGCCATTCGGATGCCGGGCTCCCATGCGAGGAACTCCTCGTGACCGACGATGCCGCCGCGCATGTAGACCGATCGGGTCGATCCAACCGCGAGCGGGAACCCTGAGGTCCACTCGACCCGGGTGATTGCAAACACCCAACGAGTCCACGATGAAGCGTCGAGGAACACGGCGAACACCTCGTCGGGTGTCGCGTCGATCACCTCGGTAGCGCGGAACGTGACCGGAGCCGCCTCGAAGTACTCGAGCCCGACCTCGGTGCAGATCGTCACCGCGCGCCCCCGTCGGTCATCGAGTCCTGCAGCAAGGCGGGGACGAGGAACGTTGCGATCATGGTGCGTTCGGAGACGTCGTCGGGACCGGGCATCGCGAGCAGCGCGACGATCGATCGCAGAAGCCAGCTGCCGCGCAGCTCGATCTCGGCGCTCGACATCTGGCCGAGGTGGAGGTCGTCGATGAACCCCGTGGCCAGGGCCCGCAGCACGTCCGAGTCCTGGCTCAGTGCGATCGGCACCGCCAGGTTCTCCGGCTCGAACCAGGTCGCCAGCAGCGGGTTCGACCGCACGGCATGCAGGCCCGTGACGATTCGGTTGGTGAGCACCTCGACCGGGTCAGTGTCGCCGTGCAGCGGGAGCGCGACTTGCGTCGCCGCGATCGCAAGCGCGGCGCGGTTGACGTAGGCGAGGTGGAGTGCGTGGCGGTTCTCGAAGTAGCGGTACAGCGTGGCGCGTGAGCAACCGGCATACCGGCAGATGTCGACCATCGTGGCGTTCGCGACACCAAGGTCAGCGAAGGCACGACCCGCGGAATCCAAGAGGTCGCCAACCGCCGCGTCCCCCCTGGGATGCCGTGGCCATCGCTTGTAAGACACAGTCGCTATTATGTCTCACATGACGAGCGAGAGCCAGCAGGCCGGCGAGGCATCGGACCGCACGGCCGACGAGTCGCGATCCGACCCCGACGGCCTGGTGCAGATCGACAAGCCTCGACCGCACACCACCGTGATCACTCTGAACCGGCCCGAGCGGATGAACTCGATGGCCTTCGAGTTGATGGTGCCGCTGCACGAGGCGTTCGCGAGCGTCGCCGAGGACCACGACACGACCTGCGTGATCCTCACCGGCGAGGGGCGTGGGTTCTGTTCCGGTGCCGACACCGCCGACTCCGAGCCGCCCCCGAACATCGACGGGCTGACCCTGACTCGCATCGCCACTCGGGCGATGTCGATCCTCGCGGACCTGGTTCCCGCGATGCAGCGGATGCCCCAGCCCGTGATCTGTGCGGTGAACGGCGCCGCGATCGGTGGAGGACTGTGCCTCACGTTGGGTGCCGACATCCGGATCGCCGGTGAGTCGGCCTACTTCCGGGCGGCGGGGATCAACAACGGCCTGACGGCGACAGAGCTCGGACTCAGCTTCTTGTTGCCGCGTGCGATTGGCTCGTCGCGCGCGTTCGAGATCATGTTGTCCGGGCGCGATGTCGACGCGCACGAGGCTGCGAGCATGGGCCTCGTCTCCCGCGTCGTTCCGGACGACCAGCTGCTGGAGACCGCGCTCGACCTCGCCGACCAGATCAACGGGTGGAGCACACAAGGTGTCGCGCTCACGAAACGCGTGATGTGGGCCGGGCTCGAGACTTCGAGCCTGCGCGCCGCGATCGAGCTGGAAAGTCACACCCAGCTCTTCGTCCGACTCACCACCCGGAACTTCGAAGAGGCGGTCCGGGCCCGCCGCGACGGACGAGCACCCGACTTCCAAGACTGATCGGGGTCGCGTTCGACCAACATCCGTCCCCATTCGAGGTCGTCCGGGAGCCGAAGAACTTCGCCCTGGCGGTCGGCGCCCGAACCGCGCTCAGCTCAGCTGGGCGGTTGAGGTGTGGCGACGAGAGCGTTGCAGGACTTCTGTGCGGCGCGAAGAAGCTCGAACGGTATTCCGAGATCACGGGGACGCGCTGGAATTCGGCAGAGCGCACGGCTTCGCCGCGAAGACCTTGTTGCTGCCGAGCGGCGAGTCTCCGAGCAGGAAGGGCACGACCCGGGCAAGAACGTCCGAGTCGCGCACGAGTCCCATGTGCGTGTGCCCGCAGGTGAAGTGGAACGCGACGTGGTCGCCCGGAGGAGTCGATGGGTCCGTACCCTGGATCGCCGAGAAGAACGCGACGTTGCCGTCGCCGTTCACCGGGCGCATGCGCCACACGGTCTCGGGAGCGGACCCGGCGGGAACGCTGGGGCCGGCGATGCCGTCGGTGCTGCCCCCCGGGAACTCCGTGCATCCGCTGCAGATCTGTCCCGCGGTCGGGACGCCGCTGCCGACGATGCCGATCCACTCGACGCCACCCGTCACGAAACCCGGTGCCGGCGCGCTGGCCTGCGCAGCGTGCACGAGGCTCCGTACCTGGCAGGGGAACTGCTCGCGCTGCGGACACGACCGGAACTGTGCGGACGCCGCGTCGGCGATCTTGGATTGCGGTACCCAGCTGCTGGCCGACCCGGTCGGATCGGGGATCGCCAGCCAGCCGCGGCCACCAAGCTCGCGAGTCACTTCCTTGGTGAAGCCGGCGGTGGGAAGCAACGAATAGGTACCGGGCGCGGACTGGAAGACGGCGGCAGTGGCGTCGAGACCCTCGTACTGGGAAAGGGCCTCGGCGTCAGCGCCGGGCTGGAGCAGGCCGAACGCCGGGTGCGTCCACGCCGTGCTCACGCCCCACCATGGCCCGGCGATCGACACGAATCGACCCACGAGACGGTCGGCACCGCCGTGCGCGCGCGCCCATCTGGTCCACTCTCGATAGACGAGGTTGCCGAATGAGTGCGCGACGACAGTCGCACGGACACCGGCGCGCTTCGTCACTGCTTCGAGGAGTCGCTGCAAGCGGGCTACCGGCGCGGTCGGTGACTGCCGCCAGTCCCACGGCAACGAGGTGAAGTCCTGCTTGCGCCCGTCTACCTCGATCTGACTCTCCATCGTGAGCCCGAACGACGAGTACTGGTCGGCGGCGGGCGAGCTGCACGCGACTGGATCGACGCCCATCGCCTGCGGGGCCGGCGCGCACCAGAGCGCTCCGCTGGTGACCGGCTCGTACTGCGCCACGCTGCCGCCGCCGTCCGGTCGCGACCCGCAACCCGACGGGTACGGCGCGGAGCTCGTGGTGCGACTGGTCAGATGTCCGCGAGCGTCGACCGTGTTCACGAGCGCGAGGTCACCGAAGCGCGGGGCCGTAGACGTGGCCGTTGGTGGCCAGAGACTCGCCGCGGATCCGTCGCGCGGACCGCACGCGAGCGCGGAACCGACCAGCCCGGGTATGAACACGACCGGCGCTTGGCGCGGCTGGTACGGCAGCGACGGTTGCCGCGAGCCGGAGCCGGTGCTCGAGCACGCCGACAGGAGTGCTGCGATGAGGAGCGTGCCTACGGCCAGCGACACCGGTCGCTTCGTGATCGGCATGGTCGGGTCATCGATCGCTGCGGCTGCGACCTTGAACGCGACCGCTTCCTCCACGCGGGACGGGCAGGGATCAATGCGTCGACGGGCCAGATTGGTGGGCAAACCGAACCAGCGGATGGGTTTCGGTCCGGGCGAAACCGCTGAGCTACGAGGGCGGCGATGGTGCTTGTGCTGGTCAGAGTGCCCGCGTCGCGGGAGGACGGCCGACCTCGGTCGAGGGCAGACCGCCGCCTCAACCGCGGATTATCGGTGCCCTCGACGCAGCCGCACCAGCTTTCAATGTGGCGTCGCGGGCTGCCATCGGTACATGGTCCAGCGTTCGGGCACCCCCTTGAGCTCGGCCGTACGAGTATCGACGAATCGGTTGCCTGATCCCAGGGTGGCTCGCCGGACCGGTTCGGAAACCAGTGTCTCGTCGGCAGTGGCGTGGTTCATGATCCTGGCTGCAACGTTGACGGCGATGCCGGACACGTCGTCCCCGCGAAGCTCTTCATCGCCGAGGTGAACGCCGGCACGGATGTGCATCCCATAATCGAGGAGCTGGTTTCGTATCGCTTGTGCGGCTTGTATTGCGGAGGCCGCGGAGGGAAGGAGGGCGAGGACGCCGTCGCGCGTGTACTTCACGACGCGTCCGCCGTGGTGGAGCTCGCGAGTGGTTCGATCTCGCCGGTCACGAACGAAATCCCGCAGATTCAGTCGATCGATTCCTCGGCCATCGTCCCCGCCTCCATCGAGCGGTAGACCTGGCGGAAGTCGAACTCGTAGTTGAAGTCGTCGAGCTCGAATTGTCGTCCGCCCCGGATGTCGAGATTGTGGACGATGAGCAGCTCCTCGTTGAAGTGCGAGGCTTGGACGAGTGGCATGCCCGACGGGGCCCAGACACCCGAGCCACCCCAGAACGCAGCGCCGGTGATTCCGTGACGACCCACGGCGTTGCACGCAATCGTCCAGACCTGGTTTTGCGCCGATGAGGCACTGAGCACCGAGTCCCAGAGCTCGCCGTAGTACAGCTCGGTTCGGACGTTCATGAGCGGGTAGTCCCGACTGGACGCAGCTCGCCACGAGGCCATCTGGATGATGGCGTCGACGTTGTCGTCGAACGCGTAGCGACGGAGCAACTCCGTGAACAGGTAGTCGTAGCAGGTCGTGAACCCAACTCGAATCGGTTGTTTCGCACTGTCGAGCACCAGCCGGTCGTCGGCACCCGAGGCGGTGTAGGTCTTCTCGATGCCGGGGAGGAAGATCTTGTCGTACGAGTGATCGGGATGGAGTGGGTCGGACACACCGGGCGAGACCGTGATTGTGCGGTTCAGATACTTTCCGGCGGGACCCGCGGTCAGGTTGTTGAGCACGATCACCCGGAGCTCACCTGTGCACAAAGGCAGAAGTGCTCCGGTCATCCAATCGAGGTGATGCTCGGTCAGCGCTCGGTCCATGTAGGCCCGACACTGGGGTTCGTCGTCCCAGAAGTAACCGGAGAGCGCGAACTCCGGAAAGATCGCGACGTTGACACCCATGTCCCGGAAGATCCGGGCCGCGCGTTCGATCTTTGCCTTGTTCTCCTCGATACCGGGAACGACTGCATGGATGTTCGCCAAGCCCACGCTGGGCTGGTCGGCGTCGTCGGAATACGTGCGCTCGACGACCTGGAAACCGTCGATCACTGGAACGGAACCCTGCGGAGCCCGAAGCATCAGAGGAGTGTGGCATGGACGCTGAGGGCACCTCGCGAAATCGGGAACGTCTGACCGCGCGCAAATGGGGACACACATGGCCCGCACACGGACCCTGGGCACCGATGCCAGAACACGAACATGTGTTCGTCTCTAGCGACACCGAGAACGAGATCGGGTTCCGTCGCGCGCTATCCATGACAGGATGGTGACAGTGCGTGACGCTCGGGGGGCACATGCAGCGACCACTCTCGGACCTGCTTCGGCTTGTTGCCGGTGACGTGACGCCCGAGTCGGAAGCCCGGGACCACGGATGGATTGGGCCCGCGGTGCCCTTTGGCCGCCGGATCCGACTCGCAGGGCGGGGCACCACCTTCGTCCGCGAGCTCGCCGGGCCACCGGGGGCGCCGACCCTCATCCTGCTTCATGGGTTCATGGCGAGCGGCGGGCTCAACTGGTTCCGCACCTTCGACGCGTTGAGCCGGGAGTTCCACGTGGTCGCCCCCGATCTCCGTGGTCATGCTCGCGGCATCCGCTCCCGCCGCCACGTGCGTCTCGCCGACTGCGCCGACGACATCGCCGCACTCGTCGACGAGCTCGGCACCGGTCGGGTAATCGTCGCGGGCTACTCGATGGGCGGCCCGGTCGCGCAGCTGCTCTGGCGACGTCACCCCGACAAGGTGGCCGGCCTGGTGCTGTGCGCGACCGCGTCCACCTTCTCGGTCGGGTCCCCCCGGGTAACCGACGCGTACCTCGCGTCGCTGGCCGGGCTGACCCGAGCGGCGGGTCGTCTCGCCGCGGTCCCGGCCGCGGGCGCGAACCTGCTGCGTCGAATGAACGCTGACCGACCCGCCGGCTTCCTCGAGTGGGCCACCGCGGAAATGCGCCGCCACGACGTGCGCATGCTCACCGAGACCGCACGCAGCATCACCCGGTTCGACTCGAGCGACTGGATCGGAGATATCGACATCCCGACCGCAGTGGTCCGCACCAACCGCGACCGCCTCGTCGATCCCGCTCGACAAACCGCATTCGTCACCCGCATCCCAGGCGCCCGTCTCGTCGAACACGACGACGGTCACCTCGCATGCGCACGGACAACCTTCAACACGCCAATGCTCAACGCCTGCCGCGACGTCGCCTGGCGCGCCAACGCGTGACCCAAAGTGGCCGCCGTGCCATTGGCGAAGACTCGCCGTACGCCAGTAGCGCCGCAGGGCAGGTTGGCTTAGGACCAGAACTCGTCGAAGTGGTAGGTGTCCTCGTGATACACGGTAACTTCGCTGATCTTGCCCTGGTGAATCTCGAACTCGACGACGCTGGCCATGTCGAGCACGCGGCCACCCCGACGGCCCGTCTCCTCTTGAATCACCACCGCCCGCTCCGGGCTCACAAGCACTTCGACAATGTCGACCGCAAAGGAACCGCCGCTGAGCTCCTGCAACTTTCCTAGGAGCTCAAGGACACCCCCCGGGCCCTTGTAGTCGCCACCCAACGGGCTACGACCAGGTTCATGCCACACCGCCTCATCGCTCATCAACTCCCGGAGTGCATCGAGATCTCCATTCGCGAAGGACTCGAAGCCACGACGTACCAACCTTGCGTTTGGATGCTCGGCCATCGATCCACCTCCCGTCTCGGCCGCCCTCGAGGTCAATGCTCCCTCGATACTCCGGTCTCTCCAAGAGACGAAAGTCCCATCTCGACCAACCTCACGCTCCGAAACGCGTGCCCTTGACCCCGTCACATCGCGCCCACATGATGGGGGAGGTCCATCGCGTCCAACGGAAGTCGGACCGCGTGTTATCGGCCGGTCGTTTCCCGACGCGCACATCCAGCATCGATGAAGAGGGGGCAATGACGTGGCCGAGAGCGTGTACAAGGTCATCGAGTTGGTCGGCACGAGCACCGAGTCGTGGGAGAAGGCCGCGGAGGCGGCGGTGAGCCGCGCCGGCAAGTCGCTACGCGAGTTGCGCGTCGCCGAGGTCTCCGAGCTCGACCTCCAAATCGAGGACGGCGTCGTGCGCGCCTATCGCGCGAAGGTGAAGATCTCGTTCAAGTACGAAGGCGACGACTGAACGAGCCCTGGTGGCGACGCCACCTAGCCGTGGTGACAACGGCTGCGGTGTAGCCCGCCGTGAATGCCGACGAGTGAGGACCATCGCTCCTGGAGCTCGATGTCGAACCGGCCCGGGCTGGCGCTCACCGCGGTGGTGTCGGTGGCGAGCTCATGACGCGTCGCCATGGGCGAAGCCCACACCGCCGACCGAGACCGTTCCAGTCGGGCCACCGGCGAGAACGCGGCGGTGGTGTTGGGCAAGGCTGTTCTCGCCGCCCTCTACGGCTCGTCCGCGGTCCCCGGCGGAGACCCGGCCCGCGCTCCCACAACCACGAGTGCCGCCGCAGCCGCCACCACCGGATCGACGCGCCCGTAGCGCCCGACGACGACAAGGTGATCCGCTCGGGCAAAGCCGCAGGACAGCGGTCCGGACGGGCTTCGGCACCCACAGGCGCGGATCCGTCGGGGTGAGAGAGGTTGCCGGGTCTCAGTCCGGGTGACCGCGCAGCGATGGGGTGTAGCGGCGTGGCCCGGAGCTCGTGCGCTTCGCCTGGTACATGGCGACGTCGGCGTCGGCGACGAGCCGTTCCGCGCTGGTGCTCTCACCCGAGAGGGCAACCCCGATGCTGGCGCGGATCGACACGGTGAGGGCGCCGATACCGATGGGTTCCGCGACCCGCGCTGCGAGCCGTTCGGTCCACGTCATGACCGACGAAGGTTCGCCCACCTCGGAGCACACGACGAGGAACTCGTCACCACCGAGGCGTCCCACCAGGTCGCGTGCACGGATCACATTCCGGAGGCGGCGCCCGATGACCTCGAGCACCGCGTCACCGATCGCGTGACCATGGGTATCGTTGATCGCCTTGAAGCCGTCGAGATCCAGGAATACGACCGCGACCGGACCCTTCGCGAGCGCCTCCTCGAGCGCCGCCATGATCGAGCTACGGCTGCTGCACGCGGTGAGAACGTCGAACTCCGCACGCCGCTTCAGCTCAGCGTGCAGGCGCGCTCTCTCGGTCACGTCGTCGACACAGATGATCGCGCCGAGACTCCCGCCTTCGTCGTCGACGAGGGCGCCGAGACGAAGCCGCGCGCGTCGTTCCTCAGACCTGCCCGGTAGGCACATCCGGACTTCGACGTCGGCGTCGTGGCCGGCCCCGAGCACGTCGGCGAGTGCGCACTCGAGCGCGTCGCGGTCCGCGGCGATCACGTGACCGAGCTGCGTGTCCACCGTGGTTCCGGTGGCGGCGCCGAGGATCTGCTCGAGGCGTTCGTTCGCGTAGACGACGCGCCGGTCACCGTCGACGTGCATCAGGCCGAGCGGCATCGTCTCGGCGATGCGGTGGAGCAGTTGCTCGCGCGCTCGGACTGCCTCGTGCGCGGCCATCTCGTCGGAGATGTCGACGGCCTCGGTGTCGACGTGAGGATCGACGGGGTCGTCGAGACGATTCGTATTCGTCATCTCGAGCCAGACCCACCCGCCGTCGGCGTGGCGATGGCGGAGCCGGAGGCGACGCTGGCTGCCCGGCGTGCCGAGCATCTCCATCCAGTGTTCGATGCCGCGGGTCTGGTCCTCCGGGTGGACGAGGTCGAGTGATCCCCGGCCGATCAGCTCCTCGGGACGCCAGCCCAGAATGCCGGTCACCGCTTCATCGACGCGTGTCACCGTTGCGATGTCGTTCTTGCGCATGCAGAACAGCCGTGGCCGCAGGATCGGCTCGGCCGCAATGGCCGTGGTGATGTCGATCGGGCTGCCGCCGACGAGCACCACGAGGAGCACCCCGTACGTCGGTCGTACATCGAAGAGGTGCGCCCGCACCTCGACCGTCGGGTTGCTCGCGAGTCGAACCGTGAGCGTCGTGACCCCCACCTGACGAACCCGCTCCCCGGCGGCGATGACCGCGCCCCGGTCCGCCGGGACGACCAGGTCGAGAGCCGATCGTCCGGCCATCACCGGATGGGTGCCGACGTCGAGCGAGTCGGGAACCGGCACGAACATGCCCAGTTCTCCGATCGCCGCGACCGGCGCGTCGGGACGCTGCTCCAGCATGGCCTGACAAGCGTCGGCCACGCCGGTGGCGTCGAGCGCAGGCGCATCGGGCATGGAACAGGCATCGGTCGGTTCCCGCGCGGCCTGAACCTGTGGGTACCGAAAACCTCGTGCGGTTCGCTGACCCTGCACGTTTGGCCGCACGGCGGTGACGGTGCCTCCGATTCGCAGAAGTGCGCGATCCTCCCAAATCACTGTCACGGTGACGAGACCCTTGCAACTCGCGCGTCGACCCATCGTCCACAGTGGTCGCCGTGATCGCGGCCGCAGTTCGTCACGTCCAAACGGGTGCGCTGAGCTTCAGCCTTACAGCAGACTGTTCCCATGATCCTTGAACATGCGGTCCTCGATGTGATCGCGGGCGACGAGCAGAATTTCGAGCGTGCGTTCGCCGAGGCGAAGGCGATCATCGCGTCGATGCCGGGCTTTCGATCACTCGCGCTCGACCGGTGCATCGAAGAGCCCACGCGCTACGTGCTTCTCGTCGAATGGGAACAGCTCGAAGATCACACCGAAGGCTTCCGGGGATCGCGCGAGTACGAGAAGTGGAGAGATCTTCTCCATCACTTCTACGAGCCGTTCCCAACCGTCGAGCACTACGAGCCGCTCTTCCACGCCTGAAGAACGCGTCGTGAAACGACGCGCGCGCCCACGACAGTGCGCGGGGGCGGGCGACCGTCGGTCTCTGGGGCCGAGTCGCCAGATCGGTCTGCGCCCGTACCGCCCGGACGTTACATACGATCTGTCGATTCGGGGAACGAGTCCCGCCGTGTTGAGCCAGTCTGGGTTGCGACCTGCGTCATCGTCTTGCTTGCATCTCGTTCATGAGCCGTTCCCATTCCACCACCACCGCCTCAAGCTGCACGACACGCCGACGCGCGCTCTTGAGTTTGTCGCGAGCATCTTCCAACTGGAGTCGAGCGTTCTCGACATGCCGCGCGATGAGATCCAATGGGTTGACACCGAGATTCGCCTGGCGTTGCTCCGCCAACAGGACAGGGTCAAGAGGATGACCTTCGCCGAACAGCGTCGAGGCCATGCCGTGCTCCCTCGCATGAGAGACCATTCGCGGTACGTCCCTGGCCTACCCCGACCCACACCTCGATACGTCGCACACCAGGAGTTGTCACGCAATCGGCGTTCGATTAGCGCGAGAACATCGTTGGGCGCGGTGGCAATGTTGCATTGGCGTGCACAGCGCGTCCGAGGGACGCGGCACCGGTCACGCCGCCTACCCAGAGCTTCTGCCCGACGCCCCTCAGATCCAGGTTGCGAACAGCTCGTCGAGTTCCCTGCTCGCGCACGTCGACGCCGAGTTCGTAGTGGCCGCGGCGGATGTTCTGCATCAGCGCGTGGCCGCGCATGACCACCGGGCGGTGTGGTCGCGTTTGAGTCCGCGCATCGGTCGGAGCCGGGCTTTGAGTCGACCGTGGTCGCATTCGACGCGGTTGTTCGCGTACTGCTCGGTGTTGTGGAACGCGGCGGGCATGAGCCCCTCGATCGCAGCCCGTAACGCCGGGGCCCGGTCGGTCACGACCTCGACCGGCTCGCCATGCGCGCGGAGCGCCCTAGCGAAGAACCGGCGAGCCGCCAGGAAGTCGCGCTCTGGCCGAGACGTACACGTCGATGATCTGCCCGTACTGATCAACGGCCCGGTAGACGTACCGCCACTTGCCGGCGACCTTCACGTAGGTCTCGTCGACGAACCAACGGTCGCCGACCAGCGTGCCGACACGGCCCGGCCGCGTCCGCGAGGAGTGGGCGTGAAGTGCTGGACCCACCGGTAGATGGTGACGTGGTCGACCTCGATCCCACGCTCACCGAGGAGCTCCTCGACGTCCCGATACGAGAGCCCGTACCGCAGATACCAGCGCACGGCGAGGACGATGATCTCCGGTGGGAACCGGAACCCGTTGAACGCCGAAGCTCGGAACGACGGGAAGCGGACGGGAACGGCGAGAGCCTCATCTCGCGCACCCTCACCGCCCGAGCGCGACCTTCCGCCAATGCAACAGTGCCCGCTCGGCTTAACCGATCCCGAGGATGATCTCGACCAACCGATCGGGGGCGTGCTCCTGCAGAAAATGTCCTGCGCCCACGATCGTCTGGTGGTCCTGCCCGGCCGCGCCGGGTATCCGCTGTTGGAACACCGGCTCGAAGAACCGGGTGATGTCCTCGGCGTCGGCGAAGGCAGTCACGAACGGCCGCTCGAACTGCTCGAGACCCTCCCACGCCTCATGCAACATGGACGCCGGAGGGTCGCTGGCGTCGAGAGGGACGAGAAGAGGGAACTGGCGCGACCCGGCACAGTAGGACTCGTCGGGGAACGGCGCGTCGTACGCGGCCACCTCCCCGGGCGTCAGCCGATGGCCCGTCTGGTTCAGGGGGCAATCGCCGCCGACCACCTCCGACGGCAAAAGCTCGTCGACGTGCTGCGAGTACTCCACCCAGGCCATGAACGGTCCCGAGGCCCTGGCGACCGCTCCCGGGGGCATCGTCGCCATCAGGACCGGGTCGAGAACAGCGCGGTGTTCGCGGCGACGACGGCGGCAAACCGATCGTGGCCCCGACCGACGTGAACGAGATTGAGCAGACCACCCCAGTCCTGGCAGAAGAGCGTGACGCCCCGAAGGTCCAGCTTCCTGAGGAACGCACCGGTCCACTCCACGTCCGCGACGTAGGTGTAGTCGTCACGGTCGGCCGGCTTGTCCGAGCGGCCGAAACCGATGAGATCAGGCACGATCACGCGGCCTCGGCCGGCCGCTACGAGACCAGGGATCATCTTGCGGTACAGGTACCCCCATGTCGGCTCGCCGTGAGCGAGGAGCACGACCGACCCGTCGCGGGGGCCCTCGTCGATGTAGTGCATCCTCAGCCCATCGGCCACCTGCACGTAGCGCGGCTCGTACGGCCAGCCCTCCAGGCGCTCGAATCGCTCATCGGTAGTTCGCAGCACGTGCACGAGCGACGACCGTACATTCCGGCTCCACGCGGCTCAACCGCAGCAATGTCGCCGACGCGGGCCGGTCCAGTAGGGCCCCAGATCGCTCAGAAGGGCGACGGCTCCAGGTCGAGGAGTGACTTGGCGAACTCTCCGTAGTTGCGTTCGTCGAAGGCTTGGTGACCGGCCCCGACCGAGATGTCCCGGAAACAGCGTTGCAGCGCGCTCGGGTTTCGGATTCCGGCGCTGCCTGACGCACGCCAGCAACTCGTGACGACATCCCGACAGGACTCCACGACGAACGACGCCACCGCTTTGCTCTCGCGCAAACGTTGCTCGACGATCTCCGGCCCCTCCGGCCGCGATCGCGTCGACCGCTGCGTTGGTTCGGGGACCTCGAAGTCATAGCTCCCGGTGCCGCGCAACCCCATGACGTCCCAGTTGCCGGTGATGGTGACCTGCTCCGAGGGGATCAGGAACCCGATGACCGGCAGCGTGCCGTCCGCGCCCGGCGGGGCCACATCGGCACCGTCCATCACGAGCGCCGCGCCTCCGAGGTACTCGGCGTGAGCCGACCCGCTCCCAAACGGATAGCTCCCCGACACGCGGTACCCGCCCGGTTCGATGCGGGCGACGCCGAGCGGGTGCGAACATCCCCCGCCTGCTCGTCGATCAGACAGCGCCGCCGCGAACTCCGGGTCGACGTAGGCGAGGTAGCCACCGACAGTCACGTTCTGCACGAATGCCCATCCGACCGAACCGTCTGCGTAGGCAAGCTCCTCGGCCACGGCGACGAGCGTGTCCACGTTGGCCTCGTGCCCTCCGAACGCCGTAGGCACCAGCAGCCGAAACAAACCAGCTGCCTCGATCGCCGCCACCACCGCCGGGCTCATCGTGGATTCGGCTTCGGTCCGCTCGGCCTCGGACTGGATCAACCCCCGCAGTTCGCGGGCGGCGACCACCAGCTCTTCATTTACCACCGGGCCTCCCGCAACCGTCTTCGCCGGTTCTTGGAGCATGCCACGGTGCGCGGAACGGACTGTTGCATTGGCCGAGGGTCGCCGACGGGGGCCTCGGCGGCCCGTGTCTCGCTCGCAGTACGCACGACGAAGCGGCCAGGTGCGGTCGTTCGTGTCACTTAGCCCGCGAAAGGCTGGAGCGCGCCCTTGCTGATCTGCTCCACCAACACAAACTTCTGAACCTTGCCGCTCCCGGTCAGCGGGTAGTCGTCGGTCGTGTACCAGAGCCGCGGCACCTTGTGTGAGGCGAGGGTCTCGCGGCAGAACGTGTTCAGTGCGGCGATGTCGAGCGTGCCGCCCTGCACGAGCTGGACGACCGCACCGACTTGCTCGCCCCACACGTCGTCGGGCACGCCGACCACCGCAACGTTGGCGATCGACGGGTGCGCGTACAGCCGGTTCTCGATCTCAGCCGGGAAGATGTTCTCGCCCCCGCGGATGATCATGTCCTTCAGCCGGCCGGTGATCCGCAGGTAGCCGCGATCGTCCATGGTGCCGAGGTCGCCGCTGTGGAGCCATCCGTCGGTGTCGATCGTCTCCGCCGTCTTCTCGGGCAAGTCGAAGTAGTCGATCATGTTCCCGTACCCGCGACTGCAGATCTCGCCTTCGACACCCGGGGCCACGATCTCTCCCGACAGCGGGTCGACGACCTTCACCTCCCACGGCGCCATCGGGCGTCCGACGGTGTTGCACCGGTCATCGGTCTCGTCATCTTTGCGGGTCATGGTGAGAATCGGTGACATCTCGGTCTGCCCGTACACGATGATGAACTTGCAGCCGAGCGAGTCTTCGAGACTCCGCACCAGGTCAGGGGGCACCATTGCGCCGCCCGAGCCGGTGGTCGTCAGCGATGAGATGTCGCGTGACGCGAAGTCCGGATGGTTGATCATCGCGATCAACATCGTGGGTACCCCACCGGCGACCTCGACACGGTAGGTCTCGATGAGCTCGAGCACGACTGCCGGGTCGAACTGTTCGACAAGCACGAGATGCTGTTGGTCGCTGCAGGCGCCGAGCACCGCCATCACGCATCCGCCGGTGTGAAACAGCGGCATCGGTGTGAGGAGGCATCGGGCGCCCTTGCTGTAGCTGTTGGTGATGAACCGTGCGTTGTTCGTGATGCCGCGATGGTGAAGCCGCGCCCCCTTCGGGAAACCGGTCGTACCCGACGTGTACTGGATCTGCGCCGGGTCGTCCGGCGACACCTCGGGCAGTGCCGCGGCGGGATCGCCTGCACCCAGGAACTCGTCCCATTCGGAGAACGAGACGACCGTTCGCAGGTCAGGCAGCTCCGGGGCCAGCGCCTCGACGATGCCGGCGAGCGACTGCTCGCGGTAGGCATCGACGTGGAACAGCCCGGCCGTCTTCGACTGCGCGAGCACGTACTTGACCTCGTCGGGTCGCAACGCGGGGTTCACCGTCACGAGGACAAGCCCTGCGAGACCGATGGCGTATTCGAGGATCACCCATTCCGGGATGTTGTGCGCCCAGATCGCCACATGTTCGCCCGGCTCGAACTGACCAACCAATGACCGGGCGGCCCGCTCCACGTCGTCGAGCAACTCGGCGTACGTCCACTGCCGTCGCGCACCAGGATCGGCGACGCCCGCGGTGAGTGCCAGCCCCTCCGGCGCCGCGGCAGCCGCCGAGCGCAGCACTCCCCCGACCGTCGACTCGAGCACCGCCTCGCTCATGTCAGCCGACCAGTACGACTCTGCCAGCACTATCCCTACCCCCCTGGTTCTTCATCCGTCGATGGACATCTTGTCCGCAGCGGGCACGGACACGAAAGTATGAGGGATATGGCATCGGCCGCGATCTCAACGGCCGCCGCTCGCGGGAATCAGTCGGCCGATCTCACGGATTTCGCCGATCCTGGCGTAGGTATTGTCCCAGGTTTTCACCATCCCCCGCCCTCGGCCCTCGTAGCTCAGGGGATAGAGCATCGGTTTCCCAACTTCCTCTCACCACTCCTTTCGGTGCAGGTCACGACGTCGAGCTCCTAGTAGTAGCCCGTTTCGGTTGACCGCCATTGTCCGCGAGTGACCACCAGTACACGTTGTGACGGGCACGCAACGGGCACGGGTTCCAAGGGCGCGATCGGGCACGCCGACACGCGGCGTTGTCGCTGCGCGTCGCCCGACTGTGGTCATGCGCCGCCGCGAGTCACTCCGAACGGGAACGGGAGCTCGACCCGCGGATGACGATGCCGAGTGCGGCGAGCGTGAGCGGCACGAACAGGGCGAGCATGAGCGACGCGAAGGTCGAGGAGAACGCGGTCCAGACACCACGAGACAGAAGATGAGCCACACGTGGTTCGCTTCCCACACGGGACCGATGGAGTGGTCGATCAGCGCTCGGGGCCGATCGCCGCGTTCGGCGCCGCCCGCGTTCAGGTCCCAGAAGCCGGCGCCGCCGAAGAACACGACCGCGACGGCGTCGGCCCAGCTCACGGGACCGGCGCCTGATCCCGGGGCGAATGGACCGGGCGGTTCGGTCCGTACGGAACGTCCGACTCGTCGACGCTGCCTCATCCCGCCACCCTCACCGACCGGCGCGACCTTGCGCCAATGCAACAGAGCCTTGAGGGGCGAATAGGGTCGACCGTTCTCGTTCGCGGTGCGGGCGAGGCTGGTAGCCGAGCCGAAAGAGAGTCAGCACTCGCGAGCGCCGCGTGTGGAGCTCGACGGCTAGGTCTGGGGCCTAGGCGGGTCTGTCCGTGCTCAGGACCCGATGCGACCCTGGTACTGCGGGTCGCCGGCGTTGCGTTGGAACTCCGAGATGCCGTCGGGGTGCCAAGGGCCGACCGAGCCGACGACCAGGGCCTTGTCGGACTTGGCAGGCAGCTGGAAGCGCCGGCGCACCTCCTCCACCGGGAGGTCGGCGTAAGCGAACCAGTCGATGGCCAAGAACTTCTTGTCGACGTCGCCGTCGGGTCGCGCCAGAGCGCCCCGGCGCATGCCGTCGGCGAGGCGCGTGCTCATCCCCTCGATGGAGAGGTGGCCCGCGTCGGCCTCGAAGAGCCCGCCCGCCGTCGAGATCCTGCCAGTCTCGAAGAGGCCGATCACCATGACGAGGAGGCTGAACCCGCGAGGTTCGTCGTCGGCGCGGGCGATGAGACCGAAGACCTCGAGCTCGTTCTCGAGTGTCGTGCCGTAGTCGGCCAGCACATGGACCCAGTCGTGCTGGGCGAGCAGCGGTGGCGCGGACCCGGCCGACCCGGGAAACGAGAAGCCCCTGCTCTTGTAGAACTCCCAGACGTCACGACCGAGAGAACCGCTCGGGCAGCCCTCGAGGGCAGCCCACTTGTCGGCGAGCCGCGGGTCGTCCTCCACCACACCCCAGCCGTCGCCGATGTCACGATCGGTACCCAGTACCGGTCGGCGGTGCGCTCCGAAGTCACCCGCGTACCCATTGCGGGCGAAGTCGATGATCGCCGCGTCGTAGCTCTCCGGCCCGTACTTCTCGACGTCGCCGAGGAAGTGCCCGCTGACCCCGAGCGCGGTGGCCACGTGACCGATCCGCTCCACCACCTCGGGCGGGGTCGGGTCGAGGACCAGCGCGGCGAGAACGACCTGCTGCAAGATCCGGGCGCGGACGAACTCGTTGCGTCTCGCCAGTCCACGCGCCAGGTCCATCGGGGTGACAACGTCGTCGTACCAGGCCGGATCGAACTCGAAACCGCTCAGGGCCTCGCACATCGCCGACATCAACACGTGCTGCAGCTGAGTCCAACCCGAGTCGGGCTTGGCGTTGGTGTGCACCCCACCGCAGATCAACCGGAGCTCGTCGCGTCCGGGTGGAACGAGGTCCGTGTCCTCCGGTGAAGGAAGCGGCACCGGCAAGACGTCCGCTTCTCCAGGGGCACTCTCGCCGTTCACCGCACTCACACGAGCAATGGTACGGCGCGCCCTCAGGACACATCCGCGCACCGCCGGCGAGGGCGAGACCGAACGACAGGCCGAAGGCGCCGGAGGCAGAGTTGACGCCGGCCGCCTCGCTGATGCGGTCCGTCGACGGTCGCCATGATCAGCCGGTGTCGACCGCAGGGATCTCCTCGAGACGCGTCGGATCGGACGGTCGACGGCGTCCCCGGACCCGTCGACCACGCGAACCTTGACGCTCGTCGGGAGTCCTTCGACGACGATGGTGGGATCTCGTCGGGTGGTCGTGACGGTCACCGCTTCGCCGTCGACTCGCGCCGCGCCTCGCCAGTCGGACGTGGCGGTCAGGGCGCCGGCGCGCAGGGTGAGCAGCTCAGTGGGGCGGGCGCCGACATGGGTCACGACCGGGCCGAGCGGGACGAGCGACTCCGCCCGCTGGTAGAGCGGGAAGTGGTCGATCGGGCTGTGGGTGGTGATCCAGGTGGGGCCGTGGTAGTGCTCGCCGGTGAACCAGTGGACCCAGTCGCCTCCGGGCAGGTAGACGCGCCGGCTTCCGTCAGGGGTGGCGACCGGGGCGACGAGGAGGTCGTCGCCGAGGAGCCATTGGTCGGAGAGGTGCCAGGTGGTGGGGTCGTCGGGGTGGTCGACGACGAGGGGCCGGGCCAGAGGAACGCCCGAAGCCGCGGCGAGGTGCGCCTGGCCGAGCAGGTACGGCAGGAGCCGGTACCGCAGGTGGAGCAGGTCGCGGGCCAGGTCGGTGGTGGCGCCGCGGTCGTAGAGCTCGCGGTTGCCGAACCCGTGGATGCGGCTGTGGGAGAGGAACAGTCCGGCCTGGAGCCAGCGGATGAGCAGGTCGTCGTCGGGTTCGCCGAAGAAGCCGCCGATGTCCATGCTCCAGAACGGGAACCCGCACATGCCCAGGGAGAGGCCGCCGCTGACTTCGGCGAAGAGGTTGTCCCACCGCGCCGAGGAGTCGCCGCCCCAATGGAGCGGATACCGCTGGGAGCCGGCGAAGGCCGATCGAGCCCAGATGATCCACTCGCCGGTACGGGCGTGGGTCGCCTCGGCGACGGCGCGGTTGTAGAGCAGCGGGTAGCGGTTGTGCATCCGGTGGCCGGGCGTGCCGTCGTGGTAGACGCCGTCGACGGGTGCTTGCTCACCGAAGTCGACCTTGATGGCCCGCGCACCCAGGTCGAACAGCGTGCCGAGCCACCGCTGGTAGACCGTCGACGGCGTCGGGGTTGGTGAAGTCGATGCACCCGACCCGTCCGCCCTCCCAGTCCGGCGTGTAGCAGAGCCCCACGTCGTAGAGGCTGCCGTTCTCGCGACGCACGAACCCGTCGACCGCCGCCAGCTCGTCGAACAGCGCCGAGCCCTCGGGGATGTAGGGCAGCTGCCACAACGACACCTTCACGCCCATCGCCGCCATGGTGTCGAGGTAGGCGGCAGGGTCGGGGAACCGGTCGGGGTCGAACTCGAGGTCGCAGAACCAGTCGCGGCGGAACCAGTGGGTGTCGAGGTGCAGCACGTCGAAGGGCAGGTCCTCTGCCCGCATCCGCTCGGCGACCTCGAGGGTCTCGGCGGCCGAGGAGTAGGAGATCTTCGACTGCCAGAACCCGAACGACCAGTCCGGCGGCACGTTCGGTCGACCGGTCAGGTCGGTGTAGGCCTGCAGCACCTGGCGGACGTCGCCGACGAACACGAAGGCGTCGAACCAGTCGTCGTCCACGGCCACCTGGAGCTGGGGCGCGCAGCGGCTGCCGATCCAGGCGGTGAGCCGGGCGTCGTGGTTGGCGAACACTCCCCACCCCGCGGTGGTGACCCAGAACGGCACGTTCTTGTAGGCCCGCGGGGTGACCGTGCCCATCGCTTCTTGCATGTCGACGTCGATCGTCTGGCCGACCTTGTCGAGTCGGCCGAACTGCTCGCCGAATCCGTAGACGCACTCGTCGTCGCGGATCGAGAACACCTCGGTGGCCAGCCGGTGACGCGGGCACGGGAGTGCGGCAGATGCCGGTGGGGAACGCATCCCACGCACTCAGCAGGTTCGACTCGCCGCCTCCCACGGTGCCGACCAGGTGGCCGTCCGCGCGTCGAACCCGCAAGGTCGGGCCGCCGACCTCGGGCACCTCGACCTCGACGGAGGCCTCGCTGGTGGTGATGGACACCCCGGCGCCGGTCCGCTCGCACGAGCCGCCTCGGTGACGCGCACGTCGGTCGCCAGCATCGGTGTATCGCCCGCCGGCACGTCTGTGCCGAGCGCGAACCGGTAGCGGAAGGTGCGAGGCCCGACGGCCTCGACGCGCACGGTGAGCGACCCCGCCTCGACTCGCTCCCCCGCCGAGCGCGACGCCATGAGGGAGGCGGGTGGCGCTGGTGTCCGACGCACCGGTGGCGTCGAGGACCACGAACCCTTCACCGACCTCGCGGATCGTGGTCCTGGACAGCCGGAACCGGTCGACCTCGAGGCGTTCGAGGTGCCGGGTCGGCGGCCGATCGGGATCGGGATCCATGCGCGTGCTCCGGTCGGCTGGGGTGGCCAGGTTGGCAATCGCGTGTGCTGCGCCCGTGGCGGGATGCGGGAGATCGACGGCGATCCCAACCCGGACCGGTGCATGCATGCTGCCGTGTCGTGTAGCTCTCGTCGAGATCGTGGCGCCGCGGTCAGCGCCGCCGCCGATTCTCTGAGCTCGGTGCACGCCGACACAAGAGACGCCGATCGGACGAGGGAGCCGAGATGGCGGGGCGTTCAGTCAGCGGGTTACCGCGCCATCCTGGCCGCGTTCGCCCGCGTGCTCGACCGTGAACGGTGGTCGATGTTCCTCGTGAAGCCCGACACCATCCTCGGGTGGCATCGACGCCTCGTCGCGAACCACTGGACCTCCAACGACGCCAGACGAGTTTCCGGCAGGACAGGGTCGACGATCGGCACTGTGGGTGCGCTCATGAAGTCGCGACGCCGACCGTCCCATGACGCAACGAAGAATGACGCTCTCCCCGATCGGCGCTCAGACGCCGAGGAGTCCGGGGATCATGTGGGTGGGTGCGGTGACCGGGACGTCCTGACTGCCGACGCCCCACTGGGTGAAGCCGGCGACGCCATCGACGTACCAACGACCGTTGCCGGGCCGCCAGACCGCCACATCGGTGGCGCCGTCGCCGTCATAGTCGCCGGGCACGACCACGTCGCCGTCCGCACCCCACGGGACCGAACCGGCGACGCCCTCGATGAACCAACGGTGCGTCGACGGCCGGTACACCGCGAAGTCGGTCGCGCCGTCCCCGTCGTAGTCGCCGGGCACCGGCGTGTCGGCCGCCCCGCCCCATTGGGTCGAGCCGGCGACGCCGTCGATGTACCAACGACCGTTGCCGGGCCGCCAGACCGCCACATCGGTGGCGCCGTCGCCGTCATAGTCGCCGGGCACGACCACGTCGCCGTCCGCACCCCACGGGACCGAACCGGCGACGCCCTCGATGAACCAACGGTGCGTCGACGGCCGGTACACCGCGAAGTCGGTGGTGCCGTCCCCGTCATAGTCACCGGGGACCGGGACGTCACCGCTCACACCCCACTGCGTGGAGCCCGCGACGCCATTGACGTACCACCGGCCGTTGCTCGGCCGGAACACTGCGATGTCGGTGATCCCGTCCCCCGTGAAGTCACCGACCACCGGGAGGTCGCCCGCCTTTCCCCAGGCGGTCGAGCCCGCGGTCCCCTCGATGAACCAACGGCCCGTCGCCGAACGCCACACCGCGAGATCAGTGCTGCCGTCGCCGTCGAAGTCGCCGAACACCGACCCCGGGTCCGGTGGCGGCGCCCCGCTCGACACGACGAGGTTCACCGTCGATCCCGACGCCCTGCTCGCGCCCGCGGCGGGGTCCTGCGAGATGACCGAACCGGACGGCACGGTCGCACTCGCCGCCGTCGTGACCGTGCCCACCGCCAGGCCGGCGTCGTTGATCGCCGCGGTGGCGGCGGACTGGGTCAGGTTGACGACGTCGGGCACGGTCGACTCCGGCGGGGCGCGGCTGGCACGAGCTCACCACCGGATCCGAGGGTCGCAGGGGCGAAGTCTCCTCCGCCCAGGTCGAAGCGGATGTGCTGGAGGAAGTCGGCGTCGGGTGCGGTTCCGCCGGAGAAGATGACCCTGTCGTTCGTCCCCGGTCCACCCGGAGAGCCCGACCATCCCGCGATGGTGAGGACGCCGGTAGCGGGTCCTGACGCTCCCGCGAAGGTCAGAGTCGCCGCCGCACCGCCCGGCGCGAGGTTCAGGTTCGAATCGGCGGTGAGTGACATCGCGCCGATGCTGGCGTCCGTCGTGTTGTTGGCATTCAGCGTGCCGCCCGCGAAGTCGAAGCCGCCACTGCCCAGCGCATTCGCGGCACCCAGGGTGATCGCACCCTGGCCCAACGTGGTCGTTCCCGTGTAGCCGGCCGCACCGTTCAGGCGGAGGGTGCCGTCACCCGTCTTCGACAGCGACCGCGTTCCGCCCGTCTGCCCCACCGCGCCCAGGGTGAGCTGCGCATCGGCGCTCCCGCTGCTGACGACGTTCAGCGTCGGGTTCCCCGACAGCGTCGTCGCCCCGAAGGTCGTTCCGGCCGTACCGCTGGTGACGAGCGCACCGGGAGCCACCGACAGCGTCTGGCCGCCGATGCGAAGCGGTCCCAAGGTGTGGTTCACACCCGCGCCGGGGGCGAGCCGGTCCGAGCGAACCGCGGCGTCGCCGCTCACGGTCGTCGTCCGACTGGTCGAACCGAAAACCTGGCCGGTGTTGTTGGCCAGCTCCAGCGCGCCACCCGCCAACGTGATGGCGTTGCGGGTGCTCGAGCTCCCCAGCGCGTTGCCGCTGGTGGTCGCACGCAGGACGCCGCCGTTCACGGTGAGCGCGCTGAGCATGCTCGTGTTGCTGAAGCTGAAGACGATCGAACCGGCGTTGACGGTGGTGGGTCCGTCGTAGCGGACGTCACCGGGGAAGACGAGCGTTCCGGTCCCGTTCTTCGTCACGCCCGAGTCGATGACCGCGTCGTCCTCGATCGTCCCCGTCGCCGTGACGGTCGACGTCCCGTCGACGTCCCAGGCCTGCGTGGAGTCGAGGAACACCTGGGTCGTGGCGATGGTCTGGTTGCCGGCACCGCTCGCGACGAGCCCCACTCCGTCGTAACTGGCGGCCGGGCTGAGCGAGAGGATCGCGCCGCTGCCGGTGAGCGTGTAGCCCGGCGCGGCCGCCGAGAATTGCAGCTGTCCGATGGTGAAGTTCGCCGAGAGGTTCGGCGTCAGCTTGGTCTGCCCGACGGGGTCATCGCCGAACAACGCCGCCTCGTCCGTCGCGTCGGGAACATCACCCGAGCTCCAGTTCCCCGCCGTGGACCAATCGTTGCCGACGCCCGCCCCGATCCACGTCCGGGTCGACTGCGCCGCCGCGGCAACGGTCGAGCCGCCGAAGGCGCCGAACCCCATCCCGCCCAACAACAGAGCGACAACGCCGATGCGACGCGCTCGCCCATCGCCCATACCCCTGGTCTCCGCTCCCCCGCCACAAGGTTGCGACCCGCCCGGAGCGACCGTAGCCACCCCGGATCCAGGGCACAAGGTCGTGTCCCGCCGCGATCGGGGACGTCGCTCACCCAAGCTGGCGCGCGCGTCGTCAGTCGGGATCTTCTACGACCTTGCCGACGAGATCACACTCCCCGACGACGCCAAGGGTGGCCGCCCGCGTCACTACCCGGCGTTCATGTGGTTCGCCTACGCCGCGCTTCTTTCCGTCTACGGCAGCGCACGACGGGTCGAAGCCGAGCTCGCGCACCCGATCGTCTGGGATCTCGTCCGTCGACTCGTTCGTGAGCACTACCCGCGTGACCCGTCCAACTGGCTGCCCGAGCAGCCGATGCGCCGCCACCACTACCGCTACGGACGGGATCGCTACCTCGCCGACCCCGAGACTCTCGGCCGGCTCGTCGCGCAGCACTCGGTGATCGCTAGCGCTCAGGCCGCGAGAACTCGGCCTGCTCGACCCGAAGGGTCCCGGTTCCTGGACACATCCCGACCTGTCCCGAATGCTCCACGCCGACGGCAAAGTCGTCACTCCCCTCTACCGAGCCCAGCCCGGCGACCACGCGACTCGACAAGACCACCGGCGAGCTGCGCACCGTGCGCACCGAACCCGACGGCGGCCTGCACTTCGAAGGCACCGGCGAGACCGCCTGGGGCGTCAAGTTCGTCCTCGTCGCCGCCCGCAGCACCGACCCACACGGCCGCATCATCCTCGACATCGAATGGGTTCCCACTCCCGGCGGTGAAGCCCACACTGCGATGGACTGCTTCACCCGACTCGCCCCGAACGTCGCCGGCGCGCAAGGCATCGTCTACGACACCGCACTCCGCGGCGTTCACCACCAGGCGCTGCTGCACGACCTCGGGCTCATTCCGATCAACCGAGTCACTGCCGCCAAGGCAGCCGTGAAGACGCCGCATCGCACAGGCGGTCGACGCGCCCCGAAGAGCACCTACCTCGAGGACAAGACCATCGAGACGCCGAGAGGCAAAGAGACCATCTCGCTCTACGCACGCGACGGCGCACTCGGAATCGCCGATCTCACCGACACCGGCGAGATGCACTTCGTACCGCTGCGACGCGTCCGGACCCACCGCAACCCCGGTCGCAACGGCACCTTCCGCTGGTACAACGACTACCGACTCCCCGAGAGCGACGGCGGCGGCACGATCACCGTCCGGCTGCACGGCACGCCGGCGGACACCGCCCGAAAGCTCAACCGCACCGAGAACCTCCGGCCCATCCCGCCCGACGACCCCGACTTCAAGCGGCTCTACCCGCGCCGCAACGACGCCGAAAGCATCAACCGCGGTCTCGACGACAGCCTCTGGCTCGGCCGGGCCCACAGCCTCGGCCACGCCCGCCAGCACGTCGACCTCCTCGGCTACGCCCTCATGGTCAACGGCATCGCGCTCCACCGACACGCGAAACGCCGACCTGCCCTCGCCGCCTGACGGCCAGCGCGAGCTCGACCCCACACTGACCGCCACTTTGGCGCACCTTCAGACGACCTGGGACGACGACACGACCACGGAAACGCCTGCGCCGGCCGTGAGACCAGCCGCCCACCGGCACTCGCCTAGGTTTTGTACCGGGTTTTCTCCATCCCCCGCCCTCGTAGCTCAGGGGATAGAGCATCGGTTTCCTAATCATCGCCGGGCGATCTCGTGACCTGCAGCTATGCGACGACACGCCCGCTGAGCATCCACTTCGCGTCAAGCGGGATCACACTCGATCACGTCCGATCCCACGCTGTCGCGGCCTGGCCGCGTCCTACGACGACACACGCGCGGCGTCGCGACACACATCACCTCCTTCACATGTGCCGGTGTCACGAGTTGCGGCCGCGCGTTCGAAAGGGACCGCTGATCCGGTAGGCCCGTCGGCGGAGTGGCGGCGCGTGACCGGTTCTCTCGCGGGGACGGCCGAACGCTCCTACCTCGTGTCTCGGGATGCCCCGGAACGGCACAACGGGGATAGCTGGTTGCGTGTGTGGCGCGTGTTATTGGGACAGCCAGTCGGACTTGTCGGCTCGCGGTCAGTTGAGGCGCGGTAGCCCTTGGGCCGCGCGTCGTTCGACGTTCGCGTACCGATGGCCGCAGCGGCTCGCTGCGGGTTGGTGTTCGCAGTTCCGTGTCGGCCGCGCCGCTCGTGCGCGTCGTGAAGCCCTCTCGGGAGCGCCCACGCGATAACCGTGTGACCTTTGACAGTTCCGGGTCAGTAGTTCAGCCGCGAGCGACCTAGGCGCTTAGGTGTCGAGGCACCGAGGCGCGTTATGTGCGCAGAGCTGTTCGGCGCCGGTGCAGGGATGGGGCGCCGATCGGCAGACATGTTCCTCAGGCTCAGATGTCCGCAGCGTAGAGAGACCAGGTACCGGGAATGCCCTTGAGGCGGTGCTCGCCTCGATCGTGGAACTCGGCGCCGGAACCGCTCATCAGCACGGGGACGACGCTGGACACGAGCACTTCACCGGCTTGTGCGATCTCCATCACGCGGGCTGCCAGGTGTACTGCGAAGCCGCCGATGTCGGCGCCGCGCCGCTCGACCTCGCCGACGTGCACGCCGGTGCGAATCTCGATGCCAGCATCAGCCAAAGCGTCGCGGAGGTCCGAGCCACAGCGGAGCGCGTTGCCCGGACCATCGAAGGTGACGAGCAACCCATCACCGGTCGTGTTGACGAGGGTTCCCCCGTGTCGGTCGAGGATTCGCTTCGCGATCGTGTCATGGATGTCGAGCACGGTCGTCCACCGACGGTCTCCCAGTCCGACGGCTCGGTTGGTCGATCCCACGATGTCGGTGAACAAGATCGTCGTGAGCACTCGTGTGACTGCGCCCTCGACAGCTCCTCCGGCGAACTGCGCGATCGCGTTCGTCACGTCGTGCACGGATCCCGCGTAGACGAGGTTGTCTTGTCCTGGCAGGAGCACCAGCTGGGCGCTGGGAATGCCCTGGGCGAGGACAGCCGCCTGCCGCGGGCTCACGATCAGGTCGCCCGCGCGGTGGAGAACGAGCGTGGGTACTGTGATGTGGGCCAGGTAGGAGGTGACATCCGCGGATTCATGAGCACTCCAACGTCGGGACGCGGTTGTCGGGCTCGCACCTCGACGTCCCGAATCGTCGAACCAAGCTCGGAATCGACTGTCGTCGCGTTCGCTCGGCGCTGCGAAGGCGAGTAGGTCTTCCTCCGCACCGCCGCCGTCGAGGATGTCGTGGAACGTCTCGAGCGCATCCGGCGGTAGTTGCTCAAGATCGTCATAGCTGGGGCGGAACTGGGCGAAGCCGTTGACAATCACCAGCGATCCGAGCCGGTTCGCATCGTGGGCCGCCAGAGCGAGGGCGGCAAGGCTGGCGTCGAAGCACGCCACGAGCAGGCAGTCCCTGGCATCGGCGGCATCGAGGACAACGGCGAGGTCATCGGCCTCGTTCTCGGGCGTGAACCCGCCCTCAGTTCGATCCGACTGACCGACTCCGCGCTGGTCCGTGAGGATCAGTCGACCGAAGCGTTGCAGTCCTAGTAGCACCTCCAGACCCTTCGGGTGCTGACCGAGCGCGTCCATGGGCATCGTTCCGCCCGCCAGCAACAGCACGTCATGCGAGCCATCGCCGATGAGCTGGAACGCCAGGTGAACGTCCCCGTTCCGGGCGTACTGGACGGTCGCCGCCACTCGCACAGATTGCTCGCTCTGGCGTGATATTGCGAGCGGCGCGGGCCCCACAGAGCGCGGGTGGGAGTCCCATATCACGCGTCCCCTAATCCCGGTCCCGGGATGTCACCGAACGCCGGCTGCGAGTCAGCCCGCCCAGTCCGGCAGTCGGTCAAGTGGGAGCTCAAAGCGCTCGCGAGGACCTCCATCGGGTCCCGGTTCCACGATGCCGACTGGCTCGAAGCCGAGGCGCTCGTAGAACCGTCGTGATCCTGCGCCCGGGTGGCCAGCACCGAAGGTGACCACGCCGAGCACGGCAGGCAGTCGGATCCACTCCCGCACCGCGACGGCCACGAGTGCTCCGCCGATCCCCTCGGAACGTCGGCTGGCAGCGACGACAAGCCAGCCGATCTCGTAGACGGGAGCTCGGTGCCGTGAAACAGCAGCGCGCCGACGGCCTGTCCTGCGTCGAGGGCAACGAGAGCGGAGCCACGCGCGATGTTCCTCAGCACCGCGTCATGGAATCCCGGCTCGTCAACCATGGGGCCGAACCAGTCTTCGACCTCTGCTGCGAGATCGAGGAAGTGCTGGAAGTCATCGGCTCCTGCGGGCTCGATGTCCACATCGACATCATGGCCGCAGCGCGACCTCGAAGGTGTCCCTGACCACCGGAACCGGGTGCCCGCCGGCATCGCGTGGGTCTGGCGCGTCTCCGGCCCCGTGATTGCCGAGCCGACGGTCGTCATTCGATCGGGTCGGGGCCGCCACCGCGGGACCGCCGCCGGCACTGCACGAGCGCTGGTCAGCTGAACCGTTGCTCATTCGCCGGAAGCAGGCCCGTGACCGGCACACATGGCGGGGCGTCGTCGGCGTAGGCCGCGGCCAGGCCGCGACGTACCATGACCGAGCGTGAGGTCTCGCGGAGCGGCAGCACCAACAAGAGCGCTCTGACCAGCACAACTACCATCCCCGCCCTCGTAGCTCAGGGGATAGAGCATCGGTTTCCTAAATAAGGATCACTCCTTCCAACAGTGCAGGTCACAGCATCCAAACCCCAGCCCATCGGCGTTTCGATTGACCGTGAGTGACCGCGAGTGACCACCAGTACCCGTGATGACGGGCACGGATTGGGCACGGGTCCCAAGGGCACGAACGGGCACGCCACCTCACAGCGTGGTCGTTGGGCACCGGCTGCCCATCGTCATCCTGTGCCACGAAGCGCTCCGCACGCGCACCGCGGAGGAAGCGGTCGGACACGTAAGGCTCGGCGCCGAGCGGAGGGGACGAGTCACCTCCTCATCGTGCCGTTGCTCCCTTCACGGGCGCCTCTCCGCGAGTCTGCACACACCCCGTCAGCACGGGTGATGACACCAAACTCCTGACCGTCCCCGCCCTGGACACTCCCGCGGGGGCTCTCGTCAGACGGCGACGCCCTCCGGAGTGATCTCGATCTTGAAGGAGATACTCAGCGCGCTCGACAGGCGCGCCAGGGTGTCGAACGAAGGATTGTGTTCACCCGCTTCGAGCCGGGCGATGGCCGGCTGCTGCATACCGAGCTGGCGGGCGAGCGCAGACTGGCTGAACCCATGCTCAGCTCGATAAGCGACCAGTCGCGCCGCCACGGCGCGGGCGACCGCAGTGCGCTCCCACTCCGCCCGGAACTCCGGGTCCTCGAGCTGAACGCGCGAGCACCTCATCGCTTCGCCGCAGATCACTGAACTTCATGGCGCCTCCCTCATGTCTCGATCTCGTCGAGTCGCCGCCG
This sequence comes from uncultured Acidimicrobiia bacterium, assembly GCA_963770095.1. Taxonomy (GTDB): domain Bacteria; phylum Actinomycetota; class Acidimicrobiia; order IMCC26256; family JAENVU01; genus Chersky-806. Next base: position 288,574 of record CAVYOO010000005.1, read on the forward strand.
CGCCGCCGCGACTGCCCGGTCGAAGCCCCGTCGGTCGACTTCGGCCTCCGGGCCGATCGCCACGATGACGAAGGTGTCGCCACGCCGGTCGTAGAGACCTCGCCACGGTGACCGTCCCGCCCGCGGCCGCAGCTCCCGCACGCTGCCCTCGGATCCGCACCTTGCTCTGGTGGGGGAACGGCAGCCGTGGCCCCAGCGCTTCGAGCTTTTCGACCGCGTGCGCCAAAGCTGTCCTCTCGGTAGGCGGGAGCTGGGCGAGCTCCGCCTCGGCGTCCGGGTGGAAGACGACCGTCCACACCGCAGAACAATAACACAGATGTTATGGAACCTGTAGGTGCCGGAAATCCGTCGCCACTGAGTTTCCACGGAACTGTTGCGTTAGCCCAAAACGGACACGGATCGGAGCGTCCGCCGGGCCTAACCCGGTGTGCAAACCGAACAAGCCGTCTTATTGCGGACCCCACGAATCGCCCATTTAGGTCCGGCTATGTGGTCAGAGAGCCGAGCGCGGGCTCAATGGAACAGTGCCCCGGAGGCGATGTTGCGCCAACGCAACAGTGCTTCCGGCGGAGCACCAACGCCCGGTGCAGCGGCGACCCCCCAAGCGGGTCGCTCCTGGTGGACTTCGAGCGGGCCGGTCAGGTCGAGCAACTGGAAGTCGTCATCGCCAACGACCACGGCGCGATGCTCGACGAGCCACCACGTCATTGTCGACGCACACCCACCTCCCGGGCACCGATGGCGAACCCGTAAACGTCACCGGCTCGGTGAGAAGCCGTTGATTGCGCTACGACTCGGCCACGTTCAGGAGCGGGTGCGGGTTCGTGGTCCGGGTCCCGCCGGTGCCGTAGGGCCGGGTGATGATCTCGAGGAGATGTCCATTGGGGTCGTCGAAGTAGACGCCCCGTCCGCCGTCCCACGTGTTGATGGTTCCGGGTTCGTTCCTGAAGGGGTCCGCCCAGTACGGGAGGTGGCGTTGCGTGATGCGGCCGAAGATCGCGTCGAACTCCTCCTCGGTGACGAGGAACGCGTAGTGCTGTTGTGTGATGGTGCCGGACTGTTCGACGAAGTCGAGCGTGGTGACGTCGCCGACGCGTACCACGGCGAAGTGTCCGAGCCGGCCGGGCTCGGGAAGGCCGAGCACGTCGGCGACGAAGGACGCGGTGTGCTCGTGGTCCCGTGCGGCGACGATCGTGTGGTCGAGGATCGGCATGGTCATGCTCCCGTCGGGTCTCCGTCGTTGGTCAGCGCATCAAATGTTGGTTGTGCCATGCCCGGCGCGGCGAGTGACCGCCGCGGCGGCGAGCTCGACGCGATTCGAGATGCCGAGCTTCGTGTAGACGTGTCGAAGATGGCTCTTGACCGTGGCCCGGCTCATGAAGAGCCGCTCCGCGATCTCGGGATTGCTTCGTCCTTCGGCGACGAGCGCCACGACCTCCTGTTCGGTCGGGGTGAGGCTGGCCCAGCCGGTCTCTGGTCGATTGCGCGGGCCCCGGCGACGGGTCACGTAGCCGATCGCTGCGTCGAGGTCGAGGGCACGTCCGGCGCTGATCGCGGTGTTCCCCTCCTCGGCGCCGAGCGCCTCGTGGACGGCACGACGAAGGAACCGGTGCTCGCGGAGGTCGACCGCTGGCCTCGGATACCCGATGTGATCGTGTGCGCTGTCGGCCGCGCCGCTCAGGCGCGCCGCCTCGTCGGGCTCGTCGACGTCGACCGCGATGGCAGCAAGGTGGTCGATGCTGTCGCAGAGCTGTGTCCGCAGGTCGTGCGATCGGCGGAGCTCGATGGCCCGGTGATACCGGTCGAGTGCGTCGTCGATGTCATCGAGGCGCGCGAGATGGCCGAGCTCGTCGAGCGATTCGGCGAGGGTGTGCACGGTTCCCAGTCGCTCTGCGACGGCGATGCCTCGTTCGGCGGCACGGCGGGCGTCGTCGGTGCGACCGGCGTGGCGGAATGCGGCGGCCAGCGCAGGCAGGGCCCGGGACACCGTCCAGTTGTCGGGGCCGGGCTCGTCGAATTGTGAGACCGGCAGGAGGCAGGTGATCGCCTCGTCGGGTCGTCCGGCCCAGACGTAGAGCTTGCCGAGCGAGATGCTCAGGTCGACGACGTCGACGTCGCCGACGGCACGATCGACGGAGCGCACGAGCGCGTCCATGAGGGCCAGACCCTGGCGCACCCGTCCATTGACGCCGAGCGTCCATGCGAGCGTTGCCGTGCACGTACCGGCGATGAAGTGGTCACGCAACGGGCGGGCGATGCGGACGGCGTCGCGGGCGAGTGTGACGGCATGGGGCACGTCGCCGGTGAGGAGCGCACCGAACGCACCGAGGTTGCGGGCGATCGCAGTTGGCAGCCGCCGATGACAGGCGTCGGCGCGAGCGAAGAGGTGCTCGGAGATCGGCAGCGCGACGTCGTAGCGGTCGCGGTTGCCGAATGCCACCATCTCGAACATGAGCGCGAGGTCGGCGGTAGCACTCGCGCCGGCCGTGACCGCATGGGCCTGGGCGCGCCGGGCGAGCTCCTCGCACCGCGGGTAGTCGTTGTAGAACGCGGTGTAGCAGCCCGACACGTAGGCCCGGGCGATGGCCGCGTCGTCACCGGCCGGGAGCGCCAGCTCGAGTGCCCGAGCGGCCGCGGCGGGGATCTCGTCGATGTGACCGGCGGGCATCGCGAGCAGGGCCACGCCGCTCCAGAGGTCCGCCGTCGCCGCCGACGGCTCATCGGGCACGGTGGCGAGCGCGCGGCGCAGCACTTCGAGGCCTTCGCCCGCCGTACCGTCGAGCAGCCACAGCCCGACGAGCGCACGTGCGAGCGCGCGGAACGATACGCCGTCGCCCCTCGCCTCGCTCCAGCGCAGGGCGGCCCGGAAGTTCTCACGATCCGGGCAGAGGTCGTCGAGCGTGGCGTCCTGGTCGTCCATCTCGAGACGGACCGCAGCTGCGACGGCGCGGTCGCGGAAGTGGACGAGGTGCCGGTCGCGGATCGCGTCGGCCTCACGCGACTCGGTCAGCCGGTCCGCGGCGAAGGCCCGGATCGTGTCGAGCAACCGGTACCGGTGCCCGTCCCCGAACGCCGCGACTTCCACCATCGATGCGTCGACGAGCTCCCGCAGGGTGGCGAGCGGAGCGGCGAGGTCCGCCCCCGCAACGGCGATCATCGTGTCGAGGTCGAATTCGCCGGCGCACACCGCCAGACGGGCCAGCGCGACCTGGGCGTCGGTGTCCAGCAGGTCGTAGCTCCACTCCACCGACGCCAACAGCGTCCGCTGCCTCGGGTCGGGGTGATCGGCGGCGCCGACGAGCAGCGTGAACCGGTCGTCGAGCCCGTCGGCGATCTGTCGTGGCGACAGGGTCCGTGACCACGCCGCCGCGAGCTCGACGGCGAGCGGCATGGCGTCGAGGCGGGAGCAGATCGTGCGGATCGTGTCCGAGTCGTCCGTCGTCGAGCACCAGATCCGGCCGCGCCGATCGGGCCCGGTCCTCGTAGAGGGTCGCCGCGTCGGCATCGTCCATGGGCGGGATCCGCCAGACCACCTCACCCGGGACCCCGAGCGGTTGCCGACTCGTCGCCACCACCCGCACACCGAGACAGGAGCGCAGGAGCTCGTCCGCGAGGCGGGCGCACCCGCCCACCAGGTGCTCGCAGTTGTCGAGTGCGATCAGCACCGATCGATCGCCCAGGCGCTGCCCGAGGGTGACCGGAGGATCGGCAGCGGGACCGATGACCACACCCAGTGCGATCGCCGCGACGTCTGCGATCCGGGCGGGATCGTCGACCGCTGCGAGGTCGACCCACGCGCTGCGATCCGATCCTCGTCCCGCCAGGCGCCGCAGCGTCTCTCGGGCGAGGCGCGTCTTACCGCTGCCGCCCGGGCCGACGAGGGTGACGAGCCGGTGCGCGGCGAGCAGCTCGCCGACCTCACGGAGCTCGCGGTGGCGTCCCACGAACGACGACAGCTCCACGATCGACCACGGTACCGGCGATCCGCTCGGACGGCCGTCCGACCGTGCGCGATCGGTGCTTTTCGATCCGCGCTCGCTCGTGCGGCCGGAGGGCGCGCTCGTGATCCAGCCAGCGCGATCTCCGCCTCGGGCGGCATCGACCGGAGCCGCCGCCGTGGTGCCGAGGGTGGCGGTCACCGGCCGACGGTCCAGGACGGGTCGCGTCCGCTGAGCGCGATGATACGGTCGATCGGCGTCGCGCCAGCACATGCGGTGCGTGCGGGCGCGTACGCGTCGCCGCGCTCGTCCGGACCGAACCGGTCGAGGAACGCGTCGACGAGGGTGATCTCGTCGTCCGTGCACACGAAGGGCTGGCCCGTTGCGCAGGCGAGGTCCCAGCCGTGGACCACGAGCTCCTCGACCAGGACGGCCGCCGCGGCTGCTGCGGGCATCGTGACCCCACCGGCGCGGACGGTGCCGGCATGGGCGGCGTCGGGTCGCCACGCGGCGACGAGGGAGTCGAGCGCGTCGGGGATGGCGGTGCGCCAGTCCGCACGGAGGTGGCGGGCGTCTCCGGCTCCGGGCGGGTCACCAGACCCTGGGGACCTGGTCCCCGCGACGGTGAAGGCCTGGACGAACCCGTCGATGTGATCGAGCAACGCGCCGACGGTGGAGTCGGAACATGGCGTCGGCCGGTCGAGGTCGTCGTCGTCGACGCCCGCAACGAGGTCGGCCATGCGCGTTGCTGCGGTCTCGATCTCGGGTCGTCGCATCAGCTACCTGCCGGCGCGGTCGGGTCACGGCGAGGGCGGATCGGGCGGCCCGGTTTGAACACGGCGAGGGCAGTGGCGGCGGTCAGCGCGACGACGTCGTAGCTCGCGCCGATGATCAGCGGCGCGTCGCCGCCACTGGTCTCGCCGCCGGTGACGACGGGGCGGAGCAGGGTCGCTCCGACGATGATGACCGTGACGATCAGCACGAGCTTCGTGGCAACCCACGGATACTTGAAGAGGCCCCAGCGGGTGCCCACGCCGAGACCGATCCCCGTGAGGAGCGCGAGGAAGCTGAGGGGGATGCCGAAGTACAACGCGAATGTGCCCAACAGGTCGTGGGCGGTGTCCACGAACGCGGGGTCGTTCGAAGTGGCCCGGCGGATCGCCACTGCGAGGAAGCCGGCGGAGTCGCCGAGCAGCCCGACCGACACCACGACGTGGACGGTGAGCAGCACGTTGCGGGCGCGGCGCCCGAGTTGCCATCGGTGCCGGTCGGTGACGGTCCGGGCCGCATGTTCGGTCGCGGTCGGTGTCGTCATGCTGGCCCCGGTGCGCCCGGTGTCCCGGCGATGAAGCTGAAGTGGATGGTCGCGAGCTTCCATGCGTCGTCGAGCCGGACCCAGACGAGCGTGACGCGTGTCGCCTCGGGAATGGGATGGCCGTGGGCGCGGCCCTTCGCGTTCCATCGCGCCGTCGTCACGGCGCAGTCCGAATAGATCCGCGTCGCGATCTCGTCGAGGTGCAGGTCGTCGTAGACGAGGCTGCCGTCGACCATGCGTTGCCGCCATGCCGCCTTGGGCAGCACGAAGCCCACGGGTCCGATCGCGAGGAAGTCGTCGGTGAGCAGCGCGTCGGTGGTGGCGACGTCGCCGGTTCGTTCAGCCGTTGCCCACTGGTCGACGATCATGTCGATGCTGGTGGTCGGGGTGTCGGTCATGGGTTCGCTCCTCGGATCAGGGTGTACGGGTCGTGCTTTCGATCGCGTCGGTGGCCGGGACGGCGGCGGCGAGGACGTCGAGCGATTCGGTGGTCCACGGGCCCTGGGTCAGGACGATGAGGTGCTCGACGCCGAGGGCGGCGAGGTCGCGGGCGCGGGTCACGAACGTGTCGGCTGTGTCGTCGTGCGCGAGGCGGGTGCTCACGGTCGTCTCGATCTCGGCCGGGTCACGTCCCTCCGTCGCGCAGTGGCGGGCGAGGACGTCGAGCTTGTGGCGGATCTGTGCGCCGCCGTCGGGGAGGTCGGGCAGATTGCAGGCGTCGGCGTGACGGGCGACGAGTCGCAGCGTGCGCCGCTCCCCCGTCCCACCGATGAGGATCGGTGGGTGTGGCACCGAGCGTGGCGCGGGCGCCGAGATCGGGTGGCTCGCGTGGACTGCGGTCCCGAGGAAGGGTTCGGTGTCGTCGGCCCACATCTGTCGGGCGAGCCGGAGCGTGTCCTCGAGACGGTCGAACCGTTCGGCCGTCGGCGGCAGCGGCAGGCCCATCTGGTCGGCCTCGTCGCCGTGGTATCCGGCGCCGACACCGAACCAGGCTCGTCCGCCCGAGAGGACGTCGAGCGTGGTCACCGCCTTGACCAGGAGTGCCGGTGGGCGGAGCGACGCGGGGGCGACCATGGCACCGAGCCGAACGTTCGTCGTGCGCGCCGCGAGGTAGGCGAGCGTGCTCGAGGCCTCGAGCATCGGTTCGTCCGGCTCGGCGCCCGGCTCGAGCTGGAGCAGGTGGTCCGAGACGAAGAGGGAGTCGATGCCGATCGTGTCGGTCAGGGACGCAACGGTGTCCAGGTGGGACACGATCGGGTCGATGTCGTCGGTCGAGGGCCACGAGAAGTTCGTCACCGTGATGCTGGTCCGCACGCTCACTCCTCCCTTACTCGCCCCTTACTCGCCGGTCGTGGTCCCGTGCGGCACGGTGGTGATCTCCATTAGGTGACCGTCAGGGTCGTCGAAGTACAGTCCTCGGCCGCCGGCCGTGCTGTTGACCGCGTCGCGCTCGCGACGGGCCGGATCCGCCCAGGTCGTCACGCCAACTTGTCCGAGGCGCGCCCGTGTCGCGTCGAAGGTCGTTTCGTCGACGAGAAATGCGCAGTGCTGTTCCGTGAACGGTGGGTGGTCGTTCACGAACTCGACGGTGGCATCGTTGCCGAGCACAAGGCGGAACAACCGATCGCGGGGGTCTCGCACTGGTACCTGCAACACCCAGCCCAAGAACTCCGCCGACGCCTTCGCGTCGGTCGAGCGCACGATGACGTGGTGCAGATCAGCCGTCATCCGGGGCCTCCGTTCTCGCTTCCTCGTTCGTGTGCTCCGTCCATCGTCCGATGCGGAGACGCACGGAACATCAGCCAGGTGGCGCATTCGCGGACACGAACCTCCCAACGGAAGCTGTGCCCGTCGCATGCGCGTCTCACCGGACCGGCCGGGTCACGCCGGCAGGCTGTCGCCGGGGAAGCTCTGGCAACTGAAGACCTCGGCGCGGATCATCTCGGCCTGTACGCACGGATCGTCGGCCAAGACCGCCACGGCCTCCTCGGTCGAGACGTCCAAGATCGCAACGCCCGCCAGGGAGTCGGACCCGACCGGGCAGAGGATCGAGATCACACCGTCCGCGCGCAGCGACACCATTCGTCGTTGGTGCTCCCGTTCGATGGCATCAGCCCCGTCCCGCTCGCGCTCCGGTCCCCACCACAGCAATGCCACGCCGTAGGGCTTGGCCGATTCGACCAGCTGTCGAATCTGATCGTCCGTCACGTCCGTCCCCATCGTTCCCTCCCCCTCGCGCTCGCGCCGAGATGCGGTCGTCAGTCGAGATTGGCCGCAGTCGTATGCCGAAGACATCAGCCAGTTGGCTAGTCACGCGCTGCCCCTGTCACAGCCCGCGCGAACCGCAAGATGCATCTCACGCTCCGCGAAGCGCGGTCACGGCGCGCCGCGTCCGCCCGCAAGATCTTCGGGACCGAGAGGAACACCCAGCGGCCTCTACCGTTGCCCCGTAGTGGACTCCATCGCCGGTCAGACGCACCGCGATCAAGGTCCTGCACACATCAGACCGCCACCCCTGGCGGCGAGTAGGGAGGAATCACCATGACGACACCGTCGAAGGCGACGCCACCACCGAGGCCACCCGTTGTCGACGAGGCCACGTGGCAGAAGGCGCTCGATGAACTCCGTGTCCGAGAGAAAGCTGCGACGCGTGAGCTCGACGCGATCGCCGCGCAGCGCCGCCGTCTCCCGATGGTCGCGATGCCCGACTACAGGCTCGAAGGACCCCACGGGCCAGTCCGCCTGATCGACATCTTCGATGGCCGGCGCCAGCTCATCATCTACAACCACATGTGGTTCCCCGAAGAGATATGGCAGTGCGGCGGATGCACGAGCTTCACGACCCAGTTCGTACGGCTCGACTTCCTCGAGCCCTATGACGCCCGATTCGTCATCGTCACGCAGGGACCCATCGACGAGGCACTGGCATACAAGCGTCGCGTGGGCAACCGCATGGACTGGTACTCCACCGCCAACAGCAGCTTCGGCGCCGACGTTGGCGCGCCCCGGGGGACGGCTTCGCGATCAACGTGTTCCTCCGCGACGACGACGGCACCGTCTACCGGACCTGGTACACGACCGGGCGGGGCGTCGAGCAACTCGCCCACACGTTCCCTCTCATCGACGTCCTCCCGTACGGACGACAGGAGGAGTGGCAGGACGCCCCCGTCGGCTGGCCGCAAGGTCCGACATACGAGGGATGGCTCGACTCCGAGCAAATCGGCGATCTCTACGGCAACCGATGATGCAGTCGGCCCAGCAACCGCCGGCGCCGGACCCACACAGACTCCTGCTCGCGGTCGCGTGCGCAAGTGTGTTCACGAAGCCCGTGAAGCGCGACCGCCGACGCACGGTTTCTTGAACCGTTGCTCAGGCCGATGCGCGCGACCGATTGGGCGTCGCAACGCGCGCGTTCCTTCATTCAAAGTAAGGCGCGACACGCTGACCAGCACCGACGCGAGCGCGAAGGGCGCGTGACACACGGTTCAGAAAACCGTTGCTCACCGATCGATTGGGCACGGCATGGGCACGGAATTGGAGGGCACGAGCACTACAAGCCCGAGAAGTAGGGTCTGACCTGCACAAACAGTCCCCCGCCCTCGTAGCTCAGGGGATAGAGCGTCGGTTTCCTAACTTTGGATCACTCCCCACTCCCGTGCAGGTCACAGCGTCGACCTCCTGGTCGGAGAGCATGTCGGTTGACCGCCAGTGACCGCGAGTGACCGCCAGCACCGCTCATGACGGGCACGCGACGGGCGCGGGTTCCACGGGCACGAACGGGCACGCCGACCGCGATCCGTGGTCGCGAGATTCCAACGCACCGCGGTTGTGTGGAGTACGTGCGCTTCGGCTGGGCGACCGTTGAATCCTCCATGTATCAACTCTCTGGTCTGCCTCTTCACGCGTGCCTGCACCGTGAGCCTCACTGTTGAAGTCTGGTGAGAACTCGTGGCCCGGTCGAATGCTTGGCGCATCCCGCCACCGAACTCAGCGAAGACTTAATCGTGTAACCGCATCCAACCCGCCGTGCCTGCAACGGACCGCGACTCCTGTGGAACCGTGCGCGTGAAGTCACCACGGACGCGACCTTCGCCGTATCGTCCACTGCGCCTGGCGGACGCGTCAGCACGGTGACTGCGATCGTTGACCCGCAGATCGCTGCGATTGCTGCGACCACTGGGGCTACGCCGGTGGCCCTCGTCGCGAGTGGCGCCGCCAGGATGGCTGCAGCTCCGGTGAGGGTCACGATCGGTCGAATGATTGGGCAACGCACGATCGGCGCCGAAACTGCCCAGAGGAGTATCAGGAACAAGCCGACCGGGATCGCGACCGTGTAGCTCACTGCCGTCGGCGACAGCCCGATGGGTCGCCCGGTCTGTTCGATCGCCAGTTCGAGGCCTGCGCCGAGGCCGGCGAGGGCTGCGAAGACGCCGTAATGGCCGAACCCCCAGAGAAATGCTCGATGGCGGTTGTGGGCGAGGCCCGTGCCTACGGGCTCGAGGAAGTAGAGCCACCAGAGGGCGAAGATCACGACGAGGCCCGCGAGGGCGATGGTGACGAGCTCGGCGCTGACTCCCCCGCCGGTGATGGCGGATTCGAGCTTGGACGATGCGGCGAGGATGCATTCACCGAGAAGGAGGATCGCGAAGAGTCCGTAGCGTTCGGCGATGTGATGGGGATGCCAGCTGGTGCGTCGTTTCCGTTCGGCCCACGTCGGCACTGCGAACTCGAACGCGACGAGGACAGCGAAGATCGGCAACAGGGAGTCCGGCGGGAGAAGTCCCGTATCTGCACAGACGAGGCGCAGTACCCACACGATCTCCAGGCCTGCGATGCCCGCCGCGTAGCGGAGGGCTGTGCCGCGATGGGTCGGGTCTTCTGCTGCGGCGCGATGCCAGAGCGCGATGAGGCCTACTCGCATGATGAGGTAGCCGAGAGTGATTGCGAGGTAGTCGTTGTCGTTGAGCGCGGACGGCACTCCGGCAGCGAGGACCAACACGCCGGCGATCTGGAGCAGGGTGAGGAGCCGGTAGGGAACGTCGTCGGTGTCGTAGGACGATGCGAACCAGGTGAAGTTCATCCATGCCCACCAGATCGCGAAGAAGACCTGGAGGAACGGTGTCACCGTCTGGAGGCCTTCTCCGTGCGCGATCTTCTCGGCGACCTGTGCCGTGAGTCTCGAGATCGCGACGACGAACGTGAGGTCGAAGAGCAGCTCGAGCTGGCTCGATGCGCGGTGCGGTTCGTCGGGCGCTCGCGCCGTCATCCGCACCCGGATCTGGTTCACCCTGACCCCAGGAACGTGAGCAGCTCGGCCGCGGTGACCTCCGGGTTGTCTTCGGCGAGGAAGTGCGATGCGTCGATCGGACCGCCGGTGACATCGTCGGCCCAGGGGCGCCAGACGTCGAGCACGTCCGCGTAGAAGCGTGGGAGCCCTCCGCGCCCTGCCCAGAGCACGAGCACCGGGCATTCGATCACGTGTCCGGCTTGCTGATCGTCGTCGTCGTGAACGACGTCGACTGTGGCTCCGGCCCGGTAGTCCTCACACATCGCTTCGATCGCGGCCGGCACATCGAACACTTCTCGATACTCACGAAGCGCGTCGGTTGGGTAGCGTCCCGACTCCTTTCCCAGGCCCATTCCGTCGCGGACGTGGAGGTCGAAGAACGCATCGGGGTCACCGGCGATGAGCCGCTCGGGCAAGGGTGCGGGAAGGGCAAGAAAGGCCCAGTGCCAGTACCCACGCGCGAAGCCTTGGTCGGCGCGCTGCCACACCTCGCCGGTCGGGATGATGTCGAGCACTGCGAGACGTTCGACTCGGTCGGGATGATCAAGCGCCATCCGATAGGCGACGCGCCCACCACGGTCGTGCCCCGCGACGGCGAACTGGTCGAAGCCGAGCGCAGCCATCGCCTCGACCTGGTCGAGCGCCATCGCGCGCTTGCTGTGCGGAATATGGTCAGCGGTCGGCACCGGTCGGAACGTCCGACCGTATCCTGCGAGGTCGGTCGCAACGACGGTGTGCCGCTCGGCCAGGATCGGCGCGACAGCCCGCCACATCGTGTGCGACTCCGGGTACCCGTGCAGCAGCAGCAACGGCGGCCCGCTTCCCCCGACCACAGCGTGAACCAGACCGCGCGACGTGGGGATCGCCTGCGTCTCGAACCCGGCGAACCCACTCATGCCCTCTCCTCCCCGTTGTGGGCGGCGAGCCAGTCCGCAAAGTGTGTGTCACCGAGTTCCGCGTGCTCACCGGGAACGAGGGATCGTTCGCTCAGCACCGCTCCGAAGTACGGGGCCTGCGGGTCAGCGACCACTTCACGTGGATCTCCTTGGGCGCGCAGGCCTCGCCGGATGGCGTCGTCGAATCGAAACTGGTCGGGTCCGGCGATCTCGAGCGTGCCGTTCAGAGGAGCGTCGAGCGCGACCCTGGTGACCGTGTCTGCGACATCGTCCGACGCGATCGGCTGCCACAGCACGGACGGCAGTCGCACGGTGTCGCCCCGCGTTGAGGTGTCGGCGATGCTCTTGACGAACTCGAAGAACTGCGTTGCGTGAACGATCGAGAATGGAATCGCTGAGCTCTTGATGATCTCCTCCTGCGCGATCTTCGCCCTGATGTAACCACTTTCGGCCAGACGCTCGGTACCGACGACTGACAGCGCCACGAGGTGCTCGACGCCGGCGGCAGCGGCCGTATCGATGATGTTGCGGGTAGAGGTCACGAAGAAGTCCAGAACCGTGGCGTCTTCGAATGAGGGTGAGTTCGATACGTCGACAACGACTGAGGCGTCCGAGAGCGCGTCGGCGAGTCCCTCGCGGGTGAGGGTGTTCACGCCCGTGTTCGGCGATGCGGCAACCGCGTCGTGGCCCTGCTGGCGCAGGTTGGTGACCACCTTGGAACCGATGAGGCCTGTGCCTCCGATGACAACGACTTTCATGATGAACCTTCCTCTCATGGTGGGGGTGCCGGCCCCGCACCCGTCAACTGGTGCGGGGCCGGCGGCTGGGGTGATCGGGCCTAGCTCTCGAGGAACGCGAGGAGGTCGGCGTTCACCTGGTCTTGGTGCGTCGAGGTGATCCCGTGGGGCGCCCCCGGGTAGTAGATGTCCTTCGCGTTCGCGATGAGACGAGCGGCCTTCACCGCGGAGTCCTTCACGGGAACGATCTGGTCGTCCTCACCGTGGATGAGCAGTGTCGGGACATCCACCTTCGCGAGGTCGTCGGTGAAGTCGGTCTCTGAGAATGCCGCGGATGCTCTCGTAGGCGTTCTTGAGACCGGACTGCATGCTCCAGAGCCAGAACTGCTCGAGCGTTCCTTCGGAGACGTCGTTGCCATGCCGGTTGGCTCCGTAGAACTGGATCGCGAGGTCCTTGTAGAACTGTGAACGGTCCCGAGTGAGCGCGGCACGCATCTCGTCGAAGACTTCGATAGGGAGTCCCTCCGGGTTGTTCTCGTTCTTGACCATGATCGGCGGCACCGCGGAGATGAGAACTGCCTTGGCGACGCGCGCGGTGCCGTGCCGTGCGATGTAGCGCGTGACTTCTCCCCCACCGGTGGAGTGGCCGACGAGCGTGGCGTCGTGAAGGTCGAGCTCCTCGATCACTGCGGCGAGGTCGTCTGCGTAGCCGTTCATGTCGTTGTTCACCGACGCCTGGCTGGAGCGGCCGTGGCGCGCCGGTCGTGGGCGACGACACGGAATCCGTTCTGCACGAGGAACAGCATCTGGCCGTCCCAAGCGTCCGAGCTGAGCGGCCAGCCGTGCGAGAACGTGACAGCCGGGCCGGACCCCCAGTCCTTGTAATAGATCTCGGTGCCGTCGTTCGTGGTGATGGTGCTCATTGATCTGCTCCTTCGTATCGAGTGTCGGATGTCGGCTTCACCGTCGCGTCGTATGGGGTCTGATCGAGTCCGTCGCGCACCCCAGTCGCGGTACCTGGTGGTCCCTCGGGCAGCCGCGAAGGCTGACGAGCACGGCTACCGAACTCGACGTCGCCGGACATCGAGGTGACATCGAGGAACTCGCCCGGTTCGGATCCAGTTGGTCGCACGCCGGAGTTGGGCAGGTACATCGTCATGAGCCGAGCGACCCTCGTGAGGCGCCGCCCGTTGCGTCGGCGGCTGCGCCGGCCAGCTCTTCCAACGCGGCCTCGGCTTCGGCCTGAGTGCTGAACTCGGCCAAGATCGACTCGCCGTCAACGGCGATGCTGCCGTGGATCGCCCACGTCTGCGCGTCGAGCTGGATCAGGTTGCAGTCGAAGCGCACGTGTTCGTCGATGAGCTCCGCGACGACTGCAGTCTTTGAATCTCGCGGTCGCGAACGTTCGTCAGTCATGATGCACTCTCCATTTCGGGTGTCGGACTTGGTAGCCAGGGGTTGGTCGCGCCCTTGCCGACCGCGACCAACCCATGGCTCGTTACCGTGCGGCGCCGACAACCGCGACTGCGTCGACGGCTTCGACGATCGAAGCGGTGACCTGGTTGGGCCTCGACAGGCTCAGCGCGTGCGAGGCACCCGGGACTTCGGACGTGGCCCGGGCCCCGGCTCGGTCGGCCATGAAGCGTTGGAGCGCAGCCGGAATGTTCAGGTCGAGCTCGCCGTACACGAACCAGGACGGGGTGTCCCGCCACGCCGGCGTGGCCGTGGGCAGACCTTCCGAGAGGGCGACTTCGGTGACCGGGCGTTGGGTCGCCGCCATCAGGGTGGCCTGAGACGCGGGGACGTCGGCCGCGAACTGGTGGTGGAAGACCTCCGATCGGATCGCGAGCTCGTTGCCGCCCGACGACACCGGGTACGCGCCGAGCGCGTCACCGAGGGTGCTTCCGGGGAACTGGGTCGAGAGCGTGAGCGCGGACTCGCCTTGCTCGGGCGCGAATGCGGCGACGTACACGAGGCCGACCACCGCGTCGTTCCCGGCAGCGGCTTCGGTGATGACCATGCCGCCGTAGGAGTGACCGACGAGGACGACGGGAGCGTTGATCCCCGCGATCACGTCGCTCACGTACGCGGCATCTCCTGTGACGCTGCGGAGCGGGTTGGCGACCGCCACAGCATCGAGGTCTCGCGCTTGCAGCTGCTCGATGACAGGGTTCCAGCTCGCCGATTCGGCGAAGGCGCCGTGGACGAGTACGACAGTGGGGTTCTTGTCAGACATGGTGGTCCTTCTTTCTGGAGTGGGTTGACGTGATCACCGTCCCATCCACGCCGTACGGATCGAGTCCGTGCGGCACCCCAGTCGAGGCCCTAGCCGACACTCCCTCGGATGCGAGGAAGCGCGCCTGACCGGCCCACGCGCGACTTGCGAACGATGCGTTCGTCGAGGAGAAACGCCTTGTGCTCGGGCAGGTCACCGGTTGTCCAGCGGACGCTGTGCTCGCCGTGCAGCTCTGTGGCCAGAGCCCGTCGTGCCAGCGTGCTGTGGAAGCGTTCCTGGAAGCGCCATGCGGTGAACTCGCCGTCGCGATCGAAGCCGAGCCCGAACAGCCCGTGGCCGATCACGTCATGCACCGCTCGAAACCGGTCGTAGGAGCCGCCACGCTCACATCCCATGACTGGATGGGGTCGGTCGCGTTCGCAGGCAACCGTTGATACCTCGAGGAGCCGGTCACGGCTCACTGAGGTGATGAGGTCTTCCGCGTTGTTGTACGGCGCAAGACAGGTCGTGAAGAAGATCCGGACGGTGCCGGGTCGATCGGTATCGGTGAAGAGTTTGAAGAGCTGGTCGGACTCTTGGACGAGCGCTTCGAACGCGCCACGAGCGAGCGCGTCGCCCATTCGCGGCGCTTCGAGATGGGCGGACGCGATCTGGCTCGCGACCGTGGGATCAACTCGGAGCCGGTTCATCGGCCGTCTCTCCAGTGACCGCGAGCCAGCGTGCGATGTTGTGCACGTAGTCCTTGAAGATGGCCAGCCGGAGCGGGTCCTGCTTCATCTCATCGCCGGGCCGGTCCGTCACGAACGACGGTGCGTCGGCATCGATCTCCCAGTTCATGTTCACGAAGTGGTGGAACGTCGAGCACGACACGACGCGCCCCATGGGCCGGCCGTCCAGAGTGGACTCGCCGTCGACGCACACGGCGAGGTTGAACATCCGGCCCGTGACCGCGCTTCGCCCGCAGCCGATGGATCGGATGCGCGGGTCGCCGGGGGGCGCGGACACTGAACCTTCGTGAGGGTGCGCCGGAAACCATTCGATGTGACCAGTCGGTGTCTTCGTCGTCCGCAACAGCTCGTGCACCGGTTCTGCGGCGAGTACTGGCTGGTAGTCGCCGTTGGCGCCCGAGTGGTAGTTGGGCCACGAGATCCCCGGGTTGTCCGGGTCGTCGCGTTGCGCGTCGGGCTCGGGGTTCTGGTCGTGAAAGTGATTGATCCGACCGATTGCGCCGAGAGAGAGGAGGCAGGAGCCCATGTCCTGGTGGTCGCGAGCCGTCATGACGCCCCCACCTCGGGCGCGGAAGCGCATGAATCCGGCCGCGTCCGCAGGGGCGAGTCCGTCGCCGGTGTCGACCGCGATGAGCCAGAGCTCGTCGTACTCGGAAGTGTCGAGAGCACTGAGGACAGAGTCGGGTCGAGACGCGTCGCGGTTGCGGGCCGTCACCTCATGGCCGGCTGAGCGCAACTCGTCTGCGAGGAGCGAGAACCGCCCGATGTTCCAGTCGTCAGCGACGTCGGCGATGGTCGTCTGCATCAGCATCCTGGCCATCGTGCTCACCCTGCCTGTTCGGCGAGCGCTCCCGTACGCGCCACCTGATCAGGGTCCAGACGCAGGAGGTCGGCCGCACGTGCGTCGAGCGCGGTTCCGTCCGGGAGGAAGACGGTGATCGAACCGTTCACCCGCGGTTCCTTAGTGACTCGGACCGGAATGTACGCGACGTTCTCGTTCGACGGAGCCGGCCAATCCTCGTTGAAGTATGGGCGAAGCTTCCCGTTCATGTGACGCGCTCCTTGGTCGGTGGAGAGTGAGAACACCGTCGCATCGGCCCGCTATGGATCGCGTCCGTACGCCACCCCAGTCGGATCCCTGGCCGCCCGCTGGGACGTCCGCAACCAGGCGCTGTCTTGCTCGCGCCATGACTGGGGTGTCCACTCGGGACGCCTACCGACGCGACCGCCCCACCCCGGCGCGACCGTTCCCTGACGACCCGACCACCCGTCGTCAGGAGCTCACCATGACTGTCATGTTGCAGGAATCGATCCCCGACTACGCCGCCGGGACCTGGGTCATCGACCGAGACCTTTCCGAGATCAGCTTCTCGGTCCGGCACACGATGGTCGGCCACGTGGAAGGAACGTTCCGGGAGTTCAGTGGTCAGGTCGTCACACGCGACGCTCCGCTCGAATCGAGCGCCACTGCGACCATCGAGATGATCTCAGTCGACACCGGGAACTCCCGACGCGACAACCACCTCCGCTCGCCCGACTTCTTCGACAGCGCCGCCTACCCCGTCATGACGTTCGAGTCGACCGAGCTACGACACGACGGCTCCCAGTTCGCGCTCGACGGTCACCTCACGATCAAGAACACCAGGAATCCCATCTCGCTGGACCTCGAGCTGCCACGCTTTCGCCGTGATCCGGACGGAGGCGTCCGGATGCATTGCACGGCGAGAGGTGAGCTGAACCGCAGCGACTACGGCGTCGACTTCAACCTCGTGCTCGAAGCCGGCGGCATCCTCGTCGCGGACCGAGTCAGCATCCACCTCGAGATCGAAGCGGCCCTGAACCCGTGAGCCCGGTCGACACGGCGGCAGACGAGCGGCGCCACCCGCGGCTGGACCAAAATCGTGGCGTGACCGCACTCGAGGCCGCACCGCTCTGGGGCAGAAGCCGCGAGCTCGCCGAGCTCGAGTCGCTGCTCGGCCGCGCCCGCAGCGGACGCAGCGGCGCCCTGGTCGTGTCCGGTGAGGCCGGCGTCGGCAAGACCGCCCTGCTGAACTACGCCGCAGCGCACGCTGCGGCATCAGTCAGGATCAAGAGCATCGTCGCGTCAGAATCAGAGATGGAACTCCCGTACGCAGGCTTGCAGCTGCTGTGCAACCAAATGATGCACGCAATCGGGAACCTCCCAGCCCCACAACGCGAGGCGCTCGAAACCGCGTTCGGACTACGCACTGCACCGGCGCCTGGCCCCCTCCTCGTCGGCCTCGCGGTGCTCGGTCTACTCACCGAGTTCGCCGAAACACGACCACTTCTCTGCATCGTGGACGACGCCCAGTGGCTCGACGAGGACTCTGCGCAGGCAATCGCCTTCGTTGCCCGCCGCCTCGACGCGGAAGGAATCGTGATCGCGCTCGCGATGCGCACAGTCGACGAGAAGTTCGCTGGTTTGCCGCAACTCGTCGTCGAGGGACTCGGAGACGACGACGCACGCGAGCTGTTCCAGCTCGCGGTCCCAGGACCAGTCGACGTGCGTGTGCGCGATCAGCTCATCGCAGAAGCGCGGGGCAATCCACTCGCGCTCCGCGAGCTCCCACGAGCCCTGGGCCCCGCCGAAATTGCCGGCGGCTTCGCGCTCACCAGCTCGATGCCATTGGAGAGCCGCATCGAGCAGAGCGTGATCGCACAACTCGAACCCCTCCCAGAGCCCACCCGCCTCCTCCTGCTGGCGGCGGCCGCCGACCCGACCGGAGATCCGGGGCTGCTCTGGCGAGCGAGCACGGAATTGGGCCTCGGACCGGAGAACTTCGACCTGGCCGAGCGAGCAGAAGCTCTCCTCGTCGGCCGGCGAGTCGGCTTCCGCCACCCGCTAGTCCGCTCGGCGATCTATCGCGCCGCGTCGCCCGAGGATCGGCGACGAGTCCACGCCGCACTCGCTGACGCCACCGACGTCGAACGCGACCCTGACCGTCGGGCGTGGCACCGAGCCAGCGCCGACGTTGCAGCCCGACGAAACGGTCGCCGCCGACCTCGTGCGGTCAGCTGCGCGAGCACGAACTCGCGGCGGCGCCGCCGCCACTGCAGCCTTCCTGGAACGAGCGGCCACCCTAACGCCGGGCCCGTTCGAACGCGCGCAACGGTTGATCGCCGCCGCCGAGGCCAAGCACGACGCCGGCGCACCCGAGACCGCCCTTCGACTCCTCGACACCGCGCAAGACGAGCACCTCACCGTCCTTCAGGAAGCGCTCATCGCACGGCTACGCGCCCGTGCCAGATACGCACTTCGCCGCGACAGCAGCGGCGCCCGACAACTGCTCGCCGCGGCGCAAGGTCTCGAAACACTCGACCGGGCCCTGGCACGCGACACCTACATCGAAGCCCTCGCGGCCGCGATCTACGGCGGCCGGCTCGGCGATCCCGATGAGGTTGCCGCAGTCTCGCAGGCAATCCTCGAAGCGACGGCCGACGACCACTCAGATCGGGCCCACGATCTGATCCTGCGGGGCCAGGCGCTGCTGGCCGCCGAGGGACAGACCGCTGCGATCCCGACCCTGCGCCGAGCGTTGCAACGCATTCCTCGAGAATCCCCCGGACGCGCACGAGTTGCACTGGATGTGGTTTGCCTCACGAGCCGCGCAAGACCTTGGGATGCCCGAGCGCTCCGTGCGCTCGCGGATCGGCAAGTCGAGTTGGCACGCGCCGACGGAGTCCTCACGGTTCTCCCAATCGCGCTGAGCTTGCTGATGCTCGCGCAAACCGTCGACGGTGACCTCGACGCAGCCGACGCCTCATGCGACGAGATCGACGCCATCAAGGAAGTCACCGGCCACCCGCTACCTGCCTACGGCCGCATGTTCCTCGCGGCCTATCGCGGACAGGCCGAAGAGGTGGAGCGCCTGGCCAGAGAGGTCCGAGTCGACGGCGAAGCCCGAGGCGAGGGCTACGCGCTGAGCGCCGCGAACTTCGCCGAAGCCATCCTCTACAACGGCCTCGGGCGGTACTCCGAGGCAGTCGAGGTCGGGCGCCGTGAACTGCCATATACCCACGAACTGAGCCACGCGATGCGAACCTTGCTCGAGCTCGTCGAGGCGGCGACACGAACCGGCGACCGTGAGCTTGCAGAAGAAGCCTTCGTGCGCCTGGCGAGTGTCACCACGCCGCTCGGAAACGACTGGGCGCTCGGTGTGCTGGCCATGGCCGAAGCACAGCTCCGCGAAGGCGACGAAGCGGAAAGCCTCTATCGGGATGCGATCGAGCGCTTCGAGCGCCAAGGCGTCCCGATCATGATCGGGCGCACTCGGCTCCTGTACGGCGAGGCCTTGCGACGCCAGAACCGCCGAGTTGACGCACGCGAACAGCTGCGGGCGGCCCACGAGCTGCTCTCAGGAGCCGGACTGAACGGGTTTGCTGAGCGCGCGGCACGAGAGCTGAGCGCAACCGGAGAGACGGTCCGCACCCGCACGGTCGAGACCCTGAGCCAACTGACGGATCAGGAACTCAACGTGGCGCGGCTTGCCCGTGAAGGGTTGACCAACCGAGACATTGGTGGACGATTGTTCATCAGCGCGCGCACCGCCGAGTACCACCTGCGCAAGGTCTTCATCAAGCTCGGGATCGCTTCGCCGCTCGAACTCAAGACAGCACTCGCCGACCTCGAGTAGCCGACCTCTTCGCCTCGCGGCACAGGTTCAGTTTCTCTCCTGCTAAAGCACCAGGTTCCCAATACTGTTGGGAGAGACCACCGACCCAGAACTTTCGCCGCGCGCTGTCGCGTTTCGCCGACACAATGCGCATAGTCACGGCATGGAAGAAGCACCGCCCACCCTCACAGGACTCCACCGATCGACCACGCGACCTCGATTGGGCACGACGAGCGCCCGCCTGCGACGAGCCCGGGCGCCGGCGAACGACAACTACCCTCTGACCTGCACAGACAAGTCCCCGCCCTCGTAGCTCAGGGGATAGAGCATCGGTTTCCTAAACCGTGTGCCCAGGTTCGAATCCTGGCGGGGGCGCAAGAATTTTCGAAGGTCAGCGCCTTGCACGGAGGTGGAGGCGCTCCGGAGTCACCCGGCCATCTCGCGCGTCCCTCGTTTCACGAAGGGACGGCCGCGTGCACCTGACGGAGACCGCTACGTCGGGGGCGTGGCCTCCTGTCCCTTCGTAGCAGTCTGTGCATCGAGGCCCCGTGTGGTCGGTTGAGGTTGTACAAGTCCTCCCATTCTTGGAGCGTGTCGTTGAAGAGCTCCGTGTCGTCGATCACGACTCCGTCGAGCATTCGGATCGCGGGGCTGCGCACCCCTGCACCGTCGCCGGCGCTCCAGTGAACGCACGGCGCCGCGCATCGGTCTCGGTCAACCATCTCGGCCGCTTCGCCTGTGTAAGTTGGCATCGATGCACGACCACGGACGCCTGCATCACCATCACCGCGAGTCGCCGGCGGAGGCGCCCCTCAGTGGGCAGCGCCGCGTGGTCGCGCTCGTGGTGCTGTGCATCTGCGCGCTCGTCGCCGGCATCGACATGACCATCACCAACGTCGCGCTCCCGTTCATCGGGCGCGCCCTCGATGCGCCGACGAACGAGCTCCAGTGGACCGTCGACGCCTACACCATCACCCTCGCCGGTCTCCTCGTGCTCGGCGGCGGTTTGGCGGACCGCTACGGAAGAAAGCGACTCTTCCTCCTCAGCTTCACTCTGTTCGGCATTGCATGTCTGTGCGCGGCAATGAGCACCGGCATCGAGCAGCTCATCGCTTCACGCGCGCTCATGGGGGTCGGCGCGGCCGGCTTCACGGCGCCCGCACTAGCGATCATCGCGACGATGTACCCGCCCGAGCAGCGTGGTGGGGCGATCGGCGTGTTCGTCGTGCTCGGTGCTGCCGGGCTTGCGATCGGGCCGATCGCGGGCGGGATCCTGCTCGATCACTTCTGGTGGGGTTCGGTGTTTCTCGTCAACGTGCCCATCGTCGCCCTCGGCGTCATCGTCGGTGCCTTCACGATCCCCGAATCACGCGCCGTTGCATCCAGCGGCGAGCATCCACCACGGCCCGACGTGGTCGGGGCCCTGCTGTCGGTCGTCGGCCTCACCGGCGTGCTGTTCGCCATCATCGAGGGACCAAACCGCGGCTGGACCAGTCCGGGGGTGCTGGCATCCCTGATCCTCGGCGCGATGGTGGTCGCGTTGTTCGTCCACCGCGAGCTGCGCGCCCGGCGTCCGCTCTTCGACGTCCGCGTGCTCACCCGCCCCGTGGTCCTGACCGGTGCGATCACGCTGTTCATGGCGTACGTCTTGTTCAACGCGTTCCTGTTCCTCAATCCGCAGTACCTCCAAGACGTTGAAGGCGAGTCCATCGTCACGGTCGGACTCCTGCTCGTACCGTTCGCGGTCGTCTTCGGCGTGTGGTCCATGAAGGCTCCCAGAGTGCTCGGGCGCCTCGGCGCCCGGGTCACCATCACCCTCGGCCTCGCCACCACAACCGTCGCCGCGACACTGTTTGCCATCGCGCTCGGTGGCTCCGTACCGACAACGGTCGGCGCAAGCGTGGTGCTCGGCGCGGGCCTCTCGCTCCTCATCGCGCCGCCGTCGACCGTGGTGATGAACGACCTCCCGGAGACCAAGGCAGGCGACGGCTCTTCGCTGAACTTCCTCAGTCGCTTCATCGGCGCCTCCATCGGCGTCGCGGTGGTCGGTTCGGTGCTCGCATCGATCTACGCGGCCGACCTCGGGGGCGCCACCGCGTCCCTCGACGCCGCGCAGGCCGAGAGCGCGCAGGGCTCCATCCAGGGTGCACTCACGGTCTCGCAGACGCTGGAGCCGAGCGCGGAGCGTCGCTCACCACCGCGGCACGCGACGCGTTCGATCGCGGGGCCACCGCGGCCTACCTCGTGGTCGCCGTGCTCGGCGCGATCGCCGCACTCTGGGCGTGGTTCGCGCTGCGCCCGGGCTCCACCGCTCGCGCCGTCGCCGCCGCCGACGTCGAGGACCCCGATCTGAACTCGCCAACCGAGGAAGTCGCCGGCGATCGAACGGGCGGCGTCTCGGACCGCTGACCGTCGCGCCTCCGCGCGATCGCTCCACGTCCGGGACGTGAAGCGGGCACGCTCAGCCAGCCGGTTAAGAATCGGACAAGGGTTGCTCATCAATCGGCCATGAACCCAGGACCGGAAGCGCGGCAGTGGCAGGGTCGAACGCTGCCGATCCGGACCGACCTGGAGGAACACCGTTGCTGGCCATCACGAGCTTTCGTGGCCTACCCGCGCACCCGCTGTTCGCGCACGTCCCCGTCGTCCTCATCCCGCTGGCCGCCCTCGGCGCGGTGGCGATGCTCTGGCCGTCGGTGCGCGACAAGATCGGCTGGTACGTCGTCGGAATGGTCTTCGTCGCCGGCATCTTCAGCCAGCTCACCATCAGCGCCGGCCAGAGCCTCCAGGAGTACGTACGCGAAACAGAACTCCTCCACGATCACACTCGCATGGGGGAGAACATCCGTCCGTGGGTGCTCCTGATGTTCCTCGCGCTCGCGGGCGTGATGCTGCTCGCGCGCATCTCCGCGACCCCGACAGCACCGTAGCGACGCCCGAGCTCCGCAAGATCGCGGGAATCACGCTCGCGGTGCTCAGCATCGTCTTCTCGGGTGTCTCGACCTACTGGATCTACCGCATCGGCGATTCCGGAGCGAAGTCCGTCTGGGCTCCGACCCAGGTCAAGATCGACCGGGGCCAGAGCAGCGAGGGCGGCGAGACCGGCGAGACCGGCGGCTGACCCACTCACGCGGTTCGGCGCGCAGCCACGCGCCGGCGATCGGACCGAGCCGTTCGGTGCACAGCCCATGAGGGTCGCGACGGCGACGGGCCGGGCCTCGCGCCGAGCCGGACCGACCACCCGCGACGACCGTCGGTAGCATCCGGCCGTGACCGAACCACGCAGCCCACACCTCCGGGGCCGGCGATGAGGATCAGAAAGGGACCGGTGCACAACCCGGCGGCCCGGTCCGCGCCGGTCGTGCTCCCCGATGTGCGCGAGCTCCTCGACGGGCTCAGCGACGCGGCCCGGGTGTCGTTCGGCGCCGAGTCGGTCTCGATCGCGCAGGTCGACGAAGCCGCCGGCCAGCTCGTGTACCTCTCCGCGTCGGGACGCGGCGCCGACGCGGTCATCGGCCTGCTCCTCCCCCTCGGGCAGGGCCTCGCGGGCTACGCCGCGGCCGCGGCCGAGACGTTGGCCGTCGACGATGTCTCCCGGGACCCGCGCTTCGCCCGGGACGTCGCCGAGCGCATCGGCTACGTGCCTCGCTCGGTCCTCGTCGCGCCGATCCTGGCCGGAGACGACGTGCTCGGCGTTCTCTCGGTGCTCGACCGCACCCAGCCGCCCGGTGCCGCCGCACTCGACCTCGCCGGTCGCTTCGCGCGTGCGGCCGCGGGCGCGCTCACGATCGTCGCCGCGATGACCGGCGCCGGCGACCCGGAAGCCGCGGACCCGGACTCGCGGCTCGCCGACTCGCTCGCGGCGGCCCGGCGCCTCGGTCCCGACGAGGGCGACGCCGCGGCCCGCTTGCTCGACGACTTCCTCGAATACGCGTCGTCGCGCCACAGCCACGAGTGAGCAGCACCGACCTCCCCGCCTGGTCGGACGCGTTCACTGCCGACCGGCTCGAGCCGGCACCGACCCTTGCGCTTCCGGGCGCGATCACGCGCTCGTGGGCGTACGGCGACGGGACCGGAGCCGGCGTGAAGGTTGCGGTCATCGATTCGGGGATCGAACGCGACCACCCCGCAGTCGGACCCGTCGCCGGCGGGGTGATCGTCGAGCTCGATGGCGGCCAGGAGCACGGGTACAGGGTCCGGGTCGAGGACCACGACGACCTCTACGGGCACGGCACCGCGTGCGCGGGGATCATTCGCGAGCTCGCTCCGGGCGTCGAGCTGCACTCCGCGCGAGTGCTCGGGCAGAAGCTCACCGGTCGCGCCCGCTGCTTCGCCGGCGCGCTCGACTGGGCGATCGAATCCGGAATGCAGGTCATCAACCTCAGCCTGTCGACCACGAACGAGGATTGGTTCGAGGCGTTCCACGACCTGGCTGATCAGGCGTTGCACAAGCGGGTGATGCTCGTCAGCGCGTTGGCGAACGAGCCCAAGGTCAGCATCCCTTCGGAGTTCGCGTCGGTGTTCTCGGTCGCCGCGATCGAGGGCGACGACCGCGAGCAGTTCTACGCGAACCCGTCACCGCCGGCGGAGTGGGGCGCGATCGGCGTCAACGTCGAAGTCGCGTGGCTGCACGGATCAATGGTCACCGTCACCGGCAACTCGTTCGCGGCGCCGGTCATCGCGGGCCTCGTCGCCCGCATCGTCGGTGCCCATCCCGGCGTCACCTGCTGGCAGGTCAAGACGATCCTCGCGGAGCTCGCGGCCAACCATCCCTGAGCGCGGCCACCCGGCCCCGGCACGCCGGGGCCGGTGCTCGGGCGAGATCGTCCCTGTCCTGGATGACGCGCTCTCGCTCTCGCCCTCGGCCCCCGGCCCCGTCGCCCGACGGTTGCATGCAGTGTGACCCTGTCAGGGCAGTTTGTCTGTCACCTGGGCGACGCCCAGAACGTCATCGAGGCGACATATTGTCCCTGGTGCCTATAGGCTGCCGTTTCGGGTATTGGGGACGAAACCGGTTGGGGTGGGACAGATGGTGGAATCGACCGGGACCATGGTCTCGGGGATCCTGGACGGGCTGGACGACCACGACCGCCGCGCGCTGCTGGCGCGGATGCGGCGCACGCGCTTCACCAAGGGCGAAGTGGTCTTCCACGAGGGCGACCCGGGCGCGGTGCTGCATCTCATCGTGAAGGGCCACGTGTCGCTGCGCGTGGCAACCCCCGACGGCGACTCGGCGGTCCTCCGTGTGCTCGGCCCGGGCGACATGTTCGGCGAGTACGTCCTCATCGCATCGGGACCGCGCAGTGCAACCGTGACCGCCCTCGATCCCGTCGAGACGATGTGCCTCGGTCAAGACGACTTCCACCGGCTCCGGACGCAACACCCGTACCTCGACGCGCTGTTGCTCGACGCCGCGATCCGCGAGGTGCGGCGACTCTCCTCCGCGCTGCTCGACGCGTTGTACCTTCCGGTCCGCCAACGCGTGCTGCGCCGTCTGGTCGAGATCGGGAAGCTGTACGGCGCGGGCGACAGCAGCTCCGTCCCGATCAACCAGACGGATCTCGCCGGGCTCGCCGGCGTCACGCGCCAGACGACGAACCGCGTGCTGGCCAAGGCGCAGGAAGCCGGTGCACTCCGCCTCCGCCGGGGCAACATCGAGATCCTCGACGGTGAGCTCCTCGAGCGGCTCGCCCGCTGACGCGACGCCCTTGACGTAGCTTCGCGATCAGCTGATCGCGAGTGGAACCTTCGATGCGATCTCGAAGCGAGAGAGATCAACCGAGGTGATGCGAAGCGCCGCCATCGTTGCGTAGAAGGTCGCCAGATGGGTGGACGCGTTGTGCTCGTCCATCGCGAGCTCGGATTCCCATTCTTCGAACACGCGGACCCGGCCACGATCGCGGGGATCGACCCAGAAGTCGTATTCGATGCATCCCGTCTCCGCTCTCGTCGCGCTGACCAGCGGTTCGATCAGCGCGACGGCGGCATCGAAGTCGCGCGGGTCGATGCGGATCTCTCCCGAGACGACGAATCTGGTCGTGGGCATGTGATCTCCCCGGGCGGCGGTCACCGATCGGCGAACGATACCGCCAGTAGGTTGGTCCGATGCTCGAGGCCGGACTCTGGGGACTCCTCGGTCAGGCGACGCTCATCGTCGGCGCCTGGTTGGCGCTGCGCTTCGCGATCCCCCGTCGGTTGCTGGGACTGATCACGGGATTCGGTGCGGGGACGCTCGTCGCGGCGGCCGCGTTCGAGCTGACGGTGCCCGCGTTCCAGGAGTCGAGCAGCGAGTGGACCGGGGCCTGGCTCGCAGTCGGCGCGATCACCTTCTACCTGGCCGACCGGGCCGTCTCGCGGCGAGCACCGGCCGGAGAGCATGCGTCCACCGGCATCGCACTCGGCGCGCTCCTCGACGGCGTTCCCGAGTCGGTGGCGATCGCGATCTCGTTGATCGCGGGGTCGTCGGTCAGTGGCGCGATGGTGGTAGCGGTGCTGATCTCGAACCTCCCCGAAGGAATGGCGTCGACGCCCGGGTTCGTGCGCAGTGGCTGGTCACGACGCAGGGTCCTGATGCTGTGGCTCTCGATCGCGCTGATCGGCGGGCTCGCCGCGGCGATTGGGTTCGGAGTCCTCGGTGACGCGTCCCCCGACGCGCTCGCCGCGGTGCAGGCGTTCGCCGCCGGGACGATCCTCACGATGCTCGCGTCCGTGATGATGCCGACGGCCTACGCCGATGGGAAGGAGCCGGTCGGGCTCTCGTTCGTCTTCGGATTCGCACTCCTGGCTTTTCTGACCACATTGGGGGCATGAAGGATGGCACTCCAGGTTGTCGGAGCGGGACTGGGCCGGACGGGAACCGCGTCGCTGAAGGTCGCGCTCGAGGAGCTGCTCGGCGCGCCCTGCTACCACATGACCGAAGTCTTCAACGCCGACGTGCGGGAAACCATCCCGGCCGAGCGACTCGTCGAATGGCACCCAGGCGCCGGCTGGGGACCGCTGTGCGCCGCGCTCGAGCTCCCCGAGCCCGAGGCGCCGTACCCGCACGTGAACACCACCGACGAGTTCCGCCTCATGGCCGGGCTCGACGGGGAGGACTGACCCACCGATGGTGATGGCCGACCGACCGGACGTGAAGACCGCGCCCATGCCCGAGACCGCGCTGACGCTCGCCGAGCTGGGCGCGCGCATGGCGTCGACGCTCGCGACCTTGCCGATGCATCAACCGTGGCGCGGCCCGGAGTCACCGGTCGACAACGCGATCCACGAGAGCGTGCGCGAGATCCTGAAAACGCTCCTGAGCTACGCGCTCACCCTCCCGACACCGAGGCTGCGGTCGCTCGAAAAGTTCCTCGACGACCTGTGCCGCGCGGTGCTCCGGCCGATCGCGACCCGGGACGGCGTCTCGGTGGAGGACCGAGAGGTCGGTGGGATCCCCGGGGTGTGGGTGCGGCCCGAGGGCCACCCGCGCGCCACGATCGTGTACCTCCACGGTGGTGGGTATCTGGCGACGACTCCGTGGATGTACTCGATGTTCACCGCCGACCTGGCACGCGTGACGGGCGCGGACCTCTTCATCGTGGACTACCGGCTCGCACCCGAGTTCCCGTTCCCCGCGGGGCTCGACGACGCGATGCAGGTGTACGAGGCGATTCTTGACGACGGGCGTCCCCACAACGAGATCTTCGTCGCCGGCGACTCCGGCGGCGGCGGTCTCGCGACCTCGCTCTTCAAGGACGTGCGCTCACGAAAGCTCCCGGAGCCCGCCGGCGCGATCCTCTTCTCGCCCGAGGTCGACCTCGTGATGGGCGAGCCATCCGTCAAGGCGAACGCCGACCACGACGTCCTGCCCGATCAGATCCCGGTCCTCCAGTACCTCGGCGGGGCCAGCCCGAAGGATCCGCGGGTTTCGATCGTCTACGGCGACGTGCATCGCTTCCCGCCGTCCTTCATCTCGTACGGCAGTGAAGAGATGTTCTGCGACGAGATCGAGGAGTTCATCCGCAAGCTGAAGGACGCCCACGTCGACGTGGACGCCTTCCGGGCCGAGTACCTCTTCCACGTCTACGAGATCCTCATGCCGTGGGCGGACGCGTCGAAGGACACGCTCGCGGAGGTGGCGAAGTTCGTCGATCGACGACTCTCGGATTGAGCTCGCGGGGTTTCGTCGGAGCTCACGTTGCGGCGCGCAGCTCCGTGAGGGCCGGAACGATCGCGTCCTTGTTGTTGTCGAGGTACATGGTCACCAGCGCCTGACACTTCGGATCGGTACCCGAGCACACGCTCTGGATCAACGGGATCAGCGAATGCTCGGTGGCGAGTCCCGTCCGGAGCTTCGTCGACCCGAGCGAATCCGACGGAGGTGGGTCCCCCGCGGCGGTGATGGCCATTCCCAGCTTCTCGTTCGCGGCCTTGACCGTGAGGATCGCCGCCTGCACGTCAGCGACGCGCGCGGTCTGGACCGCGCGCAGGAACGCTTCCTGGGCCGGCCCGTAGTCGGTCACCAACACGGAGTCCCACTGCTGCACCCACGGCGAAGGTCCCTTCGAGGCGTTCGTCGTGGTCGTGGGTTTGGTCGTCGTGGTGCTCGCCGGCGAGCGCTTCGCGCGCTTGTCGCTCGACGAGCTGCTGCACCCCGCGACCGCAATGACGGTCACCATCGCGGCCACCAGTACCGCGCGGACGCGCGCCGTCACGCCTTCCACACCGTGTGTTGCGGGCTCCAGTCGCCGTGCCCGGTCGTCTTCGTCACCAGGCACGACTCGATGAGGAGCTCGAACAGCTGCTCATCGTCGAAGCCCGGTGGCGCGGCGGACATGTCCCGCTCCGCCATCAGGTACTGCTCGGTCAGGCGCGCGCGAAGCGCCGGGTCGTCTCGTGGTTCGGCCATCCCGGTGATGTAGAAGGCGTCCTCGTTGTCGGGCACCGGGAACGCGTGCAACGCATAGCGGGGGTCGCGGCGGAGATCGGACCGCTTCGGTGAGGCCACGACGAACAGGTACATGCCGTCGTCGTTCAGGATCGGGCACACCGGATGGACGCGCGGACCCCCGTCGGCCCGGACCGTACCGAGGAAGCCGAGACCCACCCCGAACTGGTACAGCAGCGCCCGGCCGGCGGTGGCGGCATCGGGCTGTGCCGCCTGGAACGCACCCCAGCTCAACATGGCCTGCACGCTCGCGGACCTCGCACGCCCCGTCAAAGCACCCCGGCGGATCGGAGCCGCCGTCGAGCCCGTGACATGATGCGGCGCCGCCGAGGAGGTCGGGATGACTGCAGAAGAGATCGTCAACGAGTTCATCGCGCGGGTCGTCCGCATGGATCTGGACGGCGCGTGCGAGCTCGTGACCGACGACGTCGAGTACGACAACGTGCCGATGGGCAAGGTCTACGGACCCGACGGGATCAAGAGCATCCTCGAGCCCATGGTCGGCTCGCTCGACGCGGTCGAGTGGATCGTCCACCGCCAGGTTGCGTCGGACACGGTGGTCCTCAACGAGCGCACCGACCGGTTCGGCAAGGACGGCAAGTGGATCGACCTCCCGGTCGCGGGGGTCTTCGAGGTCCACGACGGCCGCATCACGCTGTGGCGTGACTACTTCGACATGACCACCATGGCCACCCAGCTCGCCGACCTCACGAGCTGACCGACTCACACCAGGAGGATCCACCATGACCGAAGCGGTCATCGTCGCCACCGCGCGCACCCCGATCGGGCGCGCCAACAAGGGATCGCTCGTCGACGTGCGTCCCGACGACCTCGCCGCCGGCATCGTCCGGGCCGCGCTCGCGAAGGTGCCCGAGCTCGACCCGTCGACGATCGAGGACGTGATCATCGGCTGCGCCCAGCCCGCGGGCGAGCAGGGCTACAACCTCGGCCGCGTCGTCGCGATCCTCGCGGAGCTCGGTGACGTTCCCGGCACTACGGTGAACCGCTACTGCTCGTCGAGCCTGCAGACGATCCGGATGGCCGCCCACGCGATCAAGTGCGGTGAAGGCGACGTGTTCGTCGCGGCGGGCGTCGAGTGTGTGAGCCGGTTCGACAAGGGTCGCTCGGACGGCGGGCCCGGCACGACGAACGACCGGTTCTCGGACGCCCGGACCCGGAGCAAGGAACGCCAGGACGCGGGCGCACCCGTCTGGACGCCCGGACCCGGTCTTCCGGACGTGTACATCGCGATGGGTCAGACCGCGGAGAACGTCGTGCAGCAGGAGGGTGTGACCCGCGAGGAGATGGACGAGTTCGCCGCGCTCTCCCAGCAACGTGCCGTCCAGTCCCAGGAGAACGGGTTCTTCGAGCGCGAGATCACGCCGGTCACGCTCCCCGACGGGAGCGTCATGACCAAAGACGACGGACCTCGACCCGACACGACCGCCGAGAAGCTCGCCGGCCTCAAGCCGGTGTTCCGGCCCGACGGATCCGTGACCGCGGGCAACGCGTGCCCGCTCAACGACGGTGCGGCTGCCGTCGTCGTGATGAGCGACACCCGCGCGAACGAGCTGGGGATCAAGCCGCTCGCGCGCGTCGTCTCGAGCGGAGTGTCGGCGTTGAACCCCGAGATCATGGGCCTCGGGCCGATCGGAGCGTCGCGCCAGGCGCTCGCCCGCGCGGGGCTGACGATGGACGACATCGACCTCGTCGAGATCAACGAGGCGTTCGCCGCGCAGGTCATCCCGTCGGCCAAGCACCTCGGCATCCCGTGGGAGAAGCTGAACGTCCACGGCGGCGGCATCGCGCTCGGCCACCCCTTCGGCATGACCGGGGCTCGCATCATGACGACGCTGCTCAACGGCCTCGAGGATGGTGACGGCCGCTACGGCCTCGAGACCATGTGCGTCGGCGGCGGCCAGGGCATGGCCATGATCGTCGAGCGCCTCTAACCCTCCTCCTCCCCCCGTTTTGGCGCCACTTGCACGAGCTATCTGCTCGGTAAGTGGCGCCAAAACTGTGTTGGGGGGGTGGGTCAGGAGTAGTGGGAGCGGAGGTCGCGTTTGCGGATCTTGCCCATGGGGTCGCGGGGAAGCTCGGCGACGAGCTCGACGCGACGCGGGCACTTGTACGCGACGAGGTGCTCCCTCGCGAACGTGATGACGTCCTCGGCAGTGAGGTCGCCGTCGGCAACGACGATCGCGGTCACGATCTCGCCGTACTCGTCGTCGGGCAACCCCACGACCGCGACCTCCGCCACGTGCGGATGCTGCACGAGCACGGTCTCGACCTCGGCCGGATAGACGTTCGCGCCGCCGGTGATCACCACGTCCTTGCGGCGATCGACGACGTACAGGTAACCGTCCTCGTCGACGTAGCCGACGTCCCCGAGCGTCGCGAGCTCACCGCGGTAGATCGACTCGGTCAGCTCGTCCGGGCCCGCGTAGCGGAAACCCCGGCCCCACTCCGAGCCGATGTAGATCAGGCCCGTCTCCCCCGGCGCCAGCTCGTTGCCGTCGTCGTCGAGGATCTTGATGGTGGAGCCGAGCGCGGGCCGGCCGACACTGCCCGGCCGTTCGAGCCACTCCTCGGGCGTGATGACCGTCCCCATCGTCTCGGTCCCGCCGTAGGTCTCCCACACCGCGCCGGGAGGGAACAGCTCCATCACCGCGCGCTTCACGCTCGGCGCGCACGGGGCGGAGCCGTGCATGACGCGCCGTACGCTCGACACGTCGGCGTGCTCGCGCACCTCCGGCGGCAGGCGGGTGAGCCGGTAGAGGTGCACCGGCGCGCAGATCCAGTACGTCACCCGCTCGGTCTCGATCACCCGGAGCGCCTCCGCCGCGTCGTAGTGGTCGAGCACCACGGTCGTGTGGCCGACGATCAGCGCGCTGTGCGGACCGCTGAACCCGGCGACGTGATGCAGCGGTGAGGCGGTGAGGTTCACCTCGTCGACACCCGCGATCCCGTAGGACTCGTAGTACCGGACCATGCCGAGGATCGCCGCCTCGGCCGGACCGGACCCGCGCAGCACCGCCTTCGGGCGCCCGGTGGTTCCGGAGGTGTACGGCCGCAACGTCGCGTAGTCGGGCCGGGCGCCCTCGATCGGCTCGGTGGGTGCGGCGCCGGCCTCAGCCACGAAGGCGTCGAGACCCGGCTCGTCGAGGAGGAACGCGACGTCACCGTCCTCGCAGAAGTAGGCGCGCTCTTCGGCCGTCGCGCCGTGCGGGATCGGTACGACCTGGGCCCCGAGGCGCGCCGCGCCGAGCGCCGCAATCATCCACTCGGGCCGGTTGCGGAGCGCGATGCCCAGCCGGCCCTCGGGGCCGACGCCTCTGGCCGCGAGTGTCGCGCGCGGCCTGCGTCACCGCGGTGTCGAGCTCCGCGTAGGTCAGCCGGCGATCGCCGGCGACGATCGCGACCTTGCCAGGATCGAGCCGCGCGTGCGCGGCGACGCCGTAGCGCTCCAGCACCTCGTCCATCCGTTCGGGAGCGTACCGAGTGGCGCGGAGGGGCTACGCGCCGTACACGGGTGCGGGCGCCGGAGCGCCGTCGAGCAGCCGCTCGACGACCGGCCCGAGCTCGGCCGGGTCCCACCGGGCGCCCTTGTCGACGGGAGCTCCGTGCTGCCAGCCGTCGGCCACCGAAAGGATGCCGCCCTCGACCTCGAAGACCCGGCCGGTGACCCCCTTCGACTCCGAGCTTCCGAGCCACACGACGAGCGGCGCGACGTTGTCCGGCGCCATCGCGTCGAACGCATCGCCGTCGGGCTCGGCCATCGTGTCGGCGAAGACGGCTTCGGTCATGCGGGTCCGCGCCGCGGGTGCGATCGCATTCGCAGTGACGCCGTACCGTCCGAGCTCCGCCGACTCGACCATGGTCAACGCGGCGATTCCGGCCTTCGCGGCGCTGTAGGTGCCCTGGCCGACGCTGCCCATGAGGCCCGCGCCGCTACTCGTGTTGATGACGCGCCCGTCGACCGGTACCCCCGCCTTCTGCTGCTCGCGCCAGTAGGCCGCGGCAAAGCGGGTCGGCGCGAAGTGGCCCTTGAGATGGACCCGGATCACCGCGTCCCATTCCTCCTCGGAGGTCGACACGATCATCCGGTCGCGCAGGAAGCCGGCGTTGTTCACGAGAACGTCGAGACGGCCAAAGGCGTCAACCGCGGTCCGGACCAGGCGTTGGGCTCCCTCCCAGTCGGCGACGTCATCGCCATTCGCAACCGCTTCCCCTCCGCTCGCGCGGATCGCGTCGACGACCTCGCCCGCGGGCCCGGTCGAGCCACCGCTGCCGTCGAGCTCGGCACCGAGGTCGTTGACGACGACCTTCGCGCCCTGCCGGGCGAACTCGAGCGCATGGCCGCGGCCGATGCCACGCCCCGCGCCGGTGACGATGACCACTCTCCCATCGCAAATTCCCATGGCTCGGGAAACTAGTGCCTGGTCAGGTGACGTTGGCCGGTTCAGGCCGAGTCAGGGTCGTTGGTCGCAAGGACCGCCGACGAGGCGCAGCGGGGTTCTGCGTTGAGGAGAAGGACGCCGCGAGCGGCGGCACTGGCCGGCGTGAAAGGGCGCAAACGTTGCCTGACCCGGCACTAGCCGGGGAGGGGTTCGGACTCCGGCTCGGCGGGGCGGTCGGCCAGGGTGCCGCGTCCCCAGTAGAACGCGAGCGCGGTCAGCCCGGCGACACCGCACGCCGCCGCGGCCCACATCACCTCGGCGCCCGCGGCTTGGTACAGCGGTGCCGCACCGAAGGCCGCGAGCCCGGCGGCCACTGCCGCCGCGGCCGCGTAGAGACCCTGGCCCGCGGCCGTGAGCGTCGGCGGTGCGGCGCGCGCGACGGCAGCCTGCCCGGATGGCGTCGAGATCGCGTCGAACACCGAGTGTGCGACGGCGATGAGCGACACGACGAGCACCGAGTTCGTAATGCCGTACCCGGCGATGAGCGGCACCGTCAGCCCGAGCGCGAACACGCCACTTCGCAGCGGGCCGCGCCGGTCGGCGAGCCGACCCCCGAACGGGCTCAAAGCCACGAGTGGGAGCGCGAACAGGACGAGGGTGACCGCGATGACGGTCGTGCTCGCGCCGAGGTCCGTCATGAAGCGCGCCCAGGTCGCGTCGAACACCCCGATCGAGAGGTACAGCGCGGCCGCGAGCGCGAGCCCGGCCCGGACCCCGGGCATCTTCACGAGCTCGCGCAGCGCCCGCTTGGGCGGCTCGGCGCCGACCGGTGGCTCGTCGATGCGGGCCACCGCCGGCGAGGTGAGCGCCAGCGCGGCCGCGAGGATGAGGAACGGTGCGTGGAGCCCGAACAGGCCCGAGAGCACCGCGGCGATCGGCGGTCCGGAGATGAACCCCGCAACCTCGACGCTCGCCAGCCGTCCGAGCGCTTCTCCCGCGTTCGGCCCGGAACGGGCGACGACCACGCGGCGCGCGCCGCGGGCACGAACATGCCGGATCCCAGCCCGAGCAAGAGGCGTGCGCCGATGAACTCCCAGAGCTGGGAGGCGAGGCCGAACCAGAGCATCCCCGCGGCCGCGACCGCCAGGCCGACGCGCAACAGCAGGCGTGTGTACCCCCGGTCCGCGTAGCGGGCCAGACCCATCTGCGCGGCGAGACCGGCGAGAAAGCTCGTCCCCGCGATGAGGCCGAGCCCGTACGTCGGCAGGTGGTACGCATCCTGGAGCTCCGCGAGCAGGGCGAAGATCGCGCCGTACCCGAGCGCTTCGAACGCAGTCGCCGCGTAGAGCAGCTTCGGGACGCGCTTCGACGGCGCGGAGACGGGATCCACCCACTGATGATCGCACGTAGGGTCCGATACGGTGACCGAAATGCAGTACGGCGTCACGATGTTCATGACCGACCAGACCATGCGCCCGGACGACTTCGCGCGCGAGGTCGAGGCACGCGGGTTCCATTCGATCTATCTGCCGGAGCACACCCACATCCCGCTCACCCGGCGCACGCCTCCGCCGACCGGCGACGCCGAGCTGCGGGAGGAGTACAAGCGGACGCTCGACCCGTTCGTCGCCCTGGCCAGTGCCGCCGCAGTGACCGAGCGCATCCTGCTCGGGACCGGTATCTGCCTGGTCGCGCAGCGCGAGCCGATCGTCACCGCAAAGGCCGTTGCCACGCTCGATCAGCTGTCGCGAGGCCGGTTCGTGCTCGGCATCGGCTTCGGCTGGAACGCCGACGAGCTCGAGGACCACGGCGTCACCATGGCGGAGCGTCGCGACGTCGCACGCGAGCACATGCTCGCGATGCGCGAGCTCTGGCGGGAAGACGCGGCGGAGTTCCACGGCAAGCACGTCGAGCTCGCGCCGTCATGGTCGTGGCCGAAGCCGGTGGCCGGGCCGCCGGTGCTCATCGGTGGAGCCGCGGGACCGAAGATGTTCGCCCACATCGCCGAGTACGCGGACGGCTGGATCCCGATCGGCGGGCGCGGGATCCGCGCCGCGCTCCCCGAGCTCCACGAGGCCTGCGAGTCGGTCGGGCGGGATCCGTCGACGCTGCGCATCGTCCCGTTCGGCACGATCCCCGACGCGGGCAAGCTCGAGTACTACGCCGCGATCGGCATCGACGAGATCGTGCTGCGCGTCCCGAGCGGCGGCCCGGACACGGTCCTGCCCCTCCTCGACGAGTACGCCACCCTCACCCGGTAGCCGCTTTGGCGTCAGTAGGGACCACTTGAGGCCGCCACCCACAGACGTGCCCTACTGACGCCAAGAGTCCCCGGGGGTGGGAGTCAGAGGCGCTCGATGATGGTGACGTTGGCCTGACCGCCGCCCTCGCACATGGTCTGCAGGCCGTAGCGCCCGCCGGTGCGCTCGAGCTCGTTGAGCAGGGTCGTCATGAGCCGGACGCCGGTCGCACCGAGCGGGTGGCCCAGCGCGATCGCGCCACCGTTGACGTTGACCTTCTCGAGGTCCGCGCCCGTCTCCCGCTGCCACGCGAGCACCACCGACGCGAACGCCTCGTTGATCTCGACGAGGTCGATCTCGTCGAGCGACATCCCCGCCTTCTCCAGCGCGTAGGCCGTCGCCGGAATGGGCGCGGTCAGCATGTAGATCGGGTCCGCGCCGCGCACCGAGATGTGGTGGATGCGCGCCCGCGGCGTCAGGTTGTGCTCCTTGAGCGCGCGTTCGGAGACCACGAGCATCGCGGTGCCGGCGTCGGAGATCTGGCTCGCCAGCGCGGCGGTGAGCCGGCCGCCCTCGACGAGCGGCTTGAGCGACTTGATCTTCTCCACGTTCGGCTCACGCGGGCCTTCATCGGCCGTAACGCCCTTCAGCGGCACGATCTCGAGGTCGAAGCGGCCCTCGCGCTGCGCCCGAAGCGCGCGCTCGTGCGACTGGATCGCGAACGCTTCCATCTCGTCGCGCGTGACGCCCCACTTCTCGGCGATCATCTCGGCGCCGCGGAACTGGCTCACCTCCTGCGTGCCGTAGCGCGCGACCCAACCCTCGGACGTGGAGAACGGGTCGGTGAAGCCGAACTGCTCGGCGACGGTCATCGCGGCGGCGATCGGGATCATGCTCATGTTCTGCACACCGCCGGCCATGATCACGTCGGTGGTGCCGCTCATCACGGCCTGCGCCGCGAAGTGCACGGCCTGCTGGCTCGACCCGCACTGGCGGTCGATCGTGGTCCCGGGGATCTCCTCGGGCAGGCCCGCGGCGAGCCAGGCGGTGCGTGCGATGTCGCCGGCCTGGGGACCGATCGCGTCGACGCACCCGAAGTACACGTCCTCCACAGCCATCGGGTCCAGGTCGTTGCGCTCGACGAGCGTCTTCATCACGTGCGCACCGAGGTCGGCGGGGTGCACCTGGCTCAGCCCGCCACCACGCTTACCCACGGGCGTGCGAGCAGCGTCGACGATGTAGGCCTCGGGCATGGTGTGCTCCTCGTCAGTGGTTGCGGTTACAGGATCGCGCGGGCGACGCGCTCACGGTGCCAGGCGCCGTCACCCCAGGAGGTAACCAGCGCCCACGCCCGTTTCATCCACAGGTGCAGGTCGTACTCGAAGGAATATCCGATCGCCCCGTGGCACTGGAGCGCATGGCGGGCGGCAAGCGCCGCGACATCTCCCGCCCGGGCCTTCGCCATGGAGACGTGGATCGGCGCGGCCGGATCGTGGTTCGCGACCGACGAGGCCGCCCGATAGACGAGGGGTCGCGCGAACTCCAGCCCGACCCGCACGTCGGCGAGCTTGTGCTTGATCGCTTGTTGAGAGCCGATCGGCACGCCGAACTGGCGACGCTCGGCGACGTATTCGACCGTCGTATCGAGCAACGCACCGGCCAGGCCCACGAGCTGCGCCGCGGTGCCGAGTGCGCCGCGATCGAACGCCTGGGCCAACACTTCCGCGCCGCCGATCTCGGTGACGGCCCCGGCACCGCTGTCCCAATCCACCGCGGCGACGTGGCGCGAGTGGTCGATCGACGACCGCGGCTCCACGATCAGCGCGGCCTTCGAGACCAGCACCAGACGCTCGTCGTCCTCGACCAGCACCGCGTCGGCCGAGCCCGCGTACGGGACCAGGGCCGCCGGGCCGAGCGCGGCCGTGATGGTCCGCGCCGGCTCGGAGACGATCGGCGCCGCGACCATCGCATGCTCGACGAACGGTTCCGGCAGTGCGGCCCGACCGGACGCTTCGAGGAGCAGCACGAGATCCAGCTCGGACAGGCCGAGCCCCCCGATCGACTGGGACGCGATGGCACCGAGCACGCCCATCTCGGCGAGCGCGTCCCACACGCCCGGGCTTCGCCCACTCTCGTTCTCCCATGCCGCGCGCACGACGTTCGGCGGGCACTCCTTGTCGAGGAGGTCCGCGACGGCATCGCGAAACGCGAGCTGATCGTCGGTGAACGCGAAGCGCACGGCGGTTGCTACTTCCTCGGGAGGCCGAGCACACGCTCGGCCACGACGTTGCGCTGGATCTCGTTCGTACCCGCGTAGATCGGGCCCGAGAGCGCGAACTGGTAACCCTTCATCCAGCCGTTGTCCTCGAGCTCCGCCGCCGGGCCGAGCAGGCGCAGCGCGGTCTCGTGCAGCCGGACGTCGAGATCGGACCAGAAGATCTTGGTGAGACTGGACTCCGCGCCGATGCTCTCACCGTCGCTGATGCGCGTCACCGTGCCGAGCGTCTGCAGCTGGTACGCCTCGGCGTCGATGTAGGACTCGACGACCGCGTGGCGCAGGGCGGGATCGTCGCCGGCGCCCGCCCGGAGGCCCACTTCCCCGGCGAGGTCGAGCAGCCGACCGATGCTCGCGGCGGAACCGGCCGGGGCTCCGCAGGGTGAGGCCGCGCTCCGATCCGGTGGTCGCCATCGCGACGCGCCAACCCTCGTGCACCTCACCCAGCACGAGATCATCCGTGACCAGCACGTCGTCGAAGAAGACCTCGGCGAAGCCCTCGTCGCCGTCGAGCCGGCCGAAGCCGCGGACCGTCACACCCGGCGTGTCGAGGGGGACCAGGAAGTAGGTCAGCCCGTGATGCCGTTGCGCCTCGGGGTCCGTGCGGAAGAGCCCGAACAGGTGGGTGCAGAACGCACCGCGCGTGGTCCACGTCTTCTGGCCGCTGAGTCGCCAACCGCCCGCGGCGTCGTCGCGCACCGCCTTGGCCTTGATCGCCGCGAGGTCGCTGCCGGCGTCGGGCTCGGACCAACCCTGGCACCAGGTCTCCTCGCCGCTCGCCATCGCCGGCAGGTAGCGGTCCTGCTGGGCGGAGGTCCCGAACTCGAAGAGCGTGGGGGCGAGCAGGAAGATGCCGTTCTGGGTGACGCGCTGCGGCGCCCCCGCCCGGTAGTACTCCTCCTCGAAGATGAGCCACTCCCACAGGCTCGCCTCGCGCCCGCCGTACGGCTCGGGCCAGGAGACCACGGCCCAGCGGGCGTCGAAGAGCTGCCGCTCCCACTCCAGATGGCGGGCGAAGCCGGCGCGGGTGTCGCCGCTCGGCAGCGGATCCGCGGGCACGTTCGCCTCGAGCCACCCTCGCGCCTCGGCCCGAAACTCCTGCTGTTCGGCCGTCCACGTGAGGTCCATCGGGTCGCCGAGGCTACCGGCCGATCTGACGATGCGTCAGATCGGCCGGCCGCGTTTCCAGCGTTCGTCCGACGTTGACACCCGCCGGGCCCGTCGTGGGAACCTGCCGCCATGACCCTGGCCGAGATCAACATCGAAGTCGACGTCGGCGCGCTTGCTGCTCCTCCCGCTGATCCTGCTGATCGGCTGGTTCGCGGCGCGGATGCTGGGCGTGCGCCAGACCTGGTTCCGCACCTTCGTCACCGGGCTCCTGGGCTGGTCCATCGGCGTCGTCATCGCCGGCGTCTCGGTCGGGCCGCACCCGGATACCGCCGAGCTCACGTTCCGGGTCGTCGTCTTCAGCGTCCTGGCCACCATGGCCGTCGCGATCGCGTTCGACTTCATTGCCCGGCCCGGCGCGAAGGACCCGTACGAACGGCTCGGCCGCCTGCCGCAGATCCCGCACCCGGTCCGCCGGGTCAAGCGCACCGTCGCGCCGCCGCTGCGCTTTCGCGAGGTGCTGACCATCGCTGCGCCGCAACGGGCTCCTGCACCGGCGGTTCGCGTCCGCGGCCGGGATCACGGACCCGCAGTTCGGCCCGTGCCTGCGGAACACGCTCCAGGAGTGTGGCGGGATGTTCATCAAGCTCGGTCAGGTCGCCTCGACCCGCAGCGACCTGCTCCCGGCGCCCGTGATCACCGAGCTCACGCAGCTCCAGACCGCGGTGGAGCCCGCCGATCCCGACGCGATCCGCCACGTCGTGGAGGAGGAGCTGGGCCGGCCGGTCGAGGAGGTCTTCTCCGCGTTCGACTGGGACCCGCTCGCGGCCGCGTCGATCGGGCAGGTCCATCGGGCGACGCTGCTCTCGGGCGAGGTCGTCGTGGTGAAGGTCCAACGACCGCGGGTCGCCGACATCGTGAACCGCGACACGCAGGCCATGCTGAGCCTCGCCCGATTCGTCCAACGCCGGACGTCGATCGGGCTCCGCACCGACGTGGTCACTCTGGTGCGCGAGTTCACGGACGCCGTGAACGCCGAGCTCGACTTCACCGTCGAGGGCCAGGCCGGCGAGCGCATCCGCGGCGACCGCGGGAGCGACGACGGGATCCACATCCCGCGGGTTCACCTCGAGCTCTGCACCCGCCGGCTGCTCGTGCTCGAGGAGGTCGCGGGCGTCCCCGTCTCGGACCAGGCCGCGCTCGACGCCAGCCCGGTGCCGCGGCTCGCGTCGCGGAGCGCCTGCTGCACTGCTTCCTGGCGCAGATCCTCCAGGACGGCGTGTTCCACGCGGACCCCCATCCCGGGAACATCCTGCTCGCCGAGGACGGGACGCTGAACCTGCTCGACTTCGGGTCGACCGGCATCCTCGATCCATCGACGCTCGAAGCGCTCGGCGGGCTCCTGCTCGCGTCGACCCTGAACGACCCCGAGCTGCTGAAGCGGTCCGTGCTCACGATCTCGCCCCCGCCCCCGGGTACGGACCTGACCGCGCTCGAAGCCGACCTCGGCCGCTTCATGGTGATGCACATCAGTGGGGGCACCGGCTTCGACGTGGGGATGCTGAAGGCGATGATCGAAGTCCTGCAGCGCAATCGGCTGCCGGTCCCGACCTCGCTCACCCTGCTGAGCCGCGCCCTCATCACCCTCGACGGGACGCTGCGGACGATGGCTCCCGGGTTCGCGTTCGCACGGGAGGCGCAGACGCAATCCGCGACGATGGTCATGCCGTCGACCGACACCGACGCGGTCAACGAACTGATGCAGAAGGAGCTCCTGCGCGCGATGCCGTCGCTGCGCACCCTGCCCGGGCACGCGGAGGCGATCAGCGAGCAGCTGCGGTCTGGTCAGCTCACGCTGCGGCACCCGCCGCTTCGCCGACCCGGACGAAGCGGCGTTCGTCCGCGACCCTCGCGAACCGGGCGATGCTCACGGCCGTCGGGATCGTCGGCATCCTCGCGTCCTCGGTGCTCCTGGTCGCGTCGACGGGCGCCGGCGACAGCACCGAGGTCGCGACGCTGGAGGGCATCGGCTACGTCGGGCTGTTCCTCGGCTCCGTCATCACGATGCGCGTCCGTCGCGTTGGTCGTGCGCGACCGCTCCGCCTGACCCCACCCCACCCCCATTTTGGCGCCGTTTGCACGTGCCATGCGCGTTGTAAGTGGCGCCAAAATCCGGTCGGGGGTCAGGTCTTGCCCGTCGCGACGTCCTTGGCCCAGCGGTAATCGGCCTTGCCCGACGGCGAGCGCACGACCTCGTCCACCAGGTGCACCTCGCGCGGAACCTTGTAGCCGGCGATGTGCTCGCGGCAGTGGGCCGCGAGATCGTCGGGCGTCGGCTCGCGCCCGGACGGGCCTGACCACCGCGCAGACCCGTTCGCCCCAGCGCTCGTCCGGCACCCCGACGACCACGACATCGAACACGTCGACGTGGCTCTTGAGCGCGTTCTCGACCTCTTCGGGGAAGACCTTCTCGCCGCCGGTGTTGATGCTCACCGACCCGCGCCCGAGCAGCGTGATCGTCCCGTCCGCCTCGACCATCGCCATGTCGCCGGGCAGGACCCAACGCTTGCCACCGGCCTCCGCGAACACGGACGCGGTCTTCTCCGGATCCTTGTAGTACCCGATCGGCACGTAGCCACCGCGCGCGAGCCGGCCGACGACGCCGTCGCCGGGCGTGACCGGCATCCCCTCGTCGTCGAGGACGGTCGTGTGGTCGCCCATCATGAAGCGGGGGCGGCCCTGGTCGTCCGCACCGGCGAACGTGCCCTGGTAGCCGGTCTCCGACGCACCGATGCTGTCCGACACGATGACGTTCGGAAGCCGCTCGGCGATCTTCGCCTTCACCGCGGGTGAGAGCATCGCGCCGCCGGAGCCGATGACGTACAACCCCGAGAGGTCGTACGAGGCCCCCGGCTCGTCGAGCGCCTCGATG
The DNA here is from genome assembly GCA_963770095.1 of uncultured Acidimicrobiia bacterium. GTDB lineage: Bacteria > Actinomycetota > Acidimicrobiia > IMCC26256 > JAENVU01 > Chersky-806. Next base: position 330,225 of record CAVYOO010000005.1, read on the forward strand.
AGCGGGCGGGCCATCGCGTCGCCGACGATCGTGATCGCCATCACCTTCTCGCGCACGACGGTCTCCCAGATCGCGTGCGGATCCATCTTCCGCTGCGACGTGAGCACGAGGGTGCTCCCACCGAACATGGCCATCAACGCGACCCAGAGCGCAGCACCGTGCATGAGCGGCGGGATCGGGAACGACACGCTCGGCGTCCCCGACGCCGCGAGCCCGACCACGTCCGCGGGTTCGTTCAGCTGGATGCCGGAGAGCTCGAGCAGCGGGCCGACCGTGGAGAGGAAGAAGTCCTTCTGCGTCCACATGACGCCCTTGGGCATCCCGGTCGTACCCCCGGTGTAGAGGATGTACAGGTCGTCCTCCGACCGTTCGGGAAAGTCCCGCGTCGGCGACGCCGCGGCGAGTGCTGCCTCGTACTCGACCGCGCCGATCGGCTCGAGGTCCTCGCTCGATCCGTCCTCGACCGCCACGAACGCGACGAGCTTGGGACACTGGTTGCGCACAGCCGCGATGCGAGGCACGAACTCGCGGCCGTGGATCAGCCCGACGAGGTCCGCGTTGTCGAAGAGATACTCGAGCTCCGCCTCGACGTAGCGGTAGTTGACGTTGATCGGGACCGCGCGCAGCTTGTAGGCGGCGAACAGCCCTTCGACGTATTCGGGGCCGTTGTAGAGATAGAGGCCGACGTGATCGCCCGCCTTCACGCCGTTGGCCGCCAGGTGGTGCGCGAGCCGGGTCGCCCGCTCGTCCGCCTCCCGGAACGTCAGCCGGCGATCACCGACGATGATCGCGGTGCGGTCGGGAACCGCATCGGCTACGGCTTCGAACAGGTCGGCGAGGTTCCACTGCGTCGGTGTCGTCACGGGTTCGACACTAGCGGCGCAGGATCACGCAGCTTCCGTGGCCGAACAGGCCCTGGTTCACGGTGAGCCCGACGTTCGCCCCCTCGACCTGGCGTTCACCGGCCTTGCCCTGCAGGTGCCAGGTGATCTCGCACACCTGCGCCAGCGCCTGCGCGGGAACGGCCTCACCGAAGCACGCGAGACCACCACTCGCGTTGACGGGCACCCGCCCGCCGATCGTGGTGTCGCCGTCGTTCAGGAGCCGTTCGGCCTCGCCGGGCTTGCAGAGCCCAATGTTCTCGTACCAGTCGAGCTCGAGCGCGGTCGAGAGGTCGTACACCTCGGCGAGGTCGAGATCCTCGGGGCCGAGACCGGCCTGCTCGTAGGCCGCGGCCGCAATCGAGTCGCGGAACGTGTGGGTCGGAGCGGCCACGCCGTGCGCGGAGTCGGTCGCGAACGCCGGCATCTCGATGATCGTGTTCGGATAGCTCGGCGTCACCGTGGAGATGGCCGCCACCCGCACTGGCTGGCCCGCCCCCCGTGTCTTCGCGTACTCCATGCTCGAGATCACGACCGCCGCGGCGCCGTCGGACGTTGCACAGATCTCCAGCAGGCGCAGCGGGTCCGCCACGATCGGTGCCGCGTTGATCTCGTCCAGCGTCACTTCTTTGCGGTACCGCGCGTACGGGTTGCTCAGACCGTGGCGCGCGTTCTTGATCTTGACCTTGGCGAAGTCGTCCGGCGTGGCGCCGAAGATCTCCATGCGCCGGCGCGCGTAGAGCGCGAAGTACGTCGGGTTCGTCGCGCCGAGCAGGCGGAACCGCAGCCAGTCCGGGTCGTTGCCGCGCTCCCCCGCGTTGGGCGCCAGGAAGCCCTTCGGTGTCGTGTCCGCGCCGACGACGAGCGCGACATCGCACAAACCGGAGAGGATCTGCGCCCGCGCCGCGTTCAGCGCGGTCGCGCCGCTCGCGCATGCTGCGTACGACGACGCGACCGATGCCCCCTGCCAGCCCAGCGCCTGCGCGAACGTGGCCCCGGCGACGTAACCCGGGTAGCCGTTGCGCATGGTGTCGGCGCCCGACACGAACTGGATGTCGCGCCACTCGACGCCCGCGTCGGCCAGCGCGGCCTGGGCCGCGACGACCCCGTACTCCACGAAATTGCGGCCCCACTTCCCCCAGGGGTGCATGCCGACCCCGAGGACTGCGACCTCTCCCACCTGGGCTTCCTCAGATGCACTCATGCGTTCCTCCAGGCCCACACCACGTACTCATTGTCGTCGTCTTCGTACAGCGTGGTCAGCACGAGCTCGACGTCCTGGCCGACCGCCAACGCATCGGGATCCGCTCCCGGCGCGAGCGGTCCCAGCACCACCATCTGCTCCTCGACCAGCTCGACCGCGACGACGGTGTACGGCACGAACGGGTCGGGTGACACGTACGGGTCCGGTGGCTTGTAGTGGTTCGTCGTCCAGGACCACACCCGGCCCCGGCGTGAGAGGGCGACCTCTTCGAGATCCTCGGCCGGCGCGGCCGGGTTGCGGGAGAACGCGAGCGTCGGCGGGAAGAAGTAGCTCCCCGTCTCCACGCCGCGCCGCCCGAGCAGCGCGGGCTCCGCATCGTCCATCGTGAACCAGCCCTCGGCGGCCGGAACTCTCGTCTTCGCACTCATCCTTGCTTCCCCTCCAGGCGGGCCAGCGTGGCCTCGGCCTCTCCCATGATCGTGGCAATGATGTCGGCGACGGTCGGCAGCTCGTCGACCAGCCCGACGACCTGACCGGTCGGCAGCACGCCGGTGTCGAGGCGCCCGTCGACCAGAGCCGCCTTGGTGAGCATCGGCGCGTTCCCCGCCATCGCGACCTGCGCCCAGGTCAGGTCCTGGTTCTGCTTCATCGCGAGCCCCTCGCGCGCCAAGTCGGGAAGCGACCGCCCGCTGAGCTTCCGGAACCGAAGCGCGTTCGCGATCGACCGTGGCAGCGCGGTGATGCGACCGGAGCCCTCGAGGTGGTCGACCAGCTCGGTGCGAATGACCCGCTGCGGGTACCCGTCGACGCTGGTGGTCACCACCGTGTCGGTCACCGACGCCTCGAGGTAGCGGCGCTTGACCGCGTCGGGCACCGTGCTCTCGGCCGAGAGCAGGAACCGGGTCCCCATGGCGACGCCGGCCGCGCCGTACGCAATCGCCGCCACCAGGCCGCGGCCGTCGTGGAAACCACCCGCGGCGAGCACCGGGATGTCCACCGCGTCGCACACCTGCGGGAGCAACAAGCTCGTCGGCACGGTCCCCGTGTGACCGCCGCCCTCCGCCCCTTGTGCGATCACCGCGTCGACGCCCCAACCCGCGACCTTCTCGGCGTGACGGCGTGCGCCCACAGTCGGCATCACCACGACGCCCGCGTCCTTGAGCAGCTTCACCAACCGCTCGCCCGGCGCCTGCGCGAAGCTCGCCACCTTCACGTTCTCGCGCACGAGCAGCGCGATCCGGTCGTCCACGTCGGGTTGGTCCGAGCGCAGGTTCACACCGAACGGCCTGTCGGTCCGGCTCTGGACCTCGTGGATCGCCTTGGCCAGCTCGTCGAACGTCATGGTGGCGCTGGCCAGGATCCCGAGCCCCCCGGCCGCGCTCGTCGCGGAGGTGAGCCGCGGACCGGCCACCCAGCCCATCCCGGTCTGGACGATCGGCAGCTCTACCCCGAACAGCTCGCACGCCGCGGTCGACAACGCCGCGTAGGTCACGGGTTCGGGACTTCCTTCTCGCGCAGACCGGTCGGGTCGATGACCTCGTGGATGAGGCGGTACTCGTCCTCCGTCGGGGCGCGGGTCTCGGGGACCTCCGCCGGGACCACGAGCTCGAAGCCGGTCGCGGCAACGACGTCGTCGACGGTCACCCCCGGATGCACCGACCGGATGCGCATGGTGTGATCCGGCGTCTCGAAGTCGAGGACACCGAGGTTCGTCACGACGTGACGCAGGTTGTGGAAGCGCCCGGCCGGGCCGAGTGCCGCGGCCCGGTCGTACCCGACGCCACTCACGACGTCGACCTTCTCCACGAACACCTTGGGCGAGTGGTTCGGGACCCAGTAGCTCGTCGTGTTCTGGATCGTGTTTCCCGGCGCGCCGCGGAACCCGAGCAGCTGCGCCTTGGGCTGGTCCCACGAGCCGATGAACGCGAAGTTCTGGTTGCCGAAGCGGTCGATCTGGGACCCGCCCATCATCACGTGACGCCGGCCGGACCACACGACGTCGAACATCGACCGGTACGGGTTCCAGGCCTCGACGACCTTGGGTTGGTCGGTCGCGCTCGATCGGGTACGCACCCGCGATGAGCAGCGCCTCGCCGTCGGTCATCACCAGGTCGGGCTCGAAGCTCGCCCGAGCGAGCCGGCCGCCGATCGCCGGGATCGTGCCGATCGGGTTGGCCATGATCTCGCCGTCACCGCGGAAGCACTCGGCGACCCCGATCACGCAGTACTCGGCCCGGGTAACCAGGTTCTTCGTCTCTCCCGCGGCACTCACAGCCCCACGACCTTCCGGTACTCCTCGTGGCCACCGCAGTCCAGGTACTTGGCCCGCCACTCCGCCCACGCTTCCTTGCTCTTCGCGCTCCCGGCGTACTCGCGTTGGAACGCTTCGTCGCGGCCGTAGTCGGGCACGCACTCGGTGAAGTGCGCACCGAACTCCGCCTCGATCACGCCGTCCGTCATCAGCCGGTTGATCTTGAGCGTCTGCACCGGACCCTCGGCGAGAAGGTCATCGGTCTCGAGGACGCGCTCGACGCTCATGTACCGCCGTTGCGCGGCCATGCAGAACAGGTCGTCGAAGTACGGATCCACGTTCAGGTACTGGCCGTTGCCCCGCGCGTCGCCGCGATGCATGTGGATCAGCGCGACATCCAGGGTGAGCGCAGGCGCGGCCACGAGCTCCTCGCCGTCGTCGTACGGCGACGTGACCGTGCGGATCTCCGGCTGCTTGTCCACGATGTCGGAGCCGAGCCCGACTCGCGTCGGGATGAACGGCACCCGCCAGGCTGCGGCCTGCAGCCCGAGGAGGAACATGCCTTCGTCGAGCTCCAGCGTCGACACCGCACCCGACTGGCGCGCCACGCGGAAGTGCGGCTCGAGCGCGATCGTGTCGAGCGAGCAGAACGGGTAGACGACCCGGCTCACCTTGCCCGCCGCGCACAGCAGCCCGATGTCGGGGCCGCCGTAGGCAACGATCGTCAGGTCCTGGAGCGACGACCGGGCGATCTCGCGGATGAGGCTCATCGGCTTGCGCCGCGACCCCCAGCCTCCGACCCCGATCGTCATGCCGTCGCGAAGCTCCGCGACGACGTCCGCTTCGGTCATTCGTTTGTCGCTCACTCGCTGGTATCCGTCTCCCGTTTGGCTACGAACGCGTCGCGGTGCTCGTCGGCGACGCCGGAAAGGTTCAGCTCGAACGTGAAGCCCTGCTCGAACCGGTAGGACCGCTTCACGTCGATCGGGTCGATGCCGTTCAAGCGACTCCTTGGCGGCGCGGATCACCGTCGGGCTCTTCGCCGCGATCTGCCCGGCGACCTCGAGCGCCGCGTCCCGGAGCTCGGCGAGCGGGACGACGCGCAGCACCGATCCGAAGTCGTGCAGCTCGGCTGCGGTCGCGGTGGCGGACGTGTAGACCATGGCGCGCATCCGGTGCTGCGGAACGAGCCGGGCCAGGTGGGTCGCGGCCCCGAGCGCGCCGCGGTCCACCTCGGGGAGCCCGAAGGTTGCGTCGTCGCTCGCCACGATGATGTCGGCGTTGCCGGCAAGCCCGATGCCGCCGCCGAGGCAGAACCCGTTCACCGCGGCGATGACCGGGACCGCGCACTCGTAGACGGCCGCGAACGCTGCGTAGCAACCTCGGTTCGCGCCGATCAGGGCATCGAAGCCCTCGGTGGCCTGCATCTCCTTGATGTCGACGCCGGCGTTGAAGCCCCGGCCCTCCGCCCGGAGGACCACGACCCGAACCGCGGGATCGTCGCCGAGACCGCGCACGATCCGGGCCAGCTCGAACCAGCCCGCCACCGTGAGGGCATTGACGGGTGGGTTGTCCATGACGACCTCGGCGATGCCCTGGCCGTCGACGGTGTGTGAGATGCCCATGGGCGCGCTGGCCACTTTCTGATGGGTCGTCAGATCGGATGCCAAACTAATCCACATGGCGAATTCGGGCCCCTTCGAGGCGAGCGCAACCCCTGACCTGTCGGGTCGGGTGGTCATCGTCACCGGGGGCGCCCGGGGCATCGGGCGCGGGATCACGGAGGCGTTCCTGTCCGCCGGCGCGGACGTGACGATCTGCGGCCGTTCGGATCCGGAGAGCCTGCCGTCGGCCGACGGGCGCACCGCGGTCTTCGTCGCGGCCGACGTGCGCGAGCCCGACGACGTCGAGCGCGTCGTCGCCGACACCGTCCGCCGCGGCGGCCGCCTCGACGTCCTGGTGAACAACGCCGGCGGATCGCCGCCGGCCGACTCCGCCACCGCGTCACCGCGGTTCTCCCGGGCGATCATCGACCTGAACCTCATCGCGCCACTCGTGTTCTCGCAGCAGGCGAACGCGGTGATGCAGACCCAGGCTGACGGTGGCTGCATCGTGAACATCGCCAGCGTGAGCGGCATCCGCCCGAACCCCGGCAGCGCCGCGTACGGCGCGGCCAAGGCCGGCCTGCTCAACCTCACGGCGACGCTCGCGGTGGACTTCGCGCCGCGGGTCCGCGTCAACGCGGTGACCGCGGGCCTCATCCTCACGGAGCAGGCGCACCTGTTCTACGGCGACGAGGAAGGCATCGCGGCCGTGAGCGCGACGGTGCCGCTCGGCCGAATGGGTACGCCCGACGACATCGCCGGCGTCTGCCTCTTCCTCGCTTCCCCACTCGCGGCCTACGTCAGCGGCGCGAACATCCTCGTGCACGGCGGTGGGGAACGACCCGCGTTCCAGGACGCGGCGAAGAACACCAGCTCCTAGCGCGACCGGTAGACACCGCCGCTCGTCGAGTGTCGCCCCAGGTCCCACCGCTGAGATGAGATCACTCTGCCGTGGGCGAGTGGATCCTCACCTTTCGGTGGCGTTTGGACACGCTCTGGCGTGTCGAACTGACACCGAAACGCGTTTCCGGAGCGGGCGCCATTCACGAACACTGGCCTGCTGAGGAGGATTCACGCCGCTTGAGTTTCTTCGGTGACGTGCGGGTTCCGTACCCACCGGCTTGCTCAAGTTGGGTACGGGTCCTTTGGGGCAGGCTCGCTGGCCCGTTCGCGGCGGGTTTCTCTGCTCCACATGACGGCCACGGGGACAACGACGACGGGCACGATGACGAACGCCGGATTGACGCCCGGCAAGAGGACGATCGTCGCCACGAAGACGATGGCGAGACCCCAGAACCCGATCATGGCGCCGAGGAAGCCCCGACACCCGCCGCCGACACCAGCCCACAAGGCGAACATGCCTCCCCCTTGCACTTGGCCGAGCCTTCAGGCTTGGCCTTGTTCGCGTCCTCATCCCGGATGCGGACGTGCGCCCAGTCTGGCACCGTGGGACCGATGTCCTCAGGAGTGGCGTAGCGAACCGTGGCCTGGTCGATTGCGTCGTCGACGAGGCGCATCCCGGCTGACCGGAGAGGGGTCTACCGTGCGCACCATGGCACGGCACTCTTCCTGGGGCCTGTGCGTCGGTCTTGCGGTCGCACTCGTTGCGTGCACTTCAAGTGGCGTCGATCCCGCCGCTCGAACGGGAGGCACGTCGTTCGACCCGGTTGGTGATGTCACTACCCCGGCATCGCCATTGATGCCGGTCGATCTTCCTGCTGGTTGGCGGATCACCGACCGACAGTACGACTCGGCCCGACGAACGCCGATTCCCGGCACGCGTCTCGACGCGGGACGGACGCAGTCGCTCTACATGCCGCGAGGCTCGACCGCCGCTTCGGGGCCTGCGTTGGTCGTCGGGTACGTCGGCGACGACCAAGCGCAACCTTCGTACTGCCTCCCCTCGACTCGCAACGAGATCTCCACCAAAGGGCCCGGCTTCTACCTATCGAACGACGCCTACGTCTTCGGCCGTGGAGTGTCAGCCGCAGATCTACGGAGGGCGGCGCGGACCGTCGATTGGGGCACCGGCCAAGACGCTCCGAAGGTGCAGCTTCCAGCCGGGTTCTCGCTTCGGGCGTCAAGCAACCTTCCCGCGGTCGGCCAGCCGTTCCTCGCCTGGCTTCACGTCGTCGACGGATCCGGAGAGCTGGCATTTGTCGGGCAAGAGCAGAGCAACCGAGCCGGTGTCGTTCTCGCCGACTTCTGGCGACACGTCGTGGGACGCCACCCATGCCACGACAGGATCCAGCGGACAGTCATCCGCGACGGCACGATCGTTCGGGTCTCAGCCCATGACACGGTTCAGGGGCGCCGCATGGTCAACACCATCGAACGACAGCTCAAGCGCGTGTCACCGAGCCAGTTCTGCGACGGTGCATGCACGGGCCTTGCTCAAACCACAGGCGCCTGACCAAGCATCGCGACCTGATGACGCCGGGCCTTCCCGAGGTCGTGGTCGCCGTGGTTCCCTCTCATCGGCGGTGCGGTGTAGGCACAGTGCTTCTTCGTGCGGTGATGGACGACGCGTGGCGACGAGGTCACACAGGTGTTGAGTTGACCGTCGGAAGACATCGGAGGTGGCTGGTGGAGGTCTACGAGCGTTCGGGCTTCCGCACCGTCGCCGAGACGGAGCAACACCTCGTCATGCGGTCCACGCCTCGATGAGCGTCGCTACGACCGTGAAGGCGCCCGCAGCACTGCCGATCGGTAAGTCGCTCAAGGAACATCTGTGAACCCTGCGGTGCCCAAGCGAGCCCGCTCCAGAACAGGCATCCTGTGACGGTGGATCAAGGACCGGTTGCGACGCCTCGCAGCGACCCATGACGTTCTCGCCGATGCCCTCGCGACTCGAGACCGAGCGACTCATCCTGACGCCGGCGGAACCGAGCGACGCGGAGTGGTTCACCGAGTTGCTGAACACTCGGGGAACGGGCACGTTCACTGTTGCTGACGTGCTCGAGCGGATCGACGTCATGACCAAGACGACCGAGACCACGGGCATCGGGGCGCTAGTGCTCCGCAACCGGCCGGATGGCGAAGCGTTGGGGTACACCGCAATCGTCGTTGGGCGCGGCTCGCTTGATGAGCCTGAGCTTGCGTATGAGCTGCTGCCTCGGGCGCATGGGCGCGGGTACGCGACCGAAGCCGCTCGAGTGCTGCTCGACGCCGCATTCGAGACAGGCCGGCGTCGAATTTGGGCGACCATTGGATCCTGGAACGCACCGTCGCTTCGGGTGGCGGAGAAGCTGGGCTTCCGCCGCGACCACTGCACAACGGAAGCTGTTGGGGAGGTGGTCTGGATGGCCTGCGACCGCTGACCGTCGCGCCCAGAACTGCCGATCTGCTCGGTCGCTCTAGGAACATCAGCGAACGCCGCGATGCGCGAGTGGATCCTCACCTTTCGGTGGCGTTTGGACACGCTCTGGCGTGTCGAACTGACACCGAAACGCGATTCCGGAGCGGGCGTCATTCATGAATCGTGGCGTGACCCAAACCGTTCTCGTCCGGTTGGCGACGTCAGCGATGAGTTCCGGGCTCGGCGAACGTCAGAACCGATGACAAGGTCAGCTCATGAGGAGATAGGCACGTGGCCGACGAAAGTGTCAGCGCGACGATGGTCATCAACGCCTCGGCGGAGGCCATCTTCACTGTCCTTGCCGATCCGGCCAACCACGCCGCGATCGACGGCACCGGCTGGGTCCGCGAAACCCTCGACAGCAAGCCCTTGAGCGCCGCCGGGCAGATCTTCCGGATGTCGATGTACCACCCGAACCACCCAGACGGTGACTACCAGATGGCCAACCGGGTCCAGCAGTACGACCCGCCGAGCACCATCTCCTGGGAGCCAGGCAACGACGCCGGCGACGGCACCCTCAGCTTCCCCGGCTGGACCTGGCGCTACGACCTCACGCCAGCTGGACCCTCGAACACCACAGTCACTCTCTCCTACGACTGGTCAGCTGTCCCGGACTCCATCCGGGAGCACATCGGATTCCCGCCGTTCCCTCCGGAGCACCTGGGCAACTCGCTCGCCCACCTCGCCGAACTGGCTACCTCATGATCCGCCCGGACTCCCGCCACCACAGCCTGACTTCTGCCTTATCGCTCGGCGACTTCCCTGCCCCGCGTGCGCAGCGACGGACTCGTCGATACCAGCCCAACCCGCGCCGACATCGACCACCAGCGTCGGGAGATCAGACCTGTCGATGAGTCGCTCGCAGAGCTCGCTGTAGCGGACCCAGAAGTCCACGGGTGTGTCGCTTCCGCCGGCGTCGAGGCGACGACCTACCGGTGTGCTCAGGACGTGGGTCGAGATCTTGTCCCAGACATCACTCCGCACGGTCTTGGTGTGCCCGCAGATGAAGGACTTCACATCTCCGGGGAGGAGGTGCACCAACAGCGGGTCCGCAGGACGAACGATCGCAACGAAGTCATCCCAATACGCGTCGATCTCCCACTCGGGCAGCTCCTGCTCGAACATGAACCTGACCGTGCTCTGGCACGCGACGCCCTCGAGCACCCACGGATGCTCGGCGCACGCGGACGCAACCTGCTCCCATGCGTCGAGACATCTCCGGGGGAAGCCGTGCGATCGGTGGGAGCGCCGGAACTCCTGACCGAAGAAGGGGTGCTCGCGATCTTCCTCGAGGGCCCAACCCACCTCGCGACCCTCTTCTCGATAGCGCTCGGCGAGCGCGCGTGAGGTCGTCGTCTTGCCGGAGCCCGGAACTCCCTCGAAGAGCACGAGTGGCCGCAGCATCCTCCGAGAGTCGCGCATCGTCGCGCAGCCACGTTGGACCCGCCCGCACGGCTCCCACGCTCGTTCCGGTGAAACACCTCGGGACGGCCCAGCGCCTGCCGACTCGCCGCTTCCGAGCCTTCGGGACGATTTAGGGCATTATGTCCAGTATGGGGGAGAGCCGGGAGGGCGATTCGCGCGCGGGCGTCGCCGCGCGTGCGGGCACGATCCTCCTCGTCGTGGGCCTCGTGCTGGTAGCCGGAGCACTGATCGGCGCGCTGCTCCTGCTCGCCACGTCCGCGGGCGGTCAGGAAGGTTCCCCCGCCTCGTCGCCGGTCAATGCAGCCGCGCGGCCGGGCGACGACGGCACTACGCCACTGCGGGTCTCGGCCGCGACGAAGCACCTGCTCGTGGGCGCGGCCGTCAGCGTCGAGCCGCTCCAGGACGACCACGCGTACCGGACAACGCTCGCCTCCGAGTACAACGCGGTCACGCCGGAGAACGCGATGAAGTGGGACTTGATCCACCCCGAAGCGGGCCGGTACGACTTCGAGCCCGCCGACGCGATCACAACCTTCGCTCGCAAGCACGACATGACGGTGCGGGGACACACGCTCGTCTGGTACCGCGCGGTCCCCGCGTGGGTGACCGACCGGTCGTGGACGCGACCCGAGCTCGAGAGAGTTCTGCGCGACCACATCCACACCGTCGTGCGCCGGTACCGCGGCACGGTCAAGCAGTGGGACGTCGTGAACGAAGCGATCGACGACAACGGCAACCTGCGCGACAGCGTGTGGTTGCGCGTCATCGGGCCGGAGTACATCGATCTCGCGTTTCGTTGGGCGCACGAAGCCGATCCCGATGCCCAGCTCTTCTACAACGACTTCGACCTCGAGTTCCCCGGCGCCAAGGCTGATGCAGTGCGCGCGCTCGTGCGCGGCCTCCAATCGCGCGGCGTCCCGATCGACGGTGTCGGCATCCAGGCCCACGAGGTCACGATGCGCAAGCCGACCGGGCAGCAGATGGAGGGGGCGCTGCGCAGCTACGCCGAGCTCGGTCTCGACGTGGCGATCACCGAGCTCGACGTCGGGGTGTTCCTCCCCGCGACGCCGGAGAAGCTGCGGGAGCAAGCCGCGGTCTACCGCGACGTGCTGGACGTGTGCCTCGCGGTGAGCCGGTGCCACACATTTGTCACCTGGGGCTTCACCGACGGGCATTCCTGGATCCCGAGCGAGCTCCCGGGATTCGGCGCCGCGCTGCCGTTCGACTCGTCCTACCTGCCGAAGCCGGCCGCGGCTGCGCTGCGGACCCGACTCGCCCGCAGCCGCACCTGAGCGCAGGGCGCGTCGGGCTCAATTGACAGCCCGTGTGGGCATCGGGATGATCCGAAGATGCCTGCATCGCCCGCCCACCCGCTCGCCATGGTCTCGGACGAGGAGATCACCCGCGCGGTGGAGATCATCCGCGCGACGGCGAGCCTCGGAGCCGAGGCGCGCTTCGCGCACGTCGTGCTGCACGAGCCGGTCAAGGAAGCGTTGGCGCAGTGGAAGCCCGGCGACCCCGTGGACCGAGAGCTGCGAGCGCTCGTCATCCCCGGGCCCGAGCTCCAGATGGTCGAGGTCACGGTCTCGGTGACCGCGGGCGAGGTGCGGGAGTGGCGCGAGGTCGAGGGCATGCGACCGGCGCTTTCGTTCACCGAGGCGATGAACGCGATGTTCACAACGCTCGAGCACCCCGACTACATCGCCGCACTCGCGCGCCGCGGGATCACCGACCTGACCAAGATCCAGATCGATCCGTGGCCCGCGGGGTCGTTCGGCTACTCCGCCGAGACCGATCGGCGGATCGCCCGATGCATCTCTTTCCTCCGCGAGACACCGGAGGACAACGGCTACGCACGCCCGATCGAAGGCGTCATCGTGCACTTCGATCTGGGCCGCAACGAGGTCATCGAAGTGATCGATCACGGTGTCGTCTCGATGCCCGAGCAGCACGCGCGCTACTACGCGGAGGACCACGAGCCACTGCGGGACAACCTGAAACCCCTCGAGATCACCCAGCCCGAAGGACCGAGCTTCACGGTCGAGGGGAACCTCGTGCGCTGGAGAGTGGTCGTTCCGCATCGGGTTCGACCCGTACGAAGGGACCACGCTCCACCAGGTCGCGTACGACGACCACGGGCGCGAGCGCACGGTCCTTCACCGCGCGTCGGTCAGCGAGATGGTGGTGCCCTACGGGGACCCGGGGCAGTTGCAGGGCTGGAAGAACGCGTTCGACGCGGGCGAGTGGGGGCTCGGCCGCATGACCCAGCCGCTCACGCTCGGCTGCGACTGCCTCGGTGAGATCCGTTACATCGACGCGGTGCTCGCGAACGAGACGGGCGAGCCGTACGATGATCGAGAACGCGATCTGCCTGCACGAGGAGGACTACGGGATCCTCTGGAAGCACGTCGACCTGTTCAGCGGGCGCAGCGAGGTCCGGCGGAGCCGCCGGCTCGTCGTGAACAGCGTGGCGACCGTCGGCAACTACGAGTACGCCTTCTGCTGGTACCTCTACCTCGACGGCAACATCCAGCTCGAGGTCAAGCTCACCGGCATCGTCTCGCCGATGGCGATCGAGCCGGGGTCGCAACCCGAGTTCGCCAACGTCGTCGCGCCGGGTGTCGCGGCGCCGCACCACCAGCACCTGTTCAACGTCCGGCTCGACTTCGACATCGACGGCCCGGACAACGAGATCTACGAGATCGAGGCCGAGGCGATGCCGTGGGGCGACGACAACCCCTGGGGCAACGCGTTCGCGCCGCGCGCGACCCGGCTCGGCTCCGAGGTGCACGCGCGGCGGAACACGAATTCTGCGACGAGCCGGTACTGGAAGATCGTGAACCCGCACGTGAAGAACGGGCTCGGCCAGCCCGTCGCGTACAAGCTCGTCCCGACGATGAGCACACCGACGCTGCTCGCCCAACCGGACTCGAGCGTCGGCCGGCGCGCCGGGTTCGCGCAGCACAACCTCTGGGCCACGCCGTACTCACCCGACGAGCGGCGCGCCGCGGGCGAGTTCCCGAATCAGCACGAGGGCGGCGACGGGCTCCCCCGCTGGACGCGCGGCGGACCGCGGTCTCGTCGATACCGACATCGTCGTCTGGTACACGTTCGGCGTCACGCACTTCGTGCGCCCCGAGGACTGGCCGGTCATGCCGGTCGAGTACGCCGGGTTCCTGATGACCCCGATGGGCTTCTTCGACCGCAACCCCGCCCTGGACCTCCCACCCAGCTCCCACTGCCACCCCTCCGACTCACCCCCTCCGACTAACCCCGTTTTGGCGCCACTTACCCTGCACATAGTGGGTGCAAGTGGCGCCAAAGCTGTTAGGGGTGCTGGCTGGAGACGCTGACCACTTCGCCGGTCATGTAGGTGGAGTAGTCGGACGCGAGGAAGACGATGACGTTCGCGACCTCCCAGGGCTCCGCGGCACGGCCGAACGCCTCGCGTGACGTGAGCTCGGCCAGCACCTCGTCGCTCGTCACCTTCGCGAGGAAAGGGTGCATCGCCAGACTCGGCGCTACCGCGTTCACGCGCACGCCGGACTCGGCCGCCTCGATCGCCGCACACCGGGTCAGTGCCATCACTCCCGCCTTCGCGGCCGCGTAGTGCGCCTGCCCGGCCTGTGCGCGCCAGCCGAGCACCGACGCGTTGTTCACGATGACGCCCGCACCGCGGTCGGTGAGGTGCCGGAGCGCGGCGCGCACGCAGCGGAAGGTGCCGTTCAGCGTGACGTCGAGCACCGTAAGCCATTGCTCGTCCGTCATGTCGACGAGGTTCGCGGTACCGCCGAGCCCCGCATTGTTGATCACGACATCAAGACCGCCGGTGGCGGCAACCGCCGTCTCGAACAGGTTCTGCACCTGCGCCTCGTCGGTCACGTTGCAGGGGATCGCCGCCGCGACCGCATCGCCGAGCGCTTCGGCCGCTTCGCCGAGTCTCCGCTCGTGCGCGTCGCTCAACACCACTCGCGCGCCCTCCTCGACGCAGCGCTTCGCCGCCGCGAACCCGATGCCGGTGCCGGCCGCGGCGGTGACGAGCACGGACTTCCCGTCGAGCAGGCCGTGGGGAGGGGGGTATTGCGGGGCAACGGGAGGCATCAGACGACCTTCGGCTCGGAGGGCAGACCCAGGACTCGTTCGCCGATCACGTTGCGTTGGATCTCGTTCGACCCGCCGTAGATCGTGTCGGCCCGGCTGTAGAGGAAGAGGCGTTGGAACGCGCTGAGGTCGTAGGGCCCGGCGTCGGCGATCTCGGCCCACGGACCGAGCGCGTCGAGCGCGAGCTCGCCGAGCCCGCGGTGCATCGTTCCCCAGAAGAGCTTCGAGATCGACGTCTCCCGGGTGACCTCGCCTTTCGCCATCGCGGTCAGCCCGCGCAGCGCGTTGTACCGCATGATCTCGAGCTCGATCCAAGCTTGCGCGAGACGTTGACGGAACACCGGGTCCGTTGCTCGTCCGAGGTCATGTGACCGCTTCACGATCTCGCGCCATTCGTTCGCGAAGTTGAGCTGCTGACCGAGCGTCGAGCGCGCCGCGCTCGAACGCGAGCGTCCCCATCGCGACGCGCCACCCGCCGTTCACCTCGCCGACGATGTGGTCCCGTCGCGTGCGTGCGCCGTCGAAGAAGACCTCGTTGAACTCCGAGTCGCCGGTGATCTGCTCGATCGGCCGGATCTCGACTCCGGGCTGATCCATCGGGACGAGAAGGTACGAGATCCCGCGGTGGCGCGGTGCGTCACGATCCGTCGCGCGAGCACGAAGCACCAGTCCGCCCAGTGCGCGAGCGACGTCCACACCTTCTGGCCGCTGACGACCCACTCCTCGCCGTCGGCACCATCCTCGAGCACCGCCCGCGTCGCGATGTTCGCGAGGTCCGAGCCGGCGTTGGGCTCGGAGTAGCCCTGGCACCAGAGCTCCTCACCGCTGGCGATCTTCGGGAGGAAGCGTTGCCGTTGCTCCTCCGTGCCGAAGTGCAGGATCGTCGGGCCGATGAGGCCTTCGCCGACGATCCCGACCCGGCCGGGCCCGCCACAACGGGCGTACTCCTCGTAGAAGATCACCTGCTGGAGCAGGGTCACGTCGCGCCCGCCGTACTCACGCGGCCAGGAGAGGCAGGTCCACCCCGCGGCACCGAGCGCTCGCTCCCAGGCCAGGCGCTCCTCGAAGAGTGCGTGCTCGTCGCCGGGCCCGCCACGGCCGCGAACCCCGGCGAATTCGCCCCCGAGCGCGCCGGTCAGCCACTCGCGGGCTTCGGCGCGAAAGGCCTCGTCCTCCTGGGAGAAATGCAGGTCCACGGGCGGGAGTCTCGCCCATCCGGCACCCCTCCGGTAGAACCGGTTCCAGAGCTGCCCGGTGCCACCCGGCTCCAGGTTTGCATCGAGGCGGTCGAACCAACGAGAATCTTCTGTTCGCTGTGACGCCGCGCGAGGCTAGTTGCAGCACCCAGGGAGCTCGATCGTGAACCTCGTTCGCCGTACCGCCATCGTGACGTTCGCCGTTGCGATCATCGTGGGATTCGGCGCGGCCGCATACCTCCTGGTCCCCTGGAAGGGCGACACCGCCTCGGCGACCGCGGCGCCGAAGCAACGGCCGATTCTCGGTGGCCGGTTCGTTCTCATCGCGCAGCCTCACGCGGGCGCGACCGAGATCGCCCCCGAGACGACGATCAACGTCAGCGCGGTCAACGGTCGGATCAAGCGGCTGACCGTCAAGGCGCCCGACGGGACCCTGGTTCCCGGCTACATCGACCGCCAGGGTGGCTGGTGGATCACCCGGACGAAGCTCGCGGCCGGCACCGAGTACGCGGTGGATGCGCGCGTCGTCCCCGACAAGGGCAAGCCGCACCACGAGAAGTGGACGTTCACGACCGTGACACCGACGGGTGGTCTCGGCGCACGTGTGGTCCCCGGCGACAACGAGGTCGTCGGCGTCGGGCAACCGATCTCCGTGCGGTTCACGGCGCCGGTGGCGAACCGGGCCGCAGTCGAAGAACGCCTGAACGTGACCACGTCGGTCCCCGTCGAGGGCTCGTGGCGCTGGATGAGCGACCAGGAGATTCACTGGCGCCCGCGGGACTACTGGCCTGCGAACACCGAGGTCTGGTTCGACGCCGACCTCAACGGCGTCGACGCCGGCAACGGCCTCTTCGGCAACGTCCACCGCACTGCGCACTTCCGCATCGGTGACGCGCAGGTCAGCATCGCGAACGCCGCCAGCCACACGCTCACGGTCTACCAGAACGGCTCGGTCGTGAAGACGTTCCCGATGAGCGCGGGCCGGGCGACGTATCCGACGATGAGCGGCCGGCACCTCGTGCTCGGGAAGTCGGCGAAGGTGATCATGGACTCCCGGACGAACGGGATCCCGCTCGAGTCTCCCGACGGCTACCTCGAGACCGTCCTCTGGGACACGCAGATCTCCTCGACGGGTGAGTACGTTCACGCGGCACCGTGGTCGGTGGACTCGCAGGGCAACGACAACGTGTCCCACGGCTGCATCAACCTCGGCGAAGCGAACGCCGAGTGGTTCTTCAACTTCAGCCAGCGCGGCGACATCGTCGAGGTCACCGGGACGCCGCGCCCGCCGAACGACGACATCGCGATGGTGGACTGGAAGGTCCCGTACGAGCAGTGGGAGCAGGGCAGCGCCTTGTACGACCCAACTCCCCCGCCCCACGCTCCTCGCCGCAGCTAGTTTCCAGACCTCCCCTTCCGTTCACTGAAACGAGACGTCAATGGCGCGCTTCAAAGTGGGGGTGCAGCTGCATCCGCAGGTTGCCACCGTGGACGAGATGCGAGCCGCGTGGCGGGCCGCCGACGCGCTCGACGTCGACAGCATCTGGGTGTGGGACCACTTCTTCCCGCTCTACGGCAACCCCGACGCGAACCACTACGAGGCGTACTCCTTGCTGGCCGCGATGGCCGTGGAGACGACGAACGCCCGCATCGGCGCGCTCGTCACCTGCAACTCGTACCGCAATCCGCAGCTGCTCGCGGACATGGCCCGCACGATCGACCTGATCAGTCACGGCCGCTTCGTGCTCGGGATCGGATCAGGCTGGTTCGAGCGTGACTACACGGAGTACGGCTACGACTTCAAGACTGCGCCGCAGCGCCTGCGCGACCTGGCCGAGGCCCTCCCACAGCTCATCGATCGGCTCGGCCAGCTGACCCCGCCACCCGACGGCGACGTACCGATCCTGATCGGTGGCAGCGGCGAGAAGGTGACGCTGCGGCTCGTCGCCGAGTACGCCGACGCCTGGAACACCTTCGGTCCGCCGGCGAATTTCGCCGCGAAGTCGGCGGTGCTCGACGGGTGGTGCGCCAAGCTCGGTCGCCCACCCTCCGAGATCGAGCGGACCGTCGCGATCGGACCCGACGAGGTGTCGTCGTGGCCCGAGTACCTCGACGCCGGCGCCGAGCACCTCATCGTGATGACGGGCGCCCCGTACGACCTCGGGCCGGTCGAAGCGCTCGTCGCCGCGGCCCGCGCCTGACGCGGTCCTGAACGTGCACAACCTCCGGCTGCTCCCGCCCGGGAGCGGCGCCGGCTTCCTGGGCGACCTGGCGGTCCCGGCCGATCTCTACTGGGTGACCCGCACGCCCGCGCCGCTCGCCGGCATGGGCTACCCACGCGGGAACAGCTGGAGCGCGCTGCACGACGCGGGGATCCGCCACGTCGTGTGCCTGACCCCGGAGGCGCCGTACGACGCGTCGCCGCTCACCGTGCACCACGCACCGCTGCAGGACCTGTACACCCGCCTCCAGCCCGACGATCCGGAGCGGGAACGCGAGCTGGCGATCGCGTCCGGGCGGTTCGTCGCCGATCGGCTCGCGGCGGGCGAAGGAGTGGTCGTGCACTGCCACGCGGGCCGCGGCCGCACCGGGACCGTGATCGGCGCCGCGCTCGTGATGCTCGGCCACGATCCCGCAACCGTCGTCGACTGGCTCCATCGCGTCCAGCGCACGCGCGGCAAGCGCGGTTGGCCGGAGCAGAAGTGGCAGGCCGGCGTCGTCCTCAGCGTGGAGTGATGGTGATGGCGACGTCTCCGGCGTCGGCGGGGCTCGTCCAGGTCAGAAGCTGGCTCGCGGGGTCGTATTCCGCCTCACCCGAGGTGACGGCGACCTCCGGCAGCTCGGGGTAGTGAAGTCGCGGCACGTAGACAACCGTTGGCGCGTCGATGCCCTGCTCGCGATGCAGCGACGCCCGGAAGCTACGGGTACCGAGGTCGAATGCCATCGACATCGGCGCACCGGCCCAGTGCTGCACGTACGGCCGGCAGAACGCCCTGATCGCCCGACCACCCGAGTCGATGTCGTTCGGGTCGTCAACGTCATCGGGACTGAAGATCGAGAGATCCTCCTCGTTCCACTGGTCGCCATGGTCGTGGGTGTTGTCCGCTGTGTAGTTCCACTGCGTCGTGTGCAACAGCAGCTCGTCCATCGCCCGGTAGCTCGCGTCGAGTGCGATCTCCTGGTTCGACCAGTCCCCGGTGCGGAACGACTCGCCGCCGTTCATCTCGTACGGGATCCCGAACTCGCCGATCAACATCGGCGGGTCCCCCATCCGGTCCCGCGAGATCTGCTGCAACCCCGAGAGCATCTTGACGTGCTCGGCGGCGATGGCCTCGACCCCCGAGACGGTCTCGCCGCTGATCGACCGGTACGCGTCCGGGTCGAACGCGCGCGTGATCAGGCTCATGACGTCGTACCAGTGCCGTGCGTTGCACACGAGTGGATCCGGGTCGCGCCACTCGGTGTCGAGCTCCATGGGTGACCCCTCGAGGAACACGAAGCAGTGCTCGTGCTTGGCCCGCACGACGTCGCGGAACCTGCGGGCGAACGGCTCCATGTGGTCGCGCCAGACATCGCCACCGAGGCCGTCCGGCATCGCCAGCACCGCCGCGCCCCACGCGTCGCGATCCCAAAGACCGACCTCGAGCCACGGGCAGCCGTCGACCCAGATGCCCCCGGCGTCGGCGGCGGCCAGCCACTCGAGCGGGCTGTTCGGCTCGGGGCCGGTCGAGTCGCGCGCCATGAACCGCCGGCTCTGGGTGAACTCGCGGGGCCGCATGCCGATGTAGCCACCGTTGGGCTCGTTCAGGGTGTCGTAGCCGAGAACGTTGTCGAGATCTGCGATCCGTTCCGCCACTGCGGCGATCGATGCGAGGTAGCGGTCCTGCAACTCGGTTTGCACACCCCGGAGCCGCGCGGGCGCGTACGTGTCGCCGCCGTAGAAGAGCGTCCACATCGTGGCTACCGGCGCCGTCATGTAGTTCCCCGGCCAGTCGAGCGCGTCGAGCGAGACCGCACCCGCCGAGGCGAACCGCTCAGGTCGCATCCCGGCGAGCTCGAGCGTCCAGTACGGCGCGCCGTCCCCACCGGTGAAGCGGCTCCACACGTCCTGGTGCGGATCGATGAAGACCAGCAGGCCACGCTCACCGGCGCGGCGAACGCACTCGCGCACGTAGTCGAGGTACGCCTCGTCGTGCTGCCCCGGCCCCGCGTGCTCGATGGCTTCCCACGTCACCAGGAAGCGCAGCACGTTGAATCCCCAGTGGGCGATCCGGTCGAGGTGACGGTCCAGCTCGTCGAGCGGCGACGGACGCCCGATGAAGCTCACGTCGCGCCAGTGCTCGAAGTCGACGCCGAGATGCGTCGCGCCGTCGGGCGTGAACGGCACCTTCGTGCTGCCCCCGAGGTTCACCCCCCGGAGCAGGGTGGGCCGACCCTCGGGGTCGACGAACCAGGACGGTCGGGTGCTGTATCCGTGAGTCACGGCCGAAGCATCGCGCGCGGCGCCGGTACCCTGGCTCGGGTGCAGATCGAGTTCAACGCATCCGAGCGCGCCAGCCTGGGCGTCGAGGTGGAGCTGAGCCTCGTGGATCGGGAGTCGGGAGCACTGGTGAGCGCGGCATCCGACATCCTCGAGGAGCTCGGACGCGGCCATCCCGACGGGGAACATCCGAAGGCGAAGCACGAGCTCTTCGAATCCACGATCGAGGTCATCACGGGCATCTGCCAGACGCCCGGTGAAGCCAAGGTCGACCTGGCGACCACGATCGCCGAGGTCCGCGCCGCCGCGGACGCTCGCGGGCTCACGCTCATGTCCGCGGGCAGCCACCCCTTCTCGCTCGCCCACGAGCAGCAGGTCAGTCCCGATCCACGGTACGCGGCATTGATCGAGGAGATGCAGTGGACCGCCCGCCGGCTCCAGATCTTCGGCGTCCACTACCACGTCGGCGTGCGATCGGCCGAGAAGTCGATCGTCATGGCGAACGCGCTGCAGTACTACCTCGCCCACCTGCTCGCACTGTCCGCGTCGAGCCCGTACTGGGAAGGGCACGACACCGGGCTCGCGTCGTGCCGGGTGAAGGTGTTCGAGGGGCTCCCCACGGCCGGGCTCCCACCCGTCATCGAGGACTGGGCGGACTTCGAGCAGTTCATGCACACGCTCGTCTCCGCGGAGGCGATCAAGACGATCCGCGAGGTCTGGTGGGACGTGCGCCCGCACCCGAACTTCGGGACCGTCGAGCTGCGCATCTGCGACGCGATGCCGACGCTGCGCGAGGTCGCGGCGGTCGGCGCGCTCGTGCAGTGCCTCGTGCACCAGTTGGACACCCAGATCGACGAGGACGTCCAGGTCTACATCCCGCGCGAGTGGACCATCCGGCAGAACAAGTGGCTCGCGGCGCGCTACGGGCTCGACGCGAAGCTCATCGTCGACGACGAAGGCACGCGCGTCACCGCACGCGACGTGATCCTCGATCTGGTCGACCGGCTCACCCCTTCGGCAATCGAGCTGGGATGCGCCGACGAGCTGGCGTACGTTCCCTACATCGTCGACATCGGCCCGAGCTACGCCCGCCAGCGCGCCCTGCGGGACCAGGGTGGGAGTCTCCGCGACGTGGTGTTCGCTCTCGTCGACGAGCTCGAGACCGACACCCCGGGTGTCCGATGACCGCGCCGTCAGCCGTTCCCGCATCGTTGCTGGCCGGTCTCGACGAGTTCCTCGACGCCCATCTCGAGGAGCTCATCGCGTTCCGCCGCGAGCTGCACGCCCACCCGGAGCTGAGCGGCGAGGAGCACGAGACCACCGACCGGGTCGCCGAGCGGCTGCGGGTCGCGGGTTTGTCGCCCCGGGTCCTGCCGTGCGGCACCGGGCTCATCTGCGATCTGCCGGCCGCGGTCGCGGCCGACGGTGCCGCGGCTCCGCTCGTCGCGTTGCGCGCCGATCTCGACGCACTGGCCATGGACGACGAGACGACCGTTCCGTACCGCTCGCAGATCCCCGGCATCGCGCACGCCTGCGGTCACGATGTCCACACCACGGTCGTGCTCGGCGCGGGTCTCGCCCTCACCCGCCTGCTCGCTTCGCCCGCCGCGCCGACTGGCGCGGTCCGGCTCCTGTTCGAGCCCGCCGAAGAGTCCGCGCCCGGCGGTGCGGTGGATGTCATCGACGCCGGTGGGCTCACCGATGTGGGCTGGCTGTTCGGGTTGCACTGCGATCCGAAGCTCGACGCCGGCCAGATCGGAGTGCGGGTCGGAGCGATCACGTCGGCGGCCGATCTCGTCACGATCCGGTTGCACGGACCCGGCGGCCACACGGCCCGACCTCACCTGACCGTGGACCTCGTCGCAGTTGCCGGTCGCCTGGCCGCGGCGCTTCCCGAGATGTTGCGCGAGCTCGATCCGTCGCTCAACCTCGTCTTCGGGGCGCTCCATTCGGGTGACGCAGCCAACGTCATCCCGGCGACGGCGGAGCTGCGCGGCACGTTGCGCACCCCGGACCGCGACGCCTGGGACTCCGCGCCCGCACACCTGGAACACGGCCTGCGGGCCCTGATCGCCCCGACCGGTGCCACGTTCGAGCTGGAGCACGACCGCGGGGTTCCACCGGTGGTGAACGACGAGCTCGCGACGACGATCCTCGCGACGGCCGCGGCCGGCACGCTCGGTTCCGACGCGGTCCGGCCGACCGAGCAGAGCGCGGGCGGTGACGACTTCGCCTGGTACGCGGAGCTGGTGCCGAGCACGCTACGTCCGGCTCGGGGTCCACGATCCCTCGTCGACCGAGCCCCGGCGCGACCTGCACGCGAGCACCTTCGACGTCGACGAGCGCGCCATCGCCGTCGGGGTCCGCGTCCTCGTCCACGCCACCCTCGCCGCCCTCATCCGACCCTGACCCTGAACCACCCCACTCGTTTCGGGGCGTCTCGCCGTCGCTATGGCGACGCGCATCCGCCCCGAAACCGGTAGGGTCGGGGGCGTCACACGCGGGAGTCCGGTGCGCCGGGCTGAGAGGGTGGGCACGCAGCCCCCGACCGTCAGAACCTGATCCGGGTCATGCCGGCGCAGGGAGCCTTCCGAGATTCCCGTCGTCGCGTGCCCTCGAGCCATGGGAGCGACGATGGAGGTGCTGGTGTTCGCGGGAGGAGATCCCGTCGACGACCGGTGGCACGACGCGCTCCCCGCCGACGCGCTCGATCATCGCCGCGGACTCCGGCCTCGAGCACGTGCACGCGCTCGGCCGGCACGCGGACCTCGTGGTCGGCGACATGGACTCCGTCTCCCCCGCGACCCTGGCGCGCGCGGTGTCGGACGGCTCTGAAGTCGATGAGCATCCGAGGGACAAGGACGCGACCGACCTCGAGCTCGCGCTGGGCGCGGCCAGGCGAGCGGGCGCGACCCGGGTCACGGTCCTCGGGGCGGGCGGTGGGCGCCTGGACCACTTCCTCGCCAACATCGTCTTGTTCGCCGCGCCGGACTGGGCCGCCTTCGAGCTCCACGCGCTCGTCGGCGATGCGCACGTCGCCGTGGTGCGCGAGCACGTCGAGCTCCGGGGCCCGATCGGGTCGATCGTCTCGCTGCTGGCTGCCGCCGGACCGGTCACGGGGATCCGGACGAGTGGGTTGCGGTGGCCGCTGTCCGACGATGCGTTCGCGGCCGGAACCACCCGCGGGGTCAGCAACGAGATGACCGGGTCGATCGCGACCGTCTCGCTGACCGGTGGCGTGCTCCTCGCCATCCAACCCGACGCCGATCCCGCCCTCGTCCACCCAACCCTTGGAGGGAACTGACGTGCGATTCCGCATCTTCGCAGCACTCGTGCTGGCCGCCGTTCTGACGACCGCGTGCGGGAGCAGCGACACCGCCGGCCCGTCCTCGAACACCGGCGGAACGGTCACACTCGTCGCCCACGACTCATTCGCCGTCTCGAAGCCGGTGTTGCGCGCGTTCACGAAGCAGACCGGGATCACGGTCAAGGTGCTCAAGAACGGTGACGCGGGCGCCGCGCTCAACCAGGCGATCCTCACCAAGGACAACCCGCTCGGCGACGCGTTCTTCGGCGTCGACAACACGTTCCTCTCGCGTGCACTCAAAGCCGGGATCTTCACCCGGTACGTGGCGAAGGGCCTCGACCGGGTTCCACCCGCGCTCCGGCTCGACGACAAGAACCGGGTCACGCCGATCGACTACGGCGACGTGTGCGTGAACTACGACAAGGCGTGGTTCGAGCGCGAGCAGCTCCCAGTCCCCCGAACGCTCGCAGACCTCGCCCGGCCCGCGTACAAGGGCCGGCTCGTCGTGGAGAATCCCGCGACATCCTCGCCGGGACTCGCGTTCCTGCTCGCGAGCGTGGCCAAGTACGGCACGAACGGTTGGGACGGCTATTGGAAGCGCCTGCGGAAGAACGACGTCAAGGTCGTCGACGGCTGGGAGCAGGCCTACGACACCGAGTTCTCGGCGGGCGCCGGCCATGGTGACTACCCGCTCGTCGTGAGCTACGCGTCGAGCCCGCCGGTCGAGGTGCTCTACGCCGAGCCGCCCACGACGACGGCACCCACGGGCACGCTCACGAACACCTGCTTCCGTCAGGTCGAGTTTGCCGGAGTGCTCAAGGGCGCGGCGCATCCGGACGCGGCGCGGAAGCTCGTCGACTTCATGCTCGGCAAGAAGTTCCAGGCCGACATCCCACTCCAGATGTTCGTGTTCCCGGCACGCGAGGGAACGCCCCTGCCGAAGGTGTTCACGAAGTACGCCGAAGTGCCGGACTCGCCATTCACGCTCTCGCCGGCCGAGATCGGCGCGCGACGTGACGAGTGGATCGCGCAGTGGACCAACACCATGCTGCGGTGAGCATCGGCACGGTCGGGACGCGGGTGGGTCGCATCGCGCTGGTCGCGGTCCCCGTCGCCTTCCTCGGCATCTTCTTCGCGTGGCCGGTGATCGCGATCATCGGGCGCGGCCTCGCCCCCAGTGGCGCGATCGACCTCGACCCGCTCGGCGAGGTGCTCACCGATCCCGGCCTGCGCCACGTCGCGTGGTTCACCCTCTGGCAGGCCGTGGTCTCCACGATCCTGACTCTGGCCATCGGCCTCCCGGGCGCCTACGTGCTCAGCCGCTACCGGTTCCGGGGCCGCGCGCTGGTGCGCGCCCTCGTCACCGTCCCGTTCGTGCTGCCGACGATCGTCGTCGGCGCCGCGTTCAGTGCGCTCGGGATCACCGGCTCGGTCGCGGCGATCCTGCTCGCCCACATGTTCTTCAACTACGCCATCGTCGTACGCACCGTCGGCGGGCTCTGGTCGCATCTCGACCCCCGCCCGGAAGAGGCTGCGCAGATGCTCGGAGCGAACCGGTGGCAGACGTTCGTCGCAGTGACGCTGCCGGCATTGCGGCCCGCGATCATCGCCGCCGCATCGATCGTGTTCCTGTTCTGCTTCACCTCCTTCGGCGTGATCCTCGTGCTCGGCGGGCCGCACTACGCGACCCTCGAGACCGAGATCTACCGCCAGACGGTCCAGCTCCTGAACCTGCCGATCGCCGCCGCACTCGCGGTGGTCCAGCTCGCCGCAGTGCTTGCTGCGCTCAGCATCGGCGGCTGGGCCCGCGGCCGGCGCACCGAGGCGCTCGGCTTGCGCGCCGCGAGCGAGGCGAGCGCGCGCCCCCGTGGCGCCGGGGCGTGGGGGTTCATCACGGCGAACCTCGTGCTCATGATGGTCTTGCTCGGGACACCCATCGCGGTGCTCGTGACGCGCTCGTTCGGCCCCGGGTTCGGGGCCTACCGCAGGCTCACCGAGACGAGCAGCAGCTTTCTCGAGCCTCCGATCGACGCGGTCTGGACCTCGCTGCGGTACGCGTCGATCGCCACGGTCATCGCGCTCGCCGTCGGCGGTACCGCCGCGTTCGCGCTCGCCGGCGCGCATCGCCGCCGCCGGCGCGGGCGCTCACTGCTGGACATCCTCGTGATGCTCCCGCTCGGCGTCTCCGCGGTCACCGTGGGCTTCGGCTTCCTGATCGCACTCGACTCGCCACCGCTCGACCTGCGGACCTCGCCCGCGATCATCCCGATCGCCCACGCACTGATCGCGATCCCGTTCGTGGTCCGAGTGATGCTCCCGGTGCTGCAGTCCATCGATCCGCGGCTTCGCGAAGCCGCCGCGATGTTGGGCGCCGGGCCGCGCCGGGTCTGGATGGAGGTCGACCTGCGGATCGCTGCGCGCGCGCCGTGCTCGTGGCGGCCGGGTTCGCGTTCGCCATCTCGCTCGGCGAGTTCGGCGCGACCCTGTTCATCGTGCGTCCCGAGACCACCACGCTGCCCGTCGCGATCTACCGGCTGCTCGGACGGCCCGGCGCGACGAGCTTCGACCAGGCGATGGCCGCGAGCACGATCCTGATGGTCCTGACCGCGGTCTCCGTGCTGGTCATCGAGCGGCTCCGCGTCCGTGACGTGGGCGAGTTCTGATGCTCGAGGTCGAACAGCTGCGGGTGGAGTACGAGCGGAGCCGGGAGCGCGCCCGAGGTGCGGGCGCCGGCGCGACCCAGCCGGACCGCGTCACGGTGGCGCTGGACTCGGTCGACGTCACGGTCGCGGACCGGGAGGTCGTCTGCGTGCTCGGTCCCAGCGGCAGCGGGAAGAGCACGCTGCTGCGCGCGATCGCCGGGTTGGAGCGTTCGGCGACCGGCCGCGTGCGCTGGGACGGTGACGACCTCACGGGCGTGCCGCCCCACCGTCGCAAGTTCGGTCTGATGTTCCAGGACCACGCGCTGTTCCCCCACCGCGACGTGCTCGGCAACGTGGCGTTCGGTCTGCGCATGCAACACCGGTCGCGGTCGGCGGTCGACGAAGGCGCCCGCGCCGCGATTGCTCGCGTCGGGCTCGACGGGTTCGAGCACCGGCGAGTGCGGGAGCTCTCGGGCGGCGAGCAACAGCGGGTCGCGCTCGGCGCGTGCCCTGGCCCCCGACCCGCGCCTGCTCATGCTGGACGAGCCTCTGGGCTCGCTCGATCGCGAGCTGCGCGAGCGGCTGGCGAGCGAGCTGCGATCGCTGTTCGTGGCCCTCGAGGTGACCGCGCTGTTCGTGACCCACGACCAGGACGAGGCATTCGCGCTCGCCGACCGGGTCGTGATCATGCGCTCGGGCACCATCGAACAGGTCGGCGCGCCCCAGTACGTCTGGCGCAACCCGGCCACCGAGTTCGCGGCCCGCTTCCTCGGATTCGCGAACGTGCTCGACGCAACGCTCGACGAGACCGGGATCCACAGCCCGTGGGGGCTGCTGCCCCGCCCACTCGCCGTGGTCGAGTCCACGCTCCGGGGTCCGGTCCGGATCGCCGCCCGTCCCGACGCGTTGCGCGTCGATCCGGACAGTCCGGTCCGCGGTCGGGTCACCGGCGCCACATTCCGGCGCGATCACTTCCTGGTTCGGGTCGAGACCGAGCTCGGAACACTCGAAGTCGCGGTCGACACGCCACCGGCCGCAGCCGAGATCGTCGGGCTCGCGGTCGACCCCGACGCCTTGGTGGTCCTCCCCGCGTAGCCTGCCCGCCCATGACGAGCTTGACCTTCGACCATCTCTACCCGTATTCGGAGCTGACCGAGGCGTTGCGCGGACTCGCTGCGTCCCACCCGGATCTGGTCACGCTGGAGAGCATCGGGCAGTCGCACGAGGGGCGAGACATCTGGCTCGCGACGATCACGAACCGGGCAACCGGTCCCGACGACGAGAAGCCCGCGCTCTTCGTCGAAGCCAACATCCACACGACCGAGATCACCGCGTCGACCGCGGCGCTCCACCTCGTCCATCATCTCGCGACCCGTTACGGGACCGACGATGCGGTGACCCGGGCACTCGATACGCGTTGCTTCTACGTGGTGCCCCGGCTCAACCCCGACGGGGTCGAGATGGCACTGGCCGATCCCCCGACGTACGTCCGCTCCAGCACCCGCATCTACCCGCGACCCGATCAGCAACCCGGCCTGGTCGAACAGGACATCGACGGCGACGGTCGCATCCTCACCATGCGGATCCCGGACCCCAACGGGTCGTGGAAGGTGCATCCCGACGACAACCGGCTCCTCGTCCACCGCGCCCTCGACGAGGACGGGCCCGGGGAGTACTTCCGCCTGCTGCCCGAGGGCACGATCCACGACTACGACGGCGTGCAGATCCCGATCGCCGCGGACCACCGGGGTCTGGACCTCAACCGCAACTTCCCCCAGGACTGGCTCCCCGAGGGCGCGCAACAGGGCGCCGGGCCGTTCCCGACGTCCGAGCCCGAGGTGCGCGCGCTCGTCGAAGCCGTCGTCGCGCGGCCGAACATCTGCGCGTACATCGCGTATCACACGTTCAGCGGCGTGATCCTGCGTCCCTACGGAGGCCACGCCGACGAGCACTTCCCCACCGCGGACCTGCGGGCGTACCAGGCCCTCGGTCGGCGCGCGACCGAGATCACCGGGTACGAGTCGGTCTCGGTGTTCCACGACTTCAAGTACGACCCGAAGACGTCGATCACCGGCGCGAGCGACGAATGGACCTACGACCACCTCGGCATCTACTCCTGGACAACCGAGTTCTGGAGCCCGATCCGGGCCTGCGGCATCACCGGCTTCAAGTACATCGACTGGTTCGACGAGCACCCGGTCGAGGACGACCTCCGGCTCCTGCGCTGGAACGACGAGGTGCTCGAAGGAAAGGGTTTCGTCGACTGGTACCCCTTCGCGCATCCCCAGCTGGGCCGGGTCGAGATCGGCGGTTGGGACTTCTTCCGCACCTGGACGAACGCGCCGCCGTCACTGATGGCCGCCGAGGTCGCGCCGCACAGCGAGTGGGCGGTCGCGCACCAGCTCGCGTCGCCCCACCTGGAGGTGCGTTCACTCACCGCCGATCCGATCGGTGAGAACGTGTGGCGCGTGCAGCTCGTCGTCGAGAACACGGGATGGTTGCCGACGAACGTGAGCCGGAAGGCACTCGAGCGCAAGGCGGTGCGACCGGTCGAGGTGGAGATCGAGATTCCCGACGGCGCATCACTGGCGATCGGCGACCCGCGCCAGGAGCTCGGTCAGCTCCGCGGCCACTCGCGGGCGCGACAGATGCTCGCGATGTTCGACGGTGGCTTCGATCCGACCGAGGACCGGGCCAAGGCCGAGTGGGTCGTCCACGCCTCACCCGGGGCCACGGTCGGCATCACTGCCCGCCATGCCCGCGCCGGCACGAAGCGCGCCGAGGTCACCCTCTCATGACGCGTCTGTCCCTCACCACCCATCCCCGCGTTTGTTGCGTTCGGTTCCCTCATGGAACCAAACGCAACGAACGGAGCCGGGGTCTTGGAGCGGTGACGCCGTGAGCGAGGCGTTGGGGGTCGGGTTGGCCGGCGCGGGGCCGTGGGCCCGGAGCGTGCACGCGCCGATGCTCGCCGCAGGGCCCGAGACCCGATTGGCCGGCGTGTGGTCGCGAACCGCGGCCGCCGCGGCGTCGCTCGCCACCGAGTTCGGCGTGCCCGCCTTTGCCACGTATGACGAGCTCCTCGAACAATGCGAGGCGGTCGCGATCGCGGTACCGCCGAGCGTCCAGCCCGAGCTTGCGGTGCGCGCGGCGCGCGCGGGCAAGCCGGTCCTGCTCGAGAAGCCGCTCGCCCTCGACGTAGCCGGAGCCGAGCAGATCGCTGAAGCCGTCGCCGACGCGGGCGTCGGGTCGGTGATGGTGCTCACGTATCGCTTCGCGCCGAAGGTCCGGGAGTTCCTTGCGAACGCGGCGACCTTCGACGCGGCGGGTGGGCGCGCCTGCTTCCTCTCCGGCGCCTTCCTCGGCGGACCGTTCTCCGGCGCCGGTTGGCGGGTGGAGCACGGCGCACTGCTCGACGTCGGGCCGCACATCCTCGATCTCGTCGACGCGGCGCTCGGACCGATCGTCAGCATCCGCGCCCACGGTGACCGGCACGACTGGATCGGCCTCCTCGCCGATCACGAGAGTGGCGCGGTCAGCGAGGTGTCGATCTCCTGCACCGCGGCGATCACTCCGAGTCGCACCGAGGTCGAGATCTTCGGTCGCGAGGGCTCGCTCGCGGTCGACGGGCGCTCGGACTCGCGCGATGTCGTCTTCGCCAACCTCCGCGCCGACTTCGCCCGCGCGGCCCGGACCGGCGGCCCCCATCCCTGCGACGCCGCCCGCGGGCTGCACCTCCAGCGGGTCCTGAATCTGGCGCAGCGCGCGCTCGCCGGTTCGTAATCGTCGGTACCGGCCGCTTCCAGACGCGGTTGCAGAAGCCACCGGGACCGCCGCGTGACACCGAGCTCTCCCTCTCACTCGTTTCGGGGCGGAATTCGGTTGCCCTGGCGACCGCAGGACGCCCCGAAACGAGTCGGGGTCAGGGCTTCGTCCCCCCGGAGTCGCATCCACGAACGCGCAGGCTCGTGACCGCTACGGTCCGGACCGTGGAGCAGCCGTTGCGGATGCCGGCAGTGTGGACGCCCCGACACGCGGGCACGCGCCCGGAGGCGGATACTGGCTCGGCGTCGAGGTGCCGGGTGACGAGGAACCGCCACGCGGTGAGATCCTGCGTTCCGAGCTCGAGCGCGCGGGCGCAGACATCCACCTCGCGACGCTTCACGGCGACGCTCCGGTGCTCCGAGTCCACGATGCCGAGTTCATCGACTGGCTTGCGCGCGCGTGGCCCGAGTGGGAGGCCGCGGGTCTCGTCGAACGGACGGGTCAGCGCCGCGTCGTGCCCTACGTCTTCGCGCTCCCCCAGCTGACCTCGGGACGTCCGGTGCCCGAGCCCGCGGCCGCGTGGGCGCGCAGTGGGAGATTCGCGATGGACACGATGACCCTCATCGCACCGGGGACCTACGACGCGGCACGCGGTGCCGTCGACACCGCACTCACCGCGTGCGACCTCGTTGCCGACGGCGGGCGCCGGGTGGCCTACGCGGCAACGCGCCCGCCGGGCCACCACGCCGGCGCAGCGCTGTACGGCGGTTCCTGCTACCTCAACAACGCAGCAGTCGCCGCGCAGTACCTCCGTGACCGCGGCCTGGAGCGGCTCGCGATCATCGACATCGATGCCCACCACGGCAACGGCACACAGGAGATCTTCTACGGCCGCGACGACGTCTTCTTCGGGTCGGTGCACGTCGATCCGGCCGCGGGCTGGTTCCCCCACTTCCTCGGGTTCGCCGACGAGCGCGGCGCGGGCGACGGGAGCGGGTGCAATCGCAACCTCCCGGTCGCGCCCGGGACCACCGACGACGAATGGGTCGCGGCGGTGCACGACCTCGTCGAAGAGGTCAGACGCTTCGCGCCGGGCGCCGTCGTCGTCTCACTCGGGGTCGACGCGGCCGCGGCCCCCGAGCGCCCGCTCAAGATCACCGGGAGCGGCCTCGCACGCGCGGGACGCGCGCTCGCGTCGCTGGAAGTCCCGACCGTCTTCGTGCAGGAAGGCGGCTCCGACCTCGAACGGCTCGGCTCCCTCGTGCTCGCGGTGCTGCGCGGCTTCGAGGGCTGAGAACAAGTCGTTGCAGAACCGCGCGCCGCCTGTCCCGTTGATCCGGGTGGCAACAGCTCCCAGATCATGAGCCCGACTGCGGTCAGCGCCGACGGGAGCTACGTCGCCTTCATCACTGCGGGCTCGCGCCTCGTCCCGGACGACACGAACGGGATCCAGGAGGTCTACGTCAAGCGGATGCGCTGACGCGGGCGGGCGCACGTAGGCTCGACCGGATGGACCGGTCGGCTGATCTTGTCGTAGGCCGGGACGAGCGCGCGGGCCTCCCGAACCCGGGGCGGCCCCACCTGCAACCGCCGCCGCACTGGCGGCTCGAGGCGATCGCCGCGGTCGAGCGGCCGCGCGACCTGGCGGTGACTCACGCCGGCGGGCTCGTGTTCATCCTCGACCGGGACAGCTCCGACGTGTGGCATCTCGCGCCCGGCGCCGCGACGCCGACGCGGCTCACCGTGCAACGAAGCATCGAGCCGTACTGGGAGGACACCGCTCCGGTCCTCTCCCCCGATGGCTCGGCGGTTGCGTTCGGTGACGGTGGGTACGTCTGGGTCGCGCCGGTGGACGGCCGCGCTCCGGCCCGTCGAGTCGTGCGCGCCGGATCACCCGTCTGGCTCGACGACGATCGACTGCTCGGTGTCGTCGGACGCGAAGGAAATTCGCACCTCGTCGTCTTCGACCTCGCGAATCCGTGGCCGCAGTCGGTTGCGCACGGCGACGGGGACTGCGGCTTCGCGGCCGTTTCGCCCGACCGGCGCCACGTTGTTTACACGTTCTGGCCGCACGGCGACCGAAACCGGTCCGAGATCCGGGTGCTCGACCTCGACGTGGGGAGCTCCCGCGAGCTGACCGGGACTCCACTGATGCAGGACAAGGGGGCTGCGTGGGCACCCGACGGCACGAAGATCGCGTACGTCTCGGAGCGCAGCGGCTGGTACGAGGTCCACGTCGTCGATGCCAACACCGGCGACGACCGGCAGCTCACCCACGACGACGCGGACTTCGGTGAGCTCGCCTGGCATCCGGACGGCTCGCGCATCCTGGGCACGCGCACGCGCCGGGGCCACCGTGCCCTCGTCACCGTCGACGCGCAGTCCGGGGCCGTGACCGAAGTCGCCGCCGGTGGTACCTGGGGATCGCCCCGATGGCTGCCGGACGGCGCCGCGGTCGCGACCTACGAGGACCACGCGACCCCTCCCCGCATCGAGCGGATCGACGCGGCGGGCGGAGGAAGCCGGACGGTGTTGTTCGCGCCGACCCCGGCGAACATCCTCGCCGCCCCGCACGTCACGCCCGAAGAAGTGACCTTCACCTCGTTCGACGGGCTCGAGATCCACGGGTTCCTGTTCCGCCCGTCCCGCGCTTCGGCGGACACCCCGGCTCCGGCGATCGTCCACCCGCACGGTGGCCCTACCGGTGCGTCGGCCGACGAATGGGACGGTCTCGCGCAGTATTTCGTCGACCGTGGCTACGCGTGGTTCGCACCGAACTTCCGAGGCAGCACGGGCTACGGCCGCGACTTCGAACGCGGCAACCACGGCGTCTGGGGCGTCAACGACACCAAGGACTGCCTCGCCGCGTACGACCATCTCGCGACGCTGGACTGGGTCGACCCTCCGCACGTCGCGATCGTCGGCGGGTCGTACGGCTCGTACATGGCACTGCACGCGGTTGTCGACGATCCCGAACACCGGTTCGCGGCGGCCGTGTGCACCTACGGCGACTGCGATCTCAAGGTCTCGTGGGCGCTCGGCGACCGCGCGGGTCGTCAGGACATGGAGCGGATGATGAGCACGCCGTTCCTCGCACCGGCCGAGATGAAGGCCGGCTCACCCGTGCACCGGCTCGCCAACATCTCCGTTCCCCTGCTCATCGGGCACGGCGAGCTCGACGACCGGGTCGTCCCGCAACAGTCGGAGGAGCTCGTCTCCGAGCTGCGCCGCCTCGGCAAGACCTTCGAGTACGTGACGTACCCGAGCGAGGGACACGGGTTCCTCGCTCGCGCGCCATTTCTCGACTTCTCCCGCCGCCTCGACCGGTTCCTCGACTGGTACATCGCAAACGCGTAGAGCCCGCCACCTAGGCTCCCGGACGTGGGTGCCGTGGTCCTGGTGGTCATCACACTGGTCGTGCTCGGCTCGGCCGCGCTCGGGATCCGGCACCTGTACCTCAAGGCGTCACGGCCGCGCGGGTTCGAGTGCTCGCTGCGGGTCACGTCGGGTGAGGTCCCCGGCCTGACCCGGCGGTTCCGCGCCGGGTACGCGGGCCGCGAGCTCGACGACTTCGTCTGGCGCCGGGTGGCCTGGCCCTCGCCTCCGGTGCGGTTCCCCGCGGCGTCGATACGGCTCGACGAAGAGCGGGCGCCGAGCGTCCGCGACCACATCGTCTCGGTTCCCGCGAGCTTCGCGGTGGTCCCCGTGCTGCTCGACGGCAACGTCCGCATCGACCTCGCGCTGGCGCGCCGGAAACGGAACCGCATCGTCGCCGCGCTCGGCTCCTGAGCCGTCCTCTCCCGTAGCGTGCGGCAGTGACTCGACCCGGAAGCAGCCAGGACCCGTTCGACGTCGTCGTGATCGGCGGAGGCCACAACGGCCTGGTCGCGGCCGGGCTCCTGGCGAAGCAAGGCGCACGGGTCGTCGTGCTCGAACGGCGTGACGTGGTCGGCGGCGCCGCGATCACCGAGATGCCGTGGGGCCCGGACTACAAGATGACTGCGCTCTCGTACGTCGTGAGCCTCATGCCCCCGACGATCCTGCGGGAGCTCGAGCTCGAGAAGCACGGCTACCGCATCCACCCCCAGGGCCCGTACTTCTCGCCCCATCCCGACGGCCGCGCGCTGTCGTTGCCCGAAGACCCGCGCCGCAGACGCGAATCGATCGCCCAGTTCTCGACCCGTGACGCCGACGCGTACGAGCGGTGGGAGGCGTGGCTCGCCAGCATGGCCGACGTTCTCTCACCGCTGCTCACCGAGACCCCACCACGACTCGGGTCCAAGCAACCGGGCGACCTCCTCGAGCAGGCGAAGCTGGCGTGGCAGGCCCGATCGTGGGATGTGCGCGCGCTCGCCAACATCACCCGCCTGTTCACATCGAGCATCGCGGACCTCCTCGAAGACGAGTTCGAATCCGATGCCATGCGCGGCGCGCTGTCGGTCAGCGGCGTCATCGGCACCTGGGCCGGTCCGCGCGCCCAGGGCACCGCGTACGTGATGGCGCACCACAAGATCGGCGATGTCGGTGACGGCAAGCTCGGCGCCTGGGGATTCCCCGAAGGTGGGATGGGCTCGGTCACGCAGGCGCTGCGCGACGCCGCGGAGTCGTTCGGGGCAACCGTGCGCACCGGGGCCGACGTCGCGCGCATCGTCGTGCGCGACGGCACTGCCCGGGGCGTGCTCCTCGGCACCGGGGAGCAGATCGACGCCGACGTCGTGATCGCCGCGACGCACCCGCAGATCACGTTCCTCCAGCAGCTCGAACCGTCCGAGCTCCCCGACGACTTCGTCGACGACCTGCGCCGGTGGAAGAGCCGGAGCGGCACGGTGAAGGTCAACCTCGCCGTCGACCGGCTGCCCGAGTTCACCGCGGCGCCCGGATTCGACCCCGAGGTCCACGGCGGGACGATCGTGCTCGCCCCGTCGCTCGACCACGTCGAGAACGCCTTCCAGGACGCGGTCGCCGGCCGCGCGGCCGCGCGGCCGTTCGCCGACATCTGCATCCCTTCGGTGTTCGACCGCACGCTCGCGCCCGAGGGACACCACGTCATGTCGATGTTCACCCAGTGGGTCCCGCACCCGTGGGCGTCCGAGCCGCACTCCGACGAGCTCGACGCCTACGCGGACCGCGTCATCGACCAGGTCGAGGCGGTCGCCCCCGGCTTCCGCAGCTCGATCCTGCACCGCCAGGTGATCGGCCCGTACGACATGGAGCACACCTACGGGCTGATCGGCGGCAACATCTTCCACGGTGAGCTCTCCCCCGCGCAGCTGTTCCACATGCGGCCCGCGCCGGGCTACGCGGACTACCGCACGCCGATCCGCCACCTCTACCAGGCGTCCTCCGCGACGCACGGCGGGGGCGGTGTGACCGGGATCCCCGGGCTCAAGGTCGTCGAGCAGATCCGCCGCGACCGCCGGGAGCCCCGCGCCCGGCTCTCCCGCCTTCGCAACCGCTGACCGCCTCCCGCCGTTTGTTGCAAAAGGTTCCTCATGGGAACCGAACGCAACGAACGGAAGCGGGGGCCGGACGGGAGCGGGGGTCAGGCGGTGGCAGCCACCGCGGCGGCGAACGTGTCGAGACCTCGAGCCATCTCGGCTTCGGTGACGACGAGCGGCGGCATGAAGCGCACGACGTTCCCGTAGGTACCGGCGTTCATCAGGAGCAGGTGCCCATCCTCACGACAGCGCGTGATCACCTGACCGATGCGAGCCGAGTCGTGGATGCCCGCCGTGGGATCGCCCACCTCCAGGCCGACCATCAGCCCCGGCCCCCGCACCTCGGCGGCGAGCCCGTGGTCCGTGACGATCTGTTCGAGCCCTGATCGCAGCTGATCGCCGCGCGCGTTCACGTTCTCGAGAAAGCCCGGCTCGGTCAGCACGTCGATGGTGGCCAGCGCGGCCGCGGCACCCGATCGGGTTACCGCCGTACGTCCCGCCGTGCGAACCCTTCGGCCACCGGGCCATGAGATCCGCCGAGGCGCCGATCGCCGAGATCGGGAACCCGGACGCGATCCCCTTGGCCATCACGACGACATCGGGGACGACGTCTGCCGCCTCGATCGCGAACATCGCCCCGGTGCGCGCGAAGCCGGTCTGCACCTCGTCGGCGACGAACAGGATCCCGTGCTCCCGGCAGATGTCCCGGACGCCACGCAGGAACGCGGCCGGCGCGGGGATGTAGCCGCCCTCGCCGAGCACCGGCTCGAGCACCATGGCCGCAGTCTCCCCCGGTGCGGTCTGCGACAGGAGGAGGTGGTGCAGCGCGGTCAGCGCGCGCTCGACCGATATCGCCTCGGGCACACCCTCGCGCCGACGGGTGCGGGAACGGCGCGACGAACACACCGGCGGGAAGTGGTGCGTGACCGGCGCGGTAACCGTGCTTGGAGGTCGTCATCGCCATCGTCATGTGGCTCCGACCGTGGAAGCTGCCGGAGAACACGATGACGTTGGGGCGGCCGGTCACCTGCTTGGCGAGCTTCACCGCCGCCTCGGTGGCCTCGGCACCCGAGTTGGCGAAGAAGAAGGTGTCGATGCCGTCGGGGCTGATGCCGGCCAGGCGCTCACCGAGCTGCTCGAGCAGGGGATGGCGGTAGCAGTTGACCTGCGCGTGGATGAACCTCGCCGCCTGATCCTGGATCGCGGCAACGACGCGAGGGTGGCAGTGGCCCGTGCTCACCACGGCGATGCCGGCGGTGAAGTCGAGGTACTCGGTGCCGTCAGCAGTGGTGACGATGCACCCCGACCCGGAGACCACCGGCAGATCGGTGACTTGGAACCACACGTCCGAAAGATGTGAACCCATGGGGACGAGCGTAGGCCGCGGCGGCCCGTCAGGCGTCGGGCCGGAGCCGGGTCAGCGGCCGCCCGTTGGTCCACGCGGCGGGGTCGCCCGGCTCCCAGCGGCCGCCCGGCCGGGCCTCGCCCGCGATGCGCTCGCGCGCCAAACGCTCTGCGGCACGCCCCGGTGGAATACCCGAGTCATGGGCCAACGCGAAGACCCGCGCGACCGTCGACTCGATGCGCGCCGTCGACGCGAGCGTGCGGTCGCGCGAGTACCCCGTGAACTCCTCCGCGATGTTCAGGATTCCGCCGGCATTCGCCACGAAATCCGGGGTGTAGAGGATCCCGCGTCGATCCAGCTCGTCGTCCATCGCATCGGAGGCCAGCTGGTTGTTGGCTGCCCCGCAGATGATCTCGCAGCGCAACGAGTCGATCGTCTCGGGGCTCACCACGGAGCCGAGCGCGCACGGCGCGAGCACGTCGCACGGTTCACCGACCGCGTCGGCGACGGGAATCGCGTCGACCCCCATCCTTCGCACCAGCTCTCTCACCCGGGCGCCATCCACGTCGGCGACTGCGACGGTGGCACCGTCCTGTACGAGGAGCGCGGCCAGCGCCGCTCCGACCTTGCCCGCGCCCTGGATGACCACGTGCCGCTCGGCCAACGACGGATCGCCCCACCGCGCCTTGGCCGCGGCCCGCATCGCCCGATGGACGCCGAATGCCGTCACCGGCGACGGATCGCCCGAACCACCGGCCGACTCACTGACCCCCGTGACCCACGGCGTCACCTGGGCGATGCCGTCCATGTCGGCGGTGGTCGCACCCACATCCTCCGCGGCGAGATAGCGGCCGCCGAGCTCGTGGATGGCGCGCCCGAGCCCGCGCAACAGCTCCGGTCGACGGGCGACGCGCGGGTCCTCCCAGCGCACCACTGCCTTGCCGCCACCCTGGTGCAGCCCGGCGACGGCCGCCTTCAAGCTCATCGCCTCGGCGAGCCGCAGCGCGTCGAGCACCGCGTCGTCCTCCCGCTCGTAGTGCCAGAAGCGGATGCCTCCGAGTGCCGGGCCGAGCGCGGTCGAGTGAACG
Organism: uncultured Acidimicrobiia bacterium; assembly: GCA_963770095.1. Lineage (GTDB taxonomy): Bacteria > Actinomycetota > Acidimicrobiia > IMCC26256 > JAENVU01 > Chersky-806. Next base: position 368,310 of record CAVYOO010000005.1, read on the forward strand.
GCGATGATTGCCCGCAACCCGACCGACGGATCGGCGACGAACACCACCTGCTCGTGCCCGCGGTCGTTCATCCACGCCGTGACGTCCACCGGCGCAATGTAGGCCCGCCATCGCACCCTCCGTCGGTTGCATTCGGGTCCCCGACGGAACCGAATGCAACCAGCGGGGGGAGGAGTGGTGACCTACGAGTCGGAGTCGGAGTCGGAGTCGGCGGGGTCGAGCTCGAGGGACAGCGAGTTGATGCAGTACCGCTCACCGGTCGGACGGGGCCCGTCGGGGAAGCGGTGGCCGAGGTGGCCGCCACAGGCCCGGCAGACGACTTCCTCGCGGACCATCCCGTGGCTCGCGTCCATGACGATCTCGACCGCGTCGGCGACCGCGGGTTCGAAGAACGACGGCCACCCGGTGCCGGACTCGAACTTCGTGTCGCTGGAGAAGAGCTCGGCGCGACACCCTGCACACCGGTACATCCCGGAATCCTTGGTGTAGGCGTACTCACCGGTGCCGGCCGGCTCGGTCGCCTGCCGGCGCAGGACGGCGTACCGCTCGGGCGAGAGGCGCTTCCGCCACTCCTCGTCGCTGATCTGGACTGCTCTGGTCTCTTCCATGTCACGAACCTACGTCCAGGGCCGTGAATCTGTTCCCCACCTGGAGATTCACGGTGATCTCTACAGAATCTCCACAGACCGGGTGGGACATTGCCCCGGCCGCTCCTTATCCTGGCTGGGTGGCTTCTGCAGCAGCGCTCGCGCCCTCCGCGCGGACAATTCTCATTATCGAGGACGAAGCGCCCATCGCCACCGCAGTCGCCGCCCGGCTTCGATCGGAGGGCTTCGCGGTGGAGATCGCGGGGGACGGGCCGATCGGCGTGCAGCGTTGCCACGACCTCCAGCCCGACCTCGTGGTCCTCGACCTCATGCTCCCCGGTCTGGACGGGCTCGAGGTCTGCGAGCACATCCAGGCCGACCGGCCGGTGCCGGTCCTGATGCTCACGGCCCGGGACTCCGAGCGCGACCTGGTCGTGGGGCTCGGCGTCGGTGCTGACGACTACATGACGAAACCGTTCAGCACCCGTGAGCTCGTCGCCCGGGTCCACGCGCTGCTCCGGCGGATCGACCGCGACCTCGCCGTCGCGGGCGCCCCACCGAGCGAGCCGATCGAGGTCGGCGACGTGCTGCTCGACCCCGCCACCCGGCGCGTCACGCGCGACGGTGAGGTCGTCCACCTCACCCCCACCGAGTTCGACCTCTTCGCGTTCCTCGCCGCGGCGCCCGACCGCGTGTTCACCCGCGAGGAGCTCCTCGCCCAGGTCTGGGGCTACGAGGTGGCGTCGGGCGGGCGGGCCGTGGACTCCCACGTGCGCGCGGTCCGTCACAAGCTGGGGAACAACCTCATCCGCACCGTCCACGGGGTCGGGTACGCGCTCGACGAGGCTGGTGCCGAGTGAGACACATGCCCGATCGCCCGTTGGATCCACTGCCGTCGATCAAGATCAAGCTGTCCGCGTTGATCGTCGGCGCGGTCGGGATCACCGTCTTCGTCTTCTGGTTCGGCGTCCGGATCCTCCAGCTCTGGCCGAGCGTCAGCGGGATCGCCGCCGCAATCGTCGCGCTGGTGCTGGTGCGCTTCGTGGCCCGCGGCCTCACGACCCCGCTGCGGGAGATGGCCGAGGCCACCCAGGCCATGGCGAGGGGCGACTACTCCCGGCGGGTCACCGACACCTCACGCGACGAGATCGGCCGGCTCGCCCGGTCCTTCAATCGCATGGCCGCCGAGCTCGCCGAGACGGACCGGGTCCGGCGCGACCTCGTCGCGAACGTCAGCCACGAGCTGCGCACCCCGCTCACCGCGCTGCAGGCGACGCTCGAGAACATCATCGACGGCGTGGCGGTCGCGGACCCCGAGACCCTCGTCACGATGCTCTCCCAGGTCGAGCGGCTCGGCCGTCTCGTCATGCAGCTGCTCGACCTCTCCCGCCTCGAAGCCGGCACGGTCCCGCTCGACCGCCAGGACTTCGCCGTCGCGCCGGTGCTCGCGCACGCGGTCCGCGAGCAGAAGCTGCATGCACCGGGCGTCGACATCGAGATGATGGTCGACGAACCCGGCCTCGAGGCCGACGGTGACCCCGAGCGCGTCCACCAGGTGGTCGCGAACCTGCTCGAGAACGCGGTGCGTCACTCGCCCGCCGGCGGCGCGGTCGAAGTCCGGGCGCACCGCAGCGCGACCGGCGTGACGATCGAAGTGATCGACGAAGGTCCCGGGATCCCCGACCAGGAGGTCAACCGGGTCTTCGAACGGTTCTACCGGGCCGATTCGGCCCGTGCCGCCAGCGACGGTGGCGCAGGTCTCGGCCTCGCCATCGCGCGCTGGATCGTCGACCTTCACGGCGGCGAGATCCACCCCGAACGGCGGGAGCCTCACGGCTGCCGCATGGTCGTAACCCTGCCCGGCGTCGTACCGACGGCGATCCGGGCCTGATGCTGCACCACACAGGAGAGATCACGATGAGCCGATTCGCGACGGTCGACGAAGCCCTCAAGCGCATCCGGCGGGGCGAGATGGTCCTCGTCGCCGACGACGAGGACCGGGAGAACGAAGGCGACCTCACGATGGCGGCCGAGTGGGTCACACCGGAGGCGGTCAACTTCATGCTGCGCTGGGCCCGCGGGCTCGTGTGCATGCCGATCGAACCGTCGTACCTGCAGCGCCTCGACGTCCCGCCGATGGTCCCGGCCGGGCGCGGCGGGCTGTGACACGGCCTTCTCCGTGTCGATCGACCACGTCGGGTCCGGCAGCGGCATCGGGGCCGCCGATCGCGCCCACACGATCAAGAAGATCATCGACCCGAGCTCCCGCCCGAGCGACTTCATCCAGCCCGGGCACGTCTTCCCGCTGCGCGCACGCGCGGGTGGCGTCCTCGAGCGCCGCGGTCACACCGAGGCTGCTGTGGACCTCGCGCGCCTCGCAGGCCTCGCGCCGGCCGCGGTGATCTGCGAGGTCCTTCACGACGACGGCTCGCCCGCGCGGCTGCCGTTCCTCGAGCTGTTCGCGCAGGAGCACCGCGTGGCGATGGTGTCGGTCGCGCAGATCGCCGACCACCGCGCCGACCTCGGCGGGCCCGCCGCCGACGGTTCCGGAGTGAGCGCCAGCGCCCGCCTCCTCCTCTAGCCACGGCACGCCCCTGTCCACCCCGCGTGTGTTGCGAATGGTTCCCTTACGGAACCGAATGCAACAAACGGAGCGTGGTTATCGCGGTCAGTCGCCGGGGGTCTCACCGACCTCGCGCAGCGCCGCGGCGATCGCGGCGCGGAGCCGACGGGCGGTCCCCGGCGCCAGGTGGGCCACGATGCCGCGCGCGGCGTTGCCCCGCTCCTCCAGCGTGAGGCTCACGCGTGGCTCACCGTCCGTCGACACGTCGGGGTCGTCGTTCAATCCCACCATCCACGAGACGGCGGGGAACTCGTCGTCAACCGGATGGTCGTCGAGCGCGTCATCGATCGATCGTCGCATCGCCTGACTGTAGGTCGCGGCTACGTGACCAGGGAGAGGACGAGTCCGGCCTGCCCGAGGTGGTACGTGACCATGATGGCCACTCCCCCCCATGCCCGCGGCTGCACGAAGCGGGTCTCGCCGATGAGCGAGTCGGATGCCATGAAGAGCAGTGCACCGACGGCGGCGACGACGTTGCCGCTGGCTACCGCACTCGCGCCCATCGCGGCGATCACGACGACGTACGCGATCACGGGCCCGAGCAGCTCCTGCTGGCCGCTCGCACGGATCCCGCGCACCATCCGGACCGCCAGGAGCGCGGCGATCAGGACGACGGGGATCCCGAGCAGCCAGAGCCCTTCGGTGTGCAGGTTGAGCCCGACGATGTACGCGACGTGGCCGAACAGGAAGGACGCCAGCCCGAACACGAACCGGTCCTGCGGGAGCATCAGAAAGATGTCGCCCAGCAGCGAGAGCACGAGCGCCACGACGAACCAGGTGCGCTCGTCGCTGTGCACCGGATCCACCGCGAGCGCTACGGCGATCAGGAAGACGAGTGTCGCGGGCTTGCACACGTACATGAGCCGTGTCGCGCCGCGGGCGACTGCGATCCAGTTGCCGACGGCGCAGATCGCGGCCACGACCAGGAACGCCCAGGCGGCGGTCGTCATGGCTCGACCCGATCGCGCATCGTGTCACCATAGGTGACGTGTCCGGCGCCGACCCCCTCATCGACGCGCTCGTCGACATCGTCGGCTCCGCCCACGTGATTGTCGACCCGGAGCTGCGGGCGAGCTACGAGACCGACTGGACCGGGCGCTTCCACGGCGCGGCGCGCGCCGTCGTCCGGCCGCGCGACGCGACCCAGGTCGCCGCGGTCCTCGCGACCTGTGCCGCGGCCGGCGCCGCGGTCGTCCCACAAGGTGGGAACACCGGGCTGGTCGGCGGCAGCGTCCCGCGCGGCGGCGAAGTCGTGATCAGTCTCAGGCGCTTGGACGAGATCTCGGTGGACGCGGATCAGGGCGAGGTGGTCGTCGGCGCGGGTGCCACTCTGCAGGCAGTCGAGGAAGCAGTGCGTCGCGACGGTTGGGACGTCGGGGTCGACCTGTCGTCGCGTGGATCGTGCACCATCGGCGGAATGGTCGCGACGAACGCGGGCGGCGAGCACGTCCTCCGGTACGGCGCCATGCTCGAGCAGGTGATCGCGGTCGAGGCGGCGATCGCCGACGGAACGCTCGTAGGTCGGGTCCCCGGACTCCGCAAGGACAACACCGGATACCACTGGGAGGGCCTGCTCGCGGGGAGCGAGGGCACGCTCGCGGTGATCACGCGCGTGCATCTCCGCCTCGTCCCTCAGCTGCCCGAGCACGTGGTCGCGCTCCTCGCGCTGGATGACCTCGCGGGCGCGCTCACCGTGTGCTCGCGATTGCGGCGTGCGCTGGACTCGCTCACCGCCCTCGAAGTCGGCTTTGCGGACGGCATCGATCTGGTTGCGGCGCATCTCGGCATCCCGGAGCCGTTCACCCCGTCGGCGCCGGTGGTGGTCCTCGCCGAGTGCGCGCAGCGTGGCGGCGATCCCGACGACCTGGTCGGATCGCTCGGCCGGCTGGTCGACGGTGCTTCCGAGGTTCGGGCCTCGGCCGTCGCGACGGACGAACGCGCCCGGGCGAGGTTCTGGAGCTACCGGGAGGGCCACGCCGAGGCCATCAACGCAGCCGGGATCCCGCACAAGCTCGACGTGACGCTGCCGTTCGACCGCCTCGTCGAATTCGAGTCGGCGGTCCGGGCCCGGGTGGCGGCCGTCGCACCCGGCGCTCGGGTGATCCTCTTCGGGCACGTCGGCGACGGGAACCTCCACGTCAACGTGCTGGGACCACCCCCGGACGACGCGGCGGTCGACGACGCCGTGCTCGATCTGGTCACTGAGATGGGTGGCAGCATCGAGCGCGGAGCACGGCATCGGCATCGCGAAGCGCGCGGCGTTCGCGCGCAGCAGCCTGCCCGCCGAGATCGCGGCGATGTACGCGCTCAAACGCGCGCTCGACCCACGAGGCATCCTCAATCCGGGCGTGATCTTCCCGAGCTCGGAAGCGCCGTGAAGTCGGTCGATCACTGGCAGGCGCGTCTCGATCAGCTCTGCGAACGACATCGGTGGCTCTCGTTCGCTGTCGCGGTCCAGCGGCGTTTCGGGGCCGAGCGGGGCGCGAACCTTGCCGCCGCGATCAGCATGCGGGCCTTCGTCTCACTCTTTCCCGTGCTCGTGCTCGCGATCGCGTTCGTCGGCTTCGTCGGCGGCGATCCCCGCCAGGTCGCCGACGACATCGTGCGCGAGCTCGGACTGAGCGGAAGTGCGGCCAAGACGATCACCGAGGGGGTCAAGACCGCCCAGGACACCAAGGTGGCATCCAGCATCATCGGCATCGTCGGCCTGCTCTGGGCGGGCACCGGACTCGCCGCGTCCCTGACCGCGACCTGGAACCAGACGTGGCGCATCGCCGGCGGCGGCGTGCGCGGGCGGGCCCTCGGATTCGTCTGGCTACTCGGGGGCCTCGTCCTCTTCGCGCTCGCGCTCTTCCTGTTGGCACTCGTCGGCGCCCAGGGCGCGCTGCCCGAGATCGGCGTCGTCGGCGGCGTCATCGTCAACACCCTGGGGTTCCTCTGGACCGCGTGGGTGTTGCCGTCGCGTCGGATCCCCTTCCGAGCGATGCTGCCCGCCGCGTTCGTCGGCGGCATCTGCCTCGAAGTGTTGAAGGTGGTCGGCACGTTCGTGATCCCGCGCATCGTCAGCCGCTCGTCCGAGCTCTATGGCGCCATCGGCGCGGTGTTCGCGCTCCTGGTCTGGTTCCTCGTCATCGGGCGGGTCGTCGTCTACGTCACCCTGATCGAGCACGTGAGCTGGCTCAGGAAGGGTGGGCAGTCGGGCGCTACGGAGCCAGCCGCTCGATGACCCATCCGGATGCGCTGCGCCGGTACCGGATGCGGTCGTGAAGCCGGTCGGCGCGGTTCACCCAGAACTCGAACACCTCCGGCGTCAGCCGGTACCCGCCCCAGAACGGTGGCCGCGGGACTGCGACAGACGGATCCGCGAAGCGTGCTTCCGCGTCGTCGAAGCGCGATTGCAGTGCGGGACGGTCGGCGATGGTCGCGCTCTGCGGCGACGCCCACGCGCCGATCTGGTGACCACGCGGCCGGCGTGCGAAGTAGGACTCGGACTCCTGGTTCGACACCCGCGCCACCGGTCCCTCGATCCGGATCTGGCGATCGAGCTCACGCCAGTAGAAGAGCGCGGCCAGCGCGCGGGTTCGCATCGAGATCGTCGGCCTTCCGGCTGTCGTAGTTCGTGTAGAAGACGACGCCGTGCTCGTCGAAGCCCCGCAGGAGCACCACCCGGGCCGAGGGCCGGCCGTCCGGGGTGGCCGTAGCGATGACCATCGCCGCGGCCTTGTCCTCCGTCGCGAGCTGAGCGTCCGAATACCAGGCGCCGAACTGGAGGAACGGATCCGGGTCGACGCTGCGCTCGTCGAACGGGTCGGATGCCGAGCTCATCACCGCACGGTATCCTGGCACCCGTGAGCTTTCACCATGTCGCCATCGCCACCAACGACATCGAAGCGACCCACCGGTTCTACACGGAGGTCATGGGCTTCGATCTGGTGAAGACGGTCGTCGGGGAGACGATGGAGGGTGGGTGGGCCCGCCACGTGTTCTACGACACGCACCAAGGTGGGCTCATCGCCTTCTGGGACATCCACGACGAGTCGTTGCCGGAGTTCAACTCCTCGATCAGCAAGGGGCTCGGGCTGCCGGCGTGGACGAACCACATCGCGTTCGACGCCCCGACGCTCGACGACCTCGCCGCGGTCCGGCGGCGGTGGCTCGACCACGGCCATTCGGTCGTGGAGATCGACCACGGCTGGTGCACGTCGATCTACATCGTGGACCCGAACGGGATCATGGTCGAGTTCTGCACGACCACCGTCGACTTCACCGCCGAGGACCGCGCGGAGGCCGCCGCGCTCCTCGTCGCCGAGAAGCCGCCGCTCGAAGACACACCCGACGTCGTCGTCCACGAGCCGGAGACCGAGGCCGCTCCCGCCTGACCCTTCCCGAGGTTTTGGCGTCGGAAGTTCACCCCGGCGGTGAAGCAGCGACGCCAGAACGGGTTGGGGAGTCGGTCAGGCGACGATGCCCTCCACGCGGAGATGCTGGATCGTCTGGTCGGTGAAGCCGGCGAGGTCGCGCAGAATCTCGTCGGTGTGCTCGCCGAGTGCCGGGCCGACCGCGCGCACTGACCCCGGCGTGCGCGAGAGCTTCGGTACGACCCCCGCCATCGGTACCGGACGATCGAACCCGGCCGCGAGCCGCAGCACCATGTCGCGCGCCATGAACTGCGGATCAACGGCAAGATCAGGCGCGGCGTGGATCAGCCCGCACGGCACCGAGTGCCGCTCCAACCGCATCAGCAAATCGTCGGCCGCGTGCTGCTCGCTCCAACGCGCGATCTCGTCGTCCAGCTCGTCCTGACGCGCACCCCGAGCCTCGTGCTCGGCGTAGCACGCGTCGGTCGCGAGCTCAGGCCGACCCATCGCATCGCACAGCCGAGCGAAGACCGCGTCGGCGTTCGCCGCGATCACGATGTCGCGGCCGTCGGACGTCGGGTACGCGTTCGACGGGGCGACTCCCTTCAAGACTCCGCCGTTGCGCGTCCGCACCACGCCGCCGAGCTCGAAGTCGGCGACCGTCGACTCCATCAGTGCGAACACGGCTTCCGCGGATCGCGACGTCCACTTCCTGGCCCTTCCCGCTCCTCTCGCGTTCATGCAGGGCGGTCAGCGTCCCGATCACCGCGAAGAGTGCCGCGAGCGAGTCACCGAGCGAGATCCCCGCGCGCGCCGGGCGCCGATCCGGGTCGCCGGTCGTGAACCGGACTCCACCGACGGCTTCACCGATCGCCCCGAAGCCGGGCTCGTGCGCACGAGGGCCGGTCTGGCCGTAGCCCGAGACGTGCACCAGCACCACGGCCGGGTTCGCCGCTGCCAATGCCTCGTAGCCGAGGCCCCAGCGTTCGAGCGTGCCCGGTTTGAAGTTCTCGAGCACGACGTCCACGTGTTCGGCGATCGCCCGGACCGCGGCTCGCCCACGTTCTTCCCGTAGGTCCACCGCGACCGAACGCTTGTTCGCGCGATCGCGGGCCACCACAGGCTTCGACCCCCATCGAGCACGCCCCACCGGCGCATCGGGTCACCGGTCTCCGGGGGCTCCACCTTCACGACGTCCGCACCCAGGTCACCGAGCAGCTGGCCGGCGAACGGGCCGGCGATGAACGAACCGAGCTCCAGGACGCGGAGCCCGGCGAGGGCGGGTCGATCGTCGGGCATCGGCCGGTAGCCTGCCATGCCATGCCGCCTCGGCCCGCAACTCGGATCGGCCACTACGACAACCCGTACCTCGTGGCCGAGTGGCACCGCGACCCACCCGCCGGCACGACCTGCACCCCGCTGATCCTCGAGACCGCGGATCGGGCGGTCGCGCAAGGCTGGCTGTACGCGAAGGGTGGCGAGAAGACCGTCGTCGTCCTCATGCACCCGCGCGCGAACTTCTCGCACCACTACGTGACTCCCGGACTGCTCGATGCCGGCCTCGCGGTGCTCAACGTCAACAGCCGGTGGTTGAACAACGACGCGACGTTGATCCATGAACAAGTGCTGCTCGACGTCGCCGCGGCACTCGCCGAGGCCGCGCACGCGCTACGACCGCATCGTGTTGTGCGGCAACAGCGGCGGAGCCTCGCTCTTCACCTTCTACCTGCACCAGGCGCTGGCGCCGACCGGTGAACGCCTCACGGACACCGCCGCAGGCGATCCGTTCGACCTCAACCAGTTCGAGCTCCCGGGCGCGGACGCGATGGTCTACCTCGCCGGGCACCCCGGCGAGGGCCACTTCCTCCTGCACGCGATCGACCCCTCGGTGGTCGACGAGGGTGACCCGGTGTCCTGTGACCCGGCACTCGACCTCTACGACCCGGCCAACGGGTTCGTCGAGCCTCCCGACCAACCGCGGTACGAGCCCGCGTTCCTGGACCTGTACCGCGCCGCGCAACGCGATCGGGTCGAACGCATCGATGCTGTCGCGCGGGCGGCGGTCGCCCGCCGTCGCGACGCGCGCAAGCGTTGGTCACAGCACCACGACCCGGCGGACCGCCGCATCTCGATCGCGACCGACTTCCTCCGCGTCTACCGGACCGACGCGGACCCGCGCTGCGTGGACCTGTCCCTCGACCCGTCCGAACGAGGGTACGGATCGCTCTGGGGAACCCGCCCGGACTGGATCAACTACGGCGCGGTCGGATTCGGGCGCGTCGTCAGCCCCGAGGCCTGGCTCTCGACGTGGTCCGGCCTGTCGTCGCGCGCCGAGATCCCAACCACCGGCGCCCGGATGACCTTGCCGAGTCTGCTCGTCTCGTACACCGGCGACACCTGTGTCTTCCCGTCCGACGACGAGCTCATCGCCGGCTCGCTGGCCACCGCCAAGCTCGACCGTGCGCACGTGTCCGCGGACCACTACGGGTTCCCGGCCGAGCGGGGGCGAGAGGTCGCCACCCGCGCCGTGGCGGACTGGATCACCGCGCAGTAGGGGCCGGTAGGGTGCCGAACACCAGCCCGTTCTCCGGAGGAGCGCCATGGACTTCGCGATCTCGCCCAAGGCAGAGGAGCTGCGCCAGCGCCTGCTCGACTTCGTCTCCGAACGCGTCGAGCCCGCCACGCCCGTCTACTTCGAGCAGGTGCGGGAGTCCGGGGATCCGCACTTCCATCCGCCGGTGATGGAGGAGCTCAAGGCGGAAGCCCGCAGGCGCGACCTCTGGAACCTGTTCCTGCCCAATGCGGAGCACGGAGCCGGCCTGAGCAACGTCGACTACGCGTCGCTCTGCGAGATCATGGGGCACAACCTCCTGACTGCCGAAGCCACGAACTGCGCGGCACCGGACACCGGCAACATGGAGATTCTCGCCGAGTTCGGGACGACCGAACAGCAGGAGGAGTGGCTCGTCCCGCTGCTCGAAGGGTGAGATCCGCTCGTGCTTCGCGATGACGGAACCGTGGGTCGCGAGCTCGGACGCCACGAACATCCAGAGCCGCATCGAGCGCGACGGCGACCACTACGTCGTCAACGCGCACAAGTGGTGGACGAGCGGCGCCGCATCGGCCCGCTGCACGATGGCGATCCTCATGGGGGTCTCGGACCCGGACGCGGACCCGTACCACCGGCACTCGATGATCATCGTCCCCATGGACGCGCCGGGCGCCGAGGTCGTGCGCACGCTCTCCGTCTTCGGCCACGACGCGGGTGGCGGACACTGCGAGACCCTGTTCGAGAACGTGCGCCTGCCCGCGGGCAACATCCTCGGCGGTGAGGGCAACGGGTTCGCCATTGCGCAGGCCCGGCTCGGCCCCGGCCGCATCCACCACTGCATGCGCGCCATCGGGCTCGCCGAGAAGGCACTCGAGCTCTTGTGCATGCGCGCGCAGATGCGGGTGGCGTTCGGCAAGCCATTGGCCGAGCAGGGGGTCGTGCAGGACACCGTGGCGGAGAGCCGGATGGAGATCGAGCAGGCCCGCCTGCTGACCATGAAGGCGGCGTGGCTGATGGACACCGTCGGCAACAAGGGCGCCCGGTTCGAGATCGCCGCGATCAAGGTGCTCGCGGCCCGGACCGCGACGAACGTGATCGACCGCGCAATCCAGGTGTTCGGCGGTGCGGGCGTCTCGCAGGACTGGCCGCTCGCGGACATGTACACCCACGCCGCGCACCCTGCACCTCGTCGATGGCCCGGACGAAGTGCACAAGCAGCAGATCGCGCGGCGGGAGCTCCGCAAGTACGAGTCGCTGCGATCGTGATGAGTGAAGCGGGGACATCGGCAGCTCGCCGCCGGAAGCCGAGCGGAGCGTGGCCCGAGCGGCCCGGCCCGCAGGGCCAGGAGCGGGAGAGATGAAGATCCGGATCGGGTACGGGCTCGGTGCACAGCGCGGGCTGACCGCGCAACGGTTCAACGCTCTCGTCGATACGCTCGAAGCGCTGCGCTTCGACTCGCTGTGGCTCTCGGAGCGGGTCAGCGGCGACGCACCGGACCCGATCATCGGGCTCTCGGTCGCGGCGGGCCGCACCAAGAAGCTCAAGCTCGGAACGAGCGTGCAGGTGCTGCCGGGCCGGAACCCGGCGCTGCTGGCCAAGGAGCTCGCGAGCCTGGACGTGCTCTCGGGCGGGCGGTTGCTGCCGGGCTTCGGCCTCGGGGTCGTGAACCCCGCGGAGCAGCAGGCGTTCGGCGTCGCCCGCAAGGACCGCTCGGCCTGGTTCGACGAAGCGCTCCCGCTCGTCCGGCGGCTCTGGCTCGAGGACTCGGTCGACCACGACGGGGCGCGGTTCCACTACGAGGGGCTCCGCGTGATGCCGAAGCCCGTCCAACAGCCGCCCGACGTGTGGCTCGGAGGGAAGGCGCCGGGTGAGCTCAAGCGCGTCGGCCGCCTCGGCGACGGCTGGCTCGCGTCGTTCGCGACCCCGGACGTCTGTGCGCAGAGCCGACCGGTCATCGAGGCGGCTGCGGCGGACGCGGGACGCGAGATCGACCCCGAGCACTTCGGTGCGATGGTCTTCTACTCCCACGGTGAGGTGCCGGAGCCGATCCGCGCGTTGATCGCGTCGCGCAATCCCGACGCAGATCCGGACGAGCTGGTGCCGAGCACGCTCGATGCGCTCGAACAGCAGATCGAGCGCTACATCGCCCAGGACTTCTCGAAGCTCGTGCTCGTCCCGCTCCAGGAGCCCGCCGACTGGCGCGCCGAGCTCGAGCCCCTCGCCGACCGCATCCTCGCACTGCAGAACTAGCGCAGCGTCGCCGGCCCAAGGCGCGAATGACGTCCGAGTTGAAGGTCTCTGGACGCCTTACTGCGCAACCAGCGCGGCGAACGGCCATGGCTCGACATCGAAGTCAGACGCGTCGCACGATCCGTCGGATCTCCGCGTCGTCGATCTGTCTGCCCGCTCGAAACGGATTCGCGTCAAGGTAGGCCCGCGTTCGTTCGACCACGTCGTCGAGATTGGACAACCCACTCCGGCCGAGCGGTCTCCCGAACTCGTGGAAGTACCCGGCCTTGCGGATCGCGTACACGACATCGATCGTGTCGCGCCGGAACGCGCCCGACCGCTGGGGTGGATCGCCGACGAGACCATCGGACATCTCGGTCGCCAGCGCGGCCATGCGGTCCGATTCGCACAACCGATCTCGGAGATCGGCCCGTCTCGTCAGCAGATTGACCAGGGCGACCAAGGTCCCGCGCTCCCGTTCACACATCGTGAGCCTCGAGCCGGACGAAACAATCGGAACCGCTCGTCCGGGAAGGGTCCGAGATTCGAAGAACTCGGACGGACGGCGCCATCGGAAGATGGTCGCTTTGAGCAGACCAGCTGACGCGAGCTCGAATCGGCCACTCACCCGGAGCGCAATGCCGAAGTTCACCCCACGCCCGTGCCTCCAGGGCGCGATGATCCAACCGTCGAGCGACGGACCCTCGATCACCCACCTGACGTGGCCATGTGCGCTCCAGGGCAACGCGACCGGAGCGGCGCCGCCGCAGAACGCGTCGACTCCCTCCGGATCGAAGCGCAGCGATACGCACCGCTTCTTCCGCGCGGCAGTGACGACCAGCTGCCCGTTCTCGTCGACACAGAAACGGAGGGGGCCTTCGCGCGTTGTCATCTGCCCGATGTCGAAGGTGGCGACGTCAGAGGTTGAGCTCGCTCTTGGTCCGGCCCTTGCTCGCCCACCAGCTGTCGGTGCGGCCGAGGCGGAAGCGTTCGGGCTTCTCCGCGTCGGTGAGCACCTCGGTTTCGAGCCAGAGCCGCTTGAGGTGCCGGATCCGGCCTGCGGGGCGGTCGTCCTCGTACGCGTCACGCGCGTGCAGCACGTGGTAGTTGTTCACGAACTGCATGTCGCCGGGCTGCATCGTCATCGAGACGTGGAACTCGGGATCGGCGCACATCGCGTCGACGCGGTCCATCGCTTCACGCGCCGCGTCCGACGGTCGGGGCGCGTCCTCGTGGCGCCGGGCCGACTCGATGTACGGGCGGATGTAGCGGACGAAGAGGCGGTCGTCCGCAACGGGTGAAGATCGGCATCGTCGTACCAGGACTGCGCGCCGGGCGCCTGCTCGCCCCGCAGGTCGTACGGGAACGGAGCGTAGAGCTCGGCCGCCAGCTCGGGCGCGGTCCGGACGAGCTCGTTGTGGATCGTGAGCGCGTTCGCCACGAGGCTCGCACCACCGCCGGCGCCGGCGTCGAGGCAGAACAGGCCGACGAGGTCCGAGCCGTCGGAGTGGAACGGGAACGCGACGCCGCCGATCTCGTTGCCGCGCGACGGTGGGGTCGTCGACGGCCCGGCCCTGGTCGGTGACGTCGCCGAGCAGGTGGCCCTTGGCGTTCTGCGGCCACGGGTTGCCCGAGGTGGGTCCCGACGCCCCAGTAGATGGCCGACGCCCGTTCCTTCGCGTAGCGCTCGGCCGGAAGCCCGCGGATGAGCACGACGCCGGCGCCGTTGATGAGCTCGTGGGTCGACGCGGGCCAGCTCGGTGCCGAGCGTCGGCAGCGGGAACAGCGTCGCGGGTGATGTCGAGCACGTCGTCGGTGCTCGCTTCTGCGTGGACCAGCGCGGCGTCGAGCTCGGCGAGGTGCTCGTCGGTGAGCGCGAAGACGTACCGGTCGCCGAGATCGCCGCTGCGCCACTCGCACGCCGGCTCGAGCGGCACCAGCTCGGCCGGGTCGACCGTGGTCGTCGTGTCGGTCGTGCTCATCGGCGTCCTCCAGATGCAGTTCGGTGTCGGGTGCGGGCTGCGGCCCCCGGAGCAGGCGGCCGGGCAGCGGCCCCGTTGCGACGCCTTCCTCGTAGGTGACCGTGCCCGCCACGATCGTGGCGACGTAGCCGTCGGCGGTCTGCACGAGCCGCTTGCCGCCGGCCGGCAGGTCGTAGCGCATCTCCGGGCTGCGGGCCGTCAGGCGCTCGAAGTCGATCACGTTCACGTCGGCCCGGTAGCCCGGGCGCGAGCACGCCGCGGTCGAGCAGGCCGACTGCACGGGCGGTCGCCTGGGTCTGGCGGTGCACGAGGAAGGGGACGTCGAGCCGGCCGTGGTCGCGGTCACGACCCCAGAGGGTGAGCAGCGTCGTCGGGAAGCTGGCGTCGCAGATGGTGCCGACGTGCGCGCCGCCGTCGCCGAGCCCGACGACCGTGTTCGGGTGGCGCCAGCATCTCGCCCGGCGGCGTCGAGGTTGCCCGTCGCCGTAGTTGAGGCAGCGGCAGGTACAGCAGGCCCGGCCGTCGTCGCCGAGGAGCAGGTCGTAGGCCAGCTCCAGCGGCTCGCGACCGGCACGTCGCCGCGGCCGTCGCGATGCTGGACGTCCGGCTGTGGTTCGTAGTCGGGCGGGTCCGCGACCACCGAACATGCGGGTCGAACGCCTGCCAGCAGCGCGGCCGCCGACCCGTTCCTCGGCTCGTTGCGCCCCGTCGGCGTCCGCCTCGAGCACGCGGGCCTTGAAGCCCGGGTCGCGCATGATCTCGACCCGTTCGGCGAGCGAAAGGCCGGCGATCTCGCCGGTAGACGGGGTTCGCGAGCAAGGGATGGAGGGTGCACTGCAGCCCGAGCAGGAGCCCGACGGCACGCGGCGCCACCTGCGCGGTCATCGGCGATGCCGTCACGATTCGCTGCCGCGAGCAGCTCGAGCTGGCGGCGCCAGCCGTCGCCGCGCGTCTGCACGAGCGAGAACGACAGCGGACGCCCGGACTCCTCGGCCATGCGGCGGAAGATCGCGAACTCGGCGTCCACGTCGGCGAAGTCCGACACGACCTGCAGCACCCCTTGGCCGGTCGCGCCGATCGCCTTCGCGATGCCGACGAGCTCGTCGGCCTCGGCGGTGAGGGTCGGGCGTCGGCTCGCCGCGGCTGGTGCGGTGGTTCAGGGTCCGCGAGGTGGAGAACCCGAGCGCCCCGGCTTCGATCGCCTCGGCCGCCAGCTCCGCCATCAATGCGATGTCGTCGGGCGTCGCCAGCCTCGCGCGCGCGCGCCACGCTCCCCCATCACGTGCAGCCGCAGGGCGCCGTGCGGGCACCTGCACCGCGACGTCGACGTCGAACGGGCGATCGTCGAGCGCGTCCATGAACTCGGGGAAGGACTGCCAGCCCCACGGCAGAGCCCTCGTCGAGCACCGCGCCGGGGATGTCCTCGACTCCTTCCATCAGCTCGATCAGGCGGTAGTGGTCGGTCGGATGCACCGGCGCGAAGCCGACGCCGCAGTTGCCGGCGACGACCGTCGTCACGCCGTGCCACGACGACGGGATCATGCGCTCGCCCCAGGAGGCCTGCCCGTCGTAGTGGGTGTGGATGTCGACGAACCCGGGCGTGACCAGGAGGCCGTCGGCGTCGATCGTGCGCCGCGCCGCGGCCGTCGACCGGTCCGACCTCCGGTGATGCGGCCGCCGTCGACCGCGACATCGGCGAGCGCGGGCCGGCGCACCGGTTCCGTCGACGACGGTGCCGCCCCGGATGATCAGGTCGTGTGCGCTCACGCGGCCGCTCCTTCCCGTAGGGCCGGCAGGACTCACCGGTGATCAGCCGATCCGCAGTGCGGGCGTGCTCGCGATCGGCACCGAAGCTCGCTCCGGTGAGCACGAACCGCTCGATGCCCAGCCCGACCAGGGCACGCAGGCGATCGATGCACACGTCGGGCGGGCCGACGACCGCGAAACGGTCGACGAACTCCGGCGTGAGCAGCGTCCGTGTGCGCCGCCTGGTTGCCGGAGGTGGACGGTTGCTGTCGTAGCGCCGGCCCACCTCGGCCGCCACCATGCGATCGGGATCCGTCAGCCCGGCGCCGGTGGAACCGGGCATCGACGAGAAGTGCGCGAAAGCGGCGACACCACCGCCGATGAGGTCACGGGCGAGCCTCGAGGTCGGGGTGGCAACCGACGTTCACGTACGCGCCGAACGAGATCGCCGCAGGATCACGTCCCGCATCCGACGCGGCCCGGCGGGCCAGGTCCAAGGCCCATGCGACCCGGTCGGGATCCGCGCCGACGGCGAGGGTCACCCGCTCCGCCACCCGCGCCGCGAGCTCGATCGACCGCGCGGCCCCGAGGCCGCGACGTCGAGCGGGACCTTGGGCTGGCGGGCCCGGTCGAGCCACTGCAGCCGGCTGGGATGCCCGTTGCAGTCGACCGTGCCGTTTCCGAGGTAGGTCTGCAGGTCGGTGACGAGGCTGGTGAACTCGTCGACCTTCATCGGCTTGCGTCCGAGGTGGAAGAGCGCGGTGTCCCCACGGCCGATGCCCAGCACGAAGCGGCCGTCCGAGGCCTCCTGCACCGTCGCGGCGACGTTGGCGAGCGCAGCCGGGTGGCGCGTGAACGCGTTGGTCACCCCGGTCGCGAAGCGGAGCCGGTCGGTCGGCGGCCGCGGCGAGCGCGACCGCGACGAACGGATCGCCCACGAGATTCTGTGAGTCGGTGAAGGTGATGCCGTCCCACCCGGCGCGCTCGGCTCGCTCCGCCTGCACGACCGCGGTCCCCGTCTCCGGGATGCGGGTGGCCCACAGCTCCATTTCGGCGTTCCCCCTCCTGCGGCACCGGCCCGGCCGGTGCCGCCCGAACACCTTACGGCGCCTCAGTCGTCGATCGCCCCGTAGGCCCCGGTCCAGAAGTCGCGACAGATCGACGGCGGGTTCGGGGACGTCCAGACCCGCCCGCGGCTACCGAGCGGTGGCGATGCCGTGCTCGCCGACCGGGCCCACGACGAGCCCACGGTCGGCAAAACCCTTCCCCAGCAGGGGGAACGAGTCGAGTGTGGCGCGCCAGCATTCCGACGCGGAGGTGCAGTCCGAGTCGTGGAGCAGGACCGTGCCCCCGTCCACGAAGCCGTCGAGGACGTCCGCGGCCACCGACGCTCCGGTGGCCTCGGCCCGCCAGTCGCGGCCCCACGCGGTCCACAGCACGACCCGCAGCCCCAGCGAGCGCGCCGCGAGCAGACCGCTGAGCGAGAGGGTGCCGAACGGCGGGCGGTACCACTCCGACTCGACCCCGGTGGCGGCATTGATCTCGTCCGCGGCGCGACGAATGTCGTCCCGGGTCGTGCGGGGGCCGAGCCGCAGGAGCGTCCGGTGTTGGTCTCCGTGCACGCCGATCTCGTGGCCCGCGGCCGCGACCTCCCCGGCGAGCCCGGGCGCCTTGCGCACCATCTCTCCCAGCATGAAGAACGTGGCCCGCCAGCCGAGCTCGTCGAGGGCATCCAGCACTGCCGGCGTCGAACCCGGGTCCGGGCCGTCGTCGAAGGTCAACGCGACATGGCCCGGGTCACCGACCCCGGCCAGTGACGGTGCGAGGTGACGTCCGATGGACGAGAGCGCGACGAGCGACGGAGCGGTGTGGATCGCCACCGCTCCCGCGACCCCGAGACCGACACCGATGCCGAGGGGTGCGAGACGCTTCGCGTTCACCTCAGGTCGGCCAGCGGAGACACGGACAGGCCGGCGTCTTCGACAACCACGTCGAAGTCCGTCAGGGCGACCCGCAGCGACTCCGTGTCCCGTTCGCGACCGTCGAGCACGTAGACCTTGCGCGCGTTCACCGAAGTCGGGACCATCTCGGGCTTGAACACCGCGTCGGGCTCCACGAGCTTCTGGCCCTTGCGCCGGCACCAGAACTGGTCGAACCCGTCGAGGCGACGCTCCGGCACGAACTCGTGGACCTTCTCACCGGTCGCCCGGCGGATCAGATCGCTCGTCTTCGCGACATCGTTCTTCGCCCGAAGGAAACGAAACGGTCGACCCTTCCCCCAGCCGCCGTTCCCGATGTCGACGTTCTCGTCCGCGAGCCGCTCCAACGCCTGCGATCCGGTACACGCGCGACCTCCCCGTCGACGATCGCGGTCGCGTGCATCGCGTCGATCTGCTCCTGGATCACGTGACTGTGGAGCTGCTCGTGAGTGAGCCGCACACCGACGAACACCTGCGACTGTGCGCTCTTCGGTGCTCGGGCGACACCCACTCCGAACGCAGAGACCGCCTGCCCGCCGATCGTCAGGCCACCGTAGATGAGGACGAGTGCCGCCGCGACGCCGGTGAAACGCCGTTGCACCTTCGGGTCGCGAATGGGAACCACGACCTTGTCCCGGTCGCGGTGCTCGGCCAGCTCGAGCACGTCGACCTTGGCGTCGCCCGCGAAGAGCGCGGTCGCTCGCCCGATCTGAGCATCGCGGGCGGGTCCCGCGTTCGTGACGTCCTCGAGCGCGTCACGAAGCTCGGCCTCGGTGCGGGCGTAGCGCGACACGCCGATCTCGGCCATCCCTTCGGCGTTGTCCTTGCCGTGGCCGGCGATCGGCTTGAACGTGATCACCGGCAGCCCGACCGCGAACGCCTCGTTGGCGGTGAGCCCCCCCGCGTTCTCGACCATGGCGTCGCACGCGGCCATGAGCGCGGGCATCTCGTCGGTCCAGCCGATGACGGTTCCGAGCTGTTGCGCCTCGAGCGTCGACTTCAGGTGTGTGTCACGGCCGCAGACCGTGACCGGGTGGTAGTCGCCCACGCGAGCAATGGCTTCCACCGTGCCGACCACGTCTCCGACACCCCACGAGCCCGCCACGACCAGCACCGCGCGCTGGTCCGGCGCGATTCCGAACGCGTGCCTCGTCGCGGCTCGTGTCGTCCCCGACTCGTCCGAGAAGCGCTCGGAGACGAGCGGACCTGACGCGCGAGCATCCTTGCCGCCCCGTTCCGAGGCGGTCTCGGCCGCGAACGGACTGGTCGCGACGTGGGCATCGATGTCGGGGTGCACCCAGAGCGGGTGGACGGCGAAGTCGGTGAGGAACGTCACGGCCGGCACCTTGAGCCAGCCCTTCTTGCGCATGTTGCCGAGCACGAGCGACGAGAGTGGGTAGGTGGACACCACGACGTCCGCATCACTCCGGCGAATCGCCTTCCGGAGCCGTCGACCCGCGACGAACGTGTCGAGGCGGACGATGAATCCCCACGATGACGGCAGCTTGTACCAGAGCCGGTAGGTCAGGTCGTAGGACCACGGCGCGAACCTCAGCTGGAGCAGGTAGCTCCACTTGATGAACCAGCCGATGCCGAATGGGCAGCAGTCCAGGAAATCGACGATTCTCGCCTCGTGCCCTTCGGCTTCGAGGCGGCGCTTCAGCTCCCGTGCGGCGCCGTCGTGCCCGGCGCCCATGGAAGCAGAGACGATCAATACCCGCCGCTGCATCGGCCCAGAATCGTAGTCCTCAGCCCTCTCGGACACCGGCTTTACCGATTTGATGATCGATGCTCCATCGCTGGTCACTCCGGGCGCCCCGACCGTCGCCCGGCCGGGGACGGCCCCTGAGCTGCAACAACCGGTGGCCCGGGATGTTCCGCAGGCGCCGGGGCAGGTGCGCGGCGACGCAACGGGTGACGCTCAGATCGTCTCGACCTCGAGCTCACCGGCCGCGTGCCGGGCCCGCAAGACCTTCTTGTCGAACTTGCCGACGCTCGTCTTCGGGACCTCGGCGATGAAGCTCCATCGCTCGGGGAGCTGCCAGCCGCGCCACGCTTCCGCCGAGGAACTCGCAGAGGCGGTCGGCATCCGCGTCCGCACCTTCTCGGAGCACCACGCACGCCAGGGGCCGTTCGCCCCACTTGTCGTCGGGAATTCCCACCACGCTCGCCTCGACGACGTCGGGGTGCGCCATCAGGAGCCCCTCGAGCTCGACCGACGAGATCCACTCGCCGCCGGACTTGATGACGTCCTTGGCCCGGTCGGTGATCTGCACGTAGCCGTCCGCACTCACCCGGCCGACGTCACCGGTCCGGAGCCAGCCGTCATCGAACTTCTCCGGCGACGGATCCCGGTAGTACGAGGCGGTGATCCATGGTCCCCGGACCTCGATCTCGCCCACCGCCTCGTCGTCCCACGGCAGCGGCGCGCCGGCGTCATCGACGATGCGCAGCTCGACCCCGCCGAACACGCGCCCGGTGCGCGAGCGCCAGTCCATCTCCTCGTCCGTGCCCCACTCGATGCCCCGCGGCGGGTGGGCAACCGCGGCGAGCGGGCTCGTCTCGGTCATGCCCCACGCCTGCACGATCCGGACGCCGTGCTTCTCCTCGAACGCCTCCATCAGGCTGCGCGGCACAGCGGAGCCGCCACACACGATCATCCGGAACGACGACAGGTCGATCGCGTGCTCCTCGGAGTAGCGCAGCACGTCGGCCCAGATGGTTGGCACCGCGCCGGAGAACGTTGGGCGCTCCTGCTCGATGAACTTCATGAGCGGCTCGGCCTGCAGGAACCGGCCCGGCATCAGGAAGTCCGCGCCGACGAGCCATCCCGCGTACGGAAGGCCCCACGCATTGGCGTGGAACATCGGGACGATCGGCAGGATGCGGTCCGCCTCGGTGATCGCCGAGCGCGTTCGCCGCGGTCGCGGCGAAGGAGTGCAGCCAGGTGGAGCGGTGCGAATAGACGACACCCTTCGGGTTCCCGGTCGTGCCGCTCGTGTAACACATGGCCGCGGCGGACAGCTCGTCGACCTCGGGCCAGTCGAAGCCGGGCGTCTCCGCGGCGAGCAGCTCCTCGTAGCCGACGATCTGGGCGTCCGTCGCTTCGGCCAACGCGCCCGCGTCACCGCTCCCGGTCACGATGAACGTCCGCACCGTTGTGAGGTCCGGCGCGACTTTGGCGAGCAGTGGGATCAGCGAGTCGTCGACGATCACCACCTCGTCGGCCGCGTGGTTCACGACGTACGTGAGGAGCTCGGGGAACAGGCGGATGTTCAGCGTGTGGAGCACCGCGCCCATGCTCGGGATCGCGAGATATGCCTCCAGGTGCTCCTGGTTGTTCCAGCAGAAGGTGCCCACCCTCGTGCCTTCTCCGACCCCGAGGCGGCTGAGTGCGCTCGCCAGCTGCTCGGTCCGGTCCGCCACCTCGGCGTAGGTGGCCCGCCGGCTCGTCTCGCCCTCGAAGGTGACGACCTCGCTGTTGGCATAGACCGCCCGTCCGTGCCGAAAGATCATCCCGATCGTGAGCGGGAATTCCTGCATCGTGCTCTCGAGCATCGGGTTCCCCCCGTAGCTTCCCTGATCTTCGGTCCCGGTCGAAGGTTAGGACTTATCCTCACGCCGTGGCCGAGGACCCCGAGTCCAGCTCTGCTCCCGACGCGTCGGCGAAGCCCGCGGGCCGGATCGCCGCGACCCGCGCCGGGGTGACGAAGGCGCAGGCGCGGGCCCAGGTCGCGTACGAACGGCTCGAGGCATCGCGCCGGACGAACCACGTCGTCGATGCGGGGTTCCACTTCTACGAACGGGACCTGGGCGCCGGCGGCGGTGTCCTCGCCGGCGCACTCGCCTTCCGGCTCTTCCTCTTCGCGGTCCCCTACGTCTTCGTAGCGATCACGGTCTTCGGATCAGCCGCCGACCTCCGGAACGAATCCGGCCAGGACGCGGCGCGCTCGGCGGGGTTGACCGGTCTCATCGGCAAGTCCATCGCCGACGCGCAACGCCAGACGAGCAGCACCAAGATCATCAGCCTGCTCGTCGGGCTCTTCGCGCTCTACCTCGCCGCCCGTGCCGTCGTGAAGACCCTCCGGGCCGTGCACGCTCTCGCCTGGAAGATCCCTCTTGCGCGGCTCCACAACCCCAGTCGAGCCGCGGCGCTGTTGGTCGCCGTCATCACCGGCGCGTCTCTCGTCTCGACGGGCATTGCCAAGGTGCGCTCCGAGCGCCCACTCTTCGGCTTCATCGCCGGAATCGCGGCGATCGTCGTCTGGGGTGGCGCGTGGCTCTGGATCTCGTGGCTGCTCCCGCACGCCCGAAACATCCCGATCACCGCGCTGGTCCCCGGAGCGCTGCTGTTCGGGCTCATCGTGTGGACGATGCACCTCCTGACCGTCTTCTACTTCGCGCGCAAGGTCTCGCACGCCTCGGACACCTACGGCGCGATCGGATCCGCGATCGGGATCCTGCTCGCGCTCTACCTGCTCGGTCGCGCGATGTCGGCCTCCGCCGTGCTCAACGCAACTCTGTGGGAACGCCGGCAGATGGAACAGGGGACGACGGGGGGTGTGGGGGAACGGTGACTCCCGTTTAGAAGCCGACGATCGCGCCCACGATCATGCCGAGGATCAGCAGGCCTCCCGCCCGCCGGGTGAGCAGGAACGCGTGCGGGGCGAACCAGAGCGGCCACACCGGGTTCGGCATCGGCGACTCGGCCGGCTTGGGCTGCCCGAAGACGTTCCAGACCTTCGCGAGCAACGGGAACGATGCGAAGACAAGCAGCGTGAAGATCGGGAGGATGTCCGCGATCACCGAGCGCGCCGACGAGCAGGTAGAAGGTCACGAACATCCCTCGCGTCACGTCGCGAGCGACCTTGTCGCCGAGGATGACCGGCAGCGTGTGCGTCCCGGCCGGACCGTCCCACGGCGCCTTGTCGATGTGCTTGCCCATGAGCACGGTCGTGCACAGGATCGCGTACGGCAACGACGCGAGCACCACGGCTCCGGGGATCGAGCCCGTGGCCGCGTAGTACACGCCCCCGACCATGAGCGGGCCCCACACCGCGATCACCGTCGGCTCTCCGAGCCCGTGCTTCTTCAGCCGCAGCGGTGGCGCGGTGTACGCCGCCGAGAGGACGAAGCCGCCGAGCGCGAACGCGACGATCGGCCAACCGCGCTCGACGGTCAGGAAGATCATGATCGCGAGACAGAACACGTTGACGACGAGCGCGTACATCGCGAGCCGCTTGCGGGTCACCACTCCGGAGATGACGGGGTGCGGCGAGTAGAGGTTGCGGGGGTAGTCCACAGTGTCGGTGCCGACCTCGAGGTCGAAGAGGTCGTTCATGATGTTGTTCGCCATGTGCGCGAGCACGATCCCGATCGCGGCGAGTGTGAAGTAGAGCCAGTTGACGTCGGCATCGCGGTAGACCGCGAGGAGCCCGGCGAAACCGGCCGCGACGAGCGTCATCGGCAGGACGCCGGCCCGGGTCAACCACAGCCACTTCGAGACCGGGTCGACCTTGCCCTTGGGCGGGTTCGTCGTCGCCAGCACGTAGAGCCACCGCTTGACCAGCGGCTGCTGCCCGGCATCGGTCTCCGTCGCGTCAGTCATGCCCAAGAGCGTAGGGCGGACACCGCCGGACGCGCCCTCCGGGCGAGATCTACGCCTGGATGCGGGTGACGCCGCCACCCACTCCACCCCACCCTGGTTCGGCGTCGGGAGGGACACGGCAACCGGTCCGTCATGACGCTGGAGCGGGTGGGCTACCCGCCGTAGTTCATGCGGGTGTCCTCCATGCGGAGCACCGGCGTGTCCTCGGCCTTGAAGAACGCCGAGTCGACGACCTCCCCCACGAAGAACGTGTGGTTGCCGACGGTCAGGCGCTCGCGCACCTCGCAGTCGATGTACCCGACCGCCTGCGAGAGGATCGGGGCACCCGTGACCTTCTCGTCGAACGGAAAGCCGTTGAGCGTCTTTGCCGCGAGGTCCACGTCGACTGGTTTCGTGAACTTCCGGACGATCGCGCGGTCTTCCTGATCGATCAGGTTGATGCTGAAGCACCCGCCGGCCTCGATCAGCTCGTGGGTCAGCGCCGTCTTCTCGACGCTCACCCCGATCAGCTTTGGGTCGAAGCTGACCTGGGTCGCCCAGTTGATCGTCATCCCGTTGCGCCGCTGACCCTTGTCAGTGGTGCCGAGGACATAGAGCCCCGATGGCATCTTCCACAGCACGCGCCGGCGCAACCGGTCGTACTCGTCGCGCTGCTCGTCGGATTCGACGCCGGGCGGGTACGGTCCGATCGGTCCACTTCCACCGGGTTCAGCCATGGGCCGAGGCTAGCGACGGCACGCTCGTGACGCGGCACCGGTTCCGACCGCTCAGTCTCGGGGCCGGGCGAGGTCGAGAACGGTCGAGTCCGTGACGCCGGTCGAATACAACTTCCGCTCGACGGCGGAGTACGACCCGCCGCGCCGACACCGACCGCGGCGCGTCGTCGGCAGAAGCCGCGGGCAGAGGTGGCCATGGTCACGTGCTACTCGGGCGCTCGGTGTCCTATACATGGAGTGAGACGGCCGGCACGGGCCGAAGTCATCGGGGGTCGCAGGCCAATGGACGTGATCGTCGCCGCACTGAGCGAGCAGCATTCCGAGCTGGCGGGCCTGTTGAACGGGCTGGACGAGGCGGATTTCCACCTTCCGGCACCGTCGTGCGAGGGCTGGGACATCGCAGACGTGGTCTTGCACCTCGCGCAGACCGACGAGCTCGCCATCGCGAGTGTCCGCGGCACCTTTGACTCCGGCTTCACCGAGCTCTTCCGCGACGAGGCCGGCGAGCGGCCCCCGAACAACGTCGACGAGGCCGCGGAAGTGATGGTCGTGGCCGAACGCGGCGAGACCGGCGCCGCGATACGGGACCGGTGGCGGACCCGCACCGACGAGCTTCGAGCCGCGTTCGCGGCGTGTGCTCCGAGCACGCGCGTGCAGTGGGTTGCCGGCGACATGTCGGCACGCACGCTGGCTACGACCCGGCTGTCCGAGACGTGGATCCACACGGGCGACGTTGCCGAAGCGCTCGGGGTCGAGCTCGCGCCGCCGGGAGGGTTGTGGCACATCGTGCGCCTGGCGTGGCGCACCGTCCCGTACGCCTTTGCCCGCTCGGGTCGCGAGCTCACCGGTCCCGTCGCGTTCGAGTTGCGGGCGCCGAACGGGGACCGCTGGGAGCTCCTCCCGGACACCGCACCGGCGACGACGATCCGCGGCGACGCGATCGACCTCGCGCGGGTCGCCGCCCGGCGAGCCGAACCAGCGCAGACCAGCCTGCACGGCGACGGGCCCGACGTGCGCACAGTGCTGGAGCTCGTCCGCACCTACGCCTCAGCGCGTCGGGTTCGACAGCTCGATCGGCGCCGTGATCGAGCCGTCGATGACCGCCTGAACGATCTCGGCAATCTCGATCGGGTACAGCGTCTCCTCGGTCGCCACGAGCTCAGCAACTGTCCACCACCGCTGGTCGAGGAGCGCTCGTTGCTCGATCGGCTCCCAACCGTGAGCGTGCGGCACGAATCGCGCGACGTGCACGGCGAAGAACCACTCGGCCTGTCGAAACTCCCTCTCGTCGAACTCGAACTCGGCGACTCGAGTCGCGATGACCGGACCAAACTGGTCGCGCGCAAGGTGCAGACCGGTCTCCTCGTACACCTCACGCGCCGCGGCAGCTTCGAGCGTCTCACCGTCGTCGATGCCACCGCCGGGCGTCAGCCACCACGTTCCGGCGTCGGGGCGCGCCGGATCACAGCCCTTGATCATCAGCACGGACTGTTCCGCTATGAGCAGAGCGCGCGCGGCGCGCCGTTCGATCACCACGGTCAGTCCTTCCGGCGGGCGACGTGCAACACGGCGCCCCAGTGGCGCCGCAGACGCGGGTCGGCGCGTTGCGACAGGCGTTGGCGGATCTCGTCATAGAGCCGCTCCCGCACTCGCGGCTCCATGGCGATGTGACTGGAAAAGGTGTCGAGGAGATCGACGTAGCTCTCGACGTCGTAGACCACTTCCCAGTCGAAGTGGCGCACGACGACCTCGTCGAACAGCTCGCTTGACTCGAGCTCGGCCCGGTCGTCGGGGAGCTCGCCCGGCGCGGGCCAGTGCGCGCCCGGCGGGAGGCCTTCGCCGAGTGCCTCGTAGACGTCCTGGATCTCGCGGAAGAACGGATCGCCGCCGGCCGGGAAGACGTGCGTCGCGCCCCAGTACGCGAGGTGGCCACCGGGCCGGAGCACGTCCCACGCGCGGCGGAGCCGGACCAGGGGGTCGACCCAGTGCCACGCGGTGGCGGCAACGAGCAGATCGAAGGCGGTGCCGGGCTCCGGCGACCAGCGCTCGAAGTCCGCATGGAGCACCTCGACGTTGGGGAACATCGCAAGGTTGCGCCGCGCCGCGAGCACGAGATCCCCGCCGAGCTCGACGCACGTGATGTCGAGACCGATCGCCGCGAGCGCACGCGTCGCCTTCCCGGTCGCGCACCCGACCTCCAGCACCCGGTCACCGGGGTGAAGGTCACAGAGCTGGACGAGTGTGGTGTACAAGTCGGGCGGGTACTCCGGCCGCGCGCGTTCGTAACGGTCGGCGGCGGAATCGAACGTCGAGCGCAGGCGCTCACGATCGTCAGCCACAGGTCACCAGAACGTGTCGTCCGGCGCGAGCCCGAGCTCGGGGTGACCGCCGGTGATGATCGGTTGGCAGTTGCCCAGCCCGACTCCCCCACCGACGGGATCGGTCACCCGGAGCACCGTGTCGCGGATCTGGTGGAGCCGCCGCGCACTCTCCGGGTTCGCGCAGTCGGCGAAGTGCTCGCCGTCGACGTGGTGCTCGCCGCGCCATTCGCCGTGGTGGTGCCCGTCGAAACCGAAGTAGAGACCCGCGCCGAGCTGGATGCCCGTGTCGTCGAGCACTTCGATCTCGAGCTCGCGAGTCACGCCGTCGCCGGTCGTCGCCCGGAGCACTCCACCGCGCAGCCGCCGGTTGGCCGGGTCGTAGACCAGCTCCGGCGCGAGATCCAGCCACGGCTCGTGCGTGCCGTCGGGATGCTCGACGCCGCCCATCACGATCTTGTGCACCACACCGAGTCCCGACGCGGTGACGATCTGGAAGTGCAGGAGCATCCCGTAGCGGGTGCCGTCATCGCGCTCGAACAGCAGCGGGCACCAGACCATCTGGAAGCCGAGCCCCGCGAGCGCGTCGACCTCGGGCACGTCCGGCGGAGGAACGCCGACCCCGTAGCGCACCCCCCACGAATGGTCGCGGGTGGAGACGCACCCGCCGGACCCGAGCTCGGTGCGTTCACCTTCCACCTCGACCCAACCGGTGCCCACGCCGATCTGGTGGTAGCGGACCAGGTCGGCGGAGGTTCGGTACCCGTCCTGGTGCACGGTGCGGTCTTCCATCGCGGGCGGCAACGCGGCCTCGAACGTCCACTCGAACGACACCGGCAGGACGTCGTTGGCGTCGAGCGCGAAACGAACGACTCGCAGGGGCTCCAACACCTCGTACCGCAAGGGCGACACGCCGGTGCGCTCCGGATCCCCGGCGATCGCGCGGCTGGCGCGGACGGTCCACTGCTGCTTCCCGCGCGACACCGCGCCGTACCCGTCGATCACGTTGCGGTTCGTGTACTTCCCCATTCCGAACCCGAGCTGGATCGACCCGTCGCGGGCCATCGCCATCGCACAGACCTTCTCGGTCCACGCCGGGTCACTGGGACCGACGATGGCAAAGGTGTCCGCGATCTGGTGGTGGAACCCTTCGTCGGCCGCGACGATCGGTCCGATCGGATTCATTCGCTGCAACCCCGGCTCAGGCCCAGTAGGTGCCGTCGAGGAGCGCCTCGAGCGACCGCCGGTGCATCACCAGGTCATCGGGGTCCTCCGGCATCTCCTGGTCGCCGAAGTGCACGCCGCGCCGCGTGGCGCGCGTCATCACGATTCCATGGCGCAGTGCGCCGTAGGTGATGAACCACTCCAGGTCGGCGAGCTGATGGCCCGACACCTTCTCGTAGTGGGCCGCGACGTTCTCGCGCCGGAACATGTCGGGGAGGCCCTCCATCCCCATGTCCTGGCACAGGTCCTGGAAGAACCGGTGCAGGAAGATCATCCACCCGACGTCGAGCTCGCGCGGTGCCACACCCGCCATCTCCCAGTCGAGCACCCCGACCGGGGCGAAGTCGCGGAACATCATGTTGCCGATCCGCGAGTCGCCCCAGCTGAGCACCGGTGCGGCCGAGTCGGCGGCATCCGGCCAGTTGTCGTCGAGCCAGTCGAACGCGCGCTCGAGCAGCGGGAATCGCAGCCCGTCGCGCGCCCATTCGTAGTACTGGCGCTCATGCGCTACGTGACGGCGCAACGCGGTGTCACCCGGCTCCGGGAACTGCAGGAACGCGAGATCCTCAATCCGGTCGGTCGTGCCGTGCACCCCGGCGAGCACCTCGACCGCGCCCTGCTCCAGCGCGACACGCTGCTCCTCGGTTGCCTCCGTCACCCAGCTCCCCATCGGGTAGGGCATCACATCCGGAGGAACCATCCCGTCGATCCGGCGCATCACGAAGAACTCCGCACCGAGCGGTTCCGGCGACGGCTCGTCGAACACGACTTCCGGAACCGGGACCGACGTGTTCGCCCCGACCAGCCGGATGACCCGCGCCTGGCGCGCCATGTCGTAGTCCTGGAAGATCGGGTACGCGTCCGCGGCCGGATGCAGGCGCGCGACGAACGCCCCCGAGATGGTGCCTCCGTTCTCGGTCCAGGTCGCATCGAACAGGACCGTCTCACTCGACATCCCGTTCGCCGACGGCCGGTCCAGGTTCGAGATCGCCGCGTTGGCGTCACCCGTGCGCCGCGCCAACCATTGCTCCAGCGCGACGCGAAGCTCGTCCGCGGACCGGGTCGAGATCGTCAGCTCGTCGGGATCGACCCACTCCACCCCTGACGCGTTCTGCTCGTCCATGCCGCCCATCATGTCGGATCCGGCGCGTGCCGCGCACCTAGCCGCGGGTGCTGCGCTTCAGGTACTCGGCTCCACGCGTGGAGAGGCGGTACCCGACCTCGAGGGAGATGGTGAGCCCGAGGTTCTTGAGCTTCCGGACGTCGAGCTTGAAGGGGGGACGCTCGCGGCCGACCAGGTCGGCGAGGTCGCCGGCGCGCCGCGCCGGGTGCTCGGCGATGAGCGCGAGCGTTTTCATCGTCCAGGGGCCGAAGGAGCTGGCGGCATCGAGCCGTGCGAGCCGGCGGTCGATGTCCTCGATCTCCGCGTCGCTCAGCTCCGCGGTCGCGGCGAGCTCGTCGCGCGGATCCGGGCCCTGCACCGCGTGGAACCGCACCCGGTAGACCGGCAGGTCATCGGTGCCGCGGAGATCGGCAATCACCGCCGCGGCGGACGGGTATCCGCTTCGCCGCGCGTCGGCATTCGTGATCTTTGCGGGATCGATCACGTCGACTGCGTCCACCTCGATGATCCCGACGGCAGTGCGGTACCGATGTCCGGCGATCGCCTGCCGACGCTTCCACCGTCGGAACGTGACGGTGACCGAACCGTCCTGCACGCCGTCGCGGAACCGCATCTCGAACAGCACGGTCGCGGAGGTTACGCGCAACGAGAACGGTCCCACCTCGCGGGGGGAGCGAGATGGGACCGGTGCTCGTGCGAGAGAGATCTAGCTGTTGTGCACTGCTTCGATCTCGATCTCGATCTTGGCCAACTTGCCGACGAGCACACCGCCGGTCTCGAGGGCCTGGTTCCAGGTGAGACCCCACTCCTCACGGTCGAGCTCGGTCGAGGCCGAGAAGACCGCCCGGTCGGCAGCCAAAGGGGTCCGTGATGCTGCCCTGGTACTCGAGCTCCAGCGTCACGGGCTTCGTGACTCCGCGCACGGTCAGCTCACCGTCCACCTGGTACCGCTCCCCCTTGACGTGACCGACGGCGGTGCTGCGGAACCCGATCGTCGGGAACTGCTCGACGTCGAAGAAGTCGGCGGACTGGAGGTGGCCGTCGCGACCGGCGTCACCGGTGGTGATGCTGGCGGGCGAGATCGTGACCTCGACCGACGAGGACTCCGGGGTCTCGCCGACCAGGATCGTGCCACCGAACTCGGAGAAGCGGCCTCGGACCTTGGCCACCATCAGGTGGCGTACGACGAACTCGACCGAAGAGTGCGAGGCGTCGATCGTCCAGGTGCCGGTGGCGGGGAGGGACCCGGTCCGGATCTTCGGGGTGGTTGCCGTCATGGTGACTCCTCCGGGGATAGTTGCGGGATCAGAAGTTGTGTACATAGATATCTTCTCATACAACTACTTACATGTCAACTAAGGCCTGGTATCCTGCTGGCGTGGATACCCAGACCGATCGCGCGAACCGAGACGACGAGCGAATCCGGGCGTTCGGGCTCCTGCACGAGGCCCACCGGCGCCTCGACCGGGCGTTCAACTGCTCACTCGAGCAGACCTGTGGCATCAGTGGTCCGTTCTTCGAGGTCCTCCTCCGGGTGGGTCGTTCCCCCGGCGGGCGCCTCAACATGAGCGAGCTCGCGACCCAGCTCGGCCTCACCAGCGGTGGGACCACCCGGCTCGTCGACCGCGCGGTCGCTGCCGGGATCGTCGAACGCGAGTCCTGCCCCTCCGACCGCCGGGTCCAGTGGGTGGTGTTGAACGCCGCGGGTGAGCAGAAGCTCGACGAGGCGCTCGACGTGCACCTCGCGGACCTCCAACACGAGCTCATCGACCGGCTCGAGCCGTCGGAGCTCGCCGTCCTCGAACGCGCCCTCGACAAGCTGCGCGCCGTCGAGGACCAGCCCGCTTGAACAAGTCATGACGGCCGGGATCCCCACTCCTCGCGAAGTCCGCGCGCAGGGCCACATCGTCGGTGTCTACGAATACGGCCAGCCGGACGGCGCCCCCGTGATGGCGCTGCACGGCACTCCGGCGTGTGGCGCGGGGTTCACCTGGGCTGATGCTGCGGCGCGTGAACGCGGGCTCCGGCTGATCGCACCCGACCGCGCCGGGGTGGGACTTTCGAGCGCGCGCCCGCCCGGTTCGGTCGCTGACTATCCCGCGCAGCTGCGCGATCTGGCCGACGCGCTCGGAGTCGAGCAGTACGGGGTCTGGGGCTACTCGGGTGGCGGGCCGTACGCGGTGGCGTGTGCCGCGCGG
Organism: uncultured Acidimicrobiia bacterium; assembly: GCA_963770095.1. Taxonomy (GTDB): domain Bacteria; phylum Actinomycetota; class Acidimicrobiia; order IMCC26256; family JAENVU01; genus Chersky-806. The sequence goes on from CAVYOO010000005.1 coordinate 399,553, forward strand.
CCAGCGGGCCGGGTGACCTCGGTGGTCGTCGCCGCGGGAATGGGTCAGGTCGGAGTGTGGGCACGAGCCGACGAGTTCGAGAAGACTGATCGACAGATGGTCGGGCTCGCCACGAACCACCCCGCGGTTGCGCGATTCCTGCTCGGCGCGTCGGGACGCTTCGCGCGCATGAGCCCGAAGCTCGCGATGAAGAGCTTCGAGCGGCAGCTGAACCCGAGCGATCTGGCGGTCGTCGCGACATTGGGACCGCCCGCGGAAGCGATGGCCCTGTTCACGCAGGCATTTCAGCACGGCGCACGCGGCGTCGTCGCGGACTACGCCATGCTCGCGCAGCCCTGGGGGGTCACGGTCGAGGACATCACGGTTCCGGTGTCGATCTTCCACGGCGACACGGACCCGATGGTCCCGCTGCGCCACAGCGAGGAGCTTGCCGCGCGGATCCCGGGTGCGCAGCTCACGGTATGGCCGGGTGCGGGCCACCTCGGCACGGTCACGTATGTCGGCGACGTCCTCGACGCGGTGAGATAGCCCGTGCCGATCAGGTCCATGGCCGAGGCCGTCGCGGCCGTCCGATCCCGCGATCGACTCGCGATCCCGCTCGGGCCCGGCCAACCGGGCGCGTTCCTCCACGCGCTCGGCGAGCGTGACGACTTCGAGGAGCTCGAGGTCTTCGGCGCGCTGCTCACCGACTTCTACGCGTTGTTCACCAGACCCGGCGTGCGCATGCTCTCCGGGTTCTACGGTCCGGCTGAGCGGTTCCTGCGCGACTCCGGTGCGAACATCGAGTTCATCCCGTCGGACTTCCGCCGGTTCTCGCCCATCGTCGAGCGCTTCCATCCCCGGGTTGTCGCGGCTGCGGTCTCCGCCCCCGATCGCGACGGCTGGATGAGCCTCTCCCTCCATTCCGGTGCGGCCTGGTACGAGCTGCAGCGGATCATCGCGGATCCCGAGCGGATCGTGATCGCCGAGACGTCGCCTCGCTTCCCGCGCACCTACGGGCTGGAGCCGAAGTTCCCGCATCGTGTCCACATCGAAGAGGTGGACTTCGTCGTCGAGACCGACCACGAGCCCTTCCTGCTCCCGGACACGGAGCCGGGCCCGATCGACCTGGCGATCGCCGAGCACGTGAACCCGTTCATCCGAACGGGCGCGACGCTGCAGACCGGGATCGGCGGCATCCCGTCAATGGTCGTCCAGCTCCTGGCTCAGGGCGACTCGGGCGACTTCGGCGTGCACTCCGAGATGTTCACCACCGGCCTGATGGAGCTCCACAAGGCCGGCAAGGTCACCAACCGGCGCAAGGGCCAGTACGACGGGTTCTCCGTGACGACGTTCGCGGCCGGGAACACCGACCTCTACGAGTGGCTCGACGGCAACGACGAGGTCCGGTTCCTCCCCGTGGACATCGTGAACTCGCCCGAGACGATCTCGCGCAACGAAGAGATGGTCACGATCAACGGCGCGCTCGCGATCGACCTGTGGGGGCAGGTCACCGCCGACTCACTCCGTGGACGCCAGTTCTCCGGGATCGGCGGGCACGAGGACTTCGTCTCGGTGTCCGGCCTCGAGCTCGGCGACCGCGCCGTGATCGTCCTTCCGTCGACTGCGACCTCGGGCGACGGTGTCGTGTCGCGGATCGTGCCGGCACTGCCCGAGGGCATGCTCGTCACGACCCCCCGCCACCAGCTCGACCTCGTGGCAACCGAGTTCGGCATCGCGCACCTGCGCGGGCGGACCGTCCGCGAGCGCGCCTTGGCACTCGCGACCGTCGCTCATCCCGACTTCCGCGAGGATCTGGAGCGCCACGCCTTCACCCTCGACTAGCCACTCGTTTCGGGGCGTCGACGGGTCGCTATAGCGACCGATTCACGCCCCGAAACGAGCAGGGTGCGTCAGAAAGCGAGGTCCCGGTCGCTCGCCGAGAGCGCGGCGAGCCGCTCCGGTGCCTTCTTGAGCTGGAACGACAGGAAGATCTGGATGATCCCGGCGACGATCGAGTAGATGCCGATCAAGATCAGGATCACGTACGCGGTCTGGTGCGGCCACGCGAGCATCACGATCCCGATGATGGTCTCGATGATCCCGAGCAGGACGAGCCAACCCCAGCCGTAGCCGCGCAACATCGACGCGGAGACCACCCGGGCGATCCCACCGACGAGCAACGTGATGCCCCACACGACTGCGATGACGAGGAACGTCACGCCGGGCCAGGCGATGACGACGATGCCGCCGATCAGCAGCAGGATGCCGAGCACGACCGCCCAGGCCCGTGAACCACCTCGACGGCCGCCCGAGATCATCTCGACCAACCCGTCGAAGATCAGGAACGCCCCGACGATGATCGCGATCGTCGTCGCGCCGGCGGCCACGTCGAACAGCATGACGATGCCGAAGAGCGTGAAGACGATGCCGATGACGAGCACCACCCACCAGACTCTGGCGACCTCGGATACCGCGTCTTGCAGCGTCGGATCGTCTCGGTCAATGCCCACGGTCGTCCCCCTCTGTCGATCGGAGCGTACCGGCGGGGGCACGCCGGAACGCGGCTATTCGTGCGACCAGTCGTAGACGACCGATGTTCGGAGGATCACGTCGTGGATCCCGGCCCGGCGGCGGCTCACGATCACCCAGGCCAGCGCGACCGCGCCGAGCGTGGCGCAGATCAGGGCGCGGAAGAAGGCCCGCCGGGGCCGGAGCGGTTGCCCGGCGTTCGTCACGACCCGCAATCCCATGAAGGTCTTGCCGACCGTGCGGCCGTCTCCGGTCCAGCCCGCGGTCAGGTACAGAACCGCGATCACCCATTGCGACACAAGCGTCACGCCGGGCGCGGGATTCGGGACGTCGAACTTCCCGCTTCCGATGAAGAACTCGAAGAGCCCCATGCCCAACAGGATGCCGACGTAAATCGCGATGACGACACCCCAGTCGATCGCGTCGGCGGCGACCCGGCTCGCGAGACCGGCGCGCTTGGCCTGGAGCTCACGGGCCCTGGCACTCCGGATCGGACTCCTCACGGGCGCGGTCATTCCTCCGCCTCCTCGGTCTCCAGCGTGAGCATCCGGGCGTCCGGATCGAATCCCGGCACCTCCAGGTTGCGCGCCTTCTTCCGGAGCAGAATGCGATCCGCGACCCGGTCGATGAACCCGTCGATCCGCATCGCCGTCACGCGCCCACCGTCGACCGCGTCACCAGTGATCGACCCGGTGGACTCACGCACGATCGAAGCGATGTCGACCGTGGCGATGATGTCCTGCGCCATCGGTGCGATGTCGATCTGACCCATGATCCCCTGCATGTCGACCCGACCGACGATTGTGTTGATGTCGACCCGGTCGATGATCTTCTCGACATCCACCCGGTCGATGATCTTCTCGACATCCACCCGGTCGATGATCTTCTCGACATCCACCCGGCTGACGATCTTGTCGACGTCGACCCGGTCGATGATCCCCTCGACGTTCACGTTGTCGAGCAGGGCGTCGATGTTCACGCGCGCCACGATGGAATCGATCGGGAGCTGGCCCATCAGCGAGTCCATGTCGAGCTGCGCGATGACCGCGGTCGCGAGCTCCGGGGCGAGCCGGCGGACGAACTCCGTGACCAGTGCCCGGTTCGCGCCTGCTCGACCTCACCGAGATCACTCCAACGTTCGAGGTACTCCTCGGTCGCCCGAACCGGTGCACCGACGAAGGGCGCGCGGGCCAAGGATCCGGCAACCTGGGTGACCGCATGTTCCACTCGGGCCGAGACATCGAGCATCCGTCGCTGGGCTACGAGACCGGCCCCCATCAGCGCACCGGGTACGAGCCGCACGACACCGGGTGCACTCGCAATCTCGTCGTCCCCGCCCGATTCGCCGGGGACGAAGCGTTCGATCGCGTCGACCGCGGCACCGGCCGCGATGCTCGCCGCTCCGAGCCCGAGGTCCGTCGCGCGCCGCAGCAGGCCCGTGAGGCCTATGGCCGGCGGTTCCGGTCTCGTCCACGGCACGACGGCGTTGCCGGGGGTCAACCGTCCGTCGTCGGGACTCGGCGGCCGCTTCACCATCGATACCTACTTCTCGTCGAGCATCTGCACGCCACCCGGGTCCCGTCCGACCGCCACCCCGACGAGCCGCCAAATGCCGCCCCGGTGGACGGATTGGGCCAGCGCGGCAGGCGAGTAACCCGGATGATGAGGCGCCACACGCACGCGCAACGCGCCCGGAACGATCTCGAAGCGTAGCGGCGACTCGAATTGCAGCGCCTCGCCGTCCACTCCGGCCTCGATCGATGCCGGCGACCGCACCTCGAACGACTCCGCCTCCCACTCACGCCACCCGGGGAACCGTGAGACCGTGCCGGCCGTCTGCGCGGCCACGAGCGCCGCGACGTCTGCGGCCGTGCGCACCTTCAGGACGACGATGCCGAGCCTGCCGGCGTCCATCCGAGCGCGCGAACCGAAACCCCCGATCCGGTCGAGCTGGTAGCGGTTGTTCGAGACGAGCATGAGATCGGCTTCCTCGTGCAGATTCCCGCCCGGACCGGTGTACTCGAGGTCGAAGCCGTGGCTACCCGGACCGAGGAGCGCCGGGATCATCTCCGCAACCGTGCCGGTCTTGTTGTCGCGGTACGCATCGGACTGCACGATGCTCGCGTAGACGCCCAGGGAGACGTTGTTCACGAACACCCGACCGGCGCAACGACCGACATCCACCCGCCGCTCGTAACCCTCCACGTACACGTCGAGCGCGCCGACGACGTCGTCACGATCGACGCCGAGGTCCAGCGCGAGGTGGTTTCGTGTCCCCGCGGGGACGCAGACGTAGGGCAGGTCGTGCTCGACCGCGATCGCGGCGACGAGCGCCTGTGACCCGTCTCCCCCGGCCATACCGATCGCGTCGACACCGCGCGCGACCGCGTCGCGCGCCAGCACCTCCAGATCGTCGCCCGGACCGAGCACGACCGGCTCGATGCCGCGCCGGCGCGACTCCTCGACCAGGTTGAGCTTCTCTACCTTTCCGCCACCCGATTTCGGGTTCATCAGCAACACGGGTCGGCGCAGCGCGGCCCCGCGCACCCCCGGCGGCGGGAGATCTCGGATGGTCTTCGGGTCGGTTGCAAGCGCGTAGCGCGCCATCACCGTGGCGAACCCCGCGATGACGACGACGATCACGAGCTCCAGGACGGACCGGCTGCGAAGCACGAGCAGCGCGGCGACGATGATCATCGCGGATCGCGACGAGCGCCGCCACGACTCGCACCAAGTGTTTCCGCGTCGCGGCGTAGTACGCGGCGACGGCGGCGGCGATGAACGCGGCCCACGCGCCAATGAAGGCGAGGACATCGCCGTAGAGCAGCACGAGAATCGCCGCGAGCGTTCCGAGGTAGGCGAGGATCGCCACGACGGCCACCAGCCGACGAGTCGCCGGCGGGCGGGCCGAGTCAGCCATGGAACGGAGCTCCGTCGAACGTGTCGATGGTCGTGAACTCGTCGACCGACCTGCGCTTCAGCCGGCTCGGGAATTTCTCCGGCACGCCGAGTGCGACGACCGCGGCCAGCCCGACGTCGCGCGGCATGTGAAGGAGCGCGCGCGCCGCTTCCTCTTCCCCCGCGAGGAACGTCGTCATGACGCCGCCGAGGCCCTCGTTGCGCGCCGACAGCAAGACGTTCTGCACGAAGGGGTACATCGACCCACCGCCGATGATGCTCTGGCGCTCGAGCCCCCAGTCCAGGACCGCGAGGCTCGGGAGGTGCGCCCCGATGACGAGCAGCACCGGCACTTCGTGGATGTCGTCGACGAACGCCAAAGGACGCGGCTTCGCCCGCGCCGCGACGAGGTCGATGTCGGACCGGTTCGGCTTGCCATCGGATCCAGGTGCGAAGGGAACCTCACCGGCCTCGACGAACGCGGCGTACTCCCGCCAGCCGGGCACACACAGATCTCGTACGGCGCGGCGCTGATCCGTGTTCCGGACGACGACCACTCTCCACGGCTGGCGGTTTCCACCGCTCGGCGCGAAGCGAGCACGCTCGAGCACCCGGGAGAGCGTGGTGTCGTCGACCGGCGCGCCGGTGAAGGCGCGCGCCGCGCCGGTCGTGCGGATCACGTCGTCGAGATCCATCAGCGCCTCCCGATGTTGTCCGCCGCGTAGGCGCGCATCCGGTCGATCCAACCCGCCCGGCTGGTCACGGCGTCGAACTGCACGGCGAGCCAGGTCACGCCCGCGGCTTCGTACTCCGCCGCACCGTCGTCGATCCGGAACGGGGCGAAGCAGATGTCGAGCGGATCGGCGCGGCCAACCTCCACGCTGTAGTCGCGGGCCGCGGCCAGACGCGTCGCGAGCTCGTCCATCGAGGTGATCGAGGGGGTCTTGGTGGCTCGCGCCGCCGCAACCGGGTTGGGGAACGGGACCCAGCCCTGACCATGATCCACCGCCCTGCGCATCGCCCGGTTGCTGTTGCCACCCACCCAGATCGGCGGGTGGGGATCGCTCTGCGGACGCGGCCGCATCGTGACCGCCCGGGCGCGGAAGTGCCGGCCGTCGACCGCGACCGAATCCTCGGTCCACACGCGCCGCATCACCTCGATGCACTCGTCGAGCAGCTCGTTGCGCTCGTCGAAGTCCACGCCCAGTGCGCCGAACTCCGGCCGCAGGTACCCGGCTGCGACGCCGAGGATCACTCTTCCATCGGAAAGTGCATCGAGAGTGGCCACGCCCTTTGCCGCGAGAAAGGGATTTCGGTACGCGGCCACGTACACGTGGGTCTGCAGCCGAAGCGTCGTCGTCGACGCGGCCGCGAAGGCCAACCCGATGAGCGGTTCGAGCGCGTGGTGGCCGCCTCCCTCGAGCCACTGGTCGTCGGCGGCGGGATGGTCCGTCACGTAGACCGCATCGAAGCCCGCGGCTTCGGCCGCCGCGGCCATCTCGGCGATCGCCGGGCCGGTGACGAACTGATCGGGCCGATCGACGTGATCGACGGGGAGCCCCACGCTGAACCGCATGGGCGCACGCTACCGTCGCGGCAACCGACGCTCCCGGAGGTTCCCACCCCCATGACCAGTCTCGCCATCGACGACATCGACCTCAGCGACATCGAGTTCTGGGCCAAGCCCGACGCCGAGCGCGAGGCCGTGTTCAAGCTCTTGCGGGACGAAGCGCCGATCACCTTCTACGACGAGGTGCTGATCGAGGGGTTCCCCCAGGGGCCGGGATACTGGGCGCTGACCCGGTACGCAGACGTCGTCCACGTCAGCAGGCATCCAGAGCTGTTCGTGTCGGGCCGCGGTGGGACGAACATCGGCGACATCCCCCAGGAGCTCGCGGAGTTCCTCGGTTCGATCATCAACATGGACGACCCGCGCCACAAGAAGCTGCGCGGGCTCGTGAGCTCAGGTTTCGGCCCGAAGCAGCTCAACCAGCTGCTCGACCAGGTGAAGGTGCCGCGCGGCGGGGGTCGTCGACGCGGTCGCATCGAAGGGTGAGTGCGACTTCGTGAGCGAGATCGCGGCGCTGCTCCCCTTGCAGCTCGTCTGCGACATGGTCGGAGTGCCACCGTCGCTCGAGCAGAGCATCTTCGCCCAGACGAATGTGATCCTGGGCGTCGGGGACCCCGAGTACGTCCAGTCCTACGAAGATCTCATGGCCGCGTTCATGACGCTGCACCAGATGGCGATGGAGCTCGGCCAACACCGCCTCGATCATCCCGCCGACGACATCACCAGCATCCTGATGCACGCCGAGGTCGACGGTGAGCGGTTGACCGTCCCGGAGTTCGCGTCGTTCTTCATCCTGCTCGTGGTCGCGGGCAACGAGACGACGCGCACCGCGATCAGTCACGGGATCCTTGCGCTCCAGGACAACCCGGACCAGAAGGCGCTCTGGATGAGCGACTTCGACGGATATGCGCAGGACGCGGTCGAGGAGATCGTGCGGTGGGCCACCCCGGTCATCCACTTCCGCCGCACCGCGATCCAGGACACCGAGATCGACGGTCACCCGATCAAGGAAGGCGAGAAGGTCGTGATGTTCTTCAACTCGGCGAACCGCGACGAGCGCGCCTTCGAGGACCCGTTCGCCTTCGACATCACCCGCTCGCCCAACCCGCACGTGGGCTACGGAGGCGGAGGCCCACACTTCTGCCTGGGCGCGAACCTCGCCCGCCGCGAGATCCGCGTGATGTTCGAGGAGCTCTTCCGCCGCCTCCCCGACCTGGAGATCACCGGCGAGCCGGCCCGCCTCCAGTCCAGCTTCATCCACGGCATCAAGCGCATGCCCTGCGCGTTCACGCCGTCCGCGTAGCGGTTACCCGCCGAGGTTGTCGCGGATCAGACGGGCGCCGCGTTACCCCTGGCGCCAGCGGTCCTTCGACATGACCCAGGTGCAGTCGACTCCTTCCTCGCCCGGCGCGTCGCGTGGATCCGGCTTCTCGCCGACGAACGCGTAGCCGATCGAGCGCGGCACCGAGCCGCTCGCCACGTTCGCCCGGTCGTGGTGGATCTCCACCCGCTCGATGCCCTCGACGGTGAACGCGAGATCGGTCAGCGCGACCGACACCTCCGACGCGTACCCGCGCCGGAGGTGGTCGACGTGGATCCAGTAGCCGATCTCCAGACCGTTCGGCCCGATCCGTTGGTGCAGGCCGGCCCCTCCGATCACCACGCCGTCGAGGAACACCCCGAAGACGACGTCCTTCCCCGCCCGCCACTCGTCGTCCCAGCCCCGGATCAGCTTGACCCGGTCCCCGAGCGGCAGCGGCTCGAACGCCGCCCACGGCATCCACGGGAGCAGGTGGTCCAGGCTCTCGGTGATCGCGATCCCGAGGGCCTCGGCGTCCTCGGACCGCCACGTTCGCAGGACCAGGCGATCCGTCTCGACGTGGTCCGGCAGCCAGTTCATCGCCCCATCGTGGCCGTTCACCCGGATTGGCGCCGCCCATTTCCACGCGCGCGGTCGCGCCGTCAGGGGTCGCCGCGGAACCAGGCGCGGGCGGTGGCATCGAACGAGCGCTGGTACCTCGTGTACTCGGCGCGCAGCGAGCTCCCGGGCCATTCGGGAGGAAGAAGCTCGTCGGGGAGGAGCGGATCGCTCCCGATGTGACGGAGCGCGGCCGCGCCCGCGACGAACGCATCGGCCACGAGCTCGGAACCGCGTTCATCCAAACCGTCCGACATCGTCCGCAGCCGCTCGGTGAGTGCCTGCGCGCGGCGGGCCCATTGCCGGGGATGGAACAACCGGTCGGCGAGCGTCACCGGATCGTCCTCGGGCCGCGCCGCCAGCCACTCGCACTGACGGCGAATCGCATCGGGAACCGAGTGCTCGAGGTTGTCCGGGCGGAGCCATACACCTTCCCGACGCTCGGCGTAGTGCAGCCGACGCATCGCCTCGCGAAGCGCGGCGCGCGTCGATGCGTTCCGCCGCGTCGCGACAACGACCGCGACCCGCCACTCACCGTCCCAGGCCCGCGTCTGCGGCACGAGGCTCGTCTCCTGCCGCACCTGACGGCCGGCGAGTCGGCCGGCGAGCCGGTACACGCCGTCGGTCGCGGTGAGCTCGCCCTTGGCCGTCATCCGGTGCAGCGCCACGCGGGCGGTTCCCTCGTTGATGCCGAACTGCGCACACCAGCGAACGAGATCAGCCCCGGGGGCCTCCGGCGGGCGGCGACCGAGGAGCAGGCTCGCCATCGCCGAACGGGCCGAGAACGGCCGTTCGAGCAGCGGTTCCGGGCGCTCGTCGCGGTGGGTATTACGCGATTGCTGCATCTGTTGTAATAACGGTAACATCGTCCCGTGGCAACGACCCAGAACCAGACCATGATCCCGGACCCGTCGCTCCTCGTTGCGCCGCGCCCGGACAGTCGGGTCACCGCGATCGGGAAGCCGATCCCCGAATGGCGGGAAGGGCTCCGGCAGATCCCGTCGGTTCGCAACGCCCTGACCGTCGTGGCCCTCTACGCGACGACCATCGGCGTGATTGCGCTCGCCGTCTGGGTGAACAACCCGGTCGTCTGGATCCTCACGTTCCTCGTGATGGGACCGTTGATCGGCCGGTTCAACATCCTCATGCACGAGGCTGCGCACCGGCTGCTGTTCGGGAACCGCCGCATCAACGACTTCGTCGGACGCTGGTTCCTCGGGTACCCCGTCTTCGCGCCGATCGATCTCTACCGGCGCGGGCACATGGCGCATCACCGTGAGGAGTTCGGTCCGAACGAACCCGACATCCCGCTGTACACCGGCTATCCCATCAAGCGCGACTCGATGCGGCGCAAGCTCACCCGCGACGCGATCGGCAAGACCGGTACGAAGCTCATGCGCGGGTTGCTGCGCGGGTTGCGATCGGAGAACGCGGCCGTCAAGCGGCAGGCGTGGAGCATCCTCGCGACGCAGGTCGTCATCTTCGGCCTGTTCACCCTCGCCGGCCACCCGTGGCTGTACCTCTTCCTCTGGCTGCTCCCCGATCTCACGATCTGGCGGGTGATGAACCGGCTGCGCTCCATCGCCGAGCACGGCGGCATGGAAGCCTCCGAGGACCGGCGCAACACCACGCACTCGGTGCGCCAGTGCTGGGCGGCCCGGCTCACGATCGTGCCGTACAACACCGGCTGGCACCTCGCCCACCACGTCGACTCGGGCATCCCGTTCCGGAAGCTGCCGGAGTACCACGAGGAGCTCGTTCGCTCCGGCTACGTCCAGCCCCCGCTCGAGTACCCGAACTACCTCGCGCTCTGGCGCAAGCTCGCGTCCGGCTAGAGACGAGTGAACTAGACAGGAGCCGTGGGTCGGCTCGCGGTCATCGGTGGAACGGGAGTGCGGGAGAGCTCGTTCGGGAGCCGCGCGCGGCCGATCATCGTCGAAGGCGTGACGCTGCTCGACGCGGGCGACTTCGTCATCCTCCAACGCCATGGGCTCGACGCGTACGTGCGCGCGCACGAGATCGACCACCGGGCCAACGTGCTCGCCCTCCGGGCCGCGGGATGCGACCGGGTGCTCGGCCTCTCGTCCACCGGCAGCCTGCGCACCGACTGGCCGGTCGGCACCTTCGTGTGCCCGGACGACTTCTATGCACCCCAGGTCTACGACACCATGTTCGACGACGCGACGAGTCACACGATTCCCGGCTTCGACCCCGAGTGGCGACTCCGCGTGGTCGATGCGTGGCGGGCGCACGGAGCCACGCCCATCCGGGACGGAGGCGTCTACGCGCAGACGCGAGGACCGCGCTTCGAAACCCCGGCCGAGGTGCGCGCGCTGGCCCGGGTCGGCGACCTCGTCGGGATGACGCTCGCGGCCGAGTGCATCCTCACCCGCGAGGTCGGTCTGGCCTATGCGGCGATGTGCGTCGTCGACAACCTCGCCAACGGCCTCGACACCGCCCCCCTCACCGTCGAGGAGTTTCACGCCGCGGTGCTCGAGAACCGGAACGCGCTCCTGGCCGATCTCGATACGGTGCTGCCCGTGCTCGGAACGTCATGACCGCACTGACGGTCACCAACGCCACCTTCGACGGTGACTCGACCGGCGTGCGCGCGGTCGACGGGATCATCGTCGCGCTCGGGCCGGACGTCCGACCGGAGCCCGGCGACCAGATCCTCGACGCGGCCGGCACTGCGCTGACGCCGCCACTCGTCAACGGGCACACCCACGCGGCGATGACGCTGTTCCGGGGATTCGGCGACGACCTGCCCCTCATGGTGTGGCTCGAGCAGAGGATCTGGCCGGCCGAGGCCCGCATCAGCCCGGACGACGTCTACTGGGGCACGCGACTCGCGTGCCTCGAGATGATCCGATCAGGCACGGTGCGCTTCTGGGACATGTACTGGCACCAGATGGACGTCGCCCGCGCGGTCGTCGACAGCGGCATGCGCGCCACCATCGGGCAGCCGATCCTCGAGTTCCCCGGCGCACCCGACGGGGCCCGCCCGGAGCACGCGGCCGAGGGCATCGAGGAGCTGGGCACGCTCAACCCGAGGATCGGCGCCGCGCTCACCCCCCACGCGCACTACACGGTCAGCGAACCGTCGCTACGCCTCGTCGCCGAGATCTCCGACAGCCACCAGGTACCGATGCACACCCACCTCTCAGAGACGGAGCAGGAGGTGCACGACTGCCTCGACGCACACGGCTGCCGTCCCGCGCACTACCTCGATCGCCTCGGGCTGCTCCACGAGCGATCTGTGCTCGCGCACGGCGTATGGCTGGACGAGGACGAGCTCGCACTGATCTCCGAGCGCGGTGCGACCATCGTCACGAACCCGGTGTCCAACATGAAGCTCGCCGTCGGACGTGCGTTCCCGTACCCGCAGACGCGCGCCGCGGGGGTCGCAATCGGTCTCGGCACGGACGGCGCCGGGTCCAACAACTCCCTCGATCTGCTCGCGGACATGAAGGTGTTCGCGCTGCTGCAGAAGCACACGTCGGTCGACCCTTCGATCCTGCCGGCGACGGATGCCTGGGCGATCGCGATCGGAGCCTTCGCTCCCGCACTCGGCGGCACACCCATCGCGGTCGGAGAACCCGCCGACTTCCTGCTCGTCGACGCGTCGGGCACCGAGATGACGTGCGGGCCGCTGCTCGAGTCACTCGTCTACGCCACGAGCAGCGCCGCCGTGGACACCGTCGTCGTCGACGGGCGCGTCCTGATGCGCCACCGTCGGATCGAAGGTGAAGACGAGATTCGAGCCCGGGCGCTCGAGGCCTCGCGGCGCGTCTGCGCCTGAGCACTAGGTTCTGCGCCATGGCGGAAGACGGCACCGACTACGCAACGGCCTACGGCGCGCTGCGCGCGCGAGTCATCGAGCTCGTGCGGCAGGCGAGCGAGGAGCAGCTTGACGCCATCGCGCCCGCGACGCCGCGATGGCGGTCGCGAGACGTGCTCGCACACCTGACGGGCGAGACCACTGACGTCCTCACCGGCAACCTCGACGGAGTCGGCACGGACGCATGGACGCAGGCCCAGGTCGACGCTCGCCGTGATTGGCCCGTCGACGCCCTGCTCGCGGAGTGGGAAGCAAACGGACCGCAGATCGACCCTCTCATCCCCTCGTTCGGCCCCGTCGCGGGCCAGTTCGTCGTGGATGTCACCACGCACGAGCACGATCTCCGCGGCGCGTTCGGCCGGCCCGGCAGCCGCGACAGCGACGCGATCGCGATCGCGTTCGACTGGCTCGGCGACCGGGTCGGCGAGCTCCGGGCCGGTGCCGGTACCGGCTCGCTGCGCATCGAGACCGAATCGGGTACCCGGGTGTTCGGCACCGACGAGCCCACGGCGAGCTGCGCGACGACCCAGTTCGAATTCCTCCGCGCGGCGACCGGCCGGCGCAGCCTCGATCAGATCGAGGCCTGGACCTGGGAGGGCGGCGACCATCGGCCGGACCTGGTCGTGATGCCGATCTTCACCCCCCGTACCGAACCCCTCGTCGAGTAGCGGCGTCAGGTCCGCTCGGCGTCGAGGAGCGCTTTCGCGGCGTCGAGGTCGTCGTCGAACACGACCACTCGGAAGCCGTCGATCAGCGCGATGTGGGGTAGCCAGCCACCCGCGTCACCGAACTTGCCCGACGCCTGGATCCCGTTGGCGTCGAGCATCGCGATCGCGGCTTCCGCCTCCATGCGCGAGCCGAAGTTCGCCGCCTCGACGATCCGCCCGTTGGGTCGCGGCTCCCGATCCATGGCATCAGGGTACGTGCCCGTCGGATCGTGCTCGTTCGGATGGTTCCGAGGCGCAGGTAGGTTGCAGGCCGCGTGAACCGCTCGCTCGCTCCGCTCCGACACCGCATGTTCGCGATCCTGTGGACGGGTGCGTTCGTGTCGAACATCGGCACCTGGATGGAGACGGTAGGCGTCGGCATCCTCGTGACCGAGGCCACCAACCAGTCGATCTGGACCGGCCTGGTCGCCGCCGCCGGCTTCGCTCCACTCGCTGTGCTCGGACCCGTCGGTGGCGCGCTCGCCGACCGGGTGCCGCGCCGGCGTCTCCTGCTCACGACGGCGACCATCCAGACGATCCTCGCCACGACCCTCACGTTCCTCGTCGCGACCGGGACGCCGGGGCCCGGCATCGTCACCCTCATCGTGTTCTCGGCGGGCTGTGTCCAGGCGATCGGCTTCCCGGCGTATCAAGCCGTGCTCCCGGACCTCGTCCCCCGCGAGGACCTCGTCGGCGCCGTGGCTCTTTCGTCGGCGCAGTGGAACCTCGGGCGCGTGATCGGACCCGCGCTCGCCGGCGTGATCATCGCCGTCGGTGGCTACGAGTGGGCGTTCGCGTTCAACGCGGCAAGCTTCCTCGCGGTGATCTTCGCAGTCACCCAGCTCCGGCTGCCACCCCCGGTCATCCGGCCCCGACAGTCGATCCCGGTCGAGATCCGGGAGGGGCTCGCCTACGTGCGCCGAGATCCAGGCCTGCGCGTCGTCGTTGCCTACATGTTCGTCAACACCCTGCTCGCGGCACCGTTCATCGCGCTCGTCCCCGCCATGGCGGAGAAGGTGTTTCACGAGGGTGCGACCGGAACGGCCATCCTGGTCACCGCGCAGGGCGTCGGCGCAGTCCTGATGGCGTTGTCCCTGGCCGGACTCGCGGTGCGGTTCGGTAACCGCCGCGTGATGTTGATGGTGCTGTGGGGCCTGCCCCCCGCGCTCGCGGCGTACGCAATCGCTCCGATCATCGCGCTCTCCGCGATCGCGATCTTCTTCGTCGGGCTGCTCTACCTCGGCGCGCTGTCGAGCTTCACGAGCATCGCCCAGCTCCGGGCACCCGAAGCGGTCCGCGGGCGGGTACTGAGCGTGTTGCTGGTGTTGCTGGGCTCGCTCTACCCGCTCGGCGCGGTGCTGCAGGGCGCGATCGCCGACGAGATCGGGCTGCGCGCCACCACCCTGGGTGCGGCGGTGCTGATGCTGGCGGTCCTGGTGCTGGCCCGGCTCGTCCGACCCGGCTTCGCCGCCGCGCTCGAAGCACCGGCCGCGCCCCTCGACGGCTTCGCGTCCGGATCGATCGACGCGCCGTAGCGCGGTACCGTCGCCCACCCGCGACAGGAGGACCAGCGATGGCGGCAGTCGAGTTCGAGCGGCGCGACCGGGTGGGGATCGCCACCCTCAACCGGCCCGAGGCGCGCAATGCCGTCAACGGTGACCTCGCCAACGCGATGGAGGCGATCCTCGACGACTTCGAGGCCGACGACGCGATCACGGTGGTCGTCCTCACCGGAACGGGATCGACGTTCTGTGCCGGCGCCGACCTCAAGAAGGTGGCGAAGGGCAAGGGCGGCGAGCTCGCGACCAAGAAGGGCGGCTTCGGTGGGATCGTGACGCGTGGCTACTCGAAGCCCCTCATCGCCGCGGTCAACGGCCCGCGCTCGCGGGCGGCTTCGAGATCGTGCTCAGCTGTGATCTCGTCGTCGCGGCCGACAACGCCAGGTTCGGCCTGCCCGAGGTGAAGCGTGGTCTTTTTGCCGCGGCCGGTGGGCTCATCCGCCTCCCGAAGCGGGTCCCGCTCGCGCTGGCGACCGAGCTGGCGATCACCGGCGACCCGATCGACGCGGACCGGGCGCTCCAACTGGGACTGGTCAACCGGGTAGTCCCGGCGGACCAGGTTCTCGACGAAGCACTCGCGCTCGCCGGTCGCATCGCGGTGAACGGACCGCTCGCGGTGCGCAACACACTCACGATGGTGCGCGAGGCGCCGGACCTCACCGAAGAACAGGCCTGGCCGCGCAACTTCGAGCTGGCGCGGGAGGTCTTCGCGTCGAAGGACTCGATCGAAGGGGCGACCGCGTTCGCGGAGAAGCGCGAGCCCAAGTGGACGGGCACCTGACGTGACCCGGCGCTAGGCAGCCGCGAACAGCTGGTCGTGCGCCTCGCTGATCTCGGCGACCACGTTGCGCGCCGCCATGGCCGCAAGCACGGCCAGCACCACGACGAGACCGGTCATCACCCCGAGCGCGATCACGTTCATGAACGCGGTCGCGACGATCATGAAGCCGCCGACGGAACACGCGATCCAGAGCGCCCACCATTTGCGCACCGCGACACGCGCCGGATGGTCCATCGGCAGCAGGTCGCACGTCGACTGGTACGGCCACCAGAAGTTGAGGATCGGGATCAGGAACGAGATCGTCGCGAGCATGGGTTGGCGCCGAGCGGGCAATCCGGCCGACGCGGCGAGCACCGCGGCGCGATGGAACCAGATCAAGAACAGGATCCCGGCGACCAGGAGCACGATCATGGAGAGCTGGCTGGCAATTGCCGCGCCGGAGTTGCCGTTGGTGGTGCCGCCCGGCGACGTCAGCTCGTCCCAGTGGTCGGCGATCCACTGCCACTGGAACGCGCCCGCGATCGAAGCCACCGCGAGCGCGGGGCCGGCCCACGCAAGACCAGCTTTGGCCCACCGGGCGGCGGTGCGTTCCTCGACCGGGTTCGGGGCGGGACGCGCGGCTCCATACCCACCACTCACGTGACCGGTCCACCGCGAACCATCCCAGTACCGCAGACCGGCTGGGTCCCAGGGATCCGGGTGCCAGCCCGGGGGTGCCGCCGGATTCCCACTCGCCGGTGGACCACTCGGGGGTGCTTCGGGCGTCGATGGCGGTTCGATCCGCCCGGGCGGCAGCGGCGACTCGGGCGGCGCATCCGGCCCACCGGGACGGCGGGTCGTGCGCGCCCAGGCGACCCCGTCGAAGAACCGCTCCTCGGCGGTGCCCCAGGGGTCCGGGTACCAGCCCGAGGCACGAGCTTCGCCACTCTCGGTCGTGCTCTTCGCCACTTCTCGCCGCTTCATCTCCGTGCCATGCTCGCGCACATGGGCGCCCCTCCCCCCAGCAGGCCGGTGATCCGGGTCGTTTTGACCCGCCAAAGCGCGGTGATCGACGGGGTGGATCGGTGAGGATCCAGGATCTGGCGACCCCGGCGCTCGTGGTCAACGGGCCCGCGTTCGAGCACAACCTGGCCACGATGGCAGCCGTACATCCCGGGCCGGCGCTCCGTCCCCACGTCAAGGCCACCAAGACGACCGCACTGGCCCGCCGGCAGGCCGCCCTCGGTCACCGAGCGTTCTGTGCGGCAACACCACGCGAAGTGATCGGGATGGCGGCCGCGGGCCTGGGCGACGACCTCCTCCTCGCGAACGAGACCGTCGACCGGGACCGCCTGCGGGCGATGGCCGAGTGCGGCGGCGCGTGACCGTCGCGGTCGACTCCCCCGAAACCGTCGCGGCCGCGGCCGACGGCGGGATCCGTGAAGTGCTCGTGGACGTCGACGTCGGACTGCCGCGCTGTGGATGCGCACCGGAAGCCGCCGGCCGCGTGGCCGACATGGCGCGCGGTCGCGGCCTGGCCGTTCGCGGGGTCATGGGCTACGAGGGTCACGTCGTCGGCAACCCCGATCGCGAGTGGCGCGCCACGACGACCGAGCAGTGCATGGCGTTGCTGCACACCGCGCACAAGGACGTCGGTGGCGACGTCATCTCGGGTGGCGGGACCGGGACGTTCGACGTCAACATCTGGTGCACCGAGATCCAGGCGGGGTCGTACTCGCTGATGGACACCGCCTACGCCGAGCTCGGGCTCCCCTTCCGGCAGGCGCTCTGGGTCGAGGCGACCGTCATCTCGGTCTCGCCCAAGGGCTGGTTCGTCGCGGACTGCGGGCTCAAGGCGCTCGGCATGGACCACGGTGATCCGAGCGTCGATCACGCAACGGTGCTCTTCTGCTCCGACGAGCACGTCACGATTCGCCCGGAGCCCGGATCGGCCCCTCGCGTCGGCGACCACATCCGGGTCTGGCCCGCCCACGTGGACCCGACGATCGCGCGGCACGAACGCATGCACGTCGCCGACGGCGAGGAGATCGTCGAGACCTGGGACGTCGACCTCCGGGGCTGGTAGCGCGCGACCTCGAACCTCGCGGGACGCGCCGGGTTCCTGCTCCCTCCGGCCTACGCACTGCGTGCCCGCTCCGGCCTACGCTCGACGCAACGGGTCGCTCCGGCCTACGCACTGCGTGCCCGCTCCGGCCTACGCTCGACGCAACGGGTCGCTCCGGCCTACGCACTGCGTGCCCGCTCCGGCCTACGCTCGGTGCCCATGACCGACGATTTCGCGACTCTCGACGCCACTGCCCAAGCCGAGCTGGTGCGCACCGGCCAGGTCTCATCGCTCGAGCTCGTCGATGCGGCGATCAACCGCGTCGAGAAGCTCGACCCCGAGCTGAACGCGGTGATCCATCCACTCTTCGACCGGGCCCGCAAGGAAGCTGCCGGCCCACTGCCCGACGGGCCGTTCAAGGGTGTGCCGATCCTGTTCAAGGATCTCGGCTGCCAGATCGAAGGTGAGCCGTACCACGAGGGAATGAAGTTCCTGAAGGACGCCGGCTACCGGCCGAAGCACACCGACAACCTGGCGAAGAAGTACTTCGACGCCGGCTTCGTGGTCATCGGGCGGACCAACACTCCCGAGCTGGGGCTCGTCCCCACGGCCGAGCCGGTCGCGTACGGAGCGACGCACAATCCCTGGGTGCGCGGGCCACACCTCGGGTGGGTCCTCAGGTGGGTCGGCCGCCGCGGTGGCCAGCGGCATGGTCCCGGTCGCGCACGCGAACGACGGCGGCGGCTCGATCCGCATCCCGGCGTCATGTTGTGGTCTCGTGGGGCTCAAGCCCACGCGCGGCCGGACCTCGACCGGCCCCGAGCTCAACGACATCTCCCAGTTCCTCATCACCGAGCTGTGCGTCAGCCGCACCGTGCGCGACACCGCGGGCGTGCTCGACGCGGTGAACGGTCCGTTCCCGGGTGACGCGACCCAGGCACCCGCCCCGAAGCGCCCGTATCGCGACGAGGTCGGCGCCGACCCCGGCAAGCTCAAGATCGGGATCCAAACGACGAACCCGATCGGCGACGCGCCGGTGCACGCGGACTGCGTGACGGCTGCCGAGAACACCGCCAGGCTCCTCGAGTCGCTCGGCCACTCCGTCGAGGTCGCGGCGCCGAAGGGCTTTGACAACGACGAGCTCATCATGCAGTTCGGCGCGGTGTGGGCCGCCGACTGCTCGTACGAGCTGACCGACTGGGGCAAGAAGGTCGGCAAGGACGTGACGGCCGACGACGTCGAGATCCTGACGTGGGCCCTCGCCGAGATGGGGAAGGCCGTCACGGCCGCGCAGCTCGTCGAGGCGGTCACCGACGCGATGAGGGCGAACCGCAAGGCCGCGGTCTGGTGGGACGCCGACGGCGAAGGCTTCGACCTCCTCCTCACCCCGACCCTGGGTGAGCCGCCCGTTCCGCACGGGACGTTCGACTCGACGCCCGACGCCCCGCTCGGAGGGTTCTTCCGCTCGGCCGGATTCGTCCCGTTCACCGCCCAGTTCAACGTCAGTGGCCAGCCCGCCATCAGCCTGCCGATGCACTGGAACGACGACGGACTGCCGATCGGCACGCAGCTCGTCGCGGCGTTCGGGCGGGAGGATCTGTTGCTGCAGGTCGCGGCCCAGCTCGAGACCGCGCAGCCCTGGGTCGACCGCCGTCCGCCCGTCTTCGCCTAACCCTGGAGGCCGTCCCGCATGGGAGACGATCTGGCTCAGCTCGACGCGACCGCCCAGGCGGAGCTCGTCCGTAACGGTGACGCGACTCCCACCGAGCTCGTCACCGCGGCAATCACCCGGATCGAGCAGCTCCAGCCGAAGTTGAACGCGCTCACGACCAACCGGTTCGAGCGCGCGCTCGACGAGGCGGCACAGTCGGACGCGGGCACGGGGCACGCGGGACCCGACGCGCCGTTCCGCGGCGTGCCGTTCCTGGTGAAGGACCTCGCAATCCCGATGGCCGGTGAGCCCGCGCACGAAGGCATGCGGGCGCTGAAGGAAGCCGGATTCACCGCCCCGATCACCAGCCATCTCGCCCGGCGCTGGCAGGAGGCGGGGTTCATCGTTCTCGGGCGTACGAACTCCCCCGAGCTGGGGATCATGCCGACCACCGAGCCCGCGTCCTACGGCCCGACCCGCAACCCCTGGAACACCGACCGGACCTCCGGTGGGTCGAGTGGTGGTTCCGCGGCTGCGGTCGCGAGCGGGATGGTGCCGGCGGCGCACGCGAGCGACGGCGGTGGCTCGATCCGGATCCCTGCCGCGTGCTGTGGGCTCGTGGGCCTGAAGACATCTCGCGGTCGGGTATCGGTCGGTCCCGGCAGTGGCGAGATCGCGTGTCCGTTGAGCGTGCAGTTCGCGTTGACGCGCACGGTGCGGGACGCAGCCGCACTGCTCGATGTCGCGGCCGGGCCCGAGCCCGGCGACCCGTTCGTCGCACCGGCGCCGTCGCGCCCGTTCCGGGACCAGGTAGGTGCCGATCCCGGCTCCCTGCGCATCGGCTTGATGACGACGATGCCGGGAAGCGAAGAAAGCGTGCACCAGGACTGCGTCGCCGCGGCCGAGACGACGGCCCGGCTCCTCGAGGCCGCCGGCCACCGGGTCGAGGTCGCACACCCCGAGGCGTTCGACAACCCGGAGCGGATGGACGCCTTCATCCCGCTGTGGTCGGCGCTCGCCGCGTCGAACCTCGCGATCTGGGGCCGGGCCCTCGGCCGCGAGCTCGGCGAGGACGACGTCGAGCCGCTCACGTGGCTGCTCGCGGACCACGGGCGCCGGGTGGACGCCGTCGCGTACACCGACGCTCTCTCCGCCATGCAGCTGTTCGCGGGTCATTTCATGCAGTGGTACGCCGACGGCTGGGACCTGCTGCTCACGCCGACGCTCGGCGAGCCGCCACCGGAGCTCGGCGTGCTCAACACCCCCGAGGAGCCGTTCGTCGGCTTCGGTCGCGCCGCCGCGTTCACGCCGTACTCGCCCGTCGCGAACCAGACCGGCCAGCCCGCGATCTCCCTGCCCGTCGCTACAGGAGCGGACGGCATGCCCGTCGGCGTGCATCTCGTCGCGGACTACGGCCGTGAAGACGTCCTGTTGCGGGTCGCCGCGCAGCTCGAGACCGCGGCCCCGTGGGCGGACCGGCAGCCGGGCGTCCATGCCTGAAGGAAGCGTCGTACGGCTCGGCGGCGGGCAGGGCTTCTACGGCGATTCGCCACGCGCGGTCGAAGGGTTGCTCGCCGAGGGCGTCGACTACCTCTGCCTCGAGGCGCTCGCAGAGCTCACGCTCGCGATCCTCCAGAAGGACCGGGCCCGCGACGAGTCCCTCGGCTACACGCGCGACCTCCCCCGCTATCTCGCCGCCTCGCTCCCCGCGGTGATCGACGGGCGGGTGAAGGTGATCACCAATGCAGGCGGGATCAACCCGGCCGCGGCTGCTCATGCCGCGAAGGAGACGGCGAAGGCGATGGGGCTCTCCGGGCTGCGCATCGCGACCGTGCTGGGAGACGACCTGATGACGAGGCTCGACTCCCTGCACGCCGACACGAGCACCGGGCTCGCCAACCTCGACACCGGGGAGCCGTTCGACTCGCTCCCGGCGCCACCGTTGTTCGCGTCCGCGTACATCGGCGCGTTCCCGATCGCAGAGGCACTCGCGGAGGGCGCCGACGTCGTGATCACCGGACGGGTCGCGGACGCCGCACTCTTCCTCGGGCCGCTGATCCACGAGCATGGATGGGCGCGGGACGACTGGGACCGCCTGTCCGCCGGCATCCTCATCGGCCACCTGCTCGAGTGCTCCGGGCAGGTCGCGGGCGGCAACTTCTCCGGAGAATGGTGGACGATCCCCGAGCCCTGGGACCTCCCGTATCCGATCGCCGAGGTCTCGGCGGACGGTACGGCCGTGATCACGAAGCCGGCCACGTCCGGCGGGCGCGTCGATGTCGACACCGTGCGCCATCAGCTGCTCTACGAGGTGCACGACCCGGCGTCCTATTTCTCTCCCGATGTCGTCGCGGACTTCACCAGCGCGACATTCAGGATCTCGGCTCGGATCGCGTGCAGGTCAGCGGGGTACGGGGGAATCCGGCGACCGCCACCTACAAGGCGCTCCTCGCGTATCACGCCGGTTGGGCGGGCGAGACGCGTGGCGTTCTCCTGGCCGGACGCACTGGAGAAGGCCAAGGCGACCGCGGCGATCCTGGCCAAGCGGGTGGAGATGGCCGGCATCGAGGTCCGCGAGTGGTGCTTCGAATACTGGGGAGTGAACGCGCTCGGCGGGCCGACCGTGCCTCCCCTCGCCCCCGGGGTCGAGCCACCCGAGTGCGTGCTGCGCGCCGCGTGGCGCTGCGACGACGAGCGCACGTCCCGCGTGGTCGGGCGGGAGCTCGTTCCGCTGGCACTGTCGGCGCCGCCGGCCGGGCTCACCGGGATGGGCCGGGGGATGGCGGGCGCCAGCACCGAGCTGCTCGGCCTCTGGCCCACCCTGGTGGACAAGAGCCTGGTCGATCCGGGCGTGACCGTGACCGTCGAGGAGATCTAGGTGGGGCACTGATGCCGAGAGTTGCGCTCCGGGAGCTCTGCGGGTACCGCGGCGGGGGACAAGGGTGACACCGCGGACGTCGCACTCTTCGCCTACGACGACGAGACGTACGCGCTGATCGTCGAACAGGTGACCGCGGCGCGAGTGCGCGAGCACTTCGGCGAGATGGTGCGCGGTGACGTCGTGAGGTACGAGGCTCCGAACGTCCGGGCATTGAACTTCGTGTTGAAGAGTGCGCTCGGCGGCGGCGGACCGAAGAGCCTGCGCTCCGACAACCTCGGCAAGACGCTCGGCGGCGCGCTCGTACGCCTCGAGGTGGTCGTTCCCGACCGTCTGGCCCGAAGCGCCCGCCCTCGCCCTGATGTCACCTGGGCCGACGAGATCCTCGGCACCCTCCCCCACGTGTAGGACCTCCCCGCCCGTCGGTAGGATTCGGGCTCCCGTCGCAAGAGGAGCGAATCGCATGGGCTTCCTGGACAAGGTCAAGGACACCGCGAACAAGGCGGCCGAGCAGGTGCAGAAGGCCGCCGAGACCGGCCAGGACAAGCTCGAGGAATCGAAGCTCAAGAAGCAGGTCGGTGATCTGAAAGAGGAGCTCGGCGGCGTCGTCTACGGCCAGCGCACGGGCGCGATCCCGGCCGGCGACGAGGAGATCGACCGGCTCGTCGGCGAGATCACTGCAGTGCAGACCCAGCTCGCGGCACTGAAGCCCGAGGACGACGGCTCCAGCACCTGACGGTGGCGGTGGACGGCTGCTAGACAGCCGCCATGGCCACGATTCGCGAGACCATCCACATCGACGCATCGCCCGACACGGTCTGGGCCGGAGTTCGCGACCCGCTCGCGCTCCTCGACTGGTTCGAAGGCCTCGACGGCGGCGAGATGGTGGGGAGCGCCCGCAAGATCAAGATGGGCGACATCACCGTCACCGAGGAGATCGTCACCGTCGACGACGACCTGCGCCGCTTCCAGTACTCGATCACCGAGATGCCGATCCCGGTCGAGTTCCACCTGTCAACCATCGACGTGCTCGACGACGGCGCCGGGTCGCTCGTGGTCTACGGCGTCGACGTCCGCCCCGACATGCTCAAGGACATCCTCGCCCCCACCATCAGCGGCGCCTGCGTGGGGATGAAGAAGCACTTCGAGGCCTGACCCGAGCATTCCCGGCCCGGGTCAACCGCCGGACACGTCCTGCGGCTTGGCCTTGCCGGCCCCGATCCACGGCATCATCGAACGTAGCTGCGTCCCGACATCCTCGATCTGGTGCTTCGCCGACTCGGCGCGCAGCCGGTTGAAGTTCGGGCGCCCAGCCTCGTTCTCCGCGATCCACTCCCGCGCGAACTCGCCGCTGCGGATCTCGCCGAGGATCTTGCGCATCTCGTCCTTCGTCTCCGAGTTGATGATGCGCGGTACCGCGCGTCATGTCGCCGTACTCCGCGGTGTCCGAGATCGAGTACCGCATGTTCGCGATGCCACCCTCGTAGATGAGGTCGACGATGAGCTTCACCTCGTGCAACGTCTCGAAGTACGCGGACTCGGGCTGGTAGCCCGCCTCGACCAACGTCTCGAAACCGTTGCGGATCAGCTCGACGAGCCCACCGCACAGGACGACCTGCTCGCCGAAGAGATCCGTTTCGGTCTCCTCTTCGAACGTCGTGTCGAGCACACCGGCGCGGGTCGCGCCAATACCCCGGGCGTAGGCCAGCGCGACCGAGCGCGCGTTGCCGCTCGCGTCCTGGGCCACCGCGACGAGCGCGGGTACCCCGCCGCCCTCCTCGTAGGTACGGCGCACGAGATGGCCGGGACCCTTCGGCGCGATCATCCACACGTCGACGCCCTCGGGCGGAGCGATCTGGCCGAAGTGGATGTTGAACCCGTGCGCGAACGCGAGCGAGTTCCCCGGCGACAGGTTGGGCGCGATGTCCGCCTCGTAGACCTTCTTCTGCTCCGTGTCCGGCAGGAGCACCATCACGATGTCCGCCGCGGCAACGGCTTCCCCGGTGGGCAGCACCGCGAGCCCGGCCTCTTCGGCCTTGGCCGCGCTCGCCGAGCCCTTCCGGAGGCCGACGACGACATCGACGCCCGAATCCTTCAGGTTCAACGCGTGCGCGTGACCCTGCGAGCCGTACCCGAGGATCGCGACCTTCTTGCCGGTCAGCAGGCCGAGATCGGCGTCGTCGTCGTAGGAGATCGTGGCGGGCATCTGGTTCCCTCTCAGTGCGGATCGAAGTGGTGGTGACTGCGGAGCACCCGGAGGCTAGGCGCCCTTGTTCTTGACGAGCTTGAGCTTGCTGGACTCGCGCGACAGCTTCGCGAGCGCGATGCGGCCCGTCCGCTGGAGCTCGACGATGTCATACGGGGCGAGCAGCTCCGTCATCGCGTCGAGCTTCTCCGGCGCGCCGGCGACCATCAACGTCATCGCGTCGTAGCCGACGTCCAGGATCTTCGCCTCGAAGATCGACGCCAGCTCGGTCACCTGAGACCGGAACTCGCCGTCTGCCTTGACCGTCACGAGCATGAGCTCCCGCTCGACCGCGGCTTCGGGCGTGAGCTCGCTGATCTTGATGACCGGGATCAGCTTGTTGAGCTGCTTGGTCACCTGCTCGATCGGCGCGCTCGTCACCGTCGACGACCACCGTCATGCGCGAATAGCGCGGGTCTTCGGTCGGGCTGACCGCGAGCGAGTAGATGTTGTAGCCCCGGCGCGAGAACAACCCGGAGATGCGGCTGAGCACGCCGAACTTGTTCTCGACGAGCACGCTCAGGATGTGATGCGAGCCGTTCATGATCAGCGCCCTCCCGGCCGGTCGGTCTCCGGACCGAGGATGATGTTGTCGTTCGACGTCCCCGCCGCGACCATCGGGTAGACCTTCTCCCGGTAGTCGGTGCGGAAGTCGATCACGACGGGTCGGTCGTTGATCTCGTTCGCCTTCTCGATCGTGGGCACGACTTCGTCGGGTGTGTCGACGCGGAACGCCACACACCCCATCGCCTCCGCCCACTTCACGTAGTCCGGCAGGTCCGGCGAGAGGTACACCTCGCTGTAGCGCTCCTCGTAGAAGAGCTCCTGCCACTGGCGGACCATGCCGAGGTAGGCGTTGTTCAAGATCGCGATCTTCACCGGGATCTGCTCGGCGCTCGCGGTCACGAGCTCCTGCGCGGTCATCTGGAAGCAGCCGTCACCGTCGACCGCCCACACCGTCCGCTCGGGCATGCCGACCTTCGCACCGATCGCGGCCGGCACTGCGAAGCCCATCGTGCCGAGCCCACCCGAGTTGATCCAGGTGTACGGGTGGCGGAACTTCCAGTGCTGGCTCGTCCACATCTGGTGCTGGCCCACCCCCGACACCACGATCGTGTCTTCGGGGGTGTGGTCACGCAGCGCCTCGATGCAGAACTGCGGCTTGAGCGGGCCGTCCTCGTACTGGTCGTACTGGAGTGGGAACTCGGCCTGCCACGCCTTGACCCGATCGCGCCACGGCGTCAGGTCAGGCCACTCACGCTTGGCCTGGTCCGACCGGACCGCAGCGATCATCTTCTCGATGACGTTGCGACAGTCACCGACGATCGGCACGTCGGGCCGGCGCACCTTGCCCAGCTCGGCCGGGTCCACGTCCACGTGGATGATCTTGGCGTCGGGTGCGAACGCCCCGACCTTGCCGGTCACACGGTCGTCGAAGCGCGAACCGAGCGCGATGAGCAGGTCGGCCTTCTGCATGGCGGTGACCGCGGTGTAGTTGCCGTGCATGCCCGGCATGCCGAGGCACAGCTCGTGATCGTCGGGAAACGCGCCGCGCGCCATCAACGTCGTGACCACCGGGATCCCGGTGAGCTCGGCGAGCTCGAGCAGCGGTTCGGCAGCACGTGCCTTGAGGATGCCGCCGCCGGCGTAGATCACCGGCTGGTGCGCCTCGCCGATGAGCCGGGCCGCTTCCTTGATCTGCTTCGGGTGGCCCTTCAGGTTGGGCTTGTACCCGGGCAAGTCGACCGAGTCCGGCCACTCCCAGGTCATCGTCTGGTTGGCGACGTCCTTGGGGAAGTCCACGAGCACCGGACCGGGACGGCCCGTCGTTGCCACGTGGAACGCCTCACGGATGATGCGCGGGATGTCCTGCGCATCGGTGACGAGCCAGTTGTGCTTCGTCACGGGCATCGTGATCCCGAGGGTGTCGCACTCCTGGAACGCGTCGGAGCCGATCGAGCTGAGCGCGACCTGGCCGGTGATCACGACGAGCGGGATCGAGTCCAGGTACGCGTCGGCGAGCGGCGTGACGATGTTCGTCGCCGCCGGGCCACTCGTCACCATCGCCACTCCGGGCCGCCCCGTCGCCTGGGCGTAGCCCTCCGCCATGTGGCCGGCGCCCTGCTCGTGGCGGACGAGGATGTGGCGGATCGACGAGTCGATGAGCGGGTCGTAGACGGGCAGGATCGCGCCGCCCGGGAGGCCGAACATGACCTCCACACCTTCCATCTCGAGGCTCTTGATGAGGGCCTGGGCCCCACTCAGCTTCATTGGTGCTCCTGGGATCGAGTCCGGGGCGCCTGAGTGCCTCCGGACGTGAAAAACCCCTCGCAGAGCGAGGGGCGGAAGCGCACGGACGCGAGAGAACGCCGTGCGCTAAGTAACTACGAGGAGGTCGGAGGCGTGCAACATGGAAGTTCCATCCTTGCACGCGCACCGCAATCCGCGCAAGGCATCTCTCACGAGGATCCGACCGGAGCGGACGCCTTGCGCCCGAACGGCATGAATCCCTCGGCGCTCGCCGCGGCGATCCCCGCCGCCACGAGATCGCCACCGGAGCGGTAGACGAGGTAACGGGGCACCCAGCGGGGTCCGAACTTCGCGCTGAACGTCAGCAGCGACTCGATCTGGAAGTACGGGTTGAGGCGGCGCACCAGCCAGGCCTCGGCCGCCTTGACGAACCTCAGGTCGGCACCCTCCTCGATGAGGCCCTTGAAGACCGCGAAGTTCAGCGAGACCTCGCCGATGTGCTGGTCCCGGGCCCAGAGCACGACGTCCACGATCATCCGCTCGTTGACCCCGTTCGGCCCCACGGGATCGCGCCGCATCGCGTCGATGGACAGGCCCCGTCCGTTCTTGCACGGGACGTAGCGCTGGAATGCGATCGCGGTGCCGTCCGGGTCGCGCGCCACGATCACGAGGCACTGCGGATCACGACCCGAGAGCAGGCCGTCGAGCGCCATCGAGAAGCCGCGTTCCGGCTCACCGTTGCGGTGCCGCTCTGCGATCGCCCGGAGGGCCGCCCGCAGATCCGGGGTGAGCTCGCCCTCGCGGAAGATCTCGGTCGTGATCCCGTGGTTCTTCGTGCGGTTCGCGGCCTGGCGGACCGGGCGCATCGCCCGGCCTTCGAGCGTGAACGACTCGACGTCGAGGATCGCTTCGTCACCGAGGTAGTGCGCACGCAGGCCGGCGTCCTGCCAGAGCTGGAGCCGGTCGTGGCGCACGCCGATCGAGGCGGGCCGCCACCCGTGCGCGTCGCACCGCTCGATGAACGCGGCAATCACCTCGGGGTAGGCCTCCGGGTTCCCGAGCGGGTCCGCCGACGCAAGCCCGATGCCGTTCAGGTAGCGGTACGCGAGCGCCGCGCTTCCGTCGGCCGAGAAGACGTAGGACTTGTCCTGGCGCAACGCGAACGGGTCGAGGGTGTCGCCGTCGTCGCGGTTGCACATCGGACGCACCCGGTTGCGCGCCTCGTGGTGGTGCAGCCCGATCTGCTCGGCGACAGGCGCGAGCGCCAGGAGCCCGATCGTCACGAGGCTGAACACCCCGAGGACGGTGATCGAGATCGGGAACCAGTGTCCGAACTCGCCGTCGAGCCGGAGTGGGCCGACGCCACCGAGGAGGCGGGCGCCGATCTCCTCGAGCGCGAGGGGAAACGTGAGCGACGGTTGCACCCGGTCCTGGCGCAGCGCGAGCCCGAGGAGGCCGTACGCGAGATCGAACGCGAGGATGATCGGTACCCAGCGCAGCAACGACTGCCAACGCGCGCGCGGCGTCGGCTCCGTGAACAGGTTCCGGCCGCGGATCAGCAGCGCCGCGACGACCAGCATCACCAGTGCTTCCTCGACGTCGAGGCCCTTGGCGACGTGGGTGACGACGGAGATCCCGACGAGTGCGATCGCCGCGATGAAGGCGAGCCGGCGACGATGGGCGAGGCCGCGGGCGAGCAGGATCAGCGCGATCCCCAGCAACGCCGTTGCACCGTGCGCGAGCTGGCGCACGTCCGGCGTGAGCCCGGCCGCGGCCAGGTGGACACGCGGGGCAAGGCTCGGCGTCAGCCCGGAGACGACGTTGATCAGGCCGGCCACCGCGACGACGAGCGCCAGCACCCGGGCGTCCCGGCGGCGCCGTCCCGGGTCGGGGACGGTGCCCGGTTCGCTCACGGCCGGCGTCGCACCCGCGCTTCCTCGAACGGACGATGCAGACAAGACGGACCATCCTACGCGTTCGGTATCACGAGAGCTCGTGATCGGGGGCCCCTGAATCGCGGGTGGGTAGCCAGATTCGGACCAGAGCACCGCCGGCTTGAGGGTTTTGCGCCGCGACCGACCCTCCGTGCACCGCGACGATCTCGCCGACGATCGCCAGGCCGAGCCCGGCACCCGCGCCGCGGCTCGGGCCGTCCGACCGTGCGAACCGAGCGAATGCGCCGGCCCCCTCGAGGTCGGGAGGGAAGCCCGGACCGTCGTCGCGGACCTCGAGCCACGCGCCGTCACCGTCCTGGCCCACGACGACCTCGACCGTTGTCGACGCGAACCGGCCGGCGTTCTCCACGACGTTCGAGACCGCGCGCTCGAGCGCAGCCGCATCCCCGCGTACCCGACCCTCACCGCGCACCCGGATCTCGATGGCCGAGTCGCCGTTGGCGCGGCGTACCCCGTTGGCCGCCGCGACCGCGACTTCGTTCAGATCGACCTCCGGGCGCGGGCCCGCGACGCTCGTGCGCGTGCGGGCCAGGACAAGGAGGTCGGTGGTCAAGGCCTGGAGCCGCAGGGTCTCTTCCATCACCGAGTCGAGCGCGACCGCTTGCTCCGAGCCCGGTTCGACTCCCATGCGCGCCAGCTCGACTTCGCCCCGGAGTATCGCAAGCGGCGTTCGGAGCTCGTGGCTCGCGTCGTCCAGGAAACCCCGTTCGTGCGCAACCGCGGCCTCGATCCGGGCGAGCATCTCGTTCAGGCGCTCGGCGAGCTCGGTGATCTCCGTCCCGCCGGATTCCGGCACCGTCAGCCGTCGGCCCGGCTCCCGTACGGAGATCTCCTCGGCGTCCTCGATCATGGAGCGGACCGGAGCGAGCGCCGCGCCCGCGAGGAACCACCCGCCGAGCGAGACCAAACCGGCGAAGAGCGGGAGCCCGACGACCAACGCGAACGCCAGCCGGTCGAACCCACGCTCGAATTCGGCCAGCCGGGTGCCGATCGCGAGCACGACCGCGCGGTCGCCGATGCGAGCCGGTCCGACGAGCAGCCGGGCTCGCTCGTCGTCGGGACCCACGGACCGGACCAGCGTTTCCTCGCCGTGCTCCGCCGCGCGGATTTCGGCCGAGGTGAGCACCGGCTGATCGGCCAGGGCGCGCGGCGATGCGGCGAGCACGGCTCCGTCCTGAGCCAGCACCTGGGCGAATCCCTCACCTTTCGGGAGTGTGGTCGTCAGGTTGGCGACGACGTCCGGTTGCGGGACCGCGGCCAACGCGCGTTCCACCGCGGCGGAGCGTTCGCGGAGCCCCTCGTCGATGATGTCGCTCTGCTCCGAGCGGAACTGCACGAGGACCACGGCACCGAACAACCCGGTGAGCACGACCGTGCTGATGCCGAACAGGAGGGTGAGTCGCCCCTGGAGCGTCCGCGGTCTCAGGTCCCGCTCCGCAGCCGGTAGCCGACGCCGCGCACCGTTTCGATCGAGTCGCGCCCGAACGGCCGGTCGACCTTCTCCCGCAGGTAGCGCACGTACACGTCGACGACGTTCGAGGTGCCGTCGTAGGCGAAATCCCAGACGTTCTCGATGATCGCAGTGCGCGTGAGCACCTGGTCGGCGCGCCGCATCAGCAGCTCGAGCAGCGCGAACTCCTTGGCGCTGAGGTCGATCTCCGCGCCGGCTCGGCTGACCACGTGCGTCGCCGGATCCAGCCGGAGGTCGTCGACGTCGAGCACGGCCGGGCGGGCGTGCGCGCCCCGGCGCGTCAGCGCGCGCAAACGGGCGTAGAGCTCCTCGAAGCTGAACGGCTTCGGGAGATAGTCGTCCGCGCCCGCGTCCAGCCCCGTCACGCGATCGTCGACCGCATCCCGTGCCGTGAGGAGGAGGATCGGCGCCCACCGCTCCGCGGCGCGCAGGCGCCGGCAGACCTCGAACCCATCCGGCGGCGGGATCATCACGTCCAGGATGATCGCGTCGTAGGCGTTCTCGGTCCCTAGCCACACCGCGTCTTCACCATTGTCCGCGCCGTCGACCGCGTACCCGTCGCGCTCGAGTGCTTTCCGGACGAGTGCAGCCATCTTGGGCTCGTCCTCGACCAGGAGGATGCGCACGTGCGTGATGCTAGGTGGTCGGCGCGACGAGGTTCGCCCGGGCCCGGCGGCCGAACCAACGCTCGATCGCCAGACCGACGCCGAGGGCGACGAGGTGCTGCGCCTCGCTCGCGTCCCGGATCACCCCCGGGCTGCGGACGAGCCCGAGGAGGAAGTACCCGGCGACGGCGACGACGACCAGGACGCCCGCCGGGCGGAACCGCGTGAACAGGGCACCGGCCAGGCCGCCGACGACTGCGGCGAGCCCGTACGAGGCACCGAGCTCCGGGTGCCGGTACAGCACCTCGGCGGTGGGCCACCGCATCACGTGGCCGCCGATCGCGACGAACGCGACACCCAGGGCCGAGACCATGTGTCCACCGAAGAACACGGCCAACGCGCGCAACGGACCGCGCAGCAATGCGTAGGGCAGCAGGAACACGATCGTGAAGATCGTCGTCGGGCCGATCATGCGCACGTTCGGGAGCAGCAGCGCCGACGTCGGGATCGTCCAGATCGCGCCGTGGGCCAGGCGTTCGGGTGACGAGTCGGCGAGGAAGTGGGCGGCGTCGTGGGTCGCGCCGTCGGCGCCGAGGAGGCTGAGGCCCACCGGGAGGGTGAGGAAGGCCGCCACCCCGAGGAACCGCAGGAGCGGCTCGGCGCTCGGCTGCTGGTTCACGACGCGCCCGCGGGCCGGAGGCCGGGACGGGGGCAGGGGCAGGAGAGGCCCCGGCCGTCCGGTACCCACGGGCGTCGCCGCGATCTTTGGGTTGATCTGCGAGACGATGCCGGGAGTAAGCCACGGATCCGGTGAGAAGAGGATGAGGGCGGCTTTCCCCAAGGTCTCCGGCGGCCGATCGCGACCAGCAGGATGTGCCGGGCGGCCGACGGCTACGCCTGTCCGGCCTCAGACCTGGTGGACCGGACAGGAGTAGGTGGTGCGGCCGCCGACGGTGCGCCGGGCAAGCTCGGCACCGTCGCGGGGGCAGTGCCCGCCGGGAACCCGGGCCGCCATGTGATCGCCGGTGTGCGAACCGCCCCGGCGCTGCAGGGTTCGCAACGTGTTGGAGACGGCCCGGGCGAGCACCTTCGTCTCCTCGTCGCTCAGCGTGTTGGCCGGACGGGCCGGGTCGATGCCGGCGCGGAAGAGCGCCTCGTCGGTGAGCAGGTTGCCCAACCCGGCGATCCGGGACTGGTCCATGAGCAGTGCCTTGATCGGCGCCCGGCTCGCGGTGACCAGCTTCTTGAAGGTGGGCAGACGGACGTCGAACGCGTCGACCCCGAGCCGCTCCTCGTCCGGGTCGAGCTCCGCGGCGCCGAGCCGGCGCGGATCGCGCAGGTAGAGCGATCCGCCGTCGCTGAACGTCAGGCCGAAGCGCAGCCATGCCGGGTTGTCGCCGTTCGCGGCGTAGAGCAACGGGTCGCCGGCGGCCTCGCCGTCGATGACGATCCGCCCGCTCATGCCGAGGTGCAGCGCGAGCGTCGGGCCGTCGGTGTCCGTATCGAGCAGGAGGAGCTTGCCCCGGCGGCGGGCGGCGGTGATGAAACGCCCGGGCAGCGCGGCGTGCGCCGCGTTGGGCGTCAGACCGCGCTTGAGGAACCAGGCATCGGGTGCGTGCACTCCGTCGATCTCGCGCCCGAGCGCCTTCGCCGCGATCAGCTCCCGCGCCTTCTCCGCCTCCAGGATCTCCGGCAACCCAGCTCCCCTACGTCATTTCCGGCGCATCAGAAGTTGGTGATGGCGCCCTTCTCGGCGCCCTGGGCGAGGCGGGCGTACTTCGCGAGAAAGCCGGTCGGGTACCGGGGCTCGGGGATCTTCAGCTCCTTGCGCCGACGGTCGAGCTCGGCGGCGTCGACCATGAGGTCGATCGTGTGGGCGTCGGCGTCGATCACGATGCGGTCGCCGTCGGCCACCAGCGCGATGGGACCTCCGTCGACCGCCTCGGGCGCGACGTGTCCTACGCAGTACCCGTGCGTACCACCGCTAAACCGGCCGTCGGTGATGAGCGCGGCGTCCTTCCCGCGACCGGCACCCTTCATCGCGCCCGTCACCGCGAGCATCTCGCGCATGCCCGGGCCACCCTTGGGACCTTCGTAGCGGATCACCACGATGTCGCCGGCCTTGATCTTGCCCGCGATGATCTCCTCCATCGCCGCTTCCTCACCGTCGAAGACGCGCGCGGTGCCGTCGAAGCGGGGTTCGTCGATTCCGGCGATCTTCACCACTGCGCCGTTGGGTGCGAGCGACCCGCGCAGGACCGCGATCCCGCCCTGGACGTGGATGGGTGAGGCGAGGGGGTGCACCACCTCGCCGTCCGGCATCGGCGGGTCGAGCTCGTCGAGGTTCTCGGCCATCGTCTTGCCCGTGACAGTGAGCACGTCACCGTGCAGCAACCCGGCCTCGAGCAGCTCGCGCATCACGACCGGTACACCGCCGATGTCGTCGATGTCGACCATGTGGTACTTGCCGTGCGGCTTCGTATCCGCGATGTGTGGGACCTTGGCCCCGATCCGGTTGAAGTCGTCGAGCTCCAGGTCCACCCGCGCCTCGTGTGCGATGGCGAGGAGGTGGAGCACCGCGTTCGTCGAGCCTCCGAGCGCCATCGTGACGGCGATCGCGTTCTCGAACGCGGCCTTCGTCATGATCTGGCGCGGCCGGATCCCCAGCTCGAGCAGGTGCATCACCGCCTTGCCGCTCTCGAACGCGAAGTCGTCCCGGCGCCGGTCGACCGCGGGCGGCGACGCGCTCCCCGGCAACGACATCCCGATCGCCTCACCGATGGACGCCATCGTGTTCGCGGTGAACATCCCCGCACACGATCCTTCGGTGGGGCAGGCGCGCTTCTCGATCTCACCGAGTTCGTTCTCGGTCAACGTGCCCGCGGCGCACGCGCCGACCGCCTCGAACACGCTGACCACGTCGAGCGCCTGGTCCTTGTAGCGACCGGGCAGGATCGACCCGCCGTAGAGGAAGACGGACGGGACGTTGAGCCGGGCGGAAGCCATGAGCATGCCCGGCAGGCTCTTGTCACAACCCGCGAACGTCACCAGCGCGTCGAGCCGTTCCGCGTGCATGACGCACTCGACGGAGTCCGCGATGATCTCCCGGCTCACGAGGGACGCGCGCATCCCCTCGTGCCCCATCGATATGCCGTCGCTGACCGCGATGGTCACGAACTCCATGGGGAACCCGCCGGCCTCGCGGACACCCTCCTTGGACCGCTTCGCGAGGCGATCGAGCGGGACGTTGCACGGTGTGACCTCGTTCCAGCTCGACGCGATCCCGACCTGCGTCTTGCCCCAGTCCGCGTCGGTCATCCCGACGGCCCGCAGCATGGCCCGGGCCGGGGCCCGCTCCATCCCGTCGGTCACTTCGTGGCTCAATGGCTTCATGTTCTCGGTCATGGGTCCGAGCGTACGCCCGAGGACGCCCACCCCGGGCACGGTTTGGTGACGGGTCCGGTACCTTCGGGGCATGACGGACGTCGGGATCATCGATGGCGCGTGCCGGCAGCGGCTCGCTCAGCTCGTCCTCGGTCTCGACGAGAGCCAGCTTGCGACGAAGACTCCCGACCTGATGCCCACACCGTGAAGGTCGATGCGCCACTGGTCACCGCGGCGCTGTCCGAGGTCCCTCGGATCGCGCGTGAGATCGAGGAGATGGGCTACGACGGGGTCTACACGTTCGAGGGTCCGCACGATCCGTTCTTCCCCCTCGCGCTCGCGGCCGAGCACACCGAGCGGCTCGATCTGGCCACCGCCATCGCGGTCGGGTTCGCCGCGCAGCCCGATGAACCTGGCCCACATCGGCTGGGACCTCCAGACGTTCTCGCAGGGTCGGGCGATCCTCGGCCTCGGCTCGCAGATCAAGCCGCACATCGAGAAGCGGTTCTCGATGCCGTGGTCGCGCCCGGCGGCGCGAATGCGAGAGATGGTGCTGGCAATCAGGGCGATCTGGGCCACGTGGCAGGACGGGACTCCCCTGCGCTTCGAAGGCGAGATCTACCGGCACACGCTCATGACGCCGTTCTTCACCCCCGAGCCCACCCGGTTCGGCCCTGCTCGCATCTTCCTCGCCGGAGTCGGCCCGGCGATGACCGAGGTCGCGGGCGAGGTCGCCGACGGCTTCCTGGTCCACCCGTTCAGCACGCCCGAGTTCCTGCGCGAGCACACGCTGCCCGGCCTCGAGCGCGGCCTCGCCACCTCCGGCCGCACGCGCGCCGACATCGAGGTCTCGTGGCCGGTGATGGTCGTCACCGGATCGACCGACGAAGACATCGCGGCGGCATCATCGGTGACCCGTTCGCAGCTCGCGTTCTACGGCTCGACCCCGGCGTACAAGGTGGTGTTGGATGCTCATGGTTGGGGCGACCTCCAGCCCGAGCTGAACCGGTTGTCCAAGGACGGTCGCTGGGATGTCATGGCTTCGATGATCGACGACGACATGCTCAACACCTTCGCCGTCGTCGCACCGCCCGGCGAGATCGCCCCGATCATGCAGGCGCGCTACGGAGACCTCGTCGATCGCATCGCGTTCAACGCGCCGTACCGCGCCGATCCGGCCGCCTGGGTCGACGCGCTCGATGGATTCCGGTGAGCCGGATCCGCATCGGGACCGCCGAGGGGCTCGTCGAGCCCCCTCACGGGATCACGATCACCGGCCCGACCCGGGTGTTCGGCGACGCGGCGCTCGGCGCGGACGGGCGGGTGCTCTGGTCGAGTGACGCCGGTTGGAACGAGCTCGCGAGCGGCCCGGACCTGCTCTGCGCGGTCGACGCGCCGGGCGGGCTGCTGATCGGGACCGAGGGGGCGCACCTCTCGCGCGTCAGCCCGGACGGCCTCCAACGGGTCGCGAGCTTCGAGAAGACGGAAGGTCGGGACCGCTGGTACACGCCGTGGGGTGGTGCGCCCGAGACCCGTTCGCTGACCCGCACGGAGGACAACGTCCTCCTGGCCAGCGTGCACGTGGGCGGCATCCCCCGCTCCGACGACGGCGGCCGAACGTGGCACCCGACGATCGACATCGAGGCAGATGTCCACCAGGTGCGCGCGGTCCTGGGCCGCGAGGAGGTCGTGCTCGCGGCGGCCGCGGTCGGGTTCTGTCGCTCGGACGACCGCGGCATCACGTGGCGCGTGATTGCCGAAGGGCTTCACGCGACCTATTGCCGCGCGGTCGCCGTCGCCGGCGATGCCGTGCTCGTCAGTGCGTCCGAGGGCCCGCGCGGCCGTCAGAGC
Source organism: uncultured Acidimicrobiia bacterium (assembly GCA_963770095.1). Taxonomy (GTDB): domain Bacteria; phylum Actinomycetota; class Acidimicrobiia; order IMCC26256; family JAENVU01; genus Chersky-806. The sequence continues at coordinate 435,672 of CAVYOO010000005.1, forward strand.
GCGATCTATCGCCGCAGCCTGAAATCGACCGATCCGTTCGAACGCGTCACGGACTGGATCGAGGGCAACGTCGACACGCATGCGCTCGACGCACGCGAGGACCAGGTCGTGTACGGAACGCGCGCCGGAACCGTCTGGCAGTCCATGGACGCGGGATCGACGTGGGAGATCCTCGTCGAAGACCTCGCCCCCATCACGAGCGTCAGCCTCGTCCCCTAGCTCCCCGCCCGGCCACGCCTCACGGGGAGGCTCAGGCCGCGTCGATCGCCTTGAACGCCTCGGCGAGGCGTCCGTCGGGCAGACCCGCGCGGGCGCCGATCATCGCTCCCCACTCGCGCATGCGCTGGTCCAGACCCGCCGGGTCGGGGATCTGGCTCTTGTGGCACTGCAGCGCGGCGATCTTCTTGTCGATCGTGTCGGTCGTCTCGACGTACACGTCGACGCTGGGATGCGCCATGAGCCAGAGCTCCGGAACGGTCCACGGCTCGAACCCGTCGGCCAGGAGCTCCGGGTGCGCGAAGGGGTTGCGCGAGTCGGGGTAGACCGCGCTCACGGCCGCCTCGCCCGCCGCGAGATGGTCGGGATGGCTGGCGTAGACACGCTCCCAGATGCGCTCCGGTGACTGGCACACGACCCGTTGGGGCCGGACCGAGCGAATGACGCGCGAGAGGTCGCGGCGGAGCTCGATGGTCGGCTGCAACCGTCCGTCCGGGTGGCCCAGGAAGCGAAGATCCGTCACCCCGACCGTGGCTGCGGCCGCGGTCTGCTCGACCCGACGGATCCGCGCCATCTCCTTGCGCGGGAGCGCGAGATCGTCGCCCCCGGCGTCGCCGTCCGTCACGATGCAGTACGAGACGTCGATGCCTTCGGCCGTCCACTTGGCGACCGAACCCGCGAGCCCGAAGTCCACGTCGTCGGGATGCGCACTGACGACGAGGATCCGCTCGATGCCGTCGTTGGTCGCTTCACGCACGTCAGCCATGGAGTTCCAATCTCTCGTCGAGCAAGCGGTTCAGCGTCGCCGCGTTCGCCTTGCGATCCGTGGCCCGCATGACCTGGCCGAACAGGAACCCGCGCTTCTTGCCGCGAACCTTCTCGTCACCGTCCCGGTACTGCGCGACCGCGTCACCGTTTACGGCCAGGACGTCGTCCAGCACCGCCGCCAGCTCGCCCTCGTCACTCACCTGGGCGAGCCCGCGTTCCTCCACGACCTGCTTGGGCCGCTTCGGCTCGCGCAGACACTCGTCGAGCACGTCCTTGGCCAGGCTGCGCGACAGCGTCCCGTCCTGCACCAGGCCGACGAGCTCCGCGAGACCATCGGCCGCGAGCGGGAGCACCTCGGGTGACAAGCCACTCTCGTTGAGGTATCCGAGGATCTCGCCGGTGCACCAGTTGGCCACGTCCTTGCCCGGCGCACCGACCGCAACCGCGGCATCCGCGAAGTCCGCGAGCAACGGGTTGTCGACGAGCACGCGCGCGTCCTGCTCGGCGATCCCCCACTCGGCGATGAGTCGGGCCCGACGATCGGCGGGGAGCTCCGGGACCGCGGCTCGTGCATCGGCGCGCATCTCGTCACTCGGCGCGACCGGCACGAGGTCGGGTTCCGGGAAGTACCGGTAGTCGTTCGAGCCTTCCTTGCTCCGCATGCCCTGCGACACCCCGGCGGCCTCGTCCCAGCCGCGGGTCTCCTGGACGATGCGTTCGCCGGCCTCCGCCATCTCGATCTGTCGCGCGATCTCGTAGCCGATCGCGTGGCCGAGGGATCGTAGCGAGTTCATGTTCTTGACCTCGACCTTGGTGCCGAGCTCTGCGGTGCCGACCGGGCGGATGGACACGTTCGCGTCGACCCGCATCGAGCCCTCCTCCATCTTCACGTCGGAGACACCGATCGCCTGGAGGATCCCGCGAAGCTCGCTGACGTAGGCGCGCGCTTGTTCCGCGCTCCGGATGTCCGGGTGGCTGACGATCTCCATCAGGGGGACGCCCGCCCGGTTGTAGTCGACCAGCGAGTGGGTCGCGTCGTGGATCCGCCCGCCACCGCCGACGTGCTGGGTCTTGCCCGTGTCCTCTTCCATGTGCGCGCGCTCGATGCGGATTCGCGTTCCGTCGATCTCCATCCAACCTTCGACGCAGATCGGGGCGTCGTACTGGCTGACCTGGTAGTCCTTCGGCATGTCCGGGTAGAAGTAGTTCTTCCGGTGGAAGATCGACTCCGCCGGGAGCTCGAAGTGCATCGCCTCCCCGAGCCGCAGCGCGTACTCGACCACCTTCCGGTTCAGGACCGGCAGCGAGCCCGGTAGACCCAGGCAGATCGGGCAGATGTTCGTGTTGGGCTCCGAGCCGAACTCGTTCGGGCAGCCGCAGAACAGCTTGGTCGTCGTCGCCAGCTCCACGTGCACCTCGAGCCCGATCACCGCCTCGTACTCAGCCATCGCGCAAGACTCCTCGACCATGACCAATTCCGATGGTGCCACCGCACCCGATCCGCAACTGTGCCCGACCGAGTTCGCCGACCTGGGCAACGGCGTGACGCTGGCGTACGTGCACGAGGGCGCGGGCGGCGCCCCACTCCTTCTCGTCCACGGCTACCCGGAGACGAAGCGCATCTGGTGGCGCAACCTGATGCCGCTCGCCGACGCCGGGTTCGAGGTGATCGCACCGGACCTGCGCGGCCACGGCGAGTCGAGCCTCGCGCCGGACGGCTTCTACGACGTCGCCGCGTTCTCGAAGGACCTCTACACGCTCGTCCACGACGTGCTCGGCCACGACCACTGCTTTGTCGCCGGTGGAGACGTGGGCGGACCGGTCGTGTACGACCTGAGCCTGCGCTACCCGGGCTTCGTCACCAAGCTCTGCTTCTTCAACACGGTCACGCCGATCCTTCCCGCGGAGTACGAGGCCGCGGGAATCGCGCCCGATGCTCCATCGGAGCTGCGCTCGACGGCCGACTACTTCCTGCGCCAGGCATCGGACCCGGAGGGCCTGCTCGCCGAGCTCGACACGCCGGAACGACGACGGGCGTACGTCGCCGACATGTACGGCCACCGGCTCTGGGCCGGCCGGGGCGCCTTCAGCCCCGAGGACATCGCGTTCATGACCGAGCCGTACTCCGACGCGGACAAGCTGCGCGCGAGCTGGGGTGTGTACGAGAGCTCGACCGGAAACCGCCCGATGAGCGACGTCCCGCGATACCTCGAGACGAACCCGGTGCCCGCGCTCGTGCTCTACGGGCCCGTGGACCACGTGGTCCCCCCGTCCTTTCCCGACCGGTGCAAGGTCGCGTTCACCCATTGCATCGGGCCGTTCGAGATCGCCGGATCCGGCCACTTCCTCCAGTGGGAAGCCGCGGACATCTTCAACCGGGCCCTCACGCACTTCTTCCTGTGACCGCCTCATGACGCGAGACCTTCGATCGCGCGGGCGACGCGGAACATGACCGCCTCATCGAGTGCCGGGGCGAGCACCTGCACGCCGACCGGCAGGTCGGATGCCCCCGTGCCGAAGGGAACGGTGATCGCGGCGTGCCCAGCCAGGTTCGTCGGGATCGTGCACACATCGCTGAGGTACATCGTGAACGGATCGGCGGTCTTCGCGCCGATCTCGAAGGCCGTCGTCGGAGACGTGGGTGAGAGCAACACGTCGAACGCTTCGTACGCGCGGGCGAAGTCGCGAATTATCAGGGTGCGAACCTTCTGGGCCTGCCCGTAGTACGCGTCGTAGTACCCGGCCGACAGCGCGTACGTACCGAGCATGATGCGCCGCTTGACCTCCGCGCCGAACCCGGCGTGCACGCGTCTTCCCGTTCATGTCCGCGACGTCGGCACCATCCACCCGAAGCCCGTACCGCACCCCGTCGTACCGGGCGAGATTGCTCGAGGCCTCGGCCGGCGCGATCAGGTAGTACGACGACAACCCGTAGACGCAGCTCGGTACCTTCACCCGCTCGACCTTCGCGCCGGCGGCTTCGAGCCCCGCCGCGGCCCGCTCGACCGCGGCCCTCACCTCGGGCTGGATGCCGTCGACGTCCGTCAGCTCCTCGACGATGCCGATGCGAAGCCCGGACACGTCGTCGACGTCGCCGAGCGGCTCGGGCTGTGACGAGATCGACGTGCTGTCGAGCGCGTCGTGACCCCAGATCGCCTCGAGCAGCAGCCCCGCGTCGTCGACGGTCTCGGCGAACGGCCCGATCTGGTCGAGGCTCGATGCGAACGCGATCAAGCCGTAGCGCGACACCCGCCCGTACGTCGGCTTCATCCCGACGACGCCGCACAGCGCCGCGGGCTGGCGGATCGAGCCCCCCGTGTCCGAACCGAGTGCGAGCGGTGCGAACCCGGCCGCGACCGCGGCGGCTGATCCCCCACTCGACCCGCCGGGGACCCGGCTCGGATCACGCGGGTTGTGAGTCGCGCCGAACGCGGAGTTCTCCGTGGAGGAGCCCATCGCGAACTCGTCGAGGTTCGTCTTGCCGATAGGGATGCCACCCGCATCGAGCACCCGCTGCACCACGGTCGCCGTGTACGGAGGCTCCCAACCTTCGAGGATCCGCGACGAGCAGGTCGTAGGAACGCCGCGGGTGCAGAGGTTGTCCTTGAGCGCGACCGGGAACTCCGGCGAGCGCGCCCGGATCCTCGCCGCGAGCGACTGCAGCGTCGACCGCGTCGGCCGTGGCCAGTGCGGACTCGCCCATCACGAGGTTGAAGGCATGGAGCTCCGGCTCGCGCAGCCGCGATGACTGCGAGGTGCGCTTCGACGACGGAGCGCGCCGACCGCTCCCCCGCGCGAACGGCAGCCGCGGTCTCGCGTGCGGTCACGGTGCCTCACCCAGGATCCGCGGGACGCGGAACCGGCGGTCCTCAGCTTCCGGCGCCTGCGCGAGGACCTCGTCACGATCGAGGCAGGGCCGGACGTCGTCCGGGCGCAGCACGTTGACCAGCGGCAGCGGGTGTGCGGTCGGCGGCACGCCCTCCAGGTCGAGCGCGGCGACGTCCTGGGCGTGGTCCAGGATCACGGTGAGCTGCTCGGCGAACTGCTCCATCTCGTCGGCGGACAGGGCCAGGCGAGCGAGGTTCGCGACGTGCTCGACATCAGTGTGGGACAACCGGGGTGACATGGATTTCGAGTCTACGAGTAGGGGTCGTGCTGACCGTTCGGGTATTGCCACCAGTCCTTCGGCGGCGGGGTCCAGTCCGGGTCCGGGTAGATGCAGTTCACCGGGCAGACCGGCGGGAGGCACTTGCCACAGCCGCTGCAGAGCTCGGGGACGATGATCACGTCGATGCCGTGGTTGAAGATCGCGCCGAACTGCGGCGGGCAGTGGCGGATGCAGGTGTCGCAGTTGATGCACTCGGACATCTCGATCCGCAGCGGTGGGCTCTGCCACTTGGGGTTGCGTTCGTGCGCGGCGATGCGTTCGTCGCGGGTCGAGGCGGCCATGGGCCAAATGTAGACGGGGGTGCCGGTCCGCCCTCCGGCCGGGCCGTCTCGACGCCCCCCGGCCGCGTCGGTAGGCTCCCGGCCGTTCGTTGTCCGTTGAGTTCAGCCGCTCCAGGAGGCTCCAGTGTCGAAGCACGCGTTTCTCTCCGACGAATGGTTCGCCGTGGTCGAAAAGCTCGTCGAAGAGCACGGCGCGGATGCTCCCGCCGGCCACGCGGTCCTCGTGAACCTCGTCGTCACGGACACTCCGTTCGGCGACGAGCGGCACATGCACATGGGCACCCAGGACGGCAAGGGCCACTGGGGCATCGGTCTCCAGGACGGCGCCGACGTGACGCTCACCACCGACTACGCGACCGCGAAGGACGTCTTCGTCTCCGGCAACCAGCAGGCCGGCATGCAGGCGTTCATGGCGGGCAAGGTCAAGGTTCAGGGCGACATGACCAAGCTCATGATGTCCCAACAGGGTGGCGGCAACGAGGCACTCAGCGAAGCGATCCAGGGCATCACCGAGTAGCCCCCACTCGTTTCGGGGCGCCCAGAGGTCGCCCTGGCAGCCGCGAGACGCCCCGAAACGAGTCAGTCGAGGCGGGCGACGGCGCGCGCGACGAACTCGTCGAGCGCGGGCAGCCACCCGAGCTCGGGGCCGACGAGGTCCAACATCCCGACCGCATCCACGAGATCCCAGTACGGGTGGTACTCCCCCCGGCCGGACTGCTCGAGGTAGCGCGCGGTGAGCCGCTCGGCGACCTCGTAGCCGAGCTGGTGGGTGAGGTTGATCCGGCAGTGCCCGACGTCGGCCTCGGGTGAGCCGAGGCTCGCGCCGGCCCAGTCGACGATCCCGGTCACCGAGTCGCCGGTCCACAGCACGTTGCCGGGGTGGAAGTCGCGGTGGATGAAGCCGAGCTCGCGCCGCGGTGGCGGTCCCGCGTGCACCTCGATCGCGCGTTCCCACGCCGCCCGGGCCGATGTTCCCGCTGGTGGCTGGAGGGGTTCGTGCTCGTAGTACGGCGTGAAGCTGCGGATCCGGACTGAGCCGGGGACGACCACCGCGTGGATGGCCTGCATCGCGTCGACGAGCCGGGCCAGGAACGCGTCGGTATCACGCGGCGCCCAGCGGATGCGTCCGGGCAGGCGCGTCATGAGGACGGCAGGAACGTCGCAGTGCTCACCGGACGCGGTCGGCGGCAACGAGGCGCGGCGCCTCGACCTTCGACGACTCGAGCAGGCTGAGGACTCGCGCCTCGTGCTCGGCGAGGTCAGGCTCCTTCGTCAGCCAGTCGGATCGCACGTAGCGACGCAGCACGAGCGGGTGGCGCACGCCACGCGCATCGTCGACGGTGACCGCGTGGATCGCGCTCGACGTCCCGCCCGACCGTGGATGCACCGAGACGATCCGCGATCCCGGACCCATCTGCGCGCGCACCCACGCCCGCGCCACCGCCGGCAACCGACCGCGCAGCAGCTCCCGATCGTCGAACGGGAAGATCGAAGCCGTACCGCGTCACCGGACCGGAGCGTACGGCGTGCTCTTCGAGGATGCCGCGGGCTGACGGTAGGTGCCTACCGCCCGTGACCGGCCAGACGGGCCTGGAGCTGCGCGGCGAACCTCCGGCCATTCGGCCGCGACGATCGAGTGCATCGCCGTATCCCGGAGCTGTCCCCGCTCACCCTTGGCGTGCGACGGCTGCCAGCTCCGCAGCACCGCTTCGAACCGCGCGCCCACTCCCTCGATCGCGGCCCGCGAGCGCACGTTGCGCGCGTCGGTCTTCAGATCGACGCGCCCCACTCCCCACTCCTCGAACGCGTGGGTGAACAGCAGGACCTTGGCCTCGACATTGATGCCGCTGCGCTGCGCGGAGTGTGCGAGCCAGGTGCCACCGACCTCGACCGCGTACGGGTACGCCCCGTCCGGCTCCCATCGGATGGTCAGAAAGTTCGTCATGCCCACGACTCTGTCGTCGGCGATCCGCACCTGGACGAAGGGCACCCACTCACCCGCGTCGCGCCAGATCAGCATCTGGCGCACGTACCGCTGCACCCCGTCCAGCCCGTCGGGCACGGTCGTCCAGTCGTAGGTGTCGCGGTTGTCGCCCGCCGCGACGACCAGCTCATCGACGTGATCCATCGTCAACGGCTGCAGGCGTACGAGCTTCCCCGTCAACGTCGGAGCGTCCAGAAATCGCGCCATGCCCCGCACCTTGTCACGCGCGCGACTCGCGACGACCCAGATTTACCGCATGCGCGACAGCTCAACGAGGCGGAATGCCCGGTCCGCGCGCGACGATTCTCTCGCCCGTCAGTGTGATCTCGTACACCGCGGGGTTCGGCATCGCGCGCCAGATTTCGCGCGTGACCGGGGCACCGACGCCCTCGAGGCCGCGGCGATCCAGTTTCCGTGGCTCGCGGCGATCACGGTGCCGTCTCCGGCCTGAACGAGCCGTCGGCGGATGGCGTTGACCGCGCGGACGAGCCCGGCCGCGTCCCCTACGTCCTGATGTGCCGGCGCGGGGCCTGAAGCGACAGACTCGACGGTCGCCGACGGAGGTGCGTGCCATGCCCGACCCGACCGATCCGAACACCACACCCCACTACCGAGCGCCGGGATGGTTCACTCGCAACGTCTTCAACCGCGCTGTCGCCGGGCTGACCCGGCTCGGCATCAGCGTCTGGGGCAGCCGAGTGCTCGAGGTGCGGGGCCGCAGCTCCGGTGAGCCGCGGCGCACACCGGTCAACCTGCTCACGTTCGAGGGTGGCCACTATCTCGTGTCACCACGCGGCGACGGGCAATGGGTCCGCAACGTCCGCGCCGACGACGGGCGGCTCGACCTGCTCGTCGGGAAGCACCGCACCCACTGGGTCGCCCGCGAGGTCGCCGACGCCGACAAGACCGAGGTCCTGCGCGCCTACCTGCGACGTTGGAAAGCCGAGGTCGGGGTCTTCTTCGACGGCGTCAGCGCCGACTCGACCGACGAAGAGCTCCAGCGCATCGCCCCCAAACACCCCGTCTTCGCCCTCACCGAGGTGTGACGCGGCCTACGAGGCGTGACGCAAGTCATTGGGGCGTCGGGCGCGACGGCTCGTAGCCTGGGCCGGCCATGTCGATTCGCCGTGATCACGACCCGAGTGCCGAGGATGCCACCGACGCCCTGGTCGACGGCGACCAACCCCTCGCCACCGGGACCGCAGTTGCCGCACTGCGTCACCGTGACTTCCGGGTCGTCTGGGCCGGGACGTTCGCTTCGAACGTCGGCACATGGATGCAAAACGTGTTCCTCGGCGCGTTCGCGTTCCGACTGACCCACGATGCCTCGTACGTCGGCCTGGTGTACTTCGCGCAGCTCGGCCCGCTGCTGTTCCTCGCGCCGCTCGGCGGGACGCTCGCCGACATCCTCGATCGACGGAAGCTGCTGATCTGGATGCAGCTCGAACAGGTCGTGTTCTCGGTCGTGCTCGCGGTCCTCGCCTCGGCCAGCCATCCGGACAAGTGGGCGATCTTCGTCTGCGTCCTGCTCATCGGCATCGGGAACGCGCTCAGTGGGCCGGCGATCAGCGCCCTGCTCCCGACACTGGTCCCCCGCGAAGACCTGCCCGGCGCGGTCTCACTCCAATCGGTGCAGATGAACCTGTCCCGAGTGATCGGGCCGGCGATCGGTGCACCGCTCTACGTCGTGTTCGGCATCGGGACGGTATTCGGCATCAACGCTGCGACCTACGTGTTCGCCATCGCGAGCCTCCTGGTCGCGAAGTACCCGGCGCGTGTCACGCGGACGGCGACCGACACCGGACTCGCGCGCTTCCTGTCCGGTTTCAAGCTGGCTGCGGCCGATCCGTTGATCCGCCGGGTGCTCGTGACCATGACGCTGTTCTCGTTCTTCTCGTTGATGTTCGTCGGATTGATGCCCGAGATCGCCGAGGCCAACTTCGGCATCGGACCGAAGAGCGCGGTGTACGGCTACCTCTACGCCACGTTCGGGCTCGGAGCCGCGCTCGGTGCGGTCACCGTCGGCACCTACCTGGCGCATCATTCGAAGGCGAAGATCGCGCGAGGGTCGCTCGTCGCCTTCGCGGTGCTGCTCACCTCGTTCGCGCTCGTACGTGAAGCCGGACTCGCATTTCCGGTCGCGTTCGTCCTCGGCTTCGTGTACTTCATGACCATCACGTCGTTGTCGATCTCGCTCCAGGCGCACCTCGACGACGCGATCCGCGGGCGGATCATGGCGCTCTGGATCATGAGCTTCGGCGGCGTCGTCCCGCTCGGCGTCCTCGCCGGCGGGGTCGTCCTCGACGTGATCAGCATCACCGCGTTGCTGCTGATCGGAGCGGTCGTGGCCCTCTTGCTGGCCTGGTACTGCGACCTCCGTGCCGTGGGCGCGGACTGAGCGCGACTACGCAGCCTCGGCCACGCGGAGCCGCGCGCTCCGCCGCGTGCTGCGCACGAAACCCGATGCGACCACACCGATGATGGCCACCGCGCCGCCGACGAGGTACGCCGCGGTGAACGGGCTCGCGGCGTCGGATCCCCCCTGGATCGTCGAGAGCACCTGGATGCCCGAGACCGCCCCGATCATCGCGACCATCTGTTGCGCGGCGTTGGCCACGCCCAGATCTGCCGGCTCGACCGTGTTGGCCACCACCGTGATGAGCGACGGCGCCGACCCGCCGAGCCCGATGCCCGAGACGATCAGCCCCACGAAGACGAGGGCCACGAGCCCGCCGCTCGCCGCGAACGCGAACAGCGCCATGGACACCGCGACCATGACCGTTCCCGCGATCGCCGCCGGGCGCTCGCCGATCCTCGCCGCGAGATAGCCGCCGGCCGGTGACGCGATGCTGTTCGCCAGCGGGCGGCACACCATGGCCAGCGAGGTCGCGGCGACCGAGTACCCGAAGCGGTTCTCCATGAGCAGCGGCGTGATGATGAACCCGCCCATGTACGCGAAGTTGATCGCACCCTGCGAGACCAGCGAAGCCGTGAAGTCCCGCTTCCGGAAGAACGCCAGTGGTAGCAACGGCTCGACGGCGCGACGCTCGTACCGGACGAAGGCCCAGAGCCCGAGCGGGGCCAGCGCGAGCAACCCGATGACCGCGGGGCTTCCCCAGCCCAGCTGCGCGCCCAGGGTCAGCGCGAGCAACGCGGAGACGGTCGCGATCCCCAGGGTCACCGCGCCCGCCCAGTCGATGGGCACCCGGGTCCGGCGCGGGGTCTCGTGCAGGATGATCACTCCGACGAGCAGCGCGGCGAGCGAGAGCGGGACCTGCACCACGAAGATCCAGCGCCAGCCGATCACGTCGACGATCGGACCGCCGGCCACCAGGCCGATGACGGGTGCACCCGCGCCGACCAGCGCCCACCACCCCATCGCCTTCACCCGGTCGTCCTCGGGGAAGGCGCGCATGATCAGGGCCATGGACGTCGGGCCGGTCGCGGCACCCGGAATCGACCCGAGCACGCGGATCGCAATGAGCGCGGGTCCGCTCCACGCGACGGCGGTGAGCGCGGCGCCGATCGTGAACCCGGCGAAACCGAGCAGGTAGACCCGCCGGTGCCCGTAGACGTCGCCAAGCTTCCCGAACAACGGCATCGTCAGCGCCAGCGCCAGGAACGGTCCGGTCACGACCCAGGTCAGCGCCGTCTCGCTGGTCCCGAGATCCGTGGCGATGTCCTTCAGCGACACCGCCATGATCGTGATGGTGAACCCGCTCGCGAAGAGGCCGGCCAGGACGGTGACCAGCACCCACCACGGGTAGCGGTCGCTCTGGCGGACTCGGTGGCTGATCCGGGCTCGGAAGAGCATCGGCCATGCGATGACCGGGATCTCCTCGCCCCCCGGCGAGTCCGAGACGAAGGGGGCGTCGCGTTCGGGCATGGATGCGCAGCGACTTCCTCGCGAGCGTTGAACGGGCGAGGGTCAGATTAGGAGACGCCGATCGACGCGGTGCGGGCGCATTCCCGCCTCAGCGCGGTGCCGACCTAGGCGCGGTCTGCGCCGACTTCCTCGCGTGACCTGGGCTCGAGCTCGATCGCGCTCCACCACTCCGGGTCCAGCCACGGACGGGGCGACAGGTCACGATCGGGCTCCGGGCGGAGCGGTCGGCCGAAGCCGTAACCGGGCCGCACGTTGACCGGGCGAGTAGTACCGCCCTTCGCTGGCCTGCGCATTCCTGCCTCCTGGGGACCGGACACCGTCGACTACCGACAGCGTACTTGCCACTCTCCGCGTTAAGTATCGTGCGGTAGGAGGTGGTCCACAAGACCCAATTCCAGGAAATCAGGGTGTGGATACGCGGCATTTTTCAGTATATGTCCAGGTCGCTAACCGTCACCCCGGAGGAAATGGGACGGACTCGTCGGCGCGCGCCCAACGTGGGGCGTACACCCACGTTGGGCGCGACCCGACCGCGCAGTGCTACTTCTTCGGCGCCAGCTTCGCGGCAGCGCCGGCGAGCTCGGCGACCGTCCAGCGGTCCCCTTTGTCGATCTTCTCCGAAAGCGTCCACGGCGCGAAGCGCTGCACCACGCCACCCTGGACGAGGTACGCCTCACCACTCAACGCGCAGTCCTCGGTCGCGAGGTACGCCACGAACGGAGAGACGTTCGCCGGGTCCCAGGCGTCGAACGCCGACTCGCTCTCAGGGACCTTCACGACCTCGCTCAGGCCGGGGGTCTGCTCGGTGAGCCGGGTGCGGGCCGCCGGGGCGATCGCGTTGGACCGGACGCCGTAGCGGCTGAGCTCCATCGCGCAGATCTGCGAGAAGGTGGCGATCCCGCTCTTCGCGGCGCCGTAGTTGGCCTGGCCGGGGTTGCCCAGCAGTCCGGACGTCGACGACGTGTGGATCAGCGCCGCTTTGACCGGCGTGCCGGCCTTGCTCTGCTCCCGCCAGTAGGCGGCTGCGAAGCGGGTCGGGCAGAAGTGGCCCTTCAGGTGGACGTGGATGACGGAGTCCCACTCCTGCTCGGTCATGTTCACGATCACCCGGTCCCGCAGGATGCCGGCGTTGTTCACGAGCACATGGAGCGTGCCGAACGTGTCCACCGCGGTCTGGATGAGGCGCTGGGCGCCCTCCCAGTCGGCGACGTTGTCCACGTTGGCGACCGCCTCGCCGCCCATGGCCTTGATCTCGTCGACCACCTGCTGCGCCGGGGCCCGGTCGTCGCCGCTCCCGTCGATGTCGCCGCCGAGGTCGTTCACCACGACCTTGGCGCCCTCGGAGGCGAAGAGCAGCGCGTGCTCCCGGCCGAGGCCGCGTCCTGCGCCGGTGATGATCGCAACCCGGCCGTCGAGTGCACCCATGTTCGTCAGTCTCCTGCTGGTCAAGCGTCTGATGTCAGTTCGGCCGCATGGTAGGCGCGCGCACCGCGAGTCACTCAAGTGAGCCGGGCCCACCGTCCGGCGAACCCGCCTGCGCCTAGAAGAACAGAGTGACGAGCAGGCCGCGCTTGACCGGGGTCCCCTTCGGCCAGTCCTGGCGCTTGACCTTCTTGCCGGGGGAGTAGGCCCCCTGCACGGTGACGGTGAGCCCCGCCTGCTCGGCGATCGCGGTGGCGACGTCGATCGTCTTGCCGGTCAGGTCCGGGACGAAGACGATGTCCGTGCCCTTGCTCACGACGACCGAGACCGCCGAGTCCCGCGGTGCCTTCGTCCCGGAGGGCGGATCAGTGCGGACGACCTGGCCGGCGGGAACGGTGTCATTGAAGGCGTCGACCCGCGTGGGCACGAGCTTCGCGGCCTGGATGGCCTCGGCCGCGGCGGCGTAGCTCTTCCCGGCGACGTTCGGTACCGCGACGGGTGCGGGGCCGTCGGAGACGATGAGCTTGACGGTGGTGTCGGGTGGTGCCTTGCCGGCCGGGACGGTCGCGGTCACGGCTTCTTTCGGCGCGGTCTCGTTGTACTGGCGCTCGATCACCACGACGTAGCGCGCCTTCTCGAGCTCGGCTTGGGCCTCGGCCGCCGAGCGCATCAGCACGGGCGGCAGGGTCACGGCTTTGGGACCCTTGGACACGACCAGCTTCACGGTGCCGCCGCGACCCAGGAAGTATCCGGCCTTCGGCGTCTGGCCCACGATCATCCCGGCCGGGTCGTCGGCGGTCTTCTTGGAGGAGGAGACCAGCAAGCCCGACTGGTTCGCCGTGGTCTGAGCGGTCTTCTCGTCGACGCCCTGAAGGTTCGGGACGGTGACGGTCGCGCCGGTCGACGGCCGGGTCAGCGCGAACACGGCGGCGGCGACGACGAGGACCAGCACGGCACCGAGCACCAGCGGAGCGACGCCCCGGGACCGGTCCGGGTCCGATGGCGCCGCTCGCGTCGGCACGACGGCCGGCTGCTTCCGGGTGCCCTGGTCCTGGTCGAAGAGCGGCTCGGGCGCGTGCGTGACGACCTGCGTGGGGTGCGGGTCGGGCACGGTCTCGCCGAGCCCGACGAGGGTGAACGGACCCGGCGGGGGCAGGACCCGGACGACGTCGTCGAGCGCGGAACCCATCGTCGGGGCGTCCGGGTAGCGGTCTTCGGGGTTCACCCGGCCCGCGCGCTCGATGACCGGCCCGAGGGCACCGAGGCGCGCCGGCGCCGCGATGGACTCCGCGGTCCGGATCGAGAGCGTGCCGAGCGGGGTGTCGGCGACGAGCGGGACGTTCCCGGTCACCGACTCGACCAGCACGAGACTGAGCGCGTACAGATCGGCGCGACCGTCGAGCCGCCCCGCACTGCCCTGCTCGGGCGATGCGTACCGCGCGGTTCCGAGCACGGTCCCCGCCGGTTCCGTCCAGCTCGCCTCCGCGAGCGCGCGGGCGAGCCCGAAGTCGGCGACGCGCACGATCCCGTGCTCGTCGAAGAGGAGGTTCGCCGGCTTGATGTCGCGGTGCACGAGCCCGCGCCCGTGCGCGTACTCGAGCGCGGCGGCGACCTGGCGGCCGAGGTGCGCGGCCTGCGACGGGGTCAGGCGGATGCCGGCGTCGAGCATCCCGCGCAGCGAGCCGCCCTCGAGCAGCTCGAGCACCATGAACGGGATGCCTTCGTCCTCGCCCCAGTCGTAGACCGCCATCACGTTGGGGTGGTGCAGCGATGCCGCGAGCTGGGCCTCGGTCCGGAACCGGCGCAGGAAGCCCATGTCCCCCGAAAGACCCACGTGAAGGACCTTTACCGCGACGCGTCGGCGCAACCGGACGTCGTCCGCGGCATAGACGCGGCCGCCCGCGCCTGCACCGATCGATCCGAGCAGGCGGTAGCGACCGGCAAGAACCCGGCCGACGAGGTCGGCCATCGCGCTGCTGGCCATCAAATCCACGGTACCGGGCCCGCGACCGTTTGACGGGGCACCCGGAGCCGACCCGGATCCGCACGGTCGAGCGCGCGGCGGTACCGTCACCTCTCGTGACTGCTCCGACGACGCCTCCCGCCGCCCGCCGCAAGGTGATCGAGCACCCGGGTCGGTTCGCGATCGTGGCCGGCGGGCTCACGCTCGTGGCACTGCTGTTCGCCGGCGCGATCTCCACCGCGGACACCAAGGAACGCCGGACCCTGCTCCCGGGCCAGGTCCAGTCCGTGTCGCCGCGGCCGGGCTCGATCGTGCCGCCCCAGGAGCAGATCACCGTGGATCTCCGGGACGATCTCACCGCGGACCTGTCGATCTGCACTCCGTCGCAGTCGGTCGGTGACTGCACCGTGCTGCCCGCGGACCAGGTCGACTTCATCCCCGCGCTCGGCCAGCTCACCTTTCGCCCCGGACCGGGCAAAGAGATCACCGCGTACGATCCGGGACAGAACCGGGTGATCGTCACCTACCGGTCGCAAGCCGACCCGGCGCGCGACAACGGCGTCTACTCCTGGTCGTTCGTCTCGAAGTCCTAGGTCGCTGCTACCGGACGGTGCCGCGGCCGGCGACGTCGAGCACCGCGGCGCCCTGAACCGCGTCGGTCGCGATCGCGAGCAGCGCGTCGTTGGCTTGTTCGAGCGGATACGTCCGGAACGTCGTGCGGATGGACGCCGCGGCGGCAAGCGCCATGAACTCCTCCGCGTCGCGGCGGGTGAGGTTCGCCACCGAGCGCAACGACCGCTCCCGCCAGAGCAGCGAGTAGTCGAACGACGGGATGGGACTCATGTGGATGCCGGCCAGGCTCACGGTCCCACCCGGCCGCACCACGCGGAGCGCGACCGGCACGAGCTCGCCGGCCGGCGCGAACACGACCGCGCGGTCACACGTCTCCGGTGGCAGCTCGGCCGCGTCGCCGACCCAGTCCGCGCCGAGCGTGCGGGCGAGGTCGCGGTGGCGCTCGCCGCGGGTGAGCACCACGACCTCGCAGCCCCAGTGCCGGAGGACCTGCAGGGCCAGGTGCGCCGACGCGCCGAAGCCCATCAGCGCGACCCGCTCCCCCGGCTCCACCTCGGCCCGCCGGAGCGCGCGGTAGCCGATGACGCCCGCGCACAGCAGCGGCGCGGTCTCCAGATCCTCGAGCGCGGTCGGGAGCTCGATCGCGAAATCCTCGGACACGACGAGCGCGTCGGCGTATCCGCCGTCCACGGTCCATCCGGTGAAGTCGGCCGTCTCGCAGAGGTTCTCCTCGCCGGCCATGCAGAACTGGCAGGTGACCGCACGCGTCCAGTGCAGCCAGCACACGCCGACGCGGTGCCCGATCTTGAGTCGCCGGCATGCCGGGCCGAGCGCGTCCACCCGGCCGACGACCTGGTGCCCCGGCGTCACCGGGAGCTGAGGAAGGTCGAGCTCGCCTTCGACGACGTGCAGGTCCGTGCGACAGCATCCGCAGACCGACACGGCGATCCGGACCTCGCCGGGCCCGGGCTCCGGATCCGGTCGCTCCGGGCCACGAGCGGTCGGTCGGCCACCGGCGCCGGTGCGAGAAGGACCTGGGTGCGCATCAGCGCGGCGCTCACGGCGCTCACGACTCCGGTACTGCGAAGGTGGCCCACCCCTTGATCGCAGTGCCACCGCCGACCCGCTTCACGACGAGCTCGAGCTTCACCGAGCGCTCGTCACCGTCGCCGTTCCCGGCGTCGACCCGTTCCACGACGGTGCCCGAGCACTCGAGCCGGTCGCCCGGCCACACCTGCTCGCGGAACTGCGCGCCGAAGCGGCGCACGTTGTCCGCGCCGAGCCAGTCGGTCACGTAAGGTGGCGAGGATCCCAGCCTGCAGCATGCCGACCGAGAACACCGACGGGTACCCCGCCGCCTTGCGCGAACTCCTCGTCGTGATGGATCGGGTTGAAGTCGCCCGATGCACCCTGGTAGCGGACGAAGTCGGTGCGGTTGAGCGGGCCGACGGTGCGCGGTTCGGGGCCCGCGCCCACGTCGAGGTCCTCCCAGCGCGGCGCCATCACCACCTTCCTTCGACGTCGCGCGGCTTGCCGGTCTCGATCGCGGTCGGACCGCATCTCGGCGACGAGCTTCCCGGCGTCGTCACGGAACTCGGCGACGGTGACGACGAACGTCATCGTCCCCCCGCGCTTGCCTTCCTTCTCGTAGACCTCCGCGACGCGGGTCTGGACGGTGAGCTCCTGGCCGGCCCGAGGCGGTGGCCCGTGGAAGACGTACTCCTGTCCGCCGTGCAGGAGCCGCTTGAGGTCCATCTTCACCTTGGAGAAGACCGACCGTCCGGGTGGGGTCCAGAAGCTCACCGACGTCAGGAAGGTCGGCTCGATCGGCGGTACCGGATCGTCCAGGTACTCGGGGTTCTCCGACATCGTCGGCCCGGGCGAACTCTCGGATCTTCCCCCGCTCGACGCTCATCGGATACGGGTCGTCGGTGGTCCCGACTGCGCTCGCGTCGACCATCAGTCCTCCTCGGACTTCTTCTTCGGTGCAGCTCGCTTCTTCTCGGACTTGGCCTTCTTCTCGGCTCGAGGCTTCTTCTCGGCTCGAGGCTTCGGGCTCGGGCGCTTCGGGTGGGCCGTCGAGCAGGAGGCGCCGGAACGCGTCCTCGTCGAGGATCGTGACCCCCAGCTCTTCGGCCCTGCGCGAGCTTCGAACCCGGATTCTCGCCCACGATGACGAAGCCCGTCTTCTTCGACACGCTGTTCGTGATCTTGCCGCCCCGGGCAGTGACGGCCGCGGCGGCCTCGTCGCGGGTGAAGCCCTCGAGGCCACCGGTGAGCACGAAGGTGAGACCGGTCAGCGTCTGCGCCTCCGTCGGACCCTCGGCCGGGGCCGGTCCGGTGAGGTTCACCCCTGCCGCGCGCAGCTTCTCGATCAGCGCGCGGTTGGTCGGGATGGTGAACCACTTCCGGATGCTCTCCACGATCACCGGCCCGATGCCGTCGACCGCCTCGAGCTCCTCGTCGGTGGCCTCGGCGATCCGGTCAAGGTGGCCGAGCGTGCTCGCCAGCGCACGCGCCGCGGTGGGGCCGACGTGGCGGATGCCCAGCGCCGACGAGCACCCTCGACAACGGCTGCTGCTTCGATGCCTCGATCCCGTTCAGACAGGTTGCGGGCCGAGATCTCGCCCATCCGCTCGAGCGCGATCAGCTGGTCCTGGGTCACCTCGTACAGATCGCCCGCGTCCTGGATCAGCCCGGCCGCGACGAGCTGGTGCACCCGCTCCTCGCCCAGCCCCTCGATGTCCATCGCCGCGCGACTCGCGAAGTAGATGACCTTCTGCTCGCGCTGGACGGGACAGTCCGACGCTCACGCAGCGGTGGTTGGCCTCACCCTCGAGTCGCACGAGCGGCTGGTGCAGCTCGCACGGGCAGTTCGCCGGGAACTTCCAGCGGCGCGCCCCCTTCTTCCGCTTCGCGATCACCGGGCCGACGACCTCGGGGATCACGTCGCCGGCCTTGTGCACGATCACCGTGTCGCCGACCCGCACGTCCTTGCGCGCGACCTCGTCCTCGTTGTGCAGCGTCGCCAACCCGACCGTCGAGCCGCCGACGAAGACCGGCTCGAGCACGCGCGAACGGAGTGGCGCGACCCGGTGCGACCGATGCTCACCATGATCCCGTTGAGCGTGGTCGTCTTCTCTTCGGGCGGGAACTTGTAGGCGATCGCCCACCGCGGCGCGCGACTGGTGGAGCCCATCTCGTCGCGCTGGCCGAGGTCGTCGACCTTCACGACCGCTCCGTCGATCTCGTAGCCGAGCGAGTGCCGCTGCTCCTCCATGCTGGTGCAGAAGCTGAAGACCGCGTCGAGGTCCGGGAGCTGCTCGATGTGCGGGTTCACGGGAAAGCCGAGCTGCTCGAGCCAGCGCAGCGTCTCGTGATGCGTGCGCAGGCGCGGTCCGCCCTCCTTGGCGCCCGGCTGGTAGCAGTAGAGGGAGAGCTGCCGGCTCGCGGTGATCGCCGGGTCGATCTGGCGCAGGCGCACCGGCCGCGGCGTTGCGCGGGTTGGCGAAGAGCCGCAGCTCCGCCTCGGCCTGGCGCCGGTTGAGCTCCTCGAACGACGCCAACGACATGAAGACCTCGCCGCGCACCTCGAGCACCGAGGGCGCCCCCTTGCCCTTGAGCCGGTCGGGGACATCGGTGATCGTGCGCACGTTCGCGGTCACGTCCTCCCCCGTCTCGCCGTTACCGCGGGTCGCGGCGCGGACGAGCTTCCCTTCCTCGTAGAGCAGCGAGATCGCGAGGCCGTCGAGCTTGGGCTCGCCCACGTACGTGATCGGATCCGTGACGATGCGGGCGATGCGTTCGCCCCACGCCAGCAGCTCGTCCCGGGAGAACGCGTTGTCGAGCGACATCATCGGCTGGATGTGCCGCACCTCCGAGAACGGAGTGGGGATCGTGGCCGCACCCGGCCGTTGTGTCGGCGAATCAGGGGTGACGATCTCGGGGAACTGGGCCTCGAGCTCGACCAGCTCGCGCGCCAGCAGGTCGTATTCCGCGTCGGAGATCTCCGGCTCGTCCTGACCGAAGTAGCGCTCGTTGTGGTACCGGATCGTGTCGCGAAGCTCCTCGGCGCGTTCGAGGATCTCCCTGCTCACCGTCATGACGCCGAGCCTACCGACGCGCCGCGACCGACCCGCAGACGGCGCGACCGGTCAACCCGTCGCGCTGCGTCCGGGCGGTCGGCGGCGGGTTGGCGGTGCGCTCGAGTCGGGGTCGGTCTCATGTGAGCTCGGTTCGGTCGGGGCGGATGACGCGGAGGTCGCGGCCGTCGAACTCGACGATCCAGTCGGGTTGGTGGATGACGTGGTGGTGGTGGTCGCAGAACAGGATGAGGTGGTCGAGGTCGGTGGGCCCGCCGTCTTGCCATGGGGTGGTGTGGTGGGCTTCGCACCAGCCGGGTGGTCGGTCACAGCCCGGGAATCGACAGCCCTGGTCGCGGGCGATGATCGCTCGCCGTTGCGCCGGGGTCGGGGTGCGCCGCGTGCGGCCCGGCGTTGAGGGGTCGGGAGTCGGGGCCGGTGACGACTCGGCTGATCGAGCTGTCACAGAGGAGCCGCTCGATGGCGTGGGGGTGGATGGGGCCGGTGAACTGGCCGTCGAGGCGCCCGAGCCGGCCTTGGGTGAGGGTGGCCCAGTCGATGACGACGGTGACCTGGGTTTGGGGTCGTTGCTGGTCGTGGAGGTGCGCGAGCGCGACGTCCGAGATCCGTACGAGGGCGTCGGCGTAGCGCTGTGCGGTGGTGCGCGGGTCGTCGACCCTCGGTGGGTCGACGTAGGCGTGGAGTGCGGTGACGACTTTCTCGGCGCCGAGGTCGGAGAGCTCGCCGGAGAGCACGACGCGCCCGGCGAAGGTCTTCGAGACGTGCAGGCCGTCGCGGTCGCCGGGCGCGGTCCCATCGGCGGTGGCGAGGTTCCGGAAATGCGCCGCCGCCCGCCGCAGGCTGACCGCAGGTCACCGCGGCGGGCGAGGGCGAGGAGCTCGGGTTCACAGGCGACGAGGGTGTCGTCATGACCCGCGACGCGGGCGGCGACGATGGTGCGGGTCGCGCCGGTGGAGATCTCCCCGGCCCGCCACGCCCGGCCGGTCTCGGCGAGCAGCTCGCAGACCTCACCGCATTCGATCGCGGCTTTCGCGTCGCCTTCACGCATCCCGGCCCGGTGCCGTAGCCACGACGCGGTCGACGCCGCCCCATCCACACTCCCCACACCCCGGACATGCGCGGCGTGGGCCAGGCGCAGCGAACACCGCCTCTTGGCGGTCCATCTCCCGGCGCAACGCGACCAGCTCGCCCGCCAGCGCCCCGTCCGACAACTCGACCGGATCGAGCTGCGCGAGGTCGTCCACGACGCCGCGCAACCGTTCGACCGGACGCGCCACCGGATACGAAACACCAACCGACACCGTTCACTCCCCACAGCTCGAACCCGTGACGCGGACTGCACCGCGGGCCGTGCGACGGGGGAAGCGTCGGGAAGGTCCCATCACCCTACACGAACATACGTTCGCATGTCAAGCGGCGGTCGTCCACACCTGCGCACCCGATGAGATCACCGTGGCCTGGTCGATTGCGTCGTCGACGAGGCGCGCGATCCCGACTGACCGGAGAGGGGTCATAAACCGTGGCGCTGAGCATCAGGCATCGGTGCACTTCGTGGCGCCTGTGCGTCGGTCTTGCGGAACGCACTCGTGGCGTGCACTTCAAGTGGCGTCGATCCCGACGACTCGAACAGGAGGCAAGTCGTTCGATGTCGCGCGGTGGTGGCGCATGGGGGCGCAGTGAAACCCCGGCATCGCCATTGATGCCGGTCGACCTTCCTGCTGGTTGGCGGATCACCGACCGACAGTACGACTGGCCGCGACGAACGCCGATTCCCGGCACGCGTACTACGGATCGGATCTGGCGCGCATCCATCACGAAGGGTTCGGGTTCCACGCGGATGCGGTGGCACGCGGGATTCGGACGATCCTCGAGCCGGTCCTCGAGATGCAGCGAGGCTCGACTGGAGCTCCGCTGTGGATCGGGGCTGCTCACGAAGTCTCTGGTCGAGGCGGGCCATCGGGTGCTCGCGACCGACGCGTCGCGGCCATGGTCGACCTCGCCCGCGACTTCGTCCAACGGTGCCGGTCGAGGTCCTTCGGCTTCGCGAGGATCCGCTGACGACCGCCGAGCGATCGTCAGTGTCGGTCAGCGTTGAGCTACCTGACAGCGAGGACGACACCGATCGTTCGTCGGCCGTGGCGGGTCCGCTCGAGGACTCCGGGGAACACGCCTTCGAATCTGCGACCTCGAGTGGGGCACCGCCCGCCCCGAGCAGCCACCCGGGGTCTGGTTCGGCGATGACTGGGTCCTCGCCACGCGCCGCTCGGCCATCGTTCATCGGATCCTCGGCGTGAGATCACGTGTTCGTCACGGATGGCGAACTTTGGCGTCGGGAAGAGCAGAGCAACACAACGAGCACGGTAAGTCGTTGTCGCCGACTTCTGGCGGCACGTCGGTGCGACGCGGAGGTCCACCACGCCGTCGGCCACGAGGCACGAGCGGATCCAGCGGACAGTCACCCGCGCCGGAACATCTGTCCGGATCTCAGCGCATGACACGGTTGAGGGGCGCCGGCTGGTCAACACCATCGAGCGACAGCTCAAGGGCGTGTCACCGAACCAGTGTCTGCGACGGTGCATGCAAGCGGGCACTTGGTGCTCAAACCACGGGTGCCTGACCAGGCGACGCGGCGCAGCGCAGACCAGGCGTCATTGCTGCACACCAGGCCTGCGCCACGTCAGCGCCGGATCACGCGGCAACGGATACCTTCCGCTGATTCAACGGAGGGCCGACGTGGCCGGACAACAAGCGGCAGCCATGGTGCTGCTGTGGTCTCTAGAGACGGACATTGGAACGGGTTGCAGGTCGAGCGGAGCATCGACGTGAGCCAGATCGGCGACACCCTGCATTTCGAGTATCTCGCCTAGAGGAATGCAGCCGAAGTCCTGGACGAGCTGCGGTCGTCGAAGCGGAGGCCGCCATGGCTGACGATCGTCGTGCGCCATTGGCGCACCTTGGCCTGCTGCACGCTGCGGTACCCCGCGAGTCATCGACCGCATGGACTGAGGCTACGAAGAACGAAACGGCCGAGCGTGCTCCTGGCGATCGGTCTGGCTGCGCGCTGCTTCTGGCGGCTCACCAGGTGCGTCAACGCGGACGAATCAACCGCGTCGAGGCGGTCCTCATCGCTCACGAAGGCGAACATGACTCGCTCGGCTGGCACGATTCCCAGTTCACACACGGTCGCCAGTTGAGCTCGATATCATTCGGCGAGTCCGATCGGCCGATCGAGCTGTCGAGTTCGAAGTCTTGGGTATCGAAGCTCCTGACGAGTTCACTCCCGAGGCACCACGCGAAAAGGTCGGCGATTGGCTTGCCCTGCAGCGCATCGCGTGGATTCGCTTCACCGGCGAGCCGAAGCACGGGTTCTGACCCCCGATCGATCCCGCAGGACTCAAACTGAGCCTCTACGGGCCGCGGACCTGTCTCCCTCGTGGCATTCGGGAGGAGACGGGACCCGGGTTGCCTCAGCCTGCGGCGAGGGCTCGTCGTCCCGCCAACCCGACCAGGTTGTTCTCGGAGTCCCGGAAGAAGGCCATCTCCTCTGCCTCTCCCGGAGCCCCGAACTGTCCCGCCTCGTCGACATGGATCACGTGCGGCTCCGACTCGATCCGCACCCCGGCATTCCGAAGACGCTCAGTCGTCGCGGTCACGTCCTCGACCCCGAGATAGAGCAGCGCCGGCGGAGCACCGGCCTCGAGGAGCAGTCGACTGCTCCCGAGATCGAAGAACGCAAGCCCGGGCGGATCGAAGCGCGCGATGAGGTCGAGGCCGACGACGTCGCGATAGAAGGCAATCGCTCGGTCCATGTTCTCGACGTGCTGGGCGACTTGGCGAAGATGCGTGACCGTCATGGGCAGAAGAATAGGTAGCCTACCTACTTGATGCAACGGGCCGTGCTGGAGGAATTCGCTTCTCGCCTCAACTCGCTGTCGATCCACCTCGTACGACGAACCCGCGCCGCGGACACCGCACTGGGCATCCCTCCGGGGCAGCTCTCGGCACTCTCGGTGCTGGTCTTCGGAGGGGAGCACACGATCGCGCAGCTGTCCGAGGCCGAGCAGGTCACCAGTCCGACGATGACTCGGATCGTCGACGGACTCGAACAGGCGTCGCTGGCGGAGCGGCACCCCCACCCTCGGGATCGCCGAGCGACACTCGTGCGAGCGACGCCGAAGGGGCGGCGCGTCATGGAGCGCGGCCGCCAGCGCAGGATCGACGTGCTCACCCTTCTCCTCGGCCGACTCTCCGACGAGGACCTGAAGACCGTCGGACGAGCGGTCGGCGCCCTGGCCCGTGCACTCGAAGCCGAAGACTCATGACGTCCACGGTCTCGCGACCGTCTCCGATCGCCGGCTTCGATTGGAACTCCGCGAAGATGTGACCCGTGGGATGGGAGGCACTCGAGCAGTGGGGCGACGACGTCGCTCGCATCGAACCGCTCGCGGGCGGAGTGGCCAACGACGTGTGGAGCGTGCGCGTCCGTGGGCGCCTAGCGGTCGGTCGTCTCGGCACCAGGAGCGACGCTGATCTCGCGTGGGAGACCGAGCTCCTCCAACACCTCGAACGTGAAGGTCTGCCCGTGCCGGTGCCGATCCCGACCACCGACGGCCGGCTGTTCGCCGACGGTGTAGTGGTGATGACCTACGTGGAGGGCGAACCGCCCGAGACAGAGGCCGATTGGCGCCGCGTGGCCGACGCGCTCCGCCAGCTGCATCGGTTGACCCAGGGCTGGCCGCAGCGCCCGGGCTGGCGATCGTCGACCGACCTGCTGTACGCCGACACCGGCACGAAGATCGATCTCGGCGCGATGCCGCCCGAGGGTGTTGCTCGATGCCGCGCAGCCTGGGCGCGGCTCGTCGGACGGCAGACGTGCGTCGTCCACGGCGACTCCAACAACCCTGGCAACGTCCGAATGACCGCGGATCGGGTCGCGCTGATCGACTGGGACGAGTCGCACGTCGACGTTCCCGACCTCGACCTGGTGCTGCCCCACAATGCCGCCGGTCTCGAGGACGACGCGCACGACATCGCTGGGCAAGCGTCGGCCGCATGGGAAGCCGCCGTCTGCTGGGACGACGAGTACGCAGTCAAGCGGCTCGCCGAAGTTCGAGCGGTCTGAGCCGCGGCAGCGAATCAAGAGACCGCGCCGAGCGCCGGCTCCGAACGCCCGGCCGACGCCTGGCCGTCATCGGCGCGCACTTGCCCGACGCACCGCGTCGTTGCGCCCGAGCGATGGACGATCGCGAAGCTTGACAAGCGGCGCGAGAATGCAGAGATGAGCGAGACCTTCGATCTCTCCTCCACGGTCGTGCACCTCGGTCTGGGTGCAACGGCGGTGCCGGTCGGAGGCGTGGATTGGTCACTCGAGTGGCTCGAGCGCTACCGGGACGAGTTCGCGGCCGACGGAGACGACGGCCGCATGGTGTGTGTGTTCCCACAGTCCGAGACGTGGACCACCTGGGAGCGTCACCCGGCGGGTGAAGAGGTGGTCGTGTTGCTCAGTGGACGGGTCGACGTGATCCAGGAGATCGATGGCGAGCACCGGACGGTGGCGCTGCGGCCGGGCCAGGCGATGATCAACCCGCGTGGTGTCTGGCACACGGCCGATGTTCACGAGCCCGGTCAGGGCCTCTTCATCACGCCCGGACTCGGAACTGAGCACCGCCCCCGCTGACCCGAGCCCTGAACCGGCCCGGACGTTCCGGTGGCGTTTGAACACGCTCTGGCGTGTCGAGATGACACCGAAACGAGTTCTTGGAGCGGGCGTGGCGGCGCGGCGGGTCGGCGCGGGCGCGGGCGATTGCTCACTGATCAGGCTTCGAGATCGTCGACGGCCGAACCGCGACTCGCGGGCGAGCTCCCTCATCCGAGCGAGCCCCTGCTCCGCGTCGCCGGCCAGGCGTGCGGAAGCGGCCTGCACCGCCGGATCGTCGCGCCGTGACGGCTCGATGCGCGCCGGGTTCAGGGCGCATCCATTGGCCCAGTCGGCGATGTCCGGCTCAGCGCCGTAGCGGCGCGCGGCGACGGTTCCCCGAACCTGCATCCACGCCCAGTCGGCCGGGCGGTCGGGGAGGGTGTTCGGCGGGCACAACCGGTTGCGCTCCCGGTCGTCGTCGCGGGTCGCTTCCACGTAACCGGCCAGCGCCGCGCAGAAGCACGGGAAGCCGGCCCGGATCGTCTGGAGCCGGATCTTGTCCGGCCCCCAGATGGGAACCAGCGGTGGGTACTGCAGGCCGGAGGCGGCGCAGTGCACCACGAGCGAACCCGGCGCCAGTGGCACCGATCCGTCGTCGAGGACGATCTCGTCGCGGGTCACGCGCTTGATGTGGCCCAGGCGAACGACGTTCTCGATGGTGCGGAGCAGATCGAGCTCCCACGTGCCGAGGGTCGGGGTCTTGGCCATCGTGGGAACGACGTCCCGGTCGATCCGGAGCATCACCCCGGCGGCCTCGAGCCGCAGGAAGAGATCGTCGAGCGACTCGGCGGGGGCGGCCGCGGCCATGGTGTCCGCCACGAGCCCGAGCGCCACCACCGGATCGGGCTGGACGACGGCGCGATTGAGCATCCAGGGTTCACGCGGGCGGACCCAGACGATGCGGTCCGGCGGCACACCGTTGGCCAGCAACCACACGATCCCGTCGGTGGCGGTCTTGCCGGAACCGACGATCACGTACCGGCTCGGCGCCGCGGTCAACCGGGCGAGGTCGTTGACCGGGACGACGCGGGCGTCGTCGGCGACGCCGAACGGCGGGGGTGTCGTCGCCGGGATGGTCGGGGCCAGGTAGGCGGCGTCGACGACCCGGCGTCGCACGTCGAGCTGCGTGGTCTCGCCCGACACGTGCGATGTCACGAGGTGCGAGGAGCCGTCGGTGTGATACTCGCTGCCGCGGAGGAAGGTGACGCGGCCCGACCTCAGGAAGCGGCGATGGAGGATGTCGTCGTAGTACGCCCGGATCTCCGACTGACGGGCGCGTTCATGGAGCCCGGCCTCCGGGCCGCTGTCCTGTACGGCGCCGCGACCGAGCACGGTCGACGCGACGCCGTAGAACAACGACGCCTGATGGAGCTGGACGAATGGATACGCGTCTTCCCAGTGCCCGCCGGCGACGTGGCGACGGTCGACGAGCGTGACATGCACGTCCGCATGATCGATCAAGGCGTCGGTGAAGGCCATGCCCATGGCGCCCGCGCCCACGACCAGGTAGTCGGTCTCCAACTTTCGCATCGCCATGGCGCTCGGCCTCCAGCCGCATCCAGAGGGTCGGCAGCCCACGAATCCTACGAGGCGCCGCCCGTCGTCGGGCCGCGTCCTGTCCCGGTCGGAGTGCGATCTAGCGTTGCGGGCCATGCCGGAGCACGAACCCGACGGGCCACGATTCGGCTCGGCTGCGCAGGCGGCCGAGTGGGACGCGCGGTACCGCGAGCGCGGCGAGGCGATGTGGAGTGGACGACCGAACGGGCGGCTCGTCGTCGAGGCCGAAGTCCTCACGCCGGGCCGGGCGCTCGACGTCGGTTGTGGCGAGGGCGCGGATGCAATCTGGCTCGCGAGACAGGGCTGGGAGGTCACGGCGATCGACATCTCCGATGTCGCCGTAGGCCGGGCCCGCGAGTCCGCCGAGCTGGCGGGCGCCACGATCGAGTGGCTCTGCGGCGACGCCTTGCAGACTCCGCTTCCGGCCCGCGCCTTCGACCTCGTGTCGATGCAATACCCGGCGCTCCCCAAGTCCGCCGGTGAGGCCTCGGTGCAGACATTGCTCGACACGGTGCGCCCAGGTGGGTTGCTGCTCGCCGTCTACCACGACCTCGACGACGAGCACCGCGAGCACATGAAGGCGAAGGGCATCGACCCCGCGGACTACATCGGTGCCGACGACCTCGGGCTCTCGCTCGCCGATGACTTCACCCTCGAGGCGCGGGTGATCGAGCCGCGCATCGACCCGCCCCCGGGGACCCCACACATCGCCGACGTCGTCCTCCGCATCCGGCGGCGCTGACCGCGCGGCGGGATCCAATTCCGCCGCGGCCGAGCCGGTGATCGGGCGACGCCGGGTGGAGAATGTCGGCATGGTCGAGAACGAACGCTCAGGGGAGATCGTCGAGTTCGTGAGCGAGACCGACGAGCTCCTTCAGATGGACGTGACGTGGTCGAGGCCGGGCATCCGTGCAGTTCGACACCTCCATCCCCGAATGGAGGAACGCTGGCAGATACTCGAAGGGCGAGCGGCCTTCGAAGTAGACGGCGTCACGGTCGAAGCCGGGCCGGGTTCGTGGGTGGTCGCACCGCCGGGCCGACCGCACCTTGCCTGGAATCCGACCGACGAGCCGGTACGGCTCCGCATCGAGATGCGTCCCGCGCTCCGGTGGGCGGAGTTCGTCCGTCGGTTCTTCTCGGGCAAAGAGGATCCGGTCCGGCTCTTGGAAGAGTTCAGTGAGGAGGTCGTCCTCGCGCCGGACCCCTCGTAAGCCACCCGCACCTGGCGCGCGACATGCCGAGACCGTCCTCGGAGTGCCGCGCCCGGATTCGGTGCGGGCGTCGTTGAACGCAGCGGCCGGGATCGGCGCCGGACGCGACCGACCCGGGGCTACGCGCCGACGGTGAGGCGGGCGGCGACCGATTGGTCGCCGACGCGGCCGGCGATCTCGGCCGAGAGCCGCAGCGCGCGCTCGGCCTGCGTCAAGCCGTGGCCCGCGAGTCCGCACGCCGGGGTGATGATCCCGCGGGTGCGCAGTCGTACCGGGTCGCAACCCCGGCGGGTGAGCTCGCACCACACCGTGACGAGCCGGCGCCACAGCGCGTCCGTCGAGTCGCCGATCGGGCGATCAGTCGGCACCGCGCCCCAGGCCACCCAGCCGTCCGCGTCAATGTGGCGGGCCAGCACGTCGGCGTCCGTGATCAGCGCGTCCGACACGGGGACACCCAGAACGCACGGGCCCGCTTCGAACGCGAGTCGTAGGTCGCCGTCGCCACAGACATGGACACCGGTGAGACACGTCGTGGCTGCGAGGCTCGACGACAGCAGATCCACCGCGTGCTCGCGCTCCAACGGAACAACGTCGCGCTTCCAGAGCACGAGGGCTGGTTCGTCGAGGAACAGCACGACCGGAGTACCCGGCGCGCGCACCGTCATGAGCTCGTCCAGCGCGTGCACCCAGGCTCGCACTGCCTCGCCCGCGCGCCGGAAGGCGAGGGGCTTCGGCAGACCGGCCGCCTCGAGCGCGACACCCAAGGTGAGCGGTCCGACGATCTGCACCTTGATGCGCGGTGGTACCGCCACCTCGCTCGCAGCAAGAAACGCGAACAACCCGGCGTGCGACTCGACCGAGAAGGCAGAAACGACCGGTTCGGTCACCCGTTCGCGATCGATGCTCAACGTGCCGTCGCGCGCCACCGTGACTTCGGGCAACGCATCTGCCCATTGCGCGATCAATCCCTCGCGCGCGTTGAGCTCGGGGAGCTGGGGAACCGCCGGAAGCCGCGGGTGAACACGCAGCGAGAGTGCGGCGGCATCACACGCGTCGTGATGCGGCAGGCTGCCAATGCCGGTCGCGAGCCCAGGTGCGAGGGCGCCAGCGTGCGGGCTCGTCAGCATGAGGTTCGTAGTATATGAACGCGCGTCGCTCGATCTACGAAGCGAGCGCGCACTGATGATGTGAAGATCTTGTTGCTCCGCGTCGCGTGGATCACGCTCCCTGTCACCGCGGGTTCCGCCGCGTCCGACGCGCTCCGACCGTGGTCGACGTCAACCGGCACCACCGCCGCGGTGCTGTTGTGGTCTACGTGGTTGGTGGTGTTGGTGGCGTTGCTTGCACCGCGACCAATTCGGTCTCACCGCGGCGCGCACCGGCGCGCCTCTCGCGTTGCTCGCGATAGCGCTCGCGGTCGCGACCGGTCGCCCGTCTGCCCTGTCGTCCATCTCCGCCCTCATCGCCACGACCCTCTGCGTCGTGCTGGTTGCGACCCCGTCCTTCGCGCGTTCCTGTGCGCAGGGTGCAGCATACGGCGACGAGGAGCGCTGGCCGCTCAAAGTGCCTCCGGCACTCTTCCTCGGGATCATTCCGCTCGCGGTCGTCGTGGTCGGCGTGGGCATCGCGGCCGGCCCGCTGCTGCTCGCCGACGGCTCGGTCGGGCTCGGCATCGTGACGCTGCTCGTGGGCTGGCCGCTCGCCTTCGTGCTCCTGCGCTCGCTGCACCTGCTCTCGCGCCGCTGGGCAATTCTGGTGCCCGCCGGCTTCGTGATCGCCGACCCGATGACCCTCACGGATCCCGTCCTGTTCGTGCGCGAGCACATCGTCGGGCTCGGTCCCGCGGACCCGCGCGTTCGGCCGCCCGAGGACGCGACCGACCTCCGTCTCGGCGCCGCCCACGGCTCGATGGCCCTCTTGCTCGATGACGACGCGGAGATCTACCGGCGGACCCGGGGCGGCGCGGCCGGCCAGCGGACCCACCTCCTCCTCTTCGCGCCCGTCGCCGCTGCAGACCTCCTGAAGCGAGCACAAGCCCGACGGATCAAGGTGCACACCTAGCGACGCGTGGCCGACGGTCGCGCGGATCTGGGTTCCCGAGCGCGTCCAAACCGGCGCTCCCGGATGGTCCGTACGAATCGCAGGGGTTCGGCCTACGGTCGGGCGGATGGCACCTGAACGAAAGCAGATGTTCCGATTCTGGAGCGATGGCTACGAGACCCTCGCCCGGTTGAGCGCGACCGTGAAGGGATCCGGGCTCGAACCGTCGTTGCTCGAGCTCGTGAAGATGCGAGCCTCACAGGTCAACGGCTGCGCCTATTGCATCGACATGCATTCCAAGGATGCCCGTGCGTCCGGCGAAACCGAGCAACGCTTGTACGCGTTGGACGCGTGGCGAGAAGTGGCGTTCTTCACCGAACGTGAACGGGCGGCGCTCGCCTTCACCGAAGCCGTCACCCTGGTCGCGGACACACATGTCCCCCAGCGCGTGCTCGACGATGCGGCGAAGCAGTTCTCTCGTGACGAGTTGAGCAAGCTGCTCTATGCGGTGATCGAGATCAACGCGTGGAATCGGTTGGCCATCACGATCGGCGCCCCGGAGCCAGGCAGCTACCACCCGGCAGATCTGTAGAGCGCTACGCCGCGATGCCTCCACCGAGAAGCACGTCGCCGCGGTAGAGCGCGATGACCTGGCCGGGTGCGACCCGAGGCTGGGGAGACGCACACACGACCCGTTCGCCGGTCCACCGACCGACGAACGGCGCTGCGTGCGCCCGCACCTGAACCAGCACGTCCTCATCGGGTCCCGGGGGCTCGACGGAGAAGGTGGGGTCGCGCACGACCATCTCGTCGCGCAGGAGGTCACTCCGCTCGCCGAGCGTGACGGTGCGCGTCGGCGCGTCGACATCGACCACGAACCGTCGCTCACCGAGCGCGACACCGATTCCCCGTCGCTGGCCGACGGTGAAGGCATCGACCCCACTGTGCGCACCGACGACCGCACCTTCGGTGGTGACGATCTCGCCGGGCGCGCGCGGGATGCGCTCACCGAGGAACGCGGACTTCCCGCCCTTGGTGATGAAGCAGACGTCCATGCTCTCCCGCTTCTCCGCGGTCCGGAGCCCGAGCCGGCGGCGCGTGGTCGCGCACCTCCGCCTTCGTGAGCTCGCCCACCGGGAGGCGTACCCGCCCGAGCGCGTCCTGACCGAGCATGTAGAGGACGTAGGACTGGTCCTTCGCGCCGTCCGCGCCGCGCACGAGGACCGGCCGGTCCTGCGCGTCGCGCCCGATGCGGGCGTGGTGTCCCGTCGCGACGGTGTCGAAGCCCATGGCGCGGCCGCGCTCGAGCAGGCGGCCGAACTTCATCGTGCGGTTGCACTCGACGCAAGGGTTCGGAGTCCGCCCCGCGGCGTACGCGTCGGTGTACGGCGTGACGACGTTCGCCTCGAAGTCCTCGGTGAAGTTGAACACGTAGTGCGGGATGTCGAGCTGGGCCGCGACCCGGCGGGCGTCCTCCACATCCGCGACGCTGCAACACCCGGAGTCCGACTCTCCGCCCCAGAGCTTGAGCGTGACGCCCGTGACCTCGTGCCCGGCGTCGCGCAGGAGCGCGGCCGCGACCGAGGAGTCCACCCCACCGCTCATCGCGACGAGCACCCGCTCCGGCCGGCTCATGCCACCGCGACCGATCGGAGCTGTGCGACTGCGCGCGGGACGGCGTCCAGCGCGGTCGCGACGTCCGAGTTCGTCGACGCGTAGCCGAAGCTGAACCGGACCGAGGCGAGCGCGTCGTCGCGAGGAAGGCCCATGGCGGCGAGGACGTGCGACGGTTCGGTCGCACCCGACGAGCAGGACGACCCCGCGGCGGCGTAGATCCCGGCCGCGTCGAGGGTGACGAGGAGTGCTTCGGATTCGACGCCGGCGAAGGTGACGTGAAGGTTCCCGGCCACCCGGTGCGCGGGGTCGCCGTTCACAGAAACGGACGGCACCGCGTCCATCAGGCCCCGCGCCAGACGGTCACGCAGCACGAGCACGCGCTCCACATCGGACTTGCGCCGCTCGTGGGTGATCCTCAGCGCCGTCGCGAGTGCCACCGCGCCGGCGACGTTCACCGTCCCGGCCCGCAGGCCTCGCTCCTGACCGCCGCCCTCGATCTCGGGCTGCAGGGCCTCGCTGTCGCGCACCACGAGGACGCCGACCCCCTTCGGACCGCCGAACTTGTGGCCCGAGATGGCGACGAGGTCGAAGTCGGCGACGGCCTCCGCCACGTCGAGCCACGGCACCGCCTGGACCGCGTCGGTGTGCAGCAGGGCGTGCGGAGCCCGGGCCCGGACCCGGGCCGCGATCTCGGACAGCGGCTGGATGGTGCCGACCTCGTTGTTGACGAGCATCACCGAGACCACCGCGGTGCGTTCGTCGACCGCGCGGTCGAGCTCGTCGAGGTCCAGGATCCCGCCGCGGCTGACGCCGACGGTCGACGTGGGGCAGCCCTCGGTGCCCAGCCGCTGCGCCGCGGCCAGGACTCCCTTGTGCTCGATCGCCGAGGTGACGACACCATCGCGCCCCGTGTGGCGCTGGGCCCGGGCGCCGCCCTTGACCGCGAGGTTGTCCGCCTCGGTGCCACCACCCGTGAACACGATTTCACCGGGCGCGCAACCGAGGATCTCCGCGACCACTTCGCGGGCCTCCTCGAGCGCCGTCTTCGCCACCCGCGCGACGGCGTGACCGCCCGAGGGGTTCCCCGGATGGTCCGAGAGGAAGGGCAGCATCGCCGCGACGGCTTCGGGCCGCATCGGCGTGCTCGCCGCGTGGTCGAGGTACGCCGGCACGACCCGAGTGTACGCGTGAGGAATAAGTGTCCCACCCTCCGGTGATACTCATGACGTGACCACTCAACTCCTCCTCCTCGAGGGCGGCCGACCCACCCGCCACCTCGATGCCCGGACCCGCCAGGCGGGCCGCAAGGGCATCGAGGAGGCGCGTCGCCGGCTCGCCGCAGCCCAGCCCCCCGAGCCGAACCTGCTCGGTCGGGTGCTGTCGCGCGCGAGCTGACCGGACCACCGGGCCGCACCTCGGATCCCCCGCCCGCCGGCGCCTCCGCGTGGCCGGGTACCGCCACGCACGCAACGACCCGAGGTGATTGCGAGTCAGGATCGGGAGTCGGCGAGCACCTTGTCGAGCGTGCGCCGGCTGAGCTCGGCGAAGCTCGGGTTCGTCTCCCGGTAGTACGGGTTCGGATGTTGCGCGCGCAGCAACCCGCGGACGAGCGCGACCGATGTATCGATCTGATCGGGGTGCATCTTCGGACGGGGCATGCGCCGTCCATGTCAGCGGCCGGCTGAGTCACCGGTCCAGCGAATTACCAGGCGACGGTTGCTACCGGGCGGGTTGGTAGACGCCGAACTCGTCGCGCAGCACGTCGCTGACCTCGCCGAGGGTGGCGTAGCGGCGCAGCGCCTCCTTCATCGGCGGGAGCAGGTTCTGGGTCCCCTTCGCCGCGGCGCGCAGCTCCTCGAGCCCGGCCTTCACGGCCGCGTCGTCCCGCTTGGCCCGCAACGCGCGCAGCCGTTCGACCTGCTCGCGCTCGAGCTTCGGGTCGATCGGGAAGACGTCCGGCTCTTCCTCGGAGTCGTTCGCGTAGCGGTTGAGACCGACGATGATCTTCTTCTCGGCGTCGACCTGCGTGGCCCACTCGTAGGCCGCGCGCTCGATCTCGTCTTGCATGTACCCCGCCTCGATCGCGGCGACCGATCCGCCCATGGCGTCGATCTTCTCGATGTACTCCCAGGCGCCGGCCTCGACCTCGTCCGTGAGCGACTCCACGAAGTACGAGCCGGCCAGGGGGTCCGGGGTCCCGGTGACGCCCGACTCGAACGCGATGATCTGCTGGGTCCGCAGCGCGATCGTCGCGGCCTTCTCGGTGGGTAGGCCGAGCGCTTCGTCGAAGCCGTTGGTGTGGAGGCTCTGCGTTCCGCCGAGCACCGCGGCCAGGGCCTGGAGCGAGACCCGCGCGACGTTGTTCTCGGGCTGCTGCGCGGTGAGCATCGAACCGGCGGTCTGGGTGTGGAAGCGCAGGAGCTTCGATCGTTCCTCCTTCGCACCGAACCGCTCGCTCATGATGCGGTACCACATGCGCCGCGCGGCCCGGAACTTCGCCACCTCTTCGAAGAAGTCGTTGTGACCGTTCCAGAAGAAGGACAAGCGGGGCGCGAACTCGTCGACGTCGAGACCCGCATCGATCGCGGCCTGCACGTAGGCGATGCCGTTGGAGAGCGTGAACGCGATCTCCTGGACCGCGGTGCTGCCGGCTTCGCGGATGTGGTAGCCCGAGACCGAGATGGTGTTCCACTTCGGGACGTTGTCGCGGCAGTAGGCGAAGATGTCGGTGATGATCCGCATCGACTGACGCGGCGGGTAGATGTACGTGCCGCGCGCGACGTACTCCTTGAGCAGGTCGTTCTGGATCGTGCCGCCGATCTCCCGGGACGAGACCCCCTGGCCCTCGGCGACGAGCTCGTACAGGCAGAGCAGGATCGCCGCGGTCGAGTTGATGGTCATCGACGTCGTGACGGTGTCGAGCGGGAGCCCGTGCAGGAGCAGCTCCATGTCCTCGAGCGAGTCGATCGCCACCCCGACCTTGCCGACCTCGCCCTCCGAGCGGGGGTGGTCCGAGTCGTAGCCCATCTGGGTGGGGAGGTCGAAGGCACAGCTCAGGCCGGTCTGGCCGGCGCCGAGCAGGAAGTGGAAGCGCTCGTTGGTCTCCGCGGCGCTGCCGAAGCCCGAGTACTGGCGCATCGTCCAGGGCCGGCTGCGGTACATCTGCTCGTAGATCCCGCGGGTGTAGGGCGGTGAGCCGGGCCGGCCGAGCCGCGTCTCGGGGTCGAACGCGGCGAGATCCTCAGCCGTGTACAGCGGCCTGATCTCGATTCCCGAGTCCGTGTGGCGCGACGTGTCGTCCATCGGGCCAGGTTACCGGCGCACCGCCGGGCACTCCCAGGCGAGCCGGGTGGCGGGGAACGGGGTTCAGGAGCACACCCGCGCCGGGTCGAGCACCACGGGCCCGGTGCCGGAACCAGGAAGGCCGGGGACCCGCTCGTACCCGATGATCCGCGAGATCACGACGCGGCGCTGCGGGTTGACCCGGAGCGTGCTCCCGCGCGGCACCCCGTCGGGGGTCGCGAAACGGAGCGCGACGAGCGACTTCCCCGCCGGCACGATCTCGGGCTCGACCCGCGTCCCGTCGCCCAGCTCCAGCGTCATGGGCGGGACCGGGCGCGCCCGGTCCTCGAACACGTCGATCCGGCGCACCTCCGGGCCACTCCAGTCGAGGTCCAGGTGTCCGCCGGACAACACCTGGAGCTGCTCGGTCGAGCTGCGATCGAAGTACCGGACCCCGGGACCGACCCGGCGGTTGATCGTCTCCCGGTCCCGGTCGCGCGGGTCGACGCGGTATCGCGCCGACGGTCGGATGTCGCGGGTACCGAGGAGGTCGCCGTCACGGCGGGCAACGATGAAGTCGGAGCCGGTGCGGTGCGCCAAGCGACACAGCCCCGGGAGGCCCGCGGCCTGCGCCCGATCGAGCAGGTGCACGCGACGCAGGTAGCCGTAGTCGGTGGTGAGGCCGGGGTCGAAGCCGAGCTTCACTCCCCCGGCGGCGAGAAAGCTGAAGGGCTGCGCGCCGCTGTGCTTCCAGATGAAGAGTGCGTCGTTGTCCGCAGCGATGACCTGGACCGAGCCGCGATCGAGCATGGCCGACTGCAGCGTCTCGAGCGCCGCCTCCCACGTGGTGTGCGCGAACGGGTCGTGGCCCGTCCTGGGAACCCAGCGCTCGGACACCAGGTCGCGCGTCTGGGCCGCTTCCGAAGCGCTGGGGATGACGACCGCGAGGATCACCAACGGCAGCACCAGCCACACCCGGCTTCTTCGGAGCAGCGCGGTGGCGGCGACCGCGGCGCAGATCACGATCGGGAGTGCGAGGAGTACGACGACGCGTCGGGGCGTCATGATCCCGATGTCGCCGAGCACGATCCCCAACAGCGCGAAGGGAAGCATCGCGAGGAGCCAGACCGCAGCAAACCCCTCTCCCGAGCGCCGGTGCCGCAACGCGAGGACGACGCCCGGGACCGCGAGGATGCCGACGAAACCGAGCGCGACCACGATTCCCGCCGGGGAGCTGTCGGGGCGGGTCAGGGTCGGGAAGCTCTTCAACACGACTCGCCGCGTCTCGACGAAGACCTCGAGGCGCGGCCACCACCACCACACCGATGCGCCGAGGGCCACCCCACCGACGATCGCCGAGTCGACGAGCCAGCGTCGCCACGCCCGCTCGGGCCAGGACCGCCACAGCAGGTACGCGACTGCGATCGCGACCGAGTAGACGCCGAGCTGGGCGTGGGTGCCGATCGCGACTCCGGCAACCAGACCGGCGAGGGCGATCCGTCCTCGCGCCTCGGCACCGACGACGAGTGCGAGCACGACGACGAACAGGACGAGCGCGACATCGCGCGGGTACAGCGGCCACAGGTTCGCGCCCGAAGGCAACACGCTGTACACCCACATCGAGCGGTCATCGAGTGCGAGCGAGCTCCCGACGGTCCCGACGAACGCGAGCACCGCCGGTTCGAGCCGAGCCGCCGGCCAGAGTCGCCGTCCGAGCCACCAGAGCGCGAGTGGCAACGCGAGAACGAAGAACCACGACACGACCGAGAGCAGGGAGTCGAACGACACGCCGAGCAGCCGGCTTCCCCACCCGAGCGACAAGGGGTAGAGCCCGCCGAAGTACGAGACCACCCCGTGGATCGGACCCTCGCCGGAGAACGAGCCGGCGCTCATCGTGAATCCGACGCCCCGGTGGTACTCGACGTCCCCGCCCATCGCGGTCGAGTGCTCGAACAACATCGTCTGCGCGATCAGCGCGAAGAGGAACGTGATCGCCAGCAGGATGTTCGCGACCCACCGCTCGCGCCGGAGGTTCGCATCGGGGGCCCCGTCTGGGTCGACCACGGGTCGTTCGCTCGGAGCGGTCATGGGCGGCCCAATGATGGCCGTTCGGACCGTCCGGATCCCGTCATCGGGCGCCGACCTCCCGGATACGGGCCGTACACTCCGAAACCGATGGTGGACCGCGAGAGCAGGGACTCCCGAGTCGCGGACCCCCATCCGGATCCCGACGCCGCGCCGGCTCGCCGATCCGACGCGGCCGCGCTCGGCATCGCCGTCGTCAGCATCATCGGCGTGTCGCTCGCTCGCGTCATCAGCCTCGGCTTCGCCCCGATCGCGCCGGACGACGCTTCCTACATCGGCGTCGGGCGGGCGCTCTGGGCGCTCCACGAGCCGCGGGGGATCGACGGGACCTTGTTCACGATCCGGTCGTGGGCGTATCCCATGCTCACCGGTGGCGCCTCGCGGCTCGCCGGAGGTGACCCCTTCACCGGGCCCCGGGGGCTCGGCTGGACGCTGGGCACTGCCGCGCTCGTACTCGCCGTCATCTTCGGGTTCCGGCTGGCGCGCGGTCGCGGCACGGTCCGCGGTCGCGCTCGCGGTGCTGGTCACGCCCGCGCTGTGGGAGATCGTGCCGACCACGCGGGTGGAGGTCGCACTCCTCTGCTCGACCATGGTGCTGCTGCTCGTGATGGACGCGCCCTCCCCGCGCCGCATGGTCATCGGCGGGATCGTCGCCGGGTTCACGCTGCTCGTGAAGGAGACCTCCGCGCCGCTCGTGCTCCTCCCGCTCGCGTACCTCGGGAGCGTGCCGCGCGCCGAGTGGAAGCGCCTGGCGACGCGATATCTCGTGGCGTTCGTCGCCACCGTCGGCTGGTGGTTCGTGACGGTGCTCCTGCTCGCCCAGGAGATCTTCCCGCTCGAGGGGATCCAGCAGGCCTCCGGTCGCGACGTCCCTCGGGGTTGGGACCTCACGGGCTCCGCGTGGCTCCTGCTCGGGGCCTGGGTCGCCGGTTGGCTCGTCGTCGCGATCGGGCGCCGCAACGATCCCCGCGCCCGGCTGCTCGTGATCGCGTTCCTCGCGTTCATCCCCGCCGCGGTGATCGCGTGGGAGAAGGAATTCGCGTTGCGCCAGTTCGCGCCGATCGCGTTGCTCTCGTGCATCGCGGTCGGCGTCGCCGCGGCCGACCTTCTCGGGTCGGCGTTGCGCCGCGCGCGGCGCTCCACGGCCCGCGTGATGGTGGTCGCAGTCGCGGTCGTGGTGGCCGTCGCGGTGATGGTGCCGGTCGGGTTCACGCAGGACCGAACGGGAGTGGCGGAATCGGCGGGCGCGCTCGACCAGGACCTCGCCCGTTGGTTCGCGGCGCGACTGGGCGAGCCCGTTGTGGTCTCCACCTTCAAGTTCAAGGCGCTGCTGTGGGCCCGGACGGCCGGCGACGCCGAGATCCGCGGCCTGACCTTCGAGAACGGCTCGCGACCACCGCGGCTGCGCCCCGCCGTGTGGGTCGACTGGAGCCTGCGGCAGTACCACGCCCTGCCCCGCACCGAGCTGGCGACCCAGCTGCGCGGCGCGGACTACCTCCTGCTCACTGGCCCGCACCGGCTCGGGCCGGCCGGGCTCGCGAGCTGGCTGGACGTCCACGGCGCCGCGGTGGGACTCGCCCCGGTGGCGCACTTCGGGCCGCGCTCGGGAAGCCCGTGGGCGAAGATCTACCGGGTCGACCGACCGCGAACGCAGGCGATCCCGACCGTCGTCTCGACCCTCGCGGCGGAACAGATGATCGCCGACGGCGGATTCCGCCCCGTCGGGCCGACCGTGCTCGCCGGAACGCTTGGGGGCTTCCTCCGGATCGGCAAGGTCGTTCCGCGCGACCGCTTCGAGACCCTGCGCGCCCCGCTCCGCTGATCCGCGCGTGCTCGCCGGGTTACTTCACCCCGGACTTCTCGAACCCGCCGAGGTAGGCCAGGACCCGCGATCCGACGAACGCCGCGAGGTACGAGCCGACCGCGTCGAGCTTGTCGGATGCGTCGCCTTCACGCTCGGTCCCCGCAACCTCGTAGGCACCGACGACGAGCGTCGGCGAGACCTTCTTCGACCGCAGCACTCCGATGCCGCGCTGGACCTGGCCGCGCCCGAGGTCGAGGGCGTTGGTCATCGCCTGGTCGTTGGAGATGCCGGTGACCTCGAGGTCACTGTTGATCTCACCGAGTGAGTAGTACTTCGACAGCAGCTCGGCCGTCCTCGTGTACAGCGCGACGGCGCCACCGAGCTTGGCGTAGTTCGAGTTCTTGGCCGTACCGAGGTACCGGTCCAGGCCGCCGTTGAGCACCTGCTCGCTCGACTGCGCGAGCGCGTAGTCGAAGTCCGCGCCGGCGAATCCCGCCTGGGCCTGGTCGGCGCTCACGCCGGCCTTCTCCGCCTCGGGACCGATGATCAACGCGTCGAACGCGGCCAGGTTCGCCTCGGCCGCCTTGCGGAAGAAGTCGGCGACGGTCCCGACCGGCACCTTCGCCAGCTTCGCGCCACCCTTCCCCTTGCCGACCTCGAAGATGTCGTTCGTACCCTCGACGAGCGTCCCCGCGAGCTCGTAGAACACCGCGCCGAGGATCGCCTTGGTCAGCGCCCGGGTCGCGTCGGACTCCTGACCGGCCGCCTTGAGCAGGTTGGCGGCATACGAGCTGAAGCTGACCGCGTCGATCGTGTTGCTGTACGCGTCGATGAGGTTCGAGGCGTCGCTCACGGTCTTCGGCTTGTAGGCCTTCAGCTGGTCGACGAGCGCCTCCACCTTTCCGCTGACGGCCACGCTCGCCTTCACCTGCTGGCTGAACGCGTCCGCACCCTGGGTGAGGAACACCTGGAGGAGCTGGCCGGTCTTCACCGCCGCGTTCGCGAATGCGGCGGCCTGGATCGCCTGGCTGTAGGCGCCCGCCTGGAGCCCGTTGTCGGTGAGGTCCTGCGCACGCTTGTGCGCCTGGTTCGCACTGGAGGTGATCGAGGTGAGCTCGCCCTGGATCTCGGGCGCGAGGCTGTTGAACTGCCCGGCCGAGGCGGAGAAGTCGGCGAGCTGACCCTTCACCCGCGCCTTGATCTGGCGGTAGTCGTCGTTCGACAACCGCACATTGCTGTTCGCCTTCGGCCGCGGCAAGGTCTTGCCGGTGAAGGCCTTGTACGCCTGGTAGATGTCGCCGACCTCGCGGACCTTGACGCCTCGTTGCTGGCCGATCTCCACGACGTCGACCAGGTCGCCGCTGTCGTCCGCGGTGTTGCGCTGGCCCAACGGGATGAGCATGCGCTTGGCCTTGGCCTTCTTGGCGCCCGCCACCTTGTACGGGATGCCGCCCACCGGCCCGACCGTGCCGTCCGGGTTGATCGTGCCGGTCATGGTGATGCCGGGCTTGATCTTGTCGCCGCGCATGAGCGACAGGAGGCCCACGGTCATGAGGGCACCCGCGCTCGGGCCGTCGATGCGGCCGTTGACGTCGAAGTCGACCCGAACGCCGGAGAGCGGCGCGCCGTTGAGGAGGGTCGCGACCGCAGCCGCGTTCCAGCCCGCGGCGCGCCACTGGTCGCCACTGCCGGCGACCTCGTCTTCGCTGAATCCCACCCGGAAGTCCTTGCCGCCGGCCTTGCCGTACGCGATCGAGAACACGTTGGTGGCGCCGACCGATCCGTTCGCACCCTCGTAGACCGCCAGCGCGTGCAGCGTCACCTTCTTGTTCTTCTTGCTGGCGGCACCCGCCGGTGTCGCGGTGACGAACAGCGTCGCCACCATCGTGACCGCGACAAAAGCAGCGGTGTACCGCGTCACGGCAATTCTCGGCGTACGTCTCATCGTTGCCCCGGTCTCTCCAATTGACGCCCGTCCAGCGTCGCCCGACCCCAGGTTAGCGATTTGTCCGGGTCGGACCGGACAGGGTGTCGTGAGCCCCGGCCAATCCGTGGCCGAGGCCCACGACGCTCGCGTCGCGACCGGTCAGTGGGCGAGGACGGGCCCACCGGCGTCGCCGGCACGGCAACGAGGAGGAACGCTCTCGTTTCCCGTCTCGCTGCCGCGCCCGACGACGTCCACCGTTGCGCGCCTCCCGACGGTCCTCGACCATTCGGTCGCGCCTTCCGTGGACGTCGGACACGTTCGGATGGAGCGACGACCGGGCGCGAAGAAGACGAACGCCGTCGCGTCCATCGCTCCCGTCCGGTTCGCCATCGCCACCCTCCCTGGGCATCCGTGCCCCCGCCCGGAGGTTCGCACTTCGGTTGTACCAGCCCTACGACAGATCCGCTACGGGAGATTGCGCGTTCCTCTACTCACCGCACGATCGCGCGGATCCGGGTCAGCCGGTCTGGGGGCCGGCGGTCGCGGTGGCGCCGATCCGCTCTTCGCGCAGGCCGACGATCTTGAGGAAGGTCATGTCGACGGGCCGGTCCACGTGCACGACCACCCGGTCGGGTTCGACGGTGACATCGACACGCGTCCCGAGCGGCAGCCCGGACGCGGCGAGGACTCGATCGACCGCGCTACGCGCGCGGCTCGGATCGAGCTGGACGTCGTTGCCTCCGCTCTCGCGGAAGTGGCCTTCGTCGATCGCCGAAGCCCCGGCGAGCGCGGCCGAGTCCGCGACGTTCTGCAGATCGCGGCGGGCGGTGAAGAGTCGCGCCCCGTCGACCGCGAGCCCGGTGAACGCCAGGCAGATGAAGAGCGCCCCGACGATCACGACCGAGACCTGCCCGGCTTCTCCCGACCGACGGATCACGATCCGCTGCGATAGCGGTCGAGCTGGACCGCGTGGGTCGCTTCCACCGGTACCGAGACCGAGGGCAAGACATCTCCGAGGAACGGGATCCGGAAGACCGCAACGTCTGTCCGCACCCGGACCCGGAGGAGCTGGCCGCGCACGCGTTGACCTTCGACGGTCGCCTCGAGCGACCCGGACGGCAGCCCGTGGTTCCGGGTCGCCTGCTCCACGACCAGAGCGCCGCGGGTCAGAGCCTCGGCTTCAGAATCCGCAACCACTACGGCCCGCCCGTATTCGCGTGCCGCGGCGCTGGTCGCGAGGGTGGCGCGGTGCAGCACGCCGAAGAGCACCACGGCTTGCACGAGCACGCCGAAGACCAAGGTCCCGAGGATCGCGAACTCGACGATCGAGCTTCCGCGCTCCCGATCCGTCACGGGAGCACCTCGTCCTCGTCGAACGCCGTCGCCTTGACTTCGACATCGAAGCGCGGGAGAAACGGGACAATCAGCGGAGCCGTGCCGCGGGCCCGCACCGCCACCGTGTCGCCTTCCTGCGCGATGTCGACCTCGAAACCTCGGCTGCCGGCACCGAGCCCGTCCGCCAGGACGGCGCGCGTTCGCACCACACCGTCGCCGAGGGGTCTCCCCGCCTCCGCCGCGGTGCGGGCACCCTCGTGCACCGCCGTGACCGCGACATTGCGGGCCCACACCCAGACCGCCATCTGTACGACGGCGAGCAGGCAAACGACCGCAAGGATCGTCACCGCGAGAAACTCGACCATGGTCGCACCCGCTTCGGCGCGGGCCCTGGACCTACCCGCGCAATTTGTCGAGTGCATCAGTGACGATGGCAGTGAGATCGGGCTGGACCACTGCCCAGAGCGCCATGACGATCCCAATGCCCATGACGAGCAACATCACCCACTCCGGGATCGAGCCTCGTTCGTCGGTGAACTGCATTCGCATCCGTGCTCCCTTCATCGTGCCAATGTCCTGATCGCGACCACACCGGGGAAGAAGGCGAAGAGAATCGCCACCGGAAGGATGAGCCCGACCACCGGAATCAGCATCGAGACCTGCTTCCGGCCGGCGGCTTCGATGACGTCGCGCTTCTCGGATTCGCGTACGTCGAACGCCATTGCGCGCAGCGCTTCACCCAGCGGCAAGCCCCGTTCCTGCGCCGCGACGACTGCGCCGACGAAGCGATCGAACGGCGGGAGGGCGAGGTGCTTGGCCCGGTCTTCGAGTGCTTCGGCCAACGGCACTCCACCCCGCGAGACGCGAAGCGCCGTGCGGATCTCGAACGCCAGCGGACCACTGCCCGCAGTGGCAACGAGCTCGAGCGCGCTCCGCAGGCTCTCTCCCGCGGTCACCGCGAGACAGACCATGTCCACCACGGTCGGAAACTCGGATCGGGCGCGATCACGCCGGGCGTCGACCGCCCGCGACAACGAACGATCCCGGCCCACAATCCCGATCGCGGCGAACGCGACCGCGACCAACAAGGCCGCAATCGGCGAGATGCTGCGACCACTCGCGGCGAGTCCGAGCGTGAGCGCGAGCCCTCCGATGAAGCCAGCGATGCCCCACGTCGCCTGCTCGGCGCGAAAACCCGACACCGTCATCGTGGAGCCCGAGGCCGCGAGGCGGGCCGGCAGGTCGCGACCGTCATCACCGAAGAGTCGCTGGATGCGCGCACCGAGGTCTTCCAGGACCGGCTGCAAGGCGGCAGCTGGACCGGTGCGGGGAATGCTCTCGATCGACAGCAGGCGCGATCGCCGCGGCCCGAGCGCCCCCAGGTAGGGAGCGAGACGCTGCAGCAACGATGGTCGGCGGAACCGCGGCAAGCAGCTGATCAGGACCGCGACTCCGAGCAGACCGGTCCCGACGACGACGATCGCACGGAACGCGCTCATCGGCTCGACTCCGACCGGGATGGGGTCGACCCGACGAGTACCCGTGGTTCTTCCGGGAGCCGGCCCAGCGCAACCATCAGCCGGTACCCGACGGTGGTGGCAACCGCGCCGCCGACGAGCACGATCAAGCCCGCCACGGAGTCGTACGCCTGTGCACCCTGAGGCCGGCTGGCGACGAGGAGCAGCACGAGCCACGGCGCCGCCGCAGCGACGCGCGCCGCGACCAATGTCCACGACTGCCGCGCCACGATCTCCTTGCGGACCGCGAGATCTTCACGCAGGAATCCACCGAGTGTGCGGAGCACTTGGCCGAGCTCGCGGCCACCCACCCGGTGCGCGATGGCCAGTGTGGCGACGACCCGATCCGCGGTGGGATCCGCGAGAGTCGCGCCGAGCCGTTCGAGTGCACCGACGAAATCGCCCGACACCCGGTGATCGGCAACGACGGCACGAAAGGCGGGCCGCAGTGGGCCGGGACCGCGCTCCGAGATGAGTGACACCGCCGTCGGCAGGGTGTCGCCCGCGCGCACAGCTCCCGCGAGCAACTCGATCGCTTCGGGCCAGCACTGCTGCCGAGCGCGACGGCCGGCCCGGCGACGGGACTGGTGATAGGCGACCGGTGCGTAGACACCGGCGACGAACGCGACCAGTGCGACCGTCGTGGACCCGATGAGGACGATTGCGACCGCGGATAATCCCAGCCCGCAAGCCAGACACGCGGCCGCGAACTGCGCCGGCGACACGTTCCCCAATCCACCTACGACCAGCCATTCGGTCATTCGGTGACGGATGCCGTCCAACGCCGGAGTGCGGTTGGTGCCGCGGCGCGGTGCATGCGTCGAAGCACAAGAAGACACCGAGCCCGAGAAGCAAAGCGAGCAGGACGCTCATCGGAGCACCGACGTGAGGTGGATCCCGCGCTCGTCGAATCGCTCGAGCCCGCCGGGATATTCACCGGTCCAGGCCAGATCGTCGCCCGCGCCCTCGAAAACCGTCCCGGTGGTCGGCTCGTCACCGTCGCCGACCTGTGACGCGACCGCGAGGATCTCGGTGATCGCGCGCTTGCCTTCTGCCCGGCGACAGAACACGACGAGATCGACACAGGCCGCGACCGTGGAGGCAACGAAACGCCGGTCGAGGTTCTCTCCGGCGAGGAGCGGCAGCGTCGTCAGCTTTCGCAACGCCTCGCGTGCCGAGTTGGCGTGGACCGAGGTCATGCCCGCCGCACCGCTGTTCAGCGCGAGCAACATGTCCAGGGTTTCGGCTCCTCGGACTTCCCCGACCACCACCCGGTCGGGACGCATCCGCAGGCTCTCCCGCACGAGGTCGCGCAGGGTGACGGCCCCTTCGCCCTCGAGGTTCGACTGGCGGCACTGCATCGACACGACGTCCGGCCGGGCGATGCGGAGCTCGAACACCTCCTCGCAGGTGACGATCCGCTCGCACGCCGGGATCGCCGACGCCAGACAGTTCAACAATGTGGTCTTCCCGGCTCCAACCGCGCCGGCGACGACGATCGAAAGACCGGCACGTACGGCCGC
This sequence comes from uncultured Acidimicrobiia bacterium, assembly GCA_963770095.1. Taxonomy (GTDB): domain Bacteria; phylum Actinomycetota; class Acidimicrobiia; order IMCC26256; family JAENVU01; genus Chersky-806. The sequence goes on from CAVYOO010000005.1 coordinate 480,632, forward strand.
GTCCAGGAATGAGGCCGCGGGCTTCGAGCACGAACCGAGCGACACCAGCTCGTCGAGTGACTCCGCCCGCAACCCGACGAACTTCCGGATGTTGATCGCCCAGTGGTCGGTGATCGGGGGGATGACGACGTGGAGGCGGCTTCCCTCCGGCAGGCGTGCGTCGACAAACGGCTGCGAACGGTCGAGTCGGCGACCCGCGCGCGCCAACATCCGTTCGACGAGCTCTTCGACCTCGGACGGACTGAGGACGACCGTCGTGAGCTCGTGCTCACCCTGCCGCGCGACGAACACCCGACCCGGCTCGTTGATCCAGATCTCCTCGACTTCGGGGTCCTCGAGCAGACGGGTCAATGCCCCGAACCCGCCGATGCGGTGGTGAAGGAGCTCTACGTCCTCGTCGGTGAGCGATGGGAGCCCACCGGAGAGGTAGCGATCGCGGTAATCCGTGACCACCTCGTCGACGAGGCGGGTCAGCCCCGGATCGTGGTCGATCGCGATCTCTCGCCGCGCCAGGAGCTCCCGCACCTCGCGCTCCACGATCTCCGCAGCCTGACGATCCGGGATTGCCATCGTGCTCACTTCGTCAGCGCCGACACGAGCCCGCGCAGCTCGCGCAACCACGGCGACCTGGGCGCGATCGAGTGCAACGTCCGGCCTTCCCAAACCGCACGCTCGAACAGTGGCTCACTCGGGAGGAACGCCACCGGAGGCCTCCCCGTCCATTCCGCGAGCTGCACCGAGCAGTCCTGCACGCGCCGGGCCGAGCCGGGTATCCGATTCACGACGACCCGGACCTTGGGGACGACCTCCGGACGAGCCTCCGACAGGGTCCGGTGGGCGACGATTCCGCGCCGTACCCCGACCGGATCACCCGCGACCAGCAGGAGGACCTCGTCTGCGGCGCTCAGGGCGGCGAGTGTCATCACGTTGCGCCGGTACGGCACCCGATCGAAGGCCAGCTCCTCGTCTTCCTCGATCGGCGCCGCCAGATCGACCACTACGAGCGCTCGAGCCTCGCGGGCCGCGTCCATCACCGAGGTCCATGCCCGTTCCCGGACTTCCGGCCAGAGCTCTGCACGGGCCAGCCCGGCGAGGACCGCGCATCCCTCGGGCCCGGCCTGCAGGCAGCTCTCGATCGGCTGCCGCCAACCGTCACTCGCGAGCCGCGCGGCCTGCGTGACCGACGGCGCCTCGTCGAGGCCCAGCACCTGCGCCACCGATGCCGACCACGCGTCGCCGTCGACGAGGAGGACAGAGTGGCCACCGCGAGCGGCTTCGGTGGCGAGGTGCACCGCGACGGTCGTCCGCCCGGGGGCGCCCGGTGCACCCCAGACCGCGACCATCCGCGCCGGCTCGACTCCCGAATGCTCGACCGGGCGTGACCCGGCCGTCGGCGTTGCGGCCTGGTCGCGGCTCCCGATGCGATGCAGCAGGGCCGCGAGATCCTCCGCGCTGGCGTCCGGGCCAAGCCGGTGCGCGACACCGATCCGATCCAACGGCAGCGATCCGACACCGTTCCCCACCGCGACCACGGTCACGCCATGTTCGTGCAACGTTCCGATGAGATCACGGTCCAACCACGGCAGCTCGGCCGCGACCACCGCGACCCGCGGCTGGTCGCGGAGCGCGACGCCGAGGAGCTCGCCGTGGTCCACGCAGCGACGGACGAGCTCGATCCCGAGCTCGCGCCGTTGCAAACCGCGTACGAGCGGAGCCTCCCAAGGTGCACCCCCCGCACACGTGATGACCCGCACCGGCGGCTGGGTCACGGGAGCTCGGACACATCGAATCGAGTCCGGACACCACGCGTTGATCCGCCGGCCCGTACGACATCGACCTCGCCATTGCGAACGGCGAACGCGACGAACACGACATCGTTCGGTGGAACCGAGACGGTCAGCGCAGTGAGGTCGCCCTCTCGCTGTCCGAAGAGACCATCTGCGTGCACGACCTCGACCACTCGCGCGCCGGCCGCGACCGTCAGGGTCTTTGCGATCTCGGTCCCCTTGTCGAAGCTCCCGAGGATGTCGACGCGGTCGCCGGGCTCGAGCGCGCCTCCAAGCGCGTGATCAGAGCCGATCGGGACCGTGATCTCGCGGCCGTCCGATGCCACCGCTCCAAGTGTTCCCGCACCCAACAGACCGCCCTCGACGAGCGGAAACCGCAGGACCCGCCCGACCGGCCGAGCGGCACCGGCCCGCAGGAGTCCGCCGAGCACCGCGTCCGACGCGTGGATCTGCGCGGTGCCGAGATCGCTCGAGGTCAGCGTGTGGTTCGCCGGGAGATCACGCGTCGCGACGAGGACCGCAACCGTGTCATCCGACGTCGCGGCAAGCCGGAGCCCGCCGAGCACCGAGAGGGCGACCAACAACAGGCCGACCACGAGACGCGTATCGATCTTCGGGAGACGGATTGCGGCGCCGCGCTGCGCAAGCGCCGCCAGCGCGGTCACACCACGTCGATTCGGCGCTGGTGTCGACGAACGGCCGGATTCGGTACCCTGGAACACGCAACGCGACGCAACGTCACGTTCTGACCCTCGGAGGAGGCTGTGGTGGAAGAACTCCCGCTGCCCCTGCTCAAGCCGTCCGAGGTCGCGGGTGTCCTGAACGTCACCGTCTCGCAGGTGTACACGTTGATGCGCAGTGGCGAGCTGCCCGGCGCTCAAGATCGGACGCAAGGGCGTGTGGCGCGTGAGCCGGGAGGCACTCGAGGCGTACCTCGTGGAGCTGGCCGACGAGGCCAAGGCGCGCGCCCGGTAGGTGTTCATTCGGTCCACTCCCGGCTGACCCGGACGATCGCGTCGAGCCGGAGATCGTGGACCCGGAGGAGTCGTACCCGCCGGCTCCCGCTGTCGTCGGCGATCTCGCCGACTCGCATCCAGTCGGTGCCGACGCAGAGGATCCGGCCCCGGAACGGGTTCCCGTCCGTCGCCACGACGGTCACGACCTCGCCGGGGGCGACCCGGCGGAGCTCGTCGGCGAACCCACGCGACGCGACTCCGGCCGCGACGATCTCGTCGGCCTCGCCGAGCTGTTCTGCCGCGGCTTCGAGACGGAGCTCGGAGAGCTGCTCGGCAATCGCATCGAACGCATCCGGCGTCTCGTCGTCCACTGCAGCTGTTCCCATCCTTGGAAGCGGCGGAACGTACCCGATTGCCATGAATCGTGCAAAAAGGAGAACCGGCATCCGTGCGTCGACGCCGTTGACACCTTAGACGGGTCTATGGGATGGTTCAAACCTCAACTCGATGAATCAGTAGGCAAACAATGCTGATGTTGCTTCTGAGCAACGCGTCGAGATCGTCGGACGACCCACACATCGGAGCCACGGATGGTTCGAAAGTCCCAAGATGGATCGCTGGGTGATGCCCTGGGCGCGCTCGTCGGGCGCGCCGCGCTCGGCGCGATCGTCGCCGCGGTCGGTGCTCCTCGGACTCGGGCTCCTGGCCGAAATGCTTCGGCGCCGCCACCGCGCGCGCCGGGTGCTCGCGTTCGCTCGATCTCACGTTGCCCGTCGGAGTCCGCACCGCGGTCGTCTCCGTCCTCGCGCTGGCGGCGACCTTCACCGGCCCCCGCCCCGCCGGCGCGGCGGACAGCGTGCGCGGGTGGCTCGGTCAGGTCAGCGCTTCGACCACGACTCGGCCGCTGGTCGCGACACCGGACGCGCTCAGCGGATCGCACGTCGACGTCGACGACGACGCCGAGCGGCGCAGTCGTCCTGATACCTCCGGTCACGGTCGAAAACCTCGAAGCGCCTCCACCGTCACCTCCCCCGACGACGGTCGCGCCCGGAGCTCCGGTCGCGACGCCAGGGCCGCCAGTCGCGCCGCCGCGCGGCGACGACGCCCGTCGCGGTCCTACGTCGTCAACCCTGGTGACTGCCTCTGGTCGATCGCATCCGAGATCCTCGGCCCCGGATCATCCGGACGCTCGATCGACTCCGGTTGGCGCCGGATCTACGCCGCCAACCGCGCCGCAATCGGTGACAACCCGAATCTGATCCACGTCGGGCTCACCCTCGAGCTTCCCCCGCTCGTCGCCCAACCCTGACGCGGCCCCCTGAAGAGGAGAACGACATGACCGCCACACTCGCCATCCGTCCCTGGCCCGATCCCGTGATCGACACGCTCGGCCACGATCCTCGATCGCTCTACGTCGAGCGCTTCTGGCTCCCGACCCTCGGACCTACCAGCCTGCTCTTGCTCCGGCGCATCGCCGCGGGTCTCGACGAACACCCGGAGGGGATCGCACTCGATCTCGGCGAGCTCTCGCAGGCGCTCGGGCTCGGTCACCGCGAGGGCAACTCGTCGCCGGTCGTGCGGAGCCTCGACCGGCTGATGCAGTTCGACCTCGCGTGCGGCGAGCGCGACGCGGGCTACGCGGTCCGGCGGTCGGTGCCGCCGGTGAACCGTCGTCACGTCGGTCGCCTGCCCGCGCCGCTCCAGGAGGAGCACCGCGCCTGGGCGGAGCGCGCGCTCGCCGAACCGCCGCTCGCCATCGCGCGCCGACGGGCCCGGCGACTCGCGTTCACGTTGCTCGAGCAGGGCGACGACCTCGATCACGTCGAGCGGGTCCTCCACGACATCGGCTTCCACCCGACGATCTGTCGGGAGAGCGCGGCCTGGGCCCACGACCGGCACCAGCATGCGTTCGACGAAGCCGTCGCGGCCGGGTTCGACCCCGCCGCCTAGGTCCGGATGAGGGTGACGCGCTCCGCTCCCCCGCCCGGCGCGTCACCCTCGTCCGACTCCCCCCACCGCCGACGCCCCGTTTCGGTGTCGGGACGACACGCCAGGGCGTGTCCAACTGACACGGAAAGCAGAGCGGGGAGCCGGTACTGTCGACGGGGATGACGGGGATGGGGATGGGGACGGGGGACGACGAGGCGCTCGACACGATCGCGGGGTGGTTGCGCGACGCGGACGCGATCGTGATCCTCACCGGCGCCGGGATCTCCACCGAGTCCGGCATCCCGGACTTCCGCGGGCCACAGGGCGTCTGGACCAAGAACCCCGCGGCGGAGAAGACCGCGAACCTGCAGAACTACGTCGCCGACCCCGAGCTGCGGAAGCAGGCCTGGCAGAACCGCGCTGCGCAGCGAGATCTGGGCGGCCAAGCCGAACGCCGGGCACCTCGCGATCGCCGAGCTCGAGCAGAAGGCGAACGTGCACACGCTCGTGACCCAGAACATCGACGGCCTCCATCTCGCCGCGGGGTCGTCGCCCGAGAAGACGATCGAGATCCACGGGACCGTGCACGAGGCGAAGTGCCTGCAGTGCGGGTGGCGCGGCCCGATGAGCGAGACGCTCCAGCGGGTCGAGTCCGGCGCGGAGGACCCCGACTGCCTGGTGTGCGGCGGCATGTTGAAGTCCGCGACGATCAGCTTCGGCGAGAACCTCGTACCCGAGGACCTGGAGCGGGCGCACCGCGCCGCGAAGCGTTGCGACCTCTTCGTCGCCCTCGGCACCTCGCTCGGCGTGTACCCGGCCGCCGGGCTCCCCGAGGTCGCGCTGCAGGGCGGCGCCCGCCTGGTGATCGGCAACGCGCAGCCGACCCCGTTCGACTCCTTCGCCGCGGCCGTGAGCGCGGCCCCGCTCGGTGAGGTCCTCCCCGCCCTCGTCGCCCGGGTCTGAGCTCGCCCGAGTGTGACCGACGAGGGGTTGGGGAATATCCGACCCCTGAGGTAGCATTTACGTCCGCAGGAAACGTTTTCTTCAGGAGCCCTGATGCCCAGCTTCCGTGAGCTGCTCGCCCAGACCAAGGGCCGGATCCGCGAGATCCCGACATCCGAGGCCGAAGCCCGCCTCGGCGACCACGCCATCTTCCTCGACGTGCGCGAGCAGGACGAACACGACGCCGGCGCCATCCCGGGCGCGATACCCATCCCCCGCGGCCACCTCGAGAGCCAGGTCGAGACGAAGATCCCGACCGCGGACGCGCCCATCGTCATCTACTGCGCCGGTGGCATCCGCTCCGCGTTCGCGGCCGAGACCCTCGAGGCGCTCGGCTACTCCGACGTCGTGTCCATGGCCGGCGGCTTCGGCCAGTGGAAGAACGAGGACCGCCCGTGGATCACGCCCGCGGCGCTCAGCCCCGAGCAGCGTGACCGCTACAAGCGCCACATCCTCCTGCCCGAGGTCGGCGAGTCCGGCCAGCAGCAGCTGCTCGAGTCCAAGGTGCTCCTCCTCGGTGCGGGCGGCCTCGGCTCCCCCGCCGCGATGTACCTCGCAGCCGCGGGGGTCGGCACGCTCGGCATCGTCGACATGGACGTGGTCGACGCGTCGAACCTGCAGCGCCAGATCCTCCACAACATGGACCGGATCGGCGAGCGCAAGGTCGACTCCGCCAAGAAGACGCTGACGCTGCTGAACCCCGACGTGAACGTCGTGACCCACGACGTACGCCTCGGCGCGGACAACGTGCTCGACATCATCGACGGCTACGACGTCGTCCTCGACGGGACGGACAACTTCCCCACCCGGTACCTCCTCAACGACGCGTCGCTGCTCAAGCGCATCCCCGTCGTGCACGGATCGATCTTCCGGTTCGAGGGCCAGGTCACCGTGTTCAAGCCCTACGACGGTCCGTGCTACCGGTGCCTGCTCCCGGAGCCGCCCCCGCCCGAGCTCGCGCCGAGCTGCGCGGAAGCCGGCGTCCTCGGCGTGCTGCCCGGCATCGTCGGCTCGATCCAGGCACTGGAGACCATCAAGATCCTCCTCGATCTCGGCGACCCGCTCATCGGCCGCCTGCTGGCCTACGACGCACTGGAGCAGTCGTTCCGGACCTTCAAGCTGCGCCGGGATCCCACCTGCCCGGCCTGCGGCGAAGACGCCGGCCCGATCGTGATCGCCGAGTACGACCAGAACTGCCTGCCCCACGCGGTGCTGGCCGACGGGTCCGTCCTCACCCACTGACCCGAATCACGGGCGCCGGGCGCGCCCCTCAGCCCGAGCCGGTGAGGGCCAGGAGCTCGCGGCTCACGTAGAGCCGGGCCGGCCGTCCGGGCGCGCGCCTGTGCGTAGACGCGAGCTCGGTGAGAACGCCTGCGTTCACCAACTCGCCCAACGCCGCGCTCGCCGCCGCGGGTCGTTCGATCGAGCTCGTTCGCGACGAGCGACGCGGTGAGCACGAGATGGCGAGGCAGCAGATCGAGGACGCGCCACGCGAGCGCATCTCGGCGAAGCGCGTGGCCGTCGCGCGGTGCCGCGAGCTGTTCGCGCCACCGCGTCTCGAGCTCCGTGACCGCGTCGACGAGCGCCACCTGGGCGCGACCGGCGCCGGTCACAGCATCGGCGAACCACTGGATCCAACGATCGTGGAAGCCGAGGCGGAAGAGCGTGAGCCCGGCGAGATAGCTGCTGCGTTCCGCGGCCAGGCGCACGCTGACCGGCGGAGCGGTCACCAGCGCGAGCCGGCCGACGAGCAACCAGGAGATGAGCACCCGGCCGATGCGCCCGTTCCCGTCGGCGAAGGGGTGGATGATCTCGAACTGCGCGTGCGCGATCGCGGTCTGGGCCACCGGGTCGAGATCGTCGCGGTTCGCGTACGCAGTCAGGTCGCGGAGCAGCTCGTCGAGGCGGTCCGGCGGCGGGGTGACGAGCGCGGCGTCGAGCGGGCTGGTACCACCGATCCAACCCTGCTCGCGACGTATTACCCCGACGTGCCGTCGCGGCATGGGGCTGCCGGCCATCAGCGTGGCGTGCCACTCACAGAGGAGCTCGACGCTCAGCGGGCGATCGTGATCCGCGATGGCCTGGGTGACGGCGGCGAGGTTGGCCGCGACCCAGGTCGCGTCGCCGAGGTCGGCGCCGGGCGCGGCCTCGGCCAACGCGACGTCCGCGGTGGGGGCCGCGACCCCTTCGATGAACGATGACGCAATCCCCTCCGTTCGGAGCAACAGGCGCGCCAGCGCTTCGTACCCGTGGGCCAGCGCGGCCGCGCCGACCCCGATCTCGGCGGCCGCGGTCGCCGTACGCGCCACGGTCGGCGCCGACAGCTCCAGGGCGCGCGCGGCAAGGAGCTGGGGCACGAACGCCCGGGCTCGTCGCCCCCGCCAGACGATCGGCACCTCGGTGCCGGCCACCTCCGGGTCCCGGGATCTTTCCGGAATCGTCATTGTTTCGGAAGGATATCACGTTATCCTTCTGAAATACCCGAGACCGGCGGGCATCCGCGACTTTCGCCGGAGGCGCCGGTAGTTTGCCCCTTCCTGAGGGCCACGCGGGCGGTCGGCAAGGGGAGAACTGCTGTGGGCCAGCGGCGTATGCGCCGGCTCCAGCGGGCTCGCCACTACCGCGTCGGCACCGCTGTCGTCGTGAGCGTGGCATTGCTCGCCGGGGCGATCACGATCTTCGCCACCACCTTCGTCGGCAGCGACGATGCCGCCGCGGGCACGTCCGCCGCCGCGCCGGCGCGCAACGAGCGGAACGCGCGAAACGTGCGCTCGAAGGAGCTGCCCGCGACGCTGCGGGCCCACACGGTCGTGAAGACCAAGGTCACCAAGCTTCCGCCGCCGCCGGTCAACCCGTTCCCGGTCCCGCCGGCGAACTCGGGTGAGGGCCGGCGGGTCGTCTACTGCAACTCGTGCCAGCGGGTCTGGCTCATCGAGGACAACGGCTGGGTGTTCGCGTCCTACACGGTGTCCGGGCGCCGCAACTACCCGAGCAACGGCACCTACAAGGTGATCCGGCGCATCAACCCGGGCTGGTCACACACGCTGCGGCTCCCGTACTTCGTCGGCTTCACCTACGGGAACACCACCGACGTCGGCTTCCACGGCATCCCGCTCGAGCCGAGCGGCCACCCGATCCAGAGCGATGCCGAGCTCGGCCAGCCCCGCAGCCACGGCTGCGTCCGTCAGAGCCAGGGCTCGGCGAAGCTGATGTGGGACTGGGCCAAGATGGGCACGAAGGTCGTCGTCATCGCTTAGCCGCACGCGGCAGCCGCGGCGTACGGATCGACGCCACGTCCACGTCGACCACGATCCCGACCGCGGGACGCACCTTCGCGTGCGCCGGGTGCTTCATCCCGCGCAACCGAGGTGGCTTCGGCGTCTTGGCGTGGCGGTAGTCGACCGACTTCGGCCGTGAGTCGTCGACGTACTTCAAGATGTCGAGCTGGTCCGTGGCGGTGGCGGCCGGGCCGCTGCACGGGAGCACCGCTTCGATGTTCGACGGCCCGCTCGTCGTGAACCGATTGTCGGCGAAGCAGTTGCCCTCCCCACCGAAGGCGCCGAGGTCGGCTTCCCGTGAGTCCGAGACGACGTTCTCGATCACCCGGTTCCGGTTGGCGAACCACACCGTCTTGTCGGGGTTGGGTACGAGCCCGATGCCCGAGAGGTCGTGATCGGAGACGCGGTTGTGGATGACGAGGTTCTCGTCGCCGCCCGCGACCAGGATGCCGTTGCCCTGGGCCAGGATCGCCGAATCGATCGCCGGCGTCTTGGCGTTGTTGTTGTCGTACACGAGGTTGCCGACGACGGTGGCGTCGTGCTGGGGCGGGTTGAGCTCGCCGTCCCCACTGTTCGGCACGATGCCGGCCCGGTTGTAGCGCCAGACGGAGCTCTTGATGATCAGGTTGCCGCCCGCGTTCGTCCCCGAGAACCCGAGTCCGTTGTACTCCGCGATCACATCGGTGATCACCGAGTCACACGGGTAGCACTGGCCGATGTAGAAGCCCGCGTCGGGCGCGCCGGAACCGTAGGAGTGGTCGAGCTTCCCCTTGGTCGAGTCGAACGCGTAGATGGCGTAGTCGCCGGTACGCGTCGCGGTCAGATACGAACCGCGGTACCCGGTCGCACCGGTCCAGAAGAAGCCGTTCTCGGTGTAGTTGCGCGCGGTCATGTTCTCGACGACGACACCGTCCGCCCCGAGCACCTTGACGCCGTTGTCGAGCTTGAAGCCGCCGTCGAGGATGACCTGGTTCCGGTCCAGGCCCCGGAGCACAAGGCGGTCGGTGGTGACGGTGACCGCCTCGCGGTAGACGCCGGGTGACACGAGGATCAGCGACCCGGGCGGCGCCCGGTCGACCGCGGTCTGGATTCGCTTCTCGTCCTTCGGCACCCGGATGGTGCGCGCCTTTCCCCGGGCGCCCGGGCGCTCCGAACGATCGAGCTTGACCTTCGGGATGGACCCGTCGGGGTTCTTCACGATGAGCGTCCCGTACATGCCCTTGCCGGGAGCACCGTGGAACGAGCAGAAGTATCCGATCACGCCGGGGGTGTCGAGCTTCTTCGTGAAGGACCCGCCCGGCTTGATCGTCTTGCTCTTCCACCCGGTCGACGCCCGGTCCGGAATCACGTTGTGCTTGTTGCGCCCCTGGTTCTTCCAGACGACGACCGTGCCGTAGTCCACCGTCAGCGTCTGGGGGAGGAAGACGTTGTCCTTCATCGGGACCGTCACCCGCTCCGGGGACGAGCCGTCCGAGTACTCGACTGCCGGTTGACCGACGTCCGCGCTCGGCGGCGCTTCGACGCTCGGTCGGGGCGCGGCCGAACCGGGCGCGGCGGCGAGCACAACCAGCACCACGAACGCCGCGCCGGCGATCGCGGCCGCAGCCAGCAGCCGGATCGCGATTCGGGTCAACGCTTCGCTCCGTTGGCCGCCGGCTTCTTGAAGGTGCTGACGAGCTCCACGAGCGTGCGGACGCCGAAGCCGGTGCCGCCCCGGACGTACACGCCGTCGTCCGCCGACGCGCGCGCGCCGGGCCGGCGATGTCGAGGTGCACCCACGGCACCTCGGCGACGAACGCCTGCAGGAAGAGCCCGGCGGTCAGCGCGCCACCGTACCCACCCGTGCCGATGTTCTTCAGGTCCGCGATCTCGGACTCGATGAGCTTGTTGTACTGCTCCGGCAACGGCAACGGCCACACCTGCTCACCGGCACGGTCCGCGGCCGCGCGCACCTGCTCGCCCCAGCCGTCGTTGCTCGTCATCAGGCCGGCGATCTTCTCGCCCAACGCAACGACGCAGGCGCCGGTGAGCGTGGCGAGGTCGATGATCGCGTCGGGCTTCGCCTCGACCGCGAGCGAGAGCCCGTCGGCGAGGATCAACCGGCCCTCGGCGTCGGTGTTGAGCACCTCGACGGTCTTGCCGTTGCGGATCTTCAGCACGTCACCCGGGCGGATGGCGGCGCCGCTCGGCATGTTCTCCACCATGGGCGTGAATGCGATCACCTTGGCCTTGACCCCGAGATCCTTCAACGCGGACATCGCCCCGATCACGGCCGCGGCGCCGCCCATGTCGGTCTTCATCGTCTCCATGCCCGAGCCGGTCTTGAGCGAGAGCCCGCCGGAGTCGAAGACGACGCCCTTGCCGACGAGGGCGACCGTCCCGCGCGCGCCGACCGGCGAGTACGTCATCTTGACGAGCCGCGGCGGGTTGTCCGAGCCCTGCCCGACCCCGACGACACCACCCAGCTTCGCCCGCTTGAGCGCGGCACCCTCGAGCACCTCGACCTTCACCCCCTTGCCTCGCAACAATGCCTGCGCGGACTTCGCGAAGTCCGCCGGCGACTGCTGGGCGGCCGGCGTGTTGACTGCGTCGCGCGCCCAGATCGTGGCCTCGCTGACCACTCGGCCCCGCTCGATCGCGGCCTTGACTGCCGCGCCGCCCTTGCCGATCACGATCACCCGGGCGAGCTGCGACGGCTTGGAGTCGGACTTCCATTCGAGGTACTGGTAACCGCCGAGGGCGAAACCCTCGGCGACTGCCTGGGCCACGGCGGCCGCGTCGGCATCGCGGGGCGCGGCCTCGAGCAGCGTCGTCGCAACCGACTTCACCTTCTTCGCCCGCCGGGCGATCGCCGCGGCCGCGTTGCGGATGCCGTCGACGGTGAGGTCGTCGCGCGATCCGAGGCCGACGAGGACCGCGGCCTTGGCCCCGAGGCCGCCGTTGGTCGGGATGGCGAGCGTCTGTCCGGGCTTTCCTTCGAAGCCGGCCTCGTCCATGAACGCGACGAGCCCGCCGCCGAGGGCGCGGTCGACGACCTCTGTGCCGGCGCCGAGCTCGCTCGGCGCGAAGACGGGTACCGCGAGCAGGTCGACCTTGACCCGGTCCGCAGCGGTCGAGACGAGAGAGAACGTGAGGGGCACAGGATCCTCCGGGACGGGGACGGATGGGTTCAGGGGGTGGTGCCCGGCGCACGGGCCGGAAGAAATTCGCCTTCTTGCCAGCGGGCCAGGGTCCAGCACAAATCGGCGAGCCGGTTGAGGTACGGCACGACCTGGCTTCCGGCCGCGAGCCAACCGACCGTGGTCGCGGTGACGGACTCACGCTCGGCGCGCCGGACGATCGTCCGCGCGAGGTCCAGTGCCGCGGCGACGCGGTTCTCGCCGGGGAGGACGAACTCGGTCGGGGCCTCGAAGCGGTCGGTGACCTCGTCGATGATCGGCTCGAGCGCGGTGACCATCTCCGTGGTCACGAGCGTCGTGCCCGGGGTGAGCTTCCCCCGGTTGTCGGGTGCCGTGGCCAGCTCGGCACCCACCACGAAGAGCTCGCGCTGCAGCCGCACGAGCAGACCGTAGAGCTCGCTTTCCGGCGGGCATTCCGGGCGGGCGAGCCCCAGCGCGGCCACCGCTTCGTCTGTGGCCCCGCAGGCGGTCGGTCCCGGCCCGTCCTTCGGGGTACGGCCGCCGTAGAGCAGACCGGTGCTGCCGTCGTCGCCCTTACGCGTGTAGACCTTCATCTCCGCCGGAGTCTACGGGGGGAAGGGTGCGGTGCTGTAGGCGAGCGGCCGCCCCGACCACGCCGGGAGATCGAGCGTCACCTCGGTCACGCACCGGTTCTCCGCGAGGGGCAGGTTCGCCCAGACGTCACGCACGTAGCGGCATCCCTTGGTCCCGAGCTGCAGCGTGTACGAGCTGATCGGCCGATCCTGCACGTTCACGACCATCGCACCCTGCGTGTACCGCCGCGACCAGACGCAGCGCGGCGGGCGGTTGTTCTCGCACCGGTCCGACTCCGGGCGGGCTTCGATCGGCTTCCCGATCTGGATGCCACTCAGCTCCGGGTAGGTGACCAGCGTGTTGCAGGGATCGCCCTCCGGCACGCCGGGACAGGCCTTCTCGCGGTCCCAGACCGCGACCGCGAGCGGGATGTCGAAGAGCTTCACGCGCGCCCACTCGAAGAAGACGTTCTCGCGGCTCTTGTCGCCACCCAGCGTTCCGACCGTGATGAGCCCGAGCACCTGCCCGCCGTGCTCCGGGTTCTGCTCGTTCTGCAGGTTCGCCTGGTAGTCGATGTCCCAGTTCAGGTCGCGCGGATGCGCGATCGACTCGTCGGACACCCAGGTCGGGTACTTCCAGCCGTCCTTGAGCGTGCGGCACTCGGCGCTGCGCTCGGCGCAGTTCGGGTCCTTCGGATCGGGTCGCATCGGGCTGCGCGGGTCGAACGGTGAAAGCCCGTAGTTGACGATGAGATCCAGCCCGGCGGTCTTCACGAGCCCGCTGGCGTCGATCCACGTGTCCGAGAACGTGGCGCCGGGTCGCACCGGGTCCTGCGTGCACGTCGACTGCTGGTTCCAGATCGGCGGTTGCTGCGCGTAGCCGGCGAGCGCGATCCCGCCGCGGTCGAAGAAGATCCCGTCCCAGCCTTGGGCCTTGAGCTTCGCGAAGCGATCGCTGAGGTACTGCTGCACCGCGCGCTCGTTCATGTCGATGAACACCCACTGCTCGTCGTTGTCCCGTGGGACCTCGAGCGGAGCGTCGCCATCGAGACAGAACGCCCAGTCCTCGTTCGAGCCGATCCGGAAGCCCTGGTACTGGCGCCGCAGCGGAGCCCAGTAGGTCTGCTGGTAGACGTACGCCTTGGCGCCGACCGCATGGATCGCGGCGGCCGCCGCCTCGCCCCCGTCGTCCGCGTTCTGGGGACCGGCAACCACGAGGCGCACCGGACCGAGCGCCTGCATCTGCGCGACGTCGGTGATCGGGAGGTAATAGAACGACGTGTTCTCGGGTGCACCCGCCTTCGTCGTCAGCGGATTCGTGTGCGGTTTGAACGTCGTCGACGTGCTGTCCGCGCGGCCGCCCGATCCGCCACAGGCGGTAGCGACGAACACGACGAGCAGGACGCCGACCAGACCGGCAGTGCGGAGACGAGCCCACCCGGTGATGACCGCGAGAGGAGACACGCGTAGGTTCATCGGTCAGCGCAGGGTAGCGGCACAGCTCGCGGGTTTCGCGGCACCCTCGGCCACCGCGGCCCCGGGTGGCTGCGCCAGGATCTGTTGGATCGTCTCGGCGTAGCAGGCACCGTCGAGGAGCGTCACCCCGGGCTTGTCCCGGTCGCCCGGGAGTGCCTCGTAGGCCGTCCCGGAGTAGTAGGAGGCCGCACCCGCGAGCGGTTGCGGATCGCCGACCACCTCGTAGATCGCGATCGAGCGCGGCCAGTCGGCCGGGGTGCTGGCGAACACCCGCTCGAACGCGGGGTTCGCCTCCATGTACGGGATGAGCCGGCCGGCGTCGAACGTGTCGGTCCCTCCCCACCCCGACACCACGACGTACTGCGGCTTGACGCGGCGCACGTACTCGAGCAGCGGACATTCGAAAATGGTGCCGAACCGCTCGTCGGACTTCGTGACGACGAGTGGCGTGCCGGTGCACGCGGGTGTCGCCTTCTCGGGGCCGCGGAACCCGGCTCGTTCCTCGTAGTCCAGGTCGTCGATCGAGTCCGCGCCCAGCCGGGCGGAGTACTGCGGGAGCAGCTTCAGGTTCAGCTCTCCGTCCGCGGCCAGCCAGTAGAAGCTGCAGAACTGCAGCGTGCACCCGGCCGGCCGACTCCCCGCGCGGGCCTTCAACCAGTCGGACGCGGCGCGGGTCGCCGGGCTGTCCCAGCTCCGCGCCGCGGTGTCACTCGCGCGATTCGGCGCGTGCGTCGGAGCCACCGGCGAACCCCACGACGAGCAACGCCGCGCCCGCGATCGCCGACACCTTGAGCAATGGCATCGCGCCGCGCGCGGCCCACTGGCCGACCAGTGCGCCGAGCAACAGGCACACCCCGTACGGAAGGAGCACCGCGTTGCGCATCCCGAGGCCGGATCCACTCGAGTAGAGCCCGAGCGCGAGACCGGGCGCGATCAGGACGAGCCCGGCGAGAGGCAGCGGGTCCGTGCACCGCGGGATTGCCCACACGCACAGGGCCAGGGTCAGGACCGCCACGACGATGATCAGCGACGAGCCTGCGAAGGCCTCCTGGCGCATCCGGTCGACCAGCTCGCCGGGTAGGTCCAGGTACGACGAGCTCGGCTCACCGTTCCCGACGACGAGCAGCGCGACCACGACCGGCACGAGCGCCGCGAGCCCGACGAGGACGACCCATCGGCGCGGCCGCGCGAACCCGACCCACAGGACGATCACGACCAGCACGATGCCGAGGATTCCTGTTTCCTTCGTGGCTGACGCGAGCAGGACCGCGAGCAGCGCGCCGAGCAGCCACCACACCCGAGCCCGTTTCGCGGCGGTCACTGCCGCGCTGGCACACAGAACGCCGGTCACGATCCCGAGCGCCGTCAGCCCGTCGGGCACGAAGTTCGATCCGCCCGCGAGCAGCGTCCACGGCTGCGCGATCGCGGCGATGCCCGCGGCCGCGGCGGCGGTCAGGGACTTCGTGAAGCGGAGGGTGCCGACCGCGACGATCGGCGCCAAGAGGATCAGGGGGATGCGCGACATCCAGATGGAAGCCTCGAAGCTCTCGCGCACGAACCACGGCGCGGTGAGCAGCACCGGGTACGCGGGCCGGTCCCACCACGCGAGTGTGGCGCCGTCGGGCGCCTTGATGCCATGGCCGTTGACGAAGCTCTTGCCGATGCTCAGGTAGGAGCTGCCGTCCGAGTTCAGCCACCATCCGTCGAACCACAGGAACCAGGCGACTGCGAGCACCAGCACACCGCCGGCCAGCAGCAGTGCCTTCCCACGACCGGCCACCGGGCCTTCGGGCGGCGACGCCGACGCCGCAGCCGGATCAGGTCCCCGCATGGTCCAACCGGCAATCGAGCTGGTCTCCCCCTGCTGGTGGCGCGTCACTCTTGACGCGGTACAGCTGGAAGCCCGGACCCTCGGAGACGAGCTCGAGATCGGTGCGCAGCGCGAGCCCGGCGTAGTCGGTCGGGAACACGAACGGCGATCCGAGCGACCATCGGCCGTCGGTCGCGAGCAACAGATACGTGAGGCCCGAGCACGGGAGCGGCGCGGTCCCGGGCCCGATCATGAGCGCACGGGTCCCGGCGAGCAGCGTGTTCGCTCGCGCCAGGAGCTCGGCGTCGGCGTACGGGGCCCGACCGTCGAGCGCACCCCGGGCGCCGGTCATGACCGGCACGACGCCCTCCGAGTAGACGTTCGTGAGCACGATGTCGTTCTCGTTGAGCGCGAGGTCGCGCAGGGCGGCGAGGGTCGACGGGAGCGGGCGCTGATCTGCACGCACATCCATCGTGTCCTGGCCGTGCACCGTGACGAAGCCCGCGAAGATCAGCGCGATCGCACCCGCCACTGCGGCAACCCGTCGTCGGGCCGTGGGCGCGTCACTCCACGGGATCAAGCCGACCGCGAGCCCCGCGCCGATCGGCACGAGGACCAGCGCGACCTGCAACAGGCGCGCGAACCCGGTGCGGCGCGGCACGTACGTGCTCCAACCGACGTTGAAGAACAGCGAAGCCACGAGCGCAATCCCGACCGAGACGCCGAGGAAAACCAGACCCCGTCGGGCGATCGTCTTCGCTCGGGAGCTCGGACCGACCACCGAGCGGGCGATGAGGATCGCGATCGCCAGCCCTGAGATCGCCGCGAACCACGGCCAGCCCAGCCCCCGGAAGCCGCGCTGCAACGAGTTCTGCAGGAGGGTGGTCACCGTCGGCGGCGTGCTCCCCGGGTTCCCCTGCGCGAGCGCGGCGAACTCCCAGGTCGGGTCCACGCCGCCGGCGATCTCCGGGAGCCCGCCCAGGTCCGACGCACCCGAGAGATGGCCGCTCAACCCGAAGTTCGCGATGGCCCAGGCCCCGAGCGTGATCACCGCGACGACGCCGCCACGGAACAGCCACCGCTTCGCCTCGGAGCGCTTCCTCCGCCGGCCGGGTTCCCGTGGTCGAGTCATCGGATAGCCCGCAAGCACCGCGGCGGCGATCATCCCGCAGCCGAAGAGCCAATCGATGCCGTGAACCTGGCCGAGGCCGACGAAGGTCGCGGCGAGGATCAGGAGCACGCGCTTGTCACCGGTACGGAGGAACTCGAGCGCGAGGATCGGAGCCAGCAACGCGAACGCATATCCCAGCGACTCCGGCCGGAGTGACGAAAGCTTCGACGAGAACACGTCGACGGCGAAGAACAGGATCGTCGCGAACGCGGCGCCCCACAGCTGCCCGCCGAGCGCCCGCACGAGCAGGAAGATCGCGAGCCCCGCGCTCAGCATCGCGACCACGGTGACCACGTGCGCGGCCGCGAGGGAGTCGGTGCCACCGGCGAGCGCGAACACCGTGACCGCCGGAGTGAAGCCGGGGTACGCATCGAGGAAGCTGACCCAGCGCCCCCACTCGTAGGACCGCGCCGGCGTACCGCCGGCGGCGACGGTCTGGCGCACCAGGTTCCAGTAGTACCAAGGCGTCGAGTTCACCAACGCGTCGCGCTGGTCGAACACGAGCTGGAGCAAGGGCGCGGCACCGACGAGCGTGCTTCCGCCGGCCCATCCGGCGAAGACCAGGGTCGAGCGCGTCTTCAGCGCGCGCAATGTCGGCCGGCCGGGACCGACGAGTGCGACGAGGCTCGCCAGCGCGAGGGCCACGGTGATCGCGATCGCCGGGCCGCGGGTGAGCCAGCCCACCCGGTCCAGCACGCGCGCGCCGACGACCCAGACGGACAGACCGGCGGCGAGCGCGAAGGTCGCGAATCGTTCGGGGCGGAGCTTCTCGACCGGGGCCCGGCAGTCCAACAGCGCGGCAATGGCGAGCCCCGGGCAGGATGATCCACGCAACCGCGGCCGCCGACGCCTCGAGGTAGGCCATCTAGCCGTCCCGACCGCAGCGCGCGACGGTCACCGGCGCCAGGTGCGAACGATCGTCCCGAGGTAGCCGACCGGGTAGCCCAGGCGACGCGGCTTCTTGCTCTCGCCGTGGCTCCGGGTCTGGATGTGCACCGGCACTTCACGGATCCGCAGGTCACGACGGGCGGACTCCATGATGAACTCGGCCGCGGAGAACCGTGGTTCCTGCAGCTGCAGCCGGGCGAGCGCATCGCCACGGATCGCCCGGAAGCCGTTCGTGCAGTCGGTGATGCCGGCCCCGCTCGTCGTGTTGATCAGCGTCGTGAACGCCCGGATCCCGAGGTCGCGCGCTCCACCCGAGTCGTCGTAGGCCCCGAGGTACCGGGACCCCTGGACGTAGTCGGCCTCACCGCGGACGATCGGCTCGATGAGTCGCGGAAGCTCCTCGGGGCGGTGCTGGCCGTCCGCATCCATCGTGACGACGATCGACGCGCCCCGTTCGAGCGCGAGTGCGAACCCGGTGCAGAGCGCGTCGCCCTGGCCACGGTTGAGCTGGTGGCTCACCGCGACGTGACCGGCGCGGGTCACGACCCCCGCCGTGTCGTCGGACCCTCCGTCCACGACCACGATGGGGGTGACCCCGTGCCCGCACAGCTCGGTCGGGAGCGCCTCGAGCACCCCCACGATCGCGTCTTCCTCGTTGTAGGCCGCGATGACGATCGCGATCTCCGGGGCCCCGAACTCGTTGCGTTGCTCCGAGTCGAGGTCGGCCAGCGCCTTCGCCCGGACCAGGTCTCCGAGCTGGCGATCCACCGCCCGTCGCCGTTCTCGCTCGGCCATCAGCTCCCGGAGCAGCCGGACGACCACGATCACCGTCACGCCTGCGAACAGGCCTCTGCGCAGCCTCATGCTCTCGGCGCGTTGAGGAACCAGTCGCGGGTGGCCCGGAGCCCTTCGTCCAGGCCGACCGACGGCTTGTATCCCAGCGCGTCGCGGGCCCGCGAGATGTCCGAGAAGCTGCGCGCGATCTCTCCGGCCCGCGCGGGCTCGTGCCGAACCTCGACCTCACGGTCCCCGAAGATCGCGACGAGCTGCTCCACCAGCTCGTTCACCGAAGTCTCGATCCCGGTCCCGAGCTGGTAGAGCTCGCCCATCGGACGACGATCGAGGACCGCGATCACGGCGCGGCACAGATCGTCGACGAAGAGGAAGTCGCGCGTCTGGCTGCCGTCGCCGTAGACGACGAGCGGGTCGCCGTCCATGATCCGCTTCATGAACGCCGCAACCACGCTGCCTTTGTGGTAGCTGAACGGGCCGTAGACGTTCGTGAAGCGCAGCGCGGTGGCCGCCAGCCCGTAGGAACCCGCGAACGCCGAGCACAGGCCTTCACCCGCCAGCTTCGACGCACCGTACGGGGAGAGCGGCCGGGGTGCGAGTCCCTCGTGACCGGGCGGTTCCACCGATCCGAGGGGAGCTCCGGACGACGCCAGCACGAAAGCCGACGCGCCGACGTCACGCGCCGCGAGCAATGCGTTGAGGGTCCCACCGACGTTGACCTCGATGTCGCCCCGCGGGTCGTTCACCGAATCGATCACTCCGGTCCGGGCCGCGAGGTGGACGATCCCGTAGGCGTCGCGCGCCGTCGGTGGTGAGCGCGTCGGCGTCGAGGATGTCCGCCTCGATGACCTCCGCGTACCCGGCGGCGTGGCCGTCGCCGAGCCGGCCGGTGGAGAGGTTGTCGTACGCCACCGGCTCGTAGCCCGCGGCACGGAGGCTCCGCGCCAGGTTCACCCCGATGAAGCCGC
This sequence comes from uncultured Acidimicrobiia bacterium, assembly GCA_963770095.1. Taxonomy (GTDB): domain Bacteria; phylum Actinomycetota; class Acidimicrobiia; order IMCC26256; family JAENVU01; genus Chersky-806. Next base: position 500,401 of record CAVYOO010000005.1, read on the forward strand.
AGCCGCCGGTCACGAGGACCGTGCGGCGACCGGACACTGAAGACGGGGGGCTCGAGCTCACGACGACCCGGAATCTACTGGTCGCGCGGCCCGGCCGGGCTCCATGGGGTCGGTCACGGAGGCGGGAGCAGGTGGGGAAGACCGGCAACCACAACCGCCTGCCGGTCAAAGTCGGCGCGGGTCAACGGGTAGGCGGTCGAGGAGAACCACGGCAGGATCGCGAGCGGCCCGGACGAGTCGCCCGCGATGACCTGCATCCGATCGAGGTCGTTCAGCGGCTTCGTGGTCATGTCCGGCTGATCCGGTGACGCGCCGGTGAGCCAGGTGACCCGCCGGGGCTGGTCCGGGAGTGCCGGCGGCGAACCGTGCGCGAGCAGGAAGGTGACCGGACGGTGGACGCCCTTCCAGCCGAGGTAGTCGAGGATCCGGTCGGGGTTCGCCGATGGGCCGATGACCACGTCCTGGTCCGGCGGCGTGTCGTTCACGATGCGCGCCAGCGCCCGGTAGTTCGACTTCTGCGTGTCGTAGTAAGAGATCGTGGCGGCGAGGGACAGTGCCACGATCACCACCAGCGCCACCCCTCCGAACGCATACGCCGCCCGGCGATCGAGGCGGAGCTGGGTCAGCCTTCCGACGAGCCCCACGAGGGCGATCGCGACGGCCAACAGGATCGGTGGCACGAGCGACTCGATCCGCCGGTACGCGAAATAGGTACCGAGCGCGCGGGCGAGCGGAACGAGCACGAGCACGAACCCGACGGAGTACAGGAGGGCGAACATTGCGATGCGCCGTTCGCGACCGACCGCGAGCACCGGCGCAACCAGCGCGGCGATGACCAACACCACGACGAGCACCGTCGGTCGGGACGCGTTCCCGAGCAACCACTCCCCCAGCCGCGTGAACAGCTCGGAGTTGAACGGCACCGAGTAGCTCTGGTGAGGATTGAATCCGTACCGCTTGCCGTTCGAGTACCCGGAGATCCACTCCGACGTGCCGTACGCGTACCAGGGCGCGATCAGCACGACTCCGATCAGCACCGACATCCCGTAGCCGCGCCACAACGGGCGGGCCGAGGTGCTCCGGCGTGCGTGGATCGCCACGACCACGAACACGACCGCCTGGACGACGAGCACCAGCGGCGCGAACGGGTGGGTGAGCTGCATCGCCGCGGCCATCACGCCGTAGGCAATCCAATCCCTCGGGCGCCGCAACCGGAACGCCCGTAGCAACAGCCACCACGAGAGGAGGCTGAGCGCGGAGAACATCACGTAGTAGCGGTTCTCCTGGCTGTACCGGACTACGAAGGGTGCGACGGCGAGCAACAGGCCGGCCACCAACGCGGTGATGCGCCGCTTCGTTGCTTCACGGGTGACGAGAAGCAGCGCGAGCACCTCGAGGGTGCCGAACAACGCCGACGGGATGCGCGCCGCGGTCTCGAAGCCGAACGGCAGCTGCAACGCCGCCAGGACCGAGAGGTAGTGCAGTGGTGGCTCGAACGGACCGCCGCGGTCACGCAGGTCCGAGAACAGGTGGCCGGACCGCACGAAGGTCGTGACGTTGATCTCGTCGATCCAGAAGCTCTGCGATCCCAACGCGTACACGCGCAGGAACAGGGCGACCAGGACCACCGTGACGCCGCCGGCGATGTACCACCGGCGATTTCGCCGCCGGTCGGCCCGGGTCAGTGCCGCGGGTCGTTCACCGCCACTGCGTCGCGGGAGGGATAGCCCGGAGACTGACACGGTCCTTGAAGCGCTCGACGGTGTGGAGCATCGTCTCGATGAGCTCCTCCGACAGCAGGCGGGGCTTCAGACCGAGCTCGACCAGCCCGCTGTGCTGCGGGTTGTAGTAGTGATCTTCGAGCTCCACCCGGGGGTTGTCGCAGTGCTCGACCCGCGCGTTGTACCCGAGGGTGTTCGCCGCGTTGCACACCTCCGTCGCGAGCTCCAGGACCGAGAAGGTCTCGGTGAACTGGTTGAACACGCGCATCTGGCCCTGGTCGGCCGGGTTGCGCGTCGCGAGCTCGACGCACTGCAGGGTGTCGCGGATGTTGAGGAACGCGCGCTTCTGGTTGCCGCTCCCGTAGACCGTGATCGGGTGCCCGATGACGGACTGGACGCAGAACCGGTTCAGCGCGGTGCCGAAGAGCTCGTCGTAGTCGAACCGGGTGAGCAGGCGGTCGTCCAGCTCGGTCTCGTCCGTGTGGAGCCCGTACACGACACCCTGGTTCAGGTCGGTCGCGCGGATGCCCCAGATGCGGCACGCGAAGTGAATGTTGTGGGAGTCGTGCACCTTGGACAGGTGGTAGAAGCTGCCCGGAAGCTTCGGGAACGGGAGCCGGTCCGACCGGCCGTTGTGCTCGATGTCGATGTAGCCCTCTTCGATGTCGATGTTGGGCGTGCCGTACTCCCCCATCGTGCCGAGCTTCACCAGGTGCGCGTCGGGCGCGACCTCGTGCATCGCCCACAGCAGGTTGAGAGTTCCTTCGACATTGTTGCGCTGGGTCTCCCACGCGTGGTCACGGTCGATCATCGAGTACGGCGCCGAAGGGATCTCGCCGTAGTGGATGATCGTGTCCGGCGCGAAGTCCTTCAGCACGCCCCGCAAGCGGGTGAAGTCGGTGATGTCGAGAACTTCGGCGCCGATGTCGCGGCCGGCGAGCTGACGCCACGCGGCGACGCGGTCCATCAACGGACTGATGGGCGTCAGGCTGTCCGTTCCACGTTCGGTGTGACACGCACGCCGGGTGAAGTTGTCGACGACGAAGACGTCGTCACCACGCCGCGAGAAGTGCATCGCGGTCGGCCAACCAAGGTACCCGTCGCCACCCAGGACCAGGATTCGCATGTGTCCCCTCGACTCCTCCGCTCGGCGACCGGTTCCCGGCCGCGGCCCGTTTGTCCCCTGCGCACGGGCTTGGGGGCGCAGGCTATCCGGCCGATCGGCCCGATTCGGGAATAGTGGCATCCGACGCGGCCACGCCGCGTCGCATCGGCCCCGCGAGCAAGATGCCCATCGCGGCCGCAGCCGAAACCGCGCCCGCGAGGAACCCGAGCTCGACGCGGAGCAGCAGGTCCTGGCCGAGGAGCGTCACGAGGACGAGCACGGCGACCCCGACCCCCCACCCGATCGCGACCCGAGGCTGCTGGCGCAGGGCGATCAGCGCCTGGGAGAGCGTGAGACCGAGGAGATAGATGCACGACGCCGCGGCCAGGAGCGCGAGGTCGCGGCTCCCGAGCGCGAAGTCCGCGCCGAAGGCAAACCGGACAACGGTGGGTCCCAGCAGCCACGCGCCCAGCGTGGCCACCACGCAGAGCGCGCCGACGGCCGCGGTCATCCTTGCGGTCTCCGATCGCAGATCGTGGACCTGGCCCGCGCCGGCATGACCGGCGAGGCGTGGGAGCAGGGCGGCCTGCACGCCTTGGAAGAGGAAGACCGGGATGCGCGCGATCACCAGGCTCGCGAGGAACTGTCCGGTCGCGGCATCGTCCTTCGCCGGCGCGAGGAGCTGGACGAGGATCGGTCCCGTGTTGACCAGCGCCTGCGCGAACAACGACCCGGTGAGGAGCCATCCGAAGGCACGAGTGAGCTCGCGCCAGGGTGCCGGTGGTCCGGGCGTGACGAGTCCATCGCGGCGGCGGAGCGCGACCAGGACCCCGATGAACGGCGCGACACCGAGCACAACGCCGTACGGGCCCGCGGTCGCGACCCCGACCGCGACGAGCACGATCGTCGCGAGCAGGCGGCTTCCGGCTTCGGCCCCGAGCAGGACGCCGTAGGGACCGAAGCGGGCGTTGCCGGCCAGGATGCCGCGGACCAGGTACTCGAGCGTGTAGCCCGCGAGCAGCAGAACGAGCCCGACGAGCAGCAACACCTCGTCGTCGAAGAGGTGGTCGACGAGCCACGGACCCGCGACCAGGGCGCCGCCCACGAGCACCGCCGCGAGGACCCCGGTGCCGATTGCGGCGCGCCGCACCACCGGCCCGCCACCGAGCCGCCGGGCCCGGCGGCTCGCCAGTGCCCGCGACACCTCCTGCTCGACGGGCAGGCACGCACCCGGGCCGAGCAGGAATCCCAATGCCCACAGGGCGGAGAGCCCGCCATAGCGCTCAGGACCGAGCGCCCGGCCCGTGATCGTGAGGAATCCGTAGCTCGCGACGCCGGTCACGAGCAGCCAGGCGCCGACGGTGCCGGACCCGCGAGGCAGGATCGAGGTCGCGCGCGGCGAGCGCCCGGCGCGGACCGGCCGTCGTCATGATGGCGAATCGTAGCGGTGGATCGGGATCGGGCCGGTAGCCTGTCGGCCTGATGTCTGACTTCCTCTCGGCTCTCGAATCGCGCGTGCTCATCCTCGACGGGGCCTTCGGGACCTGGGTGCAGGGCCGGGACCTGAGTGCCGCAGACTTCGGCGGGGAAGCGCTCGAGGGCTGCAACGAGAACCTCGTGCTGACCCGGCCCGACCTGATCGCCGAGATGCACCGCGAGTTCTTCTCCGCCGGTGTGGACGCCGTCGAAACCGCAACGTTCGGTGCATTTGGGCTCGTCCTCGCCGAGTACGGGATCGCGGAGGTCACGTTCGACCTCAACGTGGCCGCGGCCCGCATCGCCCGCGAGGTGGCCGAGGAGTTCTCCACCCCGGAACGCCCGCGCTGGGTCATCGGCTCGATGGGTCCCGGCACCCGGCTCCCCTCGCTCGGCGCGATCAAGTTCGCCGAGCTGCGCGACGACTACCAGATCCAGGCCGCCGGCCTCCTCGAGGGTGGCACGGACGTCCTGCTCGTCGAGACGGTCTACGACCTGCTCCAGGCCAAGGCCGCGATCGTCGCCTGCCGCCGGGCGATGAGCGACGCGGGGCGCACGGTGCCGCTGATGGTCCAGGTGACCATGGAGACGACCGGCCGGATGTTGGTCGGCTCGGAGATCGGCGCCGCAGTCACCGCGCTGGAGGCGATGAAGCCCGACGTGCTCGGGCTGAACTGCGCGACCGGGCCCGGCGAGATGACCGAGCACCTTCGCTACCTGAAGGAGCACGCACGCACCTTCCTCTCGTGCCTCCCCAACGCGGGCCTGCCGTCGGTCGTCGACGGTCACACGCACTACGACCTCACCCCGGAGCTCCTCGCGGACGCGCACGAACGCTTCGTCGCCGAGTTCGGGATCAACATCGTCGGCGGCTGCTGCGGCACCACGCCCGCGCACCTCGCCGCGGTCGTGGAACGGCTCGGTCCGAACCCGGTGCCGGTGCCGCGTGACCCGGTGTTCGAGCCCGGCTGCTCGAGCATCTACTCACACGTTCCGTACCACCAGGAGCTCGCGTACCTCGCGGTCGGCGAGCGCACGAACGCGAACGGTTCCCGCAAGTTCCGCGACGCGATGCTCGAAGGCGACTGGGACACATGCGTGCAGATGGCCCGCGACCAGGTCAAGGAAGGCGCGCACGTCCTCGACGTCTGCGTGGATTACGTCGGCCGGGACGGGACGGTCGACATGGAGGAGATCGCGTCACGGTTCGCGACCCAGGCTGCACTCCCGCTCGTGTTCGACTCCACCGAGCCGTGGGTCGTCGAGGCCGGCCTGCAGCACTCCGGCGGCAAGGCTCTGCTCAACTCCGCGAACCTCGAAGACGGTGAGGTCGAAGGCTCACGCCTCGATCGGATGATGAGCCTGGCCCGGGAGTACGGCGCCGGCGTCATCTGCCTCGCGATCGACGAAGAGGGCCAGGCTCGCGACGCGGACTGGAAGCTCCGCGTCTGCAAGCGCATCTACGACATCGCGATCGAACGCTACGGCATCGATCCGACGGACCTCATCTTCGACATGCTCACGTTCCCGCTCGGCTCCGGCCAGGAAGACCTGCGCAAGGACGCGATGGAGACGATCGAAGCCATCCGGCGGGTGAAGGCCGAGCTGCCCGGATCGTCGACGATCCTTGGCCTGTCCAACGTGAGCTTCGGTCTCAACCCGGCGATCCGCCACGTGCTGAACAGCGTCTTCCTCCACGAGTGCCGCGAAGCCGGGCTCGACGCGGCGATCGTGCACGCGGCGCGCATCATGCCGATGCACAAGATCGACGACCGCGCGCGAGCTCGCGCTCGACCTCATCTACGACCGCCGTCGCGACGACTACGACCCACTCACCGAGCTGATGGCCCACTTCGACGGGGTCGAGGTCGGTACGGTCGAGCGCGAGGACCGGTCCGGCTGGCCCGTCGAGGACCGGCTCAAGCAGCGCATCATCGACGGCGAGCGCGACGGGCTCACCGAAGAGCTCGACGAGGCGCTCACCAGCGGTCGCAAGGCGCTGTCGATCATCAACGACGTCCTCCTCGAAGGGATGAAGGTCGTTGGTGACCTCTTCGGCAAGGGCGAGATGCAGCTGCCGTTCGTCCTGCAGAGCGCGGAGACGATGAAGGCCGCGGTCGCGTTTCTCGAACCGCACATGGAGAAGGCGGACTCGGGCGGCAAGGGCATCTTCGTGATCGGCACGGTCAAGGGCGACGTGCACGACATCGGGAAGAACCTGGTCGACATCATCCTCACCAACAACGGCTACGAGGTCCACAACATCGGGATCAAGCAGCCGCTCCAGTCCTTCGTCGACAAGGCGAAGGAGGTGGAAGCCGACGCGATCGGCATGAGCGGACTGCTCGTGAAGAGCACGATCATCATGCGCGAGAACCTCGAGGAGCTGAACAACCTCGGGTTGGCCGGCACACCGGTGATGCTCGGCGGCGCGGCGCTCACGCGCACCTACGTCGAGGTGGACCTGCGCAAGGTCTACGAGGGCCGGCTCTTCTACGGCAAGGACGCGTTCGAGGGACTCCACACGATGGACACCCTCATGAGCGGCATGAAGTCAGGTGAGCTCGACCCCGAGTTCGGCCGGGCCGAGGGTGGGCGCAAGCTCCCGCCGAGGAAGTCACAGCTCGAGCGCGACGATGCAGCCGCGAAGATCGTCGTGCCGGCGCGTTCGGACGTCGCGATCGACGTCCCGCTCTTCACGCCCCCGTTCGTCGGCGGCCGCGTCGCGAAGGGGATCTCGATCGACGAGATCGCGACCTACATCAACGAGACCGCACTGTTCCGCAACCAATGGCAGTTCCGCCCGCAGGGCGGCGAGTCCGACGAGGAATTCAAGGCCGGGATCCGCCCCCGGTTGCGCGCCGCGCTCGACGAGGCCAAGGCGGAAGGCTGGCTGGTCCCGGCCGTGGCCTGGGGCTACTTCCCGGTGAACTCGGAGGGCAACGACCTGATCGTCTGGAAGGACGACGAACGGCGGGAGGAGCGGCTGCGGTTCCACTTCCCGCGCCAGCAGAAGGACCGCTTCCTCTGCATCTCGGACTTCTTCCGGCCCATCGACAGCTCGGATCTCGACTACGCCGCGTTCCACGTCATGACCGTGGGCGCGCGCGCCACCGAGCGTGAACGCGAGCTGTTCGCGGAGAACAAGTACGCGGAGTACCTGTTCACCCACGGCCTCTCGGTCGAGATGACCGAGGCACTCGCAGAGCTCTGGCACCGGCGCATCCGCGAGGAGTGGGGATTCGCCGACGAGGACGGGCCGTCGCTGGCCGGCCTCTTCCGCCAGCAGTACCGCGGGTCGCGCTACTCGTGGGGCTATCCCGCGTGCCCGGACCTCGAGGACCAGGTGAAGCTCGACGAGCTCCTCACGCTCGAGAAGATCGGCGTGAACCTGACCGAGGAGTTCCAGCTCGAGCCCGAGCAGAGCACCTCCGCGATCATCGTCCCGCACCCCGAGGCGAAGTACTTCATCGCCTAGACGCGCGACCGTTTCATCGCAGCGATGCCGTCACCGCTCCGGTGACGATCAGGCCGTACCAGAGCACCGGAAGCGCGAGCGCGCTCGTGAGCAGCCACCGCTGCCACGAGTACGGGACCCACGTGGCGAGCACCACGGCCAGCAGCGGGATCAGACCGAACGCGAACCGTGTGTCTGCGCCGTAGAGGATGTGGGTCGCGGCGAAGTACACGACGACGTAGTACGGCCCCGAGACGGCCACGGCCGCGAGGTACATGACGCCGATCGATCGGGTCTCGTCCTCGGGCCAGCGGCCCAGCAGCGGCAGCAGCAGGAGGCCGACCTGGAGGTAGAGGGCGGCCTCGAACAGCACCTCGACGACCCAGTCGGCCCGCCACGCCGCCGGGATGAAGGCCCGGTACACCGAAACGAGGTTGAACAGCGGTTGCTTGAGCAGCTGATCGACGTTCAGGTGCGAGACGCGGTATCTGGCCCAGGGGGCCACCTGGTCGATCGGTCGGTGCGCGACGTTGGTGACGACCAGGCCCCAGATGCCGGTGCTGAGAACCGCGCCGCCGAGCATCGACGCGGCGAGCAGCAATCCCCATCTCCGCTGACCCTTCCACCACTGCTGCAGGAGCAGGCACCCGGCCAACGCCGCGACGATCAGCAACGCACTCGGCTTGACGAGTCCGGCCACGGCCCCGATCAGGCCACCGACGATCAGGTGCGGGTACCGCAGCGACGGCGCCTGCATCAGACCCACCACCGCCCAGAGCGCGACTGCTCCGAAGGTCCAGACCGCGATGTCGTTGCTGACGGTTGAAGCCGCGAAGAGCAGTGGGGGCGCGAGCGCAAACACGAGACTCACGACGATCGCGAGGCCCAGCGCGACGCGCAGCCGGCGGAGGGTGAGCAGCAGCGCGATCGCGCCGACCCCCAGCCACAAACCGCCGGTGTGACGGATCGCGTCGATGTCGTCTCCCGGCATGATCCGGCTGGCGACCGCAGTGACGCCGTAGTACAGCGGCGGTTGGCCCGCCTCGTAGGAGTTCGCCTCCTCGGGGAGCGTCTTGTCGGTGCGGAACCGGTTGCAGTTGGGGTGGTCACCGAAGCCGGTCGGTGTCTCGAGCCCGCGGCACGCGACCTGGCCACGTGTCTCGTCGGTGAGCTTCTGGCCCAGGACCGGTAGGTCGCCGGCGAGCAGACGGTTCACGTAGTCGAGGTGGGCCTGCTCGTCGAGCGGGCCGAGATGGCGGTACTCCGCGACGTGCCACGTCACCGCCACCAGGCACACGACGAAGACGAACGCGCTGGGCAGAACCTTCTTGGCGATCCTCGACCAATCCCAGGTCTTCACCGGCGCGGACTCTAGACCCCGGCGCGAAACGCCACCCGGATCGCTTACGGCGTGAGCAGCGCCCGCGCGACCACGTCGGTGCCGAACGCCGTGAGGATCGCGAGGTAGAGCAAGCCGGTCGCCGCCATGACCGCGGAGTAGTACTGCTCACGGAGAGCGAGCCGCGTGACCCAGACGAGCACGATCGTGGTGAGCGCGGAAACGACCCACATCCAGCCGAGCAGCCCGCCGTAGCCGTCGTCGACCGAGCCGAACAGCACGCCCAGCATCCCGGGCGGGAGGCACAGCGCGATCACTTCGATCGGCCAGACGAAGAGGCAGAGGGTGACGAGCTCCTCCAGCGGCGCACGGGAGAGGCCGGGCTGCACGAGGTACCAGTGGCCGAGGAGCATCGCGTCGGTCACTGCGCCCAGGAACACGGCACCGCTGAGCAACCGCAGCGCGGCGAGCCAGTACGCGCCGCCGGTGACCGCGGCAAGCCCGAACAGTGCGACGAACCCGAAGGCCGGCGCGACGACGTCGAGCAGCAGCGGGGCGCGGTCGTCGTCGGCTCGGCGCGCCCAGCTGATCGCGAACGCGACGAATGTCGCGAAGACGAGGCCGGCACCTCCAACCATCGCCACAACGTGCCCGGCACCCGCATGGTCCGATCGGGCCTCCAGCAGCAGCGCGATCACCGCCATGACGCCGAAGACGGCGCGCAACAGCCAGCTGTACCCGATGCCGACGACTTCGCGGCGTGCCGTCCACCAGAAGAACAGCAGGCCGCCCGTCGCCCACTGCAGCAGGACCGTACCGAGGTCGAGGTTCACGAAGGGACCGTCAGCCGACGATCGCGAGGTCGCGCGGTGCTTCGTTGAGCCGGTCGGGGCCGTCGGATGACGCCACCACGATGTCTTCGAGGCGCATGCCGAACCGCCCCGGGAAGTAGATGCCGGGCTCGATGCTGAACGCGTACCCGGGTGCGAGCGGCTCCCGATTGCCCGACACGAGGTACGGGTCCTCGTGGGCTTCGAGCCCAATGCCATGGCCGGTGCGGTGGATGAACCGGTCACCGAGTCCGCCGGCTGTGATGACCCGGCGCGCGGTCGCATCGACTTCCTCGCACGACGTCCCCACCGTCGCGGCCTGCACCGCCTGCTCCTGCGCGTCGACAAGCAAGGCGTAGACGTCACCGACCTCGGAGGACGGCTCGCCCACGACGAACATGCGCGTGATGTCGGAGCAGTAGCCGTCCATGGTCCCGCCGAAGTCGCAGACCACGACATCGCCGTCGCCGATCACCCGCTCGCTCGCTTCGTGATGCGGGCTCGCACCGTTCGGACCCGACCCGACGATCGCGAAGTTCACCCGCTGGTGACCGTGCTCGAGGATCCGGTCCGCGATCTCACGGTGCACGTCGAGCTCGGTGCGACCCGCGAACCGCTGCCGTCGCATCTCCGCCCCGACCGCATCGACCGCGTGGGCCGCAGCCCGGAGCGCGGCCACCTCCGCGCGCGTCCTTGACGCTGCGCAGCGGCCCGGTGACCTCGGACGCCGGGATGAGTCGGGCCGCGGGGAGCGCATCCTGGAGCTGCAGCACGAAGCGGGCCCAGGTGTGGTCGCCGATCGCGACCCGCCGCGCGGCCGGGCCGACCAATCCGGCGACGATCGCGATCGGGTCTTCGGTCTCGGTCCAGGCGCGCAGCTCGAACACGCCCGGACGGGGGACGACGCGCGGCGCTTCCAGCTCGGGCACGACGAGCGACGCGTCGCCGCCGCGAGGAAGCACCAGCATCGTGAGCCGTTCGAGCGGCATCGCCTCGTAACCGGTCAGGTACGGAAGATCGGCACCGACCGACAGCAGCGCAACGTCGACGCCCAGCTCGTCCATGCGCGCCCGCGCCCGCCCCTGGCGGATCGCGAGCTGCTCGGTCAGATCCATCCGGGCAGCCCGCTGATGCTCGTCGCGTTCTTCTTCTCGCGGTACTCCGCCAGACCGTCCTCACCGTGCCTGGTGGCCCAGTCCGTGAGCTCCGTGCGATCGCCCGCGTACTCCATCAACGGCACCGCGAAACCGCACGACGACGAGATCCGCGTCACGTCCACAACGATCACCGAACGCGCACCCGGGGGCGACGGGAGCCGTTCCAGGTACGGTCCGGCTTCAGGTGAGCCGGCCGGGACCACGGTGCCGCGCCCCTGGAGCCGGATGATCCGGGGCCGTCCCGAGAACGCGCAGAACATCAACGTGATGCGCCCGTTCTCCCGTAGGTGCGCGACGGTCTCGATGCCGCTCCCGTGGAGGTCCAGGTAGGCGACGGTGTGGTCGTCGAGGACCCGGAACGAGTCGAGTCCCTTCGGTGAGAGGTTGACGTGGTGATCCGTGCTCGCCGGCGCCGTCGCCACAAAGAAGACCGGCTGCGCCTCGAGGAACTCGGTGAGATCCGGGGTGATGGCGTCGAGCTCGCGTCCCATCAGTGAGCTCCATCGGCCATGGAGACGGTGGGGAGTGAGACCGCTTCCGCCCCCGCGGGCGTGATAGCTCGAACGCACGAGCGGACCGCTCTCCACGTGCGCGAACCCGAGGCTCCGGGCAAACTCACCGAGCTCGTCGAACTCCTCGGGCCGCCACCAGCGCACGACCGGCAGGTGGTTGGTCGACGGCCGCAGGTACTGGCCGAGCGTGACAAGGTCGACCCCGACCCCAAGAAGGTCCACCAGTGCGCCGTGCAGCTCTTCGATGCGCTCGCCCATCCCCATGATGATGCCCGACTTGGTCACGAGCCCCGCGTCCTTTGCCCGCCCGAGCAGCGCCAGCGACCGCGCGTACCCCGCCGATGGACGCGCGGCCCGCTGCAGCCGGGCCACCGTCTCGAGATTGTGGTTCAGGACGTCCGGGCGCGCCGCGAAGATCGCCTCGAGCGCGGCCGGCTCCCCTTTGCAGTCCGGGATCAGCACTTCGATCGTCGTGGTCGGCACGCGCCTGCGGATCGCCTCGATCGTCGCGACGAACGCCGAGGCACCCCCGTCGGAGAGGTCGTCGCGCGCGACGCTCGTGACCACCGCATGGGCCAACCCCAGCTTGGCCACGGTCTCGGCCAGGCGGCCCGGCTCTTCGAGATCGGGCGGGCCGGGCCGGCGCGTGTCCACGAGGCAGAAGCCACACGCCCGCGTGCAACGCTCGCCGAGGATCATGAACGTGGCGGTGCGATCGGCCCAGCACTCGAAGATGTTCGGGCAGCCCGCTTCCTGGCAGACCGTGTTCAACCCGCCTTCGCTCATCAGCCGCTGCGTCTCGCGGTATCCCGCACCGAGGTTCGCCCTGACCTTCATCCACTCCGGCCGGCGGAAGGTGGGATCAGCCTCCGGCGCCTCCACCCCGGCCGCCGCCAGCCGGCCGAGCAGCCGGACGGGCGTCCCCGCACCGTCACCGCGCGAGAACGCGCTGAGGTCCTCGGGCTTCTCGTGCCAGGCGACGTCCTGGCGTTCGACGGTGAGGAATCCCAGCCGGCCGGCCATCGCGGTGACGACCGCATCCGCGACGTCGCGCATCGGTGGCGCCGCGCCCAGCAGCGCGGCCATCGAGGTGACCCCGCGATCTCGGATGCCGCACGGAACGATGTGGCCGAACATCGCGAGATCGGGATCCACATTGAGGGCGAAACCGTGGCGCGTCCGTAGTGCCGCCACCTTCACGCCGATCGCCGCGATCTTCTCGTCGCCGACCCAGACCCCCGAGAAGCCGTCCTCGCGATGGGCCTCGATGCCGAACGTGGCCAGCGCATCGATCAATCCGGCTTCGAGCCGCCGGACGTGCGCGACGACGTCCGGGGCGCCGTCGCGCCATGGCGCCAGCGTGACGATCGGGTAGCCGACCAGCTGACCGGGCCCGTGATAGGTGACGTCGCCGCCGCGATCGGTGTGGACGAGCTCGGCGCCGACGCTCGCCGGCGGCACGAGCACGTGGGCCGGGTCCGACCGGGTGCCGAGGGTGTAGGTGTCCGGGTGCTCCAGGAGCAGCAGATGGTCCTGCTCGCTGCGCTCGTGCAGCGCCCGCTGGAGGTCGGCGGCCTCCCGGTAGTCGACCCGCCCCAGCCACCGGGCCCGCAGCGGGTCGCGGGATGCGCCCGTTGTGCTCACGCGAGCTCGGCGACCCAGTCGCGGGTCTCGAGGATCTCGCGCACGGCATGCAGGAAGGACGCCGCGTACGCGCCGTCGAACGCGCGGTGGTCCCATGCGAGAGAGATGACCCCGACCGGGTGGATCGCGATCGCGTCGTCGCCGTCCGGTCCCTCGACCACCACCGGCTTCTTCGTGATCGCGTCCGTCGCCATGATCGCGATCTGCGGCTGGTTGATGATGGGCAAGGTCATCAGCGTGCCGAAGGGACCCATGTTGGTGATCGTGAACGTGCCACCGATGACTTCGTCCGGGCCGAGCTGCTTCGTTCGCGCGCGGGTTGCGAGATCGCGGATCTCCCGGGCGATGAGCCGGAGCCGCTTCCCGTCCGCGTCGCGGATCACCGGCGCGATCAGACCCTTGAACTCGAGATCGACCGCGATTCCCAGGTGTACGTCATGGTGCACGACAAGCACGTCGCCGTCGACACTCGCGTTCACGAACGGGTAGTCGCGCACCGCGTCGCAGAACGCTCGGGCGATGAAGGGCAGGTAGGTGAGCGAGAAGCCCTCCTCCTGTTTCCACGCAGTCTGGTTGGCGCTCCGGACCCGCCCGATTCGCTCGTAGTCCACCTCGACCGACGTGTACACGTGAGCGCTGGTCTGCTTCGAACGGACCACATGCTCAGCGGTGCGCCGCCGGATGTTGTCGAACGGGATCGTCTCGTCACCGTGACGGACGGCACGCGGTGCCTCGGGTGCGGCCGGTGCGGCCGGTGCGGCCGGCGCAGTGCGCGCCGGCGCGGCGGTCGGAGTTGCGGACGGCGCGGCGTTGATCACGTCGCGCCGCGTGATGCGGCCGCCTTCACCGGTGCCCGCGATCGAAGCCGGGTCCAGCCCCCGCTCGGCGATCAGTCGGCGGACCACGGGAGAGGTCACGCGGCCGTTCGGCGCCGACGCGCCCGGAGCCGGCGCGGATTGCGCGGGCGGAGTCGGAGCGGGCTGCGGGGGCGCCGCTGGAGGTGCGGCGGGCGCGGGTGGAGGTTCGGGCGCGGGTGGAGGTTCGGGCGCGGGCGGAGGTTCGGGCGCGGGCGGAGGCGCGCTGGTCGGTGCGGCGGGCGCGCCGGGCGCGGCCCCGGCGGAGTCACCGAGCACGGCGAGACGAGCGCCGACCTCGACGGTGTCGCCCTCGGGGACGAGGATCTCGGTCAGCACACCGGCCGCGGCCGACGGAACCTCGGAGTCGACCTTGTCGGTGGAGACCTCGAACAGCGGCTCGTCGAGCGCGACGGTGTCGCCGATCTGCTTGAGCCACCGGGTGATCGTCCCCTCGGTGACCGTCTCACCCAGCTGCGGCATCGTGATGTCCACTCGGTGCGTCCTCCCTGTCAGCCGTGCAGCGATCGACCGGTGAGCGCGAGCGCCGACTCGCCGAACAGCTCGCTGAGGGTCGGGTGCGGATGGATCAGCGCGCCCAGGTCCTCGGGCGAGGCTTCCCAGTTGACCGCGAGATATCCCTCGGCCAGCAGCTCGGTCGCCCAGGGCCCGACGATGTGAACGCCCAGGAGGGGGCCATCGCGCTCGGCCACGATCTTCACGAGTCCCTCCGGCTCGCCCATGATGATCGCCCGGCTGTTGCCGGCGAACCGGTGCACCGACGTCACGACGTCGTAGCCCCGCTCGATTGCCGCCGCCTCGGTGAGGCCGCTGAACGCGACCTCCGGGTGGCAGTAGATGCCCCACGGAACCTTGTCGTGTTCGATCGGGACGACGTCCTCACCGAGGATCGTCTTGATCGAGACGATCGCCTCCGCGAACCCGACGTGTGCAAGCGCGGGCCCCTTCACCAGGTCCCCCACTGCGAAAACCCCGGCGACCGACGTCTGCTGGTGGTCGTCGACCACGACGAAGCCGCGGTCGTCGACGTCGATGCCCGATTCCTCGAGCCCGATGCCTTCGGAACGCGGCAGCCGGCCGACGCTCACCACGACCGCATCCACCTCCAACGACTCCGACGCATCGCCCGCGAGGTAACGAACCGCGAGCGGATCGCGATCGATGCCTTCGATCGACACTCCCGTGACGACCTTCACGCCGCGCTTCTTGAACGCGCGCACCACCTGGTCGGCGGCCTGCTTGTCGACGCCGGGCAGGACGGCCGGCATCGCTTCGAGCAGGGTCACCTCGCTTCCGACGTCCGACAGGTACGACGCGAACTCGCAGCCGATCGCGCCGCCGCCGATGATCGCGGCGCGCGCCGGGACCTCCGCCAGCACGAGCAGGTGATCGGAAGACAGCACCTGCGTACCGTCGAACGGGATGCCGGGGAGCTCCCGGGGCCGCGAGCCGGTCGCGAGGATGAGCGCGTCGCCGATCAGCTCGGTGCCGTCCGAGACGCGTATGAGGTGAGCGGAGGCATCCACGATCGACCCGGTGCCGGGTACCACCGTCACCTTGCGGCCCTTGAGGAGGGACTCGAGGCCCTTGGTCAGCTTGTCGACGACCTGCTGCTTGCGGGCCTGGGTCGTCGCGAGGTCCAGGGTGGGCTGGCCGGCGTCGACCCCGAACTCCTTGGCCGTCCGGACGGTACGCAGGACCTCGGCGGTTTGCAGCAGCTCCTTGGCGGGGATGCAGCCACGGTGCAGGCACGTGCCGCCGACCCTCGCCTCCTCGACCATGGCGATGCGCAGCCCTGCGGCCGCGCCGTAGAGGGCCGCGGCGTACCCGCCGGGTCCGCCGCCCAGGACGACGACGTCGAACCTCTCAGCCACCGTGCTCACCACCTTCGGGTCGGAGCTCTTCGACGATCATTGTGCCCACCGGCGCCGGACCGTCACCCGACAGAATCGGCCGGTCACGGCTTGGCCATGAGGATCTGGATCGCGCCCGCCGCCAGGATGGCCAATCCGGTGATCAACGCCAACAACATCAGCGTGCGCGTCTTCATGCCCTCATCATCGCCGCGGGCCACGCTCGTGGCCGACTCGCCGGTGGGCGCCCCCGCCAAATTCCCCACAAACCGCCGCTATGCTGACTGGCCGTTCGGTCCTTGGTCGGCATGAGGACGTCGGGGGGCATCGGTGCGACCACGCCGGTACGCAAAGGAAGGGTCCGGAGTACGTCCGTGAGGGACCGCTCAGGAAAGCTGATCGAGAAGGCCCGGACCGCCGTCCCGGAGGGCACCTTTGCCGTGGGCGCGGGACTCGCCGTCACCGCGATCACCTCGTACATCTTCATCATCGTCGCCCAGCGCGGCCTGAGTGACCCTCAGTACTCCGCGTTCGGCGCGTTCTGGGGGTTCATCTTCGTCGCGGGACCAGGCCTGTTCCTGCCGCTCGAGCAGGAGGTCGGCCGGGCCCTCGCCCACCGGCGGGCGCAGGGGATCGGTGGCGGCCCCCTCGTGCACCGGGCCGCTCGCCTCGGAGCGATCCTGACCGGCGCAATGGTGGTGCTCGCACTTGTGACCGCGCCGCTGTACGTCGACGGGCAGTTCCACGGGAACTGGCTCCTGGTCGCGAGCCTGGCGATCGGACTCGTCGGCTTCTACGCCATGCACACCACACGGGGGACGTTGTCGGGGAACGGGCAGTTCCGCCCCTACGGAGAGATGCTCGCGACAGACGGCGTCGTGCGGCTCGCCGGGGCACTCGTGCTGCTGGCCATCGGCGTGGACAACGCGGGGGCCTACGGGATGTGCATGGCGCTCTCACCGTTCATCGCGGTCCTCGTGTCCCTGCGCAAGCGCCAGACGCTGCTCGAACCCGGTCCGCCGGCGCCGTACTCCGAGCTGTCCAACGCGCTCGGCTGGTTGCTCGCGGGCTCGTTGCTCATGCAGCTCCTGGGGTACTCCTCGCTGCTCGGCGTGAACATGCTGAAAGGCCCGGGCGACACTGCCGCAGTCGCGGCGTTCACCTCCGCGTTCTTCGTTGCCCGGATCCCACCCCTGCTGTTCCAGGCGGTCCAGGGAACGCTGCTCCCGAAGCTCGCGAGCCTCGCCGGCGCGGGCCGCCACGACGATTTTCGCACCGGCTTGAAACAGCTGCTCGTCATCGTCGTCGGCATCGCGGTCATCGGCACGCTGGCCGCGTTCACGATCGGTGTCCCGGTGGGCGAGATCCTGTTCCCGCCGTTCAAGATCAACAGCCTCGACCTCGGCCTCCTCGCCGCGGGAAGCGGCGCGTTCATCATTGCCCTCACCGTCGCCCAGGCCTTGTTGGCCCTCAAGGGCCACGCGCAGGCCGCGCTCGCGTGGCTTCTGGGCGTACTCGCGTTCTTCGCCGTGACCGCGGCCATCGCGCCCGTGGCGGAGCTCGAGATGCAGGTCGAGATCGGCTTCCTCGCCGGTGCGGCGGTCGCGACGCTGGTCATGTCGTTCGCGCTCTACAACCGCATGCGGCACGGCGTCGACGCGGGCGTCGACTCGCTCATCACCCAGATCGAGCACGAACCACTCGAGATCTGAGCCCTGTCGTCAGTCCGGCGTGTCCTGGTTGGGGCGGGCTCCGATGCAGAGCAGGGACTGACCGAACCTCGGCTCGCGGCCGGCTTCGAGCTGGCGGATGACCGGCACGCCGACCCGGTCGTAGAGCTTCACCGACCAACGCTGCGTCGGCACCTGCCCGAGCTGGCGGGAGAAGAGCCACCACGCGACCGCTCCGACGGTGTTCACGTAGCGGGCGTCGACGACCTCGAGCCCCGCGTGGTCGAAGGTCGAGACGAGCTGCGAGCGTCGGTACCGCCGACGATGCCCGATGCGGCGGTCGAAGTCGGAGTACAAGCCTTCGAACGCGGGGACGAAGACGCAGAGCCGTCCGCCGGGCACGAGCAGATCGCGGAGGTCGGCGAGCGCATCCGAGTCGTCGTCGATGTGCTCGAGCACATTGATGAGCACGACGGAGTCGAACAAGCGACCGTGAGTCCCGAGCGCAGCCACGTCGGCTTGGAGGACCTCGACGTCGTCGCAACCCTCGAAGCGCGTCGCGAGCTCGTCGACGCACCGCTTCGAAAGGTCGGTCGCGGTGACCCGTGCATCGCGTCGGAGTCGCTCGGTGAGCTCGCCGTGGCCCGCGCCGATCTCGAGGACGTGCTCACCCAGGTGCGGACGGATGAGCCGGTAGATCCAGTCGGCGTAGTTGTCGGCTTCCTCCAGCGTGGAAAGGACATCGGAAAGCTCGGCGTCGGAATCGTCGAACTCGGCCGGCGGGATGCTGCGATCGGGCGCGTGGTCGATGGTCGAGCGCAACCGCTGCCACGCCGACGAGTAGCGCACGACGCCGTAGATCGCGCGGACTCCGTCCTTCCAGCCGATCTTCTTCCCCTCGGAGTAGGTGCGACCCGAGTACGAGATGCCGACCTCGTAGATGCGCCAGCCCGCGGCGGCGATCTTCGCCGTGATCTCCGGCTCGAAGCCGAACCGATCCTCTTCGATCTCGATGGACTGGATGACCTCACGGCGGAACGCCTTGTAACAGGTCTCCATGTCGGTGAGATTGAGGTTGGTGAACATGTTCGACGCGGTCGTGAGGAACCGGTTCCCGACCGAGTGCCAGTAGTAGAGGACGCGGTGCGGGTGGCCGGAGAGGAACCGCGACCCGTAGACCACATCGGCGTCGCCGGCGAGGAGCGGCCCGAGGACGGCGGCGTACTCACGCGGGTCGTACTCCAGGTCGGCGTCCTGGACGATCACGTACGGCGCGGTCGCCTCCTCGAAACCCCGACGGAGTGCCGCGCCCTTCCCGAGGTTGATCGGCTGGACGAACAGGCGGATCCGCTTGTCGTCGATGCCCTCGACGATCGCAACGGTGTCGTCGGTCGACCCGTCGTCGACCACGATCAGCTCCCGGAGGTACGGCGAGGCCAGGACCTGCCGAACCACCGTCTCCAGGGTCGCGGCCTCGTTGTACGCCGGCATCACGACCGATAGGCACGATGCCCCCTCGACCATCCCCGCAGTGTCCCACACCGCAGGGCTCGAACGCACCGGCCGAACGGCTCATTTCGATCCCCACTTCGCACCCCTCGGCGCGCCGGCACCCCGGTAGGATCGACCGATCGACCCCGTTCGCGTTGCTCTCGACGGCACGCCGTTGCTGGGGCAGCGCACCGGCATCGGCGAGGTCACCGAGGGCCTGATCACTGCCCTGGCGGCCCGTGACGACGTCCTCCCCATTGCCTACGCGCTGACCTGGCGCGGCCGCAACGACCTCCGGCACGCCCTCCCTCCCGGGGTCTCGGCCGCGACGTCGCGATTGCCGGCCCGGGCGGTGCGGGAGCTGTGGAGCCGCGGCGCGTCCTGGCCGAAGGCCGAGCACTGGACCGGCCCCGTCGATGTGGTCCACGCGCTCAACTACGTCGCGCCACCGGCGCGCGCACCCGTGATCGTCGCGGTGCACGACCTCACGTTCGTGCGCTTCCCCGAGCTGTGCACCGCCGACACCCTCCGGTACGGCGAGCTCATCCGGCGCGCCATTGCCCGCGGTGCGACGGTACAGACCGGGAGCGAGTTCATCGCTGCGGAGATACGCGCCGAGTTTGGCATCGCAACCGGTCGCGTCGTGTCGATCCCGTGGGGCGTGGGCGCGGTGACCGGCGGCGATGCCGACGCCGGCGCCCGGTTGGCCGGGGGACCCCGGTACGTCCTGGCGCTCGGGCGGATCGAGCCCCGCAAGAACCTCCCCGGGCTGGTCCGCGCGTTCAGCGCGGTCGCCGCTTCCGACCCCGAGGCGCGACTCGTGATCGCGGGACCGGACGGTTGGGGCGAGGAGAGCTTCGACGCCGCGATCGGTGCATCGCCGAGTCGGGACCGGATCGTGCGGAAGGGGTACGTCACCGCCGGGCAACGCCGCGATCTCCTCGCCGGCGCGACGGTGTTCGCCTACCCGTCGCGCTACGAGGGTTTCGGATTGCCGCCGCTCGAGGCGATGGCCGCAGGAGTCGCCACCGTCGCGGGCCGCGCGGGATCGCTGCCCGAGGTACTGGGCGACGGTGCGCTGCTCGTCGATCCACTCGACGACGACGAGCTCGCCGGCGCGCTGCGGCGCCTGCTCGACGAACCGGTGGAGCGTGCCGCGCTCGTCGCGCGCGGCCGCGAGCAGGTCGCCCGGTACACCTGGAGTGCCGCAGCCGAGCGCTTCGCGTCGCTCTATCGTTCGGTCACATGAGGGTCGCGCTGCACGTCGGCCAGCTGTTCCAGCCCGTTCCCGGCGGGATCGGTCGGTACGTCGACGGGCTGCTCGCCACCCTTCCGGAGTTCGGGATCGAGCTCACGACCTTCGCCGCGGGTGCCGCACCGGCGGATCAGGTGCCGCCGCTCCCCGACTACGTCGATCTCGGTCGGCCGCATGCGCCGTGGCGCTACGAGCTGTGGCACCGGCTCCGGTGGCCTCCGATTCCGGTCGAGGCCGACGTGATGCACGCGCCGAGCCTCGCGGTGCCACCGGCCGGGAGTGCGCCACTCGTCGTCACCGTCCACGATCTCGCGTTCCTCCGCCATCCCGAGGTCTTCACCCGCCGCGGGGTCGAGTTCCACCGGCGCGGGCTCGCGATCGCTCATCGCGACGCCGCCGCAGTCATCGCGATCTCCGAGTTCACGCGCCACGAGCTGATCGGATCGGGCTTCGAACCCGAGCGCGTGCACGTCGCGCCGATGGCAATCGTGGTGCCCGCACCGGAGCCCGATGCGATCCTGGACGCGCGGATCGCCGCAGTCGGCATCGAGCCGCCCTACGTGGTGAGTGTCGGCACCATCGAGCCGCGCAAGGGCCTCGACACGCTGGCAGCCGCAGTGGCCGAGGTGCGCCGGACCCACCGCGACCTGACCCTGGCCCTCGCCGGCCCCACCGGTTGGTTGTCCGTCCCGGGCCTCGACGGCAAGGGGGTGCGCCGCCTGGGCCGGGTCGACGAAGTGACGCTCGACGCGCTCTACCGGCGGGCCGAGCTCTGCGCGCTCCCGTCGCGCTACGAGGGATTCGGCCTCCCCGCGCTCGAGGCGATGTCCCGTGGCTGCCCGGTGGTCGCGTCGAACACGACCGCCCTTCCGGAGGTCGTGAAGGACGCGGGCGTTCTCGTCCCCCCGGGAGACGTCGCGGCCTGGACCGCTTCCCTGCTGGATCTCCTCGAGAACGGGGACACTCGGGCGGATCTCGCCACGCGTGGGCTGCGACGGGCGGGCGACTTCACGTGGGCCGCGTCCGCCCGCGCCCACCTCGATGCCTACGCCGCCGCGGGGGTTCGCGCGGCGCACTCGTAGACTCGGTCCTCGTGCGCCTGCTATTGGACGTCTCGGCGGTGCCCGCGCGTCCCGTCGGTGCCGGCGTCTACACCGTGCAGCTGGCCCGGGGCCTCGCCGAGCACGACGAGCTTGATCTTCATCTCCTCGCCCGCCAGGGCGATGCCACGCGTTGGTCCGACTTCGCGCCGAAGGCCGCGATCCACGCGGACGTCCCCGAACATCGACCCGCGCGCCTGGTGTGGGAACAAGTCCGGGCTCCGGCGCTGGCGAGCCGCCTCGCGCTCGACGTCTGGCACGGCCCGCACTACACGATGCCGGTCCGGCTGACGGTCCCCGCGGTGATCACGGTGCACGATCTCACGTTCTTCGACCATCCCGAGTGGCACGAGCGCCGGAAGGTCGCGTTCTTCACCCCGATGCTGCGCCTCAGCGCGCGCCGCGCCGCAGCGTTGATCGCGGTGAGTCAGCACACCGCGGACCGCGTGCGAGCGCGGCTCGATCCGCGGGCACCCATCGTCGTCGCGCCACACGGCGTGGACCATGAACGGTTCCGCCCGGCTCCGCGCGGCAACGCGGAGGATCTTGCCGCCCTCCACGGGCTCGGCATCCGACCGCCGTACCTGGCGTTCGCCGGAACGCTCGAGCCGCGCAAGGACCTCCCGACCCTCATCGCCGCGTTCGCCCGCGTCGCGCCGAACCGGCCCGATCTCCGGCTGGTGATCGCGGGCCGGGACGGTTGGGGTGCCACCGCCGTGCGCGATTCCGCCGCGGCGAGCGGGGTGACGACCCGCATCATCCGGTCCGGATGGTTTCCCGGCCAAGCGCTGCCGGCGTTCTTCCGGCAGTCCGAAGCCGTGGTGTACCCGTCGCTCGAGGAAGGCTTCGGGCTCCCGGCGCTCGAAGCCCTCGCGTGTGGCGCCGCACTCGTGACCACGACCGGTTCCGCGATGGCCGAGGTCGTCGGTGATGCCGCCCTCCTGATCGACCCCGGCGACACCGACGCGCTGGCCACGGCGCTGGGGCGCCTGCTCGACGACGTCGCGCTCGGGGACCGGCTCCGCCGGGCCGGACCGAACCAGGCCGCGCCCTACACGTGGGCCGCATCCATCGAGCGCCACCTCGCGGCCTACCGCCTCGCGTGCGGGGTGGCGGCGTGAAGGCCACCGTCACGGGTGCGCGCGGCTTCGTCGGCCCGCACCTCGTCGACCACCTCGAAGCCTGCGGCGACGACGTCGTGTCGCTCGACCGTCATGGACCGGACTCCTTCGACGTGACCAACGCGGACCAGGTCCGGTCCCGACTCAGCGAAGCGCGTCCCGAGGTCGTCTACCACCTCGCCGCGCTCAGCCACGTCGGCGAGAGCTGGAAGAGCCCGGCCGCGTCGTTTCGCGTGAACGCCGAGGGCACGTTGAACATCCTGCGCACCTGCACCGAGATCGGCGTCCGACGGGTGATCGTGGTGCTCAGCTCCGAGGAGTACGGACGCGTCGAGGAGGCCGACCTTCCGCTCACCGAGAGTTCGCCCCTGCGCCCGGTCACGCCGTACGGCGCGGGAAAGGCCGCCGCTGATTTCCTGGCGCTGCAGTCCTTCCTCGGCGACGGTCTCGACACGATCCGTGTCCGTCCGTTCAGCCACACCGGGCCCGGCCAGTCGTCCCGATTCGTGGTTCCAGCACTCGCGGCTCGGATCGCGCGCGCCGAACGGGACGAGATCGAACAGATCCCGGTCGGCTCGCTCGATGCAGTTCGCGACCTCACCGACGTTCGTGACGTGGTGCGCGCGTACCGGCTCGTGGCGCAGCGCGGTGAGCCCGGCGAGGTCTACAACGTCTGTTCGGGCATCGGGGTGAGCGTCCGTGAGGTCGCGGATCGGCTCCTCGCCCGCGCCCACCGGCCTATCCGGCTCGTCTCGGACCCCGAGCTCGTGCGCCCGGTCGAGGTTCCCCGCCTCGTCGGGAGCAACGCACGTCTGCGCGAGGCGACGGGCTGGTCACCGGAGATCGCGCTCGACGAGACGCTGGGGGATGTCCTCCAGTACGCCCGCGACGCGCTCTGAGCCGCCTCAGTCCCGACGGTCCCCGACTGGTTTCGGGGCGTTGTGCGGTCGCCCTGGCGACCGATTCGCGCCCCGAAACGAGCTAGTGCATCTGGCGGTCGAGCCAGCCGAACAGCGACGCGATGGCGCGCGGGTCGTGGCGGATTCGACGGCCCGCGGTGAGCACGACTCGCAGCTCCGCGGACCCGTGCGCCTCGGCGAGCAGGCGCGCGTCGTCGAGCGGCGCGACGTCGTCGTCGGAACCGTGCAGCACCAGGAGCGGACGCGGAGCCATCTTGCGAGCCGCGGCAAGGGCGTCGATCTCGGAGATCTCGCGCGCCCACGCGGCCGGGTCCTTCGGCGCGCCCGGAGTCCGCAGCACGCCCATGCGGCGGCAGTGGTCGATGAACCGCGACGAGTCCCAGCCCCGGAGCGTCGCCTGCGCGCCGAGCGTCGCAACTCCGCGGACGCGCTCGTCTTCGGCCGCGGTGCACAACGCGAGAGTTCCTCCGGCGCCGGATCCGACCATCCAGACTCCCCCGACCTCTTCGCGCTCGGACAGGAAGTCGACCGCCATCCGCTGATCGGCCAGCCAGCCCCCGACCGAGAAGTCACCCTCGGAGCCACCGGTGCCCCGGAAGTTGAACGTGAAGACCATCCATCCGACGTCCCGCGCGATGCGGTCGGCGAGCTCGGGAAACGTCAAGCCGGAGGCCAGGGAGCCGCGCGGTGGGGTCGGGAAGTCGTGGCACAGGATGACCGCGGGCACCGAGCCGGTGGTGGCCGGGCGCGCGACGTGAACCGCCAGCGCCAGCCCATCCACTTCGATCCGTTCCTCCACTGCGTCTCCTTCGCTCCCCACCATTATCCTGGGCCCGGTGACGACCTCCGTGCTCCGAGCCCCCGCGTACAAGGAATGGGCGGCGGTCGTGCAGGCCCTGCTCGAGGGTGAGCAGATCCTCGACGTGCGCAAGGGTGGCATTCGCGAGGACGGGCGGCACTTCGCGGTGCAGGCGACTCGGCTCTGGCTCTACCCCACGTTCGAACACCAGCGGCCCGAGCTCCTGAAGCCCGCCTACGCCCGCTGGATCGAGCCGGTCCCGGCGCCATCCACCCCCGGCGACTTCGTCGTCGGCGGTTGGGCCGACGTCGTCGGCGCGGCGACGACATCCGATCCCGAGGTCCTCGACGCACTCGACGGCAAGGTGATCTGGTCCCGCAAGTACGTCGAGACCCGATTCAATTGGAAGAAGCGGGACCCGCTCTGGATCCTCGCCCTGCGGGTGCACCGGCTCGTCGAACCCGTCACCGTTCCGTACCGCGACTCGTACGGCGGTTGCACGTCATGGGTCGAGCTCGACGGCCTCCCCGACGACCCCGCGTCGTTGCCGTGCGAGCCGGTGCTGTCGGACGTCGCGTTCGAGGCGAAGCTCAAGGGCGCCGCCGACTCGATCCCCGGCGGGTTCAACCCGCCCACCGTCGAGGCTCCCGACCGCGACTGACCGGTCCCACTCCGTTCAATGGACGCGTTGCCCCAAACCCGGTGCAGGGCGTCCAATGGACGGGAGTCGTGGGCAGCTACGCGTCTTCGAGGGCCGCGAACGCGCGGTAGCCGCGGTTGCGAGCTTCCGCCGGCGTGTCGGGGCTGAACGCGGCGAACTGCTCGGAGTCCATGAGCTCGGCGACGAGCTCCGGGGCGAGGTTCGGGTCGTCGAGATCGAAGAACCACTGCGTCCGCTTGTCCCCGACGTAGCGGAAGTCCTCGAATTTGCTGGGTCGGCTCATCAGCTCACCATCTCACGGTTCAGGTCGGAAACGACGTGGTGGAGGCACGGAATGTGCCTCCACCACGCAGGAACTTGGTTCGGTTCACCGTCTTCGGGGGTTGCTCGAGGGGGGACCAGCTCCCCGACCCGTCCGACGGCGGCGCAGCGGTTGGATTCCGCCAAGCGGTCCGTGAGCTACCGGCCTAGCGGCCGCGCACCTCCAGGGTCCCAAAACGTTGATCATGCATTGTTTGGACCACCTCCCTTCTCTGGTACCCAAATTCGTACCAGATCCCGGACCTAGCCCGCGTCCTCTTTGTCCTCCGGGTCGGGCCCGCCGGGCGGTTCCTCGTCAGGTCCGGCGGCCCGGCCGACCGCGCCGATGAAGCGGAGGTACGCGAGCTGGCACTCGACCACACCCTCGACCTGCTCGGGCAGGTACTCCTCACCCGTCGCCGCGGCGCGCTCGACGATGTAGTCGACGGTCTCGGCGGTGCCGAACACGACCGCACCCCGGGGAGCCACCGACGACCCGTTGGCCGACACGCCCTTGCGCTGGAAGAACTCGAGCTGCAGGTCGAGAATCCGGCGCACGTCCTCCGGCGTCAGCGTCGCCGCGACGAGATCCGGCAGATGACGCACCACCCAGTCGTACGCGTCATCCGGGTCGAAGACCGCCTCGGGCGGTTGCTCGGACATACGCTGCGCCTCACGGAACACGAGCACGGCCGCGATCGCACAGACCAGCCCGACGACCACGAATCCGACGATCAGCGCCACGGACTCAGCCTACGAGCAGGCGCCACCGATCGACCGACCGCCGGAGACCTTCGGATGAACCGCCGGAGGGCGCCGAATCGGCACTGGTCCGGCAGCCGCCCTCCGGAGATCCTCGAAACGTCAGATGCCGATGCGTTGCGCGAGCAGCTCGCGGTGGTAGGTCGCGTCGCCGAGCAGGATCTCCGAGGACTTGGCGCGCTTGAAGTACAGGTGCGCGTTGTGCTCCCAGGTGAAGCCGATCCCACCGTGGATCTGGATGTTCTCCGCGGCGGCGTGGAAGTACGCGTCCGAGCAGTAGGCCTTGGCCAGGCTCGCGACCACCGGTGCCTCGTCGTTGCCCTCGGCCGCGGCCCACGCGGCGTAGTAGGCCGCCGACTTCGC
This sequence comes from uncultured Acidimicrobiia bacterium, assembly GCA_963770095.1. Taxonomy (GTDB): domain Bacteria; phylum Actinomycetota; class Acidimicrobiia; order IMCC26256; family JAENVU01; genus Chersky-806. The sequence goes on from CAVYOO010000005.1 coordinate 526,812, forward strand.
CGACTCGACCTCGAGCAGCATGTCCGCGCACTTGTGCTTGATCGCCTGGAACGAGCCGATCGGGCGGCCGAACTGCACGCGGTCCTTCGCGTACTGGACCGACTCCTCGAGCACGAACTGCGCGCCACCCACCATCTCGTTGGAGAGTCCGACGGCCGCCTGGTCGAGCGTCGTGGAGAGCGCGGCCCAGCCGGCACCGGCTTCGCCCAGCGGGGTCGCCTGCACGCCGTCGAACTCGAGGCGGGCCTGCTTCCGGGTCTGGTCCATCGTGGCGAGCGCGGTCCGGGTGAGCCCGGCTGCGTCGCCGGCGACGGTGAAGAACGAGATGCCGTCCTCGCCGGTCGTTCCCGCGGTCCGGGCCACCACGACGATCAGGTCGGCGGTGTGGCCGTCGAGCACGAACATCTTCGTTCCGGTGAGCTTGCCGTCCTTCGCCGCCTCGAGCGTGATGCCGTCGGCATCCCACTTTCCATTGGGCTCGGTGAACGCCAGCGTCGCGATCGTCTCGCCACTCGCGATGCCGGGCAGGAGCGCAGACTTCTCGTCCTCGGTGCCCGCGTTCATGATCGCATTGGCGGCCAGCACGACCGTCGAGAAGTACGGCGCGCACAGCAATGCTCGGCCCTGCTCCTCGAGCACCATGCCGAGCTCGACGAACGTGAAGCCCTGGCCCCCGTACGCCTCGGGGATGTGCAGGCTCTGCAGGCCGAGCTCGTTGGCCATCTGCTTCCAGACCGCGGGGTCGTAGCCCTCGGTCGTCTCCATCAGGCGGCGCACCTCGCTCTCGGGGCTCTTCGCCTCCAAGAACTTCCGCACTGCTTCCCGCAGCTGCTCCTGCTCTTCCGAGAACGCGAAATTCACTGTTGCTCCTTCTCCCCTGGGGTGCGTTACCTGGGCTCGCGCGGGAGCCCGAGCACCCGCTCGCCGATGATGTTGCGTTGAATCTCGCTCGCGCCGGCGTAGATGGTCTCAGACCGGCTGAACATGAAGTTCCGTTGGAGCTCGTTGAGCTGGTAGCCCTTGGCCGGATCACCCTCGATGATCCCGGCCGCGGGGCCGAGGACATCCATGGCGAGCTCGCCGAGGTTCCGGTGCCACGTGCTCCAGAAGAGCTTGCCGATGCTGGCCTCCGGCCCGAGCACACCCTTGCGGGCGAGGCCGGTCAACATCCGGAGACCGTTGTACTTCATGATCTCGACACCGATGTAGGCCTGGGCGAGTCGTTGGCGGATCGCGTCCTCGCTCGCGGCGCCGTTCCCATGGGCGGTGTCCACGAGGTCTTCGAGCTCACGCTTGAAGGCGAGCTGCTGGCCGAGGAACGCCGTGCCGCGCTCGAAGCCGAGCGTCGCCATCGCGACCTTCCACCCGTCGTTGACCTCGCCGAGGACCATCGAACGGTCGGTGCGCGCGTCGTCGAAGAAGACCTCGTTGAACTCGGCCGTACCGGTCATCTGATGGATCGGCGCGACGGTCACACCCGGCTGGTCCATTGGGATCAGCACGTACGAGAGACCCTTGTGCGCCGGCGCGTCCGGGTCGGTGCGACAGATGCAGAAGCACCATTGCGCGCGGTGCGCGAGGGTCGTCCAGACCTTCTGGCCGTTCACGACCCACTCGTCGCCGTCGAGCACCGCGCGGGTCTGGACGTTCGAGAGGTCCGAGCCCGCGTTCGGTTCCGAGTACCCCTGGCACCAGAGCTCGTCGACGGACTGGATCTTGGGGAGGAAGCGCTGCTTCTGCTCCTCGGTGCCGTAGGCGATGAGCGTCGGCGCGAACAGGCCCTCACCGAAGAAGCTGATCCGTGCGGGAGCCCCCGCCTTGGCGTACTCCTCGTTGAAGATCACCTGCTCGACGATGCCGGCGTTGCGCCCGCCGTACTCCTCCGGCCAGGACATCCCGACCCAGCGATCCCGGCCGAGCAGGCGCTCCCACTCCATGCGCAGGTCGTAGCCGGACTCGTCGGCGGGCCCACCCCCCGGCCCGATCTCGGCGAACTCGCCCACCAGGTGCTCGGACAGCCAGGACCGCACCTCGTCGTGGAATGCCGCCTCGGCGGGAGTGTCGTGGAAGTCCATAGGGCCGGGTCGACCGTACTTGACCGACCGGTCCAGTTTCCATCCTGGTGGATCTCCCTCGGTCGACCACACCACTCTGAAGATCTCCCTCGGTCGACCACGACCAGACGCGGAGCGGTTCGGTGACCGAGGGCGGCCTCCCCTCCGAGCATCTCCCTCGGTCGACCACGACCAGACGGCGGAGCGGGTCGGTGACCGAGGGCGGCCTCCCCTCCGAGCATCTCCCTCGGTCGACCACGACCAGACGCGGAGCGGGTCGGTGACCGAGGGCGGCCTCCCGCTTCGCCACGCCCGGCCGTTACGCTGATCGTGTGCCCACCACCACGACTTCCCGCCCGGCGCACTACGAGACCGCGGACGCCCGCATCGACAAGATCGTGGTCGGCCCCTTCGAGAACAACGTCTTCATCCTCCGGTCCAAGCAGACCGGGGATGCGGTGCTCGTGGATGCGGCGAACGAGCACGAGCTGCTCCTCGAGGTGTGCCGGGCCACGGGGGTCCGCCGGGTCCTCACCACCCACGGCCACTTCGACCACATCCAGGCCGTGACCGCAGTCCGCAACGCCGGCATCGACGTGGGGATCGCATCCGAGGACGCCACGATGCTGCCCGCCTACGACTTCGTCCTCCCCGACGACGAGGTGATCGAGGTCGGCGACCTCCGGCTCCGCACGATCCACACTCCCGGCCACACGCCCGGATCGACCTGCTTCCTGCTCGAGGGGCACCCGATCGTGTTCAGCGGTGACACCCTGTTCCCGGGCGGGCCCGGCACGACGAAGTTCGAGAACGCCAGCTTCGAGCAGATCATCGGGTCCATCGACCGCCGGCTCTTCACCCTGCCCGAGGACGACCTGGTGCTTCCCGGTCACGGCCTCGACACCACGATCGGCACCGAGCGCCCCCACCTCGACGAGTGGATCGCGCGGGGCTGGTAGGCGAGGCGATCGAGTCGTGACCGAGACCAACCGCCCGACGGTGCCCGACGGATCCCGGCCCGGCAGCCGCGCGCCGGAGATCCTCGAAGTGAAGGCGCGCGTCGCCCGCGAGCTGGAAGCCGCCCGCACGCGCACCCTGGCGCTGCTCGAGCCGATTCCCGAGCCACTGCTGATCGAGCAGCACTCGACCCTGATGTCGCCGCTGGTCTGGGACCTCGCACACATCGGCCACTACGAGGAGCTCTGGCTGCTCCGCGCGCTCGGCGCAGGTGATCCGACCGACCCGCGCTACGACGACATCTACGACGCGTTCCGGCACCCGCGCTCCGAGCGGCCCACGCTCGACATCCTCGGCCCTGCGGACGCGCGCGACTACGTCGCCGACGTGCGCAAGCGGACGCTCGACGTGCTGGCCGGCATCACACTCGACCCCAGCGACCCGTTGCTCTCCGGCGGATTCGTCTACGGACTGGTCATCCACCACGAGCATCAGCACGACGAGACGCTCCTCGCGACGGTGCAGCTGATGGATGACTACGCGCATCCCGACGCGGGTGACGGCCCGGGCGCTTCCGGCCCCGATCCGGCCGAGCTCCCGCTCGACGTGCTGGTCGAGGCCGGTCCGTTCACCATGGGTACCGGAAGCGATCCGTGGGCCTACGACAACGAGCGGCCCGAGCACCCGGTCGACGTCCCGGCGTTCCGAATCGACACGACGCCGGTGACCAACGCCGCGTACGTCGAGTTCGTCGAGGCGGGCGGTTACGACGACGCGCGCTGGTGGACCGACGAGGGCTGGGCGTGGCGTACCGAGGCCGGTCTCGCGAACCCCCAGTTCTGGCATCGGGTCGGCGACGGTTGGGCCCGGCGGCGCTTCGGTCGGACCGAACCGCTCCCGCCGCGCGAGCCGGTGCAGCACGTGTGCTGGTTCGAGGCCGACGCCTTCGCCACATGGCGCGGGGCGCGCCTCCCGACCGAGGCGGAGTGGGAGAAGGCCGCGGCCGGGGCCACCGAAGCCGGTGGGCAGTTCCGGCTCGGCCGGCGCTTCGGCCCGGACGAGGTCGGCGCGCATCCCGAGGGTGCGAGCCGCTGCGGTGCCCTCGATCTGCTCGGGGGCGTCTGGGAGTGGACCGCGAGCGACTTCGAGGCCTACCCCGGGTTCCGGTCCTTCCCGTACCGCGAGTACTCGGAGGTGTTCTTCGGTGCGGGCCACTCCGAGTTCGGACCGAGCTTCAAGGTGCTGCGCGGCGGCGCGTGGGCCACCGACCCGATCGCCGGAAGCGTCACGTTCCGCAACTGGGACCTGCCGATCCGGCGCCAGATCTTCGCCGGCTTCCGCTGCGCGTCCGACGCCTGAGCCCCGTCGGTGTGCCGCCACCTCGCATACATCGGTCCCCCGGTCGCGCTCCGGTCGCTGCTGTTCGACGCGCCCCATGCGCTCGTGCACCAGGCACGCACTCCTCGCTTCCAGCACGCCGGTCCCGACAACCCCGACGGTTGGGGCGTCGCGTGGGGAAGCGACCCCTCCGAGCGCTACCGGACCGCGATCCCGATGTGGGACGACGTCGCGTTCGCCGGGCCTGAGCGCGCCGGCGGCGTCCTGGCCGCCGCCCGGTACGCGACGCGCGGGCTCGACGCGCGACGCCCGCAACTCGGCACCGTTCGTCTCCGACGGGTGGATGTTCTCGCTCAACGGCTTCGTCTCGGGTTTCCGTGACGGGTTCGGTGACGAGCTGCGATCACGACTGTCTCCGCGGCGGGCAGGCGCGCTCGAAGGTGACACCGACAGCGAGGTCGTCTTCGCGCTCCTGCTCGATCAGCTCGACGTCGGCGTACCGCCGGGCGAGGCCGTGGCCGACGTTGCTCGGATCGTGCGGACCGAGAGCACCGGAGCTCTGAACCTGCTGCTCACCGACTGCGAGAGCATCTACGCCACCGCAATCGACAACTCGCTGTATCTCTCCGCCGATTCCGGGCTTCTGGTCGCATCCGAGCCGTTGGACGACCGCGATTCCTGGGTAGAGATCGACAACGGCTCGCTCGTCGAGAACGATCGGGTGTCGCCCATCGAAGGCATTGCGCCGCGGGAAGGATCGCCATGACCGTGCGAATCGACGTGCACCTCGCGTCCACCGACCTCAACGACACGCTCGCCGAAGACGCTCGCCGCGGGCTCACGGCGTCACCCAAGGACCTGCCGCCGAAGTGGTTCTACGACGATCGGGGGTCGCAGCTGTTCGACGAGATCACCCGACTCGAGGAGTACTACCCGACCCGCGCCGAGCGCGCGATCCTCGACGCCCGCGCCGACGAGATCGCAGCCGCCAGCGGCGCGGACACGCTCATCGAGCTCGGTTCCGGCACGTCGGAGAAGACCCGACTCCTGCTCGATGCACTCGCGCAGTCCGGGCAGCTCCGACGGTTCGTTCCGTTCGACGTGAGCGAGATGACGCTGCGGGACGCGGCGCGCGCCATCGCCGACGAGCATCCGCAGGTGGACGTGCACGCGGTCGTCGGGGACTTCGAGCGCCACCTCGACCGGCTCCCGACCGGTGGCCGGCGCCTCGTCGCGTTCCTCGGTGGGACGATCGGCAACCTCCCGCCGGCGACACCGCGAAGTTCCTGGCCGAGATCGCGGCGGGCCTCCGGCCGGGCGACTCGTTCCTCCTGGGCACGGACCTCGTCAAAGATCCTGGCCGGCTGGTCGCGGCCTACGACGACGCGGCCGGGGTCACGGCCGCGTTCAACCGCAACGTCCTCTCGGTCATCAACCGCGAGCTCGGCGCCGACTTCGAGCTCGAAGCGTTCACCCACGTCGCCCGCTGGAACCCAGAGGAGGAGTGGATCGAGATGTGGCTCCACTCGCCGAAGGCGCAGACGGTCAAGGTGCCGGAGCTCGACCTCGTCGTCGAGTTCACCGCCGGCGAGGAGATGCGCACCGAGATCTCGGCCAAGTTCCGCCGAGCCGGCATCGAGTCCGAGCTCGACACCGCGGGTCTCCGGCTCACCCACTGGTGGACCGACGAAGCCGAAGACTTCGCCCTCTCACTCAGCACTCCCACCCCGGCCTGACCTCACAGTCCGGAAACGCACTGCTGCTCTGCATCACGGAGAATTGGTGACATGCCGCCCGCACTCGTGACTGGGACTCATGGCCGGCGGTCCCGCGGGACCCCGTCCACAGGCTGCCCGAATTGTCCGCTCCCTGTGGACAGCGGCCCGTTGAACGGGGCTATCCCCTCAACTCGGCCCGGAACGCCGCCTCGTCGCCCCGGTTCGGAGTCCGAGACGACAAGGAAGGATTTCCGGAGATCCTGAGTTTCCCCTACGGCGATAGTGCAATTATCATGGAGACCCGTGACCGACACCCCCGCCCTCCTCGAGATCGACGACCTTCACGCCGCCGCGGATGCCAACGAGATCCTCAACGGGCTCTCGCTTTCCGCCCGGGCCGGTGAGGTCCACGCACTCATGGGCCCGAACGGCTCGGGGAAGTCGACGCTCGCGAACACGCTCCTGGCCAACCCCGCCTACACGGTGACCCGGGGCCGGATCGTCTTCAAGGGCGAGGACATCACCAACCTCGGCACCGAGGACCGCGCCGCGCGCGGCCTCTTCCTCGGGTTCCAGCATCCCGAGGAGATCCCCGGGGTCAGCGTCTTCAACTTCCTGCGCCAGGCGATGGCCATCCGCAAGGGCATCCCGGACCTCTCGATCCTCGAGGTGCGCCTCGCGCTCATCGACTGGATGAAGCGGCTCGGCATGGACCAGCGCTTCACCGAGCGCTACCTGAACGAGGGCTTCTCGGGCGGCGAGAAGAAGCGCAACGAGATCCTGCAGATGGCCCTCATGGAACCCGACTTCGCGGTGCTCGACGAGACCGACTCCGGCCTCGACATCGACGCGCTCCACGTCGTCGCGCACGGGATCCACGAGGTGCGCAAGGACCGGCCGGAGCTCGGCATCCTGCTGATCACCCACTACCAGCGCATCCTCGAGCACCTCACCCCGGACGTCGTGCACATCCTGCTTGACGGCCGGATCGTCGAGTCGGGCGGGCCCGAGCTCGCGCAGCGAGTCGAGACGGAAGGCTTCGACGCGTTCCGGAAGGCGGCGTGATGAGCGAGCTTCGAGCGCGCACACCTTGCCGACGAGCAGCGAGCGGGGCCCGAGCGGCCCGGCGAAGCCCGGAGCGGACGTGATGAGCCTGGACGTCGCCAAGATCAAGCTCGACTTCCCGATCCTCGAGCGCCGGGTGCACGACAAGCGCCTCGTGTACCTCGACAGCGCGTCGAGCTCCGAGAAGCCCACCGCGGTCCTGGACGCGATGGACGACCTGTACCGCACGTCCTACGCGAACGTGCACCGCGGCGTGTACACGATCGCCGACGAGAGCACCCGCGCGTACGAGTCGGCCCGGGCGAAGTTGGCCCACTTCGTCAACGCCCGGGAGACCGAAGAGATCGTCTTCGTGCGCAACGGGACCGAGGCGATCAACCTCGTGGCGTACACGTGGGGTCGCCAGAACCTCAATGAGGGCGACGTCGTCGTGCTGAGCGAGATGGAGCACCACGCCAACGTCGTGCCGTGGCTGATGCTCGCCGAGGAGCGCGGCGTCGAGCTGCGCTGGATCCCCCTCACCGCCGACTACCGGCTGGACCTGACGTCGATCGGCACCCTGCTCCGCGGCGCGAAGCTCCTGGCGATCGACGCGATGTCGAACGTGCTCGGCACGATCAACGACATCGGACCGCTCGCCCGCGCCGCGCACGCGGCCGGCGCGGCTGTGCTCGTCGACGCGTGCCAGGCGGTCCCGCACCTCACGGTCGACGTCCAGGACTGGGACGCCGACTTCGTCGCGATCACCGGCCACAAGATGCTCGGCCCGTCCGGCATCGGAGCGCTGTGGGCGCGCCGCGAGCTCCTCGAGGCAATGCCGCCGTTCCTCGGTGGTGGCGAGATGATCCGCGACGTCCGCAAGGACGGGTTCACCACCAACGACGTGCCGTGGAAGTTCGAAGCCGGGACGCCCGCCATCGCCGAGGCCGTCGGGATCGGTGCCGCCGTCGACTACCTCGAGGCGCTCGGCATGGACGAGGTTCGCCGCCACGAAGCGGAGCTCACCCGGTACGCACTCGACGCGCTCGAGGACCGGCTCGGCGACAAGATCACGATCTACGGCCCGACGGACGTCGCCGTGCGCGGCGGTGCCATCTCCTTCCTCTTCGACGGCATCCACGCCCACGACATCTCCCAGGTGCTCGACGAGGATGCCGTGTGCGTCCGGGCCGGGCACCATTGTGCGAAGCCCCTCATCCGCGTGCTGGGGGTTCCCGCCACGACGCGAGCGTCGTTCTACGTCTACAACGATCATGCCGACGCCGACACGCTCGTGGAGGCGTTGGTGACGGCCGAGAAGTTCTTCGCACTCTAAGGATCGGACACCGTGCCCGGACTCGAAGACCTCTACCGCGAGATCATCCTCGACCACTACCGCTCACCGCGGAACCGGGGAGAGCTCCCGACGCCGCCCGCCCACAAGTCCGAGGGGTTCAACCCGCTGTGTGGCGACGAGGTCGTCCTCTACCTGCTCGTCGAGGGGGACACGGTGGTCGACGTCAAGATCGCCGGCCAGGGCTGCTCGATCAGCCAGGCCTCGACCTCGATGATGAGCGCCGCGATCAAGGGCAAGACCGTCGATGAGGCCCGCAAGCTGATCAGCGCCTTCAAGGCCCTGATGTCGATCCACGAGTCCAAGCTCGAAGGTGAGTCCGACGGGGCCGATCTGGCCGCCGACCTCGACGGCGTGGCCCTCGGTGACCTCGAGGCGCTCCAGGGCGTCGTGAAGTTCCCGGTGCGGATCAAGTGCGCCACCCTCGCCTGGAACACCCTCCAGCAGGGCCTCGACGAGCTCGCGGTCCCCACATAGGTCATTGGGCCCATGTGAGGCCCGTGTGACGAATGTTTCTTCTCACAGCCGAAACATTGCTGGCGCGGGTATGGATCCCACGCAGGGTAGGTTGATTACTACGCCGACCGGGAGGAACCCATGGCTGACCAGCTGGAACTCGTGACCATGATTGACGCAGCGCTCGAGCGCTTCGGCAGCCGCGACCTGGTTTCGGGCGCCGAGGTCCTCGACTTCCTCCTCGATCTCCGCCTCGCGCTTCCAGTCGCGCCCGACTCCCTCGAGCAGCTGCTCGAAGAGGAGAGCGCACCCACTGGCTAATCCTCGAGGAACTTCCGGGTGAGCGCGACGAGCTCATCCGGTTTCTCGAACGGCAGCCAGTCCGCGGCTCCCTCGATCACTTCGAGGCGTGCCCCGGGGATCTCAGCGGCGAAGGTCTCCGCGTAGATGGTCGGCACCAGCCCGTCCTGCGCTCCCGCCACGATCAGAGTCGGCGCGGTGATGCGACGGAGCCGACCTCGCAGCTTCGGGTTGTGCAGGTACGGGTCCCAACCGAGCCGGGCGGTCGCGCCCAGCGCCTTCCACATCGGGAGCACGAACTCGAGCGGTATCTCGGTCTCCTTGCCCACATCGCCGGCGAACACGTCCATCGCGTGCATCGCGGCGGCGACCGGGTAGGTCTGGTCGGCGAAGAGCATGTCGGCGAGCTCGCCCGGGGTGCGGCCGAACATCTCCGCCATCGGGTGCCCGTCGAGATAGATCCCGACCGGGTTGACGAGCACCAGCTTGGACACGCGTTCCGGATACCGGGTCGCGAGCTCGAGGGCCAGCCAGCCGCCGAGCGAGAGGCCGAGAATCGGCGGCGCGTCGAGCCCGAGGATCTCCCAGACGTCGAGCAGGTGGAAGATCGCGTCGTCCATGCCGTCGATCTCTTCGAGCCCCTCGGATTCCTCGAAGCCCGGGAAGATCGGCACCAGCACCTCGAAGGACTCGGCGAGCTGCTCCAGCGCGGGGTGCACGTGCTCCCCGCCGGCCGAGTGCAGGTAGACGAGCTGCGGACCGGTACCCGCACGCCACAGCTGGATCTTGCCGATCGGTGCGTCGACGAACTCCTCGACGAACTCCGGCATCAGGCGACCTTCGCGGACGGCCGGTACACCGGGGCGCCTTCGGGGAACTCCGAGCGGAGGCGGGGCAGGACCTTCTCGGCAAACAGCTTCATGTTCTTCGCGGTGAGGTCGTGCGGCAGGCTGCCGAGCTGGAAGAGCCCGAGCAGGTTGCCGGTGCCGAGCCGGCCGAGGCTGTCGACGAGCGTGTCGGCCACGGTCTCGGGCGACCCGACGATCGCGTAGCGCCCTTCGATGATCTCCTCCCAGGTCTCCACGTTGAGCATGAAGAGCCCCGACGCCTTGAGGATCGAGGCGAGTGAGCGGGCCGACGTGTACCCGGGCGGCTGGATGGTGATGCCGGGCAACAACCGCTTGACGAAGTACCAGAGGTGTTCCTCGTACTCCTTGCGGGCCTGCTCGTCGGTCTCGGCCACGTAGATCGGGACGAGCCAGCCCGCCTGGAGCGGATCGGCGGTGTAGCCCTCGGCCTCGCACGCGTCGCGGAACATGGAGAAGTAGCGCTCGAACACGTCGAACCGGAAGTACGGGATCCCCATGTACGAGTAGCGGTTGCGGGCGACGAACTCGAACGTCTCGAGTGAGCCCGCGCCCGGGATCCAGATCTCCGGGTGGGGTTGCTGGATCGGGCGGGGCCACGGGTTCACGTACCGGATCCGGAAGTGCTTGCCCACCCACTCGAACGGGCCCGGCTCGGTCCACGCCTTCTTGATGAGGTCGTGCGCCTCGCGGAAGCGCTCCCGGGCATAGGACGGGTTGACCGAGAAGGAGTAGTACTCGGGCCCGCCGCCGACGACCATCCCCGCGATGAGGCGGCCGCCGCTGATCACGTCGATCATGGCGAACTCCTCGGCCACGCGCGTCGGCGGGTCGTAGAGCGGCAGCGCGTTGCCGACGACCGCGATCTTCACCTTCGAGGTCTGGCGGGCGAGGATCGACGCGATCAGGTTCGGCGACGGCATGTTCCCGTACGCGTTCTGGTGGTGCTCGTTCACGCACACACCGTCGAAGCCCAGCGCCTCGGCGGAGACCAGCTCGTCGAGGTACCGGTTGTAGAGCTGGCTGCCGACCACCGGGTCGTACAGCGAGTTCGGGATGGTCACCCACGCCGGGCCCTCGTAGGAGGGGTCCAACCCGATGTACGGCATCAGGTGAAACGCGAAGCAGCGCATCCGCGAACGATACCGGCCTTGACCGCTCGGTCAAGTAGGATCGCGACGCCGGAGGAGCCCCGATCGTCGCTACGATCGCGCCTCCTGACGCTTCCGTACGGGAAGGCCGAGACCACTGAAGCAGTTCACCCGTCCGTGGATCTGGGTCACTCTCGGCGCGGTCATCGGCTTGGTTGCACTCGCCGGAGTCGGCTTCGCGCTCGCCCGGACGGATTCCAGCGCGGCCACGGACCTGCGTGAGGCCCGCGGCGTGTCGGACCACGTGGACACGACCACGACGACCATCCCCGAGAGCACCACGACGACCAAGCCCGGACTTCAGCAGCCGCAGCCGGTGATGCTCCCGCCGATCCCCGGTGGATCCATGGGTCCGGGCGCCCAGGGCGACGTCGTCAAGGCATATCAGCAACGGCTCGTGGACATTCACTTCGACCCGGGACCGGTCGACGGCAAGTACGGCGGCGCGATGACCTACGCGGTGCAGGCCGTGCAGAAGATCATGGGCTTCGAGCGCAACGGTCGGATCGGGCCGGCCGAGGCTGCTGCTCTCGCCACGTTCCAGTACCCGACGCCGCTGCAGCCCGACGGCGAGGCGAACCGCACCGAGATCGACATCACCAAGCAGGTGCTCACCCTCTACGAGAACCACCAGGTGCGACTCATCACCACGACTTCGAGCGGTTCCGGCAATCGGTACTGCTACAGCACACCACGCGTGAACCCGACCCGTCGCATCTGCGAGGACGCGAACACACCCTCGGGGCGGTTCACGTACAAGGAGTTCCGCTCGGGCTGGGACAAGTCGCCGCTCGGCCAGCTCTACAACCCCTTCTACTTCAACGGCGGGATCGCGGTGCACGGCTACGAGTCGGTGCCGACGTACCCGGCGTCGCACGGGTGCACGCGCATCCCGATGCACATCGCCGAGTACTTCCACACGCTGGTGCACGTCGGCGACGCCGTCTACGTCTTCGGCGGCACGCCCGCGCACATCGTGTCGAGCACGCCAATCGCGCCGGCACCGCCGCCGACCCCACCGACCACACCACCGCCGGCCCCCACCGCACCGCCGGCGACGGCCCCCCCGGCGACCACGTCGACCACGTCGACCACGACCACCACATCGACCTCCACCCCACCCGCCACCTGATCCCACGCTCGTTTCGGGGCGTCCTGCCGTCGCCCTGGCGACGGTGAAACGCCCGGAAACGAGTGCGGTCAGAAGCCGGGGTCGGCGAAGGGGTCGGGCTCCGCGGTGGGGACCTCGATCGGGGTGAGCTCCACGCCGAGACGCTCGGCGAGGCCGTCGTAGCCGGTCTGCTCGAGCTCGTCGGCGAGCTCCGGGCCCCCGCTCGTGATGACCCGGCCCGCGACGAACACGTGCACGACGTCAGGCCGTAGCTCGGTCAGGAGCCGCGAGTAGTGCGTGATGGCCAGGACGCCGAGATCGTCGGCTTCGGTCATCGCTTCGATGCGGCGCGACACGTCGCGCAGCGCGTCAACGTCGAGGCCGGAATCGAGCTCGTCGAGGATTGCGAACCTCGGCTTCATCAGCGCGAGCTGGAGCGTCTCGGCGCGCTTCTGCTCACCGCCGGAGAACTCCATGTTCACGCCACGCTCGAGGAACTCGTCGGCCACTGCGAGCCGCGCCGCCTCCGCGCGCACGCGCGCTGCGAGCTCACCGTTCTCGGCGCCGATTCCCGCCGCGTCGAGCAGGTCCTCCACCCGCACCCCGGGGATCTCCACCGGGTACTGGAACGAGAGGAAGAGACCGGCTGCCGCCCGCTGCCACGTCGGCAGCTCGAGCATCTCCACGCCGTCGAGCTGCACGGAACCACCGGTCACCTCGTAGTCGCCGCGACCCATCAGGACGTGGGCCAGGGTCGACTTCCCCGAGCCGTTCGGTCCCATCGAGCGCGTGCACCTCGCCCGAACGCAGCTCGAGGTTCACCCCGCGCAGGATCTCGTGGCCCTGGACTGCGGCGTGGAGGTCGCGAATCGTGAGCGTGCTCGTGCCACTCATGGGAGGGTCACCACCACGTCGTCACCGTTCAGCGTGACCCGGTAGGTAGGCACCGGCTCGGTCGCCGGCAGCGCCTGGGGCTCACCGGTGCGCAGGTCGAAGGTCGAGCCGTGCTTCGGGCACTCGATCTCGCACTCGTCCACCCAGAGGTCGCCTTCCGAAAGCGACTCGTCGGCGTGTGAGCACCGGTCGCCGATCACGTACCAGTCGGCATCCAGGTGGACGACACAGAGCCGATGACCGTCGACGTCGAACCGGCGCGACGACGGCGCGGGGACGTCGGCCACGGAGCACACGCGCACGTCAGTCGGCATGGAGGTGACCGACCTTCTCGTGCACGGACCGCCGCAACGCCCCGGCCAGCGACGGGATCGGCAGCCGGGCGAAGACGTCCTCGAAGAACCCGAGCACGATGAGCCGTTCGGCGTTCTCGGGGCTGATCCCCCGGGTCTCGAGGTAGTACAGCTGATCGTCGTCGATCGGGCCGACCGTCGACGCGTGCGAGCACTTGACGTCGTTCGCCTCGATCTCGAGGTTCGGGATCGACTCCGCCCCCGCGCCCTCGCTCAGCACGAGGTTCCGGTTGGTCTGGTACGCGTTCGACTTCTGAGCCTCGTTGCGGAGGCGGATCAGGCCGCTGTAGACGGACCGCGCCTGGTCCTCGACCGCCCCTTTGAACAGCAGGTCGCTTCGCGTCCGTGGCGCCGCGTGATCCTGGAGCGTTCGGAAGTCGAGCATCTGCTCCTGATCGCCGAAGTACACGGCGAGCAGGTCGCTCTCTGCACCTTCCCCGGTCAGCAGGGACTCGCTGCGCAACCGCGCGTACTCGCCGCCGAGCGCGACCGCCGACGATCGCAGGGATGCATCGCGGCCAACGTGCGCGCGCTGCAGGACGATCGACCAGGTGCGCGGTCCGTGCTCCTGGACCGAGAGGTACTTCACGTGCGCGTTGTCTCCGACGATGATCTCGACGACGCCGTCGGCGAAGTGCTCGACATCCGGGGAGCCGAACCGGTCCAGGACCGTGACCTCGCTCTGGTCCTCCGCGACGACGAGCGTGTGCGGAAAAGACGCAAGACCGTCGCCATCGGCCCAGTGCAGGACCACGATGGGCTTCTCCACCACCACTCCGGCGGGGACCCGCACGAAGGCGCCGCCGGCCAGGAACGCGTCGTGGAGCAGCGTGAAGGCGTCAGGGGATGCGTCCGAGCACTGGCCGAGCCAACGTCCGACGTCCTCGCCGTCACAGGTCGCGAGGCCACAGACGACGACACCCTTCGACGCGAGCTCTTCGTCGACCTCGTGGTGCACGACCCGTCCGTCACGCACGACGATCAGGCCGGCGCGGTCACCCGCTTCGGCGGCAAGCACCCCGCCGCCCGGGGCGTTCTCCACGCCGACCGCACCGATCTCCGCCTCGGTGAGCGGCCGGTATCGGTCCAGGTCGAAGTCGCCGATCCGGCTGTAGCGCCAGACCTCCTCGGACGGGCTCGGCCACGCGACCTCGGCGAGCTGTTCGGCCACGCGTCGACGACGCTGCACCAACCAGTCAGGACCGCCGAGCGCGAGGGAGGCTGCAGGTGTGAACCGGGTGTTCCCGGTCAACCGACCGCGCCCTCCATGTTCAGCTCGATGAGCCGGCTCAGCTCGACCGCGTACTCCATCGGGAGCGTCTTGGTGATCGGCTCGATGAAGCCGTTCACGATCATCGCTACGGCCTGCTGCTCCGAGAGACCCCGGCTCATCAGGTAGAAGAGCTGGTCGTCGCCGACCTTCGAGACCGTGGCCTCGTGCCCGATCCGGGCGTCCTTCTCGTCGATCTCCATGTACGGGTACGTGTCCGAGCGGCTGGCCTCGTCGAGGATCAGGGCGTCGCAGCGGACATGGCTCTTCACGCCGTGCGCACCCTCGTTGACCTTCACCAGACCGCGGTAGGTGGTGCGCCCGCCGTCCTTCGAGATCGACTTGCTGTCGATGATCGATGTGGTCTCCGGCGCGGCGTGGGTCATCTTCGCCCCCGCGTCCTGGTGCTGACCCGGACCCGCGTACGCGACCGACAGCACCTCTCCGTGTGCCTTCGGACCGGTCATGACGACCGCGGGGTACTTCATCGTGAGCTTCGAGCCCAGGTTGCCGTCGATCCACTCGACCGTCGCCTCGGTCTCGGCCCGCGCCCGCTTGGTCACGAGGTTGTAGACGTTGGACGACCAGTTCTGGATGGTGGTGTACCGGATGCGCGCGCTCGGCTTCGCGATGAGCTCGACGACCGCGGAGTGCAGCGAGTCGCCCGACCACACCGGCGCCGAGCACCCCTCGACGTAGTGCACCGACGAACCCTCGTCCGCGATGATCAGCGTGCGCTCGAACTGACCCGCGTTCTCCGCGTTGATGCGGAAGTACGCCTGCAGCGGCATGTCGACGTGGACGCCGGGCGGCACGTAGATGAAGCTGCCGCCGGACCACACCGCGGAGTTCAGCGCGGCGAACTTGTTGTCACCCGGCGGGATGACGGTGCCGAGGTGCTCCTTGACCAGGTCCGGGTAGTCGACGAGCGCCTGGTCCATGCTCGTGAACAGGATGCCCTTCTCCGCGAGATCGTCCCGGTTCTTGTGGTACACGACTTCGGATTCGTACTGGCTCGTGACGCCGGCGAGGAACTTGCGCTCCGCCTCGGGGATGCCGAGCTTCTCGTACGTGTTCTTCATCTCGTCCGGGAGCATGTCCCAGTTGTCCACGACGCCCTCGGTGGGCTTGATGTAGTAGTAGATGTCGTCGAAGTCGATGTCGGGCATGTTCTTCGCGAACCAGTCGAGCATGGGCTTGCGCTCGAACCGCTTGAGTGCGGCGAGCCGCCAGTTCGTCATCCACTCCGGCTCGGACTTGTGCCAGGAGATGTCCTTGACGACTTCCTCGTTGACGCCCTTCTTGGGCTTGTAGACGTAGTTCTCGGTGTCGGACCAGCCGAGCTGGTACTTCCCGAGGTCGATGCCCTTGACGGCCATAGCAAGACTCCGTGGATCGGGGTCCGGCCGGGGGACGGCCGGGGGATTTCCACTACGTAGATAGTAACAATACCGGCGGCCCCGAACAATCCCGGAAGCCGGGGGTTTTCGGGCTCAGCGCGGGGCGCGCAGCGCCTGGGAGCCGCCGCCGGTGGTGGTGGTCGTCGTGGTGCTCGACGTGCTCGTGGACGTCTGGGGCGTCCCCGGGCTGGCCGAGGTGCCCGAACCGCCGTTCAGCGCCTGCGCCGCCTGGTCGAGGAGGTCGCCGAGCTGCTGGCTCAGCTCCCCGTAGCGGGCGAAGTTCCCGGCCCGCAGGGCGGCCTGGGCGTCGGCGTAGACCTTCGAGGCCTGCTCCAGCAGCTGTGCCGCGGTTTGGTCGGTCGGCGTCGTCGGCGTCGTCGGCGTGGTCGGCTCGGTCGGCGTGGTCGGCTCCGGGACCCCGCCGGTGTCCGGCGCCGGGAGCGAGGCGAACTCGGCGAACTGCCGGAGTGCGCCCTCGACGCTCGCACCGAGCACCGCCCGGCCGGCGTAGAAGACGACGACGAAGCGGAACGCCGGTTGACGGCCCGAACGCGACACGACGTAGATCGGCCGGATGTAGAGCAGCGAGTCCTCGATCGGGATCAGCTGCAGGCTCCCCTGCACGACGCTCGAGCCCTGCTGGTTCAGGAGGGTGAACTGGCGCGAGATGTCGTCGGTGTTCAGGATCGTGTTGTTGACCTGGACCGGCCCCCACACCGTGTCACTCCCGGTGGGCATGGTGAAGCTCTCGAGCTTCCCGTACTGACCGGGCTCCGTCTTCGCGATCATGAACGACACGAGGTTCTGGAGCGCGTTGCCCTTCGACACCGGCACGAACGGCCGCAGGATGAGGAACTGCTCCCTCGTCTCGCCCGGAACGCGCATCAGGAGGTAGATCGGGTCGATGCGGCGTCCCGTCGACGACGCGGCTTGCGGAGCGTTGGTCGTGGTCGGGGTCTGGATGTCCTCGATCGTCGCCGCGTTGACCTCGCCGGAACCGGGATCGGGTGAGACCTCCCAGAGATCGGCCTTGTTGTAGAAGGTCGTCGGGTTGGTCATGTGGTAGGCGCGGTACTGGTCGGTCTGCGCGCGGAAGAGGTCCTGCGGGTAGCGAAGGTGCTTCTTGATCGCTCCGGGCATGTCCTTGAAATCGCTGAAGAGCTTCGGGAACGCCTCGCGGTACGCCTTGATCACCGGATCCTTGGGATCGACGACGTAGTACTTGATCTTCCCGCTGTACGCGTCGACGGTCACCTTCACCGAGTTGCGCACGTAGTTGAACGACCCGTTGAGTCCGCCTTCGCCATTGAAGGATTCCGAGTAGGGGTAGCGGTCGCTCGTGCTGTAGCCGTCGATCATCCAGACCAGACGCCCGTTCGCGATCACCGCGTACGGGTCCGCGTCGTAGTGCAGGAACGGTGCCGCCTTCTTGGCGCGAGAGAGGATGTCCCTCAGGTACAGGACCTTGGTCTTCGGCGTGACCTGGCCCGAGATGAGGATGTTGAAGTCGTTGAAGCGAAGTGCGAACGCGGCGCGGCGCATCCAGCTCGACAGATCGACGCCACCGCTCCCCTTGTAGCGGGTGAAGTTGTTGCTGTTGCCCTTCTGGGGGTAGTTGAACTCACGCGACTTCGCGTCCACGAGCGAGAAGCCCTCGAGGTTCTCGCCGAAGTAGACCTCGGGCTGGTCGAGCGGGATGTCGCCCTGGGGCGGGATATCACTGAGCAGGTAGTTGGGCTGGCCGTCGTTGCTGGCGGAGTTGCTCGGTGACACGACGGCGCCGTACCCGTGCGTGTAGACGAGGTGACGGTTGACCCACGTCTGGCTGGGGAGGTCCGCCGGGTTCAGCCGCGTGCCGCGATCAACGTCTGGACGAGCTTGCCGTCGATCACGTAGCGGTCGACGTCCGCGTCCTCGAACTTGTAGAAGGTCTGCAGCGCCTCGAACAGCTGGAAGTTCCGCAGGATGACCGGCGGATCCCAGAGGCGCGCGTTCTCGATCGTGGTCGAGTTGTCCTCGATCGACTGCGCCGTCAGGTTCTCCTTGTAGGGGAAGCTCTCGACCGCGACCTTGTCCAGGTTGAGCGCCGTCGCGCGTCGCATCGATGTTGCGCTCGATGTACGGGCGCTCCTTCTGCAGCTCGTTCGGGTTGACGAAGAACTGCTGGTACACCACCGGGACGATCGTCCCGATGACGAGCGAGACGAACGCCCAGAGCCCGACCGCGATGATCGGCAGGACCCAGCCCCGTCGCCAGATGTTCCAGACGAACAGTGCTGCGGCGACGATCGAGATGACCATGAGGAGGTTCAGCGCGGGGAGCTGCGCCGCGACGTCGGTCTTGCTGGCGCCCTCTACGACGCCGCGCGTCGAGAAGTTCAGCTGGAACCGGGCGTAGTAGTACTCCGCGGTCTTCACCAGCGCCATCAGCGCCAGGATCACCGACAGGTGGGCCTTCACCTGTGGTGTGACCCGCTGGAACGGGCTCTGGAGGCGGATCCCTCCGTTGAGGTAGTGGGCGACGGCGGTGACGATGAGGATGATGATGAGCGCGGCGAACAGCCAGTCGAACAAGAAGGTCAGGAACGGCAGCCGGAAGACGTAGAAGCCGACGTCCTTGTGGAACTGCGGGTCCTTGGTTCCGAACGACTGCGCGTTGGTGAACAGGATCCATTGCTGCCACTGGCTCGCGACGCTGCCCCCGGTGACGAGGGCGAAGAATGCGGCCACGGCGATCCGGATCCGGCCGCTGTACGGAGCGACCGACTGCTGGTAGCGCGCGAGGAGCTCGTCCTCGGGGCCCATCGTTCGGGTCCGGGGGGCGAGACGGTCCGCCACCGCGAGGCTGACGAGCATCAGCACGAAGAACAGGACGGTGAACACCGCGGTGGGCGCGAACCGCGCCCAGAGCAGGCCACGCCACGTCGAGCCGAAACCGACGGAGTCGAACCAGAGGTAGTCGGTGTAGAAGCCGGCCAACCCGCGCGCGCTGAGGAACAGCACGACGACCACGACGACAATCGCGATCATCCACCCGCGGATTCGGAAGCCGCCGCGGCGACGTCGCTCAACGGGAGGGACGC
This sequence comes from uncultured Acidimicrobiia bacterium, assembly GCA_963770095.1. GTDB lineage: Bacteria > Actinomycetota > Acidimicrobiia > IMCC26256 > JAENVU01 > Chersky-806. The sequence continues at coordinate 546,161 of CAVYOO010000005.1, forward strand.
GCATCGGTTGGGAGCCTAGAGGGCAGGCGTCCTCAACCGGGAGCGCGGGCCGGTTTCCGGCTTCCCGGTACGGCTAGTGCTTCGCGGGAGCGGGTTCGACGAGCGCAAGAAAGCAACGGCATCCCGGGTGCGCGGGGGGATACAGCTGGCCCGTGGGAAACTCAGCGCTGCGGACGGTCGGCTCGAGGGCGTTGTCGTCGCAGTCGGGACAACGGCCCACCTCGTCCGGGACCCAGCGCAGCAGCGCCCCGTCCGGCACCGCGGCGAACTGGCCCCGGGCCCAGGCGGCGGCCAGAGCGTCTCCGAGTGCGCTCTCGAGCTCGCGGCCCCGGTACTCCCGGTACCGCGCCCCGAGGCGCGCCGTGATGGCGTCGGGATCCTCGGATGATCCGTCGATCGCCTTGACGAGGCGCTGACGCCAGGGTTCGACCATCACCTCGACGAGCTCCGTGAGGAGCTCGCGGGGGACCTCGGCCCCCGGAGGCGCGTCACCGCCATCCATCGCGGCGTACACGCCCGCGTAGGCGGCGCTGAGGGGGTCGTCGAGCACCCCGGCCCACGCGGCCGCCTGCGCATCGGCGGTCGGTAGCACCTCGCCCGAAACGACGGTGCCCTTGATGGTGCGGATCTGGTCGAGCAACTCGTTCTGCTGGTCCTGCAGCGCCCGCTTGGCCCGCCGGGCCAGGTCCTTGGCCAACGGACCGAGCGCGTCGTCGCGGGCGGCCCGGAGCGCGTCGTCCGGAGACGGCGGCTCGACCCAGGCCTCTTCGGTCTGGCTCTCGACATCGGTGGGCGGCGGCGCCGGAGCTTCGGTCTCGGCTGATGCCCCGGGCTCGGGCTCGCCGTTCGCCGCCTCGTCCACCGCCGGAGCCGGCGATGGCGCATCGGACGAGCCGTTGCCCGGTGCCTCGGGCGCCGGGATCGTGGCCGGCGTGTCGACGGTGTGGCTGGCCCGAAGCCGGGCGAACAGGGCGTCGACCGCGGCGCCCGAGTCCTCGGCCTCCGGGCGGTGGTCGGCGGCATTCGCCTCGGACGGCGGCTCCTCGTCGATCACGACGACCGCCTCACCCTCGAGATCGATCTCGGTCACCGCCTCCGGCCCGGGCGACGTTGGCGTCGTCGGGTCCGAGCCTCCTTCGATGACCTCGAGCTCGCCCTCCACCGGTGGCACGACGACGTGCGGCGGGGGCACCGCGAGCTCCACGTTGGCACGAGCTTCGACCTGGGCCAGCGCGTCCGTCGCGTCCGACAGCGTTCGCTTCACCACACGATACGCGTCGAGCAACCGGTCGCGGCCGCTCCGCAGCTCGTCGACCTGGGCCTGCAACAACGACCGGCGCCGGCCGAGATCGGCGAGCACCCGTTCACGCACGGTGCGCGCTTCGTCGACCAGCGCGCGCGCACTCGTCCTCGCCGTCGCAATCTCGTCTTCGGCAGTGGCGTTCGCCTGCTCGCGGCGCTCATCCGTTTCACGCGTCGCGGCTTCACGAAGCGCTTCGGCCTCGCGCTCAGCCGCGTCGCGCACCTGCGTCGCCATCTCCTCGGACTTCTGCTCGAGCTCGGTTGCGTTCCGCTCCGACTCCTCGCGACGGGCGGTTGCGTGTTGCTGCGCCTCCTCCCGGAGCCGCGTCGACTCCTCCTGCGCTTCCCTGACGAGCGATGCCGCTCGCTCTTCGGCCCGCTTCCGGATCTCCTCGGCGGCTTCCTGAGCCGACCGCAACACCCGGGCGGTCTCCTCGCCGAGAGAGTTCAGGAGCTGCTGCTCGGTGACCGGCGACGGGTTCGCGAGCTCGCGCTTGAGCTCCTCGATCTCGCGGGCGAGCTCGGCCTCCTTCTCACGCTCGGCGACGACCTCGTCGGCGACGCGGCGCAAGAAGTTGCGGACCTCCGTCTCCGAGATGCCACGAAACGCACTGGCAAAGCCGCGGTTCGTGATCTCTTCGGGGGTCAGACGCGACGAGGTCGCGGCGGCGCGCCGGTGCAGGTCAGCCATCGCCCCATCGTATTGAAGCCGGGGCCGACTTCGTTGGATAACCGAAACAATTACCGCGGCGTCGGCGACGGCGATCTTCTGTACCGGCGCACCGCCGTGCTCCCGCAGCGCGCGCAGCGCGTCATCGATCGTGTCCACACCGATCACCAATGCACCGGATCCCGCCGCGCCTTGGCCTGGGCCACCTCCGGTGTCGGCACGAGGAAGAGCTTCGCTCCGGCATCGAGCGCGGCCGCCGTCTTCTGCGGTACCCCGCCCACCTCCCCGACGTTGCCACCGAGATCCATGGTGCCCGTGACGGCAACCTTCTTCCCGCCGGTCAGGCTGCCCGGCGTGAGCTCGTCGATGATCGTGAGCGTGAACGCGAGCCCGGCCGACGGTCCGCTGACCGCGCCCGGGTCGATCTTCACGTCGACCGGGAAGTCCAGCTTGAGGTCCTTCGTCACCGGCACGATCCCGACCTGGGGCCGGCCCTTGAGCTCGCCTCGCGTCGCGGCTTCGGTCGTGATCGACTCCGATCGCGTCCCGACCTTGGCGGGTCACGGTGAACCGGAACGTCGTCCCCGCCGGCTGGGCGCGGACGATCGTCCCGACCTCCTCCGCGAGCCGGATCGGCTCGCCGTCGATCGCGGTGATCACGTCGCCGACCTTCAGGTGCCCGGACGCGGGCGTGTCCTTCACAACGGCGGCGACGACCGCGCCGGCTCCGGTGGCGGTGACCTGGTAACCGAGCTGCTCGAGTGCGACCTTCTTGGCCGCCAGCTGCGAATCGTCCATCGCGACGACGTTCTGCCGGTTGACCTTGCTGCGCGACTGCCCTCCGAGGAACTGGTCCTCGCCCACGATCTCGGTGTCGTCGTCGAGGCTCGCCTGCACCCAACGCCAGATGTTCGGTCGCTCGCGCGAGCACCGCGACGGTCAGGAACAAGATCTCGCCGCGGCTGCGGTAGGTCGGGGCACCCGAGATCTGGACGATTCCCTCGACGGGGGTCGCGTCACCGGGCGAGTAGATGACGTAGGGCAACCTGATGACCGTGCCGAGCAGCAGGATCAGTACGACCGCGACCACGCCGATCGCGGTGAAGAGCGGCCAACGACGCCCGGAGCTCGGTGGTGCCGGTGGCGCGGATGGCGGTGCAGGTGCCATCGGCACGTCGGGGTGCGGCGCGGACATGCAGCTCCGAGGTGAAGGCCGGTCGGTCCGCGCAGGGTACCTGCGCGCCGACCGTCAGACGGATCGGGCTACTGGCCCGGGCGGGGAGCCGACATGAGCTGCGCATGCACGACGATGCGCTGCGACGACGAGCCGATCGGGTGGCACGAGAAGATCGTGAGCGTTCGGCCGGGGCTCTGATCCTTGATCCACAGCGCGGTGTTCGGGACGATCTCGACGCCGGTCACGTGGTAGGTGTACTTGCCGATCGCGTCGGACAGGATGATCTCGTCGCCCGGAGCGAGCTCGGCCACCCGGCGGAACGGCTCGGTGTGCGTGGTGCGGTGCCCGGCCAGGACGACGTTGCCCCAGGAGCCGAATGCAGCAGTTCCGGGCCAGTGCGCCGGGCCGGCGTCGATGACCATCTGCTCGATGCCTTCGTGGACGACCTGGTCCACACCGATCTTCGGGATCTGGATGTGCCCGAACTCGACGAGCGCGACCCGGTTCGCCGGGTTCGGCATCGCGGCCGGGACCGGCAGCGGGGGCACCGGGTTCGGCGCCGGGGGCGGGGTCGGCGGCGTGGCGGCCGCCGTGGCCAGGGCCGGGTCCACCGTGCGGAGCGCGGTGGGGACCGCGACGATGTTGGAGGGCCGCACGACCAGGTTCGGCAGCGAAGTGCTGGCCTGGGAACGGGTCGGGCTGATGACGACGACCGCCAATCCCACGGCGAGCGCGAATGCGAGGGCGAGCACGAGCTGGCGGCGGCACCGAAGCTTTTCCATGATGCTGCTGCATCGACACGCACAGTGATGATCTGAAGACCCGGAGGGTGGGTGCGGAATGGGTCACAATCCGAGCGGGATCAGCCTGGCCGCACGATTTGCGGCACTTGCCCCACCCTTGGCGCGGGTGGAGGCGGAGGAGCTCGAGCAGGCCGTGACCGCCAGCTCGGACGCCCGCGTCCGTGGCGCGGCCCTCGGAGCCCTCGTCCGGGCGGGGGGTAGGCGGGGCCGGGCCGCCTGGCAGGGCTCCACGCGGGACCCCGACCCCTCGGTCCGTCGACGAAGCGCAGAGCTCGCGCCCTCCGTGGTCCCCGTGCCGGTCGTCGGCCTTCTCACACTGCTCACGGATAGTGACGCATTCGTGGCCGAGACCGCCGCGTGGGCCCTGGGCGAGGCCACCTGGAAAGGGACGACGCGGGCGCGGGTGCTCCGGGCCCTCACCGAGGCGACCCGGGCCCATCCGGACCCGCTCGTGCGGGAGTCGGCCGTCGCTGCGCTCGGGGCCATCGGCGACCCTCGCGGGTTGCCCGCGATCCTGGCCGCGTGCTCCGACCGGCCCCCGATCCGCCGCCGGGCGGTCCTGGCCCTCGCCCCGTTCGACGGGCCCGAGGTCGACGCCGCCCTGGAGCGCGCGCTCGCCGACTCCGACTGGCAGGTTCGCCAAGCCGCCGAGGACCTCCGCTGACGGTCGCTCCGGCATACGCACTTCGAGGCCTCGGACCCGGTCGTCCTGCCTGCGCTCCACCTGACGGTCGCTCCGGCATACGCACTTCGAGGCCTCGGACCCGGTCGTCCTGCCTGCGCTCCGTGCTCACTCGCGGCGGCGAGCGCCCGCGACGGAGGAGCAGCGAGCTCGCGGGAGCGGCGAGCCTGCGAGCGCGACCCAGGATTCAGGTCCTGGGGCGGCCCATGAACATGTCCTTCAGCCGGTCGAAGGACTCGAGGCAGCGTCCCGCGCCGAGCACGACGCACTCGAGCGGTGCATCCACGAGATGGACCGGCAGCGCGGTCTCCTTCGCGATGCGCAGGTCCAAGCCCGCGCAGCATCCCGCCGCCACCCACGAGGTGGATGCCGTGCAGGATCAGGTCCTGGGCCAGCTCGGGCGGAGTCTGCGCCGAGGGCCGCGACCACCGCGTCGCAGATCGCTCGCACCTGCTCCTCGATCGCGCCGCGGACCTCTTCGGGAGAGAGAATGATCGTCTTCGGCAGGCCGCTCATGAGATCGCGGCCGCGCACCTCCGCCTTGTACTCGTCCGGCGTCGGGAAACGCGGATCCGATCGCGAGCTTGATCTCCTCCGACGTGCGCTCACCGATCGCAATCCCGTACTCGCGCCGGACGTAGGTCTGGATCGCCGCGTCGATGTCGAACGATCCGACGCGCACCGCCTCGAGCGCCACCACACCCCCGAGCGAGATCACCGCGACTTCGGTGGTGCCACCACCCACGTCGACGACCATGTTCCCCATGGGTTCGTGGATGGGGAGCCCGGCCCCGATCGCCGCCGCCATCGGCTGCTCGATGAGGTAGGTCGCGGCGGCGCCGGCGCGCCGCGCCGCCTCGAGCACCGCCCGCTGCTCGACGTGGGTGATCGCGGACGGGACGCAGATGAGCACCCGGGCGCGGTAGAGCCGCGAGACCCCGGCCCGCTGGAACAACAGCCGGATCATCCGCTGCGTGATCTCGAAGTCGGTGATCGCGCCACCACGAAGGGGGCGTACCGCGACGATGTAGCCCGGGGTGCGGCCGATCATCTGCCACGCCTCGTGGCCCATGGCGAGCACGTCCTGTGATCGGCTGTTCAGCGCGATCACGGTCGGCTCGTTGAGGATGATCCCCTGCCCGCGCGAATAGACCAGGGTGTTGGCGGTACCCAGGTCGATCGCGAGATCTCTAGCCAGACCGGCGGCCCCGGGGCTCGGACTCGCGCTCCTCATCCGGCGCGAGGGCCTGGCGACGTGCTTCGAAGTCCGCGATGCCGGCGTCGATCCCGGTCGGACGACGGTTGCGGAGGATCACGATCAGCACCCCGACCGCGATCAGCCCAACCGCCAGGATCAGGAACTCCACGCTTGCGGCCTCCTCGTCGGTTTCAGGCTCGGGACTTGCTGGACGAGCCCACCGGGCGGATGGGCTGCTCGGCGCGAGCCCAGTCCGATCCGTCCGACCAGTGCTCCCGCTTCCAGATCGGGGCGCTCTCCTTGAGGGTGTCGATGCAGTAGCGAGCCGCCTCGAAGGCCTCGTCCCGATGCGGGGACGATACGACGACGGCGACCGACGGCTCGGAAAGGGCGAGCTCGCCGGTCCGGTGCAGAAGCGCGACCCGCGCCACGTCGGGCCAACGCCGGCGGGCATCCTTCGCGATCTCGACGAGCACGCGCCGCGCCTCGGTCTCGTAGGCCTCGTACCCGAGACCGATGACCCCCGTGCGCCCCTCGGAGTTGTCGCGCACGACGCCGAGAAAGCTCACGACGGCGCCGGCGGCAGGCGTCGTCGCCCACGTCACCGCGTCCTCGGTCGGGAGCGGGGTCGCGAGAAGCCCTATCCAATCGGCGCCTTCCGGCGGTGCAGCCACGCCGTCATTGTAGGGACGGATTCCGATCGCGCTCCGAGGTGCGCTCCCGGACGCGGGTCGCGGCGTCGTTCCGGACCGTTTTGGCCGCGGTCCCTTGCGCCGGTCGCATCGGTACACTCCGGCGCATGGCCCCCGAGGAGGCAGGGGACGAGGACGCGAACGGCCCGCCGCCGCATCCCCTCGATCGGCCCTGGGTTCACCCGAGCGAGCTGTTCGCGAGCAGCCAACCATCGTCGCGACCCGTCCGGCGCCGCCGGGCGATCCGGGCTCGGGACGTGTTCCTGGCCCTCGGCGCAGGGGTCATCGGCGCCTTGGCGATGGTCGTGGTGCTCGCCGTGGCCGGCCTGCTCGGGGAGTCAACGAAGCCGATCACCGTCGCGCGGGCGAGCGACCAACCGAACGAGCCCGACGGCGCGGCCCGACTCGTGGCGATCGCGAACCCGAGCGTGGTCGGAATCCTCGTCGCCACGCCGAGCGGCATCCGGCGGGTCTCGGGGGTGTGCGTCCGCAACGGCCAGGTCATCACGAGCGCGAGCGCCGTCGCCGGCGCGACGGGGATCACCGTTGTCGCGGCGGGTGGCGCCCGCCACCGCGCGACATTGATCGGTGAGGACCCGTCGACTCGCTTGGCCCTCGTAGGGATCGACGGCGATACGCATCCCGCGAAGCTGGCTGCGAACAGCGACCTCCAGGTCGGGCAGTGGATCCTCGCGCTCGGCGGCACCGACGGCTCGGGACCCAGGGTCGCGACGGGCGTGGTCGCGGCAATGGGGGGTTGGGCCGACGACGGGTCCGGCTCGCCCTCGGCCGGGATGATCACTGTCGACGCCGTGCTCCCGCCCGAGGCCCAGGGTGGCGCGCTCATCGACCGCAACGGTCATGTCGTCGGCATCCTCGCGGGCGCGACGAAAGACGAGCTGCGCGGGCTCGCCACTCCGATCGCGACCGTGCGCAACGTCGCCGCCCAGCTCGCGACGACCGGGAAGGCCACGCACGGCGCGCTCGGGATCCGGGCGGCCGATGCGGACCATCCTCGTGGCGCCCGCGTCGTGTCCGTCGTTCCCGGAAGCGCGGCCGACGGCGCGGGCATCCTGGTCAACGACGTCATCGTCTCCTTCGACGGCACGGAGATCGAGAGCGCCGCGGATCTCGTCGTCGCCGTTCAGCTCCGCCGGCCGGGCAACCGGATCCAGCTCTCGCTCGCCCGCGATGGCAAGCCGAAGCGAATGACCGCGACGCTCGGGTCGGTCGGGTCGGTCGGGTCGGTCCCGAGCGCCGAGCCGGCCACGCCCGTCAGCACCGGGTAGGTCCTGCCTCGGCGCCTTGATGCGAGAATGGAGCCGATGACCGAAGACCAGGCAATCGCCGCCCAGTCCGACGAGCTCGACGACATCGACCGCGAGCTGCTCAACGCGCTGCAATGGGACTTTCCGGTCGTAGCCCAGCCGTACGCCGAGCTCGGCGAGCGGCTCGGGATCTCCGAGGCGGAGGTGCTCGAGCGGACGCGGCGGGTCAAGCGCTCAGGAGTGCTGCGCCAGCTGTCGGCGATCTTCGACACCCGGGCGCTCGGCTACTCGTCCGCGCTGGTTGCCGCGCGCGTCGACCCCGATCACATCGACGAGGCGGCCGAGATCATCAGCCGCCACCCTGGGGTCAGCCACAACTACAAGCGCAACCACTCGTACAACCTCTGGTACACGCTCGCCGTGCCTCCTGGCGAGGACTTCGACCAACACCTCGACGCGCTGCACCGCGAATCCGGGTCGCTGGTCACGCGCAAGCTGCCGACGTTGAAGCTCTACAAGATCGGCGTGAAGCTGGACATGACCGGGAACACCGCGGCGAACGCCAAGGCCGAGGTGCTCGCGCACGAGAGGCCCGAACGGCGCGAGGTCATGGACGCGCCCGAGCTGAGCGAGTGGGACATCGCGGTCATCTGCGTCGCGCAGGAGGACCTGCCGCTCGTCGAGCGACCGTTCGCCGCGCAGGCAGCCGCGATCGGCGGGACCGAGGATGACCTGCTCGCCACGCTGCAGTCCTTCAAGGACCGCAAGCTCATGCGCCGCTTCGCCGCCGTGATGAACCACCGCAGCGCCGGCTTCAAGGCGAACGCCATGGGCGTATGGGCGGTACCGGAGGACCGGCTCGAGGAGATCGGACCACAGATGGCCGGGTTCGCGGCCGTGTCCCACTGTTACAAGCGCCCCACCTACGAGGACTGGCCGTACACCGTGTTCACGATGGTCCACGGGCGCACGGGCAAGGACTGTGAAGCCACGATCGACGCGATCCGCCGGGAGACCGGGGTCGACGAGTACGACCTGCTCTGGTCGATCAAGGAGTACAAGAAGGTCCGGCTCCGCTACTACGGCCCCGAGTGGGACCAGTGGCGGGCCGAGCACCTCACCCCGGCCGGCTAGCGCCGGCGCCGCCGCCGGCGCAGCTCGAGGGCCAGACCCGTGGCGATCCCCGCCGCGACGACGCCCGCGGCGATCGCGACCAACCGGAGCGACGGCACGCGTGACGGCGGTCGGGCATCGACGGTCTCGACGATGGTCTCCTCGTTCGTATGGCGGGGCTGCCAGCCCAGCGCCAGGAGCCGATCCGACGCGACCACCCACGGGTGCACCAGGTACGGCACGACGGAGGGCGGCGTGTCTCCCACCCCGCTCGACCACATGCGGGCGAGCCCGCGCCGCAGGACGTCGACCGGCAGGGCCGGAACCATCGGCCGAGGTACGAGCTCCTGTAGCGCCTCGGCGCTGAGCCACCCGTCAGCCGCGACGTTCAGCACGCCCTGGTGGTCGTCGCGCACAACCAGCGCGATCGCACGGACGACGTCGTCCACGTGGACGACTTGGAACGGCGGTGACGCGCCGCGCACCCGGACGCGCGGTCGGGCTGGTCAGCAGCCGCGCCCAGAGGTGGTGAGCACCCGCGCCGAGCACCGGCGCGGCCCGCAGCGTGGTGATCGTCACCGCGGGGTGCTCGTGCTGCCACTCGGCGAGCAACCGCTCGATCTCCGCGGCATGCACGGCGGCGTCGAAGCCCGGGTTCGGTCGAAGCGGCGCATCCTCGGTGAGCGGGAGCGGGTTCGTCGGCCAGGCACCGTACGCCGCGGTCGTCGAGAGCCGGATGATCTTCCGGACACCGACGGCGGCTGCCGCGTCGAGCACCCGCCGCGTCCCTTCGACGTTGACGCGCGTCATGAGCGTCCCGTCGGCGATCGGATCGACGATCGCGGCGAGGTGCACGAGGACCTCGACCCCTTCGAGCAGGGGCTTGAGATCGTGGCCGGCGATGTCCACCCGGTGCAGCTCGAGCTGAGGGACGCGCCGGGGCGGTTCGCGCACGTCGAGGCCGATGATCCGGTCGATGTCCGGTTCCGCGGCGAGCGCGGGCACCAGACGCTGCCCGAGGAAGCCGGCGACACCGGTGACCGCGACGGTTTTGTGAGTCATGAGAGTCCATAGACTGACCGCATGACCGACGTTCCTCAACCTGGAGGCCCCGATGGGCCGGAAGAGGAGGAACCAGGGCCGTTCGGAATGCCCGGACTCCCCGGTCTCGACTTCTCCCAGCTCGACCTCGCGCAGGTGATGCGCCTGCTCCAGTCCGAGGGACCGGTGAACTGGGAGATCGCGCAACAGGTCGCCGGTTACGTCGCCCTCGACGGCGCGACGAGCGAGCAACCGGTGAGCGACGAGGAGCGTGAAGAGCTCGAGGAGCTGGCGCGGGCGGCGGAGAGCCACGTCGTCGCCGAGACCGGGCTCTCGAACGCGCTCGGCCTGAAGACGAGCGCGATCGCTCGCGGTGAATGGGTCGAGCTCCACCTCACCGCTTTGCGTCCCGTCCTCGAAGCGCTCGCGGTCACGCTCCGCAAAGCGCTCGAGGCAGATGACGACGCGACCGAGCTGCCGGGCGCGCATCCGTCCGGTGCGAGCGCGAACCCGTTCGGGTTCGGCGGCCAGTTCGGCGCCGGCGGCGACCCCTTCGGCGGGCTGCTGACGATGCTCGCCCCCCTGCTGCTCGGCGTGCAGTCCGGGTCGATGGTGGGGTACCTCGCGCAGCACGCACTGGGCCGCTACGACCTTCCCCTCCCGACCGACGACGAACCCACGCTGGCGTTCGTGGTGCCCAACCTCGCCGCGTTCGAAGCGGCGTGGTCGATCGATCGCCGGGACCTGCGCTTCGCGGTCGCGCTGCACGAGGTGGTCCACGCGGCCGAGCGATCGGTGCCTTGGGTCCGTGACCGCTTGCTCCGTCTCGCCATCGAATACGTCTCGGCCTACGAGGTGGACACGAACGCCGTCGAGTCCCAGTTCGGAGCGCTCGACCCGAACGACCCGTCGTCGTTCGCGGGGATTGCCGAGCATCCCGAGGCTCTGCTCGGCGCGATGCAATCGGAGCGCCAGCACGAGATCCTGGAGCGCGTGCAGGCCCTCACCATGGTCCTCGAGGGCTACGCGGACGTCGTGGTCGAGCGCCTCGGAGGGCGGCTCCTCGGCGATTTCCCCCGGGTGCACGAGGCGCTGCAGCGCCATCACCTGGAGCGGGGCGAGGCCGAGCGCTTCATCGAGCAGCTCCTCGGACTGCGCCTCGACCGCGACCACTACGAGCGGGGTGAGCGGTTCTGTCGCGGGGTGATCGAGCGGGCGGGCATGGACGGGCTCAACCGGCTCTGGGAGTCCGAAGGCATGCTCCCGACGCGAAGCGAGCTCGACGCTCCGGGCCTCTGGCTCGCACGTATCGACCTGCCCGATCTCGAAGGGTAAGGTTGACGCACCATGTGCACCCGCTATTCCGGCTGGTATTTCTTCTTTGACACCGGGGCGTCCCCCGGGGTCTCGGCCGGTCGCGTCTAGCGGTTGCACGAGGACTCCAGAGGAACCCCGGCCGCAGGGCCGGGGTTTTTTCGTTTCTGGACTCCTTCCACCACCAACCCGTGAGGAGCAACTCCGATGGCTACAACCGCGACTCCGCATCCCCTCGTGAGCGGGACCGACGACCGCGCCCGCTCGCTGGTACGGGTCGGCGAGCACTTCGTCGGCGCGGGGATGTTCACCTTCGTGGCCGGGCCGTGCGCGGTCGAGACCCCGGAACAGCTCGCGGCCGCCTGTGAGGCGGCGGTGGCCGCCGGGGCGACGATGCTGCGGGGCGACCTGTACAAGCACCGGACGTCGCCCTACTCGTTTCAGGGGCTCGGCGTCGACGGGCTCGCGATGGTCGCCGAGCAGCGGACCCGGTTCGGTCTCCCCTGGGTCGCGGAAGTCCTCGATGTTCGCCATCTCGACGACATCGCCGAGGTCGTCGACGTCATCCGCGTCGGCGCGCGCAACATGCAGAACTTCGAGCTGCTCCGCGCCGCGGCCCAGACCGGGAAGCCGGTGATGATCAAGCGCGGGCTGTCCGCGACGATCGAGGAGTGGCTGCTCGCAGCCGAATACGTCGCGCACGCCGGCAACGTCGAGATCATCCTGTGCGAGCGCGGCATCCGCACGTTCGAACCGTCGACCCGTAACACGCTCGATCTCTCCGCGGTGGTCGTTGCCCAGGAGCGATCCCACCTCCCGGTCATCGTCGACCCATCACACGGAACGGGCGGGCGCACGCTCGTCGTGCCGATGGCGCTCGCGGCGGTGGCTGCCGGCGCGGACGGGATCATGGTCGATGTGCATGCGGACCCGGCGTCCGCCCGGTGCGACGGCCCGCAGGCGCTGCTTCCCGACGAGGTCATCACGCTCGGTGCCAGACTCCGGGAGCTGGCGACCTGGACGGGCCGGCGCGTGGATCCGGCCATCGTGCCCAGGGAAGTGGAGACGACGTGAGCGCAGAGTCAGTGAAGACCATCGGAGTGCTGGGCGCGGGGGTCATGGGCGGTGGCATCGCGCAGGTGTGCGCGACCGGGGGGTTCGACGTCGTGTGCTACGACGTCGCCCCGGAGGCGTTGACCGCAGGCCGCGAGCACGCAACGACGGGGCGCTACGGCATCGAGAGTGGTGTCGAGCGCGGGAAGCTCACCGCGAGGAAGCGGATGCTGCGACCGCGCGCCTGAGGTTCACGAGCACGTTCGAGGAAGCAGCACGACACCGATCTCGTCGTCGAGGCGGTGCCGGAGCGGCTCGACCTCAAGATGCGGGTCTTCCGGGACCTCGACCGCGCCGCGGCCGAGCACACGATCTTGTGCTCGAACTCCTCGGGCTTCCCGATCCAGGCGATCGGCGGGGCCACCGATCGGCCGGACCGGGTGATCGGTTGGCACTGGGCGTCGCCCGCGCCCGTGATGAAGCTCGCCGAGATCGTGCGCACGCACGCGACGAGCGACGAGACGGTCGAGACCGTCCGCGCGGTCGCGCAGCGCTGCGGGAAGAACCCGGTGGTAGTCAAGGACACCGCGATGGCCTGGGGCTACGTCGCCAATCGTGTGTACTTCGCGATGATCGCGGAAGCCCAGAAAGTGGTGAACGAAGGCATCGCCACCGCGGACGAGGTCGACCAGCTGATGATGGACTGCTACCGCTGGCCGTCCGGTCCGTTCGGCATGGTCAAGGGTGCGACCGGGGGCTGGAGCTGACACGCGGGGCGTCGGCGAGCGCCGCGGCGGCGAGCGCCTCGCCGAACCGGCGGCCCCCCGCCGAATAGCCCTCGCACTCACCCATTGCGTTCACGGTGCCGTGGCAGTCGAAGTGCAGACCGTCGGCCGCGCGGCTCGGGATGCGCCGATCGACGCAGAACGCGCGCTCGTCGGATCGGCACGGAAGCGTTCGCGAGAAGGAACGGTGATCGGTGGTCAGCGCCGTTCCGGTGTCCGCGATGCGCAGGTCGTGATGCGACGAGGCGATCTTGCGCACCGCGGCGGTGAGGCGGCGCGGATAGTTGACCGGGTCTGGCGCATGGTGAACCGGCGGTGCCGTCGCCCAGACGACCGACGTCTTGGTCGCACGTGCGACCTTCACGACCGTGCGGAGATCGTCGAGGTACCGGTTGCGCCACGCCGGCGAGCCGATCCGGAGCAGCTCGCCGTCCTTGCGCCGCATGCAGCCGGTATACGAGTTCCCCGAATATTCGAGGACGAGCACCTGGGGTCGTCGCCACAGCAGATCCGCCAGGATGTTGTCGCGGTCGTCGCAGAGCGCCGCGCCCGGACGCGTCGAGACGATCTGATCGCCCGGAACGTCTCGGTCGAGAGCCGCGACGAACGTGGAACGGGCCTGGAACGCCAGGGAATCTCCGTAGAGCGACACGCGGGTCAACGGCGCTGGATCGGTACGCACTGCCGCAGTCGCAGGCGGAGCGCCCGCGGCTTCGATCCCGGCGAGCCCGACGACGGCCACGAGCGCGACCGCGACCAGTCCCCAGGCGAGTCTCCGCATCCTGACGTTCTCGGCACCGGGAACGTCCGGGTTGACCGGTCTCTGCGATCAGAACCAGGTGAAGCTGAAGGGGGCGCGATCGGCGGCGAACATCCGGTCCGCCACGGTCAGCGCCCCGGGAGCCCGTTCCTCGATCTTGCGGGCGCGGGCCAGCACGGAAGGCGCGAGGCCCCCGACCGAGATCGCCCCGAGCGCGGCGACGCCGAGGACCAGGTCCGGCGATGCCGTGGTCGGCGCGCAGGACGCGCCGTCCGGGCCGCCCTCGAGCAGGAACCGGCCCGCGGCCGCTCCGTCCGGACGCATCTCGTCGACGACTTCGAGCACGAGACGCTCGGCCGTCGCGTATCTGCGGGCACCGAGGAACACCGGAACGTCGAGGGGTCGGATCCAGAGCGAGTCCGTCAACGACGTGGTCCGAACCTGGCGGGGGTCGCCGAGCAGCCATGGCAGCTCGGAGTCGATCGGGAACCTCCAGTGCGTGACCCACTGGGTCAGGTCGATGTTGCACAGGTGCTGCCAGAGCGCGGCTTCGGCCTCAGGAGTCGCGGCCACGAGGTCGTGCACCGCAACGGTCTTCTCGGAGAACCCGTCGGCCCAGGTGCCCTCGATGCCGTACACCGCGTACCCGTCGACCCGACCGTCGAGCTCGAAGATCGCATCGAAGCGGTGCTTCACCATCTCCTTTGGTGCCCACTCCCCGGTCCACCACGCCGGCGGACGCGAGACGGCTCCCGGGCGCGTCGCCCGCACTCGGTCGAAGAGCTCGGGCGCAACCTTCGCGTTCTCCTCCGGTTCGACGAGGCGGATGCGACCGCGCGTCACCGGGTTCGGGAACTCCACCGCGCTCCGGCTCATGCGGATGCCGAAGGCCCGGGCCGCGACCCCGAAGCCGAACCGGCCGTAGATCCCACCCTCCGACGCGGTCAGCATCGACACGGACTCGCCGCGCTGCTCGCTCTCGTCGAGCAGGTGGCGCATCACTCGGCGGAGGATCCCCCGGCGCCGGTGGGTGGGGCGCACCGAGATCCAGCTCACGCCGCCCGCGGGCACGATCCCGCCGCCCGGGAGCGTGAGCTCCAGCGAGTAGTTGCGACCGGTCCCGACCACCTCGTCGCCCTCGAAGACCGCCACGGTTCGGTCGAGCTCGGCGCCGGTCCACTCCGCGTGCGCGTCCGCGTCTTCGGGGCGGAAGCCAAAGCCGTACTGATCGGCCAGCTGATAGGCCGGAAGCTCGTCGGCGACGATAGGGCGGAGCTCGAGATCCACGACCGACAGTTGTAGCCGCGGGGCCCGCGCGCGATCTCCGCTTTAGGACGGCGGTGGGGTGCCGGGATCGCGCCGGACCGGCCGCGACGGAGGTTGCCGCTCCGGTTCCGGCGCCGTTTCGGGCGTTCCGTTACCCGGGGGCGGCCGCCCGTGCGGGCCCCACTGATGTCGGGCCCTCAAGCCACCCACGTACGACAGGCCGGCGAAGCCGAGCACCAACGCGAGGAGGAAGAAGCCACTCCGACGCGTCAGGACGTCGAGCAACGCGACCGGGATCAGTGCGCCGGCACACCACGTGAGCTGGAACCGCGTCTCGAACCGGGCGAAGGCGCGCCCGCGCAGGTGTTCCGGGCCGTCTCGCTGCAGAAGGCTGTCGAAGGCGATGCGCCCGCTCGAAGCACCGATCGCGATGGAGAACGCGATCGCGACCGAACCGACGCGACCCGCGTCGCGCGCCGCGAACAATGCCACGACCGCCGGGAACACCAGCGCGCCCGCCAGGATCGTCTCCTCCTTGAGCCGACGTCGCAGCACCGGGGTGACGATCACGCCGAGAAACCCGCCGATCGCGCTCGCCACGAGCACCACGCCGAAGAACCACGCGGGGTTGGCCGGTCCCCTTCAGGATGAACGCGAGCTGGAACGTGAGAAACCCGACGCAGCCCCGCATCACGGCCATCGCGGTCCCGGCGAACACGATGCTCGGAGCGGCGAGCTCCTGGCGTTCTTCGGGCGTCTCGACCGCGGCGGGTCGTCCCGCCGCCGGGATCCTGGTCGCCAGCACCCCCGCGAGCGCGAAGACGATCGTCGCGAAGATCAGCGAGACCTGAGCGTTGAACACCCACAACGCCGCGGCTGCGGGAAGCCCGCCGACCACGCTCGCCACCACGGTGACGAGGGAGAGGCGCGAATTGGCCTCGACGAACGCGTGCTCGTCGTTCACGACGGCGGGGAGCAACGCCGACTTCGCGACCGAGTGACCCTTCGACAACACCAATGCAACGAACGCCAGCGGGAACAGGAACAACGAGTCCAGGTTCCCGACCATGAGAAAAGCGACCGCGGCCCGCCCGAAACATCCGATCGCCATCAAGGTGCGGCGCCCGGCCCGGCTCCGGTCCAGCGCCGGACCGATGATCGGTCCCACCACCGCGAACGGAGCGATCGTCAGCAGCAGGTACATCAGCACCTGGGTTCGCGACTGGCCGACGGGCTGGGTGAAGAAGATGGACCCCGCCAACGAGACGGTGAGGCAAGCGTCACCGACGGTGCTCGCCGCCTGAGCCGCGACAAGCCGTCCGAAGGGGTTGAGCGCGTAGGTGCGCGGATCACGGGTCGCCATCGCGAAACCGAGGGTACGCGCCGCGACACACCAACGCGCGCCCGGCGGCCGAAAGCTCGTCGCCGACCGTTTACCTCGATGTCACCTGCTGTTGAGATATCCGTGATCCGGTCGCCATCGGCGCTCCGTAGGCTCGCGGGAGCGTCGGGTCACGCACATCTGCGCCCCGACCTCGGCCGTGTGATCCGTTTACCCCCAAACGGATCCGGCCCCCGCGATCCGCCTCCCCCGGGCGGATCGCGCGCGTCGTCGGGGCGTCGACCCGCCCCGGTCGCGCGCTCGGCCCGACCGGTACGATGCGCAGCAATGACAACCGCGGATTCCGCCCCCGACCAGCTCCGCCTGTTGAATCGCGAGCTGTCCTGGCTCGAGTTCAACGCACGGGTGCTCGCGCTCGCCGAGGACGCCAACCGCCCGCTGCTGGAGCGGGCCAAGTTCCTGGCCATCTTCGCGACCAACCTCGACGAGTTCGTGCAGGTGCGGGTATCCGGGCTCCAGGAGCAGGTCGTGGCCGGGATCCGCTCGAAGACCCCCGACGGCATGGATCCACTGCAACAGCTCCGCGCGATCAGCGGCCGGATCGACGAGCTGGTCACGCGCCAGGCCAAGCTCTTCACGAAGGAGATCGCGCCGGCGCTCGAGGATGTCGGCATCGCGTTCTCGAAGTGGGACGAGCTCGACGACGACGACCGCGAGTACCTCGTCGAGGTGTTCGACAGCGAACGTCTTCCCGGTGCTCACCCCGCTCGCCGTCGACCCCGCGCACCCGTTCCCGTACATCTCGAACTTGTCGCTGAACCTCGCGGTGGTTGTGCGCGATCCCGAGACCGGAGAGCAGCGCTTCGCGCGCGTCAAGGTTCCGCCGCTGCTCCCCCGCTTCGTCGTGATGCCCGACGGCGAGCGCTTCGTGCCACTCGAGCAGGTGATCGCGGCGCATCTCGACGGACTGTTCCCAGGCATGGAGATCCTCACGCACCATCCGTTCCGCGTGACCCGCGACGCAGACTTCGAGCTCGAGGACGAAGACGCGGATCTCCTCGAAGCCATCGAGAGCGTGCTCACCCTGCGCAAGCGCTCCGGCCACGTCGTTCGGCTCGAGGTCGACACGGACATGAGCGAAGAAGTGCTCGAGTTGCTCTGCCGCGAGCTCGAGCTGTCCGAGCAGCACGTCAACATCGTCGACGCGCCGCTGGATCTCTCCGGACTCTGGGCGCTGTACGCGCTGGACCGTCCGGAGCTGAAGGACCCGCCCTGGCAACCGCAGACCCAGCCGGTCCTCACCCGCACCGATCCCCCGCCCGATCTGTTTCGCGTCCTCCAGGCCGGCGACGTTCTCGTCCACCACCCGTACGATTCGTTCGCAACGAGCGTGGAAGCCTTCGTGGACCAGGCGAGCCGCGACCGGAGTGTCCTCGCGATCAAGCAGACCCTTTACCGGACCGCCGGCCCCGAAGGCGCGATCGTCGCTTCCCTCGTCCGCGCCGCGGACGCCGGCAAGCAGGTGGTCGCGCTCGTCGAGCTGAAGGCCCGCTTCGACGAGCAGTCGAACCTGGAGCGCGCCCGCGAGCTGGAAGAGGCCGGCGTGCACGTCGTGTATGGGCTCGTGGGCCTGAAGACGCACACCAAGATCCTTCTCGTCGTTCGCCAGGAGCACGACGGCATCCGGCGCTACTGCCACATCGGTACCGGCAACTACAACCCGGTCACCGCGAACCTCTACGAGGACCTGGGGCTGCTGACCGCCGACCCGGAGCTCGGCGCGGACCTCACCGAGCTCTTCAACTACCTCACCGGGTACAGCCGGCAAGGCCGGTACCGCAAGCTCCTCGTCGCGCCCGTCAGCCTGCGACCCGGCATCGTCAGCCGCATCGAGCAGGAGACCGCGAAGGGCGCCGACGGCCGCATCGTCCTGAAGATGAACAGCCTCGTCGATCCCGAAATCATCGACGCGCTCTACGCCGCGTCGAACGCCGCTGTCAGCATCGACCTCATCGTGCGCGGCATCTGCTGCCTACGGCCCGGCGTCCCGGGAATGTCGGAGAACATCCGCGTGCGCTCGATCATCGGACGATTCCTCGAACACTCCCGCATCTACCGGTTCGGCGCGGACCCCGATACCGCCGAGTACCTGATCGGTTCGGCGGACCTCATGCCTCGGAACCTCGATCGGCGGGTCGAGGCCGTGACCCCGGTGGTGGCGCCGTCGCTACGGGCGCGACTCGCCGAGATCCTGTCCACCAACCTTGCGGATGACGTCCTGGCCTGGTCGCTCGGTGCCGACGGCACCTGGGAGAAGATCCCCACGGTCGTCGGCGTCGATACGCACCAGCGCCTCGGCGAGCTGGCCGAAGTGCGGGCTCGAGACGGACGACCCGCCGATGCCCGAGCGTGAGGTCAAGCTCACCCCGGTCCCCGGCTTTCGACTCCCCGCGCTGTCAGACGTCGTAGACGGCATCATCGCCCGACCCGACGAGATCCTCGATCTCGAGGCGATCTACTACGACACCGCCGACCTCCGCCTCGCCCGTTCGGGCGCGAGCCTGCGCCACCGCGACCCGGAGGGATGGACGGTCAAGCTGCCGGCGCCGGGTGAAGGTGCGCTGCTCGTCCGCGGTGAGCACAACTTTCCGGGAAGCTCCGAAGCTCCACCGGACGCCGCGATCGACCTGGTGCGCGCGTGGGTGCGCACCGCGACCGTCCACGCCGTCGCACGGCTGAAGACCCGCCGGCGCCGCATCGAGCTGGTGGACGCGAGTGGGAAGAAGGTGGCCGAGGTCGTTGACGACGAAGTCTCCGTCCTCGACGGAGGACGGATCGTGGGCCGGTTCCGCGAGCTCGAGGTCGAGCTCGGTGAGTCTGCGCCCGTCGCGCTCGCCGACGCGCTCGTCGCGAAGCTCCAGTCCGCCGGGGCCGGACCTCCGGACCCGACGCCCAAGATCGTGCGCGCGCGCTCGGGGCCGCGGCGGTCGCGCCGCCCGACGTCGAGCTCCCGGCCGCGCTGTCCCCGGCTCACCCGCCCGCGACATCGTCCACGCGGCGATCGCCTCCTCGGTGCTGCGACTGCTCGCCCACGACCCCGGGGTGCGCCTCGGGGACGATCCGGAGCAGGTGCACCAGGCCCGCGTGGCAACCCGTCGGTTGCGGTCCGACCTCCGGACGTTCCGCCCGCTGCTCGTCCCCGAGTGGGACGAGGCCCTGCGGGACGAGCTCGCGTGGCTCGGCGCGGAGCTCGGCGCGGTCCGTGACACCGAGGTGCTGCTCGAGCTGCTGCGCTCCAAGGTCGCACAGCTCGCCCCGCCGGACCGGCCCATCGGTGAGCACCTCCTGGCCCGCCTGGTGGAACACTGGGAGCGCGCGAGGATCGAGCTGCTGGAGGCGCTGCGCTCCCCCCGGTACGCCCGGCTGCTCGACCGGCTCGTCGACGCGGCCCGGAAACCCGCGCTCCTGCCCGATGCCGACGCGCCCGCGACGGAGGTCCTGCCTCCACTGGCCCGCCGGCCGTGGGCGAAGCTGCGCCGCTCGGTCGAGGAGCTGCCCGACGTGCCGCCCGACCCGCAGCTCCACCAGGTGCGGATCCGCGCCAAACGCAGCCGCTACGCCGCCGAAGCGGTGGCCCCGGCACTCGGCCACCGGGCCAAGCGGTTCGCCAAGGCCGTCGCCCGGCTCCAGGACATCCTCGGCAACCACCAGGACGCCGTCGTGGCCGCGGCCTGGTTGCGCGATGCCGCGCAGAACACCCAGGACCGCGACGAGATCTTCGTCGCCGGCATGCTGACCGGGATGATCCGCGTCGTCGAGCACGAGACCCGCGCGGCCTGGCCCGCGGCATGGGATCGGGCGCGCCTCCGGCGCCCGCGCGCGTGACCGACGACGAGGTGCGCGCCGCAGGCGGCGTGGTGTGGCGACACGGCGCCGGCGGCGAGCTGGAGGTGTTGCTGGTGCACCGGCCCCGCTACGACGACTGGAGCCTGCCCAAGGGGAAGTGCGAGCCCGGTGAGTCCGACGAGGACTGCGCTCGCCGCGAGGTGCACGAGGAGACGGGCTTGCACGTCGCGCTCGAGGATCCGCTCCCCTCCGTACGCTACGAAGACCGCCGCGGCCGGCCCAAGGTCGTGCGCTACTGGGCCATGCGACCGTTGGACGACCCGGAGCCGTTCGTGCCGAACGACGAGGTCGACGAGATCCGTTGGTGCTCGATCAGCGAGGCCCGGAACCAGCTCACCTACGCCCACGATCGTGATCTCCTGACCTCGGTGCGCGTCTAACCTTTCGCCCGGATGGATGCGTTCGTCGTGCGGCACGCGAAGGCGGGGAGCCGTCGCCGCTTCGACGGTGACGATCGCTTGCGACCGTTGTCGCGGAACGGGCGGCCCCAGGCCGAGGCGATCGGCGAGATGCTGGCCCATCGGGACATCGCCCGTGTCCTCACGAGCCCGTACACGCGCCGCATCCAGACCGTCGAGCCCCTGGCGAACCACCTGGGCCTCGAGGTGGAGATCGACAAGAAGCTCGGCGAAGGCCACGAGTGGGCGCACGCGCTCGAAATCATCGAGCGTGCGATCGAGCCGATCGCGCTCTGCAGCCATGGCGACGTCATCGGCGACCTCATGCACCAGCTCTCGGTCCGCGGCGTCCCACTGGACGACGACCGCATCGAGAAGGGTTCGACCTGGGCGCTCCAGGTCGAGGGAGGCGAGATCGTGAAAGCGCGCTACCTCCCGCCGCCGGCGTGAGTCCCGACGAGCTGGTCGCAGCTCTCCGGCGCGGCATCGAGCACGCCGACGAGGAGCACGTCAATGTGCTCGAGCACTCCCTGCAATGCGCCGCGTTGCTCGCGGCGCGTCACCCCGACGACCGGGAGCTCCAGATCGCGGGGCTGGTGCACGACGTCGGTTGGATTCTGGCGCCGGAAGAAGCTGAACGCCATGCCCAGAACGGGGCGGCCGCGATCGCGTCGCTCCTCGGGCATCGGGTCGCGTGGCTCGTCTCGTGGCACGCCGATGCGAAGCGGTACCTGGTGACGACCGACCCGGACTACCGCAACCGGCTCAGCCCGCGGAGCCTCGTCACGCTCGAGGTCCAGGGCGGGGTGATGAACGACACGGAGGTCGCGGCGCTCGCCGCCGCTCCCGACCTCGAGGCACTGCTGGAGCTCCGCCGGGCCGACGACGACGCCAAGGTCCCCGACCGCTGCGTCCCCGGTCTCGACACCTGGCTCCCCCTCCTCCCCTCCTGACTCGTTTCGGGGAGGAATTCGGTCGCTCCGGCGACGCGATCGCGCCCCGAAACGAGTGGGCTACGTGGGGAAGGCGACGGCGGGGAGGTCGGCGATCGAGTCGAGGACGTGGGTGTGCGGCGCGGCTGACAGCTGCGCGCGGTCGTGCGCGCCGGTGAGGACGCCGGCGACGATCGCCGCGCCGGACGCGGTCCCCGCCACGAGGTCGTTCGTCGTGTCGCCGGCGACCGCGACCTCGTGCACGGAGTCAACTTCGAGCCGCATGAGCGCGGTGAGGATCAGGTCGGGATAGGGGCGACCCCGCACACCGTCACGCGGGCTGAGCGAGAGGTCGACGAGGTCGCGCCACCCCAGCACGTCCATCAGCTGCTCGCGCGTCCCGGACGAGAAGCCTGTCGTCAGGCAGATCCGCACCCCGCGGGCCCGCAGCGCGTCGAGCGCGGTCTCGGCGCCGGGCAACGGCTCGATGTCACCGCGTGAGACCGCCGCGTCGAATGCCGATTCGAACCGGCGGTTGGCCTCCTGGGCCCGCTCCTCGTCCCCCCGAACACGGAACGGAAGACGGTGATCTTCGACTGACCCATCGTCTCGCGCACATAGTCGAGGTGCGCACGCAGCTCGGCGCCCTCGGGGTCGAAGCCCATTGCGGTCAGCGCCTCGACGAAGGATCGTTCGACGACGCCCCCGTCGCGCACCGTCGTACCGGCCATGTCGAGCACCGCGAGTCGGATCACCATCCGATCCCTTCGAATGTCTCGGCCGCGATGGCCGGTGACAGCGTCATGCCGCGCCCGCCCGGACCCGTGACGATCACGAGACCCGGGTCCGGGGTGACGCGGACGCAGGCGGACGCGTCGGTGGCCTGCGAGTACACGCCGGCCCACCGCCGCTCGACCTCCGGAAGCGCCCGCCCGAGAATCGATTCGGCCCGCGCCCGGAGGTGCACGTAGGGCTCGTCCTCGACCGCGAAGTCGTACGGCTCGTCGTAGACGTGGGTGTCGCCGATGGTGAGCTCGCCGCCGGCCCGCTGCGCGATGAGCAGCTGCGCACGCCAGGCCGCGGCGATCGGCGCCTGCGGGGGCAGCCGGGTTGCCTCAGGAACCGCGAACGCCGGGTAGTACCGCAGCGAGTCGCCGTCCGCGATCGCCGTTGTGAGCCGCTCATCGAGCGGCCGCGTCTGCATCATCTGGAGCCGGCAGCGTCGCACGGGAGCCGCCGGCGAGCCAAGGCGCAGCGACGCCTGTGTGCGCCGCGCCCGGGCACAAGATCGTCAGATCCGCCCGCCACTCCGCGCCCGTGTGATCGCGCACGCGACCCGGCTCGGCTTCGATTGCGCTGCGCCCGCCGACGAACGTGTACCGGCCCCGGTCGGTCATCGCCGCGCGCAGGGCCGGAAGCACACGACGCGGTTCGACGATCGCGTCGCGGGCGCAGTGCAGTGCGCCGAGCACGGATCCGCGCACTACAGGGTTCACGTCCGCCACCTCGTGCGCCCCGAGGAGCCGGAACCGACGCGCCTGGGCTTCCGGCGCAGCCGCGGCTGCTTCCAGGACCGCGAGCTCGCCCGGGTCCTGGGCGACGGTGAGGGAACCATCCGGACGGAACCCGACGCCGGGAACGCGTTGGGCGATGATCTCCCAGAGCTCGCGGCGCTCGCAGCGCCAGGGCGAGCTCGGCTCCCGCCGCCCGGCCGCTCACCCAGACGAGACCGAAGTTGCGCACCGACGCCTGGCGCGCCTCCAGGTCCGCCTCGAGGTGCGTGACGCTATGGCCCAAGCCCTGGGCGGCGTAGGCGTGCATCGTCCCCAGAACGCCTCCGCCGACCACCAGCACCGTCGCCATCGGGCCGAGCGTGACCCACCGCGACCCCGACGCGCAAAGAGGCCCGATGCAGATCTCGGCGCGCCGACGAAGTGGGGAACCCGGCACCGACTCGGGGATGTAGGTTCGGAAGTGATGCGGGTGTTGGTGACGAACGACGACGGAGTGGAGTCCGCCGGCATCGTCGCCCTCGCCCGGGCTCTGCACGAGGCCGGTCACGACGTGTTCGTGGTCGCACCGGCGTCGGACCTCAGCGGTGCCGGAGCGTCGATCGGGCCACTGCACCGCTCGGAGCCCATCCCGGTCGCCGCGCACCATTGGGAGGAGCTCCCGGACGTCCCCGTGCTCGCGATCGAACGCCCGCCCGCGACCGCGGTGTACCTCGCGTGTCTCGGAGCGTTCGGCGCGCGCCCCGATGTCGTCGCTTCGGGCATCAATCCGGGGGCGAACACCGGCCACCTGATCCTGCACTCGGGGACGGTAGGCGCGGCACTGACGGCCGCGGGCCTCGGGGTCCCGGCTCTGGCCGTCAGCGTGAAGTGGAGCGAGTCGGGGTACTTCTGGGAGACCCCGGCCCGGCTCGCGGTGCCGGCACTCGACTGGGTGGGCGCCGGCGACGGCGCGGCTCGCGTCCTCAACCTGAACGTCCCGAACCTGCCGATCGAAGAGGTCCGGGGCGTGCGCGAGGCCCAGCTCGCGCCGTACGGAGAGTTCTGGGTCGCATCGTCGGACATCCGGTCGGGCGACTTGCGCATCGAGTTCCAGGGACCGGCGATCGACCCGGCGGGCGACACCGACTCGTCACTCGTGGTCGCGGGCTACGCGACCGTGACCCCGCTGCTCGGGATCGTGGCCGCACCGCTCAAGGGCGCGGCCGAATCGGTCGAGAACGGACTCGAGCGCGTGTCCCCCACCCAGACGCACTGATCCGCGGCACCCCGTACACTTCGGCGATTCCCCCGCCGATACAGGAGATCAACCACATGACCGTGAAGGTTGGGCAAGCTGCCCCGGACTTCACCCTCAAGGACCAGGCCGGCAACGACGTGAGCCTGTCCGACTACAAGGGCCGGCACCCGGTCGTTCTCGTCTTCTACCCCTTCACGTTCACCGGCGTGTGCCAGGGCGAGCTCTGCGAGATCCGCGACGACCCGTCGACCTTCGAGTCCTCCGACGCCGCGGTTCTCGCGATCTCCTGCGACACGCGCCACGCCCAGGCCCAGTGGGCGGAGCAGCAGGGATTCACGTTCCCCGTGCTCTCGGACTTCTGGCCCCACGGTGCGGTGGCGAAGGCGTACGGCGTCTTCAACGAGCAGCTCGGCTGTGCGAACCGGGCGAGCTTCGTGATCGACAAGGACGGCAAGGTCGTCGCGACCTTCGCCTCCGCGAATCTCGCCACGCCGCGCTCGGTGCGAGGAATACGAGTCGGCCTTGGCGCAGGTCTCGTGAAGTTCTCCGACCTGCTCGGCGAGCCCGAGGACCGGGACGGGAACGGGGACGGGGACGGCGACGAGCGCGAGCGTGACCTTCCGGCACCCGAGACCGAACCGATCAGCGTCTTCGCTCCGGTGCCCGTGACCCCATCCTCTCCGCCGGCCGCCACGGCGCCGCCCCCTCCGCCTCCGCCCGTCCCCGAGGTGCCCCGGTTCAACGCAGCCCCGCCGATCCCCGAACCCCCTCGGTTCAACGCGGCGCCGCCGGAGACCGCGGGGGGTCGCAGCGGGCTCGCCGAGCTCAACATCCGCCAGGAGAACGCGGCGCCGCAGGCCGAGGAGTCTTCGCTGGTGGATCAGCTGACCGGGCTCGACGCGGTGGAGGACGACCTCCTGCCGCCCCACCGGGGCCGCAGGTAGGACCTCAGCTCGCAGTCACCCGCGGCTTCTCGAAGCGGTACCCGACCCCGCGGACCGTCACGATGTGCGTCGGGTGGCCCGGGTCCTCTTCCACCTTCGTCCGCAGGCGCTTGACGTGCACATCGAGCGTCTTCGTGTCACCGAAGTAGTTGGGACCCCAGATGCGGTCGATGAGAACGTCACGCGTCAGCACCCGACCCGCGTTCGCCAGCAGGAGCTCGAGCAGCTCGAACTCCTTGAGCGGCAGCGCGACCAGGTTGCCCCGTACCGATACCTCGTGCCGCGCGACGTCGAGCCGGACGTCGCCGATCTCGATGACGTCGTGGTGTGACTCGTTGACCTCGTTGCCGACGGGAACCCGGCGCAGCGCGGCGCGGACGCGGGCGATCAGCTCGCGCAAGCGGAACGGCTTGGTCACGTAATCGTCGGCTCCGACCTCCAGCCCGACGACCGCATCGATCTCGGCGTTGCGTGCGGTCACCATGATGATCGGAACTCGCGAATGGGTCCGGATCTGGCGGCACACGTCGACCCCGGAGACCCGGGGCAACATGACGTCGAGCAAGATCAGCGCCGGCTGTACCGCGTCGAACCGCTCGAGCGCCTCGACGCCGTCGGCGGCAGTCTCGACCGCGAAGCCTTCGCGTTGCAGCGCGACCGTGAGGGCGTCGCGATACGACTGCTCGTCGTCGACGACGAGGATCAGCTGCGGATCGGCCATCAGCGTCGCTCTTCGAAGAGATAGCCGGTCGCCGGCCCGCCCGTCACGACCTGGGCCAGTCGCAACCGGAAGGTCGAACCCTCCCCTTCACGCGATTCGACGGTCACGTCGCCGCCGTGGGCCTGCGCCACGTGCCGGACGATCGACAGGCCCAGGCCCGTACCGCCGGTGGCGCGGCTGCGCGCCCGGTCCACCCGGTAGAACCGCTCGAAGATCCGCTCGAGGTCGCGCGACGGGATTCCCGGACCGTGGTCCGTCACCGTGATCGTGACCATGCCGTCCGAGACGCCGGCGCTGACCTGGACCGCGCTCGGCGACTCCGAGTACTTGATCGCGTTGTCGAGCAGGTTGGTCACTGCGATCAACACCTGACGGCGGTCGCACGGGACCGCGGTGTCGGGCAGGTCCGACGCGACCTGCAGCGGGATCCCCGCCGCGGCGGCCGCGGGACGCACCGCCTCCACCGCTTCGGAGATCAGCACCGAGATCGGCACCGGTTCCCGGCTCGGGGACTCCTGGGCCTCGATGAGGCTCAGGTTCAGCAGGTCGTCGATGATGCGCCCCAGCCGGTCCGCCTCGCGCGAGACCCGTTCCGCCAGCTGGCGCACCACCTGCTCGTCACCGCCGGCGGCCATCGTGTCGGCGAGCAGCGCGAGCGCACCGATCGGGGTCTTGAGCTCGTGGCTGACGTTCGCCACGAAGTCGCGGCGCACACTCTCCTTGCGCCGCGTCTCGGAGACATCCCGGATGAACACGACCGCGCCCACGATCATCCCGTCGGAGATGAGCGGCTGCGACCGGAGCGAGAGCACCTCACGCGGCGGGCCGAAGAGCTGCAGCTCGCGGTCGCCGCTCTGGCCCTGGAGGGCGCGCCCGAGCAGCTCGTTGACCTGCTCCTCGGCCAGCGCGTCGCTGTGGCGGCCATCCCGGAACCGCACCGCCGCGTCGTTGCGAAGCAGCTCGTTCCCGTCGGCGTCCACCACGACGACTGCATCACCGAGCGCGCGCAACGCCTCGGCAAACTGCTCGGCCCCCGGAGTTGCGTTCGCTTCGTGATCGTCCGGCTCGGCACCCCCGCCCGACGGACTGCCGGAGGATCTCGTGCGGAGGCTCATCCGAACCGACCGGTGATGTATCCCTCGGTCCGCTGGTCGGACGGGCTCGTAAAGATCGTGTGGGTCCGGTCGAACTCGACCAGGCGCCCGACCCGGCTCGAATCTTCCGAGACGTCCGTCGTGAAGAACGCGGTCATGTCCGAGACGCGCGCGGCCTGCTGCATGTTGTGCGTCACGATCACGATGGTGAAGTCACGCTTGAGCTCGACCATGAGGTCCTCGATCCGCGACGTGGCGATCGGGTCGAGCGCGGAGCACGGTTCGTCCATGAGCAGGACGTCCGGCTGCACGGCGAGTGTCCGGGCAATGCACAGTCGCTGCTGCTGGCCGCCGGAGAGCGCGTACGCGCTCTTCTTCAGCTTGTCCTTCACCTCGTCCCAGAGCGCGGCCCGGGTGAGGGCCTGCTCGACGAGCTCGTCCATGTCGCCCTTGAACCGGTTGATCTTGGGTCCGTAGGCAACGTTGTCGTAGATCGACTTCGGGAACGGGTTCGGCTTCTGGAACACCATGCCGATCCGGCGACGGACCTCGGCGGCATCGACCTTGGGGTCGTAGAGATCCTCACCGTGGTACGTGATCTTCCCGCCGACCCTCGCGCCGGGGATGAAGTCGTTCATCCGGTTGAGGCAGCGGAGGAAGGTGCTCTTCCCGCAGCCCGACGGTCCGATGATCGCGGTGATCTCACGCGCCCCGACGTCGAAGGTCACGTCGGCGACCGCGAGGTTCGTCCCGTACCGGACCGAACCGTCGCGGATCTGGAACACGACCTCGCGCGCCGGTTCAGGTTGCTGCTCGACCCCTTCGTTCACCGGCGCGACGTTACTGGGGGTCACGTCGGTATCGTCCATAGGTTGGCTCCGGTCGTCGACGACGCTCATACGCGGTGCTTCCTTGCAAAGAGGGCGGAAAATCCTCGGGACAGCAGGGTGAAGACGAACACGATGGCAATGAGCGTCAATGCGGCGCCCCAAGCCCGCTCCTGCGGACCGATGAACACCTGCTGGGCGTTCCGGAAGATCTGCACCGACAGGGTCGTGTTGGGCCCGTTGAACAGATCGGTGTTGGTCTCGTTCACCGTCAGGATCGTGAAGAGCAGCGGTGCGGTCTCGCCGGCCGCCCGCGCGACCGCGAGCAGTGCGCCGCTGACGATCCCGGGAGCCGCCGCGGGAAGGACCACTCGGAGGATCGTCCCGGCCTTCCTGCCCCCGAGCGCGTACGCGGACTCGCGCAGGTCCGACTCGACGAGCTTCAACATCTCCTCGGTGGTGCGGATGACCACCGGGAGCATCAGGCTGGCCAGCGCGAGCGCTCCCGCGAACCCGGACACACCGAATCGCAGCACCCAGATCGAGTAGATGAACAGGCCCATGACGATCGAAGGCACTCCGGTCATCACCTCGGCGAGGAAGCGCACGACCCGGCCCAGTGCACTCCGGGCGCTGTACTCGTTGAGGTAGATGCCGCCGAGCACGCCGAGCGGAACCGCCATCACGGTGGCTGCGCCCGTGATGAGCAGGGTGCCGACGATCGCGGGACCCATTCCGGGCCCTTCAGAGCGGGTGAGGATCGGGATGTCGTCGGTGAGGAACGCCCAGCTGATCGAGTCGATCCCCTTGACGATCACGTACCCGATGATGAGCACGAGCGGGATGAGCGCGATCACGAGCGACGAGACGATCAGTCCGGTCATGATCGCGCTCTTCGTGCGGCGCCCACTCCACGCGCTGCTCTTCGAGATCGACGGGCGGGGCGGCGCGGGGGCCGGTGGAGTCATCGTCGCGCTCATGCCCTACCCAGCTTGCGCTCGGAACGGGCCAGAACGACGCGTGCGATCACGCCGATGATCAGGGTCAGGAAGAACAGCACGACACCCATCCCGATGAGCGCGGCCTGATAGGTACCCGTCGATTCACCGAACTGGTTCACGATGACCGCCGGCAGGGCATCCCCCGAGCTGAACAGCTTCTCGGTGATCTGCGGTGACGAGCCGATGACCAGAGCAACCGCAATCGTCTCGCCGATCGCCCGGCCGAGACCGATCAGGATCCCGGCGGTCAGGCCGCTCCGGCTGTGCGGGAACACCGCGGCACGAATCATCTCCCAACGTGTCGCGCCCATCGCGAGCGCCGCGTCCTTCTGCGACCGCGGCACGGTGGCGAACGTCTCGCGCGCCACGGCGGTGACGATCGGCGTGATCATGATCGCGAGGATCAGCCCCGCGGTCATGAACGACTTCCCGGAGATCGGCGCGCCGTCGAAGATGTCGCCCAGGATCGGCACCGAGGCGAAGAGGTTGTGCCAGTCCTCGTAGAAGCCGGGCAGGGCGGGAACGAGGACCAGCAATCCCCAGAGGCCGTAGACCACCGAGGGGACCGCCGCGAGCAGGTCGATGAGGGTCACGACCGGCCGGCGCAACCATCGCGGCGAGATCTCGGTGATGAACAGCGCGATGCCGATGCTGATCGGCACCGCGACGAACAGCGCGATCAGCGAGATGACAACCGTTCCGAACGAGAACGCCAGGGTCCCGAAGGCCGCATTGGCCGGATCCCAGACGTCACTCGTGAAGTAGTCGATGCCCTCGTCGCGAAACGCCGGCCACGCCTTGCTGATCGTCGCGTAGGCGATCAGCACCAGGATGACGAGCACCAGGATCCCGCCCCCGAACGCGACGACCCGGAACGCGCGGTCGACGCCGCGGCCCGGAGGCCGCGAGTCGCCCAGATGCCTCGGGGTTGGTGGGGAGGGGAGCTCGGTGATCGTCATCGGAAGGAGCGGTGTGGGGGCAGGCACCGTGCCCGCCCCCACGTGGCTCGAATGCTACGAGATGGTGATCTTGTCGACCTGCGCCTTGGCCTGGCTCAGGATGTTGTTCGGGAGCTTGGCAAAGTCCACGGAGGCCGCCATGCCTTGCCCGGGACCGTAGATGTAGCCGAGGAAGGCCTTGAGTGCGTTGCCCACCGCCGAGTCCGTCTGCGTCGAGTAGACGAGGATGTAGGTCGGCGACGTGATCGGGTACACCTTGGCACCGGTTGCGTTCAACGGGTCGAAGGTGAGGTCGGCGTTCACCGTCGCCCCCTCCATGGCCGCCGTGGCACCGGGGATGGACGCCGCGACGTACTTGCCGGACGCGTTCTTGATCGCCGCGAACTTCAGGCCCGCCGCCGTCGCATCCGAGAAGTCGACGTAGCCGATCGCACCGTTGGTGCCGTTGACGATCTGGGCAACGCCCGCGTTGCCGTTCCCGGCCTGCTGTCCCGCCGGCCACGCGACGGTCTTGTCCGTCCCCAGGGTCCAGGCGGTCGGCGCAGCCTTGGTCAGGTACTTGGTGAATCCCGCCGTCGTCCCGGAACCGTCGGAACGGTGGGCGACGGTGATCGCCGTGCCGGGAAGGTCGACCCCCGGGTTGTCGGACTTGACCGCCGCGTCGTCCCAGGTCTTGATCGTGCCCTGGAAGATCCCCGCGATCGTGTCTGCCGACAGCTGGAGCTTGTCGACCCCGGACAGGTTGTACGAGAGCGTGATGGGCGCGCCCACTGTCGGGAAGTAGAGGAAGGGACCCTTGTAGAGGGACTCCTCTTCGGGCTTCACCGTGCTGTCCGAACCTGCCCACTGGACGAGGCCGGCCTGCAGGTCGGTCTGACCCTTCCCGGAGCCACCGCCGGCGTACGTGATCGTCACGGCCGGCTGAACGCTCTTGAAGGCGTCGATCACGGTCTCGTCGAATGCTTGCTGAAACGTCGAGCCCGAACCGTTCAGGGTCGCCGCCGCGAGCTCTTTCGTCTTGGCGGTCCCATCCGTTGTGCCACCGTTGTCGCTCTTCTTGTCGTCGCTGCCGCAGCCTGCGGCCACGAGGCCGAGGACGAGCAACAGTGCCACTGTCCACCGCGTACGCGGCGAAATTCGAGTCATGATCGGGGAGTCCTCCCGAGTCGGGAACTGGAGTCGTTGCGCCGAGTCGGCACCGTCGAGGATCGTAGGAAGGCGAATTGGCCCCGGAGTGGCCGGTCAGTAGCGCGAAGGTGAACAGGGCATGTATTCCGGGGTTGGCAGGTGTCCGAGCCCCGGGAAGTCACCTGACCCGCGAAGAGATGCTGACCAACAGGTGAACCGTGGAGGAACAGTGACCGACGGTGCCCGCCAATGCTTTCCTGATGGTGAACGCGCGACGATGATGCTGTGGTGACCCAGATTTCGGAGGACCAGTGAGCCTCTCAGCAGCAGCAACTGCCGGTGACGAAGGTCGCAAGACGCTTCAAGAGGAGCTCGACGAGGTCCGCAGCGACATCATCCGACTCTCGGCACTCACGACCGAAGCCATCGCGAAGGGCACGCAGGCGTTCCTCGACGGTGATCTGGCGATGGCCGAGGCAGTGGTGGAAGGCGACGACCGCGTCGACGAGCTCTACCACCAGATCGACGACCGGTTGCTGCTGATCCTCGCCACCCAGTCACCCGTCGCGGTCGAC
This sequence comes from uncultured Acidimicrobiia bacterium, assembly GCA_963770095.1. Lineage (GTDB taxonomy): Bacteria > Actinomycetota > Acidimicrobiia > IMCC26256 > JAENVU01 > Chersky-806. The sequence continues at coordinate 577,863 of CAVYOO010000005.1, forward strand.
CTGCGCGCCGTCGTCACGATGATGCGGATCAACCATGAGCTCGAACGGGACGCCGATCTCATGGTGAACGTCGCGAAGACGACGCGCCGCATCTACCCGCACGAGCTCGATCCGAAGGTCCGAGGCATCATCGACCGCATGGGGGTCCAGTCCTCGAACCAGACGCGCCTGGCGATCGACGCGTTCGCGGACTCGGACCCGTCGTGGGCCGCCGCGCTGAGCGACATGGACGACACGATGGACGAGCTCACGAAGAGCCTCTTCCGTCACATCCTCGCCTGGGGCGCCTCGGACGAGGCCACCGTGCTCCAAGCCGTGCAGGTCGCGCTGGTCGGCCGCCACTTCGAACGCATCGCCGACCACGCGGTGACCATCGCCGAGCGGGTCGAGTTCATGGTCACCGGGTCCCACCCCGGCGCCGGCGAGGACGAGGCCGCGACCTAGGTCGCGAGCTACGTCGCGGGGGTCTCTTCGTAGCCGAGATCCCAGTCCAGGATCAGGTTCTCGCGCTCGGCGTCCCGCATGACCCGCTCGCGGTTGCGCCGGAACTGCGGGTCGTGCGGCGGGAGCAGCTGGAGCCGGGCGAGTGCCCGCTGCCGGAAGTCGTCGACGAGCGCCCGCTCTCCGAATACGCCCTGGACCTCCCAGTGCGGGGCGACCGGGCCGAGGTACACGACCCTGACGTGGCCGACGGGAGGTACCTGCTCGAGCTCTTCGGGCTGCTGGGCCATGGGGACGACTCCTGGAGAAGACGGGGCCGGGACAGACTAGTGCCTGGTCAGGTGACGTTGGCCCGGTTCAGGCCGCGTCAGCGGCGTTGGTCGCAAGGAGCGCCGACGAGACGCAGCGGGGTTCTGCGTCGAGGAGAAGGACGCCGCGAGCGGCGGCACTGGCCGGCGTGAGAGGGCGCAAACGTTGCCTGACCCGGCACGAGTGCCCGGGCCCCGATTCGCCTCGTTCGACCGGCGGTCAGCCGTTGCTCTGCGGGCGGATCCCGAGGGTGACCGGCACCGTCTTCTCCGAGCCGTCCCGCTCGATCAGGACGTCGACCTTGTCGCCCGGATTCGACGTGCGGATCTGCGCCGCGAGCTCGTCGGGAGAAGTCACTTCCTTGCCGCCGACGGCGATGATCACGTCGTCGGTCTTCAGGCCGGCATCCCTCGCGGCCGAGTTGGCCGTGACCCGGCGGATGACGACGCCGCGGTCGGTGCTCAGATTCAGCTCCTTGGCGACGGCCGGCGTGACCTCCGAGGTCTCGACCCCGAGGAACGCGGTCTTGACCTGCTTGCCGGCCCGGAGGTCCGCGATGACGGACTTCACCGTGTCGATGCCCATGGCGAAGCCGACGTTCTGGGCCTCCTGCGGGTCGGCGATCGCGGTGTTGATGCCGACGACCTCGCCGTCCGAGTTCACGAGCGGACCGCCCGAGTTCCCGGGGTTGATCGCGGCGTCGGTCTGCAGCACGTTGAAGAGACGCGCGCCGTTCTGCTCGGGGACGGTTCGGTCCTTCGCCGAGATGATGCCGCGGGTCACGCTGAGCCCGCCTTCGAGCGCGAGCGCGTTCCCGATCGCGATCACCCCGTCGCCGACCTGCAGCTTGTCCGAGCTGCCGAGCACGGCGAACGGGAGCCCCTTCCCGTCCACCTTCAGGACCGCGACATCGTTGTCGGGTGACGTTCCGAGCACCTTCGCCTTCTGGCTGGTGCCGTCGGTGAACGCGACCTCGATCTCGCCGCGCGCACCCTCCACGACATGGTTGTTCGTGACGATGACACCGTCCGCGGAGATGACGAAGCCGGTACCCGCACCACCGTTCTGGGTCGGGTCACCCGTCACCGCGCCGCCGGTTCGGATCGCGACGACCGCGGGCTCGACCTTCTGGAGGATGCCCTGGATGTCGCGCGTCTCGGCGATCGCCGAGGTGTTGCGTACTGCACCGGAGCTCTGCCGCACGATCACCGTGCGACTGGTCGCGTCGTCCTTCGTCGCGAGGTAGACGCCGCCCGCAGTTGCCCCACCGACCAGCGCACCCACGAGCGCGCCGGCGACGAACTGCTTCCACACACCGGGACGCGGCGACAGTGCGGTCGGCGGCTGCGGGGGCAGGGTGGGCGGTCCGACGGGCCCCGATGGGCCGGACGGTCCCGGTGCGGTCGTCGGCCAGGGCGGTGGGCCCGTCGGATCCGGCGGCGGTGGGCCCGGCGCGGCGACCGGCTCGGTCACGGGCGCGCCGAGCGTCGGCTGGGCCGGCCCCTCGACCGGGGTGCTCTCGACCGGGGTGCTCTCGACCGGGGTGCTCTCGACCGGGGTGGGGTCGACGAGCACGGGCGACGGCCCGGCTCCGGGGTCCTTCGCCCCGGTGGGCTCGCTCGGGGTGGGCTGGTCGCTCACGGGTTCCTCCAGCAGTCGTTCAGGGGTTTCTTCAGGGGGTTGAGTCGTCATCTCCAACGCCTCCAACTTCCACAGGGTTCCAGCCCAACCTGAGACTGCACTGAGAGCGGTTCTGGGAACCATCTGGCGTGCCGTACCGTTGCACTCACCAAATGGATGACTACCCGCTTCCGAATTACGACGCCGAGCACGTGTGGATGCTCGATGGACACTGCCGCGGCCGGGAACCTTCGTTCTTCTTCCCGTCGGACGGTGTCGGTGTCGAGCATGCCCGCAAAGTCTGCGCCGGATGCCCGGTGCAGGTCGAATGCCTCGAGTACGCGCTGCAGTACCGGATCGAGCACGGGGTCTGGGGCGGCGCGTCGGAGCGAGAGCGTCGACGCATCCTGCGGTCACGACGCACCGGCATTCGCTCCTAGCCCGCGGGCGTCCGTCTAGCCCCAGCTGAACGGCGCAGTGACGAACCGTCCGATGTCTTCGATGATGTCGGAGTCGTCGTTGTGCCCGAGGTCGTCGGCGATCGCGCGTATCTCGCCGAGGGACGCGTCGGTGACGCAGGTGTAGGTCACGCCTTTGCTCCCCCACACCACCGCGAGGCCGGCGGAGGTCGCGTAGACACGCGAGCGCGTCCCTCCGAGCTCCATGGTGCGGCCACCGGACGGGAGCTCGTCCCACGCCAGCTCGCCCACGCGCTCGAACACCGAGAGGCCGAGCAGGCCGTCGGTGTAATACAGCTGCACGGAACCGTCGGAGTGTGAGTAGACCCCGGACAGCACGAAGCCCCGCCCGATCCGCTTCGGCGCGCGCAGGTCGTCCGGCACTTCCTTCAGCTCGTTGGGCGCGCTTCCGCGCGACTGCTTGCCGACCTTCGGAAGCTCCTCGGTCGGGGCTGCGCCGCCGGGTGGCGGCGACGAGAGCTTCACGAACGCGAAGCGGTGCACCAATCGCCCGCGACCGTCGAGCTGGTCTCGGCGGAGGAGCATGCCCGTGGCGTCGTCGAAGTACATCCGCTCGCGCACCCGCTTGGACCCGGTGCGCGAGATCAGCACCTGGGTCGCGGGCCGCTCCGCCACCGTTGCATCATGGGTCACCGCGAACCGGTACTTGTCGGCCGGGTCGGGTTCCGAGCCCTTCGACCGACCGGTCCAGAGCAGCTGCCAACCCTGGTCCGTGCGCAACAACCGGCGGGTGCCGGCGCTCACGAGCCGGTCTTCGCCCATCCGCAGCACCCCGTCGCCGACGTTCACCGAGATCGTGCGTTCGCGGCGATGCCCACCGTCTCGCCATTCGACCAGGACGGTCCCCGCGAACTCGTGATCCGTCGCGGCGTCGCGCGAGCGATCCAGCAGGTGACGCGCTTCACCGCTGTCGTCGGCCTGAGCATCCCGGGACCCGACGAGCGCCACGAGAAGGAACGCGAGGGCTCCACAGACGACGAACGCGATCCGGCGATTCATCGCAGCGTCACCGGCGCAGCGACGGGAGCGAGCTGCGACACCGGCTCCTCGGTCACTGATGATCGCACCGCATGGCGGCTGACCAGGGTGGCGACCGCCGGCTTGACCCTGGACTCACCGGGCACGAGCACCACGGCCGCGATAGCGGCGGCCGCGGCCGCGCCCGCGAGCCAACCGATGACCTGCTTGCCGCGTCGCCGCCGGACGGTCTCGAGGGGCACCGGCGGCGCGATGTCCGGTTGCAGCACGGAGTCCCAGAACCCGGTCGGTGCCTCGCGCACCGGGAGCGCCATCAGGAGCTCGCGGGTGGCCCGGACCTCCTTCAGCACCTGGCGCCATTCCCCGGACTCTTCGAGCCGGCGCTCGACCAGCGCGCGCTCTTCGGGCGTCGCCTCGCCATCGAGGTACGCCGACAGGAGCTCTTCGGGCGGATCGATCGTGCTCATTCCAACGCTCCGCTCTCTACCAGTGCAGTCCGTAGCATCCGCCGGCCGCGATGGAGCCGGGACCGGACGGTTCCGACCGGGACCCCGAGCGAACCGGCGATCTCCTCGTAGGTCCGGTCAGCGACATCGCGCAGCACCACCGGAACCCGGAACTCCTCGGGCAAGGATGCGAGCGCCTGCTGGATCTCCACCGACAACCCGGCTGCGACCGCAGCCTCGTCGGCGCCGACCGCAGCCGGCAAGACCCAGTCAGGGTCGTCGGGCAATGCCGTGACGGGCCGGCGACGCTTGCGCCGCACCTCGTCGAGGAACACGTTCGTCACGATGCGAGCCAACCACCCCTCGAGAGATCCGGGTTGATAGGTCTCCAGGCCGCGTCGCACACGTAGGAGGCTCTCCTGCACGAGATCCCGTGCGTCGTCGTCGTTTCCGGTCAGGCGGTACGCCACGTTGTAGAGGAATCGCCCGTGATCACGGGCGACTTCCTCCCAGGTCGGAACACCGGCTGTTGCCATCGAAACGACGGGGCGTGGGGTCAGGTTCCCGAGGGGGCCGAGATCCGGCGGTTCGGACGGCGGGGCCTACTGCCCCTTCTCGCCGTCCTTCGTGTCGGGCTCGTCTTTGGCGCCCTCTTCGAGGCCCGTCTTGAACTCCTTCTGGGCCTGTCCGAGCGAGCGCGCGAGCTTCGGGATCTGGGAGCCGCCGAAGACGACGAGAACGACGAGCAGGATGATGATGAGCTCAGGGGCTCCAAGGCCAAACATGAGGCGTACACCTTCCCGTGGTCTGTGCTCTCAGCCTAACCGGCGCTCACGCCGGTTCCCGATACCCCGAGCGCCTCGGCGAGGAGCTCCACGTCGTCGGCGGCGCCGACGTGGAACGGCACGGCGCCGACGCCGAGGATCAGGCTCTCCACGCCCAACGAGGCCCAGGTGGCCGCCTGCTCCCTGACCTGATCGATCGTCCCGACGAGGCGGCCCACCCGCCACTCGTCGAGGGTCGTGGAGTCCAGGACCCCGGGCGGGGTGTTGGCGCGCAGCCGCTCGAACCGGCGCTCGAGGTCCGCTTCGTCCTCGCCGCACAGGGCATACAGACCGAGCGATCGCCAGACGGTCTGGGGGTCCCGGGCCGACCGCTCACACGCGGCGTCGAGCACATCGAGACGCTCCCGGTAGGCCTCGGGCGTCCACACCCAACAGGTGTTCCAGCCGTCGGCGAGGTCGACCGCGAGCTGGATGAGCCGGGGACCCTTCCCACCGACGAACACCGGCGGGCGCGGCCGTTGCAGCGCCGGCGGCAGGTTTCGGGCGCCGTCGGCGCAGTGGTACTTCCCGTCGAACGTGCAGGGCCCACCGTCCGGACCCAGCATCTCGCTGACGATCTGGACCGCCTCGGCGAGTCGGGCGAGGCGAACGCCCGGCGCCGGGAAGTCCATGCCGATCGCCGCGTACTCCGGCTCGTACCACCCGGCGCCGAGACCGACATCCAGCCGTCCGCCGGTGATGCGGTCGAGTGAGGCCAGGCCCTTCGCGAGCACGGTGGCCGGGCGCAGCGCCTCGCACAGGACCAGCGTTCCGAGCCGGGCGCGCTTCACATCGCGCGAAAGCGCCGCCAGCGTCGAGATCGGTTCGTACGCGCCGGACGGCTCGGGGCTCCCCCCGTACTTGGCGATGTCGAAGAACAGGTGGTCCGAGAGCCACAACGAATCGAACCCGATCTCGTCGGCCCGGCGGGCGAAGGCGCTCAGGGTCGCCCACGTGAGCGGAGACTCACCCGGGACCGAGAAGTCGTACTGGGGTAACGCGAGACCGATGCGCACGCCATGCTCCTATCACACCGCACCGGCGGGTCGGTCGCTCCGGCCCTCCGCGCAACGTGCCCGCACCGGCGCGCGCTCGTAATGTTCGGCGGTGCTCGAGTGCGTCGTCAACATCTCGGAGGGGCGGCGGGCCGACGTTCTGGGTGGGCTCGCCGACGCCTGTGGACCCGCGTTGCTCGACCTGCACACCGATCCCGACCATCACCGGTCCGTCTTCACCCTGGCGGCCGAGGACCCGCACGAGACGGCGGCCGCGGCGCGGCGGCTCGCAACCACCGCAGCCCGGATGCTGTCGATCGCCGGACACGACGGCATCCACCCTCGCCTCGGCGTGATCGACGTCGTCCCGTTCGTCGCACTCGAGCCCACACCAGCCGCGGTGGCCGTCGACGCCGCGCGCGAGTTCGCGGAGTGGATCGGAGGCGAGCTCGAGGTGCCGGCGTTCCTCTATGACCTGGCCGACCCCGAGCACCGGAGCCTCCCATCGGTGCGCCGAGACGCGTTCACGGCGCGGCCTCCCGATTGCGGTCCCTCCACTCCCCACCCGCGCCTGGGCGCGACCGCCGTCGGCGCCCGACCGGTGCTCGTCGCCGTGAACGTGGAGCTCGACGACGACGACCTCGAGCTGGCCCGCGCCGTCGCGAGCGAGATCCGCGAGCGCGACGGCGGCTTGCGCGGTGTCCGGGCGCTCGGGCTCGCGCTGGCCTCGAGATCACGCGTGCAGGTGAGCATGAACCTGGTCGATCTCGACCACACCGGGATCGGGGTCGCGTGCACCACCGCCCGCGACCTCGTCGAGGCCCACGGGGGTCGGGTCCACCGGGTCGAGCTCGTCGGGCTCGTTCCCGCAGCGGTGCTCGACGCCGCCGGAGCCGGGTTCCTCGCCTGGAGCGGGCTCGGCCCCGACGCAACGATCGAGGCGCGCCTCGCTACAGCGACGGCCGGCCGCGGCGGCGGGGACGAAGGTTCAACCGGCGCCACACCGGGCGCGGGCCCGGTCCCCCTGGCCTGACGCCGCCGCGCCTGGTCTCCCCCCGGCTCATCGGCGGATCAGGCGGACGCCGCCGCCCGGCGGGCCAATGCCCGCTGGCGACGCAGCCGCCGGCGCTCCCGCTCCGAGAGCCCACCCCAGATCCCGAACTTCTCCCCGTTCACGAGCGCGTACTCGAGGCAGTCGAGCCTCACCTCGCAGCTCCCGCAGACCGACTTCGCCTCCCGCGTGGAGGCACCGCGCTCGGGGAAGAAGAGATCGGGATCCACACCCAGGCAGTTGGCGCGCTCTTGCCATCGCTTGTCGCCGACCTGACTGGCGTGCACACTGGCCACGATCATCTCCCGCACAAACTGCCCCTTCCTTGAGGCGCACTCAGAATGACGCCGTTGGAATTACAACGGTGTTACTCTGACAGGGCCGTTCGCCCGGCGCAAGGGGATCTTGGTGGTCGCGCCCGGATTCGCGCCGGAAATCACTGCGCTTCCGCAGGTCACGGCACAGTTCGCGGACTTCCGCGCCGAGGCGCGTGAAAGGTCGCGTTCGACCGTCAGACGCGCGCCGTGCCGGCACGCCGGCTGAGCACGTCGCGAATGACCGCCACCAGGTAGTCCGGCTCGAACGGCTTCGTCACGTACTCGTCGGCCGAGAGCTCCTTGGCCCGGTGGCGGTCGGCGTCGCTCGACTTGGCGGAGCACACGACGACGCGGGGGCGGCGGGCGCGGCCGGCCAGCTCGGCCAGCACGAACCAGCCGTCGAGCACGGGCATCATGATGTCGAGCACGACCAGATCCGGGCTCTCCTCGTCGATGCGGCGCAGCGCCGTCTCACCGTCGGCCGCGAGGGCCGGATCGAAGCCTTCGGCCTCGAGGATCATCCGGAGCGTCAACAGCACGTCCGGCTCGTCGTCGACAATCAGGACTCTCGGCTTACCCGACATGAGCAACCTCTCGCGTTCTCTCGTCGACGGCGCTGGTCCGGAGGGCCACCCGGAAGGCAGCACCGCCGCCCGGAGCGTCCTCGACCCAAACAGATCCACCACACGACTCGACGAGACCGCGCACGATCGCCAGACCGAGACCCATCCCGGGCTTGGTGCCGTTCGGGTCGGCCCGGTAGAAGCGCTCGAACACCTTCTCCCGCACATCGGTCGGGACTCCGGCGCCGTGGTCGATCACCGACAGCACGACCTGATCCTCATGGGGCTGGACGGTGATGCGTATCGGCGACTTCCCGTACTTGTGCGCGTTCTCGATCAGGTTCCCGACGATCCGCCGCACGGCTTCGGGATCGGCGCGGACCTCGCATGCCGCCGGCGCCTCGACCTCGACCGGTCGGCCGGCGACCTGCGAGTCGAGCGCGGCGAGGCGCACCAGGGCGGCGAGATCGATCCGGCGGAGCAACGGTCGCTTGCCGTCCTCCTCCATCTTCGCGGCGGTGAAGATCTCCTCGACCATCGACTGGAGGCGCAACGACTGGCGCTCGATGACTTCGAGCAGCTCGAGCCGCTGCTCGGGCGTGATCTGGCGGCGGGACGCGGAGACCGCTCCCCGGATCGAGGTGATCGGGGTCCGCAGCTCGTGGCTGACCGACGCGACGAACTGCGTCTTCATGCGGTCGGTGTCGAGCAGCTGCGCGACGTGGGCGCGCTCGGCTTCGTACAACCCGGCCTTCGCGATCGCCGCGGCGACGGGCTCGGCGAACAGGCTGAGCACCTGCAGATCGTGCTCGTGGAAGTCGTGGTCGGGCTTCGCGCTCGATGTTGAGCACGCCGAGCAGCTGGCCGCGGTTCACCAGCGGGACGCACATCGCGCTCGAGGTCTTGTGCTCGCGGTCCTCGTAGCCGGGGTAGTCCGCCGGCTCGACCTCACCAGAGATGAGCAAGGGCTCACGGCTTCGCGCCACCCGCCCGGCAATGGACTCACCCAGCTTCACGCGCGCGTCGCGAGCAAGTCGGCTCCCGCGAACGGCCACGACGCGCAACGAGTCTTCACCCTCGAGCAGCATCACGGACCCGGTTGCCCCACCGAGGAGGTCGAGCGCGTTGGCGAGGATGGCATCGAGGACGTCGTCCAGGTCGAGCACCGAGTTCAGTGCCTTCCCCGCGTTGAACAGCGCCGCGTTCATCTGCAGCCGTTGAGCCATCGCGGAGTTCAGGACCCGCTCGTCGACGAGGAGGCGGCTGAGCCGGTGCAAGTGGATCTCCTTCTCGACCGCGTAGAAGCAGAAGCCGAGCCCGAGCGCGGCGACCGCGCCGCGCAGGATCCACGGCTCACCGTCGAACAACGACGTTCCGGAGCTCCACGAGGCCACGAGGGAGGCGAGGCCGAGGACGATGACGATGACGAAGGTCAGGAACCAGAGCTGCATCCGGCGCCGCTCGACCAGCTCGATCGACGGCGCCCGCGACTCGCGGAGGCCTGCCACCCGGGCCTCGTGCCGGATTCGCTGGCTGATCTCCACTGGGAGCTGATCCATTGGGCCCTCGTGCCGACGTGAACAATTCGAACCATCGGCGCACCTCAGCTCCGGCTTGAGCCGGTATGGGCGGGTTCAGACTCGCGCGGCGTAGGGCGGCGCCGGGTCGTACTCCATGGAGTACCGGGTCACCCGGGCGTGGTCGATCCCGTAGATCTGGCCGACGACCCAGAGGGCCATGTCGATCCCGGCCGAGACCCCCGCCGAAGTCACCAGGTTGCCGTCGCGGACGTAGCGGACGTCCTCGTGGACGGTGACGTCGCCAACGGCTCGGAGCCGCTCGATCGAGGCCCAGTGGGTGGTGACCTCCTTGCCGCGGGCGGGCCCGGCGGCGTGCAGGACGAACACGCCCGTGCACACGCTGGTGACCCAGGTGCAGCCCGGCGCGACCGCCGCGATCCAATCGAGCAGCACCCGGTTGGTGACCTGGGTCCTCGTCCCCTGCCCACCGGGCACGAGGAGCACGTCGAGGCCGGGCGCGTCCTCGAGGGTGTGGTCGGGCAGGACGCGAAGCCCCTTCGCGCTCCGGACGGGATCGAGGGTCTCGGCGATCGTGACGACGGCGTCGCCCGGGGTGCGGGCCATGGTGAAGACCTCCCACGGGCCGGCGAAGTCCAGCTCCTCCGCCCCCTCGAACAAGAGGATCCCCGTCGTGATGCTCATGGCCTCACACCTCCACGGTCGGGTCGGCGGTCGCACGGAAGCGTTGGCGGTACTCGGCGGGACCGACCCACAACAACCGGAGAAACGCCCGGCGCATCGTCTCGGGCGTTCCGAACCCGCAGTCGTGGGCGATCTCCTCGATCCCCACGCTGGATTCCTCGAGCCGGCGGCGGGCCTGCTCGACCCGCGCGTGCTCCACGAAGCGCGCGGGCGTCACGCCCGTCTCCGCTCGGAACACCCGGGCGAAGTGGCGCGGGCTCATGGTGGCGCGGGCCGCGAGCCGCGCCACGGAGAGGTCGTCCTCGAGGTGGTCCGCGATCCAACCCTGCACGTCGGCGAGAACATCGCGCTCGGCGATCTGCGTGGACAGATGGCTGCTGAACTGGGCCTGCCCACCGGGGCGCTTGAGGAACACCACGAGCTGGCGCGCCACCGCCAGCGCGACGTCGCGTCCGTGGTCCTCTTCGACGAGCGCCAGGCAGAGATCGATGCCCGCCGTCACGCCCGCCGAGGTGTAGACGTCGCCGTCGCGCACGAAGATCGGGTCGGGGTCGACCTCGAGATCGGGGTAGCGGCGCGCGAGCCGGCGACACGACGCCCAGTGGGTCGTGACCCGCCGGCCGTCGAGCAGGCCTGCCTCCGCGAGAACGAAGGCGCCGGTGCAGACCGACGCCACCCGGCGCGAACGCCGGGCAACCCGGCGCACCGCGCCGATCAGCGCGGTGTCCTCGACGACCGCGTCCACACCCTGGCCCCCGGCGACGACGAACGTGTCGACCGCGGCGCGCCCGTCGCCGATGCCGCGCGCCGGGGTGATCGTGATCCCGCTCGTGGTGACGATCGGCGCGGCGACGGGCGCAACCACCTCGACCCGGTACGGCGGCGTGATCCGGTGCCGGGTGGCCACGTCGAACACCTCCACCGGCCCGACCACGTCGAGGGACTGGACGCCGTCGTACGCGAGCACCACGACTCGTCGTTCTGCTGGCATTGCCCCATCCTGCGGGAACCTGGGTCTGTCTGCAATGCCTTCTCCCCCTCGATTCCTGCCATCACCCTCCCCACCAGATCTCGATTCGGTGTCAGTTCGACACGCCAGGGCGTGTCGAACTGACACCGAAAGGGGAACGGGGCGATGGGTAGGGTGCGCGGGTGGAGCAGCTGAACGAGCTGGGGTTCTACGGGTTGGCCGGGCATTCGGCGACGCCGCGGGATCTCGTCACCGAGGTCGGCCGCGCCGAGGAGATCGGGCTCGGCTCGGTCTTCATCTCGGAGCGCTTCAACACGAAGGACGCGTGCGCGCTCAGCGGGGCAGCCGGGGCCGTGAGCTCGACGCTGGGCGTCGCCACCGCGGCGACGAACCACAACACCCGCCACGTGCTCGTCACCGCGACCTTCGGGACCACGATGCACCGGCTCACCGACGGGCGCTTCACGCTCGGGCTCGGGCGCGGCTTCGACATGTTGTTCGACGTCATGGGTGTGCCTCGGGTGACGATGGCGCAGCTCGAGGACGTCATGGGGTTGCTGCGCCGGCTCTGGCACGGCGAGGCGGTCATGGGCCACGACGGTCCCGCCGGGACCTTCCCGTACCTGAACCAGGACCCGTCCTTCGACGAGGACATCCCGATCCTGCTGACCGCGATCGGTGAGCAGACGCTCGAGTTCTCCGGTGCGGTGGCCGATGCGGTCGTGCTGCACACGTTCTTCACCGACGACACGCTCGCCCGCAGCGTGGCCGCGGTGCCGGCGCGGCGCGGAGAAGGCGGGTCGCGATCCGGCCGCGGTCCGGGTGTGGTCGGTGCTCGCGACCGTCGGCGATCACATCGACGAAGATCTCCGGCGCAAGAAGCTGGTCGGCCGGCTCGGGACCTACCTCCAGGGCTACGGCGACCTGCTGGTGCGCGTGAACGGTTGGGACCCGGCCGTGCTCGAGGCGTTCCGGGCCGACGAGGTCGTGCGCGGGGTGGGTGGGGCGCTCGACGCGATCGCGACTCCCGACCAGCTGCGTCACATCGCGACGCTGCTGCCCGACGAATGGCTCGCCGCGTCCGCGACGGGTTCCCCGGCCGAGTGCGCCGCGCGGGTGATCGACCAGTTCGATGCCGGCGCCGACAGCGTGATCCTCCACGGCGCGACTCCCGACGAGCTCGCACCCGTCGTCGATGCCTACCGCGCGGTGCGATCGGCCGGGCAGTTCGCGTCATCGGCTGCCAACCCGGGCGTCACCCCTTCGTTCCCCGCCCGCTGAACCCCCCGATCACCGCCGTTCATTGGACGTTCTCCCCCGACTTCGGTGGGCGGTGGCAAGAGGTCCAATGGACGGCAGGGAACCGGGGTCAGCTGGCGCGGCGGCGGACTTGGCGGTGCTCGAGGAAGTCCACGAGGACGTAGTCGCCGAGGTTGTCGGGGCTCGTGAAGAACGCCCGACCGCCGTTCATCTTCATCATGCGCCGCACGAAGTCCTGGAGGTACGGGCTCTCGTCGAGCATGAACGTGTTGATCCGGATGCCGGACCGCGTGCAGCGCTGCACCTCGCGCAGCGTCTCCTCGATCGTGACCGCCGACGGCGGGTACTGGAACCGCGCTTCACCGTGCTCGATGTGGGCCGTCGGTTCGCCGTCGGTGACCATGATGATCTGCTTCGTCCCGCTCTCCCGCTCCAGCTGGGTCCGGGCGAGCAGCATCGCGTGCTGCATGTTGGTGCCCCACTCGAAGTCCCAGCTCATCTCGGGCAACAGCTGCGGCTTCACCTCGCGCGCGACGCGTCCGAACGCGACGAGCCCGAAGTAGTCACGCGGGAACTGGGTCGTGATGAGCGCGTGCAGCGCCATCGCGACCTTCTTGGCCGGCAGGAAGTTGTCGCGCATCGGCATCGACAGTGAGACGTCCAGCATCAGCACCGTCGCGGACCGGGTGAGCAGCTCGGTGCGCTCGACCTCGAAGTCTTCCGGCGACAGCCGCACCGGCGTTCCCGTGCCCTGGCGCCAGATCGCGTTCTTCACCGTCTGCTCCACGTTCAGGTGGAACGGGTCGCCGAACTCGTAGGGCTTGTGCTCGTAGGCGCGCTCGTGGCCGACCCCGACCCGCTCGACCTCGTGGCGCCCGGTCTTGTTCTGCATCATCTTGCGGAACAGGTCACCGAGCGCCTGCTGCCCCAACGCCCGCACTCCCTTCGGGGTCAGCTCGTAGCGACCTTCCCGCTGGTCGATGAGACCGGCTTCCTCGAGGATCTTCGCGAGCTCCTGGAGCCGTTCGAGCGAGCGGGCCGAGTCCTCGCCGAGCAGGTCGCGGGCCTGGTCGATGTCGACCTCCGCCAGCTGGCCGGGCTGCGTGGCGTTGAGCAGCATGTTCTCGAGCTGGTCGAGGTCACCGAGCGTCTCGAGCAGGCCCGCCATCTGCCCGAACTGCAGCGGATCGTTGCCACTGAAGTTCTGTCGCTGGTTCCACGGCATGTCGGGGAACGCCTGCTGCAGGTTGCGCGACAGCTCGTCGACCTGCCAGCGCAGGTCCATGTCCTCGAGCAGCGCCTGCGCGAGCCCTTGCAGCTGCGCGCGTTGCTCCGGGGTCATCGAGTTGAGCATCTGCTGCATCGCGGCCATCGACCGGGCCATCTGCTCGAGCAGCTCGTCCAGTGTCTTCGGGTTGTCGGGGAAGAAGTCGCCGTAGCGTTCCATGAAGCCGTCGAAATCCGGCTCTTCGCCGCGCTCGCGCTGCTCGAGCATCTGGTTCAGCTCCGCGAGCATGTCCTTCATGCGCGCCATCTGCTCCGGCGACACGTCCTGCATGCCCTCGGCCATCTGGTTGAAGTAGCTCTGCATGCAGCTGTTGGCGCAGCTCGTCCATCAGCTCCTCGAACCGTTGGCGCGCCGCATCGTCCATGAAGTCGTATTCCTGCATGGCCTGGACGCGACCGGCGAGGTCGGGGGGCATGAGCTCGAGCTCCATCTGGCGCGCCTGCGCGAGATCCTCGGTGATCTCCTTGCGGCGCTGGTCACCCGAGTCCCGTGCGTCCTGCAGCCGGCGCTCGATCCCGGCGCGCTCCTGGTCCAGGATCTCGCCGAGCTGCTCGGCGATGTCGTCGTAGACCCCACCGAGGTCGCGCTGTTCGAGCTCCTCGCGCCGGCGTTGGCGCAGCTTCTCGAGCATCTCCCGCATGCCTTCGAGGCGCTCGCCGTTGCGATCCTGGAAGCCCTGCTGGAGCATCCGGCGCAGGGCCGCGTTGAGGTCCCCGTGGTAGAGCAGGTCGTCGGACATCTCGGCGAGGAGCGCGTCGGCGTCCAGATCGAAGCCAACCTGCGTTCCGTCCCACTTGGAATATTGGAAGTTGGAACGCGGCATGCCCCGAGGGTATCGCTTCACCACCCCGCTTCGGCCGCCGCCCCGACTCGGTCCGGGCACCGTCCCGGGTACACAATCAGGTCATGCACCGCGCCCAGGTCATGCACCGCGCCGCTGCCCTGGCCATCGTGACCCTCGTGGCCGTCGCCGGGCTCACCGGCTGCCGGAAGACCGACGATGCGGCATCGGACCTTCCCCGGCCGTCGGTCGCGTTCTGCAAGGCCGCGGCCAGGTACGACGAGAAGGTGCAGCTGACGACGACCAAGCTGCCCGAGCACATCAGGCTCGTGACGCCGATCGCCGAGCACGCCCCGAAGGACATCGCCAAGGACGCGGAGCTGTTCCTCGACGCGTTGAAGCGGCGCCAGTCCGGTGACACGTCCGTGGTCGACAGCCCCCGCGTCGAGACCGCAGTCAACAACGTCTTGCGCCGCGCGGGTCAGGACTGCGGTTGGTACAAGCGCCAAGGGATGTAGCCCGCGCCGGAGCGAGAGGTCAGATCACGCCCGGCACTGCCGCCGTCTCGACCCGAATCGGGCGTTCTCGCCAGTGCAGCGCGAACACGCCCGCGGCACCGAGCGCGAGCGCCACGAGAGAGATGGCTTGCGCGATCCCCTTTTGACGTTCGATGTCGGCGGCCCCGAAGCCGGTGACTCCCGGCGCAACGACCCGGAAGAGCCCGTAGGTCCCGTAGGCCGCCGCCGCCAGGACCAGGAACGCCGCGATGAAACACGTCACGTAGATGTAGGCGACGTCCGCACGTTCGGCGGCCGAGTCCGCGAACGCAGGAGTCGCGAGCAGGGCCCGGCGGCGCCGGCGGTGAAAGACCAGGACGCCGCCCGCGGCCACGCCCAGCAACCCGGCCTGAACCGTGCCGCGCCAGATCGCGTCGTCCGACCCCCGCCCGCCGCTCGCGGGAATCGGGATCGGGCTCACGTTCGGGCTGCGGTCGAAGCTGAACTCGTGACCGCCGCCGCGATCCACGATGAAGCCGGAGAGCTGCGCGACGACGGCGTACGCCGAAAAGAGCGTGACGAAGACCGCCAGGAAGCACACCGCACCCAGGTATCGGGCCTCCGTGCGGCGCCGATCCGGGTCGGCGTCACGCCGTCCGGCCACCAGAATCAGGATCACTCCGGCGATGGCCAGAGGAATCGCAAAGGAAATGATGGCGACGTTCACGGGGTCCTCCCCCAGTCGCTGACCTGCCGCCGGCCACGGTAGATCGGCGAAGCCGCCGGGAGGTGGACCTCGGTGGATCTAGCCCCGAGCGCGGTACGTGGCGCGTGCGCCGACCGCGTCTTTGTTCAGCCGCTTGGCGAGATGCAGCCCCTCGAGCACGAACTCGATCGCCGAGGCCAGGCCGGCCGGGGTCTCCCCCACACCGAGGTCGCCCAGCGCTTCGCGCAGACCCGGGGTGTCGTTGACGAGCGACGCGTACTCGGAGGACGGCACGTCCTCACCGGTGTGCACCACGCGCCCGTCGTCGAACGTGTGCACGAGCTCGGCCAACCGTTCCGCGCGCGACTCGTGAGCGGAACACCTCGAGGACGCTCGCCTTGAGGATCCGCTCCAGGACCTGACCCTCGCGACCGTCGTCGATGGTCTCGATCTCGATCTTGCCCGCGGTCGACGCGACGAGCGCCTCCAGGTCGCTGACCCGGGGAACGACTTCGTGCTCGTGGTTGCGCAGCGCCCGTCGCATCGCGTTCGCGACCAGCGTCTCGTAGTTCGCGATCGACAGGCGGACCGACACCCCGGACCGCTGGTTCACGTGGGGCGACCGGCGGGCCTGCTGGCTGATCTCGGCCACGATCTCGGTCATGAAGTCCGGGACGGTCACCACGAGACCCTCAGCCGCAAGGGGCCGGGCCTCCTGCTCGATGACGTCCATCTCGGTCTCGACGTCGAGCGGGTAGTGCGTGCGGATCTGTGAGCCGAACCGGTCCTTGAGCGGCGTGATGATCCGGCCGCGGTTCGTGTAGTCCTCCGGGTTCGCCGACGCGACGAGCATCACGTCGAGCGGGAGCCGGATCTTGTAGCCGCGGATCTGGACGTCGCGCTCCTCGAGCACGTTCAGCAGGCCGACCTGGATGCGCTCGGCGAGGTCGGGGAGCTCGTTGATCGCGAAGATCCCGCGGTTCGTGCGCGGCACGAGGCCGTAGTGGATCGTCAGCTCGTCCGAGAGGTACCGGCCCTCCGCCACCTTGATCGGGTCCACCTCACCGATCAGGTCGGCGATCGACGTGTCCGGGGTGGCGAGCTTCTCCCCGAACCGCCGGTCGCGGTGAACCCACTCGATCGGAGTGTCGTCACCGCGTTCGGCCACGAGGACCCGGGCGTGATGCGACACCGGGTGGTAGGGGTCGTCGTTGATCTCGCTTCCCGCGACGATCGGCATCCACTCGTCGAGGAGGTTCGTGAGCGATCGGATCATCCGCGTCTTCGCCTGGCCCCGCTCGCCCAGGAAGATGACGTCGTGCCCCGCGAGCAGCGCGTTCTCGAGCTGCGGGATCACGGTGTCCTCGAAGCCGAGCACACCGGCGACCGGCGACTCGCCCGCCGCGACCCGTGCGATCGCGTTCGCCCGGACCTCGTCCTTGACCGGCCGCGACTCCCAGCCGTTGGCTCGAAGGTCACCGAGGGTCGCTGGTCGGCTCATGTCCGCACACTATCCAAGCCCTCAGCCATTCCCACCCGCGCCGCCCCGGGCCGGGCCGGCCCGTCCGTAACCTCCGGCTGTGACCGAGCCCGGTGCGCCGCCGACGCCACGAGATCTCTCCGGCGTGTGGCGGGTGCACGCCTCCGACGGCGACCTGGCCCGGCGCTTCACCGATCCGACGATCTCGGACGCGGATTGGCCCGAGGTGCCGGTCCCCGGTCACTGGCAGTCCTCGGTTGCCTTCGCGGACAGCGACGGGCCGATGCTGTACCGGCGGACGTTCGACGGGAGCCCCCTCGCCCCCGGCCACCGGCGATTCCTCACGTTTGACGGCATCTTCTACGACGGTGACATCTGGCTCGACGGTGGCTACGTCGGTGCGACCGCGGGGTACTTCGCCCCGCACACGTTCGAGGTCACGAACCAGGCCCGCGAAGTACCCGAAGGCGGCCATCTGCTCGCGGTCGAGGTTGCGAGCCCACCCCAGCGCGACCGCACCAAGAAGCGGACCATCACCGGCGTGTTCTCCCACTGGGACAACCTCGACCCGGACTGGAACCCCGGCGGGATCTGGCGTCCGGTGCGCCTGCGCGACACCGGACCCGTCCGGATCAAGTCGGCTGCGCGCGCTGTGCAGCGAGGCGACCGAGAGCGCGGTCGCCTCCTGCTCGACGTGACCCTCGACTCCGGCCCGGACCCCGATCCCGTGCCCCTCGGCGCGCGGCTCTACGCGACCGTCACGGGCCCGGACGGCAAGACGCTCGCCGCCACATCACGAGAAGTGATGCTCGCGGCCGGGGACAACACCCTCAGCCTCGCGGTCGAGGTCGACCATCCGCCGCGCTGGTGGCCCTGGCGGCTGGGTGCGCAACCCCAGTGCGACGTGGAGGTCGTTGTCGAGGTCGACGGAGTGCCGAGCGACGATCGCCGGCTGCGGACGGCATTCCGCGAGATCCACATCAAGAACTGGCAGCTGAGCGTGAACGGCGAGCGCATGTTCCCGATGGGCTCGAATCACGGCCCGACCCGGATGGCGCTCGCCGAGGCGACCGGCCCCGAGCTGATTCGCGACGTGAACCTCGCGGTCGAGGCGAACCTCGACCTGCTCCGGATCCATGCGCACGTCACCGCGCCTCGAGCTCTACGACGCGGCCGACGCGGCCGGACTGCTCCTCTGGCAGGACCTGCCGCTGCAGTGGGGCTACGCGCGGCGGACGCGCAAGGAGGCAGTCCGACAGGCCCGGGAGATGGTGGACCTGCTCGGTCACCATCCGAGCATCGTGTTGTGGTGCGGTCACAACGAGCCACTGGCGATCGACCTCCAGCCCGGCGAGGAGTTCCGCGCCCGCGACGTCGTGCGCAGCTGCCGCGTCGATGTTCCTGCCGACGTGGAACAAGGATGTCCTCGACCGTTCCATCGCCGGCGCGTTGCACAAGGCCGATCCCACGCGCGTGGTGAACCCGCACTCGGGCGTGCTGCCCGGCATCGGCAGTGGCGGCACCGACACGCACTTCTACTTCGGCTGGTACCACGGCCGGATGGATGGCCTCGCGGCCGCGCTGCGCGCGATGCCGCGCCTCGCCCGCTTCGTGACCGAGTTCGGCGCGCAGGCGGTGCCCGACTCCGCCGAGTTCATGCACCCCGAGCGCTGGCCCGACCTCGACTGGGACGATCTGTTCGAGCACCACGCGTGCCAGAAGCGCTACTTCGACCAGCACGTCCCGCCTGCATTGTTCGGCTCGTTCAGCGCGTGGCGCGACGCGACCCAGCACTACCAGGCCGCGCTGATCCAGCTGCAGATCGAGGACCTCCGCCGGCTCAAGCACGATCCCACCGGGGGGTTCTGCCAGTTCTGCTTCGCCGACGGGCACCCGTCCGTCACGTGGTCCGTGCTCGACCACGTGAGAAAGCCGAAAGCCGGCTACTTCGCGCTCCGGGATGCCTGCCGGACCGTGCTCCCGATGTTGGAGCCCCGCGCCGGGCTGGTCCACGTGGTGAGCGAGGCCCGCGAGCCGCTCGCCGGGGTCGTCGTCGAGGCCGACGTGGACGGCCGGCGTCATGCATGGACCGGTGACGTCCCGGCCGACGGGATCGCCTACATCGGCGAGCTCGAGGTCCCCGACGACGCCCACCACGTCTCGCTCACGCTGGCGCACCCGCAGCTCGGGTCCGTGTCGAACTCCTACGACGACGTGCTCGAGTGGCTCCGTATCGTGACGGGCTGAGGTCGAGGGCTAGGTTTCGCGGACGACCGCCGGTGGGGGACACCCGGAAGGGATGAGCGCAGGTGCGAGCGGGCACGAAGTGCGGACACCAGAGCGACCCGGCCCGCAGAGTGAGGCGGGCATGGCCAAGGTAGAGGTTTCCACCGCAGATCAGAATCCCGGAGCGGACGACGCCGACCGGCTGAACCGTTCGACCGGTGCGCCCATCCCGCGAGTCCGTCACCAGGGTCATCCGCTCGTGAACTTCTGGCGCTCGGCCGTGGGCAAGAAATGGGTGATGGCCCTCAGCGGCATCGCCCTGCTCGGCTTCGTGCTCGCGCACATGGTCGGCAACCTGAAGCTGTACCTGGGCTCGTCGCACCTCAACGAGTACGCCGAGTGGCTGCGCACCCTCGGTGAGCCGGCGCTGCCCCGCACCGTCCTGCTCTGGGGCATGCGCCTCGGCCTCATCGCCGCGTTCGTGCTGCACATCGTCGCGGCCGCCCAGCTGACCCGGATGAACCACCAGGCCCGGCCGGTCAAGTACCAGGCGCCGCGCGACTACGTCGCGGCGAACTTCGCGTCGCGGCACGATGCGGTGGACGGGCGTGATCATCGCCCTCTTCCTCATCTTCCACCTGATGGACCTGACGTGGGGCCAGGCCAACCCGGACTTCGTGCGCGGGGACGTGTACGACAACGTCATCAGGAGCTTCGAGCGTGTCCCTGTCGCGATCATCTACATCATCGCCAACATCGCACTCGCGATCCACATCTTCCACGGCGCGTGGAGCATGTTCCAGAGCCTTGGATGGAACAACCCACGGTTCAACCGCTGGCGCCGAGGGTTCGCCGATCGCGTTCGCGCTGGTCATCGGGATCGGCAACGTGAGCATGCCGTTGCTCGTCGTCACCGGGGTGGTGACGTCGTGACGCTCGACCGCGAGGGTTCCCGCCGGGCCGATCGCGGAGAAGTGGGACAACCACAAGTTCTCGGTGCAAGCTCGTCAACCCGGCGAACAAGCGAAAGTTCACGATCATCGTCGTCGGGAGCGGCCTCGCCGGCGCTTCAGCGGCGGCCTCGCTCGGTGAGCTCGGCTATCAGCGTCAAGCTGCTGACGTTCCATGACTCGCCCGCGCGGCGCGCACAGCATCGCGGCGCAAGGCGGGATCAACGCGGCCAAGAACTACCGCAACGACGGCGACAGCATCCATCGACTCTTCTACGACACCATCAAGGGTGGCGACTACCGGGCCCGCGAAGCCAACGTCTACCGGCTCGCACAGATGAGCGTGAACATCATCGACCAGTGCGCGGCGCAGGGCGTCCCGTTCGCACGGGAGTACGGCGGCCTGCTCGACAACCGGTCCTTCGGCGGTGCCCAGGTCAGCCGCACGTTCTACGCCCGGGGCCAGACCGGTCAACAGCTCCTGCTCGGCGCCTACCAGGCCCTCGCCCGCCAGGTGCACCTCGGCAACGTCGAGCTCTTCGAGCGCACCGAGATGCTCGATCTCGTCCTCAAGGACGGCCACGCGGTCGGTGTCGTGGCGCGCAACCTGATCAGCGGCGAGGTGAAGTCGATCTCGGGCCACGCGGTCGTGCTCGGGACCGGCGGCTACGGGAACGTGTTCTTCCTCTCCACGAACGCGAAGGCCAGCAACGTCACCGCGATCTGGCGGGCGCACCGCCGCGGGCGCTGCTGATGGCCAACCCGTGCTTCACCCAGATCCACCCGACCTGCATCCCCGCGAGCGACGACTTCCAGTCGAAGCTCACGCTGATGAGCGAGTCGCTGCGCAACGACGGGCGGGTCTGGGTGCCGGCGAAGACGGACGACCCGCGCTCCGCCGACCAGATCCCGGAGTCCGAGCGCGACTACTTCCTTGAACGCCGGTACCCCGCGTTCGGCAACCTCGTTCCCCGCGACGTCGCGTCCCGTGCGATCAAGCGCGAGGTCGACGCCGGCCGTGGGGTCGGTCCCCTCAAGAACGGTGTGTACCTGGACCTCGCCGACTCCATCCGCCGGCTCGGCAAGGACGTCATCGAGGAGCGCTACGGCAACCTGATCCAGATGTACGAGCGCATCACCGACGAGGACCCGTACAAGGTCCCCATGCGCATCTACCCGGCGATCCACTACACGATGGGTGGCCTCTGGGTCGACTACAACCTCATGAGCAACGTCCCCGGGTTGTACGTGCTCGGAGAGGCGAACTTCTCGGACCACGGTGCGAACCGGCTGGGGGCGAGCGCACTGATGCAGGGGCTCGCCGACGGGTACTTCGTGCTGCCGGCGACGATCGGCGACGGGCTCGCGCCGTTGCTCGGCACCGACCCGGTACCGACCGACGACCCCGTGTTCCTCGAGGCGGAAGCCGCCGTCTCGGATCAGGTCGACCGTCTCCTCTCGGTGAACGGCACCCGGTCCGTGGACCACTTCCACCGCGAGCTCGGCAAGATCCTGTGGGACAACTGCGGCATGGCGCGTAGCGCCGAGAGCCTCGACAAGGCACTGGGCGAGATCCCCGGCCTGCGCGAGGAGTTCTGGTCGGACGTCCGGGTGCTGGGCAAGAACGAGACGTTCAACCAGGCGCTCGAGAAGGCCGGCCGTGTCGCCGACTTCCTGGAGTTCGGCGAGCTGCTGGTGCGCGACGCACGCCACCGCGAGGAGAGCTGCGGGGGTCACTTCCGCGTCGAGCACCAGACCGAAGAGGGCGAGGCACTGCGCAACGACGACGAGTTCGCGTACGTCGCGGCGTGGGAGTGGCAGGGCGAGAACCAACCGCAGTCCCTGCACAAGGAACCACTCACATTCGAGAACGTCGCGCTCGCGCAGCGCAGCTACAAGTGACCGGGGAGAAGTACGCGTGGATCTGAACCTCAAGGTGTGGCGACAGGACGGCCCCGACGCCGCCGGCCGGTTCGAGGTCTATGAGATGCGCGACGTCAGCGCGGAGATGTCGTTCCTCGAGCTCTTCGACGTGCTCAACGAGCAGCTCAACGCCGCGGCGAGGAGCCCGTCGCGTTCGATCACGACTGCCGTGAAGGGATCTGCGGATCGTGCGCCATGATGATCGACGGTCGCGCGCACGGCCCGGAGCGGGGCACCGCGACCTGCCAGCTCCACCTCCGCAAGCTCGCCGACGGCTCGACGGTCACGGTCGAACCGTGGCGGGCCGCGGATTCCCGATCATCCGTGACCTGGCGGTGGACCGCAGCGCCTTCGACCGCATCGTCGAGGCCGGCGGCTACATCACCGCGCCGACCGGCAGTGCCCGGGACGCCAACGAGATCCTGGTGCCGAAGGAGTCGGCGGACTCCGCGATGGACGCGGCGGCGTGCATCGGCTGCGGTGCGTGCGTCGCGGCCTGCCCGAACGGCGCGGCGCAGCTCTTCACCGCGGCGAAGTTCTCACACCTCAGCCTGCTTCCGCAGGGTCAGCCGGAGCGCTACAGCCGCGCGGTCGGCATGGTGGAGGAGATGGAGCGGTGGTTCGGGTCGTGCACGAACCACGGCGAGTGTGAAGCAGCGTGCCCGAAGGAGATCTCGATCGACTTCATCGCACTCCTGAACCGCGACTACGTGAAGGCGCAGTTCAAGAACCGCTCGCTCGCGGGCCAGAAGTCCTGACCCGCGTCGCGACCGGTCGCTACCGATCGCTCGTCTTGATCGGGATCGCGTCGACCCACGCCTGAGGCCAGGTGACCAGGCCGGCGCCATTGGTGACCCCCGCCTGGATGATTGCGTTCACCTCGGCCGGTGACGTGATGCGGCGCTTCTCGAGCCAGTTGGTGAGCCAGATCGTGTTGCTGACGTCGCCCTTGATCACACGGAACAACTCGTCCTCCTTCAATGATGGCGGCGGCGGCGCTTGTAGGCACGGCTTGTTGTGGTTCGCGGTCGAGTTGTCGACCGCGAGCGTCGGGGCGCAGTTGCCGACCACGAGCACGGCCGGATCGCACGAGACGACCCGGCACGCGATGCGGCCGACCGTGGCCACCTGTTGGTTGCACTGGCCGTAGCGGAACTGCGTACATCCGGCCTTCCGGTTGTTGCAGTCTCCCCGGCCGCACCCGCAGCCCCACGGCGCGTTCGAGCAGCCGTCGGGGCAGAACCGTCCGCCTCCGCACCGGCACGTCGCGTTGCAGTCGATGTAATACCGGGGGCCGTTGCAGTACCGCGACCCGTCGGCTTTCCACCACCCGGCCGCGATCGTGCCCGGCGGGCAGACGTTCGCCCCGGTCATGGTGCAACAGAACTCGGTGTATCCGTCGCAGCACAGCGAGCCGCACGCGCAGTTCTGACCACCGCACGCGCACAGGGCCGAATACGCGGATCCGGGTCGCAGCAGGTAGTCCTTCGGCACGACCGCAATCGCGCTGCCGACCAGTGCGGTCTTCTGCAGGAAGCTGCGACGGGAGGGCCCCCGCCGACCGAGCAGCTTCGCCGCACGCTCGGCCAGTCGTTGGCTCATGCGCTCGGCCTCGGGGCTTCGAGACTGCGCAGCTGCGGCAACGTGGTGAGCGCCAGAAACGCGGAGATACGTCGCGGTGGCCACCAGGAGCAGGAACGGGAGGCCGAGCAGCTCCTGATCGGCCAACACGTCACCGATGCCGCCCCCCGGACCGAGCGCGACGGCGGTGGCCGTCACGATCGCGCCGACGTTCAACCCGACGTGGATCACGCTCGGCGGGGTGTCGATCTTGCCGAAGCATCCGCACGACCCGATCGGGATGTGACGGGCCAGGGCGAGAATCACGAACCCGGTGAAGACGAGGTACGAAAGCGCAACGAGACCCGCCGCGACGGGGCCGCCGGTGATGATCGCCAGGATCCCGACGACGACTTCGAGCGCCCCGCCGACGCGGACGATGACCGCCGGGATCGCGATGCCCGCGCGCCGCAGTGCACCGGCCGTCGTGGCGGGGTCGTACGCCTTGAGCGCGCCGGCCACCGTGAGCAGCAGTGCCGCAACGAGGAACGGACCGGCCCAAGCACCCATCTGTGGCAAATCTAACTCGGCGGCTGCGGCGTGATCTGCACGGTGGCGAGGACCGAGTTCACGAGCTTCACCAGCGGTGCGCGCCGATTCCCGCTCCCCAGCACGATGTACAGGCAGAACGCGCGCCCGCCTTCGTTGAAGAAGCCCTGGTATCCGGCCTGCCCGGCGATGCCCTGGCGGAGCATCGAGCGGTTGAACGCGTTCGTAGGAAGTGACTGGGGGATCCCGCGTGACCTGAACAGCGGCGTCTGCGCGGCCTCGGGCTCGTATTCGAACAACACGATCAGCACGTCGCGGTCGCCCATGAGCTCGACCGCGCCACTTCCGAAGTCCCCGCGCTCTTCGGGGAGGCCGAAATTGGCGAGATGGACGACGGGCCGGGGTTGCGCGACGAAGCTCGCCGCACCGCCGTCGACCCGGAAGCTCTCGGGCGCACCGTCGCGTCGGACCGAGATCCGCCCGTCCCACCCCGCGGGGAGGGTGCAGCTCACGTGATGGCCATTCAGCTTCGCCACGGTGCGCTATTCGTCGGGAGGGGCGGGTTCGGGGGATGCGTAGAGGCTCGGGTCGCCGGGATGGATGCCCGCGGCCATCAGGATCTCGTCGGCCCGGGCTTCGCGCGCCCGGTCGTCGAGCTTGCGGCGCTCGGCCCGGCGCGTCCGCGCGTTGGTGGACTCGCGCGACGCGGCGAGTGCGCCGTCGTCTCCGGCCTGGGTCATCAGCCGGACGACCTGGTCCCAGTCAGGTGCGGTCCCCTGACCGACGAGACGGCCGGTTCCACCCTCGACGAACACGAAGTACGGCGAGCCCGGGACCTCGTAGTCGTCCCAGGCTTCGGACGACATGAGGACGGTGACCTCGGACGGCGCAGCTTCGCGATCGCAGATTCGCTCTCGGCCTCGACCCCCATCGTGACGACGACGAGGCGCGCACCGCCGGGGAGCGCCAACCGCGGGTCGGCGAACGTCTCCCAGAAGTGATGGCAGGTGATGCAGCCGCTCGAAAGGAACGCGAGCAACGTGGGTTGACCCGAGTTCGCGACGCCGATGACGATCGAGTCACCGCTCGGGGTCACGCCGGCAAGGTCCGTGACCGTCGACGCGGATCCTTCCGCCGCCGGCGCGAGAGTCGGCGCCCGCACGGATGTGGTCACGCCGGGGTCCGCCCCGGGATCGCGGCCGACGCCGAGGTCGTGGAAGGTGCGCAGGATCTCGGCGTGGCTGCGCAACAACCCGGCCACCAGCAGCGCGAGGAACGCGAGCACGACCGCCTCGATCACCACCAGAACCATCATCTCGGGCCGAGAATACCGAACGAGGGGATCACAGGGCCTGGTCGAGGTCGGCGAGGAGGTCGGCGAGCGTCTCGATCCCGACGGAGAGGCGGACGAGCGCCGGATCGACGGCCAGCGGCGACCCGTCCGCCGAGGCGTGGGTCATCCGGGCCGGGTGCTCGATGAGCGACTCGACCGCACCCAGCGACTCCGCGAGCGTGAACACCTTCGTCGCGCGCCACGAGCTCGACCGCCGCTTCCTCGCCCCCCGCGGCGAGGAAGCTCACCATCCCGCCGAACCCCTGCATCTGGCGGGCCGCGACTTCGTGGCCCGGATGCGCCGCCAGCCCCGGGTACAGCACGCGCGCCACCGACGGGGTGCGCGTCGAGCATCGCGGCCACGGCCTGCGCGTTCGCGCAGTGCCGGTCCATCCGGACGCCGAGCGTCTTGATGCCGCGCAGCACGAGGTAGCAGTCGAACGGGCTCGGCACCCCGCCGACCGCGTTCTGGAGGAACGCGATGCGCTCGCCCATGTCGGAGTCGGCGACCGCGACGAATCCGCCGACGACGTCCGAATGACCACCGAGGTACTTCGTGGTCGAGTGCACGACGACGTCGGCACCGAGCTCGAGCGGCCGTTGCAGGTATGGCGTTGCGAAGGTGTTGTCGACGACGAGCACCGCGCCGTGCTCGTGCGCGACGTCGGCCACTGCGGCGATGTCGACGATCGCCGAGCGGTCGGGTTCGTCGGGGTCTCGACCCAGACGACCTTGGTCGCGTCGGTCATGGCGGCTCGAGCGCGTCCGTCGACGAGAGCGCGGCGGCGCTCCAGGCGACGCCGGTCGGAGCGAGCACCTTGCGAGACGAGCCGGAAGGTGCCGCCGTACGCGTCGTCGGGAATCACGACGTGGTCGCCCGGCCCGACGAGCGCGCGCAGCACCGCGTCCTCGGCGGCCATGCCGCTCGCGAAGGCCAACCCACGCGCCGCGCCCTTCGAGCGACGCGAGGCACTGACTCGAGCGCCGCCCGGGTGGGGTTGCCCGTCCGGCCGTACTCGAAGCCCACTGTGCTTTCCGACCGCGTCCTGGGCGAACGTCGTCGCGAGGCGGATCGGGACGATCACCGCGCCGGTCGCCGCGTCGGCGTCCTGACCGGCGTGGATCGCGCGGGTCTCGAACCCGGAACCGCCCGGTTCGGCGCCGCTCAACCGGGCGCCTTCGCCGCGAGGAAGCCGAGCAGGTCCGAGCGGCTCAGCACCCCGACCGGATGGCCACCGTCGAGCACCAGGACGCGCCGGCGACGATCCAGGCGCTCGACGATCTGGGGCACCGGCTCGCCGATCCCGATCATCGGGATCAGCCGCGCTCATGATCTCGGCGACCGGGCGGTCGAGGACCGACGGGTCGCGGAACGCCAGGTCCATGAGCGACAGCTCGTCGAGCGTGCCACTCACCTCCTTCGCCGCGAGCGGCGGCTCCTTGCTGACCGAGACGACGACCTGCGAGACGCCGAGCTCGCGCATGAGCCCCCAGGCGGTGCGGGCCGTCTCGTCCGGGGTGACGAGCACCAGGTCCGGGATCGACCCGTCCTTGCTCGCGAGGACGTCACCTGCGCACGGACCGTCGCAACGGATGAAGCCGAAGTCCATCATCCAGTCGTCGTTGTAGATCTTCGAGAGGTAGCCCCGGCCGGAGTCCGGCAGCAGCACGACGACGACGCGCCTCGGGGCCGAGCTCGGCGACCGACGACGAGCGCCGCGTGCACCGCCATCCCACACGACCCACCGATGAGGAGGCCCTCCTCGACGCGTCACCCGGCGGGTCGATGGCGAAGGACTCGGCGTCGGTGACCATGACCACCCGGTCGACGAGGTCGGGGTCATAGGTCGTGGGCCAGAAGTCCTCGCCGACCCCTTCGACGAGGTACGGCCGGCCCGGTGCCGCCCGAGTACACCGAACCCTCGGGGTCGGCCCCGATGATCTGCACCGCCGGGTTCATGCGCTTGAGGTAGCGGGCCACGCCGGTGATCGTGCCCCCGGTGCCGACCCCGGCGACGAAGTGGGTGATCCGCCCCCCGGTCTGGCGCCAGATCTCCGGACCGGTCGAGCGCTCGTGCTCTTCGGGGTTGTGCTGGTTGGAGTACTGGTCGGGCCGGAACGCATCGGGCGTCTCGCGGGTGAGGCGGTCGGCGACCGAGTAGTACGAGTCCGGATGCTCCGGTGGCACCGCGGTCGGGCACACGACCACCTCGGCACCGTAGGCCCGCAGGAGCGCCACCTTCTCCGTGCTCATCTTGTCGGACATCACGAAGATGCAGCCGTACCCGCGCTGCGCGGCGACGATCGCGAGACCCACGCCGGTGTTGCCCGACGTGGGTTCGACGATCGTCCCGCCCGGCTTCAACAACCCGTCGCGCTCGGCCGCGTCGATCATCGCGATCGCCGGCCGGTCCTTCACGCTTCCGCCCGGGTTGAGCATCTCGACCTTCGCGACCAGATCGCAGTCGAGCTCGGCACCGACCCGGCGGAGCCGCACCATCGGCGTGTTGCCGACGAGATCGAGCAACGAGTCGGCGACCGCCATCGGCGGACGCTCGTCGGAAGCCATCGCCCGACGCTATCGCCCTAGTCTGAGAAGCCGTGCAGAACCACGACTACTCATTGGATCTGAATGCTCCCGTCGAAGAGGTCTGGGAGATGTTCTGGTACCGGGGTCCGGACCGGCCGCAGCGCGCAGGGTCGGCCGCATCGACATCCTCCACCCGGGCGACGAGATCGGCGAAGGGCTGGTCCGCCACTGCACGTTCCCGGTACCGAAGTTCCTCGCTCTCGGGCGGCGTCGGGAAGTCGTGGGAGTGGCTCACCGAGGTCGAGCCGTACGAGTCGTGGCGCTACGACGCGGTCGGCAAGCCGCTGTGGTCCAGAGCCGACGGCTACACGCGGCTCGTCGACCTCGGCGCCGGTCGGACGCGCGTCCACTTCTCCGAGACCTACGAGTGCTTCAACCCGTGGATGCGAAGGCTCGGGCTCGAGCGGTACGTCCACCAGCGGATCTCGAACGACAACGACACGATCCTCGCCGCGCTCGAGGGCGGGATCCGGTGGCACCGCAAGCGCCGCGCGCGAGAGGCCGCTCAGGCGGAGTCGCGCCGCCGAGGCGTAGGCCGCCCGCACCGCGGCCGCGGCGTCGGCGCCCGCGCCGGGATCGACCGTGGTCCCCATCCCCAGTGCCCATGCGTCCTGAACATCGGCGATCGGGGTACCCGACTCCCGCGCCGCGGCCTGCACGCACGCGCCGAGCGCGACCAGCTCGTCCTCGGACGTGACGACCACCGGTCGTTGCGCGAGGTCCGCGAGGATCTGGCGGTACGCCGCGCTCCGCGCGCCGCCACCGACGAGGAACAGCCGCCCGTCGTCGGATGCCGCGCCGACGTTCCGGAGGGCATCGAGCCCGTCCAGCAGGCCGCAGACGACCCCTTCGAACGCGCTGCGAGCAAGCTGCTCGCGGGCGCAGTCCGAGCGAAGCCCGGAGATCGTCCCCGACGTGCCGGGCCGGTTGGGCGTGCGCTCTCCGTCGAGGTACGGGACGAACACGATGCCGCCCGAGCCGGGCGCGGTCGCCAGCGCCATCTCGTCCAGCTCCGCCAGATCGACTCCGAGCAGGTGCGCAGTGGCGTCGGTGACCTTCGTCGCGTTGAGCGTGCACACGAGCGGCAGGTATCGACCGGTGGCGTCGGCGAACCCGCAGACCGCGCCGCTGGCGTCGGCGGTCGGCGTCTCGCTCACCGAGAACACCGTGCCGGACGTGCCGAGCGAGATCGCCGCGTCGCCCGCACGCAGACCGAGCCCGAGCGCGGCCGCCATGTTGTCGCCCGTGCCCATTGCGGTTCCCGGATCCAGGACCGGTGGAAGCGCGGCCGCCCAGTCGAGGTCACGGTCGACGATCTCCAGGAGGTCGAGCCGGTACTCGCCGGATGCCGCGGACCAGTAGCCGGTGCCCGATGCGTCACCCCGGTCGGTGCCGAGCTCGCCGGTCAGCTTCCAGGCGAGCCAATCGTGCGGGAGCATGACCCGGGCGATCCGCTCGAACACCTCCGGCTCGGTGCGGTGCAACCACGAGAGCTTCGTGATCGTGAACGCGGCGACCGGGACCGAGCCGCACGCGGCGGCCCAGCCCGCCGCGCCGTCCGGCAGCTCGCCGATCAGCCAATCCGCGTCCGCTGCGGACTCGGTGTCGTTCCACAGCTTCGCCGGTCGAAGCACCTCGTCCGCCGCATCGACGACGACGAGCCCGTGCTGTTGCGCGGCGACCGAGACGGTCGCGACGTCGTCGACGTGGCCGGCCTCGGCGCGCGCGGAGCCGAGCGCGCGCCACCAGATCTCGGGATCCTGCTCGGAGCGCGGCGGCGACGTCGGGGGGTGCGGGGCCCAACCGTGCCCGACAAGACGTCCCGACTCCGCGTCGCGCACCTCGACCTTCGTCGACTGCGTCGACGCGTCGACCCCGGCAACGAGCGCCACGCGAAGTCTGCGCTATCTCGTGCCGAGGAGGAGCTCGGTCACCAGCTGGTCGAGCCGCTCGTGGCCGCACCCGACCGCCGCGAGTGCGTCGACATCGACCGTCTCCTTGCGCAGCCGCTCGAAGCGGTCCTGGCCGCCTTCGGGGAGCGTCGGGAGGCTCAGCTGCTCGACCTTCGCCACGGTCAACGCGGCCTGGATCTCGGAGTCTTCGGCGAACCGCTCCGCCTTCTCCTTGAGCATCAGGTAGGTGCGCATGCAGCCGCGGGCGAAGTCCCACACCCCGTCGGCGTCCTCGGTGCGGTACGCGTGCGCGTCGAAGTGCCGCATGCCGTCCCACTCCGCGTCCTCGAGCAGCTTCACGAGGTAGAACGCGTCCTTCACGCCCTCGGAGCCGAACCGGAAGTCCTGGTCGTACTTGCCCGGGACCTGCCCGTTGAGGTCGATGTGAAAGAGCTTGTCGGCCCAGAGCACCTGCGCGACGGCATGGTGGAACGACAGCCCGCTCATGGTCTCGTGCGCGAACTCCGGATTCAGCCCGACCATCTCCGGGAACTCGAGCTCGTGGATGAACGCGAGTGCGTGGCCGACCGTGGGGAGCAGGAGATTCCCGCGCGGCTCGTTGGGCTTCGGCTCCAGCGCGATCTCCATCACCCAACCGCGATCCGTGATGTAGGCGCAGCACGCGTTGACCGCTTCGGCGTAGCAGTCGAGCGCCGCGGGGATGTCCTTCGCCGCATCCGACTCGACACCTTCACGCCCACCCCACATCACGAACACCGCGGCGCCGAGCTCGGCGGCCAGATCGATCGCGTCGAGGGTCTTGCGCAGCGCGTGCCGGCGGATCTTCGGGTCGTTGGCCGTGAACGCGCCGTCCTTGAACACCGGATGGGAGAACAGGTTCGTGGTCGCCATGGGGACCTGCATGCCGGTCTCGTCCAGAGCGGCCTGAAAGCGCTTCAGGATCTCGGCGCGCTCCGATGGCGTCGAGCCCGGCGGGATGAGGTCGTCGTCGTGGAACGACACGCCGTACGCGCCGAGCTCCGCGAGCCGGCGCACGGTCTCGACCGGGTCGAGCGCCGGCCGGGTCTCGTGACCGAACGGATCCCGACCGCGGTTTCCGACGGTCCAGAGCCCGAAGGTGAAGTGGTCCTCGGGCGTGGGTTCGTAGGTCACGCCCGGATCACTATCACCGCGCGGCGTCGCCGACCAACGCGGCATCGACGCGCGGGCACCTCGGAGCTCGCACGGTGTGCGTCTCCGATCGGGGTCGTCGTCGCGCCCAGCGTCGGGAGTTCGAGCGGAGGTAGGGTCGCGGGCCTTGACGCAACCACCCGTCGACCCGCCGTCTCCCGCGGCCTCCCCGCCGCAGCCGTTCGTCCCGGTGCCCCGGCTCCCGGCCGTCGAACGGGTGCGCTCGGCGTACCTCCGGCGCAACGAGTCGGACTACATCTTCGAGTTCTGGACCGCCTTCGGGTGGACGCTTCTCACCTGCGGCATCTACCTCGTGTACGTCGTGTACCAGCTCGTGCGCCGATCACGCGATCACAACCTTCGCCGGCTCGACCTGCTCGAAGCCGCCAACGAAGTCGCCTGGGAGCGCGCGGCGGCCCAGGGCCTGACCGACGAGCTGCACGACAACTTCGAGCGCGTGGCCGCCCACCTCGAGGGCCTGCGCCGGATCACGCGCGAGTTCCGTGACCCGGTGATCTGGCTGGTGCTGGCGATCGTCGCGCGGGGCATCGTCGAGATCGTCGCGTTCGTGCTCCTCGACGGCGACCTGGTCCGCCACGACTACGACGAGGGCGGCGCCGAGAACGAGCTCGCCTACATCTACACCCGGCTCGGTACGCCGGTCGTGACCCCCGACCCGGGCCGGCTCCACCAGCCGGAGAACTACGTCGGACGGATCCTGGCGGCGATCTTCACGTGCGGGATCTACACGTTCTTCTGGCTCTACAACGTCATGGACGACGGGAACCGGCACTTCGCCACGAACTGGGTGTGGGAGGACTCACTCGCCCAGGCCGTTCAGGGGGGACAGGCATGAGCACCGGGTTGAGGACGAAAGAGGTCGACGCGCTGTTGACGCGTGCGCAACGTGAGGTCGACGCGGGGTTGCTCCCCGGGTGCCAGATCGCGATCGGGCGCGGCGGTGAGCTCGAGCTCTTCGAGGCGTTCGGCGATGCCACCACGGAGATGCGCTTCATCGTCTTCTCGGCGACGAAGGCGTTCGTCGCCGCCGCGGCCTGGACACTGATCGCGGATGGCCTCATCGATGTGTCGCTCCCCGTCGCGGAGTACATCCCCGAGTTCGCGACGCTCGGCAAGGAAGCGATCACCGTCGAGCAGGTGATGCTGCACACGTCCGGATTCCCGTACGCCCCGCTGGGGCCACCGGCCCAGTGGACACGCGCCGGCCGGGTCGAGCGATTCAGCCAGTGGCGGCTCAACTGGGAGCCGGGATCCACCTACGAGTACCACGCGACGTCGGCGCACTGGGTGCTCGCCGAGATCATGGACCGGGTCAGTGGCACCGGCTACTGCGACCTCATCGAGGCCCGCATCACCCGGCCGGCGGGCCTTCCCCGCCGGGTGCTCGGAATCGCGCTCGAGGACCAGGACGGCATCGCGGAGGTGCACAACGTCGGCGCCGAGGCGACCCCCGACGAGCTCGAGGCCACGCTCGGGGTGCGCGAGCTCCCCTTCAACGTCGTCACCCCCGACCTGCTGCTCAGCCTCAATCTTCCCGAAGCACGGGCCCTGGGCGTCCCGGGTGGTGGTGGCGTCATGCGCGCGGCGGATCTCGCCCTCTTCTACCAGGCGCTGCTGCACAACCCGGGTGAGATCTGGGATCCCGCGGTGCTCGCCGACGGGACCGGCCACGTCCGCAACCACCTGCCCGAGCGTTGGACCGGCGTGCCGGCGAACCGATCGCTCGGCCTGATCATCGCGGGCGACGACGGGCGCGCCAACATGCGCGGCTTCGGCCACACCGGCTCGGCGCGCACGTTCGGCCACAACGGCGCGGGCGGGCAGATCGCGTGGGCCGACCCCGAGTCCGGGATCTCGTTCGCCTACGTCACCAACGGGATGGACCAGCACGTGATTCGCCAGGCCCGCCGCGGGATTGCCCTCTCGAGCCTCGCTGCATTGTGCTGATCCGGCGCCGCGCCGAGCGAGGGGTCGCCTCGCTGGTGGTGGTCGCGCTCGCAGCCGCGATCCTGTTCCTCCCGGCGACCTCTCCGGCTTCGGCGCGCACCGCCCGCCGGCCCGCGCCGAACCGGATGTACCCGGTCGGCTCGCGCGAGGTGACGTTCGTCGACACGAGCCGGCCGACCGCGCCGAACAACACGTACCAGGGTGCGCCCGACCGCACGCTGCCGGTGCTCATCATGTATCCGGCCGTCGGGACGTGGACGCCCGACGCCTTGTCGCATGCGGCGGCGAAGCCGGCCCGCAAGGCCGGACCGTTCCCGCTGATCGTGTTCTCGCACGGCTTCACCGCGAGCGGTCCCGCGTACGGCGAGGTCCTCCTGCGGCGCATCGCCGCGCACGGCTACGTCGTGGCGGCACCGACGTTCCCACTCACCAACCACTCGGCACCGGGTGGACCGAAGCTCATGGACTACGTGAACCAACCCGAGGACGTCAGCTTCGTGATCGACAAGATGTTGGCGCTCAACCGGCACGCGGGACCGCTCCACGGCACCATCGATCGCAAGGAGATCGGCGCGATGGGCCACTCGCTCGGCGCGATCACCACGCTCGGCGTCACCTACAACAGTGCGCATCGGGACCGACGCATCAAGGCGGCCGTCCCGATGTCCGGAATCCAGTTCACCTTCCCGGGCGGCACCTGGACGTGGCCGCACGTCCCGTTGCTGCTCGTCCACGGCGACAAGGACGGGACGGTCCCGTACGCAGGCAGCACGCGGGCCTACCGCCTCGCGAAGACGCCGAAGTTCCTGCTCACGTTGCTCGGTGCGCCGCACACCCCCTTCGGCGCGCCGTACCTCGATCAGCTCGTGCGGACGATCGACAACTTCTTCGACCGCTACCTCCGCCACGGCAAGCATGCGTTGACCCGCCTCGAGCAGCAGGGCACGGTCCCCGGAGTCAGCACGCTGCAATCTGCGTCCGGCTGCTGCTGATCGAGATCCACCTGACATCGGTGTCAGGGATGCGCGAGGCTGACGAGGACGTCGAGACGAGGGGGATCTGATGGCCGGTGCGCTCGACGGAGTGCGCATCCTGGACCTGTCCTGGGGCATCGCCGGGCCGCTCGGCGTGATGCTGCTCGCCGAACAGGGCGCAGACGTCATCAAGGTCGAGCCACCCGGTGGGGATCCGTTCCGCGCCTACTCGGGGTACGCGGTCTGGAACCGCTCGCGGCGCTCGGTCACCGTCGACCTCAAGCGGCCGGAGGGTCGTGAAGCCCTCCTGCGACTCGCCGAGGAAGCCGACGTGCTCGTCGAGACGTTCCGGCCCGGCGTCACCGACCGGCTCGGCATCGGCTACGACGCGGTCCACCAGCGCAACCCGCGCCTCGTCTACTGCTCGTGCCCCGGATACCCGGACGGGCACCGCATGGCGTCGCGGCCCGGCTACGACGCGCTCGTCCAGGCGAGCAGCGGCCAGCAGTGGGAGCAACCGGGTTGGCGCCTCGGACCGATCTTCCTGCACATGCCGATGCCGAGCATGGGCGCGATGTTCCTCATTCCCACCGGCATCCTTGCGGCGCTTCTCGCGCTCGAGGAGACCGGGCGCGGGCAACACGTCACCACGTCGCTGTTCCAGGGCGCGCTGCTCTACACGACTCAGATCTGGCAACACGTCGAGCACGCGCCGGCCGCGTTCCACGACCTCATGGGCAAGACCTATCCGCCCGGCATCCACCAGCAGATGCTGTTCGAGGTCGCCGACGGCAAGTGGGTGCACTCGTCGGTGATGAGCGGCCTGACCCCGACCGCGAGCCAGGACGAGCTCCTGGGACTCGAAGACCCACCCGACCCGATGACCTTCCTCACGATGGCGCCCGAGGCGCGGGAGAAGTTCACCGCGGGTCGTCGCGCCGCGTACCTGACGCACGACCGCGACGAGCTGGTCCAGAACTTCCAGGACCACAACCATGCGGTGGAGGCGGTCATCACGATGGAGGAGGCACTCGGCGAGGGCGGCAGTCCGCATCCGCAGCTGGTGGCCAACGGGATGGTCGCTCACGTCGACGACCCCGAGCTCGGGCCGACCACCCAGATCGGGGTACCGATCAACCTGCTCGGCACCCCCGGCGGGATCCAGGGTCCCCAACCGCTCCCGGGCGAGCACAACACCGAGATCTTCGGGCTCCTCGGCTACAGCGACACCGAGATCGCCGCGTTCAGCGGGGAGGTGGCCTGATGCACGCGCTCGAGGGAGTCCGCCTCATCGACTTCGGCCAGTACCTCGCCGGTCCCTTCGGCCCGATGATCATCGGAGATCTCGGCGCGGAGGTCATCAAGGTCGAGCCGGTCAGCGGCGACGGCATGAGACTCGCGGGAAAGCCGTTCTTCGCGTGCCAGCGCGGGAAACGCGACATCGCCGTGGACCTCAAGACACCGGCCGGGTTGAAGATCGCGCTCGAGCTGGTCGCGCAGGCCGACATCGTGCACCACAACATGACCGCGGGAGTCGCGAACCGCCTCGGCATCGGGTACGAGGACTGCAAGCGCGTCAACCCGGACGTCGTGTACTGCAACACCTGGGCGTACGGCCTCGAAGGCCCGCTCGCGCGCTTCGGCGGGCTCGATCCGCTCTATCAGGCGGCGACCGGCCTGGAGTACGAGGCCGGCGCAACCCACACCGGCAACGCGCCGCTCTACTACCGCTTCGGGATGTGCGACGCGGCGAACGCGATGCTGTCGGTCGTCGGTTCCCTGGCCGCGCTCCTGCACCAGCGCAAGACCGGCGAGGGCCAGGAGCTCTGGACGTCGCTCCTCGACGGCGGCGCGGTGTTCGCTTCCGACGCGCTGCTCGTCGACGGCGAAGCGATGCCGCGACCCCGCCTCGATCAGGGCCTGCACGGGACCGGGCCCTGCTACCGGCTCTACGAGACCCAGGACGGCTGGATCCAGGTCGCCGCCGTGCAAGGAGCCCGAGTGGGTCGCGCTGTGCGGCGCGCTCGGAGTCCCCGAGCTCGCCGACGACGGCCGGTTCGCGGTGGCCGACCTCCGCCACGAGCATCGTGAAGAGCTCGAGGGGCTCCTGGCGGAGCGCTTCGCGGCGAAGACCTCCCTCGTCTGGACGCGTGCACTCGACGATGCCGGCGTGCCCAACGAGATACCGGTCGACACGAAGGCCGGCGATCTCGTCTTGTTCGACGCGGACAACGAGCGGCTCGGACTCGTCGCGGAGTACGAGCACCCGATCATGGGCACGGTGCGCCAGTTCGGCGAGCTGATCCAGTTCTCGGACACGCCCGCTCATGTCCACGGGCCCCCGCCGCGCGTCGGCGAGAACACCCGGGAGATCCTCGACTGGCTCGGCTACACCGGCACCGAGATCGACGCGCTGTTCGCCGACAACGTCGTCAACTGGCCCCAACCCGACTACCCGTGGACCATCTGACCCCACCACCGCGCGGACTGATGCAAAGCTCCGCCGTGCTCGGCGACCCGGGCGCGGCGCGCTCAGGCGGCGTCGAGGGTGGTGTCGGCGTTCCGGTCGAGCAGGAACACCGCGGCTTCGTAGCGCTGCGCGTTCGCGATGGCATTGGCCGCGGTGCTCGCGAACCGACCCAGGAGCGCAGCATCGTCATCGCCGAACCGATCGGAGGCGCGGGCGCCCAGCGAGATCAACCCGAGCAGGTGCCCGTCGCGCACCAGGGGAACGCAGAGCACCGAGACCGTCCCGGAGTTCAGCAGCGCCGGTTCACCCGTCCGGCCGACGACCTCGAGCAAGTCACGGCTCGGCTCCGCCGGTTCGGGGGCGTCCTTGCCCGCGATGTCGACCTGCGCCGCCACCGGCCGCAGCTCACCTTCGTCATCCGCGAGTCGCAACGACGCGCTCCCCGCCCCGACGAGCTTGGACGACTCGTCGATCACGCGCTGGACGACCTCGTCGAGCTCGAGCGACGCGTGCACTGCCGCGGTCGCATCCGCGACGAACGCGGCGCGCAGCATCGTCGCGGCGAGGGCCGACGTCAAGATCCTGGACGTCCCGACCGAGCCGGCTGAGCCGCTTGAGGTGTTGCTCCTTGTCGTAGAGATACACGGCACTGCAGACGCCGAAGCCGATCAACGCGAGCCGGGCGATCTCGGGGTCGATCCAGCTCCCGTCCCGGAACTGGGTCCAGACGTCGTTGGCGACGGTCGTGAACAGCAGGCCGACGAGCACGACCACCGCCAGCAGGAACATCTGGCGGCGGCGCCGTTGGATCTCCTCGGCGGTCACCGTGCCGTCGGCACGAAGGTTGACCACCCGTTCCTCACGGGTGATCTGGTCACGCAGGTCTTCGATGGTGGACATGGCCGCTCCGTCTCGTCGGCCTCCCCCGAGACATATCGGCGGGACCCGCCAAATGCTTTACTCACCCGGTGACGATGTTCGGGCGGCTGGGGATCGCGGACCTGGTCGCGATCACTGCACTGTGCGAGCGGAGCCTCGCTGACCCGCCCGCCGCCGACGAGCTCGAGCGCACGCTCTTCGCCCCGGAGCAACCCGCGACCGTCCTCGGCGACCCGGACGTCGGGCTGATCGCGACCGTTGCCGGCCTGGAGTCCACCGGGGGGACGGGTCAGGGGTTCGTGCGGATCATCGTCGTGGCGCCGGAGCACCGTGGTCGTGGGCTCGGTCGCGAGCTGCTGGCCCGGGGCGAGGCAGACCTGCGCGGCGCCGGGCTCGGCTCGGTGACGATCGGCGCGGACGCGCCCTTCTACCTCTGGCCCGGCGTCGAGGCCCGCGAGACCGGGCTCCTCTGCCTGCTCGAACGCATGAAGTACCAGCGGACCGAGGCCAACTTCAACATGGATCTCGACCTGTCCGCGATCCCGCCCGATCCCGGCGGTTGGGCGGTGGCCACCGCGGCGGACCGCGACGAGGTCGGCGAATGGGCGGCTCGCCACTGGGGCTGGTGGGCGATCGAGCTCCTGCGCGGCGGCAGACCGCGACACGCTCGTACTCAGCCGGGACGCCGACGGCATCTCGGCGGTGTGTGCCTACGACGTGAACCGGGCGGGGTGGGTCGGGCCGGTCGCAGTGCGCCCGGATCTGTTGGGTCGAGGCATCGGCGTCGCCCCGCTGCTCGGAGCGCTCCACCTCATGCGCGCCGGCGGGCGGGCGCACGTCGAGATCGGCTGGGTCGGTCCCGTCGTGCCGTACGCGCGCGTCGGCGCGACGCTGGGCCGGGTGTTCTTCGTCCACCGCAAGGAGCTTCGGTGAACCTGCTTCCCGTACCCCGCCATCTCGATGTCGGCCGGCGCACGGTGGCGCCGTCGGAGCCGAACGTGCAGATCGGCTCGTCCGGGCTCCCACCCGAGGGATACACGATCACCATCGACGCCGACGGCACCGTGATGATCGAGGCGGCCGATCCGGCCGGGCTCTTCTACGCGCACACGACGCTGACCCAGCTCGAGCGGCTGCACGAGGGCCTGCTGCCGGTCGGGGAGATACGCGATTGGCCCGACCTTGCCGTCCGGGCGGTGATGCTCGACATCGCCCGCGACAAGGTCCCCACGATGGACACGCTCTTCGAGCTGATCGACCGGCTCGCCGGGTGGAAGGTCAACCAGATCCAGCTGTACTCCGAGCACACGTTCGCGTACCGCGAGCACGAGACCGTGTGGCGCGACGCGAGCCCGATGACGGCCGACGAGATCCGCGCGGTCGACGAGTACTGCTCGGAGCGTCACATCGAGCTGGTGCCGAACCAGAACTGCCTCGGCCACATGGGCCGCTGGCTGGCGCACGACGAGTACCGGCATCTCGCCATGGCGCCGACGGCCGATCAACCGGATCGGGCCCCGACCACGATCGAGCCGACCAACCCGGAGTCACTGGCCCTGGTGCGCGGCCTGTTGGGCGAGCTCCTCCCCAACTTCTCCCACCGTCGGTTCGTCAACGTCGGGCTCGACGAGCCCTGGGAGCTCCCGCCCGAACGCATCGGCGACTACCTCGAGTGGATCCGCGTGCTGCGCGCGCTGCCCGAGCTCGACGGTCGCGAGATGCTCATCTGGAGCGACGTCCTGGCCGGAGATCCGGACCACCTGCGCGCGCTCCCCGACGGCGTGACCGTGTGCGAGTGGTTCTACGACGCGGGCCATGCGTTCGACGCGCGGGCAGCGACGTACGAGGAGTGCGGCACCCCGTTCTGGACCGCGCCGGGGACGTCGAGCTGGCTCACGATCCTCGGTCGCATCACGAACATGCGGACCAACAACCTCGAGGCGATCGACGCGACGATCGCGCACGGTGGCGGCGGTGTCCTGAACACCGATTGGGGCGACAACGGGCACCTCCAGTACCTGCCGATCAGCGAACCCGGTCTCGCGTACGGCGCGGCGGTCGCGTGGTGCGCGGAGACGAACCGCGACCTGGATCTCGGCGCGGCACTCTCGACGCACTGCTACGACGACCCGACCGGCGTTCTGGGCGAGACCCTGGTCACGCTCGGCGACCTGTATCGGGCCATCACTCCGCAGATGATCAACGTGTCGGCGCTCGTGCTCCCGCTCTACTGGCCGCAGCTCGTGGCCGGGCGCTGGCCCCTCAAGGGCGCGCAACCCGACGAGTACGCCGCGGTCGAGGCGGAGCTCGCGACGTGCCGGGACCGCGCTCGCAGGGTCTCGACCCCGACGCGCCGGACGGGGCGCTCGTCATCGACGAGCTGCGCAACGCGATCGCCCTGGTCTCGGTCCTGAGCCGCGACGGCCGCCTACGGACCGAAGGCGACGGGACCCTCGGCTCGATCGCGGCCACCGAACGGGCGAAGCTCGCCGACGCGCTCCGTCCGGTGATCGACGAGCACCGCCGGCTCTGGCTCGCGCGCAACCGGCCCGGCGGTCTGGCCGACTCGCTCGCGTGGTTGGAGCATCTCGCCGGTTGCTACGAGTCCGGCGAGGCCGACTTCACCTGGAACGGCGTCCACCCCTGACCCCCGACTCGTTTCGGGGCGCGATCGCGTCGCTATAGCGACCGAATTCCACCCCGAAACGAGTTGGAGTGGCGGTACGACGGGTTAGGAGTAGCGGCGCAGGAGGGTGCCGACGCGCAGGGCGGTGCGACAGCCGTCGTGTTCGAGCGGCGGACCATCGCGGTGCGCCTTGCTCGCGGCGCGACACGTGGCGCACGCCTTCGACTCGGCCCAGTCCGCGAGCGCCATGAGCTCCTGGTCGTCGATCTGGGTCTGGGGCACCGATCCCATGTAGACGAGGGTCTCGCGCTCGGGCGCCGGCTCGATCCCGTCGTCCCCCGCGAACGCCGCATCGAGCTCCTCGAGGTCGAGCGTCGGGCCGTCCCAGAAGCCGTGGTGGTCGGTGCCGTCGGACGCCGATCCATCGACGGGCGCGCCCAGCTCCTCGTCGATGTCGGGTGTCGCCTTCCGACTCATCACCACTCCGGTCTCAGGTGCCCTCGGGGCTCCGGATCGATCCGTCTTCCGCAACGGTATCGACATCCCGGGTCCCGCACTGAGCGGCACAATTACCGCGTTTGGGCCTGGGCCGCCACCCTCAGGGCCCGAAACATCACGCGGGGGTCGCCGAGGCGGTGCCGGAGCTCCCGCTCCAGACCCCCGATCGGATACAGGTTTTGCGGGGCGCGTGGGTCCTTGTACGGCTCGCTGGCGTAGCGCCCGAGCGTGATCCCGACGGCGTCGGCCAGCACCACTGCGTCGGGGACGGCGATCTCGGTCGAGCACTCGACCCTGACCACCCCGGCCCACGGCGCGTCGACGCCCCCGGGGAGCCGCAGGTACCACGAGAGTCGCGAGAAGTGACCCGCGATGGCAAACAGCGGGGTGCGATGACCGGCCGCGAGACCACTCACCAACCGGTGCAGGTCGGGCTCGAGGTACGCGACCTCATGCGTCTTGATCATCCCGACCGCACCGGCAATGTGATGACGACCGGCCAAGGGTCCGTCGAGCACCACGAGCGCCTGGTCACGATCGGGGCAGTCCCGGCGCGCGGCCTCCGCGGCATCAACCTCGCGCACGCGTCATCCGCTCCTGCAGCGCGAGCCAGAGGTCCTTGGGCGTCGACCCTCCCGCGACCACGGCCGCGTAGCAGCCCTGCGCGGTCACGATGTCGGCGGCGTGCGGCGATGCGCTGAAGACGCCCCGGCCGACACTCGGGTGGATCACCTCGGCCCGAAGCCCGGCGCCACAGCGCGTCACACCCGCGCCGAACGACGCGCAGATCCCCGGTTGGGCGTCACCGTCCGGCTCTTCGATCCACACCCGCGCGTCCGACCCGGCGCACCCCGTCGACGAAGAGGACCGTCCCGGGTTCACGCGCTCGGGGATTCGGCCCGATCGCGGCCCACCGGTCGGAGCGCACCTCCACGTCCGCGTTGACCTCCACCTTCGACGACGTGAGGTCGCTCTCCACCGACGCCCCGTACTCGACGCTCCACGGATCGACGCGGAACTTCAAGAGCTCACCGGCTCACGCGCTCGATGGAGGCAGTGCGCGGGCCCTTCGTGACCCGGTACTGCACCGGCATCCGCTCGGCCAGGTCGCGGACGTGCGTGATGACCGCCACCGTCCGGTCCCCGGCGCCGAGGTTCTCGATCGTCGCCGCGACCGTTTCGAGCGTGTCCGGGTCCAGGGCACCGAAGCCCTCGTCGAGAAAGATCGACTCGAGCCGCGCGGCACCGTCCGCGGCCAGGTCCGCGAGCTGGTCGGCGAGGGCGAGCGCGAGCGCCAGCGACGCCTGGAACGTCTCGCCGCCGGACAGGGTCCGAACCGATCGGCGTTCGTCGGCGTTGCGATGATCGACGACGAGGAAGTCCCGGCTCGGCTCTTCGAACGCGAAGGAGTACTGCCCGCCCGACAGCTCCTGCAACCGGACCGACGCGCCGGCAACCAGGAGCTCGAGCGCTTCGGCCACGAGCCACCGCTCGAAGTTGCGGGCGTCGAGCAGCCGCGCGAGCTCGCGGGCGACGTGGACCTCGGCGCCGGACCGCTCGATCTCGCGCTCGCGCTGGTTGCGTTCCTTGATCCCCGCCGCGACCCGGCGCTGTTCTGCCGCGGCCGCCTGTTCGGCCGCCACGACCGCGTCGGCGAGCTCGTCCGGGGTGGCCGAGGCGCGAACTTCGATCTCGACCTCACGCGCTCGATCCACCAGTGCGCCGAGCTGGGTCTCACGCGCGTGGCGCAGCTCTTTCGCGGCCGCATCGGCAGTGCTCGCGGCGGCCGCGTGGGTGGCGATCTCACCTTCGGCCCAGGCCACGAGCGCGGGCCAGTCCGCGGCGAGGTCCCCCTGTTCGGCGGGCGGCTCCACGCCGATCTGCACCAGCGCGTCGCGTTGCCCGCGGAAGGAAGCGGCGGCCTTCTGCAGCCGGGCGTCGACCGCGGCCGCAGCCTTGCGGGCGTCGGCCTCGAGCTTGCGGCCCGCAGAGTCCGCGCCGCGAGCATCTTCCAACTCCTTCACGGCGGC
This sequence comes from uncultured Acidimicrobiia bacterium, assembly GCA_963770095.1. Classification (GTDB taxonomy): domain Bacteria; phylum Actinomycetota; class Acidimicrobiia; order IMCC26256; family JAENVU01; genus Chersky-806. Next base: position 620,749 of record CAVYOO010000005.1, read on the forward strand.
ATCGATCGCCACGATCCGCGCTTCGAGCTCCACCGGGTCGGGCGCCTTGACCAGCTGCTTCGCGAGCGCCACCTCCCGCGAGACGAGCTCGTCGACGGACTGCCGCGCGGCCGCCGCCTTCTCCCGCGCCCGGCGTTCGGCGACCTTGGCTGCGTCGAGCCGCTTGCGCGCCGTCGTCAACGCCCCCGGCGCCTTGCGCTTCGGGACCTTCGCGACCGGCTGGTCGCAGACCGGGCAGGGCTCGCCCACCGCGAGCGCGCCGACGAGCGCGTGCGCGGCGTCGCGCGACCTGCAGCGCCTCGACGGCCTGCTCGGCGTCGGCCAGCGCGTCGGCCGCGGGCTCGATCGCCCCGGCGAGCTCGTCCGCGCGCTTCGTCGCGGACGAGAGCGAGCGCCGGATCTGCGCCACGTCGGCATGGGCAGCACGGGCCGCGACGAGCGGATCCCGAGGCCCGAGCGCCGCGAGCGCCGCTTCGGCCGCGCGCACCACACCGGCCGCCGCGACCAACGCCTCCGACGCGGCTTCGAGGGTCGTGGCCGCCCGGTCCCGGTCGGCGGCGAGCTTCGCCACCTCGGGTGGCACCGCGGTCCGTTCCAACCGCTTGATGATCTCCCGCTCGCGTTGGGCCGCCGCCGTCGCCGCGTCCTCATCCCCGCGCTGCGCGGTCGAGCGCGTCGCGCGCGCCGCGCACCTCCTCGCGCAGCTCTCCGTACAGCTTCACCCACTGCCGCCACACCTCGAGCTGGTCGGGCGTGCAGTCGGCGAGGGCCTCCAGCCGTTGCTCCGCCAGCTTCACCGCGATCTCCTGCTCCGCCGCCCGGGCGCGAGCGTTGCGCATCATGCGCTCGTACACGTCGAAGCCGAGCAGCCGGATGAGCAGGTCCTGGCGGGCCGCGGGCTTGTCGTGCAGGAAGCGGGCGAACTCGTTCTGGGGCAGGACCACGGCGCGGGTGAAGTGCTCGAACGTGAGACCGAGCAGCGCCTCGATCGCGCCGTCGATCTCGCCGACCGATCCCGCGAGCACCTCGCCCTCCACCGCTTCGAGCCGCGCTTCTTTCGTGGTCGCGTTGCCCTGCTTGTTGCGCCGGACGACCCGGGTCGCGATGTACCGGTGGCCGGCGGCATCGAACGTCAGGCTCACCCGGGTCTCCATGGCGCCCATCGTCACGATCGGCGAGACGCTGCCCTTGTTGCCGTAGCGAGGCACGCTCCCGTAGAGCGCGAAGCAGATCGCGTCGATGACGGTCGACTTCCCCGAACCGGTCGGCCCGACGAGTGCGAACAGGTCTACGCCGTCGAAGTCGATCTCGGTGTGCTCCCGGAACGCGCCGAAGCCCTGGGTCTCGAGCCGGATCGGCCTCACCGGGACAGCTCTTCGTCGAGCAGCCGGCTGAAGAGGGCGGTGAGCCGATCGTCCGCGATGTTCTGCTCGTCGAGAAACGCGGCGAACAGCTCGTGCGGGCTCCGGCCGCGGCGCTGGGCACCGGGCGCCCGGTCCACGGGGTCGGCCGCCTCGATGCGGACCTCGACCACGCGGTCACCGAGCAACGATCGGACGTCGTCCGCCAGCCCGGCCCGGGCCGGTTCGGTGACCAGCACCCGAAGCCACGCGGCCGCGAGGTCCTCGTCCGCGGCGATCGCTTCCAGCTCGGCGAACGTCCCGTTCAGGGTGCGCAGCTGCTCACCGGTGGTGAGCGGGATCTGCTCGACCGACGCCGGGAGCCCCGGCGCGGCTTCGACCATCAGGACGTGCTTCCCCGCGCCCGCTTCGCCGAAGTCGACCTGGATGGGTGACCCGGAGTACCAGATCGGTGCACCGCCCGGCAGCTTCTGCGCCAGGTGGAGATGACCGAGCGCGACGTAGGCCGCGGTGCCGGGGAACGAGCTCGCGTCGATCCAGTAGTCCTCGAACGACGTCTGGGCATCGCGCTCGCCCCCGCCGGTCTTCCCGCCCCGGACCATGCAGTGGGCGACGACGAGGTTCACCGCGCCGCCACCGAAGTCCGCGGTGAGCGCCGCCAGGATCGCGCGCATCTTCTCTGCGTACAGCCCGATGTTCTCGAAGCCTTCCTGGCTCATCAGCTCCGCGGCGCGCACCGCGTAGCGCTGAGAGCAGAAGGGCAGCAGCGCGAGGTGGGCGCGTTCACCCGCGCCGGTCGTGTGCTCGATGACGCCACCCGCATCGGGGCGGGCGACGTGGCCGAGCACGGTGATGCCGAGCTCGCCCAGCAGCGGGCGGATCGCCTCGAAGCGGCCCGGGTTGTCGTGGTTGCCCGCGATCACGACCACCTTGGCCCCGGTGTCGTGCAGGTCCAGGAGCGCGCGGAGCACGACCTGCTCCGCTTCCGCGGACGGCGCGGCGGATTCGTACAGGTCGCCGGCGACGAGGATGAGATCGACCGCGCGGTCGCGGGCCACGGCCGCGATCTCCGCGAGCACGCGGCGGTGCTCGTCCAGCCGGGACAGGCCGCGGATGGTCTTGCCGACGTGCCAGTCCGAGGTGTGGAGGATCCTCACGTGCCCGGGAGCCCGGCGAAGGGATCGGGCTCGGGATCGGGCCCGGTTTCGGGCCCGCCGCCGCCGGCCGGCGCGGGGCGCGACCGGAGTCCACCCGGCCGCCGCGCACCTCGTCGGGCCGGGTGGCCCACGCGGGGAACGGGAACTCGGCGACGAGCGGCACCGGGATCTCGGGCTGGCTCACGAACATGGTTCCGGGCTTGGCGATCCGCGCCCGCTCGCGGTGCGCGGCCGGCAGGAACCCGTACTCCGGGCGCATCGCCTCCGCCGGGTCGAGGCGGCCGGCGACGCGCAAGCGCCGAGTTCGCGATGACGCGGCGCTCCACCTCACTCGCGGTCTGTTGCGCGCCGACGAGGATGATCCCGAGGCTGCGGCCGCGTTCCGCGATGTCGAAGAGGAGATCCTTGATCGGGCTCTGCCCCTCGCGCGGCGCGTACTTGTTGAGCTCGTCCAGCACGACGAACAGCAACGGCCGCCGCGCGCCGGACTCCTCCTTCTCCTCGAACGCGCGCTGCAACGTGACGCCGACGACGAAGCGTTGCGCGCGGTCGGCCAGGTTGTGGATGTCCACGACCGTCACCTGCGCCGATTCCGCGGTGCGCACGTGGCGACCGGGCCGGAGCGGGACGTCGGCGCGCACGAGATGGCCGAGCGCGCGCTGCGAGGACAGCAGGCGGCGCACGAACGCGTTGATCGTTCCCATGCCGACCGCGCGCCCGGCCCAGTCCATCATCGTGGCGTCGTCGGTGAGCCGTTCGACGATCAGCTCGACGAGGTCGTGGTAGGTGGTGACCGTCTCGCCGTCGACCTTCCACGCACCGTCGTCACCGACCGGCTCGCCGTCCACCTTGAGCTTCCGCACGACGTTGTGGATCACCATCGTGTACTGCTGGCGCTCGTCCTCCGCGTCGGCGAACACGAACGGCAGCAGCTCACCCTCGATGAAGTCCGCGATCGTCCAGTAGTAGGTGCTGACCCCGGTGGTGCGGGTCGCGACGTCCGGGCCCGCGTTCGGGTCGCCCTTGCGCGGTGGCGCGAAGACCGCCACCGATTCGAACGGGCCCGGCGTCAGGCCGAGCGCCGCGGTACCGGTCCCGCTGGACCTCGTCGAGCTTGCCGTTGGGTTGGTCCAGGAAGAGGAGATCCTCGCCCTTGACGTTGAAGATGAGGGCCTTCGTGTTGACGGCCTCGGCGCCGAGCACGCCGGAGTGGAACATGCTGTAGAGCAGGAACGTCGCGTAGCTCGTCTTCGTGGCGACGCCCGAGATCCCGCTGATGTTGACGTGCGCGCCGCGGGTGCCGTCGAGGAACTCGAGGTTGGCGAAGAGTGGCGCGCCGTCGCGACCGAGCCCGATGGGCACGCGGTGCTCCATCTCGTCGAAGAACAGCGCGTGGTCGCGCTCGGCGTCCTCGGCGCGGCGAGCCTCGGCGCCCGGCAGCGGCGGGACGTAGATCTCGGGCTCGACGCGGCTCACCGTGATCTCGGCGACCTCGACGGTCTCGCCCGGGAGCACGCCGTCGGCGATGAGGAACACATCCGACGCGAACTGCGCGCCCTCCTGGCGGCCGACGACCTGGGTGACGATCCCCGAGAGGGTGACCGACTCGGCGTCGGGAAGCGCCCGCTCGCAGATCACGACGTCGTCGAGCTGGAGGTAGCGCTCCGGGCTCAGCGCGACCCAGAAGTGCAGCGGCGTGCTGTCCTCGGTGCCGACGACGCGACCGACCGGCCCCGCGTGGCCCTCCTGCTCAGTCATTCATCGGAGCGTATCGAGAGGGTGCGACACCCCCCGCTCGTTTCGGGGCGGAATTCGGTCGCTATAGCGACGCGATCGCGCCCCGAAACGGGTCGGTGCGGGCTGGGGGTGGCTACTGGTGGCGGAGGAGGCCTTTGCCGGGGACGAGGGGGAGGTCGAGGACGGAGAGCAGGCCGGGCTCGGCCTCGCAGACCGCCGGGATGCAGTTGACGAGCCGGGCGGCGGTGCCGACCAGGCCGCCGGTGTTGTGGTCGCCGTCGTCACCCATCATCTGGACGTCGCAGGTGTAGCTCGGGTTGCCGCTGACGATGACCCGGTACCCGCTGTGGCCCACCGGTTGGGGCCAATCGGGGGCCAGCGCGTCGTCGAGGCGGGTGACGTGCTCGAGGATGACCCGCGCCTCGCCGTCGATGATGCCCTGGACCTCGAACCGCATCGCGGCCGTCGTCCCCTTCTCGACCACGCCGAAGCCGAGGTCGATGGTCTCCTCCGCAGGCAGGCGTTCGTGCACCTCGCGCAGCTCGTCGACCTCGACCCCGAGCCCGGCGGCCACCGCCTTCACCGTCCCACCCCAGGCAAAGGACAGGACGCCCGGGATGAGCAGCAGCGGAGTCGCGTCCAACGCCTGCCCGAATCCCATGGTGTCGAACAACACGGTCGGCTGCGCGTACGTCGCGTAGTTGACGACCTCCATCATGCGGACGGTGTCGATGTACTCGCACTGTCCGGTCAGCACGAGTGGCAGCAGGTCGTTCGCCCAACCCGGGTCGATGCCCGACGTGAAGCACGAGACCGCGCCTTGTTCGCACGCGTCTTCGAGCGGCTTGCGCATCGTCGGTGCGACGTGTGGCGGGTACACCAGCGGAACCACGGAGCTCGACACGATGTTCTTGCCGGAGGCCGCGATGCGCGCCATGTCGGCGATCGCCTCGGCCGGTCGCAGATCCGCGGTGGCGGTGTAACAGACACAGTCCGCATCGGAAGCGAGCAACGCGTCGACATCGTTCGTGGCCGTGACGCCGAGAGGATCGATGCCGACGATCTCCCCCGCGTCACGACCGGCCTTGTCCTCACTGTGCACCCACAGGCCGACGAGCTCGAGCTCCGGATGCTCGGCGATCAGGCGGAGGGCGTGCCGCCCGACGTTGCCGGTGCTCCACTGGATGACTTTGTAGGTCACAGCCCACTCCTTGCGGTCGAGTGGCCGGAGACTAGGCCGGGGGTGCAGATCGGTTGATTCCGGGGAGGTTTCGCCCGGCCCGGTGGGCCGAGCGGCCCCGAAAGCCTCGGGGAAGGCCTGCCTCTGGATGGCGGTTCCCGGCGGTGGCCCGGTATCCTGGGGAATTCCCGTGACGTCCCGAACGCCCGTTCTCGTCGCGCGCGGTCAGCGGTTGGCGGTGACCCTGCTGGCAGTCACTCTGGTTCTGAGCGCGCCCACCGCAGCCGTGGCTGCATCGCGCCCCGGTGACGCCGCGAGTGACGCCGACGGCCGGGTCGCATCCGCGCAGCGCGCGGCACGATCGCAGGCTGACCGGTACATGGCGGCGCTGAGCGCGTTCGAGGGCCTCAAGACCCGCGCGACAGGCGTCGAGGCGGCGATCGCCGACGGTGAGCGACGGGTAGCAACCTTGCGTCGCATCGTCTCGAAGCGTGCGGCGCACGCGTACATGTCCACGGGTTCGAGCCTGCCCTCACTGCTCACCGTCACGGACGTCGCCGATCTGATGCGTAGCGACAAGCTGCTCGCGTCTGCGAACGTCAAGGACACCGACTCGCTCTCACTGCTCAACGCGCAACAGGAGGATCTGCGTTCGCAACGCGAGAACCTCCGCGCCCTCGAAGCCCAACAGGGCAGCGCGCTCGCGGCGCTCGAACGAGCGAGCAAGCGGGCGGACGCAGCACTCGCATCCGCCACCCGGGATCAAGCGGGCGTGCGCGCTCGGCTCAATGCCCAGGCTGCGGCAAATCGCGCCACGCGTGCGTCGAGCTCTCGGGCGTCTTCACCGATCGTCGCGGTCGCTCGCGCCCAGCCGCGTTCGGCGAGCTCGGGAAGCACATCCCCACCCCCGGGCAACTCGTTCCTTGCGTGCGTTCGCCAGCGCGAGAGCGGCGGGAACTACAGCGTCGTGAATCCGAGAGGCCCGTGGTACGGCGCGTACCAATTCTCGGCGTCCACGTGGAACGTGACCGCGCAGCACGCCGGTCGGATGGATCTCGTCGGTGTGATCCCGTCGACCGCGTCGCCGGCCGACCAGGATGCGATGGCCGCCCACCTCTACCAGTGGCAGGGTGCCGGGCCCTGGGGCGGGTCCTGCTGAGTCGTGCGCGCGCTGCGGCTGACGGAGTGGCAACACGATCCCGAGCTCGTCGAGGTCGCTGACCCGGAGCCGGGACCCGGAGAGGTGCTCGTGCGCATCGGCGGCGCCGGAGCCTGCCACTCGGACCTGCACCTCCTCCACGAGTTCCCGCCCGGGCTGCTCCCGTTCGATCCGCCCTTCACCCTCGGTCATGAGAACGCGGGCTGGATCGAGTCCGTCGGCGCGGGCGTCACCGGGCTCGAGACCGGCACTCCCGTCGCGGTCTACGGGGCATGGGGCTGCGGGCACTGCGGTCGCTGCCTGCAGGGCATGGACAACTACTGCGAGAACCGGGCCGAGTTCCGTCGCGAAGGTTGTGGGCTCGGCTTCGACGGGGGCATGGCGCCACTGCTGCTGGTACCCGGCGCACGCCACGTCGTCCCGCTCACCGATCTCGACCCGGTCGACGCCGCGCCGCTCACCGACGCCGCCCTCACGCCGTACCACGCGATCAAGCGATCGCTCGACCAGCTGCTTCCCGGTTCGACGGCGCTGGTCATCGGCGCGGGTGGGCTCGGCCACATGGCGATCCAGATCCTCGACGCGGTCACCCCCGCGCAGGTCGTCGCCGTCGACCAGTCACCCGACGCGCTCCGGCTCGCCAAAGACGTCGGCGCCGCGCACGGTGTGCTGGCCGGCGACACCGCGGCGGACGAGGTTCGGGAGCTCACGAAGGGTCGCGGCACGGACCTGGTGCTGGACTTCGTCGGGGTCGACGCGACCATCGCGCTCGCCGCGACCGTCGCTCGCCCGTTGTCGGACGTGACGCTCATCGGCATCGGAATGGGGAGCTACCCGTTCAGCTTCTTCACCCTTCCGTACGAGGTGTCGCTGCGGAGCACGTACTGGGGTTCGGTCAACGAGCTCATCGAGGTCGTCGCACTGGCCGAAGCCGGGAAGATCCGCGCCAAGGTCGATCGGTACTCACTCGACGACGCGGCCCAGGCGTACGTCGACATGGCGGACGGCACGCTCCACGGACGGGCCGTCATCGTCCCCTAACGAGTACCGTCCGGCTTTCGGCGGAGAACTTGGAGGCCGCCGTCGGCCCCGGACCATCACCCGCCGACCATCGGCCGGCGGAGAACCTTGGAGGCCGCAGTCGGCCCCCGGACCATCACCCGCCGACCACTGGCCGGCGGAGAACCTTGGAGGCCGCAGTCGGCCCCCGGACCATCACCCGCCGACCACTGGCCGGCGGAGAACCTTGGAGGGAAGCAGTGCTCGAACGGTTTCGACTCGACGGGAAGGTGGCGATCGTCACGGGTGCCGGCCGCGGCATCGGTGCGGCGACCGCGCTGGGGCTCGCCGAAGCCGGCGCGGACGTCGTGCTCGCCTCGCGCACGCGTGAGCAGCTCGACGCCGTCGCCGAGAAGGTTCGCGGCTTCGGCCGGCGCGCGGTCGTCGCCCCGACCGACGTCGTGGAGAACGACGCCGTCGCAGCCCTCGCCCAGACCGCGGTGGACGAGCTCGGTCGCATCGACATCGTCGTGAACAATGCCGGCGGCACGATGCCGCGACCGTTCATGGACACGAGCCCGGGCTACCTGGAACGGGCGTTCCACTTCAACACAACGAGCGCGTTCGTCCTCAGCAAGGCCGCGGCACCGTTCATGCTCGAGCAGGGCGATGGTTCCATCGTCAACATCTCTTCCGCGATCGGCCGCCTCCGCGACCGGGGCTTCGTCGCCTACGGCACGGCCAAGGCGGCGCTCTCGCACATGAGCCGGCTGATGGCCGCCGACCTCGCACCGAAGATCCGCGTGAACGCCATCGCGGTGGGCTCGATCGCCACGAGCGCGCTCGAGACCGTCCTGACCGACGACGCGATCCGCAACGAGATGGTGACCGGGACGCCGTTGAAGCGCCTCGGCGAGGCCGACGACATCGCGCTGTGCGCGCTCTACCTCGCGTCGCCGGCGTCCAGCTTCGTCACGGGCAAGCTGTTCGAGGTGGACGGCGGCCTCGAAGAGGCGAACCTCGCCCTGAACCTTCCGGACCTGTGAGCTGATCGTGCGCTGGACCGTCGCGTTCCCCATGTTCCCGGCCGACCACCTGCTGCCGATGGCGCGCGCGGCGGAGGACGCCGGCTTCGACACGATCACGGTGCCGGACTCCGTGTTCTTCCCCGAGAAGGTGGAGACCGATTATCCGTACTCCGCCGACGGATCGCGCTTCTGGACCGGCGACACGCCCTTCGTCGACCCGTTCGTCGCGATCGCCGCCATGGCCGCGGTCACCGAACGCATCCGGTTCCTGACCAACGTCGTGAAGCTGCCGATCCGCGACCCGCTGCTCGTCGCGAAGCAGCTGTCGTCGATGGCCGTGCTCTCGAACAACCGCGTGGGCCTCGGTGTCGGCCTCAGCTGGATCCCCGAAGAGTTCGCGTGGACGAACACGGACATGAAGACGCGCGGCAAGCGCGCCGACGAGATGATCGAGATCCTCCGGCTCGTGTGTGGGGGCGGCGGTCCGCAGTGGGTCGAGTACCACGGCGCGTACTACGACTTCGACCGGCTGATGATGGCGCCGGCACCCGAGCTCCCGGTGCCGATCTCCGTCGGCGGGTTGTCGGAGCCGGCGTTGAAGCGCGCCGCGCGCCTCGGCGACGGCTGGATCTCGGTGCAGAACACCGAGTCCGACATCACCGAGGCCATCGCTGCGCTCACCCGGTACCGGGCCGACTACGGGCGCTCCGAGCTTCCGTTCGAGGTCAACGCCCTCTGCATCGATGCGTTCGACCTGGACGGTTACCACCGGCTCGCCGATGCCGGGGTCACCGAGCTCCAGGCCGTCCCCTGGTACTTCTACGGCGGCGACCCGAACGACCTGCAGGTCCAGCTCGATTCGCTCCCGCGCTTCGCGGACGAGGTCATCGCCCGGTTCTGATCACCCCGTCGGGGTCGGCGGGTTCCTCCGTCGGCGCGGTGGGAACCGGCACTTCGGGTGACCGCACCGCCGGCGGGGCGTCGGGCGGCTCGGCCTGCAGATCCTCGGGCGACGGGACGAAGCCGGCCGCGCGGTCGATGAGCCGGTGAAGGCGCGACAGCATCCCGTCGTGGTCTTCGTGGTGACGGTGACGCGCCAGCCAGGCGGTGAGGAGGCAGCCGATCGCGAACGCGACGAGCGGAACCGTGACGCCGAGCAGGTCGCCGAACACGACCGACAGCTGCTTGCCCAACCGGTCGGCGACCCCGGACCATCCCCGCAGCTTGACCGTGCCGACGGCCCACGACGCCATTCCGAGCGCGAGCACGAAGCCGGAGACCGCGAGCGGCACGCGCAAGATGGTGAACGGGTGGCGCGCTTCGGCGAGCGCCCGGCGCCGGCGCCACACCGCGACCGACATGATCAGCGCGGCGAGCCCCGCACCGATCGCGGCGCCCGCGACCAGCGCACTCCCGAGCGGGTTCACCTCCGCCACGTTGACGAGGTCGACCTGGCTCGGGTTGGCGGGGTCGTAACGGATCGGGAAGCTGGGCGTCGATCCAGTCGGCCCCGGATGCCTCCACCTGGACCTGGGCGCGGTGCCGCTCTCCCGAACGGTCGAAGTAGAACAGGCGCAGGCTGAGGCCGTCGCGCTCGCGCACCTGCGTGAGCGTGCCGGTGCTGCGAATCCAGTCCCGCCCGATGCTGCGATCATGGCGCCAGTCGCTCCAGGCCCCGTCGAGGCGGGTACCGCCCCCGATCAGGAGCGGGACGGCAACGACGAACAGCACGATGCAGATGCCGCCGACGAGCAGCCGCAGCGGGTTCTGCACGAGCCGGTGGACGTACTCGGTGGTCCGGCGCCCGAGCGCGACGAGCCGGTCCATGCCGCGGTCCATGCGGGTTCGGCGCACTTCGTCTGACATCAGGTCCCTCACTCAACCAGCCGGTGTGATCGGCCATACCGGGACGGCCCTGAACGGGAACCACCAGGGTCGCGCTTTTCCAGCGCCGTGACGACTCACCCCGGCGCGATCGCCGGTGATCTTCGGGGAATCGTTGCTCCGGGGTACGGTCGGTTTCATGCGGTACCGACCTCTTGGAGCGTCCGGCCTCGTCGTCTCGGTCGTCGGGCTCGGCGCGAACAACTTCGGCCGTCGGATCGACGTCGACGGCACCCGCGCGGTGGTCGACGCGGCGCTTGATGCGGGCATCAACCTCGTCGACACGGCGGACATCTACGGCAACCAGGGCGGGAGCGAGGCGCTGCTCGGTGAGGTGCTGTCCGGGCGGCGCGAGCACGTCGTGCTCGCCACCAAGTTCGGGATGGACATGGCCGGGGCGAACGGTCCCGACTGGGGGGCACGCGGCTCGCGCCGCTACGTGCGCCTCGCGGTCGAGGCATCGCTGCGCCGGCTCCGGACCGACTGGATCGATCTCTACCAGTACCACCAGCCCGACGGGATCACGCCGCTCGAAGAGACCGTCGCCGCGCTCGACGAGCTCGTCCGCGAGGGCAAGGTGCGCTACATCGGCTCGTCGAACTTCGCCGCGTGGCAGGTCGCCGACGCCGACTCGTTCGCCAGGAACGCCGGGACGAGCCGGTACATCAGCGCGCAGAACAACTACTCGTTGCTCGACCGCGCGGCGGAACGCGACCTCATGCCGGCGTGCGTCCGGCACGGCGTCGGGATCCTCCCCTACTTCCCACTCGCGAACGGCATGCTGACCGGAAAGTACCGGCGCGGTGAGCCCGCGCCGGCGGGCACGCGGATGGAGTCCCGGCTCGATGCGATCCGTGACCGCACCTTCGACCGCATCGAAGCGCTCGAGACCTTCGCGCGCGATCGCGGCGTCTCACTGCTCGACGTCGCGATCGGCGCGCTCGCCGCGCAGCCCGCCGTCGGCTCCGTCATCGCCGGCGCGACCCGGCCGGAACAAGTGACGGCGAACGCTGCGGCCGGGGCGTGGGAGCCCACCACCGAGGACCTCGCCGCGATCGACGCGATCGCCCCGCGCGGTTCTCGCAGCTAGCCGCATCCGATCCGGGTCGCCGGGATCGGCCGGCGCCCGGACTACCGTCGCAGCCATGGCTCAGACCCCCCAACCGCCCCTCGGTGGCCGGTACGAGCTGCGGCGCCAGCTCGCATCGACGCCCGCCGCCCGTGTGTACCTCGCCCAGGATCTCGAGCTCGGTCGCCCGGTGGCGATCAAGGTGCTCGGGCCCGATCTGGCCCGCGACCCGCAGATCGTGCAGAAGTTCCGTGAGGCCGCGAACGCGGCGGCCTCCGTGCACCACCCCAACATCGTCACCATCTACGACTGGGGTCAGGACCAGGGCGCGGTCTACGTAGCGATGGAATACGTCGAGGGCCCGAGCCTCGCCGACACCCTCCAGGAGTCCGGTCGGCTCGGAATCGCGCCGACCATCAACATGGGGGTGCGGGTCGCCGGGGCGCTCGACGCTGCGCACCAGGCCGGGCTCATGCACGGCAGCCTCAAGCCGCGCGACGTCCTGCTCGGTCGGGACAACACCGTGAAGGTCGCCGACTTCGGGACTGCCACCGCCGGGCTCGCCGCGCTCGCGGGGCCGGTCGCCGTCGCCACGTACGGCGCGCCCGAGCAGCTGCAGGGTCAGGCGCCGGACGCGGCTCGGACCTCTACGCCCTCGGCGCGCTGCTCTACGAGGCCATCACGGGGAATCCCCCGTTCACCGGGGCTGACGCGACCGCGATCTCGCAGCGCAAGCTCTCCGAGCGCGTCGTCCCGCCGTCCGTGTTGGTCGCGGGCATTCCTCCGGGCCTCGACGCGATCGTCGAGCGCCTGCTCGAGCGCGACCCGACTCGGCGCTACACGAACGGCGGTGATGTCGCGGCGGACCTCATCCGGTTGGGCGAGACCGCGCAGATCCCGTTGATAGAGCCGACCCAGGCGATCCCGGCAGTGGCGGCCGCTCCGGTGCTACCGCCACCCGTCGTACCGCCGCCCGAGGAGAAGAAGCGGAGCGCGACCGGTTGGATCATCGCGGCGATCATCGTGCTGGTCCTGGCCATCGGCGGCCTCATCGCATGGGCCGTGACCCAGAACAACGACAGCAAGGCCGAGCTGGTCCAGGTCCCGGCGGTCGTCGGGGCGCGCGCGGCAGACGCGAAGGCGGCCCTCGAGGCCGCGGGCTTCAGCCCGTCCACCGTGCCCGAGCCCAACGACGAGTTCGGCGAGGGACTCGTCTTCGATCAGGCCCCGCTGGCCGGGACTCAGGCGCGCAAGGGTTCCGTCGTCGTGCTCAAGGTGAGCTCCGGGCCGACGACCACCACGACCTCCAGCACGTCGTCGACCACCACGACCACCGAGCCGACCACCACGACGACCTCGACGACGACCACCACCACGACTCCCGCTCCCCCGAGCAGCACCTGACCCCGACCCCGACCCCCCCACCCCCGTTTCGGCGTCAGTAGGGACCCTCTACGGGTCCGTACTGACGCCGAAAATGGGAGGGGCCTAGCCTGGGGCCGTGACCATCGCGGAGCTGCCCCTCGTCCCCGTGCCCGCGGTCACCGAGGGCGCGCCGCTGCAGCGCATCACCGTCGAGCGCTTCGCCGGACCGTGCGGCGCGGTCATCGGTGGAGTGGATCTCGCAGCCGACCTCGACGACGTCACGATCGGCGAGATCCGGGCGCGCCCTGCTCGATCACGGGGTCGTGTTCTTCCGGAACCAGTCGCTCACCCCTGACCGGCAGGTCGCGTTCAGCCGGCGGTTCGGTCCGTTCAGCCCGGTGCCGTTCGTGCAACCGATCCCCGAGCACGACGAAGTCATCGCGGTGGTGCGCGAGCCGACCGAACGCCAGGGCTTTGCGTTCGGGGGCGTCTGGCACTCGGACTTCTCGATCCTGCCCGAGCCGCCGATGGGCTCGATCCTCCACGCGCTCGAAGTACCACCCTTCGGGGGCGACACGCTCTGGGCCAACCAGTACCTCGCGGACCAGACCCTGTCGCCCGGGCTCCGAGCGACGGTCCGCTCCCTCACCGGTGTGCACAGCGCGCGTGACGCCTACTCACCGAAGATGCAGGCGATCCACGACCAATTCGAAGGCATGAACGTCCAGACCAGCGAGCGGGCGAACGAGACCCAGAAGCACCCGGCGGTGCGTGTGCACGGCGAAACCGGGCGCGAGGCGTTGTACCTGAACCAGCAGTACACGATCGGGCTCGACGGTTGGTGGCCCCACGAATCGAGGGCGCTGCTCGACGTGCTGTACCAGCACGCGACGCAGCCTGCCTTCACCTGCCGGTGGCGCTGGGCGGCGGGCGACGTCGCATTCTGGGACAACCGCTGCATGCAGCACATGGTGATGGCCGACGTCGAGGGGTACCGGCGCGCGATGCACCGCACGACCGTCGCCGGCGAAGCCCCCATTCCGCCTTCGTGACGCTCGAGGCGCGGCGCGCCCAGGTCGTACGCGACCACATGGACTCCGAGAACCGGCTCGCGTTCGACGAGACGCTCGCGACCTTCAACCATCCGCGCTACGAGCTGGTCGCGACCGGCACGGTCTACGACGGCCCCGACGAGGTGATGGGCTACTACACGTCGTCGCGCGCCGCGTTCCCCGACCAGCGCAACGAGATCCACTCGTTCCGCCACGCCGACGACGCGGTGATCGTGGAGTTCGACCTGCTCGGCACGCACACCGGCCCGTTCCTCGGCCGGCCGGGGACCGGGCGGGAGTTCCGCTGCCGGATGTGCGCGTTCTTCATCTTCGAATCGGGCACCGACCGCATCGAGATCGAGCGGATCTACTTCGACTCGGGCACGATCCTCGCCCAGCTCGGCATCACGCTCTAACCGAGCGGTTCGGTCGTCGACGGTAGGGTCCGCCTCGAGCTCGAGGGGGCCCACATGGAGTCGTTCGAAGGCCGCGTGGCCGTGGTGACGGGTGGTGGGAGCGGCATGGGCCGGGAGCTGGTGATCCAGCTCGCGGCCGACGGCTGCTCCGTCGCGGCGTGTGACATGCACGACGAGTCCGTGGCGGAGACGGCCCGACTCGCCGAGCAAGCGGGCCGGCCCGGCGTGCGCATCACCACGCACCGCTGCGACGTCGCCGACGAGACGGAGGTGCTCCGGTTCCGCGACGAGTTCCTCGCCCGGCACGAGACCGACCACCTCGACCTTCTCTTCAACAACGCCGGCATCGGGGGTGGCGGGAGCTTCGTCGCGGGTGACCGGGCCGAGTGGGAACGCACCTTCGCGGTGTGCTGGGGTGGCGTCTACAACTGCTCGCGCGCGTTCGTGCCGCTGTTGATCGCCAGCGACGACGCGTACCTGATCAACACGAGCAGTGTGAACGGTTTCTGGGCCTGTCTCGGGCCGGGCAACCCGCACACGGCGTACAGCAGCGCGAAGTTCGCGGTGAAGGGCTTCACCGAGGCACTCGTGACCGACTTCCGGGTCAACGCGCCGCACGTCAAGGCCGCGGTGGTCATGCCGGGCCACATCGGCACGAACATCGTCACGAACACCTGGCGCGTGCACGGTGGGGCGGAACCGGAGCTGATGAGCGCCGAGCAGCTCGGCGAGACGCGTGCGGCGCTGGTGCGCCAGGGCGTCCCCCTCGAAGGGGTGCTCGACGAGCAGCTGCGGGTCGGCCTGAAGATGATGGGCGACATGTTCCGCGACACCGCGCCGCTCTCCGCCGCGGGGGCGGCAACGGTCATCCTCGACGGGGTGCGGGCGGACCGCTGGCGCATCCTCGTCGGCGACGACGCCCACGCCCTCGACGAAGCCGTGCGCGCCGACCCCGCGATGGCCTACGACGGCGGCGCCACCCTCCCGAGCCTCGAGCTGGGCGGCAGCACCACCCGCGCCATCGACTGACTCGTTTCGGGGCGTAATCGCGTCGCTATAGCGACCGAATTACTCCCCGAAACGAGCCTGGGTGGGTCAGGGGGTGGGGATCCAGTTGCCGTGGAAGCCGAAGGGGACGCGGGCGGGGAGGTGGATCGTGGCGACGGGATCCCCGGTGAAGTCCTGGGCGTGGAGGATCACCACGTCGAGCGGTCGGTCGTCTCGTCGTAGACGTAGGACATCACCCAGCCGTCGTCCTCCTCGGTCGCGCCGTCGCGCGGCACGAACACCGGCTCGAGGGTCTGCCGCCCCGGTCCGTAGTCGTGCTCGACGGTCGCCCCGGCCACGAGATCGTGCTTGATCGCCGGGCCGCCTCCCGCGTCGAGCGCTCCGAACGTCGCGCCGTAGCCGTAGCGGTTGCGTTGGCCCTGCAGACGACTCGTTCATCCGCGGGAACTCCTGGTTGCGGTCGTCCAGCGGTCTCCTCGAGCACCTTGCCCTCGGCCGGATCGATCGTCCACCGCTCCGAGCGCGACGCGCCCTCGTTCGGTCCCTGGCGGTTCGTGGTCGAACATCCGCGAGGTACCGCACCGCGTCGAGCACGACGCGACCGTCGTCGAGGTCGTAGGCGTTGAGCGGGTGGTAGAAGTAGCACGGCTCGATGTCGACCCAGTTCACGTCGGATCCGTCGGTCGCCGTCCCGCACGCGGCAGCAGGCCGATGCGTGCGCCGTACTCGGGCGTTCCAGCTGTACGGCAGCCGCTTGCCGGCCATCGCGTCCTCGAGGTTGAACGTCACCGGCAGGTCGAACAGCAGCGCGTACTTCTCGGTGAAGGCCATGTCGTGCACCATCGGTCCGCCGGGGGTGTCGACGTCGACGACCTTCTGGACGAGACCATCCGGCGAGAGGCTCATGTACCGGATCTTGTTGCCCCAGGCCCAGTGGTACGCGACGACGTGCGTCTCGCCGGTGACCGGGTCCACCTTCGGGTGCGCGCTGAACGGGTGCTCCAGCGTCCCGGAGAAGTTCGACGGGCCGACCGTCTCGAGCTCGTCGGTGAGCTCCACCGGCGGTGAGCCGGCTTCGACGATCGCGTAGGTCTTCCCGGCGATGTCGACGACGTTGGTGTTCGCCGCGAAGATCACGACATCGTCACCGTACGGCGACGGCGGCGCGGGCTCGCCGAGTGCCGCGGCCACCTCGGGACTGCGGACCCACCGGTTGCGGTACCACTCGGCCGACCCGTCGCGCAGCCGCAGCCCGTGGACCATGCCGTCGCCGGTGAACCAGTGGTAGGTCGCCGGGTCCTGGTCACCGATCGGGTTGGGGCCGTTGCGCAGGAGCCGGCCGTCGAGCTCGGCCGGGATGGTGCCGGTCACGGGCAGCTCGACCGACGGTCAGCTCCTCGTGGACCGGTCCGAAGTTGCCTTCGAGGTAGTGGTGGTCGGGTGTCGTCATGACGGGTTCCTCCGATGCTTGGTCTTCCCCGCGGCGGCACCGAGGCCGAGCGAGATCGTTTGCATGAGTGCGATGAAGTCGTCGAGGCCGAACGTCTCGTCGGCGCCGGGCAGCCCGCAGCCGCGAATCCACAGGTCGGCGAGGCCGTGCATGCTCGTCCACATGATCGTCGCGAGCCGGGTGGTGTCGACGTCGGCGTGGAACCCCTCGCGCTGTGCGCCCTCGACGCGGTCTCGGAGCTGGTGGAACGAGTCGTAGGACGCGGTCAGGTACACCGCGTCGTTCGAATCCAGGCGCTCCGGCCGGAACATCACGGTGAACACCCCGGGGTTCGTGGTCGCGAACATCACGTAGCCGCGGCCCGCAGCCGAGAGCCGGTCCAGGGCGGTGGTCTCCCCCACGAGGAGGTCGGTCGCGGCGTCCACCGCCGCGATCAGGTCGCGGAACCCCTGCGCCGCCACGGTCGACAGCAGCGACGCGAGGGTCGGGAAGTGTCGCAGCGGCGCGCCGTGCGACACCCCGGCGCGCCGGGCGATGGCGCGTAGCGTCAGCCCTTCGAGGCCCTGCTCGTCGAGCATCGCCCGGGCCGAATCGACCAGCCGGGTCGCGGTCGGGCTCAACCCGGGGGTGCTCTCCGGAGTCGGCCGCGGCGCCGTCGTGGTCATGTTGACACTGTCTACCAATCTGTAGACAGTGTCAACACCATTCGTCGAAGACCGCGAGGGCGTCTTCCCATCGCTCGATCGGGTAGGCCTCCCATCGCTCCAGCCGGCCGTCGGGCGACGTAGCGGCGGAGGTGCACCCACTGCCACGTGTACTCGCTGCCCTCGGGCGTGAGCCCGACGGCCTCCGTGACGTTGATCGACGCAAGCTCGTCCACGTACGCCTTCGCCGCGTACCAGCGGAAGTCCGGGGCCACGTCGCGCAGGCTCCCGGCCCAGTCCCGGACGAACTCCTCCCGGTTCGCCGGCGCCAGGTGCATGTGGATGTGGGACACCGCGGTGAAATCAGGCGTGAACCGCTCGATTCCGATCGGCTCGCCATGGTTCCCGAGCGTGATGCTCTCGGCGAGAAGCCGGTCCGCCTCGGTGTACGCGGCGCCACTGATGGCGCGATGGCGCTCCTCCAACTCGTCGACCGCCCCGATGAAGTCGTCTTCGTCGAACGTGTCGAGCAGACGGATCAGTCCCTGCTCGTCGACCTCGGCGACCATCAGGCCGGCCGTGAAGTCCTCACCGGCCGCAAAGCGGTACCGGACCAGCGCGACGCGGTCGCCCCGAACCGCGAGCGGCTCGAATTCCACTTCCTGGAACGTCTCGACCAGCGACGTCAGCACGTCGTGCCACCGATCGCGGCCGCGGGCCCAGGCGCCGCGCAACGGACCGGACTCGTGTGCCTCCCCCGCCGCGTCGGCGGCGAGCAGGTCGAGCGCCTCGCCGATGTCAGACCGAGCGACCTCGGCCAGAAGACGCAGACGTTGGACCGCTTCGTTGTCGACGGTCGGAGTCCGCTCGGTCGGCGCGGTTCCGGCCCACTCCTCGAACTGCGCGACCGCGTCGTCCCACCGCTCCACCGGGAAGTAGGCGCCGCGGTCGAGCCGGCCGTCGGGCCGGGCCCGCATCACCGAGACGAAGTGCCACTCGACCTTCATGCCGTCGGTGGACGTCCCCGTGATGTCGATGATCATCAGTTCGGCTCGGCCCTTCACGTAGCGCTTCTTGGCGAGCTGGGTCGCGTCCGGCACCGACTCGACCATCGCCTGGGCGCGCGCCTGGTACTCATCTCGAGAGCCTTCGGCGAAGCCCAGCAGCCGGTGATCGACGGTCACCGCCTCCGGAGCCACCGCGGCCCGGTAGCCCTCGCCACCCCAGTCGAAATCGGCGAGCGGCCCGTCGCGGAACCACTGCTCGTACGGGCCGGCCGGCCCGGTCCGGATCTCGGCGTACCGCGCGTTCAGCTCGTCGACGGCGGCGTCGAGATCATCGTCGTCGAACACGACGCCCCGGGAGAGCCGGCCGGCCTCATCACATTCCCAGATCGTCCACGAGGGCAGCTCGTAGCCGTCGGACTCGAGCAACCCCCGGAACAACGCGAGCCGATCGCCCCGCACCGCGACGGGATCCAGCCAGACTCCGCCCCACACCGACTCGGTCGCGGCCCGGAGCTCCATCCATGCGTCTCGCCCCCGGAGCTCGGGAAGGGAGAGATGGCGCTTGCGGTCGAGGAAGACGACGTCCTCGGCGACGAGGTCGACCGCCGCGGCCGCTCCGACGTAGCGGCGCACCCAGCCCGCTCGCACGACTGCCCGCACCGCGGCGTTGTCGATCGTCGGTGTCGGGCGCTCGACCGCGAGCTCCTCGAACCGGACGCGGGCTTCGCCTTCCCGCTCGAGTGGGAACAGCTCGACCCGGCGGAGCAGTCCCGCCGCCCAGTCCATGACGGCGATCTGCTCCCACTCATATTCGGCACCGTCGGACGTCGCACCCACGCGCCCGGTGCGGGCGAGCACCGTGTCGCCGCGGACCCCGAGGGAGCGATGGAGGAGCCGAATCCCTGGCGTCTGTCCGACCGACTCCCGCATCACGGAGACGTAGCCGGCGCGATCGTTCTCGGGGAGACCGATCGGACGGTGATCCACGAAGACGAAGTCCTCCGCCACCAGCGCTTCCTGGGCCGACCAGTCCCGGTGCGCGGATGCGGTGCGGAAGTCGCCCATGCGCCGGATCATGTACTCGTGGTCGGCGCCCTCCCCGGAAATCCACCGCTCGTCCAACTCGTCGAACGCGGCGTCGAGCTGGTCCTCGTCGAAGTCGGATTCGCGCACGATCCGGCTCGCGCCGTCGAGCTCGTAGACGCTCAGCAGCTGCATCGTGAACGCGGGTGGTTCTCCACAGTGCAGGCGAATCAGGGCCAGCCGATCGCCGCGGACGGCGATGGGCTCGGGGCGGACCACACCGAAGACCTCGTAGATCCCGGCCGCGTTGACACTGAAGTCCTCGCTGTCATCGACCGTCGGCGCCGACACTGTGATCCGACGGTCGAACCGCATGACGTCCTCCGCGACCGCGTCCATCGCCACGAGAGTCTCCAAATCGCCGCGGTTCAGGAGATCGAGCGTGCGGCCGACGAGCCGCGTGACCGGATTCTCGACGTGGGGCACCGTCGCCCGGTCGACCGACGGATCACGCGCACCCAGCTCGTGGAGGCGGGCGAGCGCTCGTTCGCCGTCGGCGTCGCCGAAGACCTCCCATCGGTCGATAAGTCCCGCCTCGTCGACCGCGAGGAGGTACCAGGCCTCCCGCTCGTACCGGCTGCCGGTGTCGGTCGTTGTCTCGGCGTAGTGGCAGGCGAGCACCGCCGAGCCGGAGACCTGTACCGACCGGACGATCACGACGTCGTCGGCCGAGAGCTCGAACCGGAGCTGCGTGGCCGCAAGCAGACCCTCCCGGTCGAGCGTGCCGAACCCGAGCGGCTGGTGGTCCAGCGCAGACGAGATCGGGGGCCGTCACTGGCCCGCAACACGTCGACATTCTGGTTCCGGCTCGCCTCGATCCACGCCTGCCCGGCCGCGAGCACCGCGAGTGCGCGCCGCTCCTCACCGGCGAGGAACCGCTCGTCGAGCTCGGCGAGGGCCGCGGCGAGGTCGTCCTCGTCGAGGTGGACACCCCGCGCGATCTTCCCGTGTGCGTCCGTCTCGTAGACCCCGAGATAGACGACCTCCCGCCCGTCGGCGGCTCGGAAGCAGAGGCGGCCCATCACGCAGCGGTCGCCCCGCACCGCGAGCGGCTCCAGCGTCAGCTCGGCGAAGCCAACGTCGTACCAGGCCGTTGCGGCTTCGATGAACGCGTCGGGCCCGTCGGCGGGCGGTGCCGACACCCCGTGGCGGCGGTCCAGGCGGACGAAGTCGTCGGCAACGTACGCGCGCGCGGCCGCGAAGTCCCGCGCGTTCAGGTGGTCGATGAAGCGCTGCGCGATCTCCGAGGCGACGTTCTCCACCGGCAGGGATGTAGCCGGTCGACTCGACGCGCCGAGCGCGCGTCGAGACAGGCCAAGGCGGCGTTGAAGTCGTCCTCGTCGAAGTACTCGAGGTGGTCGATCCGACCGTCCCGGCCGACCGTGCTCACCGCGTGCAGCGCCCATTCGAGGACGCCGCCGTCGGGTGTCGATCCGAACGAGACGTTGGTACGAAGGAGCGCGTCACCGACGATGTGGTGTGAGCGGAACCGCAGCCTCATGTCCGGTACGAGCTCGACCCCCTCCCGGAACATGCGGGTCAGCTCGTCCCGGTCGCCGGCGGCCCAGCCCAGCCGGCGGTGATCCCGGAAGACCACGCCGGGATCGAACCCGTCACGGAGAGCTTCCCAGTCCCTGGCGCAGTGGGCGCGGCGCAACCGCACGGATGCGCCGAACACCTCCGCGCATCCGGCACCCTCACCGGCGAGATACCGCTCGTCGAGATCGTCCTCGGCCGCTGTCACGATCGTCCTCGTCGTAGAACGCGCTGGAGAACCACTGTCCGCCCCCGTCGAACTCATCGACGATCAGATAGGCGGACTCGTCACCTTCTGCGGTCGTCATCGTAAATCGGGCGAGGAAGGATCGCTCGCCCCGGACGGCGAGTGGCTCGACGACCAGGTCCGTGAACCCGACGTCGATCGCCGCCTGCAGCGCGGCTCGCAGCTCGTCCCGGCCCCGCGTCGCCGGGAAGGAAACAGTGCTTCGGTGGTCCACCCGGACACCGTCCTCACGCCCCATGGCCATTGCATCGTCGAGCCGTCCGGCGGAGATGATCCGCCCAGACCTGGATCAGCCGCGTCGCACCGTTCTCGGGGCGATGAGTACGGGGATCATCGCTTCGTCCGGCGCCGCCCAACTCGTCGAACCGGCCGAGCGCCGAGTCGAAGTCGTCCTCGTCGAGGAGCTCCACCGGCCTCAGTCGGCCGGACGCATCGGTGGCGGCGAGTCCCACGGCCGGGACGGTCGCGCCCTTGGCGTCGTAGAGCCGGTGCGCTTCGGCACGGGCGGCGCGGGCACCCGCGGGATCACCGGCGCGGTCGCTGACCTCCGCGAGCGCAACGCACGCGTCGGCATGGTCGAGCATCAAGTCGGTCGCGGCCGCGATGTCGACCGCCTCGCACGCCAGCGCGACTGCGGCTTCGACGTCGCCTCGCATGTCGAGCACCCGCGCCCGGGCGACCCGCCAGGAGATGGCAGTCTTGAGGTTCTGACCGGCCAGCGCCTCGCTCGCGGCGGCCATCAACTCCGCCTCGTCGATCTCGCCCTGCTCGAGCAGCGCGCTGGCGAGCAACGCGGCGGCCTGGCCGGCATCCGCACCGACCCCGAGCGTCCCGAGCCCTTCGTACGCGGCGCGCAGCGGGGCGACGGCCGCGGCGGGGTCACCGGCGATCAGCTCGACCATCCCGGTGAACAGATCCGTCTCGAGCAATCCGTGCCGGAGGCCGAGCTCCTCCAGTGACGCGGGCGGACGCGAGCATCGTGCGCGAGACGTCGATGCGGCCCCGCAACGCCTCCAGCACCGCCTGGCAGCGCATCGACGTCGCCTCGACCGACGGTGACGCCGTCGTGATGCGCAGCAGCCGCACGACGTCGAGGCAGCGGCCACCG
The DNA here is from genome assembly GCA_963770095.1 of uncultured Acidimicrobiia bacterium. GTDB lineage: Bacteria > Actinomycetota > Acidimicrobiia > IMCC26256 > JAENVU01 > Chersky-806. Next base: position 643,239 of record CAVYOO010000005.1, read on the forward strand.
GCCCGGGCCACCGGGCTCGGGCCGAAGAGCGCGGCCTGGGTGCGGCACCGAGCACCGCGGTGACCCGCCGCCGATCGTCGGCGGCCCGCGCCGCGGCGAGCGCGAGATCGAGGACGACTTCGGCCTCGCCGACGCGACCCAGCCGGGCCAGCAGTCCGGCCCGCACCTGGTGGGCCTTGGCCTCACCGGCGCCGTCACCCAGGTCGTGGAGCCGCTCGGCCGCGGCGGTGGCGGTGGCGTCCGCCGCCACGAGTCCTTCCGGATCGGTCAGGCTGACGAGCTGCGCCTCGTAGCACGCGGCCCATGCTGCGAGCTGCTCGTTGGGACCCGCGATCGCCGCCAGCTCCTCGACCAGCGGCGTGCCGGCCACGACGTCGCCCGAGCCGAGGAGGCACTCGCAGCCGACCAGCAGCATCTCGGCGCGCTGTTCCACATCGGACGCGGGCAACACGGCGAGCGCCGGCGCGCCAGCCCACCGGCGGCGGTGAGGTCGTCCCGTTCGAGGGCCCGCCGCGCTGCGACGGCCAGCAGCTCCGCAGCGCGGCGCCCGAGCGCGTCGACGTCGTCACCGGTCTCGCCGATCTCGCCGCGGTACCGAGACGCCTGCTCGTAGTGGAACGCGATCGGCGTCTCGTGCTCGCCGACCTGGCGCGCGGCGGCGTCGTCCGTCCAGTGCGCGAGCCGTTCGTGCAACTCGGCTCGGGTGGTCTTGAGCAGCCGCCGGTACCCGGCGTCGCGGATCAGCACATGGTGGAACCGGTACACGGGTTCGTCGCCCCAGTAGGTGCCGGTCGGCTCGATCAGCTCCTTGCGCCGCATGGACTCCAGCAGTGTCGGTGATGGGCGTTCCGTCACGGGCGAGCTCGCGCAGGGCGCCGAGGCTGAACTCGGCGCCGACGACGGACGCGAGCTCGAGGAGCTCCCGCTCGGCCCCGGGCAGCCGCTCGACGCGTGCGCCGAGGAGGGACTGGATCGTGGGCGGCACGTCCACCGCGTCCGCGTCGATCGTCAGCTCCCACCCGTCGCCCACGCGGCGGATGACCTCGTCGTCGACCAGCATGCGCACCAACTCGCGGACGAAGAGCGGGTTGCCGTCGGTGGACGACGGCAGCCGGTCGACGAGTCCGGGGGGCAGCCGGTCGGTCCCCAGGAGGCCGGCGGCCAGGGCCTCGGTGGCGGCCGAGTCGAGGCCGTCGAGCGCCAGGACGTCGGCGACCCGTCGGCCGGTCTCGGTGAACGCCGGGCGGACGTCCCGCAGCTCGGGCCGGGCGAGGCACACCAGAGCGACGGCGACGCCCTTGACCCACTCCACGAGGTGCTCGAGCAGGTCCAGGAGCAGCGGCTCGGCCCACTGGATGTCGTCGATCACGACCATCAACGGATGCTCCGCCGCCAGCGATTCGACCAGGCGGCGGATCGCCCAGAACGTCTCCTCCACCGAGCGCACTCCGGCGGCGCCGACCAGACCGGCGAGGACGTCGGCCACCCGGGCCCGTTCGTCGTCCTCGGCAAGGAGGAGGGCGATCCGTTCGGGCAATGTGGCCGCGTCGGTCTCGTCGCCGATGCGGCCGCCTCCCGGATCAGCTGGGCGACGGCGCGAAGGTCGCGTCGCCCGAGCGGTCGCACCGGATCTCGAACGTCCGAGCATCGGCATCGGAGGCGACGAACGCGCTGATCTCCCGGGACAGGCGCGTCTTGCCGACGCCGGGCGAGCCGAGCACGGTCACGAGCTGCGCGGTCTGCGCGGCCCGCGCCTCGGCGAAGACGGACCGCAGGCGCGCCATCTCGCCCGCCCGACCCACGAAGGGAGCGACCGGCTCGGCGATCTCCTCGGCAGTCGACGACACCTCGTAGATCGCGACCGGTTGCGCCCGACCGGCGACACTCACCTCGCCGAGCGGATCGAAGCCGAAGTCCCCCGCGTCAGCCGCCACGTCTCCTCACCGACGAGCACCTGACCGGGCCGGCACGCCTTCTCCAGCCGGGCCGCGACGTTGAGCGCGTCGCCGATGAGGTCGGCGTCGCCCGCCGCGATCACCACCTCGCCGGTGTTGATCCCGATGCGCATCGTGAGGGTCTCGCCGTGGCGCCGCGAGCCACGGCCGCGGCAAACGTCTCGAAGCGGCGTTGGGCGTCGAGCCCGGCGCGCACCGCGCGGCGGGCGTCGTCCTCGGCGACCTCGGGGATGCCGAAGGTGGCCATCATCCCGTCGCCCATGAACTTGGCGACGGTGCCGGCGTGGTCGTCGATCACCTGCTGGAGGACCGCGTGGTATTCGGCCATCACGGTGCGGGCGAGCTCCGCGTCGGTCCGCTCCCCGAAGCTGGTGGAGCCGCCGAGGTCAGCGAAGAGGACCGTGACCGTCTTGCGCACCGCCGTGCCGGACGGGGCCGCCGGCGGCGCCGCGGGAGCGACGGGCGATGCTCCCGCGACGGGCGTCCCGCACTGGTCGCAGAACCGGGCCGTCGCCGAGAGCTCGGCGCCGCACGAGGAGCACGCGCGAGGGCCAACGCCGTGCCACAACCGCTGCAGAACGCGCGCGCCGACGCGGTTCGTGGCGCCGCACTGCCCACAGTCCACGCTGGTGCTCACCCCCTCGAATCGCGAGCGTATCGGCGTCGCGGTGGATCCGGTCCGTGACGGTCGGCACGTCGCTGCGCCCTCGTTGAGGCTCGGTTTCACTCCCGGATCCGGTCGGGTGGCTCGGTGCGGGACTGCGCCACTCCCGGCTTGTCGGGGGTCCGGTTACCGGCCGGTAGGCTGGGTCGGCGGGCTGTGGGGCGAGTCTCGGCGAGATTGGGTGAAGTGTGCGGGCAGTACCAGGTGGCGACCACGACCAGGTCGAAGGGCACCACCGCAGCGACTCCGGCGTGGCCGACGCAACCGCGTACTGGACGCTGCGCCCCTATGTCCCCCGGCTGACCGTCGAATGGGCCGACCACGCCCCCGACCAGCGCACCCAGGCGATCGACGGCTCCTTGCTGTTCGTCGACATCTCCGGGTTCACCAAGATGTCCGAACGGCTGGCCCGTCACGGCAAGGTCGGCGCCGAAGAGGTCACGGACGCGATCGGCACCTGCTTCGAGGCGCTCCTCGAGATCGCGTACCGAGCCGGCGGCGGACTGCTGAAGTTCGGCGGTGACGCGCTCCTGCTGCTCTTCACCGGACCGGGCCACGCGGAAGCGCGCTGCCGGCTCCGCGCTCGGGATGCAGAACCGCCTGGCCGACGTCGGCCGGCTCGACACCAGCGCGGGCCGGGTCGTGTTGCGCATGTCGGCCGGAGTCCACACCGGTTCGTTCCAGGCCTTCCTCGTGGGTGAGTCGCACCGCGAGCTGCTCCTCTCCGGCTCGGAGGTGAGCACGCTCACCGACATGGAAGGCGCGGCGGTCGCGGGCCAGACCATCGTGAGCCCGCGCCACGGCCGCTGCGATACCGGCGGACTTGGTCGGCGACGAGACCGGCCCCGGGTTCCGCCTGCGCCGCGTCCGGCGCGAGACCGCCCCGAGCGCGCGACATGACGGTTCCTCCGACCATCCGCGACGTCGACCTCGCCGGCTACGTGCCGACGGCCATTCGCGCGCACCTGCTCTCCGGCGGCGAGGACCCCGAGCACCGCCAGACGACGGTCGCGTTCCTGCACTTCGACGGGACCGATGAGCTACTCGAACGCGAGGGGCCCGGCTACGTCGCCAACGCGCTCCACGAGCTCGTCACCGACGTGCAGCGCGCCGCGGACGAGTACGAAGTCACGTTCCTCGGCACGGATATCGACCACGACGGCGGCAAGATCATCCTCGTCGCCGGCGTGCCGCGCGGCGATGGGCGACGACGAGGAACGGATGCTCGGCGCGCTGCGCCAGATCGCGGACGGGCGCCGCACCCTCAACGTCCGCATCGGGGTGAACCGCGGCCCGATCTTCGCGGGCGACGTCGGCCCGCAGTACCGGCGCACGTACACCGTCATGGGCGACACCGTGAACCTCGCGGCCCGGCTCATGGCCCGGGCCGAGCCGGGGCAGATCCTCGCGACGAAAGAGGTCCTCGACCGGTCGCGGGCCTCGTTCGAGACGTCGGCGCTCGAGCCCTTCATGGTCAAGGGCAAGCGCCACCCCGTCCAGGCGTACGAGGTCGGCGCGCCACAGCGACGGGTCGAGACTGGCACCGCCAACCTTCCGCTCGTCGGGCGCGACACCGAGATCGCCACGTTCATCGACGCGCTCGAGGGTCTCCACACCGGCCACGGCAGCGTGATCGAGATCGTCGGGGACGCGGGGATCGGCAAGAGCCGCCTGGTCGAGGAGCTCCGCCGCCTCGCCGGTGACCTGCCCACGTTCACGATCGCGTGCGATCCGTACGAATCCACCACGCCATACACCCCGTTCTGGTGGCTCATCCACGATCTGCTGGGGTTGCCGGAGACCGCGGCACCCGAAGCCATCGCCGAACGGCTGCGCGCCCACGTCGAGCTGCACTGCCCGGAGCTGATGCCGTGGTTGCCGCTGTTGGCCACGCCGTTCGACGTCGACATCCCGGAGACGCCCGAGACCGCCGAGCTCTCGCCGGAGTTCCGCCGTGAGCGCGTCCACGAGGTCATGGCGATCTTCCTCGACCAGGCGTTGCCGGCCAAGGCGCTCGTGTTGCTCGAGGACGTCCATTGGATGGACGAGGCGTCGTGCGCGGTCCTTCAGATCATCGTCGACAACATCGCCGACCGGGCCGCGCTCGTCGCCGCGACCCGCCGGCGCACCGAAACCGGGTTCGTCGGCCCGGAGCTTTCGCACGTCCACACGCTGCATCCACAGCCCCTGACCGCGGAGCAGACGGCCGCGGCGATCGTCGCCGCGACCGAGGACCACCCACTGCGCCCGCACGAGCTGGAGACGCTCGTGGCGCGCGCCGACGGCAACCCGCTGTTCCTCGCCGAGCTGCTGGAAGCGACCGCGGCGGGCGAGGACGTCGACACCCTTCCGGACTCCATCGACGCCGTGATCACGGCCCAGATCGACCGGCTGCCGACGCTCCAGCGCCGCCTGCTCCGGTACGCATCGGTGCTCGGCCACACGTTCCGGGTCGACGAGCTCAACGCGGTGATCGCCGACGAGATGCCCGCGCCCGACGAAGCGACCTGGCGCAGCCTCGCGGGCTACCTCAACTTCGTGGCGAGCGACGTCGTGCGCTTCCGGCACGCGATGTTGCGCGACACCGCGTACGAGGAGCTCCCGTTCCGGCGCCGGCGCGAGCTGCACGCACGCGCCGGCGAGTCGATCGCGGCCGGGCTCGAGGACCATCCGGAGTCCGAGGCCGAGCTCCTCTCGCTCCACTTCTTCCACGCACAGCGATTCGAGGACGCGTGGAGGTACGCGCGGATCGCCGGCATCCGGGCGCGTGACAAGTATGCGAACGTCGAAGCCGCCGAGTTCCTCCAACGAGCACTCGCCGCGGCCCGGCGCGTTCCGGATCTCCCGAGCCGCGAGGTCGCGGAGATGTGGGAGGCGTTGGGGGACGTGCGCGAGCGGGCGGGCGTGTTCGACGAGGCGCTGGTCGCCTACCGATCCGCGCGCCGGGCGTGCGCGGGCGACGCAGTCGGAGAGGCGGAGCTGCTCCTCAAGGAAGCGTGGATCGCCGAGACGGATGGGCGCCTCTCCAATGCGGTGCGGGTCGTTCGGCGGGGCTACCGCAAGCTCGAGGACGCCCCGGCCGATGAGGTCGCGGGCGTGCGCGCCAGCCTGACCGCGTTCTACGCGGCAGTCCGCGCCGGCCAGGGCCGCTTCGATGAAGCCGTGCCGGCGTGCCTCGAAGCCATCGAGGAAGCGATCGGCTCGGGGAACCTCGAAGCGGAGGCACACGCGCGCTTCATCCTCGACTGGGCCTACGTGCTGCAGGGTCAACCCGAGCTGGCGGTGCACTCGGCGCGGGCGCTGGAGATCTACGAGCAGCTGGGCAACTTCGACCGTCAGGCCCAGGTCCTCAACAACCTCGGCGGGTTCACGTACTACGAAGGCCGCTGGGACGAAGCGGTCGCGCTGTACGAGCGCGGTCGGGAGATCCGGCTCCGGACGGGGAACGCGGTGGAAGCCGCGTTCATCGCGTGCAACATCGGCGAGGTGCTGACCGACCAGGGCAACCTGGAGGAGGCCGAGAACCGGTTCCGCGAAGCGCTCCGGGTCGCGCGCGCGGCGAAGAAGCCCTACGTCGCGGCGACGGCGCTCCAACATCTCGGTCGGGTCGCGATGCTCTCGGGCGACACCGACCTCGCGTTCGAGCACCTCGGTGACGCACGCGGCCAGTTCGAGGCGATGATGAACGCGGACGACGTGCAGGAGGTCGACGTCCTCCTCGCGGAATGCCACGTCGTCGCGGGCAACCCGACGCTGGCACTCGAGGTCGTCGAGGCCATCAGCGCCGCGAACCCGACCCGGCTCGCCGCACTCGAACGGACCCGCGGCCGCGCGCACCTGGCCCTCGGCAACGACGACGCGGCCCGGGAAGCCCTCGACGCGAGCCTGGCCGACGCCCGTGACCAGGACGCGTTGTTCGAGATCGCGCGGACCCTCGACGTGCTCGTCGACCTGGAGGTGCGGGCCGGCGACCTCGCCGCCGCCGAGGCCCACGAAGCGGAATCGACCGAGCTCTTCGCCCGCCTCGGGGTCCACGTCGAGCCCCGCTCGTCACGAGCGGGGGCCTCCGGTCCGGCCGAGCTCCCGGCCGAATCCGAGATCTTTGGTCAAGCGGGGTCCTGAACCCGCCGAAGTACGCCGGATGGCACTGCGCGAGAAGTCGATCAACGGCTACAGGATCGAGCCGTTTGCGAACCTTCAGGGGGCGCAGCTCCAGCGGGCGCGTCTCGGCGGGATGAACCTGTACTGCGTGAACTTCCGCGGGGCCGACCTGAGTGATGCGGATCTCCGGGGTGCGTACCTCGCCGAGGCCCAGCTGACCGGGGCGGTCCTGACCGCCTGCGACCTGAGCGGTGCGAACCTCTCCGGCGCCACCCTGCAGCGGGCCCTGCTCAACGGAGCGGATCTCGACCCTGGCCAACCTCCGCAACGCCGACCTGACCGGCGCCCACATGTACGGCGTCGACACGCGGGGGGCCAAGTTCTGCAAGACGGTCATGCCCGACCTCCGCATCAACAGCTCCGACTGCTGACTTCCTCGCTGGGAACGCTGACGGGAGATTGACGGGCCGGGGCGCCTCGGCGCCCGGTGCGGCTCCCGGTTGCCGAGAGGGCGTTGGGTAGCCTGCGACGGATGTCGGATTGGAGCTTCGCCCGGGTCTGGGACTCGATCGCCGACGCCGCGCCCTCGCGGGAGGCGGTCGTCTGCGGCGACACCCGGCGCACGTTCGGGGAGCTCGAGCGCCGGGCGGCCGGGCTCGCCTCGTGGATGTGGGATCAGGGCGTCCGGCCGGACGACAAGGTCGCGATCAACCTGACCAACCGCCCCGAGTACCTCGAGACGTTCTACGCCGCGGGCAAGCTCGGCGCGGTACCCGTCAACGTCAACTACCGCTACAAGGCCACGGAGATCCAGTACCTGCTCGACGACAGCGACGCGAAGGTCGTGGTGACCGAGCCCGCGTTCGAGAAGGAGACGCGCAAGGGCGTGAAGTGGCTGGCGCGCCAGCGCGGGAGGAAGTACGCGCCGGTCGTGATCGAGATCGGCAACGAGCTCGAGTCGGCGATCGACGGCGCGGGACCGGATCAGCCGTGGCGGGCGCGCCCACCGAGCGGCGACGACCTCATGTTCCTGTACACCGGCGGCACCACCGGGATGCCGAAGGGCGTGATGTGGCGCAACGACGACCTCTACGTCGCGCTGTGGCAGATGGGCCGGCCGGGTGCCGAGCCGCCGGATCCCCGTGACGCGGTGCTCGCCGGCAAGCAGGCGGCGACCGCGCTGCCCGCGTGCCCGCTGATGCACGGGACCGGGCTCTTCATCACGCTCTCGACGCTTTCCGGTGGTGGCACGGTGGTGCTCATCGACAAGGTCGGTCTCGACGCCGGCCTGATCTGGAGTGAGGTCGAACGGAACGCGGCCCAGATCCTCACGATCGTCGGCGACGTGTTCGCGCTGGCCGCTGCTCGCCGCGCTGGATGCGGAGCCGACCCGCTGGGACCTCTCGAGCCTGCGGGCGATCACCTCGAGTGGCGTCACCTGGAGCCCCGAGGTCAAGCGCGCGTTGCTCGACCATCTCCCGAACGTGACAATGCTCGACTCGCTCGGCGCATCCGAGGGTCTGATGAGCCGTTCCGCGGCGAAGGCGGGCGACGAGAAGATCGCGGCGGCCCGCTTCGCGGTGAACGACCGGGTGAAGGTCTTCACCCAGGACGGGCGTGAGGTCACGCGCGGCACGGACGAGGTCGGGATGGTCGCCGTCGGCGGCCGGATCCCACTCGGCTACTACAAGGACCCCGAGAAGACCGCCGAGACGTTCCGGGTGGTCGACGGCGTCCGGTACTCGATCCCCGGCGACTACGCGACCGTCGACGAGAACGGGACGATCCGCCTGCTCGGACGAGGCTCCGCGACGGTGAACACCGGTGGTGAGAAGGTGTACCCCGAAGAGGTCGAGCTGACGCTGCGCAAGAACAAGGCGGTGCTCGATTGCGTCGTGGTCGGAGTTCCCGACCCGCGCTTCGGCGAGACCGTCGTCGCGCTCGTCCAGGTCACCGATGGGTACTACACCGACGAAGTGGAGCTGAAGGCCTTCTGCAAGAGTCGTGGGTTGGCGAATTACAAGGTGCCGCGCCGGATCCTGTTCACCGACACGTTGCGGCGCGCCCCCAACGGCAAGGCCGACTACAAGCTGCTGCGCGAGATGGCCGCAGACCTACTCAGCGTCACCGGAGGCTGATGTGGCTGACCATTTCGTGATCGACGGCTCGAACCTGGCCACCGAGGGCCGGACCGAGCCGAGCCTCGCTCAGCTGAAGGAAGCGGTCGCCGCCTTTCATGCCGAGCATCCGGGGGCCAACGCGACCGTCGTCGTGGACGCGAGCTTCGAGCACCGCATCGACCCCTCCGAGCGCAAAGCGTTCGAGAAGACCCAGACCGACGGTGAGGTCGTGTCGCCGCCGGCGGGGGCGGTCGGTCGCGGCGACGGATTCCTGCTGCAGATCGCGGACCGCACCGGCGGCACCGTCCTGTCGAACGACTCGTTCCAGGAGTTCCACGCGGAGTACGAGTGGTTGTTCGAACCCGGTCGGCTCATCGGCGCGAAGCCGGTGCCCGGCGTGGGCTGGATCTTCTCGCTGCGGCGCCCGGTGCGCGGGATCGTCAGCCGCAAGACGGTGCAGAAGGCGAAGCAGGGTGGTGCCAAGGAAGAGAAGAAGGTGCAGAAGGCGATCGCCGAGGCGACCGCGAGCGCGATGGCGCCCGACGCGCCGAAACGGCGGCGGCGGCGCGGTGGCCGTGGCCGCAGCTCGGGCGCGAAGGCCGAGAACGACAAGGCCGAGCCCGAAGCAGTCAACGAGCCCGCCTCCTTCCTCCAGTTCGTCATCGACCACCGTCTCGGCACCGAGGTCGCGGGAACCGTCGAGGCGTTCGCGTCGCACGGCGCGTTCGTGAACGTCGACGGCGTGCGGTGCTACGTCCCGCTCAGCGCGATGGGGAACCCGCAGCCGACCAAGGCGCGCGACGTGTTGGCCAAGGATGAGACCCGAACGTTCGTGGTCCAGGCCGTCGACGCGCCCCGGCGCGGCATCGAGCTCGGCCTCCCGGGCTTCGCGACGGTCGCGGGCGCGCCGAGCGAGGAGACCGTGGCCGCGGAGCTCGGTACCCGGCGCTCGAGGTCCAAGGCGACAACCGGGTCCAAGCCGGAGGGGGCAAAACGCGTCGCGAAGAAGGTGGCCGCGACGAAGGCAGCCAAGCCCGCCAAGGCTACGAAGCCCGCCTCGAAGCCGGCCCGGGAACGGGCGAAGAAGAAGCCGGCGACGGCCGAGCCGGCCACCGTGGTCGCGACCGAGCCGAAGCTGACGCGCTCCGAGAAGAAGGTGGCGGCGAAGCAGAAGCGGGTCGCCGAGGTGATGGAGACAATCGCGGCCGAGAAGGCCGAGAAGGCCACGACGACCGCCCGGACCACGAAGAAGGGCCGGTCCAAGCCGGCGCCGGCCCCGATCGAGCAGGCCCCGAAGAAGCCGGGCCAGCGCCGGCCCGCAGCGTCGGCCAAACCGGCGAAGAAGAAGCCGGCTCCGAAGGTCGCCGCCCCGGCGAAGACGAAGAAGCCGGCCCCGAAGGTCGCCGCCCCGGAGAAGGCGACGAAGAAGGCGACGAAGAAGCCCGCCACCAAGGCGACCAAGGCCGAGAAGACGACGAAGAAGGCCACGACCAAGCAGGCCACGACCAAGCAGTCGGATCGAAGGCGGAAGCGATGAGCTCGTTCCAGCAGAAGCCGGTGCCGTCGACGACGGTCAACGATCTCGACTCCTTGAGCTCGGTCATTCTTCTCGATGTGCGCGAAACGGACGAATGGGAAGCGGGTCACGCGCCCGACGCGTGGTTCTGGCCGCTCGGCCGACTCGACATGGTGCGCGCGGAGCTACCGCTCGGCCCCAGGATCGTGTGCATTTGCCGGTCCGGCGCCCGCTCCGCCAAGGCCACCCAGCTTCTGTGCTCCTGGGGTCTGGACGCGGTGAACCTCGAGGGTGGGATGCAGGCGTGGGCCATGGAGGGGCGCCCGGTCGTGCACGACGACGGCTCCCCGGGCACCGTCATCTGAATCCCGCGAAGCGTCTCCATCGCGCGACGCCGGTCGATCCGCGACTCCTCGACATGAACCGGACAATCACCCCTACACTCCCCGACGAGCGCTGGAGTGGCGGGTTCGTGCGGGGCGTCGGAGACCGAGAGGTCACCAGGGAAGGTACCGATCCAGGGATGGAGAGCTTCGTGTTCGAACCCGTCACTTCACGCTCGACCTTGCGAACCTGGGGCGCGTGACGCGCGCCGCACGCCGTGCGTGCGTCGGCTTCGCAGCTCTTCTCCTCATCACGTTCGCGGCTCCGTCACCCGCCGACGCGGCAACCGGCGCGACGGTCTCGACGGACCCGACCGGCGCGCACGTGAAGCTCGTCCGTCGCGGTACGTGGGTCGAGGTGCGCGCGCCCGGCGACGGTGACGCCACGAACAACGGCTCGGGACCTGCGAGCAGCTGCCAGCGCCGATGGGTGCCGACGAAGTACCCGAACTACCTGTACCCCGGAGTCGTCGCTCCCGACATCAACGTGGTCGCGATGCCGGCGGCTCCGGGACCGGAGTACGTCGCGTATCACGTGTACTGCGGCGGCGTGTACATCACGAGCGTCTGGTTGGCGCCGAGCGCGTTCTCGCCGACCGCCGGTGCGGTGGACGTGCGGGCAATCGCGGAGCAGCTCGCCCGCGACCTCCCCTACCCCGCCGCGACCGTGCGGGTCAGCCCGGAAGGGCGTGGGCTGACCGGCCTCGAGTCGTGGTTCTGGGTCGAGGGCTACGCCGGGCCGCTTCGCGACGCGGTGGACGAGCTCGGCTTCCGCGTCGAGGTCGAGGCGGTGCCGGCGAGCGTCCACTGGGACTTCGGCGACGGCTCCCCGGTTCGGCCGGGCACGCTCGGACAGGCTGCGCCGACCCGATCGGACGTGGTCCACACCTACGAGACGAGCAGCCGATCCGAGCCGATCAGCGTCCGCGCCTCGATCCGGCTCGACGTCCGCTTCCGGGTGAACGACGAACCGTGGGAAGCGCTCGATCCGGTGGTCCGCAGCGCCAGCCGCACGTATCCCGTGGTCGAATCGCGCGCCGCGCTCGTCGCATCCCGCTGACCCCTCCGACCGGTTGGGTCCCGTCGGCCTCGGGGTAGCCTGACCCGATGGCAGCCTCACTCGATCGAGCGGACGCACTCCGGCGCCTCGGCACCGAGCAGTTCGACGTTCTCGTGATCGGCGGTGGCATCACGGGTGCCGGCGTCGCCCTCGACGCGGCGTCGCGTGGCCTCTCGGTCGCACTCGTCGAACGCGACGACTTCGCGAGTGGCACGTCGTCAAAGTCCTCGAAGCTCGTGCACGGCGGCCTGCGGTACCTGCAGCACCATGAATTCAAGCTCGTGTACGAGAACCTCTACGAGCGCCAGATCGCACTGCGCAACGCTCCGCACCTCGTGCACATCCTCCCGTTCCTGATCCCCGTGCTCTCGAAGGACGGGATCATGAACGCGAAGCTCGCCCGGGCGCTCGGCAGCGCGCTCTGGCTCTACGACTTCACCGGCGGGCTGCGCATCGGCAAGCTGCACCGCCGGATCAAGAAGGATGCCGCCGTCGCGCACATGCCCACGCTGCGCGCGCCGAACGTGGCCGCGGCGTACATCTACTACGACGCCCAGACCGACGACGCCCGGCTCACACTGACGATCGCCCGGACGGCAGCCGGCCGCGGCGCGGTGATCGCGAACCACGCGGGGGTCACCGGTCTGCGCAAGGACCCTGCGGGCCGGCTCGTCGGTGCGACCGTCGAGGCGGACGGCACTTCGATCGAGGTCGACGCGAAGTACGTCGTCAACGCGACCGGGGTGTGGTCCGACGACATCCGCGCCTTCGACGAAGGGGCCAATCCGAACACGATCCGTCCGGCCAAGGGCATCCACATCACCGTGCCCTGGAGCAAGGTGCGCAACGACATCGCGGTGATCGTGCCGGTGCCGAAGGACAAGCGCTCCATCTTCGTGGTGCCCTGGGGCGACCTCACCTACATCGGCACCACCGACACCGACTACGTCGGTCCGCTCGACGACCCGCAGTGCACACCCGAAGACGTCGACTACCTGCTCCACGCGATGGCCCTGGTGATGCGGGAGCCGCTGACCCGAGACGACATCGTCGGCACCTGGGCCGGGCTGCGGCCGCTGATCGCGGGCGGCAGCGTCGGTGAGAAGACCGCCGACCTGTCCCGCGTGCACAAGGTGCTCACGTCACCCACCGGGCTCATCACCATCACCGGCGGGAAGCTCACGACGTACCGGCGCATGGCCGCGGACACGATCGACACCGTCGTCAAGGCGCTGGGTCATGGTGGCCGGTCCGGGACGAAGAAGCTGCGGCTCCTGGGCGCGACGGCGTCGCAGGGTTCGGCGATGGCGCGCGGTTCGGCCCCGAGCGACGAGCACCTCTCCCGCCGCTACGGCAGCCTGCAGCGCGAGATCCTGGACCTCGAGCGCGACGAGCCGGCCCTGAAGGAACCGCTCGTCCCCGGCCTCCCGTACCGGCGCTCCGAAGCGATCTACGCGGTGCGCAACGAGATGGCCACGACCCTCGACGACGTGCTCTCGCGCCGGACTCGCGCCAGGTTGCTGGGGCGCGACGCAACGGCGGCCGCCGCCGAGTCGGTCGCGCAGCTCATCGCACCGGAGCTCGGCTGGGACTCGGCGAGGATCGCCACCGAGGTCGCGTCCTACCGAGCCGCGCTCGAGCTCGAACGCACCGCGGCGGGGCTCCCGGAACAGGCGCTCGACGAATCGATCGGCGCTTGACGATCTCCGGCGCCCCCACGCCGCCGATCGCGCTCGAGACTCCGCCGGAGCAGATCACCGGCCGGCTCCGCGCCGAGCGGGTCGAGCTTCCCGACGCAATGCTGCGCCGCCTGGGTGACGTCTGCTCGACCGTGCTCGTCGACCCGGAATCGCTCGTCGAGGCGAGCCGGGACTGGTGGCCCCTCACCACGGTGTGGTCGCTCGGGGGCCAGGTGGCCGCGCGCGCCGCGGCCGTCGCCCGACCGGCGACGACCGGCGAGGTCGCCGCGGTGCTCGCGCTCTGCAACGAGGCACGGATCCCCGTCACTGCGGCCGCGGGCCGCAGCGGGGTGTGCGGCGCGAGCGTTCCGCTGCACGGCGGCGTCGTGCTGGATCTCACCGGCCTGAGCGGGATCGTCGGCGTGGATGCCGAGTCGATGGTGCTCGACGTGGCTCCGGGCACGTTCGGGACGTGGCTCGAGGACACGCTGCGATCGGATCACGGCGCGACGCTCGGCCACTGGCCACAGTCGATCGATCTCTCGACCGTCGGCGGCTGGCTCGCGTGCCGCGGTGCGGGGCAGATGAGCACGCGTTACGGGAAGATCGAGGACATGGTCGTCGGCCTCGACGTCGTGCTGGCCGACGGGCGCGAGATCCACACCGGCGGATGGCCACGCGCCGCAGTCGGCCCGGACCTCACCCAGCTCTTCGTCGGTTCGGAGGGCACGCTCGGGATCATCACCGGGGCCCGGCTCCGGCTGCATCCGGCGCCGCCCACCGAGAAGCGCGCCGCGTACGCGTTCACCGGCTTCGCCGCCGGGCTCGACGCGTGCCGCCGCATCCTGCATCGTGGTGCGACGCCCGCGGTGATCCGGCTCTACGACGCGATCGAGGGCGACCGCTCGTTCCAGACCGGGCCCGACCGCCACGTGCTGCTGGTCATGGACGAAGGCGACGAGCTGATCGTCAACGCGATGATGGCCGTCGTCGCCGAGGAGTGCGCGGGTGCGGAGCTGCTGGACCCGGAGCTGGTCGAGCGCTGGCTCGGGCATCGCAACGACGTGAGCGCGCTCGAGGCGCTGATCCGGCGCGACTACGTCGTGGACACGATGGAGATCTCGGCGGAGTGGGCCCGGTGCGCACCGATCTACGAGGCCGCGACCGCGGCAATCCGGGCGGTGCCGGGCGCGCTCGTGGCGAGTGCGCACCAGAGCCACAGCTACCCCGACGGTGCATGCCTCTACTTCACGTTCGCGGGCCAGCCCCCCGCGGACGCCAAGGACGAGTTCTACCGGGCTGCGTGGGAGGCGGGTACCCGCGCGGTGCTCGAAAACGGCGGTGCGTTGAGCCATCACCACGGAGTCGGCCTCAACCGCTCGCGGTTCGTGCGCGACGCGCTCGGTCCCGCGTTCGACGTGCTCGCATCGGTGAAGTCGGCACTCGACCCGAACGGGATCCTGAACCCGGGCAAGCTCGGGCTGCCCGACCCGTGGGGCGACCCCACCTGGCCATGAGTGGAGCGGGGACACCTCAGGCTCGTCGCCGTCGGACCAGCGCAGCGGGGCCCAAGCGGCCCGGTCCGAAGGACCGAGAGCGGGAAGCATGAGCCTGCTCGTCGTCGACGTCGGGACGTCCTCCGTGCGCGCGCGCTCATGGAGGCGGACGCCTCGGTGCACGGGGAGCAGCTCCGCGAGCTCCTGCCGGACTCCCCCGAGCCCGGGACCGTCGAGTTCGACGCCCGCGTCCTCGCCGACACCGTCCTCGAAGCCGCCCACGCCGCGCTGGCCGCGCACGACGGTCCGGTCGAGGCAGTCGGCATCACGAACCAGCGGGCGTCGACCATCATCTGGGACCGCGCCACCGGCGAGCCCGTCGGTCCGGCGATCGGCTGGCAGGACCTCCGCACGATCGGCATGTGCCTCGAACAGCAGGCGAACGGGTTCCGGTTCGCGCCGAACGTGTCGGCCACGAAGATCGCGTACCTGCTCGACACCTACGACCCGGACCGGTCCCGGGACCTGTGCTTCGGGACGCCGGACACGTGGGTGACGTGGATCCTGACCGAGGGCGCGTGCCATGTCACCGACGCGAGCAACGCGGCGACCACGGGCGTGCTGCGCGGTGACGGCTCGGCCTGGTCCTCGGGCCCGTTGGACGCGTTGCGCATCCCTACGTCGATGCTGCCGTCGCTGGTCGACTCGAGCGGGATCATCGGGCCGGCCACGGCGCTTCCCGGCGCGCCGCCGATCGCAGCACTGGTCGGCGACCAGCAGGCGTCGTTGCTCGGTCAGGGATGCGTGCACCCGGGGCCGGCGAAGATCACGTTCGGCACCGGGGCAATGCTCGACACCGTCTTCGGTGCGCGGCCCGGCTTCGAGACCCGCGGCGGTGGGGGGACGTTCCCGATCATCACCTGGCGGATCGGTGGCGTCGACACGTGGGGACTCGAGGCGATCATGCTCGCGGCCGGTACGAACGTGGAGTGGCTGCGCGACGACCTCGGCATCCTGTCGAGCTCGGCGGAGAGCGACGCGGTCGCGTCACAGTGCGCCGACTCGGGTGGTGTCGTCTTCGTCCCTGCGCTGCTCGGGCTGGGCACCCCGCAGTGGGATTTCGGCGCGCGCGGCACGGTCCTCGGCCTCACGCGCGGTACCGGCCGGCCCGAGCTCGTGCGCGCGGTGCTCGAAGGGGTGGCCCACCGCGGTGCGGACCTCGTGGAGTCGGCCGAGACGGACTCCGGTCGCACGATCGAGGTGCTGCGGATCGACGGCGGGATGTCGCGCAACGCGACGTTCGTCCAGGCGTTGGCGAACGCGACTCAGAAGCCGGTCGAGGTGTCGCCGGTGAAGGAGGCGACCACGCTGGGCGCGGGGTTCCTCGCGGGGCTCGCGGTGGGCACCTGGCCGGACCTCGACGCGCTCGGCGGAACCTGGAATCCCATGACCCGCCGCGAACCGGACGGGGTCCTGGACCGCGACCGCTGGCGCGATGCGGTCGACCGTGCGAGAGCCTGGATCCCCGAGCTCTCCACCGTCGACTTCTAGCCCGCGGTGCGTTCCCGACGGCTGCGGGTCTCGGTCGCCGTCGCAGCCGTGGGGCTGACGTTCGCGGCGTGTGGATCGAGCAGCTCCCCCGCGTTCGCCCCGGGGCCCTACGAACCGGCCGCCACGTACGCGCCGCGAACGCGGTTCCGACGTGCTGCTCGTGCAGCGCGACGGCCGGACACTGACCCGCGTCAGCGCAACGGGGTGGAGCCTCGACCGTCCGCACCGCCTCGCGAGCGGGACGAAGAGCTTCGCGGGCGCGCTCGGGATCGCGGCCGCCGGCGCCGGGCTGCTGTCACTGGACGAGCGGGTCTCCGACACCATCACGGAGTGGCGGTCCGATCCGGCGAAGGCGCGCATCACGGTGCGCGAGCTGCTCGACCAGTCGAGCGGCATCGACCCGTCGGCCGGCCTGCCCGCCGACAACGTGTACCGGAGTGCGATCGCCGCGCCACTGGTGTACGACCCGGGGACCACCTTCAACTACGGCCCGAATCACTTCAACGTGTTTGCCGCCTTCGTCCAGGCCAAGATGCGCGCGGCGGGCCTGCGCGGCGACCCGCTCGATTACCTCCAGGCGAAGGTGTTCCGACCCATCGGCCTCCACGCAGCCGGCTGGGATCGCGACGCCGCGGGCCAACCCCTCTTCGCCACGGGGGCCGACCTCAGTGCGCGCGAGTGGGCGAAGTTCGGACGCCTCGTCGCGCAACGCGGCCGTTGGCACGGCCGGGTGATCCTGGCGCCGGCGCTCGTCGACCAGATGCTGGCGCCGAGCCCGGCGAACTCACGCTACGGACTGGGCTGGTGGCGCAACCCCGGGCCGGAGCTCGAGGACCACGCGCCGCTCCCGGGCATTCCGGCGGATCTGGTCATGGCCGCGGGTGCCGGCGACCAGCGGCTGTTCGTCATCCCCTCGGCCGGCCTCGTGATCGTTCGCTTCGGCGAGGACGAACGGTTCGAGGACCGGGAGTTCCTCCGCTGCCTCTTCTCGGTCGGGCACTGCCCCCGCTGATCCCGGGTTCGGGCGGGCGAACAGCACGCGATCGAGGATGACGAACTGGGCGACCCACAGCAGGCCGAACCCGCCGAGGTGACCGGCCAGGATCGCCCCGAGGTGCATCGACGCGGGGAGCTGGGTCCGCGCGGCCCAGGAGTCGGCCATGCCGACGGTCACGGTCGACAGGGCCAGCCCGCAGAACGCCATGATCCAGAACGGCAGGACTTCGCGCAGTGGGTCGCTCGCGTCGGTGCGACCCCAGGTCCAGCGGCGGTTGAGGTGGAACGACGGGACCGTCGCGAGGCTCGTCGCGATGACGTTCGCGATCCAGGCCTCCACCCCGAACACGGCGGTGGTCAGCACGAGGGTCGTGACGCTGATCACGGTCGTGACGACGGAGACGCTCAGGCACCGGCGCACGCGTTGTACGAGTGAGCCCGGGCCGGCGATGGTGCTCGCGGTCATCGCGCGCCACCCACCGCGAGTGGTGTCGCCGGCGCGGGCTGGTGCCGGCGACGGTCCCGCCGCGCGATGCGCGGCACCATCAGCAATGCCTCGGCGACGATCGCCGTCGACATCTTGGAGACACCCGCCGTGCGCTCGCGGAACACGATCGGGACCTCGGTGATGATCGCACCGACCTGCTCGGCCCGGTGCGTCATCTCGATCTGGAACCCGTAGCCGGTGGCACCGACGGAATCGAGGCCGATCGCGGTCAACAGCTCGGCGCGATACGCGCGATAGCCCGACGTGATGTCCCGGACGGGAGAGTGCAGGAGATGGCGCGGCGTACCAACCGCCGAGGCGGGACAGCGCTTCCCGGTGCTTCGGCCATTCGACGGTGAGCCCTCCGTCGACGTAGCGGGACCCGATCGCGAGGTCGGCACCGTCCTTGACCGCGTCGATGAGCACCGGAAGATCGAAGGGATCGTGGGACAGATCCGCGTCCATCTCGACGAGGATCTCGTAGCCCTCGGCCAGGCCGCGGTCGAAGCCGTGCAGGTACGCGGGGCCGAGCCCGATCAGACCGGTGCGCCGCACCACCTGGACCCGGCCGGGGAACTCGGCCGCGAGCTGCTCGACGATCTCGGGCGTCCCGTCGTCGCTGCCGTCGTCGACGACGAGCACGTGTGCCGCGGGCGCGGCGTGGAACGTGCGGCGCAACACCGCACCGATGTTGGACGCCTCGTTGAGCGTCGGGATGATGACGAGCGTGCGATCGCCGACGATGTGACCAGATGCGGGGCGGGGACGTTCTGCCAGTTCGATCATGACGTTGCTCCTTGTGGTGCTGGGGGTGCGCGTCGACAGGAGCCCGAGGATCAGGGCCACCATCGCGAGCGGGCCCCCGATGAGTGCGACCTCGTAGATGAGGTCGCCGGGGTTGATCGGGTGACGCAGGACCTCGTAGACCATCAACAGCAACAGCCCGCCGGCCGCGGCGATCCGGCTCAGGCGCGACCGGTGGTCGAGCGCCGCGGTGGGGAGCCCCCAGGCCAGATAGCCCGGCA
The DNA here is from genome assembly GCA_963770095.1 of uncultured Acidimicrobiia bacterium. Lineage (GTDB taxonomy): Bacteria > Actinomycetota > Acidimicrobiia > IMCC26256 > JAENVU01 > Chersky-806. The sequence continues at coordinate 662,272 of CAVYOO010000005.1, forward strand.
GCGCCCACGACGCGCCGAGCGCAAGCATCGTGAGCGTGCCGGCTACCGCGTCGCGGGCGGGGCCCCGCGCGTGGCGGATCATGACGATGGCCACCAGCCCGGCCAGCACGACGAGCGCGAAGTGCGGGTCGGGGAGGTAGCCGAGCCGCTTGGCGACGGACCATGCGGAGCCTCGCGAGAGGAGTGCACCCGCGGTCGCCATCGGCGTGAACAGGGCCGCAGGGCCCACGATCAGGTAGCCGAGCCCGATGACGCCGCCGCCACCGAGACCGAGCCGCGCCACCGCGCGACGGTCCCCGCGCGCGAACGCGGTGACCATGAGTGCGGCCAGCCCGACGATGCCGGTGAGCTTCACGAGCGCGCCGAGACCGGCGATCGCGCCGCTCCCGAGCGGATGCGCACGCTCGACGAGAACCACCGCGGCGAGCATGGCGAGCCCGACGAGGATGTCGTTGCGGGCTCCGCTGACGATGAACATGGCGATCATCGGATGGACCGTGAGGAACGCAACCGCGCCGGCCGAGCGGGTGCGGCGCCAGATGATCGCAGCCGCACCCGCGACCGCCACGATCGCGACGAGCTGGTAGAAGACCCGGGTCGCTTCGGCCGCGGCACCGAGGACGAGCGCGGCGACCGCCGAGAATGCGGTGAAGGCGGGTCCGTACACCGAGAGCGTGTGCCGCCACGTCCGACCGACGTGGTACAGCATCGGGTCGGTCGGGAAGTGGGCCGGAAGCTGCGTGTAGGGGCTCGCGTGGTGCGCCGCGACGATCCGCCCGTACATCGCGTAGGACCACAGGTCACCCGTGAAGTGGGCCGGCCCGCTCAGCGCCACGATCGCGGTAGCCACGCCGCCGGCGGTGACCATGCCGAGGGTGAGCCCACCCCAACGGTGATCCGCGGCAAGCATCGCCAGGTAGCTCACGGACGCGACGAGGACGAGCGCCACCTGGTCGGTGTTGGCCAGGGTGTCGGCCCAGCCGATCACGATCACCGTGCTCGTCACCGCGATCAGCAACGCGGCACGGCTCAGCCAGGGCAGGGGGGCTTGCCGGCGAGCCGTGCCAGGTTGCTTCACACAAGCAGAATGCCGCGACTGCGGCTGAATCCCCGCTGAACCTGGTTCAGCCGACGGCCGCGGAGACCGGCAGCCGGATCGTGAACTCCGCGCCCGGCCCCGGTTCGAGGGCGATCGTGCCGCCGTGGGCCGTGACGATCTCGCGGCTGATCGCCAGTCCGAGGCCGGTACCTCCGGCGCTGCGGCTCCGGTCCGGGTCGTGGCGCGGCGAACCGTTCGAAGATCCGTTCCCGCTCGTCGTCGGGTACCCCGGGACCATCGTCGGCCACGGTGAGCACCGCGGTCCCGTCCGCCTCGGCGAGCGTGACGACCACCCGTGACGCGGCGTAGCGCGCGGCATTGTCGAGGAGGTTCCGCACGACCCGGCCGAGCTGCTCGGCATCGCCGTCGACCTGCGCCCCCGAGACCGATCCGGTGTCGATCATCACGCCGGTGCGGTTGCGGGCCCGGCGCGCCTCGGCCAGCACGATCTCGTCGAGGTCGACCGGCGCCCGCCGGGATCCCTCCGGTGACGCATCCGCGGCCGCGAGCAGGAGCAGGTCGTCCACGAGCCGCTGCAGCCGGATCGTGTCGTCGAGGATCTCCCGGCCGACGGTCGGCCATTCGACGCGCTCCGGGTGCGCCAGGTTCACCTCGAGCTCGGTGCGGATCCCGGTGAGTGGGCTGCGCAGCTCGTGACTCGCGTCGGCGACGAATCGGCGCTGGCGGTCGGTTGCAGTCTCGAGCCGGGCGAGCATCGCGTTCATCGTGTGCGCGAGCCGCCCGATCTCGTCTTCGACCGGTGGGTCCGGCACCCGCCGGTGCAGATCCTTGCCGCCGATCGCCTCCACCTCGCGCCGGATCGCCTCGACGGGTCGCAGCGCGAGGCTGACCGCGATCCACGCGAGCAGTCCCGCGAGCAGGGCGAGCAGTGGGAGGCCGAACAGGAGCAGCCGTTCGAGGCTGTCGGTGCTGCGGGAGACGGGCCCGAGGCTGGAGGCGACGTACACGATGTAGCTCTGCCCGCGCGCCGTGACCTCACGGGCCGCGACCCGGAGCGGGTGATCGGCTTCGGGGTAGCTCTGGACCGTCTTCGTCACCGTCTTCCCCGTCGGCGGGACGATCCGCGAGATGCGGGGGTCGTCGGCCACGTTCTTCGATGCGGCCACGATGTGGCCCGACCCGTCGACCACCTGCGCCAGGTTGTTCTCCCCGCGCGGCACCGGAATCCGGCGCGTCAGGGTGCCGTCGCTCACGCTCTGGGCGATGTCGCGCGCTCGGGTGCGCGCCGTGTTCTCGAGGTCCGTGGTGAGCGCGCGCTGTTGCAGGCGGACGAGCGTGAACCCGCCCACGGCGAGGGCCGCGCCGACCACGAGCACCGTGGCGATCGCGACCCGGACCCGGACGCTCGCGAAGCGGCGCACGGGTCAGCCGTCGTCCGCGACGAGCCGGTAGCCGGCACCGCGGACGGTCTCGATCGAGTGGCGCCCGAACGGCTCATCCAGCTTCTTGCGGAGATGACGGATGTAGACCTCGACGATGTTGGGGTCGCCGTCGAACGCGAAGTCCCACACGTTGTCGAGGATCTCCGTCTTCGACACGACCTCACCGACGCGGCGGATGAGGAACTCCAACGCCTCGAACTCGCGCGCGGTGAGCGTGATCTCGACGTCACCGCGGAAGCAGCGGTGGGTGGCGGGGTCGAGGCGGAGATCCCCGGCCGTGTGGGTCACCGGCGCGGCCCGCCCGCTGCGGCGCAACAGCGCGCGGATGCGGGCGAGCAGCACCACGAAGGAGAACGGCTTGGTGAGGTAGTCGTCGGCGCCCGAGTCGAGGGCCTCGGCCACGTCGAACTCGCCGTGCTTCGCGGTGAGCATGAGGATCGGCGTCCAGTTCTCGGCCTCGCGCAGCTGCTGGCACACCCGGTACCCGTTCAGGCCGGGGAGCATGATGTCGAGCACGATCACGTCGTAGGCGTTCTCTCCGGCCCGCCAGAGCCCCTCGGTGCCGTCGGGCGCGACATCGACCGCGAACCCTTCGGCCTCGAGCCCCCGGCGCACCGCGTCGGCAACCTTCGCTTCGTCCTCGACCACGAGTACCCGCACCGGGCCGGAGCGTACGCCCCGCCCACGGTGCGGCCCGCCAGCCGCCGATTGCCCGTTTACATCGCCGAGAGCATCGGTAGAATTCCCCTCGACAAACAGCATCTCGGACGGGATCGAGTGCTCATGACGGTTGCAGACCTGGTCACGGGGGTCTTCGGAGAAGATCTCCCCATCGGACTCGAGGCGTACGACGGGAGCCACGCGGGCCCCGCCCAGCCTCCCGCGACATTGGTGGTCAAATCCCCCGATGCCGTGCGGCGCCTCGTCACCGCGCCGGGCGACCTCGGCTTCGGGCGGGCGTACGTCGCCGGCGACCTGGACATCGAGGGCGACCTGTTCGCCGCGCTCGAGCTTCGCAACCGGTTCTCGGGGTTCCACCTCTCGCGTGAGCAGTGGCTGAACGCGCTGCGCCTCGCGGCCGCCTCCGGGGTGAAGCGCCTGCCGCTGCCCCAGGAGGAAGCGCACCTGCACGGCCGCCGCCACAGCAAGGCGCGCGACGCGGCTGCGATCGCGCACCACTACGACGTGTCGAACGACTTCTACCGGATCGTCCTCGGGCCGTCGATGACGTACTCGTGCGCGGTGTGGGGATCACCGGACGTCGGGCTGGAAGCGGCACAGTCGGCGAAGTACGAGCTGATCTCCCGGAAGCTCGGGCTGAAGCCGGGCATGCGGTTGCTCGACGTCGGCTGCGGCTGGGGCGGGATGGTCATGCACGCGGCGCAGCATCACGGCGTGCCGCGCGGTCGGCGTCACCGTCTCGCGCCGCCAGGCCGAGCTCGCCGAGAAGCGGGTCGCCGAGGCCGGCCTGAGCGACCGGGTCGAGATCCGGTTGCAGGACTACCGCGACATCACCGACGGGCCGTACGACGCGATCAGCTCGATCGGGATGTTCGAGCACGTCGGCCTGTCCCAGCTCGAGACGTACTTCGACCGGCTGATGGAGCTGCTCGTCCCCGAGGGGCGGCTGCTCAACCACGGGATCAGCCGCCCCGCGGCACGGCGGGGCCGAACCCGGTCGCGGTTCCGGAACTTCTCGTTCATCAATCGCTACGTGTTCCCCGACGGGGAGCTGCACGAGGTCGGCTCGGTCGTGAGCGCGGTGCAACGCCGCGGCTTCGAGGTCCGCCACGTCGAAAGCCTGCGCGAGCACTACGCGCTCACGCTCCGAGCCTGGGTCCGCAACCTCGAGGCCGACTGGGACCGCGCGGTGGCGATCGCCGGTGACGGACGGGCTCGGGTGTGGCGCCTCTACATGGCCGCGTCCGCGATCACGTTCGAGGAGGGCAGCAACCAGATCCACCAGATCCTCGCGGTGAAGCCCAACGGCGGTGCGAGCGGCATGCCGTTGCGCCCCACGTTCGCCTAGGCGGCGCGGCCGGAGCCCACGACCATCGGCTGGTCGACCGGCGTCGTGCCGTCGACCACGAATGGTCGCCAGGACTCGACGACCTGGTGCTCCATGGCCGCCTTCGCCGACTCCGCAGCGTCGGCGACGAGCGGGCCCATCGGCGTCAGGTTGATGTACTGCCAGAGAAACTCGCGCGGGGCCGGGAGCCGCAGCTTCACGACGGGTTCCGCAACCGAGACGTCCCGGAGTCCGGCGTCCCGCAGGAGCGTCGCGAGCGCGTCGGGATCGTCCATGGAGAACACCGCTCGCACGAACCCGCCCAGCTCCGGGTTGATGTGCTCCGTGATCGCCCGTTCCATGAGCACGAACGGCCTTTGAATCGTCCCGGGCGTGCTGACCACGACGCGACCGCCGGGCGTTGTCACCCGGACCATCTCGCGCAGCACCGCCAACCGGTCCGCCATGAACATCAACCCCATCTGGCAGAGCGCGGCGTCAAAGGAGCCGTCGGCGAACGTGAGTGAGGCCGCGTCGCCGGCCTGCCACTCGATGGGTGAGCCGGCGGGGATCGGGACCGACTTCGCCACGTCGATCATGTCGGCGGCAACATCGACGCCGGTCACCGATCCAGTGGGTCCGACGAGCTCGGCCGCGAGCCGGGCGATCACGCCGGTGCCGCAGGCGACGTCGAGCACGCGTTCGCCGGCGCGAAGGCCCGCAGCCTCGAGGAGCGCGTCCGAAACCGGCGTGGCGATCGCCGGCACGAACCAGCGCTGGTAGTTCTCGGCGCCGGTCGCAGTGGCGTCACGGAATGACGGCGTGGTCATGGGAAGACCTCCTGGTTCGGGTATCGGTCGAGGGCATTCGTCGGATGAGCCGCGCGGTCAGGGCCGAAGGAGCGCGGTCTCTTCGGCGTGACGGGCCCGCAGCGCGTCGTCCCAACCGCCGTTGCAGTACGTCGTGACCTCGGAGATCTGCCCGTCGCGGACCGTGCACAGGTGCAGGCGACGGGCAGTCATTCGCCCGCTCGGGGTGTGCTGGGTCTCGACGTGCTCGGTCACGAACCCTGAGCTCGTCGGCACGGTGCGGACAACCTCGATCTCGACGGGGCCTTGCGCGATCGAGCGCAGCTGGGCGGTGAACGCCTCGCCCGGGCCTTCGAACTGGAATCGCCACATCGGCGGCATCAAGTCGAAGAACGTGTCCGGCGCGAACAGGTCTTCACGCGCATCGAAGTCAGAGAAGCAACGATGGAACTCGGCGCTCAGCCGGTCCGTCGTCGCCTGGTCGATGGTGGTCGGGGTCGGGACGGGCATGTCGGCTCCTCCTCGGCGGTGGTTGGCGTGCCGTTGGGCTCAACCTACGGGTGCAACCGTGGACTGCGCATCGCCCGAACGCACCATTTCGCGCCGCGCACGACCATGGGGTCAATGCCCCATTGCCGCCGGTCGCGCGCCGGCCCGGCTCAGAGGAGGTGGTGTTCGTACGCGTGCGACGTGGCTGCCGCGCGGCTCGTCACACCGAGCTTGGCGAAGATGTTCTCCACGTGCCGTCCCACCGTGTGCTGGCTGATGCCGAGCTCCGTCGCGATCATTCGGTTCGTCTTCCCGGCGGCCATGAGCGCCAGCACCTCGAGCTCCCGGACCGACAGTGAGCGAGTGTCTTCGGTCGGGTCCGGCGGCTCGGCGGGCGCGCCGAGCTCCATGAGCGCTTCCAACCGGTCGGTGTCAGGTCGCGCGCCCAGCTCGGCGAAGATCTCACGGGCGGAACCGAATTCCAACGCGGCCGATGTCCGATCGCCCAGGGCAGCACACGAGAGCCCGATCAGGAGCTCGGTGCGCGCGCGTTCGTAGGGCATGTGCAGGTGCTGCCACGCCGCGTCGGCCGCGCGGAGATGCGTCAGCGCCGTCACGGCGTCGCCCTCGCTCAGCAGGACCGCGCCGGTGGCGAGGGCTGCCATCGCCCGGAGCATCTCAGAAGCCGAGTTGCCGGCAATCCCATCGAGCTCGTCGACTGCGGCGCGCGCGCTGGGGACGTCGCCGGTCGACCGGTAGATCTCAACCGCGGCCGCGAGGAGCGCGGGTCGCTCCCCGGGATTTGCGGCTTCCGTCAGCGCACGGCGGATGGTGGCCGCTGCCGCGCGCGCATCGCCCCGGTTCAGCTCGAGCAGGGCCAGCCCGGGCATTGGCTGGTAACCGCTGCGGTTGGCGCGCCGGTAGGCCGCTTCGGCCTCGTCGTAGGCGCCGAGCAGACGAAGGAGCTGCGCCTGCTGGTAGTACGCCAGACCGAGCGCGGGATGGGGTGGATCCGACAGTCGCCGGCAGGCCGTCTCGGCCGTCTCAGCCGCGCTCGGCCAGTCGCCGAGCGCGAGCTGCAGCTGCGCTCGATGGACCAGGCACTGGCCGCGATAGGGCACCAGATCCGGTTGCGCGTCGCACCACGAGCTCAGTGCCTCGGTCCACTCCGTCGCGCGCGCGACATCGAAGAGCTGCATGCATTCGAGAATGACGGCGCAGTACACGATGCCCGACGCGATCGGGCCGACTTCGTCGGCGGTCACGGAGACCATGACCTCGTCGAACCGTGCGGTCCCCGCCGCGGTGTCACCGAGCGCGATCAGTGCCTGGCCGTGACCCAAGGTCCCGAGCGAGCGCAGGTCGGCGTCGCCGAGTCGTCTCCCGATCTCCGCGACCTCCACCGCCAAGTCCCGGGCGGTGCTCGGGTCGCCGGCGTCGAGCGCACCGAGGAGACCCGGGATCATCAGGTACCCGGTTGCGGTGCAGTCCGCGCCGGCGTCGTCGACGATGTCCTGCGCCCGGCTGAGCCAGCCGCCGGCTTGGGCCATCTGCCCGCGCAGCATCAGCCCCAGCGCCAGCCAGAACGTGCAGCGCGCGGCGTCATCCGCGTCACCGGTCTCCAGGTACCGGCGATGCGCGGCCTGCCAGGCCGCCGCGCTCCGATCGTCGTCGCCGATGAGGTACGCGGCGACCGCCATCCGTTCGACATCGGCGGCTTCCAATCCCTCTACGGACTGTTCGGCGTACACCTCGTACGCCTTCGACCAGTCCCGCCGTCCGAATGCTTCTCGGCCAGACTCGAGTGGCGGCGCCATGGCGACAGTCTTGCGCAGCGTCATTTCTCCCGCCGCGGGCGTGCCGGAGCGGCGCCGGCGACGGCGTAGGCGGCGAGGAAGGCCCGCACCGCCGCGGCCACCCGCCGGGCGATCTCGGGTTCGTCGGGTGGTGCTGCCATGCCCATGGCCACCTTCAGCTGGAGGTGGCCGACGATCCCCGCGACGAAGTGCTCGGCTGCGAGCTGGGGATCGTCGACCCGGATCTCACCCCGGCGCTGCCGTTCCTCGAGGAACGCCGTGAACGTCGCGTAGGTCACCGCCGGACCGTGCTCCCACACGGTGCGGGCCAGCTCCGGGAAGCGGGGGTACTCACCGAGACAGAGCCGCAACACGGTCACCGCCCGCTCGGCGACGACGCCGCGCAGCGCCGCGGTCCCGATCTCGGTGAGCACCGCTTCGAGCGGCCGCTCGTCGCGCTCGGCGTCCAGGCCGGGACGGCTGATCCCGGCTGCGATGTCGTCCATGAGTCCCGCGACGAGCGCGTTCTTCGACGGGAAGTGCTTGTAGAGCGTGGCCTTGGAGCCGCCGACGTCCGCGACGAGCATGTCCATCGTCGTTCCGTCGAAGCCGTGGTGGGCGAAGCGGGCCAACGCGGCGGCGAGGTACCGGGCCCGGCGGTCCGCCCCCGACTGCGCGCTTGACGTCTCCACCAGGGCCAACCTACCGTACTGTACGGTACAGTACAGTTACCCGGAGGGGGATCCGTGACCAACGATGCCGTGCTCGACCTGCCGAATGCGCCGATCGTCCAGCGGGCGGCCGACGCCACGACGTACTCGATGTCGCCGACCGAGACGATGCGATTCCTGTTCTCGGGCGAGGTGGGCCAACCCGAGTTCTACGAGGAGCGCGTCGCCTACGGGGACGGCCCCCCGCTGCACCGCCACCCCTGGGCCAGCTGGGAGCTCGTGATCGACGGCGAGCTGCGGGTCGTGATGGGAGACGAGGAGCTGCGCGTGGCCGGCGGTGACTTCTTCTACACGCCGCCGAACGTCGCGGACACCTACGTCGTCGAGAGCGAGACCGCGGATGTCGTCGGCTTCAACCATCCCGGCGGCCGGTTCGAGGCAATGAACCGGGAGGTCACGCCGATGTTCCTCGTCGAGGGCGGGCCCGACATGGCCGCGGTCGCCGCCGCCGCGGCGACGTACGGCGTCGAGCTGCTCGGCCCGCCGGTCACGCCCACCGCCCGCTGACCCTCCCCCGTTTCGTTTCGGCGTCGCAACACCACCGCAGAGGGGGAATTACGACGCCGAAATCCGGTGCTCAGGCGAGCAGGTCCCGGTAGCGGTCGAGAGTGGCCGCGTCGAAGGCGACGAGCCGGACGAGGTCGAGTGCACCGGCGTGCTCCTGCACGGTCGCCACCGCGATCTCGGCCGCCGACTGCGCCGGGTACCCGAAGACCCCGGTCGAGATGGCCGGGAAGGCCAGCGAGCGCGCGCCGACGCCCGCCGCGACCTCGATCGACCGCCGGTAGCACGAGGCCAGGAGCGCGGGCTCGCCGCGGTCGCCGCCGTGCCACACCGGTCCCACCGTGTGCACGATCCACTGCGCCGGGAGGGCGAAGCCGGGCGTGACCACTGCGTCACCGGTCTCGCACCCGCCGATCTCCGCACACGCGCCGTCGAGCTCGGGGGCCGGCGGCCGCGAAGATCGCGCCGCACACGCCCGAACCGCGCCGCAGCGCGGTGTTCGCCGCGTTGACGATCGCGTCGACTCGTTCGGCCGTGATGTCACCGCGGATCGCCTCGACGTTCACCACGCCATCCTGGCGCGGCCCGCGCGGAAAATCACGGCCGCGCCGGTCGCCGCCGCGACAGCATGTCGAATGCCGCAGATCCGCACCGGGACCACCGAGGACCTTCCGGCCGCGGTCGACCTCTGGGAACGAGCGGGCGGGCCGACCCGGCACCGGGGCATGATCCCCGAGGCGACGCAGCTGCTCGATCGTGATCCGGAGTCGTTGATCGTCGCGGTCGACGGCGACCGGCTCGCCGGCACGCTCATCGTCGGCTGGGACGGCTGGCGCTGCCACCTGTACCGCCTCGCGGTGGAGCCGGATCTCCGGCGCCGCGGGATCGCGCGGGCGCTGGTCGAGGAGGCCCGCGCGCGTGCGGTCGCGCTCGGCGCGGTCCGGCTCGATGCGATGGTCAACCTGGAGAACACGACCGCGGTCGCGCTCTGGGAGGCCGCGGGCTTCGCGCTCGAACCGGACGACGGCCGCTTCTCGCGCTTCGTGTCCTGACGTCGCGCGAGTCAGATCGGGAGCTCGGCCTGCGGGGTCATGTCGTAGGTGATCCAGGTCGTGCGCGTCGCGACCTGGTCGTAGACCGCGTGGGCGCGGTAGTTGTCGTCCGCGGTGGTCCAGCGGACGATGGCCCAGTCGCGTTCGAGCGCGAGCCGGTTGATCTCGCCGAAGAGGGCCGCGACCGCGCCGCGGCCCCGGAACTCCGGCTCGACGAAGAGATCGTCGAGATACCCGCAGACCACGCCGCGCAATGGGCGCACCCACTCCCGCAGATGCGCGAGCCCCTGCGGTTCGCCGAGCTCATTGCCCGCGTCGTCGACTTCGACCGCGACGAGCGCTTCGACGCGGCCGTCCTCGTGGATCCAGCGCCAGATCTGGCCGGGCTGCTCGTCGGTCATGGGCCAGCGGTAGAAGTCCGCGTAGCCCCGGAACAGGCGGGCCCACGGGTCGAACTCGTCGGTGCGGACCGGTCGCACGTTCCATCTGCTCATGCGCAGTGACGCTACCGACCGCCGCGGTCCGCAGGCTCCGAGTTTCCTACCCGGTCTCGGTGAACGTTCCGGTGCCGTCGAACGGGATCCGGTCCCGCGCGACGAGGATCTCGCCGTGCACGAGGTCCGGGACCTCCCACTCGAGGTCGAGACCGACCGCGAGGCGATCGCCGACGTCACTCGTCGCGGCTTCCTCCTCGTCCGCGAAGCGAAGCCCGAACGCTTCGAGCCCGAAGCTCCAGTGCTCCCCCGGCGTCTCGCAGACCAGCTCGGCCCAGAGGCTGTCGGCGCGGATCTCGAGCAGGCGACCCTTGGGCGCCATGACGTCGTCGTCGCGCACGACGATCACGCCGTCACCGAGCTCGGGCCCCGAGAGGTGCACCTCGTAGCGCGCCCGGCCGGTCGCGGGGATCTCCAGCTCGACGAATCCCCGGGTGCCGTCCGGGCCGGCGAACTCGAGCCGCCGGACGGTCACGGCGGGTTCACGGGAGGGGCGTGTAGTACGGGACGTCCGGGTCGGGCATGCCGCCGTCGGGGATCTTGTCGATCATCGACAGTGCCTCGTAGAGGTCCATGCTGTCGCGTGGAACGGTCCAGTCGAGCTCGTTCTCCACGCCCGCGACGCGGGCGAACGGGCGCAGGAACGTGAAGTAGACGTACGCGCCGGCGTCGATCTTCTCCGCCCGGGTCATCCCGGCGATGAGCCGGTAGAGGTCCTTCTGCGCACGCTTCACCGCGGCGCGCAGGTCGTCGAGCCGGGCGTTCGGGACCGGCGTGAGCGTCCCGCCGGTGGAGTCGAAGAAGCCGGCGGCGACCACGTGGTTGAGGTAGTCGACGGGGTCGGTGACCGTCGTCCCCCAGTCGTTGCAGCGCACGTCGACGCCTTCGAGCACGAGCGCGACCGTCAGGTTCGCGTGCGGGAGGTTCGGGCCGACTTCGGTGCTCCAGGGGAAGTGCGAGACCGCCATCTCGTTGAAGTCGCGCACGAGGAGGGTGCGCCCGTCGGCCAGCGGGTACGGGCCGGTGTCCTGGTAGCCGGCGCGGGTGTCGAAGTAGAGGAGGAAGAGGAACGACGTGAGCGCGGCGTTGAGCTTCGAGATCGTGGAGCGGTTGGAATCGTCAATCGGCGTCGTACCCGCGAGCAGCTCCTCGATCACCTCGGGGCCGTAGCGGGGCACGACGAAGCTCGCGTCCCACGCCTGGAGGTGGCCGTCGGCGCGGAAGCTCGCGGCGGCCGGCGCCCAGAAGTCGAAGATCGCGGCGAGCGTCTCGAGGTCGACCGAAGGATCGATCAGCCCGAACGGGGCCAGGATCTGGCGGCCGACGAGCGGGATGTTCGCGATCGACCAGAGGTGCACCGCGTCGATCTGGTTGCCGGGCCTTCTGCCCGCCGCGCCGATCTCGTCCGGTGGCTTCGCCGCGGCGATCGCGGTCATCAGCTCCGGGTAGCGGCGGTAGCACTCGATGCCGGAGATGAGGATGTACGCGGTGACGGGGATGAGCGCGGACTCGAGCGCGGTGCGCTCCGCGGTCATCTTCCCGGAGATGTTGCCGTGGTAGAGGAGCGTCTCGTTGACCGCGTCGCGATCGGGCATCGGCGCAGACCTTCAGACCGCTCGGACGACGCCGGACTCGCCGGAGCAGTCGACCTCGACCTCGGTGCCGTCGGCCGGGACGCCGTCGGCGAACGCGGTCGCCATGATGCAGGGCACCTCGTACTCGCGGCTGACGATGCCGATGTGACTGGCCGGGGTGCCGGAGAGGCAGACGACCGCGGCGAGCTCGTCGAAGATCGGCGCGAGGAAGGTGGCGCCCGCGTCCTGGACACCGGCGACGACTCCCTCGGCCGAGCTGTCCATGAGCTCGAGCACGTCGTCGGGGGTGTGGAGCATGCGCCACGTCCCGCGCACCGGGGCTGAATCGAGGGCCTTCGTACCGGTTCCGAGCGTGGCTGCCATGCGGTGCGGGACACTAGTGCTCCGTCCGGTAACGATGGCGATGTTCACGACGAGTCAGGGGCGTCGCTCGCAGGGACGCAGGACGAAGGCGCAGTGGGCTTCTGCGTCGAGGACGAGGACGCCGCGAGCGACGTTCCTGGCCGGCGGGAAGGCGGCAAGCGTTGCCGGTCGGGGCACTCACGGCAACACTCCGCTCGGGCGTGCGAACCTTCATCCGTGGACGAGCCTTCGATGCGTGACGACGATGTGGTGCTGCACCAGCTCCGGGTGCGGGGGACGGCGCCGGACGGGACGGACGGCTGCGACCGGCTGGTGGACGCCGGGTTCGCGGTGCGCCGGCGGTCGATGCTCATGCTCACCCCGGCGGGGCGGGCCGAGGCCGACGAGCGGTTCCGGCTGGCCGGGCCCGAGGAGGAGGCGGTCCGGGCGGCCTACGGCCGGTTTCTGCCCCTGAACCAGGGCCTGATCCAGATCTGCAACGACTGGCAGGTGCGGGCCGGCGGGGTCACGAACGACCACCAGGACCCGGTCTACGACTGGTCGGTGATCGATCGGCTGGTCGCCCACGACGAGCAGACCGGGCCCGTGGTGCGGAGCCTGGGACGGCGGGTGTCCCGTTTCGCGCAGTACCGTGAACGGCTGCGGGGGGCACGGCGCCTCGTGGAAGCGGAAGAGCACGAATGGCTGCTGTCCCCCCGCATCGACTCGTACCACACGGTGTGGATGCAGCTCCACGAAGACCTTTTACTCGGGTTGGGCCTCGATCGGGCCGAGGAATCAAAGGATGCTTGAACCAGTCACCGAGATGACGGACGGGGAACAGACGATCCGGGAACGCTGGGTCGACTGCGACGGGGTCTGGATCCACACCGCGGACTGGGAGCCCAACTGGGTCTCCTCCGGCGCGGCCCCCGTCCTGCTGATCCACGGGCTCGGTGGCTGCACCGTGAACTGGGAGCTCGTCGGTCAGCGGCTCGCCGACGAGCTCGGTACCCGGGTCACGGCCGTCGACCTCCCCGGCTTCGGCCGCACCCGCTCGGACGCGCGCGCCCCCACGTTCCCGCTCATGCTGGACCTGCTCGCGAAGTTCCAGGCCGAGCGCGACCCCGCACTGGTGATGGGCAACTCGATGGGTGGCGCGCTTTCGGTCGCGCTGGCCGCGAACCACCCGGCGCTCGTGACCGGGATCGTCCTGGTGGACCCGGCGTTGCCCCGGCCCCGCGGCAACCTGGACCAGATGGCGCGCACCATGAAGTTCGCGGCGTTGACGATGCAACGCGCGGCGACGCCCATCGTGCGCGCGCGGGCTCGCAGACTCGGCCACGAAGGACTCGTCGACGCGACGCTGGCACTTGCGATGTCGCATCCCGAGCAGCTCCCGCCGGAGCTCCGCTCGAAGATGGTGTCGCTGGCCGCGGAACGTCACGGCTTCCCGGAGACCGCGACGTCGTACACGCTCGCCGGCGGATCGCTGTTCCGCTACCTCAGCGGCGCGATGCCGTGTGACATCGCCGCGGTGCACTGCCCGACGCTGCTGATGCACGGTCGTCGCGACCGCCTCGTCCCCGTCGCTTTCGCCCGGGCCGTCGCGGCGAAGCGCAAGGACTGGGCGTTCGTCGAGATCGAAGGTTGCGGCCACGTGCCCCAGATGGAGCAACCCGAACGCTTCGTCGGCACCGTTGCCGCGTGGTTGGACCGGGTCCCGCCCGGCTGACCGACCGGCCCGTCGTGGATTTCTCGACGGCGTCGAAGCCCGGCGGATCACGAGGCCGCCGATGCCCTACTCCTTCGACGGTCTGGACCTCATCGTCAGCGCCTTCCCCAAAGCTCGGCATCCCGAGATCCTCTGACGCCCGTCAAACGCCGCATCGAGGCGGCGGTGTTCATGCCCGAGGTCTCATCGAGTGCACCGGGCGAGGAATCGCGGCCAAGAGTCGCAACGCTCTCGGGCGATGTTCGGGCAGCGGGCCGATGGTGGTCGCGATCGAACCGGGTGCTTGCGGTGTCCGGGTGCCGATGAGGATGAGCCGGAGGGCTGCGGGCGACATCGGCCGACGTCGCCGGGCGAGATACGCGGAGCTGATCGACACGAACCGCCGCAGCGCACGACCGGGCTCGCGGAAGCTGGCTGCCATTGAAGAACGTGGTGTAGTCCCAACGTGGGGCTTCCCGTCGAGAAGAGGCTCGGCCATATCCCGTCGTCACCAGCAGTCGCCCGGACCCTGCACGTTCACGCGGGCTTCCGATAGTTGGAGAATGCTAGCATGCGTGCGGCGTGGCGATCCGCAAGCTTCACCGGCTCCGACGATGATCGCGGCGAGAATCACGCTTGCCTTCGGGGAACCGCCGACCCGAAACGCGCGCGGTCGTCGAGGTTCTGCCCGCCGTTGCCAGCGGCCTCGACGAACGTGCCGTCCGGTTCGGGTGAGGGCGACAATCGCGTCGTAGATCGCCGGGACCTACTCGACCGGAGCCAGCGAACCATCGGGCCCGACGTCGCTGTCGAGCAGGATGACGTCGCTGGGCCGGGGTGATCGATCCGGCAATGGCCAGCGCCTGCCGGGGATGTCCCATCCGCGCTCGGCGTTTGCCGCATCGACGAGGTAAAGCGTCGCGTCGTCGACGATGCCGGTCACGCCGACCCCGTTGTCATCGGCCACGAGCTCGCCTGCGACCGCCGTCCCATGATTCTGACTCTCGAAAGGGTCCGAGGGCGTCCCATTCGCCACCAGGGCGGTGCGCGCCTTGCTCAGATCCTCGTGCTGCTGGTTCCAGCTGTACTCGATGTCGACGACCCGCACCCGCGAGCCGCCTCCGCCCGGCGTCCGGACTGCGACTTGCGATCCACGCCAGTCGGCGCCGGCTTCAGGTAGGTCTGCAGCGCGCTCGAAGTCCGGAGTCACCGGAGGCGGCGGAGGCAGCGGTCGCGCGTACGCCTCGAGCACCTCTGGGAGCGCTTGCAGCTGCTCGACGAAGCCGTCGACGTCCACGGTGCTCTCGAGGTGGACGGCGTAGTAGTCGTCCAACGCGTCAGCCACGACCGAATCGGGGGCTTCCGGGTCGACGAGCCCTCGCACGTGGTCCACTCGCGCCGGTCCGAGCAGAGCGTTCAGTGGTTCAACGACGGCCGGATCGGCGCTCGTGAAGAATCCGTCACCGAACTCGATGCCGCGGTCCGGCGCGAGCTTCAGGTTCACGACCCGAGAAGGCCCGACCGGTTCAACCACCGACGGAGCGGGGCTCGGTGCGGCCGACACCGGCGTCACTACTGATCCCACGAGTCCGACGCAGGTGACGACGAGAAGCGCTACGAAGCAGCGCAGCCGGCCCGGACTCATGCGCCGCGGCGATCGCAGGTTCGACGCGTTGCGGGTGTCGACCGACGGAGCGGAGGTGTTCCTGCCCATTTCGATTCTCCCTTGCGAGTGTGGGTTCGTGAGGTCAACGACGGAGCTCGGTGTGAGGAGGACACGCGGCCTGAAGGTCCGACGCGACCGCAGCCGTGGGCCGGACGCCCAAGCGTCCGGCCCGCCCCTGCCCTTACTGCGGTTGGCTGGCTGCACTCACCGGCTGGTCGCAGCCGAAGACGTCGAAGTCGATGTGCAGCAGGATCTGCGCGGACGCCGGAGCAACGACGGCGAACCCGTCATCGTCGATGAGGGTGAGCGTCACGACGCTCGCCCGCTGGACGTGCACCGGAGCCGGGATGTGTCGGGCGAGCGGAACGACCTGGATCGAAGCGACCGAGGACCCCGCGCTGAAGGTGACCGAGCCCGGCAACGGTTCGACGCCGCCATCCGCGATCGCGGTTCCGCCGGCGACGTACGCCACCGTGAGCGGCGCATCGGTCGATCCGGTGCGCTCCACCGCGAGCTCGCCGGGCGCGATCGTCGCGGCACTGATGTTGCTACACGGTCGATCGTCGTGCTCGGACACCGACGCATCGGTCCGCGGTGGATCGTCGACCATCGTGTCGGGAGCAGCTGCATCCGGAGTACGCACGTCGACGTGCAACGGCTTCGTCACGCACATCGGTCCGGTTCGCGGCGGCGGCACAGAGATCATGGCGGGGGTGCATGCGCCGACCACCGCGTCGTAGTGCCCCGGCTGCGTGGCCGCGCCCAGGAAGGTGCCGCTCGATGCGATCGTCAGCCCCGGAGGAAGCTGGCCATCTTCGAGATACGCGAGCACGACACCTCCGGGCGCGGGATCGACGAGGAGCGGCGTCGGCTGACCACCGACGACGATCGCCTGGTTCGACCACGCCTCGGCATCACGCAGGGTCGGGGCCGCACATTCGGAGCCGCCGTATCGGCTGTGGATCTTCACGTGCACCGCACGGGGCTCCCGGACTGTGTACCCCGGACCCGCCGCGAGCCTGACCCGGAACGTTTCGGAACCACCCAGGTCTTTCGGCTGCACCGTCAACCTCGCGGTGTGCGATTGCGGTCGGATGGTGACGAGACCGTGCATCGGCGCGGCTCCCGGGCGATCCGGCCCGCCAGACCAGCGCACGTACTGACAACGAGCTGGCATCTGCTCGGGCCCGCCGGATGACGACGGACCCGTTCGTCGCGACGACCGCGGATCGTGTCGCTACAGGGTTCGGTCGGCCTGTAGGTGAGCGACCCATTCGTGACCGTGCCCATTGTCACGACGGTCGGCGGCCTCGCGCTCGGCACTGGGTCGACGCTGCTCGGTCCGAGCCCGCCGCGCAACCAGCCGCGACGACGAGCAGCGGCGCTACGCAGATCCGGGACCCAGGTTCGCAGCCCACCTCGTGCCATCTCTGCCCCTCTCATCCCGCGTCTCGTACTTGACGAACGCACGCGCTGGGCAGCGAGGAGGACAACGACGACTACACAGTAGGGAAACCGAGCGAACAAGCCGCGAAGGACGTCTATGGCATCGACGGCTCGGCGCGCGTGGTACTGGTCGTGGGCGACGGCTCGGCGAGCGTGGTCGTGGTCGTGGACGTGGACGATGTGCTCGTCGACGTCGAGGGCACTGAAGCACTCGGCTCCGGTGCAACGGTGATGGTCCTGGAGAGCAGGAAGCCGCTGTCGTACGGATCCGAGGGCGCGCACGGTCGATTGGCGACAAACTCCTGGTAGCTGCTGGAGGCGGTCGTGAGGAACGCCGTGAAGGTGTACGTGCCGGGCTTGGCGTAGATCGCCTGGCCGGTGAAGTACCCCGCGCCGAGCTCTCACCGCCGGCGCCGCCCATGGGCCAGTCGGTTGCTGCTGACAGGTCGAAGCTGCCGCGACGGACGAACATGGGCCCTGGCCATCGCAGAATGAAGTGGAGATCGGGATGTCAGCGTCCGCGTCGGTCCAGTGGAAGATGAAGGCCACCTCTTGACCGACTCGTGGATGCGCCGGCGTGACCACAACGTCGATGTTCGCCGGTTGGTTTGAAATCGACGGGTACCAGTGCCACGCGCCGCACTCCGGCCGGTCGTACGAGTTCAGACAGGAGTCGGGTCGAGGTGCGCGCGGTCTCGTCGTCGTGGTCGTTGTCGGCGCGGCTGCGGCCGGGATGATCGGCAGCCCGGTCAACGACGGACCCGCGTATCGGGGAACCTCCTCGGAGGTCACCACTGCGCTCTCCGAGGAGTCGTCGCCGGATTGCAGGGACCAGATGGCTCCAGTCGCGACGATGAGCAGCGCGGGTACGAGCACCAGTGCCCACCACGCCGCGCCGCGAGCGCGTCCAGATCCTCACGTCACCGTGACCACGGCGCGCCGGCTCGCCGAGCTGGCGTACGGGTCTCCGGCTGATGGTGGACACTGCCCCTCGAACCATGCATGGCTGCGGACCGTCACGGACACAACGTACGTCCCGGGGGCCGAGTAGTGGTGGGGTTCGGGAAGGAATCGGTCGCGGCCGGGGGCCGGCTCCGGCGGCGTCCAGGTGCCGGTCGCCCGATCATTGAGACACGGTGCCGCGGGCGGCTCGCACGTCGAATCCCCCCAACAGAGCGCGACCAGCTCACCACGGGGTGCGTCCGAATCGGCCCAGCTGACGGTCGCCTGCACCGGTTCACCGGTCGCAACCTGATCCGGTGCGACGTGCAACGTGACCCGCAACGCTTGGTTCCGCTCGGGCACGGGATCCCAGCGGAACGGACCGCATGACGGGTCGGTGCTCTCACGGCACTTCTCGGACGCGACCCCCCGCGCCGCCTGCGGCGCCGGGTCGTTGCCCGAGGTGGTCTGGACCGCAACGATGCTGACCCCGGCAAATGCAACGACACTCAACGTGGCGATTCCCACGTTGCGTCGGTGACGGCGACTGCGCCGCGCCCGCCCGTCGCGCTTGATCGCCTCCAAGCGGGCGCCGTCCTGCTCGCTGATTTCGACCACCTTGCCCCAATCCTCCGCTACGCGACGTTCCCGATCCCCGAAGCTCGCCGCACACCCGGCGCGCCTCCTCCGATGGACTCTCCGCTTTGTAAACGATTCCGCGCGCGGTACGCGAGGACACGTGCCAAGATTCTCGCGGGTTCGGCGGAGGACAGCGCCGATCGGGTGGGAAGAAGGCAGGAAATGGTCGCGGCCGGCGTGGGCGGGGGGACCAGTGGGTTTCGGCGCCGCCGCCGCGACGCGGAGGGACAGTTCGACGCGTTGTACCGCGAACAGTGGCCCCGCGGCACTGTCGACTGCGCGGCGGTTCGCCGCCGACACCGGCCGGGCCGAAGAGCTCGCGGAGGAAGCCTTCACCCGGGCCTACGACCGCTGGGGCACGCTCGTCTCACATCCGGCACCCGCCGCCTGGGTGTTGCGTGTCGTCATCAACCTCGGGATCGACGACGCGCGACGCAGCCAACGTATGAACTACACGGACGCGTCCGTGGAGATCCCTGACGAGTCTGCGCCCACCGAGGACTCGTCGCTCACCGGCATCTGGGTCAGCGACGCGCTGGCCGCCCTGCCGACGAAGCAGCGGCAAGCGATCACACTCCGTTATCTCGTTGGTTGCGAGGAAGCCGACATTGCCGCGGCGATCGGTGTGCGACCGGGAACCGTGAAGACCCACCTCAAGCGCGGGATGGCCCGGCTTCGCCGGGAGCTGGGCGTGGATACCACTCTCGCCGTCGACCTTGGTTCGTGATTCATGGTGCACCGGCACGTCTCGACTGCGATCGTCGTTCTGGTGAGCCTGGTCGTCGGGCTCGGTGCGGGAATCGATGATTCCCGCACCGGTATCCGCGCCGATGCCGCGCTCGACCGCGTCGAGACGTTCTGGCGCAAGGCGTTCCGGACGATCTCGAACCAGCGCTTCAAACCGTTGGAGGGCGGCATCGTCGCGGTGGTGCGCAAGCGGGATCCGCCGGCGTGCGGTGACTTCGAGCTGACCGCGGAGGATCTCGCGGGGAACGCGCTGTACTGCCCGGCCACCGATCGGATCCTCATTGACGCGGCTGGGTTCGGCCGGCGGACGTTGCGAGCACACGGCGCCCTCACGGTGATCGTTGCCCACGAGTACGGACATGCGATCCAAGCCCGGCTCGATACGAAGCTCCGTCCGGCGGTGGCCGAGAGCCAGGCCGACTGCTTCGCCGGTGCCTTCGCTCGCAGCGTTCGACCGCTTGCAGCCGACGACAATGGCGACGACCTGGTCCACCCGCTTCTGGGTCTGCTCACGCTGGCTGATCCGCCGGGATCCGATCCGACCCGGGGCGGCGGTCCACGGCACTGGCTTCGATCGCGTCAACGCGTTCCTCGACGGCCTGCACGGCGGCGCGCGTCGATGCGTACGATCGGCGAAGTCACTCCGGCCGTCAACCGGTCTGCTGTACCGGGACGCGGCCGACCGCCGCCCGCCGCGGCAACCTCGAACCCGCTGACGTCATCACGAAGATGCGCGCCGACCTCGATGACCACTACCGGCTCATCGCGTCCCGCATCGGCTCGACGTGGATGGCTCCCGGAGCTGTCGTGTACCAACCGGGACCGTCGACGTGTCCCGGCGCGATGCCGAGTCCCGACGCATCGGCGCAGTGGTGCGATCCCAACACCGTGGTCGTCTCGGTTTCGGATGCGCAGCGGCTCCTCCGAATCGGTGACATGGCACTCGGCGCCGAGCTCGCTCGGGCATGGGCGGCCGGCGCCGAACGAGGATACCGGAACCACGTTCACGACGGACGCCCGCACCACGGAGTGCCTGACCGGCGTGTGGATCGGAACCCTGTTCCCAGGGGCGAACCAGCGACCGAAGCGAGCCGTGGTGCTCTCGACCCGGAGATATGGACGAGGTTGTTCGCTCGATCCTCCGGGACGATCGTCGACCCGAGCCGCTCACCCGGCTCGAGGATCTGGCACGCGGGTTCTACGACGGACCTCGGCGCTGCGCTCGCGCCACGCCGTAGCGATCTCGCGCCGTTTGAAAGCGGTTGTCCTCCTCACACTGGTGTCGGACGTTCTCCAGGCACCAACCCAACGAGGAGGTCGTCGAGATGAACATCGGATCGCCGGACAATCCCTGGAAGGCGAAGCTGGAAGCGTCACCGCTGCATCGGGCGCTCGACGAGAAGGCGCTCAAGCTGTTCGAGCCCGTCTCAGGCGACCCGGACGAGCACACGCTCACTTCGATCGCGTGCGCACACGGCCTGGCCAACCGCGGCTTTCTCGTATTGACAACGCACTGGCTGCACTGGCTCCAGAAGTTCCCGAAGCGGCACGAGTTCTGGCCGTTGGACCTTGCGTTGAGCTACGAGGGATCGCTGGGCAACAAGATCCTGGTGCTCGCGACCGGCGACCAGTTCCAGCCGACCACGGCATTCACCGGCGGCCGCTTGAAGCAGTTCTACGAGTACTACGGGATCGTGCAGCGCGCGATCTCATGGGAGGCCAACCAGCCGACCGAATCGATCGTGTTGGCCGCCGAACCCGACGAGCCGATCACCGACACGATCGGGCGGCTGGCGTGGCGTCACTCCGCGACCAGGACCTGATCACCCCAGAGGAGTTCGAGTCGAAGAAGGCCGAGCTCCTGAGTCGCCTGTAGCGGGCGGGCCAGTCAGTCACGGTCGTCCATGAGTCGGAGCGCAGTGATGAGGGACTGCTGCCCGCGGCGGTGAGGCGGGCATCGCCATGGACGACCGTGCACTGGCTGGGCAGCAACTCGGCGTCGTCGATCCGTGTGATCGCGTCGACCTCGTCCCGGGCTTCCTTCCAGTCCGCGAAGCTGATTTCGTCCCGGCCCTCGCCTATGTCGGGTTCGGCTCCTCACCAGTGGCGAGTTCGGCGAGGCGGCGTCGGAGGTATCGGCGTTCGGTCTCGGACTCGGTGAGGGCGAGGGCTGCGTTGTAGGCCGCGGCGGCTTCGTCGCTCCGGTCGAGCCGGCGCAAGAGGTCGGCGCGGGTGGCCGGGAGCAGGTGGTAGCCGTCGAGCTCGCCGGATTCTTCGATCTCGTCGACGAGTCGCAAGCCGGCTTCGGGGCCGTCGGCCATCGCGATCGCGACGGCGCGGTTGAGCTCCACCACCGCCGACGGGTTCATGCGCGCGAGCTCGCCGTAGAGCGCGGCGATCTCCACCCAGTCGGTCGCCTCCGCGGTCCTGCGCGGTCGCGTGGCACGCCGCGATCGCGGCCTGGACCTGGTACGGGCCGGGCTGTTCCCGGCGGAGCGCGGCGTCGAGCCGGTCGACAGCTTCGGTGATCGCGTCGTGGTCCCAGCGTGTGCGGTCCTGCTCGTCGAGCGGGACGAGGTCGCCGTCCGCATCGATGCGCGCCGACGCGACGGGCGTCGTGCAGGAGCATGAGCGCGAGGAGGCCGAGCGCCTCCGGCTCGTCGGGCATGAGCTCGGTGAGCGTGCGGGTGAGCCGGATCGCCTCGGCGCAGAGGTTCTGGCGGATCAGGTCCGCGCCCGACGATCGCGGCGTAGCCCTCGTTGAACAAGAGGTAGAGCACCGCGAGGACGGCCGTCGTCCGCTCGGGCAGCAGGTGCGCGGGCGGGACCCGGTAGGGGATGCCGGCGTTGCGGATCTTCTTCTTCGCCCGCACGAGCCGCTGGGCCATCGTCGGCTCGGGGACGAGGAAGGCGCGGGCGATCTCGGGCGTCGTGAGCCCGACGAGGGTCCGCAGCGTGAGCGCGACGCGTGCCTCGAGCCCGAGCGCGGGGTGACAGCAGGTGAAGATCAGACGGAGCCGGTCGTCCTCCACGCCGCTGCGGTCCGCCTCGACCGGCTCCGGCGTCCGGGTTCGTCCGCCGCGAGCACCGCGACCTCCTGCAGCTTGGCGGTCCCGACCGACGCGCGCCGCAGTCGGTCCATCGCGAGGTTGCGGGCCGTGGTCGTGAGCCACGCGCCCGGCGCGCGGGATGCCGTCGCGGGGCCAGCGTTCCAGGGCCCGCGCGAAGGCGTCCTGCGCGCACTCTTCGGCGAGGTCCCAGTCGCCGGTCACGCGGATGAGCGTGGCGACGACCTTGCCCCAGTCGTCGACGAACGCGGTCGCGACCGCCGCCTCGACGTCGGGGGCTACATCTCCCAGATCGGCCTCACTTCGATCGAGCCGCCCTTCGCGCTGGGGATCTTGGCGGCGATGTCGATGGCCTCGTCGAGGTCCTTCGCTTCCACGAGGTAGAAGCCGGCGATCTGCTCCTTGGTCTCGGCGAACGGGCCGTCGGAGGCGAGGACCTCGCCGTCCCGGACCCGGACGGTGGTGGCGTCGCTCGTCGGCCGGAGCCGCTGGCCGGCGAGGATCGCCGCGCCCACGCCCTCCTGGAACTTCATGTACTCGGCCATCCGGGCCTGGCCCTCTTCGGGGCTCAACGCCGCGTCGGCGGACTCGTCGTAGGCGATCAACAGTGCGTACTTCATGGGTGCTCCTCGTCCTCTCGGGGCGGGTCGGTTCGGTGGTTCACCCCCACGACGAACCGGACCCGCCAGATCGACAGGTTGCCCGAAATCCCCGGCCGGCGCCCTCCGGCGGTCGCTCAAGCGGGCTCGACCCGGTGCCGACCATTCAGCATCGACCTGGAGGTGACGCGTGCCCGCCGTAGGGAACGAAACCGAGCTGATCGCCGAGGCGCAGCAGGTGCTCGGACACGAGGAGATCGTGCTGAGCGCGGGAGTGTTCGGCCTCCAGGACCTGACCTACGACATGGTCTACGGCGGGATCGCGGGCGGGGTCGCCGCCGAGATGATCGGCGGTGAGGAGGTGGCCGCGGTCGGCACGCTGTTCGGCAGCCTGCTCGCCAAGAAGGCCGCGGCCGAGGCGCAGGGCGTCACGCTCAAGCTCATCGTCGCGGTGACGGCCGCGCGGATCCACGTCCTGAACTGGAACGACAGTGCCGGGGACCGTCAGGTCGCGAGCTTCAACCGGGCGACGGCGACGGTGAAGGTCAAGCACTTCGGGTTGTCGCGGATCGTGACGATCGACGACGCCGCGAGTGGTGCCCACATGAAGCTCCACGCATCGGCGTCACCACTCACGGCCCAGACCGGCCCCGACCAGGACGTGCTCGCCGCGCTCACCCAGACGGTGTAGCTCGAGGGCTACGGCCCGTAGGCGTCGGCGCCGTACTTGCGTTCGACGAGCGAGTTGGCGGGCCAGATGGCGACCCAGAACCACTTCGCGAGGTCGACGTTCACGAACGCGATCGGGATGGAGAGCGCGAAGACCGTCGGCGGGATCGCGGAGCGCAACGTGCCGAGGCGGACGAGATCGGGCGTGAGCGGTGCGGTCAGGCCGGCGTGGTTGATGTACCACCAGACCACTGTCGCCGTGGCCCCGACCGCGCAGATCGCCGCCGCGTAGGTGACGGTGCCGAGCGTGGTGTTGCCGTACTTGCCGAGGACCTCGGTGGGGAACGGGAGCAGGGCGATGAAGCCGAGGAGCACGAGGTTGATCCAGAGGAGCCGGCGGTCGACGCGGTTGACGGACCGGAAGACCCGGTGATGGGCCATCCAGTAGACGCCGATGACGAGGAAGCTGAGCGCGTACGTGCCGAGCTGCGGGAGGAGGTCGCGCAGTACGTCGCCGAGCTTGTCGTCGGGGACCTTCGGGATGTCGATGCTCAGGACGAGCAGCGTGATCGCGATCGCGAAGACGCCGTCGCTGAACGCGACGACCCGGTCGACATCTCGCCGGACGGCCGAGGCGTCGTCCGGGACCTGGTTCACGTCGGAATGAGCCCCATCGACCGCACCTCGTCGCGTTCCGACAGGAGCTCGTCGGTCGTGATCTTGATGCGGGACTTGGCGAAGTCGTCGTGCTCGATGCCCTCGACGACGTGCGTTGCCTTCCCGTCGCTGCGGACGGGGAAGCCGAACTGCAGGCCTTCGGGCGCGCCGTACTCGCCGGTGCTGGCGACGGCGAGGGAGTGCCAGTCGCCCTTGTCCGTCGGCTGCCAGACGCTCTGCACGCTTTCGATGGCCGCGTGCGCCGCGGATGCCGCGGAGCTCGAACCGCGCGCTTCGATGACGGCCGCGCCGCGCTTCTGGACGATGCCGATGAACTCCTGCTCGAGCCAGTCCGGGTCGCCGACCACCTCGGGCGCGGGCTTGCCGTTGATCTTGGCGTGCGCGAAGTCCGGGAACTGGGTGGCGGAGTGGTTGCCCCAGATCGCGACGTTGGTCACGGCCTTCACGAGCACGCCGGCCTTCTTGGCGAGCTGCGCCTTGGCCCGGTTCTCGTCGAGGCGGGTCATGGCGAACCAGCGGTCGGCGGGGACGTCGGGCGCGTGGCTGCGGGCGATGAGGCAGTTGGTGTTGCAGGGGTTGCCGACGACGAGGACGCGGACGTCTGACGCCGCGTGGTCGTTGATGGCCTGACCCTGGGGGCCGAAGATGCCGCCGTTGACCTTGAGCAGGTCACCGCGCTCCATGCCGGCCTTGCGGGGGATGGAGCCGACGAGCAGCGCCCAGCTGGTGCCGTCGAACGCCTCTTGCAGGGAGCTGGTGGGGACGATGCCCTCGAGGAGGGGGTGCGCCTCGTCCTCGAGCTCCATGACCAGGCCGTCGAGCGCCTTCATGGCCGGCTCGATCTCGAGGAGCCGGAGCACGATCGGCTGGTCGGCGCCGAGGA
This sequence comes from uncultured Acidimicrobiia bacterium, assembly GCA_963770095.1. Taxonomy (GTDB): domain Bacteria; phylum Actinomycetota; class Acidimicrobiia; order IMCC26256; family JAENVU01; genus Chersky-806. The sequence continues at coordinate 687,645 of CAVYOO010000005.1, forward strand.
GCTGCCCGGAGGCGATCCGGTGGACCAGGGCGTAGCCAATCTGGCCGGCAGCGCCCGTGACGGTGACGTGGAGAGGTGACTTCGAAGAAGGAGACATAGGTCGGAATCTAGCGCCGGGCCCGTTCTGGGGCCGGGTCGTCGCGATCCGCGTTGGGCCCCAGAATTCCGGCCTACGAGAGCTTCGCCACCGCGAAGACGAGCGCGAGCGCGGTCAGCAACGTGGGGAAGAGCCAGAGCAGCAGCCGGTTGACCTCGGCCTGGAGCATCGCCGGCGTGACGGACTCGTTCCGAATGCCCGCCAGCTCGACGCGAATCCCGGAGATCTCACCGCCAAGCTCGGTCCGGATCCCAGCGATCTCGCCGCCAAGCTCCGCCCGCACCAGGGCGAACTCCTGCCGCATCTCCGACCGAACCGACGCGAACTCGTGATTCATGTCGGCGCGCAGCAGATCCAGGTCCTGCTTCATGAGCACGCGTTGCGACTCGAGGTCGTGCTTCGTCGCGACGTCGGCCCAACCCACCGGCGGGAGGTGCTCCATGAGGGTTGCGGCCTCCTCCGGCCCGAGCACATTCTCCAAGCGGAGGAACAGCTCATGGCGCATCCGTTCGTCGATCACTACGACTCCCCGTCCAGCAGTTGACTCTTCTGGGGGAAGTCGCCTCGTCAGTCTCGCACAGGGCTGGGACGGCTCGTCAGGAGAGACGGGCGGCGGCGAACGTGAGGCCGACCACGGTGAGCAAGGTCGGGAACTGCCAGAGCAGCAACCGGTTGATCTCGCCCCGCATCTCGGCGCGAACGTCGAGCCTCAACGCGTCGATCTTGTGCTCGACTCGGGCACCCAGCTCGTCGAGATCGCGCTTGGTGGCCACGTCAGCCCAACCGACCGGCGGTAGGTGCTCCATGAGGGTTGCGGCCTCCTCCGGCCCGAGCACTCCCTCCAAGCGGAGGAACAGCTCGTGGCGCATCCGTTCGTCGATCATGGCGACTCCCCGTCCAGCAGTTGACTCGTTGTCGGGGGAAGACGCGGCACCAGTTTCTCACACTGGTGGGACAGGTGCGTTCTCACAGCGCGTTGCGGTCACCACTCTTGAACATCGAAGGTGCCGTCGGCGTGGACGTCGGATCCACACTCGACGCAGTGCAGCTCGGGGTTCTCGTCGGCGACGATGCAGCCCCCGATCGCGAGGCGGCCACGGCGCGCGTCCTCCATGGCCTCGGGCGCGGGCATGCCGTAGAGGATGGGGACGAGTCCCCGGCCCCGACACGCCGGGCAGAGGCCGCGAGCCGCAACCACTTCTCGATCCGAGCGCAGCGCCGTCCACTCCGAGTGCGCCTGCTTCACCGGTCCCCGACCGCCCGGGTGGACGAGCGGGTACCACGCCACCGAACGCCCATTGACGTCGATGAGCAGACGCCGGCCGTAGTGATCGGGTGACAGTCGCGGTTCGACGGCCTCGGCGTCCGGCACCAGCTCGCGCAGGACTCGCAGTGCCGCGTTGCCGAGCGTCACGATCGTGGTCGGCGCTGCGTCACGCAGCTCAGCCGTGAGGCGGCCGTAGTGATCGGCGATCACTTCCCGGACGATCGCCGACTCGCTGGGATGAACGGGCAGGTCCGGCTGGTCGAGTCCGGCGCGCTGAGCGAACGGCGCGAAGCGTCCGGCGATGGCTGCGGCCTGCGCCTTGCTCGCTCGATACGTGTCGAGACAATCGGTGATCCACGTCTCGTCGCGGGTGAACCCCAGTGGCGCAAGGACGTGCTGGTCGACCCAGCGACCGGATGACCCGTTCGCCGGACCCTGCCGGCTCGACGTCTCCCCACTCGGGCCGGAACCCGACCGTGGCCTTCCACGCCTCGACGCGTCGCGTCCTGGTCGTCGCCGTTCCAGAAGGGTGACGGTTCGTCATCGACCGCGAGCGCAGCGATGCCGACGCCGTCGGGCCCCTGCCACCGCACGTGGAGCGCGCTCGGGTAAGCACCGAGGAGGAAGAGGCCGCCCCGGTTGCGAGTGGGTGGACGGGCCGTGACGGGTCGTCCGAACGGATAGCTGTGCATTTCTTGCTCCTGCCTCAATGGCCCTTCGTGGGGCCGGTTGGTGTCGGTCGTCAAGCCGCGAGCGAGCGTCGGCTCACTACGGGGCTCGAGGTCCGCGATCGGGAATCCCCAGGCCCGCCAGCCAATGGCCAGCGAGCCGGGTCGGGCAACCACGAGCACGCCCACCCCTGCCGTGCGCGACGCCACGCGTGTGCGATGAAGCCGTGGTCACCCGACCCGATCACGAGTCGCCCGAATCGTCGGGCGACGAACTTGGGCTCCGCCTGTTCCTGGAGCCGATGGTCAGCTGCGTCCGGCCCGCTGGCCGTGCGCAACGTGCAGCCGGCGGGCAGGCGCCAGCCGACTTCGAGCGCGAGATGCGGATTGACCGCAACGTGCACGAGGTCGCCCTCCTGCCAGTGCGCGAGCCGCAGGTACTGCTCGAAGACCGCGGCGGCGGTCGCGCCGTCCGCGTAGGGATCGCCGACCAGGTTCTCGAGATCCACCAGGTGCAGCGTCCGGGTGGTCGGGTCGGTCGGGATCGCGGTGGTGATGGTCGCCGTCATGTCGCACCTCTCGAACAGGGGGAAGAACGTGTTGATCAAGAGTGTGCAAGCGGGGTGCGACGATTACATCGGTGTCACATTCGGCAGTGCTCGCGGGACACCCTAGAGGAGCCCGCAAAGTGTCCGGCACTCCCGCCTTGCAGGCTCCGCGAGGCTCTGGAAACCGCCGCACCGAGGGAGCGCCGCGTGGAACTGCAGGCACTGCAAGACCTGATGGAGACGACCTACGGCGAGCGTGACCGCGCACGAGGGACGCCCACCACGGTCGCGTGGCTGGCCGAGGAGGTCGGCGAGTTGGCGAAGGCTGCTCGAAAGGGAACGCGAGCGCAACAGCTGCACGAACTCGGCGATGTCGCTGCTTGGACGGCTTCGCTCGCGAACCAGCTCGGCCTCTCCCTTGAGGAGGCAGTCGCTCGCTATGCCGGCGGGTGCCCACGATGTCGGTGAGATCCCGTGCGTGTGCGGGGAGTTGTGACCGACTGTCAGCGCCGGTCTGCTGGATGAACAACTACTCGCTCCGGAACCGAGCCCATGCTTCGGGTGTGACGGGCGTGAGCAGCCGGAAGCGGACCTGCATCGGATTGCTGCCTTCGTGGCTAATCGGCGCGATCCATCCGCAATACTCAAAGTCACACATCGACATGTCGCCTCGCACCCAGAGGTGGAGCCGCATACCGGTCTCAAGCGAATTCAGAACCTCTCGACCCGACTTGCTTTCAGGCGACGACCTTGACTGGGAGCTCCAGGTGAACGTCGTCGGGGACTCGAAGGCATCGACGTAGTCTTTTCCCAATCTCCATTTCCGCCTTGTCGAGGGTGACGAGCAGTACAGCGTCTTGTCCGACCGTTGCGCGTACCCCGTCTGACGAAATGAGGGGTTGAAATCCGAGTGGTAAAGCTCGGCGATTCCCGCGACGTTGCAGTCGAACACCGATTTGAGGCGCGAAGCCATTGACTTCGTCCTGGTCGAGACGTCGTAGGAGTCGAGCGACGATGCGCATTGAGGCATCGCCCGGAATGGTTTCAAAATCTGGGTTATCTGATCGCAACACGTAGGCACCGTCGTCGCGGTCGAGACGCTTGAGCACGGCGGTCATCTCCGGGTTCTCTTACTGATCAGTACTCGTTTGCCCACCAGCCCGGCACGACCCACATCGCGTACCCACTCGAAGAGCAGGGGGTCGCCGTGCCGGATCGGGTTGTCCCCACCATCCATGGAGTCGCCCGCGCAACGCGACGAACTGGCTCGACCGGTCTACCGGCGGGCCTTGCAGCAGCTTCAAGTAGCCGCTGCGCTGAGCAATCGGGTCCGGCACGTTCGAAAGCACCGCGCACCGACCGCGTAGTTCGGGAAGAGCACGACCACCGTTCCATCATCCACTGCATCGGTCGGGACGCCCACGGGTCGCAGCACCCACCGACCTTCAACAACGTCGAGCGCTACCGAGTTCGAAGTGCTTGGGAGCCCCACGCTTCTGGCCCGAACCGGCCGCGCAAGAGCCCTGCGAGTTGGTTGCTCTCCTCACCTGGTCGGCGCACAACATTCAGCGCCACCTTCACGAAGCGACCCCACGTCAGAGCTGACCATCCACGAGGAGCTCGACGTCGCCTTCCGGGAGATTCGGATAGCGCCGACGATCGAGCATGACAATCGGCTTGCCTCCACTGTGGTTGAGTTCAGAACACACACGCCGTGGGACCGCCTGCTTCGCGAGGAGATACCTCTGCAGCCGCCACTCAACAAGTTCAGCAATCATCGCGTCAAAGGTCTCCGTCCTCGGGGGCTACTTCGAACCGGAGCTGGAACAGCTGATCACCGTCATGCTCGGAGAATCGGAACTGCGCCGCGCGCATGAGACTCCTCGCCGGCGAGATGGCTGAGCGGCCATTCTCGCCAGAAGCGTGTCCAAGCCTCCGGATCGACTCTATCGCAATCGCCCAGTTCCTGGTTTTGCGTGTCGGCAACAAGCCGCGGGTCTGCTCTTATCAGCTCAAGTGAGCTCGCCGCGATCGACTCGACGGACACTCCGTCGCGCAGCACCTGGTCATGGAGCATCGCTCGCAATGCAACCAGCTTGTAAGACCTGGTGACGCTCTCGATCTCAAACGCCGACAGCGACACGCCGTGACACGACAGCACCCGTTGCTCGTCCTCGGTAAGCAAGTCGAGCGCGGCAAGAAACGAGAACCACCCACCGAACTTCTGTCGCAGGGTTGCTGGGTTGTAACCCGCTGCAAACACCTGTGCTGCAGACGGTCGGACGCCTTCGTCTTCAAAATAGGCCCGGCAGTACTCCTCCACGATCGACTTCCCGCCTAGCTTGGCGAGCTGCTCAAACATTTCGACAAGTGAGAGCTCGTAGTCCACCGAGCAACCCGAAGGAAGCCCGAATGCGCCGCTGCGGACCGCTTCGAGGAGCTTCTGATTGGACGGGATGCTGCGTCCCCCAAGACTGAGGAGGGTCCGCGGCCACATCAGAAACGAGCGGTGGTTGCCAATGAAGTCAATCACTCGGAGTTCAGGCTTGCCGGGGGAAGGGCGCAGACCTCGACCGAGCTGTTGGAGGAACACGATCGGGGACTCGGTTGGACGAAGCATCAAGACCGTGTCGATCTCTGGCACGTCGACGCCTTCATTGAACACGTCGACCGAGAACAGCACGTCGAGTTCGCCGTCACGGAGCCGCTGAATTGCGTCACGCCGGGGTGCGGACGATGGACCGGAGTGCACTGCTGCAGCACACCCCTCGTTCCACGAAGAATCGTTGCATGAAGTCGGCGTGCGTCACCGAACAGCAGAACGCCAACGTGCGTGTCGCCTTGTGCTCGGTCCACTCGCCGAAAGCTTGATCGGCAGGCGGTCCTGCGTTTCGACTGCGGCGGCCAGCACTCCGGGATCGAACCGCCCGTTCCGCCATGGAATCGGAGCGAAATCGACGATGTCGCGGACTCCCCAGTAGTTGAACGGCACCAATTGCCGCGCTCGATCCCTTCGACCAATGAGCACTCGAACACGAGATTGTCGTGACAGAGCGAGGAGGTCCGCGCCGTCCATGCGTTGTGGTGCGCGGTGAGGCCCAGCATGAACTTGGGTCTGAAGTGATCGATCACGCGTCGGTCACTGAGCGCGGCGGCGTAGTGGAACTCGTCAACGACGACGTAGTCGAACTATTCGGGATCGGACTCGCCAAGCCGGGCGACGATGGTCTGAATGCTTGCGAACGATCTCCGCGTCGGGTGTCTTGCATGTCTGCAGTTGAAAAGGCCGAGATCAGCGTCGGGTTGTATCCGCCGGGACGCGTCGCGGCTCTGGCGCAGAATCTCCTCACGGTCGGCGACAAGAGGACTCGCCGGTGTTGCCGGAGAAATCACGCGGTATCGAACGCGGCCGGCCACGTTTTCCCGAGCCCGGTGGCCAGTACAACGAGACCCAGCGAGCGTGGCCCTCGATTCTGGTCTGCTCCAGTGCTCGAGCGCTTCTCGCTGGATCTTCGCCGAGCGAGACCGGTGCAGGAACAAGTTCTGCCGGTACGTCGATAACGTCGATCGCTTCGGCGCCGCCAGGGATCTGCAGAGCGCGGCGTTCCTCGTGGTTCGACGGCCATGTCGCTCAGGCGGCAGCCCTCGGGTCGATTCCACGGTCGATTTCGAAGCGATCGACAAAGCGGCTTCACGGTGCGCAGGCCAAACTCGGTTCACTCGACTCCCCACCGATGCCCGAGGCGCTCAGATTGCTCGAGCCGACGAACCCGGCGGCCGCGGTGCCCGTCCGAGGACCAGAACAGATAGGCTCGGGTGCGAAGCTGGTGGATGGGTCGTGGAACGCGGCGGGTTTTCAACACGCCCGGGATAGTCGTCCGCCAGGTCAAGGAAGTCGGCAAGGGCGACCTGCTCGGTGACTTGGAGATCAGTCCCGTCGTCGGAATGCGGACTCGGGTGTCCTCGATCGGGATGCATCGGCGGCAACCGGTCCTCGATGATCGAACGCCAGAACGCATGATGAAGCTCACGCAGGTCGATCCGGTCGACGAATCGATTGATCAGGCTCCGAAGCGGCTCGAGCTTGCGAAATCGATCGTCAATACCCATCGAAGAGCTCGACGGCCTCGCCGACGTCCGACGGTTCGGCGACGAGGTCAGTTCCCCTTCCCATCGATGACGTGTCAGGACCCCAGCCCCATCGGGTCCGGAAGGAACGTCGCCGTCGTAGCGCGGGATCACGTCGAAGATGAAGTCGTCGACGGTTTGTCCCACGAGCCCTTCCGGGGTTGAAACCCACGTTGTCAGCCATCCGGTGCCTCGGCGGAGTCCAGGACCGCCTTGACCTCGTCGACTAACGCAGCGGGCGAGCGGCGCTCATCAGTTCGATATGCCTCCCACAGGTGGAAATCAGTCGGCGGGGAACGGACCGTGAATGTCCCGGCCGGAAGCCGGGAGGCTATCGAGGATGCGCGAATGCCGAGTGATTCGAAAGCGAGCCAGTCCGCATTTCGAGACTGCGGAGGAACGACGACGAGTCACGCGCGAACGCTGGATTCACCTTTCGCTTCATTCCGAGCTCCCCGCCAGGCAAAGCGACTCTCGAGTGCCCGGAACGGAGCGGAATCATCGCGGATATCGAGATAGGCGAGACGCAGAGGCGGCATCGTCGGAACCGGGCATCGACCCGACGATCGCCTTGTTCCCCATGTACTCGAAGGAGATCGACGTCGGCGCCCACGAGGATCGCCGAACACTTCGAAAATCGCGCTGGCGCCACCGCCGGATTCGACACGCGAGCCGTCGAGCTCCTCGAACGTCTTCCGCATGTTGAGCTCGTTGTCTTCGCTTCGAACCCGAAGCGTCCTTGCGATTCTGACGCCGGCACTCTCGTGAGCTGACGATGGTGCCGCTTCGAGGGCCTCCAACCACCAGCACTCTCGGCGTGGCGAGGAAGTCACCGGCCGTGCCAGCCCACCCCACGCTTCCCGCACGAGTGGATAGCCTCACGGAGCGGAGCTGCGCCTCTCACAGATGTTGGCTCTCGTCGAGCGTCGCTGTTCCAGGCACCCGTCTGCACAAGAGTCAGAGCCTGTCGAGACCGCGAGCACGACCGCCGGAGGCCTCGGAGCGATGGATTCGGGAGCTCGGGTGCAGAGCGTGAGCGCTGTAGCCAACCGGTTGCGTGACAGCGGGAGCGGCGTAGTGTTCCGCGTCCTGGACCTGGGCGGAACGGGCTGGACACGATGGCCGGTCACACGGATCGTGAGATCGTCGGCACCGCGGCCGGCGCAGTGGACGAGCTGGAGCCGGAGCTGCGCGCCACGTTGTACGAGGCCATGCTCGATCTCCCGGAGAACGCGCACTCCCACTCCCGGACGGAGCGTGCGATCGCGCGACGGCGACGTCGGCGCAGTCGCATGCGCATTGCCGCCGCGGGGCTCGTCGCGGTGGCGGGCGTCGTCGGTGTGATCGTCGCAGTCGGCACGCGCTCGGACGACGCCCCGGCGGCCCGGCCAAGCGCGCTCGTGTCGACGCAGGAGCGTTCGCGCCCGGCCAAGCCGGTCGCCGACGACCAGCCGCCGACCACCGCGACCGAGAGCCCCGCCGGCGCCGGTCACGAGTGAGACCACTCCACCGGGACATGCCGGTAGTAAGTCACCGGCTCGCAACAAGGCACGTCGTCGCACCTCGCGCCACGCCAACCCCCCCCGCGGCTCCGGACCGACCGCCGCGGCGGTGGCCGGGATCGCGACCAAGCAACCGGCATCGACCGGAAGCGCACTCTCGCCGACGACCGCGCCTCCGCCGACGACCACGGCCACCGCGCCCCCGTCGACGAGCTCCACCACGTCGCCAAGCACGTCGACGACGACCACCACGACCACGACGACCACCACCACGACCACGACGTCGCCCCCACCGAGCCCCCGCCCATCCCCTGAGCCGAACCGCCGCAGGACGGCTCGGCTGACCGAACTTGTCCCAGGCGGCCAGTACGGTCGTCGTCAGTGTCAGTCTTCGTTGTGTCCGGGGGTTTGGCTCCTACGGTCGTTGCCCCTCGTGGGCAGCATGCCTTCTGCCGACCCCCGGACGCCGCGAGACCGGCCGGCGTGGCTTGATAGGAGCGTGGCATCGCCCCCACTGAGGTGTGCCCACCGACCGGTCCCGTCACCATCACCTCGAGTGAAAGGCGACTGGATCATGGTGACTCTTGGGATCGATGCACACAAGCGCACGCATACGGTCGTCGCGGTAGCAATACATGG